>JBFWZD010000059.1:0-5881 GCA_050185705.1 Nitrospira sp. | reverse complement strand
GCCCCATCCACACCGAGTCGAACTCCGGGGTCATCGAATCCAGCCCATGGGAGTACCCAAAGGTCCGTTGATACACGACCCAAAACACCCCGATCGCCAACATCCCAAACCAGCCGAGCTTCGCCGGCTTCGAATCGTACCACTGCGAAATGTCGTACCCGCGCTCTTGACTAGCCATAATGCTATCCCTCCTTGTTTAAAAGCCCCCCCGCATGTACCGAACCGTTATGCAGGTCCGGAGACCCGCCAGTTCCTAAATCGATTGGATTTTGAGAGTTCATATCCGATCAAAGCGAGAAGGAGCAGTAAGGCCAACGGCCCAATCGATTTTCGCGCAACTTGTGCATAGTCGACCTGCTGCACCTTCAAGACGTAAGACGAAGAACTCAACCCCTCCGGTGAAATAATGAGTGTGTACAGCCCTTTTGCCAGCGTCGTTTCACCCCTAACCACGCCGTCCGGATGGATCGCCGGAGGCCAATAGGCCACCGTCTGATCTTCGGCAGTTTCGTTGAGACCTCGCACGACCCGCACGCCTACAGCCGTGTTCCGTAACACTGAATCCACAAGATCCACGACCAAAAAGGTTTCGCCCTCGCCTGGAATTTCAGTACAGTACTGCGCCTTCGCCTCATGCTTGGGTTGATACGCATTGAAATGGACGAGATTCCCTCCAACCCGCCGGACACAGGTATCTTCTTCGAGTGTGACTTTGCCGTGAGCATAGGCGAATCCAGGCACGAAAGAGGCCAGAAACACTATGGCCGCCATCATTCGGAGGCTCGTGACCCTTTGCGTGAGTCCAGCCATACTGTACGTCGTTCCAGTTGCGACAGTCAGGGCAATCATGGCGAGAAACACCGTCGTCATCGATGCTCACCTCCCTTCCTTTACGCCTACTACAGAGCATACCCCCTAAAGATGAAGGAACCATTAGAAGTTCATGAAGAAATCTTCATGATTCTTCCATCCTATATTGTGGCTAATGGAGAGGACTACACTTTTAGTTGTGGCGCAGGGTCACGATCCAACCAGAGATCGCCTTCGTCCTGTGCTTCTGCCAGAGATTGCAGCGATTTAAAGTCAAAGAGTCGTGGATCCATCAAGAGCGAGGGCGCCACATTGGTCAACGCTGCGGCAATGCTGTCGCCGCACCCTGGTGACTCCCGCTCCCATTGCTGGAGGAACGCCTTCACTTTTTTGCGCTTCAAATCCTCCTGTGATCCGCAGAGATCACAGGGAATGATCGGAAACCCTCGTAGCTCGGCATATCGCGCCAACTCACTTTCTTTGACCGATGCCAACGGGCGGATGACGATGTGGCGGCCGTCCTTTGAGCGGAGCTTGGGCGGAATGGCCTTGAGCTTGCCCGTGTAAAACAGATTGAGGAAGAGGGTTTCAACGATGTCGTCGCGGTGATGTCCGAGCGCAATCTTTGTCGCACCAAGCTCCGTAGCAATGCGATAGAGATGTCCCCGCCGCAACCGTGAGCACAATGAACAGGTCGTCTGCCCTTCAGGAATCAATCGCTTCACAATCGAGTAGGTATCGCGTGCTTCGATGTGGTAGGGGATTCCGCGGCTCTTGAGATAGTCGGGAAGCACGTGCTCAGGGAAACCAGGCTGTCGTTGATCGAGATTGACTGCTACCAAATCGAACTGAATAGGAGCGCGCCGTTGCAAAAGAAGAAGGATATCCAAAAGCCCATAACTGTCTTTGCCGCCCGAAAGACAGACCATCACCTTGTCCTGATCTTCGATGAGGCGATAGTCGGCTATCGCCTGGCCGACGAGCCGGCACAGGCGTGTTTGCATCTTTTCCGTATCTTCGTCTGGCTTATGATGCGATACTGGGCTCATGGGAATCATCACACCGCGATTGTAGCCGCTCTACGGTAATCCTGTCGACATGCTAGGTTGGAGAAAAGCACGCACACGTTTCGAAGGCCAATCGATTCTCTTTGTCTGTACGGGCAATGTCTTTCGAAGCATGACGGCTGAATATGCCCTGCGCGCACAATTCGGGAAGCACGCGCTCTATCAGGTAGGGTCGGCCGGGATCGATGCCAAGCCAGGCACAATCCACCCCGTCATCTTGAACCGGCTGCTCAAAAAGGGAATCGACCCTTCTGCCCATACCCCACGTCTCTTAACCAAACAACTGGTCAAACAGCACGACATCATCATTGCGATGGGCTTGGGACATCGGGAATTTATCCACAAGCGGTTCGGGCTGAAGGTTCCTCTCTTCAACGAAGTGTCGTCCGGCCAAGAAACCCCAATCCTAGACTTGCATGAGGCTCTCCCTAACTGGGAACGCGACCTTGTCGAGGCGAAAGCCTATATAGAGTCCGTCATTGATCACATCTGCGAAGCCATCCCTCAGCTGATGACACAGCTTCCTCACTTCGCCAAAAATAAAGCATGATGTCCGTCCAGTAGAACGGTCCAAATCCATTCCACTGCATCTCCCCTCCTCGCTCTACCTTGGCTCGACAGCCGCGACCGGAATCCTCGCACCTGCTATATTTCTATAGATAGCCGTTGTGGATGGAGCATCCAGCATCGGGTTAGCCCTATGAAGCGACTGCGTGTCCTTGTCCTCATGCACGAAGATCTGGTTCCCCCGGAAGACGTCACCGGTCATGACGCAAAAACCGCCGCATGGCGGACGGAGTACGATGTGGTCTCGACCCTCAAGAAGCTGGGTCACGAGGTCTGTCCGCTGGGCGTCAAGAGCGATCTTGGCGTGATCCAGTCGGCGATTGAGCGATGGAAACCCGACATCGCGTTCAACCTCCTGGAGGAATTCGACGGCGTGGCGGTCTATGATCAGCATGTCGTGTCATACCTCGAACTCCTGCACCTGCCTTACACCGGCTCGAACCCACGCGGCCTCATGCTGGCTCGCGATAAGGTTCTGACAAAGAAAGTGCTGTCCTTCCACAAGATCCCCTACCCGGAATTCATCGAAGTGCCTCAAGGCCGCACGGCGAAGCGGCCCAAGTCTTTGACATTCCCGTTGATCGTAAAATCAGTCACTGAAGAAGCGTCGCTTGGAATCTCTCAAGCTTCGATCGTCACGGACGACGAGAAGCTCGCCGAACGAGTCGCCTTCGTCCACAACAGCGTAAGGAGTGCGGCGCTGATCGAGCGATATATTGAGGGGCGCGAGCTTTACGTGGGGATCATCGGGAACGGCCAATTGCAAGTGCTGCCGGTCTGGGAACTCATCATGGATAAGCTGCCCGATGACGCGAAGCGCATCGCCACCGAGCGCGTTAAATGGAGCCGGAAGTATCAGATCAAATATGGAATCCTCTCCAAAGAAGCTGACGATTTAGCAGACCACAAAACGCAGGAAATCCAGGGCCTAGCGAAGCGCGTCTATCGAGCGCTCGGCTTGAGCGGGTATGCCAGGATCGACATGCGCATGGATGCCGAAGGGCGACTCTACGTCTTGGAGGCCAACCCCAACCCGCAGATCGCGGAAGATGAAGATTTCGCGGATTCGGCCAAGAAGGTCAGCTACCAATACAAGGATCTGCTACAGGAACTCCTCAACGTCGGCCTTCGCTGGCGTCCCGCAAAGGCGGCGTGACCCAAGCCGATCCTCCTTGAACCAGCCAATCCCAGAACTATGAGCTGCGCTTCTGTTTGCCATCCAGGAGACAACTCACATTCATGTCTCCCATCACGTTGATCGCGGTGCGGCACCGATCGAGAAACCAGTCCACCGTCAACAGGACGGGGATATATTCAACCGGCAGCCCGACGGCCGTAAAGACCATGGTCATCGTGACAAGACCCGCTTCGGGGATGCCGGCGGCTCCGACCGAAGCGACGATACTCGTGACCACAACCATCAGTTGCTGCTGGACAGTAAGATCCATCCCAATCATCTGTGCGATGAAGAGGGCTGCCATCGCTTCGTAGAGCGCGGTCCCGTCGTTGTTGAAATTCGCGCCGACCAACGCCCCCATGCTGGCCGACTGCTCGCGCAGGCCCACTCGATCTTTGAGCGCGGCATAGGTGACCGGCATGGTTGCTGTTGAGCTTGCTGTGGAGAAAGCCATGACCAGCGCATCGCGCCCTCCACGGAGCAGACTGCTCGGCCGCACCCAGGACCCAAAGCGAATACGAAGCAAGTAATAGGTCGTCTGGATCGTAAGCGCGAGGAGCACACACAGGACGAAGATCCCAAGTGCTTTGAATTGAGCGAACCCCTCCGTCCCAATGATGCTGGCAACAATGCCAAAGACCGCAAATGGCACGAGGGCGATGATCCAGTGCAAGATCTTGATCAATGATTCCAGGAAGAGCTCGACAAGATGGCCGACCGTCCCAAGTGGCCGCTCGCGCTCCTTGCGGAGCGCCATACCAAACGCCACGGCAATAAAGATCACTCCGATCACCTTGCCATCATCGCCGAGCGGACCGAGGAGACTCTTCGGCACATTCTCAAGAAAGAGAGCGAGCGCGTTGGTGGTGTGCGTAGCTTCTTCATGCATTGCTGGTGGACTGATGCCAACCCCTTCCCCAGGCTGAATGATGTTGGCAACAGTCAATCCAACCGTGATCGCGACAAGCGTATTCAGGAGCAACAACCACGGCAGCCGCCTCGCCAGGGGCCCGCCAATATTCGTCGTCATGAACGTATGGACGATCGCCGCGAGAATTAACGCCGGTGCGAGCGCGCCGAGGAGGCGCAAAACCAACTTCCCCGGCACCGCAAGAACCGCCGCCTCGCTGCCCATCAGCAAGCCCATCAGAACGCCGAGGACTAAGGCGATCACGATCCGTGCATAGAGCGGGATGCTTTGCCATTTGGCCATCAAGCCCATGGTTGGCTCCTAGACCGCCGATTTTTCTAAAACATACGCATCCACCGGCTGTTACTCCGTTCCTTCCTTGCCTCTGTAGGCCTAATGCAGGCCGATTGCAGTGATTAGGCAGTTGGAGATGGTATCAGATCTGATTCAGGGCTGGCGAAAAAGATAGGGTGAAGCAGATAGGATCTTCCACAAGGATGCTAATTGGATAAGGAAGTTTGAATCGAGGCCACTACATTGCCCTTGGGAGGAAAGACTGTGAGGCAAGGAAGTCCCTACCACAACCGCCGTTCTCGCTTCAGGTAGTCTGTGGGATAGGTTCCCTGAGAAATAGTCAAATGTTGTGTGCGCCGATCTGATCAGGCAGCGATTAGAACAAAAGAACGGAGGCAGAGACACGCTTCCGGTCAATGCGAAGACGCTTGAGGTACTGAAAGCCCGGGCCAAGGTACGACACGGAAAACAGATTATGTCTTCTCTATGGGGCAGGGAACCGGATGGATGCACGGGATCTCTTGCGTGTCTTTTATTCTGCGATGAGAAAGGCGGACGTGAAACGTCTTTGGTTTCATGGTCTGCGCCACACCTTTGCGACAAGACTTGTGCAAGCCGGCGCCGACATTTACACCGTGCAAAAACTTGGACAGCGGAAAACCATCTCGATGGTAATGCGCTATGCATATCATCAGGAGAGTTTGCGTGCTGGCATTGAGATTCCTGATCGCGTTCCGGACGGAATTAGCACAGCTCTAGCACAATCGACTATTTCTGCATTGTACGTAACTCATAAACAGAGTTCCTGGCATAAACACGAATTAATCAGACCTTCCCTAGAAAGAAAGTGGCGCCATCTCAACTTCCTACAATTCTGGAAAGGATTCCCGAAATGGCACCCAGAACAGTAGGGTTGTATCAGATGGTATACCCTGATTCCGCCAGCGTTCTGCTCATCGATTCATGAGACGTACAGAGTTTTGGCTCGAGAACGCCATCGCTGCTGATCAGCGGTGGGCGGCCGGTTCATCCCCGAGAACATGTTTTGAAACCGTT
>JBFWZD010000058.1:0-6084 GCA_050185705.1 Nitrospira sp. | reverse complement strand
ATCGCGATCGCCATTCCCCCCAACGACATGATGTTCGAGCTGATTCCTAGCCCGAACATGACCACCATGGACATCAAGACGGCGATGGGCAGGATCAGGATGGCAACCAGCGCGCTGCGCAGGTGCATCAGGAAGGCAGCGCAAACCAAAGCGACCACGATGCTCTCCTCGATCAACTTGTCCTCCAGCGTCCTGACAGCCCGATCGATGAGCGCACTACGGTCGTAAACGATCGTGGAGGTGACGTCGGGCGGGAGTGCCCTCATCGCTTCGGCCAGCCGCCGCTTGACATCGACAATCACCCTGTGTGCGTCTGCTCCGTATCGGATCACGACGACGCCGCCAACGGTCTCCCCTTCGCCGTTCAATTCCGCGATGCCCCGACGCATCTCCGGTCCAAATTGCACCGTGGCCACATCGCGCAGCAGGATCGGAACGCCGCTGGCCCCCACCCCCACCGCCACTTTGCGCAGCGAATCCACGTCCTGGATGTAACCCTTGACCCGGACGATGAATTCCCTCTCAGCCAACTCAATGGCCCGTCCACCAACCTCCCCGTTGCTCATCTGGATGGCGGCGCGGATCTTGGAGAGTGGCAGGTCATAGGCTCTCAATTTCACCGGGTCCACCGTGACCTGATATTGCCGCTGGTACCCACCGATGGAGGCGACCTCTGACACCCCGTCCACCGACGTCAGCTGGTACCTGAGATACCAATCCTGATAGCTTCGCAGCTCGGCGAGACTGCGGTTGGTAGAATTGATGGAATACATGAACGCCCAGCCGACGCCGGTGGCGTCCGGGCCCAGCGATGGAGCGACGCCCTTGGGCAGTTCGCTGGAGAGCTGACTGAGGTATTCGAGGACTCGGCTACGGGCCCAATAAGGATCCGTTCCGTCCTCGAAAATCACATAAACGAACGAGTATCCGTAGAACGAATAGCCCCGCACCACCTTTTTGAAGGGCACCGACAGCATCTTCGTTGTGATCGGGTAGGTAACCTGGTCCTGAATGATCTGCGGCGCCTGACCCGGGTATTCGGTGTAGATGATCACCTGCACATCCGACAGATCCGGAATGGCATCCAAGGGGATATTCCTGACCGAATACACCCCGCCGAACACCAACACGACCGTGGCCAGCAGAACCAGGAACTTGTTCCTGAGCGAAGAATCGATGATGCGTTGAAGCATGGGTGGAGTTCCTGACGCGGATCAGGGCTGGTGCTCCGGCATCGCCGGCGGGGGCGCGAGGATCGGAGCGGGGGTCGGATGCTGCTTTCTCCAAGCGTCCTCGGCCTCACCGCGGTGGTCCACTTTGCTGGTCTCGACCAGCTTCATCTCGCACCTCGGGCACCTTCCAGGACGATCCGCCACCACGTCCGCGTGCTCCGGCATAGGACAGGTGTAGAGGGGAGAAGGGATCTCGCCCGAGCTAGAATGCTCTACGTGCCCGTCGGCCGACGAGAGCGAGGGCCGGGGCATTACGGGAATGAGCGTCATTCCACATCTGGGGCACTTCCCAGATTTGTCCAGTCTCACGTCGCCGTGCTCCGGCATCGGGCAGGTGTAGTACTCGACATTCCCACCCGGCTGCATCTTCGCGAGTGCCTGTGCCGAGACTGGCACCAGGGTCATCTGGCAAAGTGGGCACTTGCCAGCGTGTTGATATTCAATGGAGACATGCTCCGGCATGGGACAGACATAGGTATGCGGCTCGCCGGTTCCGGCAATCTGGGACATCGTTGATTCACCAGTGGACATCCTATGCGCGGCTTGCATTTCCGGCTTTGTCGCTTCCTCCGGATGGAGCATCTTCTGGATCGCCTCCCGGAGCTGGCTTTCCGAGTCGAGCATGAACTGCCCAGACGTCACCACGCGCTCTCCCTCGCTCACACCACTCAACACCTGGTACAGGTCATCCTTCGCGCGTGGACCCAGTATTACGGTGCGAGGCTCGAATCTTCCCCCTGGGAGCGCCACAAAGACAGTATTTCGCTCCCCACTACGAAGGATCGCCATATCCGGCAACAGCACCACCGACGGCTCCGCTTCCGAGCGCAGGACTACAGTTGCAAACATCCCCGGCTTTAATAGATAGCCGGGATTGTGAAACTCCATTCGCACGCGGGCGGTGCGCGTCCTTTGATCCACTGTCGGATAGACGTAGGTCACACGACCACGAAACTGGCGATCTGAAAGATACGAAAGGTTGACAAGGGCCTCCTGGCCCAGATGGATGAATGGAAGATCCTGCTCATAAACCTCCGCGTAGACCCACACCAAGCCCAGGTCAGCAAGGCGATATATCGTAGTTCCGGGATCGACCATCTGTCCCTCCACCACCAGCTTGTTGATCACGAAGCCGTCCTGCGGCGCCACGATCCGGAGCGTTTTGGTCGGTTCACGCGTACTCTTGAGTTCCAAGAGTTGGCCATCGGATATGTCAAAAAACTGAAGCTTCAATCGAGCGCTATCGCGGACTGCGCTGTTCCCCGCTGCATCTCCCACCGGGGACTGGCGCAGGGCCTGCAGGTATTCGACCTGAGCGCTGTAGAGTTCCGGCGAATAGATATCGAACAGGGGATCCCCCTTCATAACCAGTTGCCCCGTGGCGTCGGCATACACGTGTTCTATCCAGCCCTTGAACTTGGTTGTGACATCGCCCAGCGCGGCCTCGTTGTAATCGATGGTCCCCACCGTCCGAATGACTCGACTCAGCGGGCCCTTGGTCACGATCGCCGTCCGGATGCCCATGTTTTGAATTGTGACGGGATCAATGGAGATTGCTGAGCTGCTGGCAGCAGTGGCCTCCACCTCGTAGACGGGTACCATCTCCATTCCCATGCTGTCTTTCCCGGGCGTCTCCCGAACCTCGCCCGGGAGCATGGTCGATTTGTAATATCGGACTTTCTTCGGGTCAGAATTGACCGCGGCGCCACCTCCCCCGGTGGATCGCTTGAGCGCCGTCAGCTTCATCCCGCAGATTGGGCAGTTGCCTGGTCCTTCCTGAACCACTTGAGGATGCATCCCACAGGCGTACAGTGTTTTTCCTTGGGAGGCCGCCCCGGGTTGGCGAAGCCCGGAAGAGCGACCGGCAACGAACCCTCCAACACCGACAATTGCTATGGCGAGGGTAGTGACGAACAGTTTCGATTTCATCGTCGTTCAAAGAGGTGACAAGCCCGGGACGCCGCACGTACCAGGCCGATTTCCCTGCGGCAGTTGTGGCAGCATCTCCACGGGGGTGGGCCTCCAGGCCCCACAACACCGAGGACCGCCCGGGCTGATGACAGCACGTGGATTTGCCGCGGTTGCGCCGCTGTTCGTGGAAACCAGCGCCATGCCGCACTTCTGGCAAGCCCTGGGCTTCGGGCTCTCCACATCGCGGTGTGTGGGACAACTGTAGCTGTATTGGCCTTTGGCATCCTCCGTCCCAGGGGACTCCAGTTGGGGCCTGCGAACGTCGAAGTACAAGTAGGCAACAGCACCGACCGAGGCGCCCAGCACCAATACAGCAAGGGATTCTAGGATTCTTTTCATAGGTCCGGCAGATAGTTGAGCCGTTAACGGGTGGGTGTTGGAGTGGACCTGTCGTAACCGGTCAGCAAAGGAGCGCCCTCGGGCGCAAGACCGGCGATGGCCAGCGACAGATCCGCTAGTACTATCTCCCGTCGCGTGCGCATCTCGACCTCCTGCAACTCGAAGTTCAGCAAGGTGCGCTGGGCATCCAAGAGATTGAAGAAATCAATCTGGCCGGAGAGATAACCTGCACGCGCGATTTCCAAGGAATGCCGGGCCTTCGGTATCAGTTTCACTTGGAGCAGCGCCAGATTGCGCGTGATTTCCCGGTAATCATAGCTCTTCATGGCGAAGTCGACCGTGACCATGATCTGCTCCGAGGTCAGGCGCGCCTCCGCGGCGCGCTTGGTCGCCTGGGCCTGGGCGACTTGGGCCGCAATCTTGTCTCGCCAGACAGGAAGAGTCATGCCGGCTGAGGGACGGAACATCGTAGGCGCCGCCTTGGCATCGGCCATCAGTCCGAGGTTGAAATCAGGTACTCTTGATTTCCGCGCGAGAGCGATAGCCGCCTCTGCCATGCGCACATCGGCCTCCATTGTCTTGAGGCGCGGATTCCTCGCGAACGCCGTGTCGAGCAACCGATCACCGTCGAGATCGAGAGGCGTGGGCTCGAATTGGCCTGGCAGCGGTGGATCCGGCTCGTCGCGTCTCAAGCCCAAGGCGCCCTTGAACTGCGCGAGCAACGGACGGCGCGAGTCCTCGAGGTTGATGATGTCCGTCCCGAGTCGGTCCTGATCGATTTGGGCCCTGTAGATATCCTGCAGGGTCACCTTGCCGGCGGCATTCTGGGCTCGGGCTATTTCCTCCAAATTCCCAATAAGAGCGAGGGTTTCGCGATTGATGCGAAGCTGCTCATCGAGGAACCAGAGCTGGTAGTAAGCGCGCTTTAGCCAAAAGGCCGTCTGAAGGACCGAGGTCTCAAAGGTAAAGTACTTCACTTGGGTCTCCGCCGCCGCGACTCCGGCGGCTGTCTTTAGCTTTCCAGGACCAGGGAATTCCTGCATCAGGCCCGGCATCACGGTCATCACCATGTCCGCGATGTCTGACTCGAAGGACAGTCGGGGATCGGGCAGCGACCGCGCGATGGTGATGCGCTCCACGGAGGCCGACCAATCGGAATAGGCGGCGCGCACAGCCGGCTGATTCCGCATCGCGAAATGCAGAAAATCGCCAAGCGCAGGATGAGGGGGCAAGGAAGGCAGGGCGATCCCCGCTGCCGCCGGCTGGAATGTAGGGCTTAGTTCTTCAAGATCCCGCCGTGCAGCACGTTCCCCTTCGGTCGGGATGCCTCGGCAACCGACCAAAAGAGCGACCAAGAGCGGGACGGCCGTTGCGCAGAGAGCCCTCGCCAGCCTAGGGGGATGAGAGGCGCCGCCACCCCTTTCGCCTGGGATTGTTTTCACTTATAGAAGGGTCGCCAACCCATAGGATTAACGACCATCGAATCACCAGTTGCTTGGAAATCAGTGCTTCTCCATGCCCTGAGTGGGCTTGCCTTCTTTCGAGGTCGAGCAGCAGAACACCGAACCGTCACCACAACCGGAGCAGGTGTGCGTCACCTTGTCGGTCTTCGCCTTGCCGTGGCCCACGGTTTCGATGGTGGATTTGCACCCGGTGCATAGGTGTTTGGCGGTCATCGTAGGAATATCTCGTCCCTTGGACTTCGAGACGGTGTGCATCATCACCGTCTGGCACTTGGCGCAGACCATGACGAACTTGTCGCCCGGCTTCAGGTTCTCCAGGTCACCATAGGTGGACACCTTCGACAGGCTCTGAAGGCGCTCGGCGCCTTTCTGAGCAGCCTGAGAGGCAATCCCGGAAAGGCCGAGTACGAGGATCGCTGTGGCCCAGATCTGGAGCATGGTTCGACGTGTGGAGTTCATTCTGTTTCAGGGGTTGATTGGTGAGGTTGTTTTGATGGGGTAGACCGATCTGCACGGGTCATTACGCCTGCCGGGCGCAAAACCCTCAGGAAATCTTGTCCGGGTTTCCCTCACAATGGCGACGCTCGTCGACCCCGGATCGCCCATGTGACCTCACAACTGCTTTGACAATCTGTAGAACCTCGGTCCCGATGGCACCGGCGATTCGCACTGACCAGCGCTGTCCGACGGCGACTGGGACTTCCGTGACAGGCGCCCACGGCGAGCCAACCGCCTCGGTGCAGACTTCCGGCCGCCAGCCTTCCGAAGATTCTGGCCCTGAAAGAATGAACTCTCCACCTGCGCGTTCGATATCAAGGGACGGCGGCATTAGGACCTCGAATGTCTGCATCAGCCCGGAGTCTTCTTGCTCAAAGTTGTGGCAGTGGGGGACGAACACGCCCGGGAGCGCACTAAGTCACATCCGAATACGGACCATTCCGCGAGCGTTCACCAACACCGATCTATGGATTGCCAAGACCTCCTTGGTTGAGCCGGGCCAGACTGCGGCACGAGTTCGCGCGACGACAAGGCGGACCTTTGAAGGGAGGGCCCACTTCTCGCAAGGCAATGGAGCGGGC
>JBFWZD010000057.1:0-6111 GCA_050185705.1 Nitrospira sp. | reverse complement strand
ACCGTTTTGGCGACGCGAGGGATGCTTGCCTTGCACACACGGGGCAGCGCTGTTCCGCTGCAATTGAAGCAATGGACGCAGCTTAAACTCGGGGGAATTCTGTCTTGACATCGGGGTCCAGTTTAGGGGACGGAATGGTCCGTATCAGATTGCTGTATGAGATGGGAATGCCGAGCCTCCGTCCGATCCGATCGGCAAGCAGCAAAGATTGGTTGAATTCCCGCTGACGCAGTCTGTCACGATGTAAAGGAACCGGCATAATCACATCCAGCCGACTCAGGCAGGGAAGACGTTCTATCATCAAGGCGGTGAGGGCAGAGACTAAGGCGACCTTGCCACGGTACTTAAACAAGCAGATTGCGTCGCGGAGTGGTGGCGTATAGGGGTAGAGGGTCCACGCTCTTGTATAGGAAGGTGGCCGCATTATACAAGTTTGACAGGTGTAGTGAGGGCTGTGTGCAGTGACAATGCTAGAGGGGAAGGGACGATCGCATCTGGCGCATCGAGGGGAGGGCATTTGTGCGACAGTGCTCCAGCAATCGCTGCAAAAATGAGGTGTAGGATCATCGGTGAGCGGGGAATTACAGATCGAACAGTGAATCGGCAGGACAAACCGCATCGTGCGACGCATGAGACCAGGCATCCATTCTGGGACAATGCTTCTCATGGCGTCACCGCTCAACTTTCCTTCACACCCTCTTCTTTATGGTGTTGAGTGGGTGGCTGTCAAGGTTGTCGCTCTTTGATTCGATGTGCTATAGCATTCCGAACAGTGAGGCTAGGAGGGGGCAGTTCCCTCTGGATCAGGGATCCATATGGTTATACTCAAGCACCTTTCCAAGACCTACGCGCGCGGGGAAGCAATGGTCACTGCACTGCAGGATGTGAACTTAGAGATCAAATCAGGAGAATTTTGTGCATTTGTCGGGCCCAGTGGGTGTGGGAAAAGTACACTGCTCAACCTCGTGGCGGGATTGGATCTACCGACCTCAGGGGAAATCGTGCTCGATGGACGGTCTACGACCAGCCTGACCAGTCAGGAATGGACCAAGATCAGGCGTGAAACTATTGGTATTGTCTTTCAAGCCTTTCATCTTGTTCATGGGTTGACGGCTGAGGAAAATATTGCGCTTCCCTTGATGCTACGTGGAGACGACGGGAGAAGTACCAGTAAACGAGTTGATGAAATGCTGGAGTGTGTAGGAATGACGCATCGCCGTCAACACAGACCGGCGGAACTTTCGGGAGGGGAACAACAGCGAATCGCCATTGCGAGGGCGCTGGCTCATCGCCCACGTCTCCTCCTCGCCGATGAACCCACGGGTAACATCGACTCCCATCAAGGAGCAGAGATCATGACACTCATTCGAGACCTCGCGACCTCAGGAGGGCACACGGTCCTCTTGGTGACGCATAGCGCAGAGGCCGCGCAAGCCGGCGACTACACATGGTTGATGCGTGATGGACATTTGGTGTCACGCACCCCACGAGAGGCTGATCTGGTGGTGGCACCATGAGCTTGTCGACAACGATCGCTGGGGTTACGTTTCCAAGCTGCTTCATGAACGCAGCGGGTGCGTTATGCGTCACGCAAGAAGAGCTTGAGGCGTTGGGCCGGTCCGGAGCCGGAGCGATTGTCACCAAGTCTATGACCATCGACGCGCGCAGTGGCAATCCTGAGCCCCGCTATTACGGATTTCTCGGTGGCTCAATCAATTCGATGGGGCTTCCCAATCTTGGATACAAAGCCTACGCGGAGTTGATTCCCGGTCTGAAACAATTCGGGAAGCCCGTCATCGCAAGTGTGGCCGGGCTTCGGGAGGACGATTTCCCCGCAATTGCGGAATGTATCAATGCTGCTCGTCCGGACCTCATTGAGGTGAATCTTTCCTGTCCTAATATTCCCGGCAAGCCTCAGATCGGGTACGATCCCGATGCGTCGGAGCGGCTCCTCAAAAAAGTTCGACCAAAAGTAACGGTGCCGATGGGAGTCAAACTCCCTCCGTACTTTGATCCGGTGCATCATGAAGCGATGGGTGCGGTCTTGTCTCGTTGCGGCGTCGACTTTCTGAACTTGATTAATTCAGTAGGGAATGGATTGGTGGTGGACCCTGAACGGGAAACCGTCGTCATCAAGCCGAAAGGTGGTTTTGGTGGGGTCGGCGGGCGAATTATCAAGCCGGTGGCGTTGGCGAATGTCCGGGCGTTCTATAAGTTTTTTGAAGGGAAGATGCCGATCATCGGTACCGGAGGAATCGTCGAGGGAATTGACGCCTTTGAGCATGTCCTGTGCGGGGCCTCAGCCGTCCAGATCGGGACGGTGCTCGTTGAGGAAGGGCTGGAGGTGTTTGGTCGACTTGAGAGAGAGTTGCAGACCGTCTTGGTGAGGAAGGGATATCAGTCGATACAAGAATGCCGGGGGCGGCTCAACGAACTGTGAGCTTACTTGGCGCTGAAATTTCTGGGCAACAGGTTCTGCTGGAGCGCCTGACGCAGAAGCTGGGCGACATTCCGAACATTGAGTCGATGCATCAAGTTGAATCGGTGGACTTCAACGGTTCGGACACTGATCTTGAGAAACCCAGCAATCTCCCGGTTGGTATGGCCGAGGGCGACGAGGCGTAAGATCTCCCGTTGCCGCGGAGTGATGTGTGGTGCCATCTTGTGGCGGCGATCTGTTTGTCTGGCCCGAGCTGTCGCAGTACGCTTATGCTTTCTCATCGGTACTCCTTCTTGCTATTCGTAGGAAGTCTAGCAAACGATGCGAAATGTGTAAATAAAATGACTGATATTTGTAGGGTCTGGAGACCCGTTACCGGGCACGGACGTGGCAAATGCGTCCATTGCTGCCGTATCTGTTGCCTCCCAACGTAATGCCCACATTTGTACGGGTTCTTGCCCTTATCCTCTTCGCTCATCTCCGCCAGTGGCCGTTGCGGACGCTGCTGACCATTCTTGGCGTGTCGTTAGGGGTATCGGCTTCCGTCGCTGTCCGAACGGCAAATGTTGATGTTCTCCGTTCCTTTGAACAGGCTGTGCTCACCGTGGCTGGTCCCACCACGCTGGAAGTGTCGGGAGAGGAGACGGGACTCGACGAACAGATCTTGACCGCTGTGCGGACCGTTCCCGGTGTCACATCGGTCTCTCCCGTGATTGTTCAATCAGCCGTACGAATGAATGGCACTCGAGTGGGACAAGCCATCCAAGTGGTGGGGATGGACCTGTTGGGAGAGTTTCATACGCGGGGCTTTCATGTGAGCCAACCGACAACGGAAGACCAGTTGATGGAAATGGTGGATCCACGCGCCGTGTTCCTAGGAGAGGACTTGGCGACGGAGTGGCAAGTCGCAGTCGGTGATCACGTCGATCTCTTGATTGGGACGGGCCGGCTCAATTGCCGAGTCGCAGGGATTCTTCAAGGGCGATCCGACCGCAGCTCATCATGGGAGCGGATGGCCCTCATGGATATCGCCGCAGCACAGGTCACATTCGATATGGTAGGGAAAGTCGATCGACTGGATATTATTACAGAAAAAGACCTGTCTATCGAAGATGTCGCGGCTCGGGTCCGAACGGTCCTGCCTCCCCATGTGATCGTGGAACGGCCTTCCATGCGAACGAGCCAAGTTGAGCACATGGTGGGTGCATTCCGCCTCAATCTTACGGTTCTCAGTTGGGTCGGTCTCTTGGTGGGTATGTTTCTGATCTACAACACAATGGCATTCGCCGTCGCCCAGCGGCGACGAGAAATCGGAATCTATCGCGCAATCGGGATGACTCAGTCTCGCATTGCCGTCCTGTTTCTCACGGAGGCAGGACTATATGGACTTCTAGGCGGGATCTTCGGAAGCGCTGTGGGG
Source organism: Nitrospira sp. (assembly GCA_050185705.1). Lineage (GTDB taxonomy): Bacteria > Nitrospirota > Nitrospiria > Nitrospirales > Nitrospiraceae > Nitrospira_D. The sequence continues at coordinate 2,251 of JBFWZD010000057.1, read as the reverse complement.
ATGGGACTCGCTCAAGAGTTGATTGTCCTGCTCAGCCGAACTATTTCAGACCTGTACGTTCCGGTCGGGACCGGAGGGAACGGCTTACTCTGGACGGGTCAGTTTTGGAGCATTGTGGTTGACGGAGTCATGATTGGATGTCTGGTTTCCATGATCGGCGCCATCGGGCCGAGTTTGGATGCGAGCCGTACGACAACGGTGAGAGCGCTGGCGCCCGGGGACTATGAGGCCAGCCAACAATTACGCGTCGGAGGTCTTGCCGTTCTGGGCGTAGTCTTGCTTGTGGTCTCAGGACTCCTGAGTTGGTCTGGGCCTATCGGCGGGGTTCCCATATTAGGATATGCGGCAACCTTAGGGCTCTTGGCGGGACTGGCCTGTTTGGCACCGATCTGTGTCACTGGATGGAGACGGCGAGGATATGTGGGCCGTGAATTCGGCATACGTGGAGTGATGCGAGGTATTGCGGTGGAACATGCCTCTCGAAACCCAGGCCGCAATGGCGTCACCGTCTCTGCCTTCATGGTGGGATTGGCCATCATGATCGGAGTCTTAGTGATGGTGCGGAGTTTCCGCCATACTGTGGAGGTCTGGGTTACGGACACGGTGTTGGCTGATCTAGTCGTTGCTCCCTCGATGTGGTTGCGCGGAACTGAAATCGGAACCGCTGGACGAAGCTTGCCGGCGTCGTGGCTTGACCTGGTTGCCTCCGTTCAGGATGTCGCCGCCGTGGATACCTATCGTGATGTTCGAATCGGGGTGCAGGGCCATCGCGTTGCCGTCGTCTCGCGGGACCTACGGTTACACGCGCAATGGAGCCGCTATCTGGTGCGCAGCGGTGATTCATCGGAGCAGCTCAATCGAGCGGCCGATCTCGGCGGTCTTCTCGTGTCGGAGGTGTTGGCGAACAAGCTGGGTGTTCGAGAAGGGGAGACGCTCGAAGTCATGACGCCGAGCGGAGTTCGACAATTTCCAATCGTCTCCGTGTTTTATGACTATTCGACGGATGGAGGCAAGCTCTTGATGGACCGATCGCTCTATCAGTCGCTCTGGCATGATGACCTCGTGACAGTGTTCCCGGTGTACCTACGGGATGGAGCACATCTGGACGAGGTGAGGGCGAGGATCACCTCATTGTTGAGTGCCTCCACTACTGGTGGTCTTCCACCATTAGTCATCAGCAATGTGGAATTGCGGAAGGAAATTCTTGAAATTTTCGATCGGACATTTCTGCTCACCTATGTGCTGGAAGCCATTGCCGTTGTCATCGCCATGCTCGGGATCGTCAATACGCTCATCACCTCCGTTCTTGAACGGCGCCGAGAATTTGCAACCTTACGCGCCATTGGCGGCAGCACACTACAAATTCGGCAGCTCGTGCTTTGGGAGGCCGCGTACCTCGGCACGGTCGGAATTGGCTTGGGACTCATCGGCGGCGGGTGTCTCTCGTTGCTCCTGGTCAAGGTGATCAATCGCCAATCATTTGGCTGGACGATCCAGATGATCGTGCCCGCTTCCTCGCTCATCCAGGCGCTGTTGTTGGCCGTGGGTGCGACGTTGATAGCAGGGTATTTTCCTGCTCGGTGGGCGGCTCGGCAGCCTATCGTCGAAGGGTTGCGGGAGGAGTAACGGATGCGGTTACTTGGTCTTGGCGCCTCGTCCGTACTTGTCCAAAATGATCCGAAGGTCATCGGGAATTGCCATCGATTTGAACGGGAGAACCCGGGATCCACCGGTATTGCCTACTGGAACCCAAATCTGTGACAACAGCAGCGATCCAAGGATCCTCGGAATCTGACCAATAATCTCGACGACGTCTCGACGTTTCCATCCAACCTTCAGCATCCACCAATGGGCTCGCGCATGGGCGATGGGAAATGATTGCCCAAGGATGTGTGCGCGTTCAAGAAGCGTAAAGGCAGGGTTTAGGTTTCCGGCCTTGTACTGCTCGATGGCCGCGGTCATTTCTGCAAGGTAGGCCTGTAGGAGTTGAGGATGCATAAAGTCCACAGTTGACTGTGCCTCTTACTGTACGTGATGAACGATTCAGAAGCCAGTGAGATACTTGCTGGAACCGCTCAGCAATAATTAACAGCTGATACATCGACGACTATGACCGGGACGAAGTGAGGTGGCCCGGATTTGACAGACACCTTTGAGCGGGGCCAGGATCCCCGAGGAGGTGTCCCATGGGTACACGCAAACAGTTCACGCCGGAATTTAAGCGCGAAGTCGTCCAGTTATTAGAGAGCGG
>JBFWZD010000056.1:0-6129 GCA_050185705.1 Nitrospira sp. | reverse complement strand
CGTGAGGCGAACAGCTTCGGATTTGAATGCGTCGGTAAATTGACGTCGCGTTGTGATTGCCATGCTGACCTCCAATTCCATGATTCTCCCACTTATGGAGGTGTCTATGAAATCAGGGGAGGGTCACCCGCCATACTGAACGCTCTCTTTCTCATCAAGCAAGGATGGGAGAACAGTGTGAAATGGAAGGCTACGCGCTTCTCCCAGTTTGGGATGGAGCATTCACCGCCTTTCGTGCCCCACTCTTACAAGATTGCGCAAAACTAGGTCCAAGCTTTTTACAATGTTGGGCCATGCAAATACGCTCGGCTGTCCCAATGTGATTCTTTCATCAGACATTGCTTTGGTGAAATACCCAGCGATACCATCGATATCATCCCCTGAGTATCTCCCTTCACACCCAATAGCTTCAGCAATCCTGGCAAGATCACTTTCAGACGGTGTTATCAAGAGCATCGGCGTTTCAAGGCCAAGGGTTTCAAAAATTTTTCCCGGAACTATCCCATTGTCTTCTGCTGTTGACTTTTGGTCCACCGAACTGATCACCACAGCCACATTGGCTCCCCGCACGGCAGAAAGAACCTCTGATCGTGGGACAGTTCCATGGAGTAAGACTCGTTCCGCAATGCCAAATCGATGGGCCTCTTCACGAACATGCTCCTCCTGATTCCCATAATAGTGAAAATACCACTCCCTCTCTCGGCCAATTTGATTCTTCGCCAAGCGTTTGAGTGCCTCAAAAACAGGAGAAATCACTCGCTTAGGGGGGTAAAAGTTTCCGGCGTAAACTACTGCAAAGTGACCAAAGGCATATGGCTTGATACCTATTAGTTCTTCCGGGTCATAACCGTTCGTAATGATGTGCAACTTGTTTTCAATCTGAAAGCGATTCAGTAGGTTCCCCCCCCAGGACGGAGAAACGATGGTGACAGCTGAGGACTTAGTGAGTAATCGAGCTTCTCTTCGGACAACAGCCAGCGACGTAGAGTGGGTTGCATGGGGGTTACCTGACCATGGATCACGATAGTCCAAAACATATGGTTTTCCGAGTTTAGCAGACAAATGGCTTGCCAAACTGAAGGAAGCAAATGGCGACCCCGTGGCAAGAATAACGTCAACATCATCTGTAGTTAACGATGAACAGGCCTGCGCAGCGGCCTTAGCCCACCCAACACCACTATCGATATTCAGTAGCCGAGCGAATTTTCGACAAATTCCGCCTGCAACCCTTCTCAAACCTTGGTCTGGATATCGTAACGTATGTGGGGATAAACAACGCCAACGGTGTTCAGTCAAAATTCGAGCTATCCCTTCCGTCTCAGTTCGGAATTGGACCTCGTTTGGATCCTCAATATTCCTCCAAACTGAGGGATGGGGTGTTACTACGGTAATATCCCAATCTAGTCGGCTTAGGTATTTTGCAATATTCCACGTTCGAACACATGCAGTGGCTCGAAGAGGTGGAAATGGACGTGCTAGATATAGAAGGGATGGGCCTCTTTTCTGCATGGAAAAATTGCAAGCTTTCTCAGCGAAGACGAGGTTCAATGAAGAATGTCTGATCTCTTGACGTTTCTCCCTTAAGCCAACTCTTAGCCAGAGTAAAGAGTTTCTCCGACTTCCCATTCCTTCTGCCGGAAACTGACGAATTCATCCGAAGTCATGTGCCCGAGCAAGCTGTGCGGGAGGCATTCTCTCGGGCCCTGCAGGGTATCCTCAAATCGAACTAGACAACGCAGCGGTGGGGCCAGTCTACAAAATCATGCCAGATCTTCCTAATGTAGGACTTCTTCGACCGAGTGTTGTTGAAAAAACCCGTTGTGGTCGAGCGGCCTTAGGATATCACGATATAGTCTGATTAGCTTACTACGTTCTACGCCCCAGTTAAATCGTTCATGTACGGCGCGTTTTCCTGCCTCCCCCATCCGTCGAGCGAGATCAGGGTTGCGGACCAGAGTTTCGATCGCATCAGCAATCTGCTCTGGGGCCGTGGGATCAACCATAATTCCTGCACCTGCCGTCTCTGCAATTTCTCGATAGTTCGGAAAGTTTGAATACACGACTGGAACTCCGAGCGACATACATTCCAGAAGCTTATTCGGCAATGAGTTCACACAATATAATAGAGGCTGATAGGTCACCAAACCGATATCCGCCTTTTTCTGGAAGAGCAGCGCCTCCTCTTTTGAAAGAATTCCATGATATTCCACCTGCTGCCGAACGCCTATACGATCAGCCTCACCCCATAAGAAATGTAGATAGTCATTGGATCCACTCCCAGCTAAGCTCAACCGCACGGAAAGACCACGTTCTTTCAGAAGGGCCAAAGCTCTGAAGATCATGGGTAGTCCACGGCTAGGAGAGAGCGTTCCAGCCATAACACAACTCATACCATCTCGAAGCACTGAGGGCACCTCATCCACGTTCTGCCAGTCGGGAAAGTTCGCCACTATAGACACAGTGTCGTTGAGACTTCTGTACCGTTTGGCGATTGTTTCAGTTACCGTCACAACTGCAGCGCAACGTTGGACAAGCCGACGCTCCCAGTGATCCCACGCAACTCTCGCGAGCGGTTTGATCCAGGTCGGCATCCAATCGGTTTCGTTCAGTAAATCCAAATACGATTCATGGACATCGTAGATAACCGGCCGTGAGCCAGCCCTTGAAAGGACAGCGCCAAGAAGATCAGGCTCATGGACATGGAACAGGTCAGGCTTGATCTCTGCAGCTAGCTGAGCCACATGAGATGCGCGTGAATACCGCTCTCTCCTAGTTCTGGGTTCAGGGAGAGGGTGAATGACGACGCCTTTTTCCTCATAGGCAGCTGTTCCCTTTCCCTGCGCAAGAAGATGTACCTCATAGCCAGCCCTTACCAGCTCGCAACAAGCGCGCTGGAAGACTCTGACATCGTCTACAGAGTGACCGTTACAAACATGACAAATTCTCACAGAGGCCCTGCAGCTTTTTGATTTAGCGTTCTAGTATAGCCCAGAAATGTTTCTACAGTTTTAGTATCGTTCATGCTCTGAAAAAAATAGTAGGCCCAGCTGAGTTGGGCAGGCAATCCAAAACCCATGTGTCATTTCTCCGGCTCGCACTTTTCTGAGGAATTATCTTTCCCCAGAAGATACCGTAAGAAGATCCCGATACAATTCCACTAGGCGAATCGTTGTCTTTCGCGCATCCAGGTATTGACATGCAAACTCATAGGCAGCTTCCCCCATACGAGCTCGCCGACTGGGATCTCGGAGTAACGACATCAGAGCTTCAGCAAGACTCGACACATCCCCTCGCGGAACCAGTATGCCGGTACGGTCGGTCTCAATAATATCGGGAATCCCCCCTACCTCCGTGGCAACAACCGGAAGACCAGAGGCCATCGCCTCCATCACGCAATTCGGTGTTCCTTCGCCGTGACTTGGCAAGCAAAGAACCTGCGCCCGTCGCATGAGGTCCGCCACCTTACTCGGAGGCTGCGCACCGAGGATCTTTATCGATTTGTCATGTCCACGAGACCGTACCTCTTGTGCGAAACGGTCATTTGACTCATCAGACCCCACAACCCATAGCTCAACATCAGTACAGTTGGCAATGACTCGTGTCCATGCCTCAAGAAGATCGAATGCGCCTTTACTTGTTCTTACCGCGCCTACAAATAAAACTGCAGGATGCCTAGTTCCTTCAGCATTCGGTGAGAAAAATGTCTTGAGATCTACGCCCCTCATCAGTACCTCACATCGCCCTTGAGGTGTGGCGCAAGCCCTCAGAGGCGCCTCAAGCGATCGGCTGACCAAAATGTTTAGATCGGCAAAACGAAAGGAATCTCGGCAGAGTTCCCATCCTTTTCTCCGATTAACCAAATCGGTGTGGACCTCGGTGCCTTGGTACGTAACCACGCAGGGGAGCCCATATTCGCGTGAAGCATTAATCGCGGCCCTAGAGCCCACCCCCCCTTTGCTCGCATGGATCAGAGAAAGCGACCCGGTCGCCATGAGGTCACCCACCGTCTTGGAAACAATCCGACGCCATAGAGCGCTGGTCCATGAGAGGCACATATCTCCAGGCAGCTTCGGGCAACGTGGGAATAGAACCTTACAGCGGCCTTTCACGAACTCATAGTATGGCGGCAAGGAAGCCTGCCTAGCAACCCGGCTCATCTTCACAAATCGCGGAACGTACGTTGTCGGAGACAGTACCGTGATCCGCTCGACATGGTCCAGCAGGCGCTTCACCTGTTCACCAATGAACGTACCACGATAGGGGTGTGCCGGCGAAGGAAAGCTTTCAGCAATTATGAGAATATGCATCGTAAGATGAAAGTTGGATTGAATGCTTACGTGAGAAGCTCGGCCTATAACTGATTAGGCAGGTCTCTCTTTGGGTTCATGGAACTCCTATGAGGCCCTATGTTGGGGGCCTGTGGGCTCGAGGCAAAATCCCTCATCCCCTGATCCGCAACATTGATCGGGTCAAAAAATTGAGGGGGTGCGTGTCGAGTTGCGTCCCGGAATGACGAGGCACTCGCAAGCACATATGCGAGGATTACCCAGAACAATTTTCGATTGTGCCCAGATCCTGCCGCATTAAAGAGCAGCAGACAGCTGAGCATCGCCATGGGCAATGCCCCCTCTATCTGGACACGGGCCTTCCAGGACGCTCTAACTAAAAGCCCGAGACCACTGAAAAACAGAATGGATCCGAGCAAACCAGTTTCCGTCAATACTGTGAGGTATAGACTGTGCGGATCTCTCGTCGTCCTACCTATACGTGACCCCAACTCAACAGTGTTATACACGGGCCCCCATCCAAGCACAGGTTTTTCATAAACCATCATCCAAGCCAACGCATGAATTTTGTCCCTGCCAGCCGTGTCTCCTTGATAGAACGCGCGCTCCAGACGGGTTCTCATTCCATCATCCGTTAGTGCCGTGAAAGCTAGGAAGCTTATGGCCAACCCAACAATCAAGGTGATCTTCAGCTTAGTCCTCCAATCTCCATCTCGAATGATCAGCAGAGCGATTCCAAATATGAGAGCCAGCAGTGCACCTCTTGATCCCGTCATGATAATGGCAGTCCCCATGATGGGGAATGCCGTCCATGCAAAGAGCGCCATTCGTCTCTCCACCATGATCCGACCATAGGTAATACCAACCAATCCAATTAGACCAAGCGATAACGTAACACCTGCCGTATTCGCGTTATCACCGAAGGTGGTCGACCGCCCCTGTCCCACAGTTACCGTCCCTACGCCGACTATATGCAGCAGAGAAAGGACAGCACATGCAATGACGAAGATCAGGAAGGCATTCCTAGAAATCTCCGGATACCGAAAAAGATTGAAGCAGATCCACATCAGTAGGAGCATCTGAGCAAAAGTAAACAGCCTCGAGAGCACTGGACGTACATAGTCAAGATGTTCTGTCATACCCAGAGCCAGAAAGACTACGTAGTACCCAACAAAGCACCAGAATGCCAAAGGAGGCGGGTTGAAACAAACCCTAGGTTGCAACAACGCCGCTACAGTCAACCCCATTCCAATGATCATGGGAATGCTGCCGATAATTGAAACAGTTTCTGTACTAGCCGTTTCAAACGGTATGGAGAATATCAACAGATAAAACAGATATCGGATGATGGGGGGTACGTTTTCAGCGATATCTGGCCCAGCTGAATCGGCCCGTGCGATCTTGGCTTTATCCATATGGAATGAAGAATCCATGGCCTGACAGAGAAGACTCAGAATAATTCAAGTTGTGTTTGACTAGTCTCCTACTCGCTCTAGTGCCGTACTTACTCGCATATCGTGGGCTTGTTGAGACCAAAGTGGAGGTAAAAGGTCCTTGTGTCCAGTCCTCACCACCATTCCTTACACTCTGCTCAACACATGCGAAAAGCTTTTTGTATGCTGCTGACTGAGCATGCCCCCAACAATCCGTACCACCTTTGAGACCGCTCACTGATGTTAAGCTTATGCTCCATCGCCCACGACACATAAATACAGGTTGACCTTCCCCCAAATCCGTGGACACCTGGTTACGCGACAGCCGTCCTCGCTTCATACTCAGCCGGGGAGTGATAGCCGAGGGTCGAGTGCCGACGCTGCCGATTATAGAACACCTCAATGTACTC
>JBFWZD010000055.1:0-6852 GCA_050185705.1 Nitrospira sp. | reverse complement strand
TGAAGACGTTAAGATGCTATCAATTGACAAAAAGTAATTAGCCACCAGTGCACACCTAACCCGCGTTGCAGCGGAGCCGCCGCCGTTGATTCTTTAGCTTTTATTGGAGGGCGGCGGCCCGCTGAACTCGTTCGTTAGGCCACCTGGATTCAACGAATAGCTGTTGGAGTTGTTGACAACGCGTCTTGAGCGTTGGTATTATGTCCAACATGAAAGCGACTTTGCTCGTAAGGAATCGCATTGTCTACTCTGAAGCTTCGTTCGCTGAGCTCATATTGTGGCTTTTGCCGACTCCTGTTGAAGGATCTTCGCACCAATTCAAATATCGTTTGGCATATATCGTCGATGGAATATGTGTTGTGCGCTACGACAATGAAAGGACAAAAGGGGATCACCGTCATTTCGGCGATAAAGAGGATACTTATACATTTGTGAGTCCGGAGCAACTGGTCATCGATTTCCAACGAGATATAGAAAGGTGGAATAGTGAAAACCGTAGTACTTGATGTTCAAAGCCCAGCTGACTCTATGGCAGATTTCGTCCAGGGGTGGAAAACAGGCAAGGGCCAAAAGACCGCCAGAATAAGCTTTGCCACGCCAGAATTACTCTGGGCGGTCCTTACTGCGAAGCGTTGGGAACTGTTGAAATCACTTTGTGGTGCAGGCCCGGTGTCCATTCGTGAGGCTGCTCGTCGTGTTGGTCGTGATGTGAAGGCGGTTCATGGCGATATCACAGCCCTCCTCAAAGCAGGAATATTAGAACGAGTTGAGAGTGGAGAGGTGGAGTTTCCGTACGATGCGGTTAAAGTAGAATTTCTGCTCCAAGCTGCATAACTACTTGAAAATGTGGCCTAACCCGCGTTGCAGCGGAGCCGCCGAAGTTGATTTGTTAACTTTTATCGGAACGCGGCGGCCCGCTGAACTCGTTCGTTAGGTGCCTTTTATGGTGCGATTAGCGGAGATGACCCGATGGGCACGAATCAGAGTATCGTTGAACACATAGTAGACCAAGCAGATCTTGCAGATCGCCTGACTTATCGGAAAATGTTTGGGGAGTATGGCTTTCACTTGGATGGGAAGTTTGTAGCACTGGCCTGCGATAACAGCTTTTTCATCAAAGCAACAAAGGCGATTGCAAACCATGGCTTGATGCTGCCTGAGCGGCCACCTTATCCGGGTGCAAAACCCTATCCTGTGGCAGACGAGCTGCTCGACAAGCCAGAACTTCTGACCCGCGTCCTGATTGACACAGCCGCTCTCTTGCCGGAGCCGAAGCCTAAGAAGCCGAGGGAACGAAAATCAGCAAGTGATAAGGCAACAAAGAGCTCGATGTAATCTATTTCTAACGAAGAAAAGGAATTGCCAGTTAACAATCTCGGAAAGTTATAGGTCTCAGTAAAGATTCAGCACAACTTTATGATAGTGATATTTTCCAGCACCTAACACCGCGTTGCACCAGAGCCGCCGCCGGTGTTTGTTGTGAACTTAATCGGATGGCGGCGGCCTGGTGAACGCGAACGTTAGGCAATGAAGGGTATGGTCACCAGACATGGGTAACACTTCTGGGAAGAGACATGGGTAACACTTTTCGGGCAGAATCAGCCTCCGAAAGGAGGCTGACAAATGCCCTGGAAAGAAGAGTTACCGATGAACCAGAAGACGCAATTTATCTCCGAGTATCTGAACGGGACATTCACAGTCACCGAGCTCTGCGAAAGATACAACATCAGCCGAAAGACGGGATATAAGTGGATCGATCGATATGAGGCGGAAGGCCCGAGAGGGATTGAAGACCGCTCGCGACGACCTGGATCTTCACCAAACCAGACGCCGGAAACGCTGAGACAGGCGATAATCGAGGAGAGGCGGAAGCACAAAACGTGGGGATCGAAGAAACTGCTCAATAAATTGAGAAAGAAGGAGCCGGATGCTCCATGGCCGTCGAGGAGGACGGTGAGCGACATCCTGAAGAAGGAAGGGCTGGTCAGGGAGAAGAGCCGTAGGAGGAAGATCGGGCATCCCGGAAAGCCGAAGACGGTAGTCACGGCAGCGAATGAGTTGTGGTGCGTGGATTTCAAGGGAGAGTTCAAGACACGAGACGGCCAGTACTGCTACCCGCTGACAGTGACGGACCGATACTCGAGGTATCTGCTGGGATGCAAGGGGCTGAAATCGACGGGGAAAGAGGGAGCGAAAGCGGTATTTAGAGAGCTGTTCAAGAAGTACGGTCTGCCTGCAGCGATCAGATCTGATAACGGGACGCCCTTCGCATCTACAGCATTGGCAAGGCTTTCTGAGCTTTCGGTGTGGTGGATTAGTATAGGAATACGGCTAGAACTGATCGAACCGGGCAAGCCGCAGCAAAACGGGCAGCACGAATATATGCACCGTGTGTTGAAGGCGGAGACGACCAGGCCGCCGGGAGCTAATTTGGGACAACAACAAAAACTGTTTAACGTATTTCGGGAAGAGTATAATAATGTGCGACCGCACGAAGGGATAGAAATGAGGACGCCCGCCGAACTCTACAGTCCCTCGAAGATCCTGATGCCGGCTGTGGTACCTAAACTGATCTACCCGGCGCATTACGAGACGAGACTGGTGAGTCGGAACGGGGGATTCCGATGGCGGGATCGATGGGTCTGTGTATCGACGACCTGTGCGGGGCATCGAGTTGGCCTGGAGGAGACTGGTGACGGAGTGTGGGATGTCTTCCTGGGGCCGGTGAAACTGGGGCGGTTTCTTGAAGAGCAGTACCGAATAGAAGACCATCTGGGAAGACTGAGACGCAGATAGCCTTCGCTGCGGAAGATGTAAAGGGGCTTCGCCCGCTTGCGCGGCGCCTGCGGCGCCCTTGACCTCTTCCTCGCTACGGCTACAGGTCATGGAAGAAGATCTAAAGATCTTCTTGTTCGCTAACGTTCACAAGCTATCCGACATGGACGATATACGACGAAAAGGCCAGGATATGAGACAAAAAGTGTCACCCATGTCTCTTCCCTAAAGTGTTACCCATGTCCACGGCCCTTCAAAGAAGAGACAGGTCACCAAAAGTGTCACTTGCTATGGCTGTGAAGGTCGAGCTTGGGATAATATTAGACGCTTACTTTGAAGGCCATCACGTCTTGGTGAAAATAAATATTATGTCAAAACATCGAATCTATACAACGAGCGTCTCAAGTGTTTATCCTCATTATCTGGCAAAGGCAGAGAAAAAAGGGCGTTCGAAGGCCGAAGTGGACGAAATCATTTGTTGGCTGACAGGCTATGATCAGAAGACGCTAGAGAACCAGCTAAATAACAAGACAGATTTTGAAACATTCTTTTCGGAGGCCCCACAGCTTAACCCTTCACGAAGTTTGATCAGGGGAATGATTTGTGGTGTTCGGATAGAAGAGATCGAAGAACCGACTATGCGGGAAATTCGATACCTGGATAAATTGATCGACGAGTTGGCCAAAGGAAGACCCATGGTCAAGATTTTGCGGAAGTAATAAGAATCGTGCTGACAAATCATGCGGGCTAATAATGCAGTCCCATTGGTTCCAGCGTGACCTATGGCCAATGCGGTTGGTATCGGTGTCATTGTCTAACACCGCGTTGCACCAGCGCCGCCGCCGTTAATATGTCGTCTTTTGTCGGAAGACGGTGGCCAACAGAACGCGATCGTTTAGCGTCTTGAGGAATCTCCGTAACCGAATCATATGGCACACAACACTGAACACAGCCTGTCCTGGATTCGTGTGGGAGGCGTGTGCGGCCTGCTGAGCATCGGAGCGTATCTGGCTGCGGCATTCGCTCCGCTGCCTGATACGCTCAGCTACGCGGCCGCTTTCGCCTTCGGACCATTGCTAGCCGTCGGGGCTGCAGGGCTCTATCACTGCCTTGCGCTGTCCCATCGTGGTCCGGTCGTTCAGGTGGCGGCGATCGCTGCAATCGCGGGAAGCGTGACTGTCCTCATTATGCTAACGACGCAACAAGCGATCCTGGGTATGATGAAACGAGTCATTGCCGGGGCAAGCGATCCGGCCAGTGCCGATATCTATCGCAAGGTGGCCGATGGGCTCGATGCGGTGCATTTGGGTATCGATGTGGCATGGGATGTGTTGATCTCGATCGCGGTGATCCTGTTCGGGATTGAGATGATGCGCCATCCAAAGTTCGGGCGAGTGATGGGGATGCTCGGCGTGGTGTTGGGCGGGTTGTTGCTCGGCTTCAATCTCTGGTACTTTCCGGTCCCGCCCGCAACGGCGAACTCGATTGATTGGGGGCCTTTCGTGGCGTTGTGGATGCTGGTGACTTTCATCCTGTTACTGCGGGCGGTGCAGTGGGCGCGGGAACAGGATTAACTCACGACGCCGAACAGCGCGTTGCACCAGAGCCGCCGTCGTTGATTTTTTAACTTTTGTCGGAAAGCGGTTGCCCACTGAACGCGATCGTTAGGCGTGCTGGGAAACGAGGATATTGAGAGCATGAATCAAACACCATTAGAGATGCTGTACTCATATGTCCGCGCTTTTGAGTCGCTTCGCGCTGACGATGTAGTTTCATTTTACGAATTACCATGTACATTCATACGTCCAGACGGTATCTGGGTCGTGCAGGATGAAGGGACAGCCATTGCTCTTGCAACCCATCTCATCGAGCATGCAAAGGAACAGGGATATTACAAGACAGAAGTCCGCGAGATCATCATGCGCAGGCTGGCGTCAGAGCTTGTTGAACTCAACGGTGTGTTTGTCCGTTTTGGAAAATCACAGTCAGAAATTGGTCGATTCGGATTTACCTACATAGTTCGAGGTAATTCCAATGGATGGAAAATCGTCGTTGCGATGGCGCACGATGCCAATACTGATGTAATTCAGTTACCAACGGTTACATGCGAGTGATCAGGCAAGGAGAAAGTGATTTTAATTTGAAAAGTCTGCCATCTGTAAACTTAGTCATTGATCGAGCGAAAGAAAGAGCCCGCCTAACCAGCATTGCAGTGGAGCCGTCTATGATTTCTTATCTTTTATCGAAATGCGGCGGCGCACCGAGTTCGTTCGTTGAGAAGCGTAGTACCATGATTATCATCAATTCAGAATAAAACAGGAACAAAAGTGAATTCAGCTACAACTCTACCTCCCGAAAATTCATTGCGGAAAACCTTCAGGATGTATCGCTATGTTGGTATTGCAGCTATGGTGTTGGCTGCTTGCTTTCTTGGTGTTATGGGTTTATTCAAGCTTCATGGCACGAATAATACGAAGGTCATCATGCTCGGCCTCGGTGTCGGGATAACATTGAGTGGTCTATCCGGCCTGCTGCTCTTGATGGTTTATGTAGCGGGGCGTCATCAGATAGCCGAGGTCGATGGGCTGCTGACAGGCGAAACACTGATCGCACACTGGCACTACACCAATGATGAGCATAGTCAACTCAAGCCGGGATATGTGTACATTGGCGCCAAAGGCATTTATAAGGACGGAATGTACTATTGTTTCGTCGGACGTAATCGACAACTGGTCAAAGTTTCTTATGACGAGGGCCAGCCGGCTAAGCTGTGTTTCGTCTATCGAGTTATCAGTCGGCCAAACAGCCGTTCGTCTGGGTGGTCTTCGCAAATTAACAACCTGATATTACCAGTCCCCTTAGACAAAGACGAAGAAGCAAGAGGGGTTGTAGCTGAATTCAACCAAAGGATTAAAGACGCACTAGTTTGATGGATAGTTAGGCGTATATCGTACCGCCTAACGGTGTGTTGCCGTAGAGCCGCCGCCGTCGATTTATTATCTTTTAGCTGCGATGTTTCTCCTCTCCAATTACCTGGCGACGTCTATGGTCGAGCGCATGCGAAAGAAGATCATCAATCTCGCCAGCATGTATTCCTACTTTGGCGCCGGAATGTTACCTGCCTATGGCGCTGCCAGGGCGGAATCGTGCAACTTGCCAAAGCGATGGCTGAGAAGCTGGCGCTACACTAAATTCAAGTCAATGCGATCGCGCTCTTATGGATCGCTACCGAGATGACCGCGCTCACCCGTGTGTATGCGGAGTTCAACAAGATGATCCTTGCGCACACGCCCGCAGCTCGATGAGGAGAGGCAGATGAAGTAGCCGGCGCTGCCGTATTCCTTGCATCTCCTGCCGCCGACTTCATCACTGGGGCCACCTTGCCGTTGACGGCGGATATTCAATTGTGGCCGCCGAGGGCTTCAGTTCGGCAGAGTTCGATATCCTCCATCGCCCGCAGGTGGGAAGGCGGCATCCGGTCACGGAATCGTGCCCGGTAGAAGGGGTCATGGAGGCGGAAGATGTCAGCGATCTCGACCATCAGAGGTTGTCGATGACGCGATTGATGGCCTCAGCGCCAAGCTGATCTGCACTGGCGGTGAGGTGGGTGTAAATGCTGGTCGTTGTCGGTGAACTGTGGCCGAGATACTCCTGAATCAATCGCAGGTTGACACCGGCTTCGAGCAGGTGAGTGGCCCAGGAATGACGAAGAGTATGAACCGAGGCGCGCTTGTGAATACCGCTTTGTTTGAGCGCCGCGCGGAAGGCGCTCTGCACGCTGCTCTTCGACATCGGCTCGGTCGCTTTCGAGAGGTCGATGTGGCCACGACCTTCGGTGGGAAAGATGAGGACTGGATTACGATGTGTAGACCAGTAGTTGCGTAAGAGTTCGAGTGTGCGTTGGGGCAATGGGACATAACGATCCTTGTTGCCCTTGCCGTGACGGACGTGGTGTGAACGAAAATGTAAAAGTGATCCAATAGGAAATATTAAAACTGACCCACCCCGGTCAGGATTTCCGTCAGAGGCTAAATATCGTCAGACTATCCTCATCCGCATCCGGTAACGGAACAGTGG
>JBFWZD010000054.1:0-7036 GCA_050185705.1 Nitrospira sp. | reverse complement strand
GCCGCAGGCGTAGATGAGCTTGATGGGAGTCCGGTAGCGACGGAGGCGGATGTGGGCCAGCAGATCATAGACCTGGTGGCGGGTCAGGACGGCGGGCAGGGCATCGTGATCCTTGACGCGGATCTGACCGAAGACGGTCCAATCGGCGTGACCGAGGAGATCGACGAAGAACTGGCGCGCGGCGGCGAGAGCCTGGCGAATGGACTTGGGTTTCCAGTGCTTCTGGAGTTTGACGAAGAGGAAGTAGTCGCGGAGCTGGGCCTCGGTGAGAAGGGCGGGATCGAACTTGAAGTGTTCGTGGATGAGTCGCAGTTGGCGGTGGTAGGCGTGGCGGGTGCGGTTGGCGTCGTAACGCAGGGCCAGGGCCTTGGCGAAACGGTCCATCGACTCGAAGGGATGCCGGTAATCGACGGGGTTGACGAAATCCCTGGGAGTGGTTCGGATGGTGGAGGCCGCTGGTGGCGGCACAGGTGTCCCGGTCGGATCCTGGGTCTTGGCGCGTCGCAGCGCCATGGCGTTCTGGAGATGCTTGGGATGAATGGAGTATGGATTGGCATTTTTCATGCACCGCCATTGTGAATACTCCGCACGTGCCGTCACCCGGCCACAACAGATCATCGAAGACACCCATGTCACCACCACATCGCCGCGCAGCGGCTTAGTTCAACCAGCGGCTGGAGGGAACGCCGGGTGAGCGCGCTCGTTTCAATCGAGGGTCACGGGTCCGGCGTCCCTCAGCCTGACCGTTGGGCGCAGAATAATGCTGGCAGCAAAACCGATGTGCTCATACCTCGTTTTGGACGGTGATCAGATTCTACTCAGTGATGAGAAACCATGCACTCCGGGCTCCGACCTTGGCAATTGGTGTGGTGAATGGGGAAGCCACATCGATCAGTGCGGGTGTGCGGTGGGAGTGCGACTCATGTTCCTTAGCCCAGAGATCCAGCAGAGTGCCATGCTCCGCTTCGCCAAGAACATCAGCGAATATGATGGTGACGTCATTGTTCATTTGACGGATCCACGGTTGCCCCAGATTGAAGGCATGCCCTTCTTCCCCATATACAGGGCTTCTCTACCAGATGGCCGGGAAATTCTGCAGCTGGACGGATTCGAATAGGCCCCGGTATGCTATGATTCCATCATCAAGAGAGCCCACCCCACCGCTGCAGGCAACCCGGCGACGCGCTCCAGTTGCAATCTCCGCCCCCCGCCTGCCAGCCGCTTTCCGCCTTGGACGGCGCGACGGCTGCCTTTTCGCTCGACGTTAGGAGAATGGACCGTTAGGCGTAAAACTCATGCCCAAACCGGTCATATTCATAAGTCATGTTCACGAGGATGCTGATCTTGGCGCTGCACTAAAAGCGCTTCTGGATGATGCCTTCACAGGGTCCATCGATGTCTTCCTGTCCTCGGATCCCTCCGCCGTGCCTCCTGGCGAACTTTGGCGAGAGAAGATTCGTGCCAACCTAAGATGTGCCACTGACTTTATCATTCTGTTGACTCCGCGATCGCTCGGCCGGCCATGGGTGAATTTTGAAGCCGGTGCAGCATGTGGTCGCGGCATCCGTTTCATCCCCGTATGCGCGAAGCACCTTCCCCTGGATCTTGTAGGTCCACCTCTTGGTGATCCCCAGATGGTCACGCTTGATACGACGGAGCATGTCGATCGCCTCGTCACAGCCATTGCCACTCCCTACGATTATACACCAAAGCCTGATCATTCGAAGGTTGCTGCAGTCATTCAGTGCGCCATGTCGAGATATGGGAATTTGCCTCCCCCACTCACTCCGACTGAAAAACAGAACGAGCCGATGCATTTGCATAAGATGAGGGAGGAATTCGACGGTCTCACGGAACCTCGTCGGGTTTTCTGGGAGACACTCGAAAGCTTCTATGCCTGCAACTTTTCTGCTAAGGCGGGATATCCTAGCACACTCGCTGCACTCGTCGACCTCGTAGGTCCTCCTCGCGGCGTTCCTCTAGCGCAGGGCGAAAAATTGCTCGATTATCCAACGAAGCATCGCCGCTTAATGACCGGGAGTGATCCGTTGCTTTACGACTTCTGTACGCTCATCTATCCACCGAGCCAACCTGGAAAGGACTTGGTGGCCTGCACTGGCCTTGGGAAGGATGCTTTCGAGAGATTCCACACAGAGAGCCGCGGTCGGCTCGCGAAATTTTGGAACAGATGGGGTCAAACAGCGTATGAAGGTCACATCCTCGGGGTTGACACAATTTTCCGATCTTTCGACGCCCATGTTCGGCTTCTGAAAATCCTGAGTTATCTAGAGATTGCTCTGGTACAGTGGACGCAAGACACGACATTGGGAAAGGAGTGGCTCTTCCGACTCACGCGAGATTGGCCCAGTACCTTCTCGAAATAGGCATAGTGTTTGGATGCTTACTGGCTACGCTCCACCTCTTATGATTCCCTCCTCGACCAACGCCGCCCGCAACTCGTTGGCGAGGGTGATCACGCTGGCGAGATCGGTTGCTGCTGCCTGATCGGCGTTGGCCCGCTGGGGAGTGGGCGCCGCGCCGTGGAAGCCGACCTTCGAGGCCGTGTTCGCGCCGACTTGAACTTCCCACGACAGCGCCCCGGCGTGTCGCTTCAGTCCTCCGTCCGAGACGTTCAGGATCAGGTACCCGGTCGGGAATGTCCCGCCGGCCGGGTCGGTGGTTACGCTCGCCGGCGTGGTCTGCCGCCAGGTCCCCGGCGTCTCGGCCCCAGTGCAAACGAACTCCGCCAGGTTCTGGTCCCTCCAGAAGTCGCCGACGTTCCAAGCGCCAGAGGTGAGCGGGCCGTTCAGCGTGTTCGGGCGGCGGAATGCCAACTTCAGATCGTTCATCGGGAAGTCTCCGTGATGCTCACCCCACCGGCGGTCACCCACCGTTTGTGTTTGGAGATGCCCACGATCATCGGAACCGCCTCCGGAATCTTAGTCCAGTGGCCGTCGCCCAATTGGACGCGATCGGGCTCGACGGTGATCTTGCCGAAGTCGCCGACCAACACCGCCCGGTTGGTTCCTGCCTCCAGCGAATGGCGTCCTTCGATTTCGACCGTGATGGGGTGACCCGCGGCGTGGGTGGAGATCCGGTTCGATTTCCGGCACGCCGGCAGTGCTACCAGCAGCGCCGCGGTGGCGAGGATTCCGGCGAGGGCGTTGAATGATTTCATGCAGGTCTTCAGGGTATGCGCTTGTTTTTCTTCTTGGGGATCAGCAGGGCCCAGGCGGTGAAGCCGGGGTTTTTCTTCAAGATATCGCGGAGGGTGAATCTCAGGTCGTTCGTCGTTCCAAGTGGAGGCGATGGCAGGTCGGGGGCGTGTGCTTGTCTTCAAGGGAAACCTCCGAGCACCTGGGATGCCAGTGTCCGGACCAACGCCTGCAAGTCGCGTCCGACGCTGTGGTCCAAAGTGATAGTCCGCGGGGTTCTTGCGGAAACATTCGATTACGGGAACGGGACATCCCGGACTCGGGATCTCCTCACGCCTCGGAGGTCGGTGGGCCATTCAACGTGTTCGGGCTGCCGTTCTGGTAGGTGGGAACGCGGCGGAAGAGTTCCTCGCTGCCGATGACCCAGTTCTGTTGGGACAGGGGGCACATTGTAGCCCCGCAACCAATTTCCGTTGCACCGCAACGACTTAAGCCGCTGGCCTCCAGCGGCTTATTTGCTTTTCTGGCACGGTTCCTGGAGCCCCGCCCAATCCGTGTCCACTCGTTTGCGAAAGGTGCCATTCGGTTCCGGAAGCCAAACTTTCGCCAAATATCGGCAGTCTCTCTCGACGTCATTGGTGCGGCTCAAGCGCGCCTCCGGCGGAACCGTGAACGATCCGATACCTCAACGGCTCGAGGTGAATTCTCGATTGAACAGATAACCTGTCGAACTGAACATCCGGTCTGCTATGCCGAAGAACGACACGGTTTTGCTCGACGGAATCATCGATGACCGCACGGCTGCGCGTATTCCGTCTGAGCGCCGTGATGAGGCTTTTGAGCACCTTGCATTTGAGCAGATCCTAAAGGACTTCGATCTCTCTGCGGATGAACTACAAGCAGGTAGCTTAGACGGACGCCAAGATGCAGGGATCGACGGGGCATTCATCTTTGTTAATGGTCATTTTCTACAAGATCCAGAGACATTTATATGGCCTAAAACCGGGTCACAGCTACAGGCATTCATAATAACCTGTAAACATCATGATACTTTCAAGCAGGCTACGCTTGACGAATTGGCCGCTAGTTTGACTGAGCTGCTGGACTTCGCATTGGAAGACTCCCGGTTAAGGGGCGCCTACTCCGACTCAGTACGAGCATTTCGATCAAACCTAAGGTTTGCATATCGCAGACTGTCGCCGCGATTGTCTTCATTCTCCGTTGAGGTCGTTTATGCGTCACGTGGTGATACCACAATAATTGGCGCCGAGGTGCGTGCGCGAGCTGCCCAAATCGAGACGATAGTCACTGAGTCCTTCGGTGCCTGCCAATGCAGGTTTTCATTCCTTGGCAGTCAGGAGCTCGTTGAACTTTACCGCAAGAAGCCGACTTATGCTCTTGAGCTCCCGTTTATGGAGGCGCTAGCGCGAGGTGAACGCTACGTCTTATTGAGCGAGATATCCGAATATTATAAGTTCATTACGGACAACGGCACACTCAGACGGTACTTGTTCGAATCGAACGTGCGCGACTTCATGGGCCTCAACCGGGTGAATGAAGATATCCGTCAAACACTCGAGTCTTCGGGATCGACTGATTTTTGGTGGCTCAACAATGGAATCACAATCTTGGCTACATCTGCCAGTGTCGTGGGCAAGGCAATCCAGATGCAGGACATTCAGATTGTGAATGGCCTCCAGACGACCGAATCAATCTACAGGTTTTTCAGCAACGGGGGGCAGGATACGGCAAAGCGGTCGGTCTTGGTAAAGGTGATCGTGACCAAGGACGACGCAGTCAAGGATTCGATTATCCGAGCCACGAATAATCAGACTGCTGTTGAGCTAGTTTCATTGCATGCTACCGACAAAATTCAAAGGGACATTGAAGATGTGTTGTTGAGGCGCGGTTTATGCTATGACCGGCGTACTAACTATTACCACAATCTGGGGCGATCCACAGAAGAAATAGTGTCGCCGCTGTATCTGGCTGCAGGCTTCGTGGCTTTAATACTCAAATGGCCGTCCAAGGCGTCGAGACTGAAGTCGCGGTTCATGCGGAATCCGGATTCTTATTCGAAGGTGTTCTCCCCGACGGCTCCGCTGGAGATCTGGCCTAAAATCGCCAAGTTGCTCAAGAGCACAGACGCCGTCTTGGAGTTGCTGCGTCCTGGAGGCAAGGGGGGAGAACGTTTCCTTAAGAACTGGCGGTACATGGTCGGATTGCTCGTCGTTGTTGATTCACTGGGGCGGTTCGATTTTGGGTACGAAGGGTTGCTCAAGGTCCCGGACGGTGCAGCAAGTGAAGCCAAAGTGAAGGAACTGTGGCTGCTCTTGAATCAATACCTGACCAGACTGGGAGATCAGCCTGACCTGACCGATCGATCGACCACGATCGAGTTGTGCCGAATGTACGCAACGGACAGGCGTGCTCAAGGTATCGAAGGTATGGCAAACCGTGGTTGGTATCTTCGTGATGACAATCGCTGGGAGTCAGCTCGGCTGACCTCAGACGTGATAAAACGAGTAAAGGAAGTCTTGCCGAAACAGCCGTGGAAGCCGGGCATGCACAAGGATATCGCTAACACGCTGCAAATCAGCACGAATCAATATTTTGCTGCGGTGGAGGCTTTGATCGAGGAAGGTGTCTTCTGCCATCAGCGCGACGGTGTTTTGTATGATAGAGATGGGAATGTGGTGGGTTTCGACGCAGACAGGGTTGATCCTGAGACCATGATGCTGAAGGACAGACAAGAGGACTGAAGCCTCACGCGGGGTAGCCCGTGTGGCTTTCGCGCGCCGTGCGCGCTCAGTTTGTTCCTTTGTTCAAACCCTTCTCTATGATCGTTGCCCTCAGCTCATTCGCCAGGATGATAACGCTCGCGAGATCAGTAGCCTCTGCCTGGGCGGCATTGGCTCTCTGGGCGGTGGGTACAGCGCCATGGAATGCGACCTTCTACGACTCGCCGGCCCCGATCTGGACCTCCCACGACAGGCTTCCCGCGTGGCGCTTCAGGCCACCGTCCGTAACGTTCAGGATCAGGTACCCGGTCGGGAAGGTCCCGATGAGTGGATTTTCGGTGACGGTCGCCGGGGTGGTTTGGGTCCCATACGAGTTTCAGATTGCGTCCTGAGTCGCGGAATGGCAGACCGAGTCAATTAGGCTGAGCGATGGCCGACAGATCCTTTGCGCGCATCAATCTCGACGATCTTCGTCGGCTAGGAAGAATTGCAGCCATCGACCGTGACGGGCTGTTTCGGCGAAATCTTGATACTGCGCGGCTTTTCGCGCCTGGGCCGTTCGCCGTTGCACTATGTCAAGGAGCTGCATTGCATTTCCTAGACGGGAACAACGGGGTGAAGGACTTTGACGTTTGGAGCTTCTATCGAGCGAACCCTGTGCGACCGTTTCCGTATCGCCGGCGTGGAACAGCGGATTTCGGGACGCCAAAGTTCGGGTTGAGTAGTGATTCGCAACAGTTCGTCGGTCGAAGGGTTGATCTTCTCGGCAGATCGCTGCCGGCGTCGAGCTATGTTGACCCGGTTGCAGTTCTTCGAGAGTACCTGCGCGAAGCACGTACAAAGACTGCACGTTGTTTGGCGCAGAAGGCCGTCGTTCTCATTGAGCCGGATGAGTTGATTGGCACCGTTGTCTGGCCGGAACCGAGGCTTACCACGCGATCCAGCGGACAGCCCAAAGCCGGGCTCGCCGCCTAGCGTCTGCCACGCCTTCGACGTGTTCAGCTTCGCCGGCAGGAGTTCTAGTTTCGCGATGATGTTGTCGAGTTCGGGGCAGACTGAACGAGGGATGATGTGGTCGACGGTCAACTCCTGCCCGGCGTACGGCCCTCGGCGGATGGTCGGGGATTGTCCCTTTCGCAG
>JBFWZD010000053.1:0-7697 GCA_050185705.1 Nitrospira sp. | reverse complement strand
TGTCGCGCGGGCAGTCGCTGCCGCTGCGCGCGCCAGTGGCGTGGCCAGACGACGGGCCAAGCCGGACGATCCGCCCTTCTCTGAGTAATCCTGGATTCCGCAGTTGAACACTTCCCCTCTCGTCATTCCCGCATGTTTCAAGCGGGAATCCAGGAAATCCGGAACGACTGGATGCCCGCTTCCGCGGGCATGACCATACCTCCGTCAGACCGCGTCATCCCCTATCTTTCGGTAGATTCTATGGAAGTTAATGGGGTCAGGCATGGCTATTGATGGCTATTGAGTTATGGAGCAAGATAGGAAGAAAGCAAGCGGTGGATCTTGGCTTCAGTTCCCGTATCGCGGTGCGCCAGATACGCGGCTGCCAATCGACTGACCATAGACGGATCGCGTTGCAATCGACGTCCCAGCTCCTGGGTGGTGAGACGACCCCATTCTCGAGCGAGAAAGACCAGCATGGCGCGGGCCGGCACCAGAGCTCGCCGTCGCCCCGGGGCCAGAATGACGCTCGGTGTGACGTGATGAACGGAAGCGACGGCCTTGAGCAGCGCGCCAAACCCCACGCGACGTGGCTGGATGGACAGGGCCATGGTCGTAGCCGACTGACGGGCAACCGTGTTGAGAAACCGCTCATCGCCCAACACGCGCTGATCCACGGTCTCGTAAAAGCGTTCCTGATGCCCCTGGGACAGCCCGTCGAG
Source organism: Nitrospira sp. (assembly GCA_050185705.1). GTDB lineage: Bacteria > Nitrospirota > Nitrospiria > Nitrospirales > Nitrospiraceae > Nitrospira_D. The sequence continues at coordinate 6,996 of JBFWZD010000053.1, read as the reverse complement.
TAGAAAGCGGCGATAGGCTTGCCGCGCCGGTCCTACCTGACGATGAAAGGATTCGAGGACTGTTGCCATCTGCACTGTCACCGGGCTGGCCCGGCCGAGATAGGCGCCATGACTGCTCCAGGGATAGGTCCATGGGCTGAGCGGGGTCCGCATCCGAGCCGGATTCAAATGCAGGTAGCGGACCAGTTCGACGAGATACGCGTCGCGGTCACACAGGATCGCATGGTAGCGACCCTGAAAGACGTGCCCGGTCTTGTCATAGCGGCGGTTGTAGGACTGGCTATAGGTAAACTGCAGGGTCTGCATGGTGCGAGACAAGGGGGGCTCACCGGTTTCGAGCAAGAGGTGCACGTGGTTCGGCATCAGGACGTAGGCATGCACGGTCAGGCCATCGCGCTGGCGATAGCGCTCCAGGCGGTCGAGATAGGCGTGATAATCCGCGTCGTCATGAAAGATCGTGGCCCGGCGATTGCCACGGGCGATCACATGATAGAACGCGCCGGGAAAGTGGAGACGGGGTTTACGCGCCATGGCGGGAGATTACAGACCTAGGGAAGGTCTGATTTATTCTTCTCGCGGGATGTGCTACGGGTAGCGCAGTACTGATGAGGAGGCGCGCCCCATGCACCAACAGACATTTGCCGAGGTCACGTTCGAGCAGTATCGCAAACCCACCCGCCGTGAACGGTTTCTTGATGAGATGAGCCGCGTCGTGCCGTGGACGGAACTGACCGCCGTGATTGAGCCGTTTTATCCCAAGCCAGAGGGCGTGGGACGACCACCGGTGGGCGTCGACCGCATGCTGCGCCTGCATTGTCTGCAACAGTGGTTCAACCTGTCGGACCCGGCGGTGGAGGAGGCGCTGTACGACTCGCGGGCCATGCGACAATTCGTCGGCATTGATCTGGGCCGCGAGCCTGTGCCGGATGAGACGACGATCTGCAAGTTTCGCCACCTGCTGGAAGCCCACCAGCTGGGCGAACAGCTCTTTGCGCGGATCGGCGCGCACCTGGCCACCCAGGGCTTGACGATCAACCGAGGCACCATCGTGGATGCCACCATCATCAGTGCGCCCAGTTCGACGAAGAATCGCCGGAAGGAGCGGGATCCCGAGATGCATCAGACGAAGAAGGGGAACCAGTGGTACTTCGGCATGAAGGCCCATATCGGCGTGGATAGCCGGACCAAGCTGATTCATTCGGTGGCCGCCACGGCGGCGAATGTGCATGACAGTCAGGTGTTGCCGGACCTGCTGCATGGACAGGAGACGCGAGTCTGGGGTGATGCCGCCTATAGCGGACAACGCGACGTGATCCGGCAACACGCCCCCGATGCCAAAAGCTTTATCCAGACCAAAGCCCATCGTCATCGCCCTCTGAGCGAGGTGGAGCGGGCTCGCAATCGCACGAAGTCGAAGGTCCGGGCCAAAGTCGAACATGCGTTCTTGGTGATCAAGCGGATCTTTGGATGGGCCAAGGTCCGGTACCGTGGGTTGGCGAAAAATACTCACTGGCTATTCATCAGTTGCGGCTTGGCGAATCTGTATGTGGCGCGACGGCGGCTCTTGGCCGAAACCTCGTAGACGGGTGTGTGCAGGGGGAAGCGGGCGGCCGGATGGCGGACGAACCCCGAGAAAAACGCTCCCGGACCAGCGGATGCCCACCTGATTGCCGTGTTGATCCACTCAGAAACAGAATTCTTCATGCAAATGTGAATTAATCAGACGTTCCCTAATCTCATGTTACATCGTATCTTTGGCTTGGAGACTGAATACGGGCTCTTGATTCACGAGGACCGCCCCAACCATTCCCCGACATGGTTTGCCCATAGGATTCGTGACCATCTCTTCCAGGTTCAACGGCGAGGCGTGCTGGACCTACACCATCGTGGGCATGACGAGCCTCCCGGCAATGGGGGATTTCTCACCAACGCCGGACGAATCTATTTGGACATGGGGCATTTAGAGTATGCCTCGCCGGAATGCCATTCCCTCACGGATGTGGTGGCGTCGGACCGTGCCGGAGACTTGTTGCTGCAGCAAGCCCTCGAAGAACTCGGCTTCTCAGAACAGGTGTCCTTGATCAAGAACAACATTGATCATGAAACCGACGCGACGTTCGGCTCGCATGAAAACTATCTGGTTTCTCGGCGGTTTCCTTTTTCGAGGCGCGGGCTGGCTCCGCTCGTGACGTTTCTTGTGACCAGGCAGATTTTTACCGGCTCTGGCCGGGTCGGTTCCGCCGCTCCACAAGATGCCTGGATTCAGACGGATCGGTTAATCCTTCCACGTTCGACGCTCGGTGTGCATCATGTATCGGAGCTGCCTTTTCAAATCTCCCAACGTGCCGACTATATCGTGAACGATTTCTTCGAATGGGTGCAGCACAATAGGGCGATTGTGAATACGAGAGACGAGCCGTTGGCCGATCCCAATCAATACCGTCGGATCCATCTGCTCCTGGGCGATTCCAACCTGGCTGAATATGCGACGGCATTGAAGCTCGGGACGACGGGGCTTGTGCTGCAGCTCATTGAGGAAGGACATGCGCCGCAGGATTTGGAGATCGACGAACCGGTGGAGGCGCTCCAGGAGATTTCCCAGGATCAAGAGCGGCGCTGGCTGATTCAGTTACGGTCTCACAAGACGATGTCGGCGTTGGATATTCAAGAACAATTTCTTGACAGTGCCGTTCGGCATTGCAAGGGGCAGGATGAAGAAACCGATTGGGTTCTTGCCCAATGGGCATCGGTGCTCCATGATTTGCGCGGCGATTATCAAAAGCTCGTCGGGCGTGTCGACTGGGCGTCTAAGCTGTGGTTGTTGGAATGCTTTCGAGAAACAGAACATGTCGACTGGATCGACCCCATGATGAAAAGTTTGGATTTGGAATATCACAATCTGAATCACGCGAAGGGGCTGTATCACGGATTATTGGAAGCGGGGCGTGTCCCTCGTGTGACGACAGACCGTCTCATCCAGCTTGCGATGGAAACGGCGCCGAAAAATACGCGTGCCTACGGCCGCAGTGAACTGGTCAGACATCTCCTGCATGAGCGGCACGTTTCAGCGGCGGATCAGCCTCCAGCCCCTGATGGATTGTTCCCTCCGTACGTCATCAATTGGTCGATCTTCCAAGTACGCGGCCATGCTCCGTTTCCCATGCCTGACCCGTTTAAGACCTATCTGGAAGATGTGCGGACCCACCTCGAAAATGTGATCGTCTAGTCACCCGATGCTTCGTGCGGGAGACAAGCTTGACGCAGCGTAGCGTCTGTCAGAGTTGCCCCAGCAAAAAGTCTACGATTCGGTTCTCCGCCCAGTACGGGTCTTCTCCATTCCGACCACGGTGAAAAAAACCACAATGACCTCCGTAACGAGGCGCGACCACACGGATGTAAGGATGCCGATGAATCTTCGGTACGGTGAACATCGAGTAGGGAATAAACGGATCATCTTGTGCCGTAATGATGAGAGTAGGAACGGCAATGGCATCGAGTACATGGCGTGCGCCCGCTCGGTCGTAGTAATCGGCCCCGTCTCGATAGCCTCCGTCGTGGGCGGTGTAACGATCATCGAATTCGCTGATCGTGGCGATCCGGTCGAGTTGGGAAAGTTCCCATTTCCCTGGCAACAGGGCCGCCTTTCTCCGTAACCTCGATTTCAAGCGCGCCAAAAAGTGTCGATGGTAGATGAAATTACGGGGCTCCTCCAGTGCACGAGCACAAACAGTCGGGTTGATGTTCGGACATACTGCTGCGACTCCGGCTAGCGCGGGCTCGGTCCGGCCGAGTTCGCCGGCCGCTTTCAAGACGAGATTTCCGCCCATGGAATACCCAACCAACCATATGTGGGCAAGTCCGTCCTGGTGAGCGAGCTCCGTGAGAATCGAGCGATAGTCTCCGCTCAAGCCGCTGTTATAAAGAGTCGGGGAGAGATGCTCGGTTCCGCCGCAGGTACGCTGATTCATGCGGATGACGTTGAAGCCTGCGCGATAGGCCTTTGCGGCAATGCCGCGCATGTATCTGGATTCGCTGCAGCCTTCAAGTCCGTGGACAAGTACTGCTGTGGGAGAAGCCTTGCGATCGTCTTGCCAATGACAGAATCCCTGAAGCTGTGCATCCGGCTCAACGGAAAACAAACGCGACTCTTGCGGCAATCCTGCCAAGGACGTGTCTCGCGGTACGTAGCGAGGGACGATCGTCATGAGATGAGCGTTCCGGAGGGGGAGCGGAGGTTTGAACGACAAGGCGATATCAACCATTGCGGGATCGGTCACCATATTGAATATGATACGCTGTGCGAATAACTTGATGAAACTCCCTACAGGTCTTCGGGTCAAGACGAAAGCTTCACAAGAAAGACATCAAAAGCGAAACCGTACTATTATTTTATGGAGGAATCATGCTGACAGCTATCGGCGATGTCATGAGGCGTTGTTATGAGAGGGGATGGATTACGACAAGAGACGGCAATATCAGCATGAGAAAACAGGATGGGAAATATCTCTACATCACTCCGACCGGTTGGCGCAAGACGATCGTTCATCCGGAACATGTAGTCCGACTGGAGATCGTCATCGATCAAGCGAACGGGCTGCTGGTGCCGAATGTCAATGAGCAACAGAAGCCGTCCGGTGAACTCTGGATGCACTGGAATTTGCAGCGCGATTCCCGGAGAACACGAACCGTGGTGCATGTCCATGCGACGCATGTTGTGGCGGCAATCTATGCGGGGATCGACTTGCAGGCTATCAGCGCTGAGTTTCCTGAAATCTCACGCTATACGCGGGTCGGACGCACCGTCCCTCCCTTGCCGGCGTTGTCTCGTGAGTTGGCCGATGCAACGGCGGAGTGCTTGGGGCTTCGGTAAAGACGGCATCCTCGATTTCGACATCGTGGGGCAGGCGAATCATGGAGTCTGTGCAGTCGCCATGGAGCCCTGGGCAGCGTATGAACACATCGAGCGACTGGACCATGTGTGCGAGATCGTTCTGAAGAGTGGAGTAAGGATACACAATAGCCAACCGACTGATGTCGGCTACAGCATAGAAAGAGGCTTCAGGATACACTCACTGTGGCAGCTATTCATTTTCGCCGGTGGAAAGGCCACGGTAACCACGTTTGAATGTCCGTGAGGTCAATACCGGCTGCGAGTGTCCAGCGAGGCGTTTACAATTGGCTTAAAAATGCCAGCCGATGCCGCCTACTGCGATGTGAGTATGGTATTGCCCCTGACCACCTCCAGAGAGACTTCCGATGGGTTAGTTATCAAAATTGAAATCGAATTGGTTGTACTTCCATTCCGCGAACAGCGCAAGGTGCTCCGTCATCCTCCATCGCAATCCTCCCTTCCCGATCAGGCCCCTGTTCGCATTGCTGGATACCGTTGTGTCATTGGCGGCGTCATGGATGTGGAGAAAATAGACTCCGAGTCCAACTCCAAGATACGGCTCTAAAGGTCCTATCCGGTAACGAAACATGATACTCATGGGAGACCAAGTGGTGACTCGGACATTCTTGCCGGAGGTCTCCTGGACAAAACTAGGAGTGGGAGGGTTAGCCCCTCGTTCAAAAAACGCGATGCCCTGTTGTTTCATATGTGGTGTCGACGTGTATGCCTCCATCTCAAAACCCAACCATTGCCACGCTGGGTCGTCAAGGTAGTAGCCGATCTTGCCTCCATACAGGGGCGATCCCTGAAGGCCGAGGTGTTGCGGGAACCTGAGGCCTTCAATGCTTCCCGACGTTCCAGCTGATTGGTCAAAGGATCCTGAAAAGGGGGATCCAGCCTGTCCTGCTATATACCACTCTGCCTGGGCGGGGTGATTGAAGCACATGAAGACAAACATCGCAACCGTAAGAAAACAGCAACCGACGACAGAGTACAGTCTACGCATGTGGCACCGTTCTTTCTCCGATTGATCGTTGTCGGCAGAATCGGATTTGTAGGGACGCTAAGGCCCATATTTAGGTAGTTGTGACTAATTAGTGGAGTGGTGGACAACTCGGGAAAGCCCTAGTTTTTTGCTTCTGCCGTAAGAGACCGCATGTGATACTAAAATGGCTTCGGTCAGAATGCCTATGACAGGAGTGAGGCTCTACCTAATTCGAAGCTATTGAGGTAGTTCTGTTGTGGCAGGATTGGCTCCCCGGGCAGGACTCGAACCTGCGACCAGCCGGTTAACAGCCGGCTGCTCTACCAACTGAGCTACCGGGGAACAAAGACTTCAATAAGAGAGGGGGGTATTTTAGCAAAACTCTTCGAGAAATAGGGAGTTTTTTTAGACGTCGAAATCTTCGGTTTCGTCTTCGTCAGACGAGGCGTCGGTGTTGCCTTCTGCCAGGGCAGCATAATGTCTCGCCCAGGTGAGGTAAAGGTTGCCGCTATCGCGCATGGTATCCGCTGCTTTGACGAGCTTTTCGACAAGCTCAGGGTCTTTGCCTGTAGCTTGGATGGCTGCTGCCCGTTGCTCGATAGCCTTAGGGTATTCGCCGATCAAACCAGATATTTCTCGGAGTAACTCATCGATGACGTTGTCTTCGTTCTCCATGTGCGCCTCACTGAAGCCCAACAAAAAACCCCATAGCGGTGAGGCTATGGGGTTTTCGACTCGAACCTCTCTCGATTAGCCTTGATAGGCTTGGCCCAAAGCCGCAGATTCTCCCTTTTTCGACATCAACTGGCCTGTGGCGCTGACAGCTTGCATCACGATTGCTTCGTGCTTGGCGGCGTTGCAGACAACCACACAGAGTTCGCAACCTTTGCAACGATCGATAATGACCTCAGCCACCATTTTGGTAGTGTTCAAGTCTAAGCAGTTAGCCTCTGGACAGTACATGATGCACAGCCGGCAGCCTTTCTTGGCCGTACACTTTTCATCAATGACTTGCGCAACATTATACATGCAATGTCATTCCTTTTTTAGGCAGCGACGGCCGGATTGCCGACACGCAGCTCGATCTTGTTCTTTTCCGCCCATTCTGCGGCGATTTCGT
>JBFWZD010000052.1:0-7715 GCA_050185705.1 Nitrospira sp. | reverse complement strand
ACCGCTTCCAGTCCTACCTTCGCCTTGAATTCCGCACGATGCACCTTGCGCTTCTTGCTTTCACTCATGCTATCGCCCTCCTCGGACAATAGCTTAAACCGGTGTCTCAAAATCGGGGACCACTATAGAAGTCATGCGCATCGCAGGTCCAAATGGATCCGTGGGCCATGCGGAAATCAAGATCGGACAGGCGCTCTTCATGCTGGCGGATGAATTCCCTGAGATGAATTGCAAGAGCCCTCAATCGTTCGGGGGCTCGCCCGTAAGCATCATGGTGTACGTGCGGGACGTAGACGCGTTCGTGAAACAGGCCGTCGCGGCCGGCGCGAAGGTGATCACTCCGGTTGAAAACAAATTTTACGGCGACCGGTCCGGCAGCTTGGAAGATCCCTTCGGACACCACTGGCACTTCGCCACGCATGTGGAGGATGTCCCTCCCGATGAACTGGCAAAACGGGCCGAAGCGTTTATGAAACAGCCGGACTCTCTTTCATGACTTCACATGAAGCCGCGGATTACGCTCACCACCATCGGTGTTGATGATTTGGAACGGTCTCTCCGGTACGTCAACAATCTGATGGCCGCCGAGACGATGGAGCTCGATGACCAAAGACTTATCACTCGTGTGCTGGCCCATTATGCTCCCAAGTAAATCGGTGGAAAAAAGGACGTAACCGCTTGTGCTCGCTATGGCGTTGTTCGGTTCCGGCACGCTGTTTCTCATCGAAGCCGGCACGGGCCTGTTCAAGCCGCAGGCTTACTCTATCGTGGAGCGATCGTCTCGACAAAAAGCTCCATGGCGTCTTCAAGCCATTGGCGCGTTGATGTTCGTGTGGGGCTTGCTCTGTCTCATCGCAGGTATTTCCCTGACCGGTATCAGCGATTGGATCGCGGTGATCCTCAGTCTGGCGTTCCTGGCAAAAGGCAGCTTGCTTATATTTTCTCCGTCGTCGCTGCATGACACTCCGCAGGCCATTGCCGCTGACCATACGAGATGGAGGGCAAAGTGCATGCGTCGTTCGGCGATTGGAGTACTTCTCATGTCATGGGGAGCCGTCTTGGTCAGCAATTGAGCCTAGAGGTGGACCAGCAGTCCTTGATATGAGTTTTGCCGGTCCGTTGGAGCTATGGAGGTTACTATGGGTCTTGGAAAAACGAAACCGATCCTCCGGATATTCGACGAAGAGAAAGCGAAGGAGTTCTACATCAATTTCCTAGGCTTCAGAATCGATTGGGAACATCGTTTTGAAGAGGGCTTACCTCTTTATATGCAAATCTCACAGGATGACTGCACCCTTCATTTATCAGAGCATCATGGAGACTGTTGTCCAGGTGCCGCGATGAGGATTGAAACAAACGACCTGGAGGCATTCCAAAAGGCTCTGCTGGCAAAGAACCACAAATACGCCAGACCGCGAATAGAAGAAATGCCATGGGGCAGGGATATGTCAGTGACTGATCCCTTCGGTAATAGATTGACGTTTACCAATGCCGTCAGTACCTAGCAAAGGTGCGCTAGCATGAAATGTTACTGCTGATGCCACCGACCATGACAAATCCGCCTGTTCCTTTGGTTGTCCGCCGATTTTCCAGCAATCACGAACCGCAGTTAGTCTGGACAAACGAACGTGGGGGGCTAACCTTTCGTGCTGGAAATCACTTCGTGAAATGGAATCCGCGCACCACAGGACTCGATCTTGAACAAGAGCGGCTTAGGCTAGAGTGGGCAATCCGTTGGCATCCAGTACCGAAAGTGCTCAACTGGGGAGCCGATGATAAGGCGCAATGGCTGGTTACTGCCGCGCTACCCGGCGAAGGAGCAGTCATGGAGCCATGGCGCATGCGACCGCTTGATGCGGTTCGTGCGATTGCGCGAGGGCTTTGCATGTTGCATGACAAGCTCCCTGTTGCCGACTGCCCCTTTCATTGGTCGGTTGAAGCTCGAAGAAATCACTGCATTCAGGGCGAAGGTTTGAGTGGGCCGCCCATTGACCGTCTCGTGGTTTGTCATGGTGACGCCTGTTCACCAAATACAATCATTGCGCCGGACGGAAGTCCGGCCGGTCACGTCGATCTCGGCTCGCTTGGTGTCGCGGACCGTTGGGCCGACTTGGCTATTGCAAGCCGGAGCCTCGAGTACAACTTCGGACCGGGTTGGGAAGACGAGTTCTTCAAGGTGTACGGCATCGAGCGCGACGAGGAGCGGATCTCGTTCTATCGATTGCTCTGGGACAATGAAGATAGGATGAGACACTAACACTGTGCATTCGATACAGCCGGTGAATGTCGTCAGTGCGCCAAAGGGGGTGTGTATGCAGAGCGATGAACAGGAAATTAGGCAGCTTGTTTTCACATTGACCCTTTATTGCGCAAACTTCTTCGCACCGACGACGCATAAGACGAGAGCAATCGTCACAGCGATCATAACGGGACTGATCTGCTCATGCAGCAGCGTTGCCGCCAATCCGAAGCCGAAGAACGGTTGGAAGAGTTGTAATTGTCCTACGGCGGCGATGCCGCCTTGCGCCAGCCCGCGATACCAGAACACAAACCCGATCAGCATGCTGAACAACGAGACATAGACGAGGCCGATCCACGCGGGCCAGCCTATTCCCATAAAAGTAGACGGCGCGGTGATGATTGCCGACACCAGCATGATCGGCAACGACAACACGAGCGCCCAGGAGATCACCTGCCAGCCCCCAAGTTTGCGAGACAGTCCGGCGCCTTCCGCGTAGCCCAGCCCGCAGACGACAATCGCTGTCAGCATTAGGAAATCTCCGACCGGCGAGACTGAAAAGTCTTGTGTCGTCATGAAGCCGACTACGAGCACGCTGCCCGGGCACGAGAACAGCCAAAAGGCCGGGCGTGGACGCTCACCACCGCGCAGCACACCGAAGATCGCCGTTGCGAGCGGCAAGAGACCGATGAAGACAATGGAATGGGCGGACGTGATATGTGTGAGCGCCAGCGCCGACAGCAGAGGAAAGCCCACCACGACACCGAACGCCACGATGCCCAGCGAGCGCAGGTCACTGCGCGCCGGACGCTTTTCGCGGAATGTCATCAGGAGCGCAACTCCCAACAGCCCGGCGATGGTCGCCCGCGCGACGGTCAGGAAGACAGGATCGAAATCCATCACCGCTACCCGTGTGGCCGGTAGCGAACCGCTGAAAATCAATACGCCAAGAAACCCGTTGACCCAGCCGCTCACGGTCTTGTCCATTCACAGCCTCCGTTCGTGTTCGTCTTGTATAGGACCGAAGGCATGGCGGTTCCAGAGACGGTCGGATACAATTCTACAAAACTGTCATGGCGATAGGAGCAGTACAGATGGAGAGTCAATCGGTAAGAAATGAGGAGGGCACCATGCTGATCGGTAACGTCATGGCGACCATCAAGCAGAGAATTGCCGGGCGAACCTTGACACCTGGAGCACAGTTGCCGTCAGTCCGCGCCTTCGCCAAGACCATGCAGGTTTCAAAATCCACGATCGTCGAAGCTTATGAGCGTCTTGCTGCCGAAGGCATTATTCGCTCCCGTCCAGGCTCGGGGTTCTATGTCATAGCACCGCTCGCCCCACTGTCATTGGCGGAGATCGGTCCTCAGCTCGACCGCGCAGTCGATCCACTCTGGATTTCACGCCAGTCGTTGGAAGCCGGCGATAACATTCTGAAACCTGGTTGTGGTTGGCTGCCGGCATCATGGATGCCTGAGACAGCCTTGCGCCGAGCGCTCCGGACGTTGGCACGTTCGGATGACGCCACACTCACCGATTATGGAACGCCGCTCGGATTGCCGCTCCTGCGCCAGCTCCTCGCCCGACGTTTGGGTGAGCACGGCATAGAAGTGTCCCCCGAACACATCATGCTGATGGAATCCGGCACGCAGGCGATCGATCTTCTGTGCCGCTTTCTGCTCCAACCTGGCGATACGGTGCTGGTGGATGATCCCTGCTACTTCAACTTTCATGCTCTGCTGCGCGTTCATAGGGGCCAAGGTTGTCGGCGTCCCCTATACACCGTCCGGACCGGACATCGATCTCTTTGCACAGGCGTTAGCCGAACATTGACCGCGCCTGTACATCACGAATTCCGCCCTTCACAATCCGACCGGCGCGATCCTCTCCCCCGTCATCGCGCACCGACTGCTGAAGATCGCAGACCAGTCGGGGGTGATCATCGTCGAGGACGACATCTTCGCCGATTTTGAGCACACGCCCGCCCCAAGATTGGCCGCCTTTGACGGTCTCAACCGGGTCATTCATATCGGAAGTTTTTCCAAATCGCTTTCGGCGTCGGTGCGCTGCGGCTTCATCGCCGCGCCGCGCGATTGGATCGAAGGATTGACGGACCTCAAGATCGCCACGTCCTTCGGCAGCGGACGGTTTTCAGCCGAACTGGTGCTGGCGCTTCTGAAGGACGGCAGCTATCGGAAGCATATGGATACGGTTCGCGCGCGGCTTTCACGCGCCATGGGCGAAACCATCACCCGGCTGAAGGCGATCGGCATCACGCCATGGATAGAGCAGCAGGCGGGAATGTTTCTCTGGTGCAGCCTCCCAAAGGGCATCGATGCGGCGGATATAGCCCGCAGCGCCTTAACGGCCGACGTTGTTCTGGCTCCCGGCAACGCATTCAGCCTCTCTCAAACTGCCAACGGCTTCTTACGTTTCAATGTAGCGCAGTCGGAGGACGAGCGAATTTTCAAGGTGCTGAAAGTGGCATTAAATTAGAAACCGATCGCAACGTATGATGCAGTTCAGGAGATCCCCGATGCCTTTGCGCATTCGCCGGCTTACGGCTGATGACGTCGATCTGATGTATGCTTTGTTACGGACCTTCGGCGAGGCGTTCGACGAAGTCGATACGTATTGTAGCAACCAGCCAAATGCCGTCTATCTTGAGCGATTGCTCGGGAGCGATTCCTTCATTGCCGTCGCAGCGATGGAAGACGCTACGGTTATCGGCGGTATCGCAGCCTATGAACTGAGAAAGTTCGAGCGGCAGCGGAGTGAGATCTACATCTATGATTTGGCGGTCGCCGAAACTCACAGACGAAGGGGTGTTGCGACGGCTTTAGTGAATGAGCTGAAGAAGATCGCCGCAACACGAGGAGCCTACGTCATGTTCGTCCAGGCCGACGTCGGCGACGATCCAGCCATCGCGCTCTATACAAAACTGGGAATTCGGGAAGACGTGCTGCACTTCGACATAACCAGTGACTGACGGCAATGGGCGTAAACAATAGGTGCCCGCTTCAATTATTTGCGCGTGGAGTCTTTGTCTAAGTCTTAGGGTTGCTACGTGTCGCGAAGCGGTGGCAACGACTGTCGGGACCTTTGGTCGTCTCGATATTCTGGTCAACAATGCGGGCAATTTGTTCTATACGGCGCGACTTCACGAGACCACTGATCAGATTTGGGATGAGACCTTTGACGTGTTTATGAAGGGGACGTTTCGATTCATTCGTGCGGTAATTCCTCGGATGCTTCAGCAGGGCGGCGGCTCGATCCTGAATATCTCCACAGTCGCCGGGCTCAAGGCCATGCCTGGCTTTGAGGCTCATGCGTATCAAGCGGCTAAGGCGGGTGTGATCATGCTCACCAAGACAGTGGCTGTGCACTACGCTAAGCAAAACATCCGTTGTAACTGTATCTGTCCAGCTGGCGTTGTGACCCCACCTATCGCAAACATGGTGAAGGATCCACAGATTAAAGCCTGGTTCGAAGGCGTCCACCCAATGGGTCGGCTCGGGCAGCCGGCGGAGGTTGCCGAAGCGACAGTTTATTTTGTATCCGAGGAGTCGGGCTGGACAACCGGGAGCATCCTGTCGGTGGATGGCGGTGTGACGGCCGCATAAGCGATAGACGATCAAGCACGAGGAGACTTGTGGTATCCAGGTGATGTTTCGAAGGTCTTTAAGGAGCGGTTATGGATATTATTCCGCTGTACGCAGTGGTGTATATTGTAATCATCCTCGGTGGGTGGTACGTGTACAATCGGTTCTAATCATCCTCGGTGGGTGGTTTGTGTACAAAATGAGTGCGTAGGTCGCCGGCCTAGAATTGGGCATCCTCCTAGGGGGAGGCCTCATCCTCCTGAGAAGTGCTCTTGCGCGGTAGCTGATCTAGTCTGGCGGTGTCAGCGCCGATGCTATACATCCTCAAAGCCCCGAACTGAAAAGTCCCCTGAACACCGAGTCACAATGTCCCTTCACCGAATTAAGCTCCCTGAGCCACGGGATCGAGCGTCTGCCGCACGCGGTCCACATCAAAATGGTAGCGTCCATACGGATTTACGTGTTTGTGGACCAGCGGCGTCGCGAGCGTCGCTTCGTCCAGCACATGTCCTTCGACACGGAGTTCCTCGACCACTCGCCCAATGGGGTTAGCAGCAGGAACTCGGGGGGGTCACGCCGCATTCGCGTGGACTCGGAACAACGGTACCAGCGCCGAAAGACTCCTTTCAGTTTGTTATTCAGGACCCTGGTCCGTGTCTGCAGGATGAGATACGCCCCGCGTCCAGTGCATCTGCTGCTTCACAAAATGCGGGCTGATCACGTGGCGCATAGTCGATTCGAGGAACGCTGTACTGATGGCGTTCCCCAAAGTCGGGGTGAACGCACGGTTGTTGCGAATGTACGCGTCAGACTCGTTGGGCCAAGGGTGCCTCATCATGACAACCGATTCCGGTCACAGTGCTCTTCAAATCACAATCCGCTCGACTTCATCCAACGAGACCTGATCAGTACGTCGATCATAGAGGCCCGTCGTACGGGCACTTTCATGGTTGGCCATCTGCTGAGCAATTTCCAGCTTCCCGCCATTGCGGAGATATTCGGTAATCCCGGTCGCGCGGAACGAATGGTTGCCGATCTTCGTGCGAATGCCGACTTCGGTGGCGCGGCGGCGAATCATGCGGTAGGCATCCACTTGCGTCATCGGTTTGTCGGAGAGCTGCCCCGTCCGGCCGTGCATTGTGCGAAAGAGCGGGCTGGTGCCCTCGGTCAACTGGGCCGTCTTGAGGTAGGCATGAAGGTACTCATCAAGATTGTGATGGCAGGGCATTGCATGGAGCTTGCCGCCTTTTTCATGCAGTCGCACCCAGGTCCGACGACCTTGGATATAGACATCCTCCACCTGCATCGACAGGGCTGCGCCAATCCGTGCAAACGTATAGACCATCAATCCAATCAAGGCCCGGTCGCGTAATCCAACGATTGTGCTCACGTCAATGGCCTCGATCAGCATTCGGGCTTCGTCGGCCATGAGCACCGGCGTCTTGCCTTTCTTCGTCGAGTACTTGGGCCCCCGCACGGAGCTCGCCGGATTGGAGGGGAGCACCTGACCGACCACCAACCAATCGAACAGCATGCGAATGGCCGCCAGATGTTGCTTGATCGATGGAGCTGACAGGCGGTCCTGAAGCGTCTCAATATAGGTCGCCACATGCACCGGCTCAATGGCGGGCAAGGAGAGGAGTCCATGCCGTTCGCACCAGGCGGCAAATTCTGCGACCGCCCAGGTGTAGGCCTTGCGTGTGTTCGGGTTTCGAATGTTGGCGGTAAAGAATTCGACGAACCGTTTGGTCGCGTTGGGCGTCGGAGTGAAAAGGGCGGGGAGTTTCCTGGTTCCCGGTATTACTAGCTGCATGTGGTTTCTCTTAGCTGTCCCCTACCGAATAGTAGAGTATGATAACGTCCTTTATCATACT
>JBFWZD010000051.1:0-9010 GCA_050185705.1 Nitrospira sp. | reverse complement strand
TAGTCACGGGGAACAAACGCGTGCTGTCTCATCGGAAGTCCTCCTTACGCGCCATGGCGATGCGATGCACCATCATACTCACGAAAGAGGACATGTACTGACACCTGACAACCATCATACAGGTCTCGGCACGATCGGAAAACACCAGTATATTCAATGACTGCTCCGTTCGTCCTGAGGCTCTCGAAGGATGAACGGAGGGTTTTTCCGCAGCCTGCTGGAATCATCTGACGCCGGGCAACTGCCGGAAACGGTGAACCCATGGTTCGTGACCAATGCGTCGGGAAAGGATTGAGAGAGTTCCGGGCAAAGGGGCATTGTGGCTGGGGGAGGCGCAGAACAATGCGCTGAGGGAGGGGGCTCAGCTTGGCCCGAGAGCGCCACAACAGCGGGCGCCGCCTGATGGTCACTCGGGCCACAGCGGCGCCCTTGATCCGAAGAGCCGTCAGCGGTCGTACACGGACGGTGGCGACAGGGTCGCTCTCCAAGTCGAGTTCGTTCCCACGGCGTCCAGATGCTTATCGATCCATTCCCCTGCGATCCGCCGTCCGATGGCATGGAGATGCCGCAGGAAGCGCAATTCATTGTTGAGTTTGCTCGAGGCGCCGAACTCGCGGAGTTCTTCGGCGTGGATCTCGTGCAGTCGGGGGTGCCGGTCCTTCAAGGGATGACCATCCTGATCCCTCCCGGGTAACGCGAGGACGTATTTCACGGCTTCCAGTTCCAAGAATAATGCGGTGCTGAAGCTGATCTCCGTGGTCCGGTCGATGATCTCGCTGGCCGTCCAAGGAATCTCGGGTCGAATCAACGGATTAATGCCGATGATGATGAGATCATCGACCGGAGTCTCGCGAAAGAGGGGAGCGATCGCCGGATTTCCCGAATAGCCGCCGTCCCAGTAGGCTTGACCGTCGATTTCGACCGCCTGAAACAGGTGCGGCAGACATGCGGAGGCCAAGACCGCATCCACGGACAGTTCGGCATTACCGAACACTTTTCGCCTTCCTGTCCGGACGTTGGTCGCGCACAGGAACACGCGAGCGGCATCGCTGCGCCGGAGCCGTTCAAAATCGATCGTCTCGGCGAGCAAGTCACGAACCGGATGATAGTTGAACGGGTTGAGTTTATACGGCGACCACATCCGAGACATCAAATCAAAAAACAGATAGACCGGTGAGGAGTCGAAGCTGAACTGGTTCCCTATGCCGAACGGATTGCAGAATGTGGCAAGCCCGGGCATGCGGCCGACCGCCTCCCACATTGCGGTCAGCGCGGCTTTGGCTCCTTTCTTCCCATCCCGTGACAGACCGTCGGCAAGGGCGACGGTGTTCATGGCACCGGCGCTGGTTCCGCTGATTCCGACAATCTCAAGATCTTCTTCAAGCAAGCGATCGAGTACGCCCCACGTAAAGGCACCATGTGAGCCGCCTCCTTGAAGCGCCAAGTTGACTTTGCGTGTCGGCATGGACAACCCCTCCTTCTGTCCATTGAAGCGTTCCTACAACGGTATCGGTTCACACGAACCGAGATGGAACGTTTCTTCTATCATAGGGAACGAACCGATTGAAACATCTATGAACACCATCAGCGTCCGCGTAGTCGATCCTTACTGAGGAGATTCTTGGTCAGGTTAGGGCTCGACTGGTCGGAAACAAATTGAAGGTAGAGGGCCACCGCCTGTTCATCGGTTCTGAGCTCATCATGTGTCAATCCGGGCAGTCGCCGGTTGTCCGCCCCATCGAGAGTCGGACTGTCCGCATCCCCGACAGGCCAGCCGAAGAGCCACGAGCGATAGAAGATATCGGCTCCTGTTCCATCGTAGATCGTCATGTATCGCGCGGGACCAGGGGTTTCGCGTTCGCCGCCAGGACCGTTCAATCTCCTCAACCAGTCGGAACCGGGGACCAGTTCGTCGCATCCCACGAAGTCGCTCCACCCGATGAGCCAGATCAACCAGAGGCGGCGGCAGACCGTGGTTCCATGATTGGGGCCGGCGATGGCGACCACATGATCGACGTGAGGCAAGAGATCCTGATGCTCGGTCAGCACGCTGCGGATGATCATCACTCCCAGCGAATGGCCGATCAGATCCACCTTGGCGGCGCCGGTATAGGCCAGCACAGCCTTGATGAAGGCGGCCAAGTCGGAGGTGTTGGAGCGAGTGTCGGTCCGGCATTGCGCCGCTGGCGGCGCGCGCTTCGTCGCCTTGCCGTTATAGGAGAGAGCCCACAACTCCTGCGGGGAATAGCCGGCTTCCAAGAAACGCCGTTTCACGCTGTCGGCCGGTTCGTCCCAGTCACCGGCATCGCGCGTGTTGCCATGGACGAAGATGACGGGTCGATGCCGTACCGAGGCGCCCGGCTGTTGGCCGCCCCATCCCCCGAGGCGGTATTGCCATTCGTGGTCCAGGAGGGCTGGGAACTCGGCTGGAAAGAGCGCTTCGGCGGGATCGGGGCGGCAGTGTGCAACCTTGTGGTCGGCTTCGGCCGGGCCGGAGAACAAGGTCCATGCGAGGATGACGCAGGCTCCTCCAATGAAGAGCCTCCGGGCATGAGCCTTGTTATTCACCGGAGACCGTGCGGGATCGGCTCCTCGCCGAATCACCCCCGCTCCTGGAGCCATTGGACGATCGAGGGAGGCAGATCCCGTTGCACCTTGCCGCTGACGTACATGCCGATGTGTCCGACGGGGAAGGACCGCAACGTATAGTCCGTCGTTCCCACACAACGCTCGAGTGCGATCGAGGAAGCCGGGGGGACCAAGTGATCTTGCTCGGCGTAGACGTTTAATACCGGCATCCGCACCTGAGAAAGGTCGACCGTTTTCGTCCCGAGCTTCACGTCACCTCTGATCAACTTGTTGCCCTGATAGAAATCCTTCATGAATTGGCGATAGGCCTCGCCCGCTTGGTCGGGGCTGTCAAAGATCCATTCCTCCATGCGGAGGAAGTTGAGCAATTTCTGGTCGTCATCCAGAATATCGATCATTTCGAGATATTTCCCCAAGCCCAGTTGAAAGGGTTTCAGCATGAGGAAGCCGAGGTTCATAAATTCTCCGGGGATGTTCCCGAAGGCATCGACCAACAGATCCACATCCATGGCCTGGCCGCCGATGCTGCATCCGGCCCAGAGATTCGGCAAACCCTCTTTGACGTGAAAGTCGACCGGGGTGACCATCGTAATCAGGTTCTGGACTTTTTCAGGATAGAGCGAGGTGTAGCAAAGGCTGAACGTGCCTCCCTGGCAGATTCCCAGCAGATTGATCCGCTCCAAGCCGTGCCGTTCTCGCACCACATCCACACAGTCGTTGATATATCCGTTAATGTAATCGTCGAGGGTCACCCAGCGGTCTCCGCGACTCGGATAACCCCAGTCGATCAAATACACGTCCATGCCCTGCTTGAGCAGATTGCGGACCAAAGACCGGTCTTCCTGGAGATCAACCATATAGGGCCGGTTGACCAACGCATACACGATCAGGATGGGAATCTGGAACGGCCGTTCCACCATGGGGGTGAACCGATAGAGGACCAAGTTGTCGTCTCGATAGACTGCTTCCTTGGGGCTGGCCCCGACTTGGATGTCCTTGTCACGGATATGACTCAGGCGCTCGATCCCATTGACGACCTTGCGGTTCATGTCGATGAGCTCGCGCATGGTCTGCTCTGGACTCAGATAGAACGGATGCGGCATAACATGTGCTCCTTGCCGACTCGGCGTCATTGATGCAGGAATGTGACCTGCCGCCCTCGGCCGTGACCGGGCCGAGGTCAGCCCGCGGCCGGTTGGGTCTTCACCTGGCTGGCGAGGTCTGCTTTGACGGCGTGCAGAGACTTCTTGAGTTCCTTGACCTCTTTGCGGAGATGGTAGATGCGGCGGTAGGCCTCGTCCAACTCGCTCCGAGAGGGGATGTGGCTGGTTTTCAAAAAAGCTTCGACGATTTCGCGTTCGCGAAGGCGGTAGGTCATCGCCGTGTTCAGCAGGTGACTCTGTAAGCGAATGTACTCATCAGACCGGAAGTATTTCGCAAACATCTGATCGACGGCGTCGATCCACTGAAACAGCAGTTGCCGCAGATTCTGCACCGGTTCGCCCTTTTCGGCCTGGGAAACCAGGCTCCGGATAAATTCTTCGAACGTGTGCGCCCAGGTTTCGTTCATCTCGACTTGGTATGCAAAACTGGCCCGGCGGTACTCCGTCCATGCCACGAATCCCTTGAGCAAATCCTCGTTCAATTCGCGGGTATGTCCGAGGCTTGGGCTTTCGACCAGGCGGCCGAAGGTGCGCTCGTAGGCGTCGCCGTAGAGATTCATCAATTCGACGAGGGCCGACCCGTCTCCCGCGGAAGCTTGTCCGACGCGCCAGGGGGCCCGCTGCAACGAATCCGCCCACGGATGCACGAGTTTGTGCCATTCCTCCAGATAGAGTTGCCATAACTCGTTCCAGTCCTGTGTCGCGTTGCTCATTCCCTGGGGAGACAGCGCGAACTGCCGGCGCCACTGCTCCGTGTACTTCGACAGGACGGCGTGCCAATCCTCACCGGCCTCGATCTTGGGAGCGACGGCATTCCATGTGCTCAGCGAGAGCTCGATGAAGCGTAGGATACAGTGTTGCGCGGTCACCAGGCGCTGACTCACATCCTTGGCGACGTGCTCGGCCTCGCTCGTCCAATCTTTGAGCGTCTGGCTCGCCTCTTCGCGCCAGTGGTCGGCCATTCTAGGCGACACCGGCATCGCGGAAGGCGTCGCCCGCATCAGGCTCAGCCAACTGTCCCACATTTGTTTTTGAGCTTCCTGTAAGGCCTTGACCATCGTCTCGGACTGCTCACTCGAATACACGGTATCGCCCTCCCAACCAAGCTTACGTTTCCCCACGCGTCCATCGATCACGTAGGCGGTTCAAGACCTCACGTGGCGGTTGCTCCGGTCCCCGCTCTTGCACCCACGTGACTCCGGGTGCACGCAGGCTTGTTTCAGCCTCCGGTTTTTCCCTTGGGTTTCTGACCGCCTTGGCCTGCGGACCAATGACGAACCCACTCTGCCTGACTATCCATCGCTTTCTGGATCGCTTCTTGCCATCCCTGCACGAATTTCTGGCCCTCGCCAGCCCAATTGATGCCGGTCATACCTGTGCCGGTGGGGTCCAGCTTCTTGACGATCTGGAACCAGCCGGTCCAGAGCTGCTTCTGAGTCTCCGTCCAGCGGGTGCTCATTTCCTGGCCTTGCTTGGCCCATTCCACCATTTCTTTGGGAGCGCCCTGATTCGCGGTGAGACTCTCGATCCAGCGCCTCGTCCAATCGCTCTGCGCGTCCAGAATCTTCGTGATGGATTCATCCCATGCCTCGACGGTCTTGTCCCACACCTGGCTCGACGGAGACTTTCCGAAGCCCTGCATCGCCTTCAGCCACTCATTCCACATCTTCGTCTGCGAGTCGGTCCACGTCTTGAACATCTCTTCCGATTGTTTGGTCCATGCCATGGTTTCCATCGATCCCTCCGTTTCCTGCCTCTGTGGTGATTGTCCGCTGTGGTGATCCACTCACGCATCAGAACGTGACGGCTCACATGTACAGCCCCCCGTTGATACTCAAAACCTGACCGGTCACGTACGATGCTTTTTCATCCGCTAGAAACGCCACCGCGCGAGCGATTTCCCATGGTTCGGCCATTCGTCCGACGGGGATTGTCTCCACGATCTTTTCCACAATCTCCTTCGGAATCTTGTCCGTCATGCTCGTCTTGACGAAGCCCGGCGCAACGGCGTTCACGGTGATACCCTTCTTGGCTGTTTCCAACGCGAGGGATTTGGTGAAGCCGATAATCCCGGCCTTGGCCGCCGCATAATTCGTCTGTCCCACATTCCCCTTCTCTCCGACCACCGAACTGATGCTGATGATGCGACCATACCCCCGGCCAAGCATCTGGTTGATCACCGCCTTGGAGCAGTAAAAGACCGAAGAAAGATCGACCGCAATCACCTGTTCCCACTCGTCGGGAGTCATGTTTTTGAGGGTTCGATCCTTCGTGATGCCGGCATTATTGACGAGAATATCGATCTGCCCGAAGTCTTTGATGATCGTGTCGACCACGGCCGTGACCGCTTCATACTTAGAGAGATCCGCTTTGTAGAGCTTCGCCCGATGTCCTTCTTGGGTAAATCCCTTGAGAAAGTCCGCCGCCACGTTGTCCGGCTCGACAAGATAGTGGAGGGCGAGGGCAGCCCCTTCCTTCGCCAGATGGGACGCGATCACCTGGCCGATCCCTCCCACTGCTCCAGTCACCAGCGCCACTCTACCCTTTAACGCATCTCCCATATGTCTGCCTCTTTTTGTCCAGTACGGTTATCGATCGCCCAGGGTCTCCAGCCGAGTGAGTCGAGACCGATCAGTCCAAGAGTTCGACCGCCAGTGCGACCGCCTCTCCGCCGCCGATGCAAGGGCTGGCAATCCCGCGTTTCAGGCCCATCCGCTTGAGCGCATACAGCAACGTAGTCAGCATTCGAGCGCCGGTCGCGCCAAGGGGATGGCCGAGCGCGACCGCCCCGCCATGGACGTTCAATCGGGCCGGATCAATCCTCAGTTCCTTCATGGCGGCCATCGGCACGACCGCAAACGCCTCATTCACCTCATAGAGATCGATCTGAGCTGCATCAACTCGCAGCTTGCTCAGCAAGGCCGAGATGGCCTGGATCGGCGCGATGGTGAACCACTCGGGCGCGATCGCCTTTTGCGTGTAACCAAGGATTCTTGCCAGCGGGCCCACACCCATTGACTCGGCTCGCTCCTCGGAGAGGAGCACCATGGCAGCGGCTCCGTCATTCATGCCGGAGGCATTGCCGGCCGTAATGGTGCCGTCCTGCTTAAAGGCGGGCTTGAGCTTGCGCAGTTTGGCCTCATCGAATCGTGCAAGCCGTTCATCATCGCGGACAACGATCGGCTTCGGTTTCCCCGGAACCTCAATCTCGATGATCTCGTCGCGGAACCATCCTTCCTGCTTGGCCTTCAGGGCTCTGCCATAGCTCTGCACCGCAAAATCGTCCTGTGCTTCGCGCGAGAGTTGATACTTTTCAGCGCACAACTCACCGCAGGCGCCCATGGAGAGGTTCCCGTACGGATCCCAGAGCCCGTCCTTGATCATGCTGTCGGTGAGTTCTCCATGTCCCACTTGGTACCCGGACCTGGCCCGCTCCAGGATATAAGGAGCCCGGCTCATACTTTCCATACCACCGGCCACAATGACTTCGGCGTCTCCGGATTGAATCGACTGGCAACCCATCATGACGGCCTTCAGCCCGGACCCGCAGACTTTATTGACCGTCGTGGCACAGACGGTATCAGCGAGCCCCGCTCCTTTTGCGGCTTGCCTCGCGGGAGCTTGCCCCAGTCCTGCTGAAAGCACATTCCCCATGATGACTTCATCCACCGCCTCGGGATTAACGTGCGCCCGGCGTAACGCTTCTCCGATGACACGGCTTCCTAACTCGGTGGCACTCAGGGGGCTGAGCGATCCGTTGAGATTTCCGATTGGACTGCGCACGGCTCCGGCTATCATGACGTGTCGCACAATCCACCTCCTTCGCGAAAAGTTGATCGGGGGCTGTAGTTGTATTGCCGCCAAAGTGGTCTACGGATCAAACCGTAGGCCTCCAGGCCCCATCATAGAGACATCAGACCTAGAAGTATAGGTCTAAAGACCTATCAAAGCCCCTGTCACACCCTGACACCCAATCGAGGCGGCGGTACGCCGAGATGCTTGCGAGGGTCGGTGAGCTGTCGGAACGGAGCGAAGGAGCGAGCCGGGCGGCTTCCTTAACCCGGCAAATCTGTGCTCCTCGGCTTACGAAGGAATGACCACGTCCAGCACCTGCCTATTGAAATCGCGGACATACTTTCGGGAGGGAATCGCCACCGCCTGCTCATAATATCCAAATGAGCCGTCCATCAACGCTTCGGAATTGTTCAGGATCGGTTGGATCGTCGCCAGAACCGCGCCGGTGGATTGCTTCGTGATCTCCAGGATCGGAGTGGGTGCATTGACCTGCTCTTTGGCGTCCTCTTGTCTCTGCGCATGCTCCTCGATCCGGTCTTTCCACCAGGTCAAAAATTGTTGTGTGGCCGAGAATCCTTGCTTGACGGAGTCCTTGACCAGACGCTCGTTCTCTTCCTGCCACCTCAAACAGGTGTTCAAGCCTTGGAGATATCCGTCCTTCCACACCCGGGCGAATCCCCTGTAGTCATTCTGTGCGCTTTCTTCGGTCATTCCTTGAGCGGCCATGCTTAACCTCCTCTTTTCTTGCTCAGGTGATGGATTGGACGGGTTTGTCCCCTCCGCTCCTGCTTTCGCTGCGACTTCCGGTCTCTCGTGTTCACGAGATGGTTCAGCCGGATGTGTCACAGGTTCTCCAATTTTGGCTACGACGACCGGCTTCATCGGTTGGGAAGCCAATTCCGTTCGCGGACTCTTTCCGGTTTCTTGGTGACCGCGCTCTCTTTTTTTTGCTGCCATGCGACTCCTCTTCTACTGCCCTGTCATCCTCTTTCTGGGATAAGCTCCAGAGCGCGCAACCCGGAAACGCCTGAGTAAAACGTCACCTTACTATGATTATGTCCGGACATTCAAGTGGAGAAATAAGAATTAAATTGGAAGCTGTGGCAATGGGAAAGGGGCGGTGGCAACCTATCGGCGAGCGGTTGCCCCGGCGATATCTGCACGGCTTCGCACTCTGCCGGGGCCGTAGAGGGGCGCCCGACAGAACGGCCCGAGAGAGGGCACCGACACAGAGGGCACCGACACCATCGGATCAGCGCACGGTCTAGCAGGCTGCGGAAAAACCCTCCGTTCATCCTTCGAGAGCCTCAGGACGAACGGAGCAGTCATCGAATATACTGGTGTTTTCCGATCGTGCTGAGACCTGTATGATGGTTGTCAGGTGTCAGTACATGTCCTCTTTCGTGAGTATGATGGTGCATCGCATCGCCATGGCGCGTAAGGAGGACTTCCGATGAGACAGC
>JBFWZD010000050.1:0-9423 GCA_050185705.1 Nitrospira sp. | reverse complement strand
CTCTTAAAATTGTGGCTCTCGAACGGGAAGCCCGCCCCGGGGATCGATGCCCGCACCATCCGTGAGACGTTGACGAAGATCGACCGCACGCAGGATCAGATGGTGGCGCTGATGCACCGAGTCCTTCTGCCACAAGCCGACCCCATTTCACGTCCAGGCACGAACCCACGCACGAGTTCACAGAAGGACGACGGCCCATGATCATCAAACATGTGCCGATGCGAACCCTGCGGAAGAGTAACGTCGTGTCTCTCGTGGACTATCTGACGAACACCCAAGGTCGACAGGAACGGGTCGGGGAGATCACGCTGACGAACTGTCAGAGCGATCGGCACGACGCGGCGTCACTCGAAATGCTCAATACCCAATCGCTCAACACCCGAGCGCAGTCGGATAAGACCTATCATCTCATCATCAGTTTCCGGCCCGGTGAACTGCCCTCGGCGGCGACCCTGCGCGCGATTGAAGCCCGCGTCTGTCAGCGATTGGGATTTGGGGAACATCAGCGGGTGAGCGTGCTCCACCATGACACCAACAACGTGCATCTGCATCTGGCGATCAACAAAATCCACCCGACCCGCTACACCCTCCATGAGCCGTATAAGGCCTATCGGGCCTTTGGAGAATTGTGCGACAGTTTGGAAGACGTCTTTCATCTCGAACGGGACCATCACCAGGTCCGGAAAACCAGTGGGGAGAATCGGGCGTCAGATATGGAACGGCAGGCGGGGACGGAAAGCCTGATCGGATGGATGCAGCGGGAGTGTGTTGACCACCTGCGTGCCGCGCAGTCCTGGTCTGCATTGCACCAGGTGCTGCGTCAGCATGGCTTGGCCATCCAACCGCGCGGCCAAGGGTTGGTCATCACGGACGGGCAGGGGACCTTTGTGCGGGCCAGCTCGGTGGCGCGGGACCTCTCGAAACAATCCCTTGAACGCCGCCTTGGTCGGTTTGAGCCTCCCGGTCCCGTTCAGACCGCGACGCCTACCAGACGCTATGCACCGACACCGGTTCGGAGCCGCATGGATACCCGGGCGCTCTATGCGCGGTATCAACAAGACCGGCTCACCCGCACTCAAGCACGAGCGGTCGCGATGCAGGAGGCGCGGACCCGCAAGGCACACGCCATGGACGCCGCGAAGCGAGCGGCACAGATCAAACGGGACACGATCAAATTGACCATGCGCGGACGGATCACGAAGAAGCTCCTCTACGCGACGGTGTCGCAGACGCTTCGATCTGATCTCCGTCAGATTCTCGATCAGCATCGACGGGACGGTGTCGCTATCACCGCACGCTCCACCAGACTGACGTGGGCTGATTGGTTGCGCCAGCAGGCGCTCGCGGGCGACCAGGAAGCCTTGCGTGCGTTACGTGCTCGAGAGGCCGCGCACGGTCTGACTGGTGACACGATCACGGTGGTTGGAACGAGACTGATGAACGCGGTCGTGGGCGCGAAGCAGGACTATGTGACGAAACAGGGCACGATCATTTATCGGGTCGGGCTCTCGGCCGTCCGTGACGACGGGACCCGTTTACAGGTCTCGCGTGAAGTCACGAATGACGGCATCGACGCCGCGCTCCGACTCGCCGCGCAGAAATACGGCACCACGATTGCGGTGTCGGGGTCCGATGCCTTTAAAACCCGGGTGGCAGAGGTCGCGGGGCGCTCCCATCTTACCATTCGCTTCGATGATGCCAGACTAGAAGCACAGCGCCAACGTCACGTGCGGGACTCGCCATGCCCCTCTACCGCAGAGACTCCATCGGCCACCGCTCCGATGCAGACAACACCACCACTCACGCCACCGAGTGATGCGATGCTCCGGCGTCTTGTAGAACAAGAACGGAAACGATTACAGGTTATACGGACCCCGACCGTTCGACGGTTTGAGGCAGGAGACGAGGGGATGGTGCAGTTCGGTTCTGTGGAGCAGATCGAAGGGACGCATTTCGCATTGGTCCATCGTCAGGATGAGACCTTGGTGCTGTCAATCGATGAGGCCACCTACAAACGACTTACATCGTCCACGCGAGGACGCACGCTTCATCTGAATGCGTCAGGATCGATCAGGCTGGGGAGAGGACACCGGCGATGAGCCCCACCTACAATAATGCGGTGGGTCCTCACGTGCGAGCCTCACAGTCGGCCACCCCTCAATGCCGCGACAGTGGTGACCGGCTCGACCACGGGCGCTGCGCGGCGCGGCATCCGAGCGGTCAGAGGGATGCCAATATTATTGACTTCACGACGCGGGGCACCATCGTGCAAGACGTGGTCGACGATGAAGAGTATGACGACGGCGTTGAATAACACCGCAGATTTTCGCAAGGCTCTTGCGTGAATTGGCTGTTTCCCGTTACGGTAGTCTGATGAAACCGTCAGAAGCC
Organism: Nitrospira sp.; assembly: GCA_050185705.1. GTDB lineage: Bacteria > Nitrospirota > Nitrospiria > Nitrospirales > Nitrospiraceae > Nitrospira_D. The sequence continues at coordinate 7,032 of JBFWZD010000050.1, read as the reverse complement.
CTGACCCTGCACCGTGACGCGCTGCGGCACATCATCAGCCGTCATGGGGTGCTGCGTCCTCGCGTGTTCGGTTCCGTCTTAGCTGGTGTGGACACCGACGAGAGTGATTTAGATTTGCTGGTCGATCCGACCGACTCCACCACGTTGTTCACCTTGGCACGGCTTGAGCACGAGGCCCAACAACTGTTGGGTGTGCCCGTGTCTGTGCTGACCCCACACTTCTTATCGATCAAGTTCCGGGATCGTGTGTTGCAACAGGCCGAGCCTCTATGAAGCACCCGGAACGCGTCGAAGATTATCTTGAACACATGGTGGAAGCCATTGATCGGGCGGTCAGGTACGTAGGCCCGCTCAACGATGTGGGTGCGCTCTATCAGAACCCGCAGGTTCAGGATGCGGTCGTCCGTAATATAGAAGTCATCGGAGAAGCGGCCAATCACATTCAGAGAATGGATCCCACCTTTGTCGAACAACATCCTGAATTGCCGTGGGTTGAGCTGCGGGGCATGCGCAACAAAATCACCCATGAATATTTTGACGTGGATTGGCACATCCTATGGGGTACGGTGAGAACCGACCTGCCCCTCTTACGGGAGCAGATTCGCACACTCCTCATCGAACAACGCCACACCCACGATCACCAGCAGCAGAGTGACGAAGACAGAGGGCATAGCTAGCACCCCTTCACGCTTCCAACCGGAACGTATCAGAACTGGTTGTGTGTTTCCCACGTGGTCAATGTCGTCGCCCGGTGTGTACGTTCACCTTGTTGTGACGGGGCATTTGGGGTAAGGTACTCCTATGCTGACCGAAGCCGAAATCCAGCGCAATCTCGATGCGGTTGACGATGCCGTTGCGCAGCAGGCGCTCGAAGGATTGACGGTTCCCGCCGAGACGGTCGAGGACATGCGCAAGATCGCACGTGGTGAAATGTCCAGCGACGATCTGATCAGGAAACTCTACAACCGTTTCCCGAATGTCCCGATATTCCAGCCACGATGAGTCAGTCGATCCGGCAACGGGGGTGCTCAAGAACCGCTTGGGCATTAGCGACGCAACCACGTTAGAACAGACCGAGGCGCAGTTCGTCGCCGAACGCGCGCGTGAACTGACGCACCAGACCATTCCTGGCGCGTTCGATCTTCCCCATCTGCAAGCGATTCCTCGTCATCTGTTCGGTGATCTATATGATTGGGCGGGACACTTGCGGACGGTGGATGTCATCAAGGACACGAGCCGCTTTGCGCACCATGCCTATCTTGAACGCGCCGCTGGGACGATCTTTCGTGAACTGGCGGAGGAGAACTATCTCCGCGGCCTTGAGCCAGCAGCCTTTAGTGAGCGTACGGTGCATTATCTGGCCGAGTTGAATGCGCTGCATCCCTTCCGGGAAGGGAATGGCCGAGCGCAACGGGAATTTGTCAGCCAGTTAGCGCGAGAACATGACTATGCCATTGCGTGGGAGCACATTACTCAGGCAGACATGCTCGATGCCTCGCGACGTTCGTTCTCTGGCGACCTAGCTCCTCTGACGACACTGATTCAGCACCATCTGCATCGAGACGTTCCCATCCACGCGCACCCGTCAGCGCAGGCGTCACGGTCCACGCAGGCCGCACCGTCACTCACCCCACCGAGTGAGGCCGTCCTCCGCGACCTTGCCGAACAGGAACGAACACGGTTGCAGGTCATTCGCACCCCGACCGTCAGACGGTTCGAGGCACGAGACGAGGGGATGGTGCAGTTCGGTTCCGTGAACAAGATCGAAAGCAGGCATTTCGCGTTGGTCCATCGGCAGGACGAGACTTTGGTGCTTCCCGTTGATGAAGCCACGTACGAACGGCTTCAATCGTTCACACGAGGGCGCACGCTTCATCTGAACGCGTCAGGATCGATCAGACTTGGAAGAGGACGACGCCGATGAGCACGACCTACAACAATGCGGTGGGTCCCCAGGTTCGGGCTCCACACCCCAAACCAGGGGTGGTGATTCCCTTCTTGGCCTGTGCCTCCCTCGTGGTTGGCTTGCAGTCGGCCACCCAATTCTTTGCCGCTACCTTCAACTATCAGGACGTGTTAGGGGACCAATTCGGTGGACTGTACAAGCCCTGGGCCATTCTTGAATGGGCCTCCCGTTGGATAACCGACTATCCGCTGCAGCTCCGGCAGGCCGGAGGAGTCGGCATGATCGTGGCAGCGAGTGGGCTCCTGTGTCTTGCCATCGCGCGTACGGTCCAGGCGTCACGGCTTCGACCCAATCCATTCCTGCACGGCTCGGCACGATGGGCCAACCGAGACGACATCGAAGCCGCCACGTTGCTCCCTCGCGCACGAACCGTTCTTGATTGGTTCAACGGCTCGCCGCACCAACCAGCTGATGGCGTGTATGTAGGCGGGTGGGTGGATGCGAAAGGCACGCTGCACTACTTGCGCCACAGTGGGCCGGAACATGTCTTGACCTATGCGCCGACTCGATCCGGCAAAGGAGTGGGCTTGGTTATTCCGACACTGTTGTCCTGGCCGCAGAGCGCCCTTATTGCCGATTTGAAAGGGGAGTTGTGGGAGCTCACCGCTGGATGGCGACAGCACCACGCGCAGAATAAAGTCTTACGTTTTGAACCGGCCGCCGCCCAGGGCACGGTCCGGTGGAATCCGCTGGATGAAGTTCGGCTCGGCACCGAACACGAAGTGGCCGACGTGCAGAATCTGGCCACGATCCTCGTCGATCCAGACGGCCGCGGACTGGAATCCCACTGGCAGAAGACGAGCCAAGCCTTGCTGGTCGGCGTCATGTTGCACGCGCTCTACAAGGCCCGACAGGACGGCACGACCACCTCCTTACCCGCTGTCGATCGGATGCTGGCCGATCCACAACGGCCTATCGCCGAACTGTGGAAGGAGCTGACGACCTATGGTCATGTGAACGGGCAGGTGCATCCGGTGGTGGGCGCTGCAGCCCGAGACATGCTGGATCGGCCGGAGGAGGAAGCGGGCTCGGTCCTCTCGTCCGCAAAATCCTACCTCGCGCTGTATCGTGATCCTCTTGTCGCCCACAACGTCAGCGCCTCCGAGTTCAGGATTCGAGATCTCATGCACCATGCGAGTCCGGTGAGTCTGTACCTCGTCACCAAGCCGAACGACAAAGCCCGGTTGCGTCCGTTGATTCGCGTGTTCGTGGCCATGGCACTGCGCTTGCTCACCGACACGAGTGCCGTTCATCGAGAGAGGGTTCCACCATCCGGATGCATGGGCCTGCTTGAACGCCTCGGGGGCCGATCCACAGCGCCACACCTGACGACCAAGGCCGCCTACGCCCATCGTTTGCTTGGGATGCTGGATGAGTTTCCGAGTCTGGGCAAACTCGAGATCTTTCAAGAATCTCTCGCCTTCATGGCGGGCTACGGGCTGAAGTTCTATCTCATCTGTCAGGACATCAACCAGCTCAGGAGCCGGGAGACCGGGTACGGCGCGGATGAAGCGATCAGCTCCAACTGCCACATCCAAAATGCGTTTCCGCCCAATCGCCTCGAAACGGCGGAACATCTCTCGCGTCTGACGGGACAGACGACCGTCATCCAGGACAAACTGACGGTGAGCCGACGCCGTATGAGCATGTGGCAGGCGCAGGAATCCCGCACGCACCACGAGGTGCAACGGCCGTTGCTCACCCCCGATGAATGTCTTCGCATGCCGGGGCCGAAGAAAGACGTGCAAGGGCAGATCCTTGAAGCCGGGGATATGGTGATCTACGTCGCGGGGTTTCCGGCGATCTACGGCCGGCAGCTGCTCTTTTTTCAGGATCCCATCTTTGCGGCTCGCGCGGCAATTCCACCCCCGGCGGTGAGTGATACGCTGCGTGACCCACATGTTCCACAGGCCGTGAAGATTGAGCTATGACCTGGTGGAGCCGCTTGCGTCACCCGATTGTGATCGCAGGTCTCTGTCTCGCACTGGGCCTCGTCCTAGCGCATCAAGCCGGTCTTCGTCTCAACACCACGCGCAGTATTCCGCTTGGGCTCTATCGGATGTCGCACGATCCGATTGTGAAGGGGGCTTCTGTGTTGTGGTGTCCTCCGAAGCGCCCGGAGTTTGACCTGGCGAAGGAGCGGGGCTACATCGGGGCGGGATTCTGCCCCGGCGGATACGGGTCCATGATGAAAAAGGTTGTGGCGTCAGACCATGATGTCGTGAGCGTGACGGGTGAGGGTGTGACAATCAACGGGACGCTTCTTCCAGCGAGCCAGCCGCTCGAGGCGGATTCGATGGGACGACCGCTTCCACGGTTTCGAGCGACCGATCATGTGCTGGCCTCGTCGGAACTCTTCTTGATGTCGGACACCAACAGCCGTTCTTTCGATGCGCGCTACTTTGGGCCCGTGCACCGCATGCGCATCCAAAGTCTCATCTATCCTGTGTGGACGTGGGAGTGAAGATGGACGCCCCCGGCCGAGGTCGGTCAGCGGCCACTCCGCTCCATGATCCACAGGTTAGCGTGGCCGAGGAAGACCGAAACCACTTCGAGGTCGCTCAGGCTGAACGAGTCCGCGCTTCCACGTCCCCTCACTCGTTTTGTACGAGTGGGTAATGGTCACGTTGTAGAACATGCCTTTCTCCCCTTCGTTCTTCCCGACGGTCGCAGTGCTGCTGCCGCATGTGAACTTCGTGACCGACTGAACTTTTGATGGGTGACTGTGAGTTGTCATGGGCTGCTCCTTACTCAGAAGTTATAAATTTGAACAACAGCACATCCAATATCCATGCAGGTTACATGGTTGTTTATGTTGTCTAAGTTGCTGACTTCTGAGTAAATCACATCCGCTCGACCTCATCCAGCGAGACTTGATCGGTGCGCCGATCATCATAGAGGCCCGTCGTGCGGGCGCTCTCATGGTTGGCCATCTGCAGCCCAATTTCGAGCTTTCCGCCGTTGCGCAGATATTCGGTAATGTCGGTGGCACGAAAAAAATGGTTGCCGATCTTGGTGCGAATACCCACGTCGGTTGCCCGGCGGCGAATCATGCTGTAGGCATCCAGCTGCGTCATTGGCTGCCCTGAGAGCTGCCCCTCCGACCCTGCATCATCCGAAAGAGCGGAATTGTGGCCTCGCTCAACTGGGCGGCCTTAATAGGGTCGTTGGACGAGTTGGTGAATAATATTGTATGCTAAGGTTGCTACTGTTGAGGCATAATCAATGCCTTATGACACCCTAGGGCTAGGTTTCAAGTACACAATTGACCCGAATGCCAACCCATTGATTTGTGAAGCATCACTTGGTCTTACCGTACAGCCCGCACCGTATGTTCCCTTCCAGGGATTTATCAAGATGTCCGTTGAAAATGTTCTGAGTCGCTCCATGGTTATAGTTCTTGTCAGGCTGCCTTCTTGCTCGGCGCAGAGGCCGCCTCTGCCTGCTCGGCCTCGATTGTGGCCCTGACCTGCGCAATCTCGGCATGGCCCTTGACCTTCAGGAACCGCTGCTCACAGCAGAGCAGCACGGTCCCCAGCCAGCGGTGGCGCATCGCACTCCCGCGGGTTCGCTTGAGGTTCCGCTCACTGTGCCGGACCAGCGAGAACATACTCTCGATCGGATTGGTGGATATGAGCGTCTTGCGCAGCAGGGGCTGGACTTTCAGCCGATGCAGAGTCAATAATTCCTCAAAGGCTTCCCGGAGCGATGTGGCCGCCGACTCGTTCTTGGTCCGCAGCCACGCCTCCAACTCTATCAGCATCCGTCGAGCATCGGCATAGCTGCTCTGCTCCAAGGCCGCCATGAGTCGCCGATGAGCCTCGTTGCGAACGGGTTTTGCCAGATGCCGCTGCAGGTTCCGGCTCTTGTGAATGGCACACCGCTGATGCACCAGCTTCTTACCGAACCGGGCTCGAAGCGCCTTGATCAGCCTACTGCCGCCATCGGTGACGAACAGAATTCGGCGGGAGAGGACTAGCCCGCGACGCTCCAGGTCCACAAACAGCGCCTCACAGATCTCGTGATTTTCTGAAGAGCCCTGCCAGAACCCCAAGGCCTTCTTCTCCCCACCCTGGTCCACCCCCGGAGCGACGAGAAACGCCTCGCCCCCCCGGTGGATTGTGTCGAAAAAGAGGGCAAATGGCGTGACGTCGGCCAGAGATCGTTTTTGGAAGGCCGTCAGTTTCGTCGCGGTCAGCTCCACGAGCTTGCGAGAGACCGAGGAGGCGGACACGCCGAACGCCCCTGCGGCCTCGATCACGGTGTCCGCGTAGCGCTGCGCCGACACGCCTCGGAGAATCTTCGCCAACAGTTCCTCCGAAAATGCCCCCGGCGCACGCATCCGGGCATAGGACTGCAGGGTCAGCTCTCCCTGCGTCACGTGCCGCAAGCGGGGGCGCGTCACCTTGACCTTCTGATCTCCCAGGAAGATCGAGCCGTCCTCATGCGCCCACTTTTGAAGAGCAGGGTCCGTCGGATGGTAGTCCGGTCCCGCGATCTCCTCGCGCTCCATCAGCATGATACTCTCACCCACCATCCGTCCCATCTCCAGCATCACCGCATCCAACGCTTGTTTCCCGGAGTGAATGACACGGACCAGGATCCCCAGCATTCGGTCCTCACCCGTCATCGCTCGCAATCCTGCCAACACCTGTTTCCGTTGTCTGGTCTCCCGCCTCATCAGTGGCTCCTTTCCTGTGTGCCCGTAGAGTATTCTACGGCAGGAGCCCCTCATTCAAAATTCAACGGACTTCAATATAACTCCCATTCCGGCAAGTGACCCAGGTAGGGCCAACTGAATGCGATAGATCCATTCATCCTTACTCGCTTTTTTAATTGTAAAGTGTAACTCACCATAGTAATAGTCCTCAATACCTAGTTGAGTTAGGTTAGCAACCGACAATTATCAAGCATGACCCATTCTCCATGCGTCATGACAGTTATAGTGGTCCCCGATTTTGAGACACCGGTTTAAGCTATTGTCCGAGGAGGGCGATAGCATGAGTGAAAGCAAGAAGCGCAAGGTGCATCGTGCGGAATTCAAGGCGAAGGTAGGACTGGAAGCG
>JBFWZD010000049.1:0-9770 GCA_050185705.1 Nitrospira sp. | reverse complement strand
GAATACATCGAGGTGTTCTACAATCGACAGCGCCGTCACTCGACTCTCGGCTATGACTCCCCAGCCGAGTACGAAGCCAGGTCTGCGGTGGCTTAACTAGGTGTCCACGGAATTAGGGGAAGGTCAGGCTGATAGAACGTCCTCTCTGTGACTGTTATGGCGACGAAGATCATGTATCTGATGGACTATTACGCTGGACCACAAGCTGGGACTGAGGGACAGCTCTTTAGGCTTGTCCAGCATCTTGATCGGTCTCGGTTCCAACCAGCGGTAACAGTGCTTCGTGGCAGTGAGTACATTCAGCGCAACCCCTTCAACTGTCCTGTGAAGGTCCTTCATCTTACGAAGTTGGCTAGTCCTCAAGCAATTCTTAAGGTTGCGTGCTTTGCACGGACATTACGACGGGAAGGCTATCGTCTTGTCCATTGTTTCTTAAACGACGTGTCATTGATTGCTCCGCCCCTACTGCGAATGTTCGGAATTCGCGTCGTGGTCTCTCGTCGGGATATGGGCTTCTGGTACACGCCAGGGAATTTGGCAGTGCTCAGGCTTGTATCACCGTTCGTTGACCGCTATGTGGCAAACTGCCAGGCAGTCGCTAAAGTCGTGCAGCAAAGGGAATGGGTGTCACCAGGGAAGATATCGGTGATCTACAATGGTCTGTTTCCTCGAGCGACCGACAATCGTGAGTTATCACAAGAAGCTTGGCCTTCTAGCGTTTTTGACAAGGGATCTGTCGTGGGGATGGTGGCTAATCTGAAACTGATCAAGCGCATTGATGTATTGATTCAGGCCGTCGCTGTCGTGCGCAAACATTGTCCTGACATACGCCTGGTCGTCATCGGAAAAGACGGGCCCTCGAATAAAAGTCAAAGCATGCAGGAAGAGTTGGAAGGGCTGGCTGGTCGACTGGGGCTTTGCGATCGTGTCATCTTCATGGGCCCCGTTGACGATCCGGCACCATATATCAAGCAGTTTGATGTAGCGGTCCTGTGTTCGGAGTCAGAAGGGCTATCAAATTCAATTATGGAATATATGCAGGCGAGTCGGCCTATCATCTGCAGCGACACAGGAGGCAATCCAGAATTGGTGCAGGACGGAGAGAACGGCTTCTTAGTACCTGTTGGTGATGTCCATACACTCGCAGATCGGCTTATCAGGTTGCTTGCTGACAGCGCCTTGGCTCGGAGATTTGGTGAGGCCGCAGGAGAGTGCGTTCAATCAATGTGTTCTCCCGGTCGAATGCTCGCAGAACAGATGACCTGCTATGACGATGTCTTATCGAGCTCTCAAGCTAGTCGGCCAATTAACGGGGCATCAAGGACTATACAGTGATGTTGACCTGGTTTTCTAAGCATGTGTTTTTTCCGTTATGGGAAATCAAGGATGGGGCTCACCGCGCCGAGTACCTGCAGGAACTCTCGGTGAGCCAATGGTTGGATCTGGAGACCTTACGTCAGAGTCAATGGAAGCGCGTACGCGAGATGGTTGGTTATGCCTTCAAACATTGTTCCTATTATCAGGAGCGTCTCGCCGTCGCAGGTTTTGATGGTACGCTCGGAGGCTGGGAAGACTTTCGGCGCCTACCCATTTTAACCAAGAAGGACATTCGAACGTATGGCAACAAACTCTTATCACGCGAGTTTGACAAGAAAGATCTCGTAGAATCAAAAACAGGTGGATCCACTGGTGTGGCTCTCGAGCTGTACTTCGACAAACAGTGCCAAGAGAAGCGCAACGCGGCGGCCATGCGTAGCGATCGATGGGCGGGATGGGATATCGGCATGTCGGTTGCGGCCATATGGGGGAATCCCCCCATCGCGGATACGCTGAAGAAAAAGCTTCGCAACCTCCTGATCGATCGTATTATTTATCTCGACACCATGGAGATTAATGAAGACTCCGTCTGCCGCTTTGTCGAGGAATGGAGAAAAACGAGGCCGCGAGTCATTTTTGGGCACTCCCATTCTATTTATATTTTAGCGATGTACCTCCAACGTCTGGACATCAAGGACATTCATCCGAATGGAATCATCTCGACTTCTATGATGTTGCTTGAGCCTGAGAGACGGTTAATCGAGGATGTGTTTGGTTGTCACGTTACTAATCGATATGGCTGCGAAGAAGTGGGACTGATTGCCTGCGAGTGTGAGCAGCATGAAGGGCTCCATCTGAATATGGATCATGTGGTTGTGGAGTTCTTGAAGGATGATGGGACAGAGGCTGCTCCAGGGGAAGAAGGTAATATCATCGTCACTGACCTCGTAAATCGTGGGATGCCACTTATCCGCTATCAAATTGGAGACATGGGCGTTCCAAGCAGCCGGTCTTGCCCTTGCGGACGTGGCCTTCTGCTCATGGAGCAAGTGACGGGACGGCAGGCAGATTTTCTAAAGCGACCGGATGGATCACTAGTTGCCGGCGTCTCACTGGTCGAGCGCACACTCACCGAGATACCAGGCATTGAGCAGATGCAGCTGGTCCAAGATAAATTAAACCACGTTTCTGCAGAGGTGGTTCGAGACGAGGCATATTCTGAAATCTCCGAAGGCCGACTGCGCAATGAACTGCAGACGGTATTTGGCGACGAGGTGACTATCGATGTGCATTATGTTTCCGCCTTGGATCAAACGAGAGCAGGGAAGTATCGCTTTGCTATCTGCAACGTGTAGCCGTTTGGTGAGTACCTTCTCTGCGGTCACCAATTATCGTAAAAATGGCATAAGTTCAATTTCTGTCGTAGAGCTGTCTGTCGAAGAGGCCTGAGTGTAGCTTGGGATGCGCGGAGAACTGACAATGGCAGACAAGCCGCTTGTGAGTGTGGTCATAGCGACATACAACTTGGCAGCCTATGTGCCTCTGGCCATACAGTCAGTGCTGGACCAAGTCTACTCGAACATTGAGGTGATTGTTATTGATGATGGGTCAACAGATGACACTAGGGATGCCATAAAACCCTATCTAAATGATACTCGCGTAAGATATCTGTTCCAGGAAAATAGGGGGCAAGCTGCTGCAAAAAATTATGGAGTCCGTGAGTCACGTGGGGAGTACGTTGCATTCCTTGATGGGGATGACACGTGGGCCTCAGAAAAGCTTGCTGTACAGATTCCAGTGTTTTCAAGATCAGAGACCATTGGTATCGTGTACTCCCGAGTGCTCTATATCGACGGGCGTGGAGAAGAACTACAGGTGGCGGATAATGAACTGTTTCGCGGACGAGTGAGCGGTCCGCTACTCATCCGAAACTTCATCGGGTTTGGGACGGCTGTTGTGAAAAAGGAATGCTTTACACGTTTGGGAGGATTCAAAGAACAGGTGCGAATGGGTATCGACTATGACCTGTGGCTTAGATTTTCCACGCAGTACGAATTTGACTATGTGGACCAGCCACTTCTGCACTACCGTGTGTGGGGGGGGCAGATGTCAAAGAATTTCAGGAGCCGCTACCTGAATGGAATTCAGATCATGCAGAATTTCCTTCGCGAGTTTCCGGGAGCGGTCGATCAGATGACGGAACACGAAGCATGGGCCCACACCTATGTGGGGTTCGGCCAATGTGTACACGATATCGATCGTCGACGGGGGCAAGCCTTGAACCTATTCTTTCGAGCCCTGTGCCATAAACCTGGTTACCTTCCTGCATGGAAAGCCATAGTGAAAACGATCTTGCACTGGAAGACGCATGCCTCCCCATGAGAGCAACCAGCATCAGGTCACGTTTTGGCGTGTTATCGGGACGGATCTCTATCGATACGGTCGTGGCGTTTCCGTCAGCTCATTCCTCAAACAATACTTTCTTGTGCCTGGTTTCAAATATAGCTTCTGGATGCGTCTAGCGAATCATCTTCGGCAAAAACCCATGCTCTGGCGAGCAGCCCACTACCTGTGCCGAGCGATTCTTCATCACTATAGCCTAAGGTACGGCATATCGATACCGTACAACGCACGCATTGGTCCAGGACTATACATTGGACATCATGGTGGCATTGTTATCAACAGTGACGTTGTCATCGGTCGTGATTGTAATATTAATCACGACGTGACTATCGGTATGAAGTACGGAGGTAGGAATCCAGGTGTACCGGTGATCGGCGATCGTGTGTATCTAGGGCCTGGATGTAAAGTCATTGGCGGGATATGTTTGGGAAACGATGTGGTGGTTGGAGCTAATTCCGTTGTGGTCGACTCAGCCCCAGCCTCTAGTGTGGTCGCCGGCGTTCCGGCAAAGAAGATTTCGTCTAAAGGGTCATCTGATTACGTGGTGAACACACAGGCTGATCAAGAGTTAGGGTAGCGTATGAAACCTTTGTTAAGACTCGGAGCAAGGCGAAGTCCAAGCTTCTGCGGCGTATTCTCGTTGGTCACAGAGTCATGGCCAGAAGTGCTTAACTAGTGCGTGCTCACGGCTCGATAAATCGCCAAGTAGCTCTCTGTCATCGCCTCAAGAGAATACTTGGCTTGTTGAAGACACCGAGCTTGATCACCGAGTTGGAAGCAAGCCACAGGCTCTGCATGAAGCCGACAAATCGCCTCAGCAAGAGCCTTAGGGTCCTGTGGTGGAATTAGTATTCCTGTACTCCCGTCCTGTATGACCTCAGCGAGTCCTCCGACACGAGATGCGACAATAGGAATACCAAGCGCCATGGCCTCGAGCAAGGTATACGGCAGCCCCTCGTGTAGGGAAGGCATGAGCAAGACGTTGCAATGAGCAAGGTAATCATAGACGTTTCGGCGGAAACCCATGATATGTATACGATTTGTAATCCCACGAGCTTCGGCAAGTGCTCGTAACTCCATTTCGCAAGGGCCCGTCCCTATGATGTACAGATGGATGTCGTGCGGCATGTGGATGGAGGCTATAGCTTCAATAGCCGTATGAGGTCCCTTCACGATATCAAGTCGACCCACCAATGCCACGTTGAACTGTCCCTTGTCTATCTCTGCAGGGCAGGAGAATTGGGATTGATCCATATTTGCCACACCGTTAGGTATGACTGTTGTCCTGAGACCGACATGCGCATGACTGCAGCGCGCCCGTAGGTCCTCAGTCACGTATGATACCGTCGCGTGTGCAATGCGTGTGGCGGCACCTTCAAGAATATAATAGAGCCGATTGCGCAACGAGCGAATAGACCCAGCTACAGTCGGCTCGGGTAATCCATGTTCTGTCTTGATTATCACGAAGGAACGCCATCTGCGTGCCAACGCACAGAAGACCGTCGCCTTATACCCATGGACATGTACGACTTGTATGTCGCGCTGCTTGAACAGTCGAGCAAGTTGCCGAGAAGTGGCTAGCACTGACCCATTACGAGGGGACAGGATCACTGGTTCCACTCCCTGTGCCCGAGCCTGGGCTGCCAGCTCACTGTCATGGAAGAGTACGAGCAGTGTGCTCACGCCTCGTGCCGCAAGTCCGCTGATGAGGCCAAGGACCTGGCGTTCGACACCACCGAAGAGCTCCCCAACTGTGCATATCGCGATGCGTTCGAGTTTTCCTGAGGGCGGCGCTTTTTTAAGGCCATCACGACTATCTTCCGAATACGATGCATCGCCATGACTAACAGGATCATCAGAAGAGTGAGAGCTCACTATCCCTATATCTCGTTGCACGATTTCTTGTCCCTGCGGAGTTCTGAGTAAAGGCACATCGGTAAGCGGGCTTAACGCTGTATGTGGCTTTCTCAACTATAACCGATAAGGGTGGTTCCTAGAAGCGATTTGATATGCACAAACCATTCTCTTTACATAACGGGCGTAAGCCGCCCGCTTTAATCTCTAGCTCCATGGCCACGGATGATGGAGGCACGAGGGATTGGGGTCTCAACATTTATCTGTTGTTTGCTATTAGCTGGTTTTTGCATTTAGGAGCACGACTGCCGTTTCTTGGGGTCATTCGTTTTGATTTGCTCCTCGTATGTATCCTGGCGTACTTGGCATTCATGAGCAAAGGGAATGGGAGTGTGGGGCAGGCAGATTCCAGCACGGACGGAACCAGTACCGACAAGATACTGAGGATTCTGGTCGCCTATTCCATTCTTACAATCCCATTCGTCTATTGGCCAGGAAGTGTTATTAATACTGGTATAGGAAACTTCCTCAAAGCCATCGTCTTTTATTATTTCACTATTGCCTTTGTGCGTACGGAACGAGACATAAAGAAGTTCGTCCTGGTCTTCGTTATTTGCCAGTTGGTGCGCATCATTGAACCGCTGTACCTACACATCACGGAAGGGTATTGGGGTGATGTCGCCTACATGTTAGCCGGAACTGAGGCCCTCGACCGATTGTCTGGAGCGCCTAGTGACGTAATCAATCCCAATGGACTCGCCTTCATCATTTGTTTGGTTCTGCCTTTCTTGTACCTCATGGCGGGATTTTCGTGGAAGAATCGTATCGTGGCCATTCTCCTGGCTTCTACCTGTCTATATACCTTAGCACTTACGGGGTCACGTTCAGGGATTGTTGGGTTATTTGTGATTCTTCTTGGAATTCTCGCGAAGTCAAAAAGGCGGGTCATGTGGGTGACATCAGTTGTGATTATTGTCATTGTAAGTTTTCCGATGTTAAGCGCAAACATGCAGGATCGATATCTATCGGTGATTGGGCTTGGAGAAAAGAATGCCGGGACAGCGGAGGGCAGAGTCAGTGGGGTCGTAGATAATTTTATGGTTGTACTACATAGGCCCGTTTTTGGTCATGGGCTTGGGACATCTCGAGAGGCAAACGCCAATTTTGGCACTACTGATCAACCTGCCCACAATCTCTATGCTGAAACGGCTCAGGAGTTGGGGCTTGTTGGGCTACTGCTACTTATTGGGCTGTTAAAGTCGATTTATGTAGGGTTCAACAAGTGTAAGCGTACCTACAGTCAGCATAATACAAGCATGTTCTTACGACAATTGGTCGATTGCATGCAGATCGTCCTTATCATGAATTTTATTTTTAGCTTTGCCAGCTATGGGCTTAGTAGCTATGAGTGGTATTTCCTTGGTGGAATGTCCGTGTCTATGCAACGGTTGGCTACGGAGGAGTCAGGGGAAGAGTGATGCTGGCAGGGGAATACAAGGAATGACAAAGCACCGCATTCTTCTCATCGTAAGGCATCCGGTCGGCGGAATTCGGACGTTCCTCCGTTACGTATATACCAATATGGGCTTCTCCAACTATCACTTCACGCTCGTTGCTCCAGATATGCCTGAAACGCGCGTATTATTGGGCGATCTTAGCGAACTCGAGCTCGAATATATTCCGGTATCCGCCAATGCAACTAGTTGGCAGCTGTTTAGGGCAATTATAGCCATTACGCGCAGGCAATCTTTTGCACTCATTCATTCACATGGGTTTACCTCTGCTGCGTGTTCGATTATAGCCGCCCTTTTCCATCAGATCCCACATATGCTCACCTGTCACGACGTCTTCACTCCCGGGCAATTTGTCGGGTTGAAGGGATTCATGGAGAAATGGGCGCTAGGTGCAATATTCTCGATGGTCGATCGAATACATTGTGTCAGTAACGATGCACAAGAGAATTTACTGGCGTATTTACCAATATTACGGCTCTTCGAGAACAAGGTAGTTACTATATTGCACGGCATTGAAGTTGAGCCATTTGCGAATGCTGACCAAAGGGATTTGAAAGCAGAACTCGGCTTGCCTCCTGATGCATTTCTGATTGGTTTCATGGGAAGGTTCATGGCTCAGAAGGGGTTTCGATATCTCGTCGATGCGCTGGAACAACTCAAAGGCATGGACAACCTTTCAAAGAAGCCTCTGGTCTTAACCTTCAGCCAGGCAGATGGGTTTATCCGAGAGGAACAAGAAGAAGTGAACAAAAGAGGGTTAGCCGGCTCGATTCTTTTTTTGCCATTTGTTCCAAATGTGGCGTCAACGCTGAAGGGCCTCGATATCGTAGCGATGCCATCACTATGGGAAGCTTGTGGATTGCTTGCAATGGAAACCCTGGTAGCCGGCATACCTCTTGTGGGAACAAATTGCATAGGGCTGAGGGAAGTGTTGCAAAACACGCCGGCATACGTGGTCCCTGCGAAAGATAGTGCTGCCTTATCCGAAGCTCTGGCAATGGAGATGAGAGCCCCAACGACGAGCCGTGCAAAAAAGTTCGCAACAGAGGCTGCAAGCCGATTTGAGGTGAAAAGGAGCGTGGCAGAGGTTGAAAAGTTAATGCTCGAGCTCATCGAAGGATGAACTTGTCGCACCCTCTAGTATACTCTCATATGAGAAAACAATTGAATAACGCAGTTCTGAAAATTCTGATACTTGATGAAGAGCTCCCATATCCGACTAATACTGGGAAACGTATTCGGAGCTTTAATCTCTATCGCCGTCTGGGAACGACTTTTCGAATACGGTACATCGGTTACGGAGATTCCGATTCAGCGGCTGCGAAGGTACTGAGGGCTGATGGGATAGAACCGATCTTAGTGTCTAGGAGGATGCCACCAAAACAAGGTCCCGCATTCTATTTGTCTTTATTGACTAATCTGCTCTCACCTCTTCCGTACATTGTCACAAGCCACTATTCAAAGGGCTATCAGGATGTAGTACTCGCTAGCTTGGCTGAATTCCAACCTGATTTAGTTCTCTGTGAATGGACTCCTTATGCGATCTATGTCAAGAAGTTGTTGGCTGTCAAAAAGCTGGTATCTGCCCACAATGTCGAAGCGGATATTTGGCAACGATACCATGAAAATGAAACCAATCTTTTTCGCCGCTGGTACATCTCAAAACAGTGGCGTAAGGTTCAGCTATTTGAACGGGCGGCCCTGACATGGGTAGACGGTGCGACAGCGGTTTCTGAGCTGGATCGTATAAGTTTAACTAAGCACCATCCACAGTTACGAATAGCTGTGATACCTAATGGGGTCGATTTAGAGTATTTTCGTCCCTTGCCGCCACCTACCCAAGCACACCACCTGGTATTCACGGGGTCCATGGACTGGCGACCAAATCAGGATGCAGCGCACTATTTCATCCGGGAAATACTGCCGATATTAAAACAGGTACGTCCTGATCTTGAATGCACTTTTGTGGGACGTAATCCGCCAATAGATATCCTGCGTCTGGGAGAGATACCCGGCGTGCATATCACGGGAACTGTGGAAGATGTCAGGCCCTATGTCGAGCGGGCATCTGTATACGTTGTTCCCCTGAGGATTGGCGGCGGTTCTCGACTGAAGATACTAGAAGCCTTAGCGATGGGTCGTGCAGTCGTATCAACCACTGTCGGTGCAGAAGGACTGGATGTCGTCCATAATCAACACGTTATGCTAGCCGATGATCCCACATCGTTCGCACAAGCAGTGTTACGGCTCCTTAGCAATTCGAAACGGCGCCAAGAATTGGCTATTGAGGGGAGGCGGTTAGTTGAGCAACGCTATGGATGGGACGCTTTAGCTGAGCGATTCAGTAATTATATTGATGATGTTGTCCAGGGGAACGGAGCTGGTTATTCGCTCCGAGAAAAAGTGCCAGGGTAGGCTCACGACTCTGAGTGGCCGTTCACGATTGTTCTGTGAGCTGTGAGCAGGGTACTAGTTTGTTCCAGAGCATTTCTCCGTTAATAGTACATTTGACCGACTGCCCGACCGAGCCCAACACAAGTGTAGTCTAAATCAAGAAGGGGCGGTTTCAAGTTCCAAGTGCAACGGGTGAATGATGGCGCAGGTGCGCATAAACTTCCAGGGGCGTCGCAAAATCGAGACATTTTCTCGGACGCGTATTCAGGCGATGTGCGATCGCGTTCA
>JBFWZD010000048.1:0-11061 GCA_050185705.1 Nitrospira sp. | reverse complement strand
ACCGTTTTGGCGACGCGAGGGATGCTTGCCTTGCACACACGGGGCAGCGCTGTTCCGCTGCAATTGAAGCAATGGACGCAGCTTAAACTCGGGGGAATTCTGTCTTGACATCGGGGTCCAGTTTAGAGGTACGCCTGCCAAGCTACCCCGGCGAGGTGTTTCGCGGGCCGATCACCTATGTGGGGAACATCGTCGATCCGAGAACTCGGACACTTCGCGTGCGGCTTGAGTTGCCCAACTCGGACTACCGACTCAAAGCTGAGATGTACGCCATGATCCGTCTGTATTCGGAGCTCGAGGAAGATGTGCTGGCAGTGCCACCAGCGGCTGTGCAAAGCCGTCGCGAAAAGCAGTTCGTCTTTATTCGAATCGCCCGCGCGACGTTCGAGGTACGGTGGGTCGAAACTGGGAAATCTAATGGAGATATGACGACCATTGTAAAGGGGTTGCAGGAAGGTGACTTCATCGTAACAAAGAACGCCTTTGCCCTCAAATCCGAACTCTTCGGAGATCAAGTGTGAATGCACGATGGACAAGGTGATCGCATTTGCTCTCGGCCAACGCATCATCATCGTGACGGCCGCCTGTGTGCTGATCGCCGGCGGGATCTATTCGTACCAAACTATTCCGATCGACGCCTTTCCTGATGCCACGCCCATCTACGTGCAAGTAGTCACAAAGTCTGGCGGCTTATCTCCGGAAGAAGTCGAGCGCTTCATCACCTTTCCTCTGGAGCTGCAGTTGGCTGGCTCCCCAGGTTTGCGGGAGATTCGCTCACGCAGCAAAGTCGGGCTGTCACTCATGACGGTTGTCTTCGACGATGCCATCGACATCTATCTGGCGCGTCAGGTCGTCAATACCCAGATCCAGAGCGCTCAGCGCATGCTTCCACCTGGGTCTTCCTCAGAGATTGTCCCGAATAGTACGGCCATCGGGGAGGTCTACCAGTACTTTCTTCAAGGACCGCACGATGATGATCGTGAACATTCGATCACCGTCGATGAACTCAGGGACCGTCGTACATTGCAGGATTGGGTGCTTCGCCCCTTGCTGCTGAAAGTCCCCGACATCGTCGACGTCAAATCTCATGGAGGATTTGTCAAACAATACCAAGTGCTACTCAACCCGGACCTGCTCCGGAAATATGACCTGGCGGTTCGTGATGTATTTCACACCATCGAAAAGAACAATGCCAATGCAGGCGGGAATATCCTTGAGAACTACGGTGAAAAGTCCGTCATTCGAGGACTCGGTCTTATTGAGTCACTGCGCGATATTGAGCACATCGTGCTGCGCGAGTTTGATGGGACCCCGGTGTATGTCCGAGATGTCGCAGAGGTCAGGTTCGGAGAAGCGGTTCGTCATGGCGCCGTCGTCTATAACGGGAAGCGAGAGGTCGTCAGCGGTATTGTCATGTTGCTTAGAGGCGGCAACGCACGCGATGCTGTCGAAGGTATTAAGCGCGTTGTGGATGAGATTCATCGGAAAGGAATACTGCCGGGAAACCTCACGATCAAGCCGTTCTATGATAGAGCGGAACTCATCTCGAAAGCGCTGAACACCGTATATCTCGCGTTGCTGGAAGGGATCGGCTTGGTTGTGTTGGTCCTGTTTGTGTTTCTGGGTAACGTGCGCAGCGCCCTGATCGTGACGGCTACTTTACTCACGGCTCCCTTTGCCACGCTTCTTATCATGAAACAGGTGGGGATCACCGCTAACCTCATGTCGCTTGGTGGGTTGGCCATTGCCATCGGCATGATGGTCGATGGATCCATTGTCATGGTTGAGAACATTTTCCGTATGTTGTCGGAACAACAACGCGACTCCGACTTGAATCAGCTCGTCAAAAAGGCGGCGGCGGAAGTCGCTCGACCAGTGATTTTCGGGACCACGATCATCATCGTGGTATTTTTGCCGCTGCTGTCGCTGCAGGGAGTTGAGGGAAAGATGTTCAGCCCACTGGCTTATACCATCATGATTGCCTTGATGTGTTCTCTGATGCTCTCCATTTTTCTGTCTCCGGTCTTGGCCTCGCTCACGATGCGGAAGGGATCCGGTGAAGATACATGGGTCGTCCGGTGGATCAAGAAAGGGTACAAACCGGTCCTGATCTGGTCAATCGCGCATCGCGTGGTGGTGTTGATGATCGCCGTGGTGCTCTTAGCCGCAAGCCTGGCGATCTTTCCGTTCTTGGGAGGCGAGTTCATCCCGAACATGAATGAGCTTGCCATCACCCCTCAAACCATCCGCCATCCCAGCATTGCGTTGGAGGAATCGATCGAAATCGAAAAGCAGATGCAGCGGGCGGCGCTTGAAGTGCCGGAAACCAAATTTATTGTCTCGAAAATCGGACGTTCCGAGACCGGCAACGATCCTCAGGAGCCGAATGCCAGCGACCCTGTCCTGGCACTCAAGCCGATCGAGGAATGGACAACCGGCAATACGAAGGCTGAGATCGACGACGCGGTCAGGCAACGCATCCAGCGAGTCACCGGGGCCTCATATGTTCTCAGTCAACCGATTCAACAGCGGATGGATGAAGTGCTCAGCGGGGTCCGGACCGATACGGTCGTGAAGGTCTTGGGTGAGGACCTTCAAGTTCTCCGGTCAGCCGCTGAAACGATTCGAGATATCCTGGCCTCCACCAATGGGGTAAAAGATGTCCGTGTCGAACAATTGTTCGGGCAATCCTATGTGACGGTCACCGTTGAGCGGGAAAAGCTCGCCCGTCATGGTATCAACGTATCGGATATTCACGACATCATCAGAGTGGCTATCGGGGCTGAGCCTGTGACGACCGTGTACGAGGGAAACCGGCGGTTCGACCTGATCCTGCGCTTTCCAAAGCCGTTCCGCGACCGTGTCGATCACATCAAACAGCTCTTGCTCAGGACCATGACTGGCGCGCTCGTTCCCTTGGGGGACATCGCCTTGGTTGAGGCTCGGGAAGGTCCGGCGATGGTCAGCCGCGAAGGCCTGAAGCGTCGCATCTATATTGGGTTCAACACCTTGGGAAGAGATATCGAAAGCGTCGTCAAAGAGGCCAAACAAGAGATGGGCAAGCAATTGGATTTGCCGACGGGCTATGAGATCGTTTGGGATGGGTCGTTCAAGAACATGCAACGGGCCATGGCACGGTTGAAAATCGTGGTGCCGATCACGGTGGCCTTGATCTTTTTTCTCCTGTTTTCATCCTTCAACTCTCTACGCTATGCCTCGTTGATTATCCTCAATCTTCCCTTTGCACTCATCGGAGGGATTGTTGCGCTGTGGATCTCAGGAGAATACCTCAGCGTGCCTGCGTCGGTCGGATTTATCAATCTGTTCGGCGTCGCGGTGCTGAATGGGATCGTGTTGGTCTCGTATATTCTGAAACTTCACGAGGATGGCCAAGAGGGCCAACAGGCCATCATCAACGCCTGTATGATGAGATTGCGCCCGGTTCTGATGACGGCACTCACCGGACTGTTAGGACTCGTTCCTCTCGCGTTGGCCCATGGAGTCGGGTCGGAGGTCCAGCGGCCCTTGGCCATCGTCGTGATCGGCGGGTTGGTCACCTCAACATTCCTGACGCTGTTGGTACTGCCCAGTATCTTCCCTTGGTTCGAGCCGACTGAAAAGAAGAGCACCGCACGATAGGCCGTTATCCGCTCGGACTTGCAGCGTTCCGCCGCAGCAGAAGACTCCCTAGAACCGCGCAGAGGGTGGAGCCCACGAGCACTGCGACTTTTGCATGGGCGAGGTGCTCCGCGCTGCCGAACGCGAGGTTCGCGATGAATAAGGACATGGTGAATCCGATTCCCCCCAACCAGGCAATCGCATGGATGTGTGAGAACGAGACACCTTCCGGGAGCGAGGTCAGTCCACTGCGCACGGCGAGCCATGCAGTAAGCCCAATACCAAAAGGCTTGCCGATTATGAGGCCGGCGAGAATGCCGAGTGGTACGGCGCTCGATAATGCTTTCAAGGTCTCCGGATCGATCGAAACTCCGGCGTTCGACAGCGCAAACAACGGCATGATGACGAGCAACGTCCACGGTCGTAAGGCGTGTTCCAAACGTTGGAGTGGTGTTTGAGCAAGATCACTGGCCTGCTCCAACTTTCTGGCGGCATCGGCTTGGACCGGGTTGGCTAAAGGGGAATCCTCGATTTGTCCGGCCTTGTGAAAGGTCGAGAGGAGATGGGCGCCTCTCCTGACGAATTCTTGTCGGTCTAGGTGAGGCCGTGCGGGGATCGCGAAGGCGGCCAGCACCCCGGCTACAGTAGGGTGCACCCCTGAGATTAAAAATGCGATCCATAGGCCGCCGATTCCCAAGGCTCCGTACACAAGTGAATGACGAATGCCGGCAACGTTGGCTGCGATGAGTGCCACGAGAAACGCCCCGCCTACAGAAAGACTCATGATGGATAAGTCCGACGTGTAAAAAATCGCGATCACCAGCACGGCGCCGAGATCATCGACGATCGCAAGGCTCAGGAGAAAGATCCTCAAGGCGGGAGGAGCGTTGTGAGACATGATGGCGAAGAGACCGAGTGCAAACGCGATATCGGTCGCCATCGGAATCCCCCACCCATCGACCACACGCTCGGGTCCGTCCATCATCGTCACGGTAGTCACATAGGACAAAGCCGGGATCACCATTCCACCGACGGCGCACAACACCGGAAGAGAAGCGGCTCGAAGCGATGACAACTCGCCGACCAGGAATTCGCGTTTAATCTCGAGTCCGGCGACGAAGAAGAACATCGCCATGAGCCCATCATTGATCCAATGCAGCAACGACCGCTCAAGGACAAGATCCCCGAGTGAAATGGAAAGGGAGATGTGCCACAGCGTTTCATAGCTCTGCGCCCACGGAGAGTTGGCCCAGGCCAACCCAAGGAGCGTGGCTCCAACTAAGAGGGCTCCACCCAACACATCACTCTGGGTGTTGACAAGCTTCCCCCCCGTTTCTCCTCCCGGGGAATTCTGGGTGTTTGGAAGCGGATCAGCTCTTTGGGATATGGTCATGAGTCAGGCTTATACGGGGTTTCAGTGGATAAACTAAGAAGGCAATGACCACAAACGTGCTGATCGCTATTGAGTATCCCGCACAGTTAATCACCTGAGGACTAGCGCTTTCCCTAGCGTACTCGCCACTTGGTCAGTGCGAATATACGAATTGGGACACCAACAAGGGTCATGCCTAGTGGCGGAAATCTAATCTCGAGGGTAGGGTAAAGAACGCACACTTACACAGCCGTCTTTCCCCTTTAAGGAGGTATCTTGTGACATTATTGAAATGGGCTGCCGTGTTTTTCATCATTTCTGTCATAGCCGGGTTATTGGGATTCACCGGCTTGGCTGCAGGTTCGGCGGCGATTGCGCAAGCATTGTTTTATATCTTCCTAGGCATTTTCCTCATTCTGTTGGTGGCTGGGTTGGTCGTTGCGAAGAAAATCGTCGATTGACCCCCTCCGGCCGGTGCTGGGTCTCGACTATTCGATAGCCTTACCGTTTGGCCGGAATCGGAGGGGGTGAGGCACGGAGGATCGCGCGGGCTGGAGCTCCATCGGCTCCCTCGATTCGGAGGGGAAGACAAATCATCTCGTAACGGCCAGGCTCGACACGAGTGAGGTTGAGACCTTCAATGATCCAGACGCCATGGCGCAGTAAGAGGCGATGCACTTCCGGTCCGTTCTGCTGATACCCCCCGACAGACAGATAATCGATGCCGACAGTTTGTATCCCCCGCTTGACCAACCACAAGGCCGCATCGGTTTCGAGATACACAAAATCCGAGAGGAATCGCGCCGTTTTCCAGCACCGAGGAGAGTTACGGGTCTTCAAGAGGATGCGGTCTTCCTTCTCAATGGGATGTTCCATCAGCTCACGTCTGGTAATGCTGCGCCGATCATGAATGTGGATGACTGTCGCTCTCCCAATCGTGGCAGAGAGGGGCATCTGATCGATGCCATCCCCTTGAGGAAGAAAATGAATCGGAGCATCCATATGAGTGCCGCTATGGGCGCCCATTGTGATTCGTGATTCGTTCGCTCCATCTCCCGATCCCATCTGACGCACGCGTTTAATCGTGACGCTTGGGGTCCCAGGATAATGCACCATGCCGGTCCGAATAGGGACGGAAATATCGATCCAGTCTGCGCCGTTACGAATCGCGCGCCTCAGCCGATTCTTTGAGGGTGTTGGCTGGTTCTTCTGCTTCTTCAAGAGTGTCATTCCTCAATGGATCATCGACATTCTGTTAAAACATAGGGGTGAGGCGCTCGAAAGGGAACTGGCTGGTTTCCTAGGCCTCTTTTCCTTACGGAATCTGGGGAATGTACCAGTGGTAGGCCATCCCGGTTTAGGGTCATGGTGAAGACCGATGGAAACCATTCAGTAGAGAAAGCCAAGAGAAATGATGATGAACAATCCGACAGGGCCGTTCCTCGGATCTCGAAAGGTTCACTGGATACTTGTGGTGTTTGTTCTAGTTGCAATGACAGCCTGTTCACCGCGGATTGTGGCAGAAGGGGTGCATACCACGCTGCCCGATCAAGGCACCGTGGTCGGTGTGTGGGGGACTCATCCGACTGTTGAGCACACCGCTATCTTGTGGCTTCGCAAGCGCGGATTACGAGTGATGGATCCGGCTGAAATCCGCGCCAATCTAACCCATGGAAGCACTACGAGCTTAGCCTCGAACGAGGAGTCTATTCTAGAAGTGGCGGAAAAAAGTGGTCTTAGCGAGATAGTCTTTGTTCGCCTTGTCGGTGACCAGCGTGCTCCTGGGGTCTTAGTCCGTGCTGTAACCGTCCCTGACCGACAAGTAGCATGGGTGGGAAACGCACGGTATGATTCCTATGTATCGACCCCCACCGTGAATCATCTGATCGTCGCCACCTGCAGGGCCATGGCAGCGGCATGGCGCCTCGAATCACTATCCGACCGTTCACGCTGTGTGCTGGATCAGAATGAGTCACATTCGTGACAAATGAACGTGGGTAAATGCGCAACTCGCTATCTCGCAGGAGTATCTCGTCGATGAACGGCTCATCCACGCACAGGTGCTTCACGGCTCTTGCGTTCAGCCTGATGACTCTGTCTTTGGGCTGCAGTGTCGTTCAAGAACGGACCAATTCGCCCATGACATCGGTAGAGCAATTACTGCTCACCCAGGCCATCGAACGCGGCCTCGGTGACCTGGCGCTCCCTCTTCCAGTCGGTACGACGGTGGCACTCACAGCCTATGGCTTTACACCGGACAAAGAGTTCGCTCGCCGCCTAGTTGAGGGTTGGTTCCTAGATCAGGGGTATCGGCTCAAACCGACAGACCTCGCACCGGTTACCGTGCGAATGATCATTCACGCGTTGGGAACCGAACGTGGAGAATCCTTCTTTGGCATCCCGCCGATCAGCAGTAGCCTCTTCTTTCCCGCCGCGCTCCCAGAACTCGCCATCTATCGCATGGCCGGACAGCGCGGCCTGGCGCGGTATCAGCTGGAGATTGCAGATACCAAGACCGGCGGACTGATTCATCGATCACCCGTCATGGAAGGGTCTGTATTTATGAACCAGTACACCGTGTTGCTGTGGTTTACATTCCAGCGGACCGATTTGGTGGGAGCCCCTTCTCTCTGATCAACCAGCAGGGTGGGACACATGGGCGGCCGATCTGTTCCACCCTGGATACCCGAGAATTCGCACAACAGAGAGCACACTTGGTTACTTGGAGGACGACATCTGTCGATATTCTCCCTTGACCGTTTCAAGAGCGGAACGATCTCCGAACGTCACATCCATAATGTGATTAGTCTCATCAACCAGAAACACGGCGGGAACACCGATCGGGACGGCAGCCATTTTACTGCGGATCAATGGGCGTAGGGGGTAGCTATGGGTCCGGCCATCTTCGGTCTTCACCGTCACCGCATCTTGGTTGACGGGCATCTGTTCCGAGACGGTCCCCATAAGAAGCGTGTGATGATCGCCCTTGTGACCAAGCGGATGAAAATCCACCAGCACCTGCTGTTCATTGAAGACCATCTTCACTCGATCTCCTGGCTGAAACTCCATCCCTTTGGCGCTGGCAACTGAGACGGGAAGATAGCGAGGCTGAAGCGAATCTTCATAATCAACCTTGATCTGTTCCCCTTGAATCGCTTCCACCGTACCGAACACCGTCCGATCTCCAGGGAGCAGTTGAGGATTCTGACGCAAGGCTATTTCTTGCCTGGGTTCTGATTTGATCATGGTCTTGTCTCGCTTGGTCATCGTTTTCTTAGACGGGCCCGGGCCATTGTCCGCCGATTTGCCGTTGAACAGCGCACAGCCAGAGCCAAGCAAGATGACTCCGAGGGCAGCTAGAGTGGGGAGGCAGATCCTAGGTTTTGGTGGATAGAGAGTAAGGCGCCGGAATGGTGTCGGTGTCACGAGGTTCGATTCTATCATGGGAGTTCCCCTTTCAAAAATAGAGACCATCACTTTGAATGTTCCTTGATTAACCGTCTTTACCTTCTTTCCGTACTAGACCAAACCCTCGCTTTCAGACGGTCAGGAACTAGGATTAGCCTCAAATTGCGTACGAAGATTTCAGTGGATGGGGCCAAAGTCTTAGGATTGTGCCCCATTTCGGGTCTTGCATGGGTCACGAAAGGAATTCTAGGGAAAATTCCAGTCGTGAAAAAACAAACGGAGTCGTACTTGTAACTTAAAAGAGGCGATGATCGAGCTTAGGGCATGTCTGAGCAAACGCCACCTCAGAGGCGGACGACAGAAAACCACGCTCATCATTTCTGGCCTTGCCGTACAGGACACAGTCTCCAAGTTGTCACCGAATGGCGTGGCACAAGATGAGGATGAGATGGGGCGCAGATCGACGGCGATAATGTGAAGCGTCCTGACATGTGTGGTGGTTAGGCCCCGCAGGGGCAGGTAAGGACAATGGCCGAACGAATGAGACCAAATGGCGGTCAGATCATGCTCGGTGTCCTTTTGTTGAATCTCCTGGCATGGCTAACCAACGCCCATGCCGAGCCGGAGCCGCTTTTGAAGGACAGTGAGATTTCAGCGGCGATCGACCGGAGCCTTGCTGGAGATACAATGGTCCCTCATAAACGTATTCAGGTCTCAACCAAAGACGGCATCACAACGCTGAGAGGGGTTGTGCCGAATCTCGTTGCGAAGGACCAAGCAGTGCGACATGCCGAATCAATCAAGGGCGTGCGCGTCGTCGTAGATCGTCTTAATGTTCGGACAGTGAGGCGATCGGACGAAGAGTTGTCGAAACAAGTACAGGAGGCTCTACGAATAGACCCAGCGACCAAGTCTTTGAATGTGAATGTGTCAGTCCAAGATGGACGGGTCACCATTTCAGGCACTGTACAGTCGTGGGCTGAGAAAGAGCTCGCCACAGAGGCAGCCAAATCTGTGAAAGGAGTAGCCTCGATACGCAACTTTCTTACGATTGAGCCTCAGGCGCATCGAGAGGATATGGAAATCGAAGCCGACATCAAGCGACGGTTCCAGTCGGATGTGTGGCTTATTGACCGTGATCTCCTGGTACAGGTCAAGAATGGTGTTGCCCATTTAAAGGGAACAGTAGGGAGCATCCTGGAGAAGTCGCATGCGACCACGCTCGCATATGTGTTAGGGATCACAGATGTGAATATCGATGGTCTGACCGTCGAGTGGTCGTCCCGCACTCGCATGCGGAGATCGGCACATGCAGATCCAACCGACGACGAGATTGCGCGTGCCGTAAAAGACGCCGTACTGCAGGATCCTCGAATCCGGTCCCTGAATCCCGCGGTTCAAGTCCGTGCGGGAGCTGTGATTCTAACCGGCTCTGTGAGCAATCTCGCTGCCAAACGCGCGGCGGAAGAGAACGCTCGCCACACCGTCGGCGTACGGACGGTGACCAACCGTCTGGAGGTAGAACGGCAAGAGGACACCTCGGATCAAATGATCGCCGGTCGGGTTCGCTACAGGCTGAGTGACCATCCTGTGATCGATCGTGACGCCATCACGGTGTCGGTACGGAACGGCGTCGTCTCTCTCAATGGGGCTGTCGATAATCCCATCGCGCAACGAACAGCGGAAGAGCTGGCTGAGGGAGTTGCCGGTGTGGTGGAAGTGATAAATGACCTTGAGGTGAAAGTGCTGCAGCTCGGCCGCTCTGATGACGACCTCCGTTCAGCGATCACAAGCCAACTCTGGTGGAGTCCGTTTGTCGATGAAGATCGAGTGTGGGTAGACGTTCGTCATGGAGTGGTCACGCTGACTGGAACGGTCGAGACTTTATGGGAAAAGAAGTTCGCGGAAGACAATGCCCGGGAAGCTGGCGCCCGTGTCGTGCAAAATGACCTGCGGGTGCATCAGAGTAAATAGATCCTCAAAAGGGAAACAGTGCAGAAGCAAGTCAAGCGGATGTGGTCTCGACACGGCAATGTTCGAAGGAGACACAGATTTGAACAAGAGGGAGAGCACGCTCATGCGCGACAGAGTTCGAGTCGAACCGACGGCACCAAGCAGAGAGAAGGAAGCGATCCTGACCGCTACCGTGAAGATAGAATAAATGGTCGGGGCATCGGCGAAAAAAGGCCCAGTATGGCCCGTTTCGATCGGTTAGCGGCGATGGCCGTTCTTGCAACAGATCTCTTGACTGGTGCGACGATAACGGTGGATGGCTTTGCACAGCCTTCGCTCATCGCTCTCGATCAAGTCATAATGCCTTATGCATATCGGGATCGCTCCAGGAGCCTGGAGCGTGCTCGGAAATGGGGGAACTCGCGAGACGAACGCGGGGAGGAGTCTCAGCGATCATCAAATCGCAGCGGCTTCGGAGCAGAAGATGACGTTGAATCTATTCCGAACGAGTCTCATAACGTGGATCGAGAAGAGGAAGCGCCTGAGAAAGGAGATGAAGACTAGTGAATGGAGAAGTTGTCAGATTATAGTGGTCCCCGATTTTGAGACACCGGTTTAAGCTATTGTCCGAGGAGGGCGATAGCATGAGTGAAAGCAAGAAGCGCAAGGTGCATCGTGCGGAATTCAAGGCGAAGGTAGGACTGGAAGCG
>JBFWZD010000047.1:0-12101 GCA_050185705.1 Nitrospira sp. | reverse complement strand
GAGTACATTGAGGTGTTCTATAATCGGCAGCGTCGGCACTCGACCCTCGGCTATCACTCCCCGGCTGAGTATGAAGCGAGGACGGCTGTCGCGTAACCAGGTGTCCACGGATTTGGGGGAAGGTCAGGGTGATAATAGATAAACAACAAGTCTGTTTGGAAGATATTCAGGAGGTAAGTATGGTAGTGCTTGTCTCATATTTTTAGAGGGCGCTGTAAATCTCTGAAGTGAAAGTTGAGAGTGTATATCAGTGCCATTATCTGGCCGGCCATTCTTTCATAGGCTTCCAGCAATCGGTGTCATCAGAGTAGTCCAGTATGAAACTGAAGATCGCGTTCTGTGGCGATATTATGTTAGGAGCTGAAGTCGCTCACTATATGGGGCGCTCAACCGTTACCCAATGGCTCAAGGAAGTGTCACCTGTGTGGGAGGATGCTGATCTGCTGATCGGTAATCTTGAATCTCCATGCGTAGTCCACGCGAATCCAATTGAAAGCGAGCATCCAGAGCTGATGTTTCATGCCCAAGCCAGTCGACTGCAGGAGCTCGCCGATGCGGGATTTTCAGCCGTCACGCTTGCCAATAATCATATTCTAAACTGTGGACCAGCTGGACTCTCTGAAACAGTAGAGAACATAAAGAAGGTTGGGCTGTATCACACCGGTGCTGGTTTGAACCTAATCGAAGCTCTGCAGCCTGCGTTTATCCCTGTGCGAGGAAAGACCGTCGGGTTAGTCGCTTTCTGCTATGGTCCGCCAGCCGGTAAGTCGTCTCCCGGAGTCGCTCCGTGCGATCCTTCTCTTATGCGGAAGGCTTTGACTGCTGCTCGGGCCAATGCTGATATTGTTATTGCAGCGCTTCATGATGGGTTGGAGTATTCCGATGTTCCTCCCTCGAAGACACGGTCTCGATTCCGCTTTCTCGCTGAGAACGGAGCGGATATTGTTATAGGCCATCATCCACATGTTCTGCAGGGGCTTGAGTGGCACGGCACCACTCCTATCGCGTATAGTCTGGGAGATTTTCTCTTCCATAATTCACTCCCTCACGTCGCGGAGAGAAACTTTTCGAGGATGGCGCTAGGACGGTTGGCACCTGAAGAGGTGCGACGCGACCCACATAAATTTAGTCGAGGGGCCGTGTTGACCATCCAGCTCAGCAATGGGGGAAAATCGGTAGAATGGCATCCATTTCGCCAGGGGAGAGACCTTCGCCCTCAGCTTTCTTCTGGGTCTGTTTATTCTGAAGATCTTCTCAGATTAGAACATTTGAGCGCAGCTCTGCTTAATGCTGAGGACTCGCGGCATGCACTTGCGAATCAGATTGTTGCTAAGGCTCAACAGGAAAGCCATAATCAACTAGGCCTCAGAGAACTGTTCAAACTCCTACTCAGACCTAGGTGGCGATATATACCAAATGGATTGAAATGGGTTGGTCAAAAAATAAGAAGGCTAGCCAGCGTTCATTTATGAACTGGGTGGCACGCCATGGACGGGTGTAGATAAACAATCCCAGCCTACTTACAAGCCGGAGGCACGTTCAGAAGTTCTTTTGGGCTAGAGTGGGTGTAGGCTCTTTACTAGCGTCGTATATTGTTTAGTCTACAGTTATGCAGACTTTCGTTTTCTGTGGTCCGATGAGCGTACTGGTACTTTGGTTAAGAGCTTAAAGAAAGATCATCGAGTGCCCAGTAGCTGTAGCTACAGATGAAATAATCACATCGGCAGAATCTAAGTTGTCGGGCTTGTGTCGGGAGGAGGCTCGTGTGTCGGAATTTACAATGACATTGTGGAAGACTAAGCGCGCGAACGCTCCATCGGGGGTAAGTGACGGTTATATGCGTGAGGGAGAATTCGCAAGGAACCCTCACGCTGTATGTATTGTCAAAGACAATTTCCGCCTTTCAGCGAATCTCACGGAGAGGCGCAACGGGAATATTTACTGCGAACAAATTAATGACCCGCACAGTACCTCTTTCGTAATATCTTTTGGTTGGTGCTATCGATGCGAAAGTCGCGCCGATCGGTTTGAAGAAAAGGCAATGTTCGAATTTCTTCAATCTCATCGCTCTAAACCGATACCTGACGTAGACGTGTTGAGTGGAATTTATACCCTACTATCCTACGATCACATCAGTGAAACGCTATGGATCTGCACTGACATGTGGGCTCAACACGGATTTTATTATGGTTCGGATGACAGCAAGGTAGTCGTAAGCTCAAAGGCATCGATTGTTGCCGAGGCATTGAATGCGAGCATTGATGGAGTCAGTTATTTGTCGCTATTGCGTGATACCGGTATTCCTCCTGGCAGGACTCTGTATTCTGACGTGTGGCGTGTGACATGCGGACGTGGTTTGCATGTAGATCTGAAAAATAGAACGGCTCGCACAGTCCAAATGCAGCCCTTATATCGAGTTCCTCAAAATATAACGTTCGATGATGCTGTAGATCAACTGATCGATGTCCTTGTCAGAGTGTGTCCGTCGGCTGCCAGTGGTCCTTCAACTGTAGTGGACCTGACGGGTGGAAATGATAGTCGCCTTATGGCGGCCGCTCTTTCTTCATCACAGGGTGGCAGAATAGGGAAACAAGTGACCTTCAAAGTTGTTGGGGAGGAAGATCTTTCAGATGTAATGATAGCGCGTCAGATTGCGAATAAATTTGGTTGGAATCTGCAAAGAATGAGTAGGTGGAATGAGGAGGAGGCGTATTCAGCGAAATCCTTACTGGAGGCGTCGATATTGTCAGATGGGAATTTTCTGCCTAAAAACGTACATCGCAGAAGGACACAAGAGTTGAAGTATTCCAGTTCGTTAATCGGACATGTAGGTTCTTTAGGTGGTGAGCTCTTTCGAGACTTTTTCTGGCGCCACGAATTCTTAAAGATGGGACGTACCAATCGGGTAAATTTCGATGCGCTGTTAAAGCATCGATTGTATGCTTCTAACGATGTAGATGTCGCGTGTATCTCAGACGGGCAACTGACTCTACATGATCACAATCTATCGCTCCTGAGTCCCTACCAAGCAATTGCCTTGGCAGCGCCTGACCTTGAGAACGTTTATAAGCTTGACGTAATTTATCTACACAAGCTCATGAGCAGGTCTTATTGCTGGGTTCTGTCCGATATGCGCAAATTAATTTTACCTTTCCTATCACATGAGATCACACTTGCGAGCTTGAGAACTCCATGGAGACTTAGACTTCATAGGAGGCTAGTCACCGCCGCGGTAATGAAAATGAGCCCTACATTGTCCGCAATACCTACTGATGCTGGTGCTCCGATGAGACCGTTGCGATTATCGTCCGCAGGAAGTTACTCTAAATATGTGGTGCTTGATGTTTGGAGTGCTTATAAAAGGCATTTTAGCAGTAAGACGCCTGTTCAAAAGCAAAGTCCTTCATCGATCCCATCTGAGTGGCTCGATGTGTTTGAGAAAAATTGGGTCGCCAAGAGTGGTGGGAACATTCCATTGAGCATGAAGAAGCCGAGAGTGCTGGATGGCGGCGAATTGTCTGTGACCCAGCATCGAGAAATTGAGGCACTCTTGCTCGTCCAAACGCTTACACAGCATTATAAGGGTATATCCCCCTCGTTATCCTTTAATGGAAAGAACGCAAGTTTTACTAACACAACCTATCAGCTATAAGATCCATTAGTATTGAGCTGGCTTGGTAAGCTCCCCTATTAACGAGAGACAGCCAGGAAAGAATTTTCCTGTTGCAGCCACCGATCTCCTATATCAGGCGGTTGCAGGAATGTTCCTTCAAGAATAAAAATATCTGGCGTTACGAGCTTCTTAATCCCGTGGGAGTCAGGGGGGATGCGGTGTTATTTTGTGTTGAGTATTCATAGGCGCTTGAGTCGGGTCTTCCATCAGGCACGGCTGGGACTCCGCTTGTTGTGCCACGATTGATCGTGGGACTGCTGGAGGTTACACGAAAGTCGTTCCGTGACTTGTCAATATATGCAGGGTTTGTCTTTTCAATATTGTTCGAGAACGTGACGCCTGAGGCGCTCCCATATCGCACACTGCCAGTACTGAGATTACTACTGATGGTCACGCCAGAAGCCTTCAAATTATAGAGACGGACCATCGCAAGTCTGGCATCACTCGAGGTATTGTTCTTGATATTTGCCGTCTTGATCGTTGAGGCCAAGATGATGTGTGCAGTTGCAGCAGCACTATAGCCGTGGAGAGTGTTGTGATAAATGTTTAGATTAGTCGTTGTCCCACCGTATACGTGTATGGCGGCACCGCGGAGTGCATTATAGATGACGTTTCGGCGTATAGTGGTATTCGAGGCAGCTCTAATATAAATTGCATGATCGTGTGCGTCAGTGGATGCAACACATCCTTTTCTTCCAATATAGGAGATTCGATTCTTTTCGATCAGTACTCCGGAGACGCCATCTTTAACGTTTATACCCATAAACCCATTACTGGAGGCTGTACATGATTGCCCGCCAATATGATGGATAGAGTTCGAACGAATGATTGCCCCATTTCCAGGTGCTGAAACAGTAATCCCAGCACCCCCAGCCGTGCTGCTGTTATTGTTTACTCCGGAAATGTCAAATCCTTCAATGACATAGTAGGGCTTCTGGACGAAGAATCCCCAGCCGTTCCTTCCACTGGGTCCGACGATCACCGCCCCGAGTGGTTTTTCACTTTTGATCGTGATCGGTTGTGAAGCCGTACCCGAGGGCGTCGATGTTCTGTTGTATATCCACACTACAACCCCGTTACCATCGGTATCAGTGTAAGTTCCGGAACGGACAATACAGGTATCACCGGCTTTGATGGGTGACGTTGTGCATCTTTGAGGATTTCGCCAAGGCTTTGAGGAAGTGCCTGGGTTGGAATCATTTCCTGTTGTGGCTACGTAATATGTCGCACCCTGAGCCGGAGTCGTTCCAAGGAGAGTGAGGGGAACAGAGACTCCTAAGAACAACAACGCACAGTGCGAGTACTTGATGAAGCGATTCGCCATTGTAAGCTCCTCTAGAAAAAATACTTGACTATCTTCATTGGGAAATTTAAGTCAACCAAGTTTAAAGCACATTCTGTGCCAATTTATATTTTTCCAACCAATTGATTGCACATGATTATTATCGTGGGGCCTCATTCCAAAATCTGTAGAAATGGTATGTGTATGCCTACAGTTGGAGCAGGGTGTGGTCCACCCGTGAGATGAGTCTCTCGTGGCAGGTAAGACAGGGACCGAAGTCGTCGGCTGTGACTGAGTTGGCGGATATGGTATTCTGAGCGCTCTTGATCCGAATGTTTTTTGTCGTCTCACTCGAAAGACGCCTGTTAACCTACACCGATTGCAATCGAATCCTGATGCAAAACTCCCTCGATCATTTCCCTCTACATCATAGGGTGCCGTCTGATGGCCTAGGACGACCGCTCCTCTCCGCGATTGTTCCCTGTCGCAATGAACGTCGTCATATCGAGACCTGTGTTCGATCGCTCTTAGCCCAGGAGCGTCCTCAAGGGGGGATGGAAGTCATCATCGTTGATGGACTCTCGGACGATGGTACCCGTGAGATTTTGGAAGAGCTCTCCAAAGAACATTCTGAGCTGCGGGTGGTCGAGAATCCTCGCCGTGTCACGCCTTGCGCGATGAATGCGGGCATTCGTGAAGCGCGTGGTCAATACATCGCCATCTTGGGCGCCCATTGTGATTATGCCTCCGACTATTTACGCGTGTGCGCCTCCCTACTCAAGGAACATCCAGAGGTAGGATGTGTCGGCGGCCCCATTATCAGCGTCGGGAAGAGTCTTTTCGGTCAGGCGGTTGCCGCTGCGATGTCTCATCCCGTCGGCATAGGGAATGCCAGACATCGGCACCCCAACTTTGAAGGGTATGCTGAGGGGGCTTGCTTTCCCGTGTTTCGAAAGGAAGTCTTTGAAAAGGTCGGGCTCTACGATGAAATGTTGGTGCGGAACCAGGATGATGAGTTGAATTATCGCTTCACGAAGCAAGGGGGAAAGGTGTTTCTCTCACCCCGTGCTCGCGCGACGTATTTCGTCAGAGAAACGGTCACATCGCTGTTCCGGCAATATTTTGAATACGGATATTGGCGGGTTGCTGTGCTAAGGAAGCACCGGGTTCCAGCGTCGTTCCGTCAGATTGTCCCGCCGCTCTTTATGTCTCTTATGGCGGGAAGTGTGATCGTGGGATGGTTGTTACCGGGTTGGTGGAAACTCCTGGCGGGAGTGCTGCCGGTACTGTACGGGACGGCATTACTGATCGCCGGCTTGACGCAGAAAGGCAATCGCGATTGGCGTGTAGTGCTTCTGTTTCCCGTTGCTGCGTCGATCCTACACATAGCTTACGCGTGGGGCGTTCTGTATGGAATTGTCAAGGGTGCAGATCGTGGTAGTGGAAACGATCCGAGCGACAAGGGAGCATCGTTTGCCGCCGGCGCCTAACACACTTGATGTTGGCATGAGTTAGGCTAGAGTCCTAGGGATGAACGTACAAGTCAAATATCTAAAGTTCGGTATCGTGAGCATGGCATGGGGCCTTGCCTTGCTCGCAGCCACCTACCGGTCGCACACTCCCGTCGTGCTCGATCGCTATAGTTGGTGGTACGTCGCGCTGCTGGTTACCCTCGGCAGTATGGCCCTGTCGCTCTCGTTGGCAAAATCTGCTTGGTATCTCAAGCTTTACCAGGCAAGGGCTGGAATCATCATAAGCAGCCTGTCACTGTTCTTGTCGATTGCTGCGGTCGAGTTACTTATTCGTGCAATGGATCCGCTCGGCATTTCCTATTATGAGCAGGCCGGAGACTATATGCGAGATAAGCTGGCCGATGACCAGCTCATCTTCCGGCATAAGCCGTCCTGGGAGACTCGTTATGGTGATGTACTTGTGGCCTATAACGAACGCGGGCTTCGGGATAGGCCTATTCTGCCGAAAGGCGAGAATGAATATCGGGTGCTTGCCCTTGGGGATTCAGTCACCTTTGGAACGGGGGTGGACCAAGACAAGACGTTTTCTGCCCGGCTTGAACCATTACTACAAGAACGACTCCACCGTCCAGTGCGGGTAATTAATAGTGGGGTGGGGGGGTACAACACTGTGCAGGAGGTCACTTATTTCAAGCGGGACGGGATTGCCCTGCAACCAGATTTGGTGATGTTGACCTACGTGCAAAATGACGTCGAAGTTAACAGGGGGCCGTTTGATCCCTGGGCCCAAAGTTCTCCATGGGGAAAGTCTTTTCCGGACATGGTCATCACCATGGTAGGAAAGCTCTGGTTTTATCGACTGATACATCATACCTATACCTACGCGTTGCCTACTTCTCAATCTGAAGCGACCAAGGCTTCTCAACAGGAATCAAAGGGGTGGCGTGAGTCTATGTCTGCACTAGGGGAGCTGGTTGCGATGTGTCAAGAACGCCGGATCCCGCTCATGGTGTTCTTTAGGCGACTGCATGCGGACGAGAATAATCTCTTACTGGCCGATGTGGTTCGACATGCCCAAGGGGTTCCGGTTAAGGACATGGCACCTTGGTTTGCCGGGATCAAAGTCTCGTCAGTCGTGAATTCAAAAGTCGATGGCCATCCCAACGCAGAAGGGCATCGCGTGATGGCGGAACACATGGCCGAAGACATTACGGCCTATATCAATCAGCATTAATAGTTGGAGATCTGAAGATTTGTGGGGAGGTCTGCATTGCTTGCGGTGGCTGGATCGATCTCAGTGCTCTGAATAGTGATCAGGAAAAGGAGGGACGTCATGGGCGGGTTTGTGATGGAGCTCTGGGCTTTCATGAAAGAGAGGAAAAAATTTTGGTTATTGCCGATCTTATTGGTGCTGCTCTTGTTTGGGACATTGATCGTGTTGACACAAGGCTCGGCGGTGGCTCCGTTTATCTACACATTGTTCTAGTTTTGTGTTCCAGATAATCGGTGAACTATTCGGGGTGAAGTGTGCAAGTAGATGGTTCTGAAAGAACGATTGGAAAGAACCAAGGGCAGAGCGTTCGCCATTCGAGTTTGTCTGCTTGGCTTCGAGACCATATATTCACAGCGTCCTTGATTGTGCTGATTGCTTCACTGCTACCGCGGTTGTTTCTAACGTTGGCAGCGGATCTACCGGACCTCATTACCAGTGACACCCCTTCGTATTTTACGAATGTAACAAGTCTTCTCGAACAGGGAGCGGCTCTCGATAAATGGCAGAAACCTGACGTGCTCAGAACACCCGGATACCCTGTGTTTCTCGTCGCGATTATGGTTGCAACAGGTACTACGGTGGATGGTCTGAACGGTGAGGCTTTGCGTACCGTGTTGGTGGTCCAAACCGTTATCATTTCCTGGAGCGTGGTCTTTCTCTATTGGCTGGCGCGACGGATCGTTCCTCCTGTGGTGGCTTTCACTGGAGCTCTCTTGGCAGCGTTTTCTCCTTGGGGCGTCGTGAAGGCGGGGTTAGCAATGACCGAAGGTCTCTATCTTCTGAACCTTGCGCTGCTGTTTTTTGTGATGTATCTCGTGGTCGAGCACGCAAGGAAAACTTCTGCGGTTGTAATTGGCGGTGTTGTTATAGGGCTGCTGACAGGCGTTGCGGTGCTTGTGCGCCCACTCTGGCCTCTGGTCATAGTGGTGGCAATCGCATTATTGGTTTTGTGCGGGGTTCAACGGAAAAAGACGTGGGTTTTGGTCGCTGTCATGTTGATCTCCGCAGGAGCGCCCATATCCTTATGGAAGGATCGTAATCAACGCTTGGCTCAGTTTGATGGGCTGAGCGTCATTTCTGGAATTAATGCTTACCAGTACTTTGTCCCCAGTGTGAAGGCACAACTCAAAGGAGCTGTGGGGGATCGGTGGGTGCTCTCGGAAGCAGCAAGAGAGGATGAGTGGCAGTGGAGCAAGGGGCTTTCCGTCCAGGAGAGGAATGACGAGCGTTGGCGAAGGGCAAAGGCCTTTATCAGGGAACACCCCTTCTTAACTGTCTACACATTTGGTTTGAACGCGGGCCAAGCCCTTATTCACCCGCATCCACAAGTTTTAGAACCAGCGGGATTGAATTTTTCAGGCGACACGTGGGTACTCGCAGGATTGTGGATAGCCCTATTGATCCTTGCTGCGCTAGGTGTGTGCCTCACTCCGGACAGGGATCGGGATGGTGGCGTGGTACAGCGGAAGTGGCTGGTCGCAGTTCTGGCTATCTGTCTCGTGCTTAGCCTGGCTTCTGGGATTGTCTTCGGTAATGGTTCACGGCTGCGAGCTCCGATGGAACTCATCATCCCCATATTGGCCGCTCTCGGACTGATGCGTATCATTTATATGATGAGACAGAATTGATTGCTGTCGAGTGTCTCATCGATCACTCCTCTCACTGCTGCCTAAGGCTCTTTGGGATGGAACGATACATATGAACAGGTTTCATGGAATATTTCCGAAACTTTCAATGCGTAACCTGGTAAGTGATAACCCGGTTATGAGTCTTCTTCTTGACCAGGGTGCAATTTTCTTTCGCTACGGTTCGATCTGAATCGACAGATGGCCACCGATACTTCAAACCGCGCCAGAATCCAGCTATTGGCCTCTCCGGCCCGTCTATCGGACTATCTTGCTATTGCTCGTCTGGATCACAGCGCAAAACATATTTTTATCGTACCCGGGGTAGTCCTCGCGTACCTCCTACGAGGGGTGAGGACGGATCAACTAGTAGATATGGTCGGACTCGGTCTTGTCGTGGCAATCTGCATTGCGTCCGCGAATTACGTCATCAATGAGTGGTTGGATCGTGACTCCGACAAGCACCACCCGACAAAATCCGTACGATCTGCCGTTCAGCGGGTTATGAATGGCAAGATAGTATTTGTCGAATGGGCTGGTTTCTTGGCGGTGGGTCTTGGGTGCGCATTTTTAGCAGGCAGTTCGATGTTTGTCGTTGCGTGCCTCTTTGCTTTGCAAGGCATTGTTTATAATGTTCCACCGATACGCAGTAAAGATATGGCCTATCTTGATGTGATTTCGGAATCAGTTAATAATCCATTGCGCCTTGCCATCGGTTGGACAATGGTCGATCCAACATCGCTTCCACCGAGCTCGGTCATCCTGTCCTATTGGTTTGGTGGAGCGTTTCTCATGGCAGCCAAGCGCCTATCGGAGTATCGTGAAATCGTTGCATCGCATGGCCCCGGACTGCTCGCGCGATACCGTTCAAGTTTTGCTTATTACTCAGAACTATCGCTTAATCTATCCTGTCTCACCTATTCCCTACTCGCAACGTCCTTTCTCTCTATTTTCTTAATTAAGTACCGCGTGGAATACCTTTTGCTGCTTCCGGCAGTGATTACTTTGTTCGTTTATTACATGGCAATATCGGCTGATCCAGGCTCATCCGCCCAAAACCCAGAAAAACTTTATCGCGAGCGTGGCCTCATTTTTATTGTCGTCGCATTGATCGTTACCTTTATCTTCGCGACCTTTGTGGATCTGCCCGTGCTTGAAACATTGAGCTCGCAGCACTACATCAGTTTGCAATGATGGCCGCTGGGGCGCCCTCGGAGTTTGATTGGAACAAGGTGCAGCTTGTGGTGTTTGATGTTGATGGGACGTTGTATCGACAAAGCACCCTTAGACGCCGTATGCTACAGCAATTACTCTTGCACGCTTTTCTGAAAGCTGATCTAAAGCCGCTGAGGATTCTTTCGGCATATCGTCATATTCGAGAGTCATTGGCTGTTGCCGAAACAGAAGGGTTCGAAGCGATCCTTGTCTCCGAAACGGCTAGACAGGTGGCTTGCACAACTTCCGTCGTTGACGAGGTGGTCTCGGAGTGGATCTATCGCCGCCCGCTACAATATCTGGCATCTTGTCGATACCCATTCTTATCGGAACTGTTTTGTGCAATCAAACGAAAGAAAAAAATCATAGGAATCTTCTCTGATTATCCAGCGAAGGAGAAGATGCAAGCGATGAGTTTGGAGGCTGATTACATAGTGTCAGCGCACGACGAAGGGGTCGGCATACTCAAACCGCATCCCCGTGGATTGGAGATCTTGATGCGGGTTGCGGGAGTAGAGCCGTCTAAAACAGTGCTAATTGGGGACCGCCTTGACCGTGATGGAGAAGCGGCGCTGCGTGCGGGAGTTACGCCGTTAATCCGTACTGCGAAGTCTTATGTTGGTTGGAGGACCTTCCCTGCATTTGAGGATAGGCTCTTCGAACCTCTTTTAACATAATGATTGGCTGGAGGTGACGTGGAATTGCACTGATGTCTAACGACGGCCCAGGACATGCATGGTTGAGGCGTAATGATTAATCCATCTCCGGATACGGATCCTGATGGCAATCAGTAGTTTGGGCGAGGAGTTGAGAATTCATGTTGGTGGACACTTGGCTGGTCACGGATAGTAATATGGCGAGCCGTTTTCTAAAAGACTTCTTTTGCGAGACCGCTAATGCCCTGTATACTGACAGCTCTCTGTCAGGAGGGCGAGGGGTGCATCTTCAGCTCATGTATCTTTAGAATTGTAGCGCTACTTAGCCGTCTCGTTAGGTGGGTCACATTCCGTAATTCCAATGAGCTGAATTTGTCACCAATCATCGGTGGAGTTGAAGGTGAGCCATATTTTAGGCATCTCGTCGTTTTATCATGACAGTGCGGCCTGTCTGATTCGCGACGGAGAGATTATTGCGGCGGCACAAGAGGAACGGTTTACGAGAAAGAAGCATGATCCGGGTTTCCCTTCACAGGCAGTCAGCTACTGCTTGAAGGAAGGGGGGATTGCTCTCGGAGACCTTCGCTATCTCGTCTTCTATGATAAGCCGCTGGTGAAATTTGAGCGGTTGCTCGAAACGTACCTGGCGTTTGCTCCGAAGGGGCTCCAGTCGTTCGTCGCGGCCATGCCCGTGTGGCTCAAAGAAAAACTCTTCCTTCGGAACCTGCTCGCCAAGGAATTCCTGGCGTTGGCTCCAGACCTGACGCCATCGGACCTGCCGCAGCTCTTGTTCGGCGAGCACCATGAATCCCATGCGGCCTCCGCCTTTTATCCCTCCCCCTATGACAAGGCGGTGGTGCTCTGTATGGATGGGGTGGGGGAGTGGGCGACCACGTCGGCCTGGC
>JBFWZD010000046.1:0-12776 GCA_050185705.1 Nitrospira sp. | reverse complement strand
AATATATTGAGGTGTTCTATAACCGGCAGCGCCTCCATCAGGCGCTCGGCTATCGCAGCCCAGAAGAGTTTGAGCAGCAGGAGGCTGGTACGTAATTCACGTGTCTGTTATTCCGGGGCCACCTCAGTTCTTGACTTGGCACTCCCGAAATTCTGGAAGGCTATAGCATCACGAAGTTGAGGATGGATCTTCGATCTCGCCTACACAGGAGGACCGGTCTACTTTCCAGCTGTTCTTCTCTTCCTTACGCTACACTGCCGTGTTGTCACGCGGGATATCTGGATGATCAGTAAGAACGAAACGACCGTAGGGAAACCCAAATTATCTGGAATCGGGTGGATGCCGTGAGGCACGCATGACCGCCAGCGCACGCTCGAGGATGATGCGGTCCCGCACATCTTTTTCACGGAGTGTTTGTTTGGTGAGCAGGAGTCCTTCGAGATTGATGGTTCGAACCGGAATGCCTTCGAACTCGATGGTTTCGGCATACGGCCTGAGCGTTTCATAGGTCTGGCCATTGGCATTCAGCATGACGTCCACGACAAACGCATCGGCGACCCGAATATTTTCTCCCTCTTCGAACCACGCCGGTTCGATCTCCCTGGCCGCTTGATCGGGAAGAATCAACAGCGCCTCTTTGACTCGCTGTCCCGCCGTGGCAGAAGCTGGAACCACAATATCAATATCGGTCGTTGCCCGTTGGTAGCCATGGGCTGCCAGCGCATAGCCGCCTATCAGAAGATAGTCGACATGATGTTGATTGAGAGAACGTAGGAGGGCTTTGAGATCGTCGAGCGTCGCAGGTCGGCTATACTCTTCCATCACGCTCGCTCAGCGGCCAATCGTCCCATGCCTTTCGCCAAGCAGTCGTCTTGCTGTTTGTTCGCATCCATGTGCGATCGAAACCGGTACACCCCTTTCGGGATAAACGTACTTGTGGCCAAATGCGCGATCGTCTCGCTAAAGCGTGCCCCTTCCGCCAGCAAGGTTCCATCGCCCTGCCTGGCAATCGGGCGCTCACGTCTGCGTCCAACCGTGATCATGCTCTCTACTCTACCTGAGGTGTTAAGCGTGGGCAAGCCGTATGTCTTCGGTAGCACCGATGATGAGCAGCCGTTGCTGAATCATCCTCTGGCAAGAATTCC
Organism: Nitrospira sp.; assembly: GCA_050185705.1. Taxonomy (GTDB): domain Bacteria; phylum Nitrospirota; class Nitrospiria; order Nitrospirales; family Nitrospiraceae; genus Nitrospira_D. The sequence goes on along the minus strand of JBFWZD010000046.1, from coordinate 11,631 downwards.
TCCCCCCTTGCCTTGCCTCTCTTCTCCTCTGCCCGTCAGGATCTCGCCTGTAACAGTCAAACCCCACATACTGAGGATTTGCATGGAACCAAGCTTTTGGCACAACCGATGGCAGACGAACCAGACCAGATGGCACGAATCCACCGTCAACCCGCTACTGATCGCACACTTTCCTTCCCTGAATGTGGCTCCAGACGGATGTGTATTTCTGCCGTTCTGCGGCAAGTCGCTCGATCTCGGATGGTTCCTGGCTTGTGGCTATGCCGTCGCCGCGGCGTCGGCGATGCAGGGCGGTCCAGAGCCTCAGGACATTGTGCGTGGTACAGATGATCGCCCCTCCTCGCCCGCACCTTGCCCTATAATTCCAATGCTCCTTACTCATATCCCCCCCCCAAACGATTATGGAACCTTTCGCTCTTCATCCTCATCGCATCGACTGGCAACAAACCTGTAGACATCTACGGACCTAGGAATCGAATCTAATTCGATTCACCGTGAATATCCATTCCGATACATAGTTTGATTATTTTCAGGAGTCTTGGCCTACATAGAAAATGACAAGGGTATTCCATCCTGCTGAAAATACGTAGAACAAGAACGCCGTCCTATTTCATGGATGTCTCCGCCCACACTCGGCATTAGATTTGCTTTAGCCACTCACCAGTTGCGTGCCACTCACAACTTGGTCGTGACGATCAAAGTTTGGACAGCCTCATGGTCGTAACTGCCTTTTTGGTCGGTACATTTCCCGACCAAGGCACACGCGTCCCGCGTTGCATGCCGGCAGGCTGATCTCGTCGATGATTGTCGTCAATGGTGGGCGCAGCGGAGGACAAACCCATCGGCCTGGAAGAAGAGAAGGAGGGAGAGTGCCGTGGCGATCGAAAAGAAAGAAGAAGAACGCAGTACAACCATGCAGCGTTCTGCAGGACTGTGCTCTCCTCCGCCTCCCATGCCCTGGGCTTCGGGTTCGAGCACCTCACTCTCACAGGCTCGTCTGCCATCAATGGCACGGGAAATGGGAATCACAATACCATCACCGGAAATAACGCGGCAAACACACTCTCCGGCAGCGCTGGAAACGACACACTCCGTGGCCTGGGTGGAAACGACTCCATCAATGGCGACACCGGTAACGACCATATCACTGGTGGGGTCGGCAAGGACACGCTGACCAGTGGGAACGCGACTGATCGAGATATCTTCGATTACAATGCGATCAACGAAAGTCCCGCCGGTGCTGGCAGAGATATCATCACCGATTTTAGAGGACTAGGCACTGGATTAGGTGACCAGATCGACCTGTCCACGATCGATGCCAGCATCTTGCTATCGGGTAACCAGACCTTCATCTGGGGCGGACCCTTTACAGCAGGGCACCTCCGCTATGTCGGCGGAGTTGTGCAGGGCAATATTGATGGGGACGCAGCGGCAGAGTTTGAGATTCAACTAACCGGCTCTCCTGCCCTCTTCGTCCAAGCAGGGCATGCTGGGAGCGATATCCTCCGCTAACATTTCCAACTCCAGACGGGCGTTCCTGAACAGGGACGCCCGTCTGGGCCGATTGTTTTCATATCACTCATACTCCGCGCTGAGAGTCAGTAGAGTTGTTGACCACCCTCTTAAATTGATCGCACGATCTTCACAGATTTTCCACTGAATCGAATTCGATACACGTATAGAATCTCTTTCGATACGCCCTTCGAAATTTACAGAGCGGTTGATTTAGGTCTTACCAAACAGACTCCACCTATGCTGTTGTAAATACGTAGCATAAGACCAGATCGCCATGAGTTTAAGGACCTTTCCTTGTCTTGGCATCGAGCTTGCTGAACCCACGCAGACAGAAGAGCAGGAACAGAATCGCCGCGAACGGAATCATGAGAGCAGATGCAGAGCCATTACGACAACCCTTTCTCCCCCTCGTCAATTGGAAGGGCCGACACCGACGCCATCCTGTAACTCTTACAACTTCATGCAGGGAGCCCCATAGGCGACCTGCTCAGACTGGAACCTGAACCGCCTATGACAACAGGGCAAACCAAATCCACTAGCACTCCGCAGACAGCAGTTTTCACAAACGAGCCGTCCGATCTACGTCGGGCGTTGGCCGTCTCTCGGCGCTCCTTTGTCGCCACCGCCTTCTTCAGCCTGTTCGTGAATCTCTTAATGCTGGTGCCGGCGCTGTACATGCTGGCAGTGTATGACCGGGTCTTGCAGAGCGGGAGCGAGTCCACCCTGCTGATGCTCACCCTCATCACCGTGTTTCTCTTTCTCGTGCTGGGCGGACTGGAATGGATCCGGTCGCGCATCTTGGTGGCGACCAGTGCGCGACTCGATGAGCACCTCGGCGAACGGACCTTTGCAGCCCTCTTTGCTCAATCGCTTCAGAGTAGCAGAACCGTCACTACGGCCCAACCGCTGACCGATCTGTTGCAGCTCCGCCAATTCCTGACCGGCCCCGGCTTGCTGGCCTTTTTCGATGCGCCGTGGATCCCGATTTATGTGGGCCTTATGTTTCTGTTTCACTGGGCCTTCGGCGCCGTAGCGGTTCTCTCAATCCTCCTCTTGGCGGGACTCGCATGGTGGAATGAGCTCGCGACCCGCACCGAGCTATCGGAGGCCAATCGGGAATCGCTCGACGCCACCCAATTTGTGCAGCGTAATCTCCGCAATGCCGAAGTCGTGGAGGCCATGGGCATGCTCCCTCGTTTGCAAGCCCGCTGGCAGAGCAAACAACAGCACGTCGTCGCGTTACAAAGTCGCGCCAGCACCAAAGCCGGCTTGATCAATGCGCTCTCACGGACCTACCGGCTCACGATTCAATCACTGGTGTTGGGATTGGGAGCCTATCTCGCGATTCACAAGCAGATCACCCCCGGGCTCGTCATCTCCGGATCGATCCTCTTGGGACGGGCGCTCGCACCGCTCGATCACATGATTGCCGGCTGGCGCGGATGGCTCAGTGCACGCGAGGCCTATGGGCGGCTTGATTCACTCCTGCACGCCATCCCAGAGCACGAATCCCGCATGTCCTTGCCGCCGTTGCGGGGACAGGTCACGCTGGACCAGCTCGGTCTCACCGTGCCGGGCCGGAGCGAACCCATCCTCAACAGGATCACCCTCACGATCGAACCAGGGACCACGGTGGCGCTCATCGGACCGAGCGCGGCCGGAAAATCCACTTTGGCCCGAGCCATCCTCGGCCTCTATCCACCGACACAGGGGCGGGTGTGCCTGGATGGCGCCGACGTGCACAAGTGGGACCGGACGCAGCTGGGCCAATCCGTCGGCTACCTCCCCCAAGATGTCGAATTGCTCGACGGCACCGTCGCGGAGAACATCGCCCGCTTCGGTCAGATCGAGCCGGACCGTGTGGTGGACGCCGCGAGATGTGCAGGCATCCATGAGATGATCGTGACCTTGCCGCAGGCCTACGACACGCCGCTGATTGGGGGCGGCATCGCCCTCTCAGCCGGACAACGACAACGCCTCGGCCTTGCCCGGGCGATCTACGGACGCCCGCGCCTGGTGGTGCTCGATGAGCCCAACGCGAACCTTGATCTGGTGGGGGAAGCCGCACTCCTGACAATGCTCCGACACCTCCAACGGGACGGCTGTACGGTGGTGGTCGTCACGCATCGTCCGAATGTGCTCCAGGCCGTGCACAAAATCGCGCTGATCGTGCAGGGCAAGCTCGCGCTGTATGGCCCGCGTGAAAAGGTGTTGGCAGCCATGGCCACACCACCGTCGACGGTGGCTGCACCACAGACGGTCCCCGCAATGGGCCCAACGGAGGATGCCGCGGAGTCGGTGGGGCACTCAATCCCTGCCGTGGTAGGACCACAACGATGAGGCAGGTGATGACAAACCGTGAACAGGTGCTCTATGGCTAAGGCGTTCCTCGATGTTCCCCGCGCCTCCTTGAGCGACGACCGTGCGATTCAGTGGCAGGGATTCGCCCTTGTGCTGGTGGTCTTTGGGGGCTTAGGCGCCTGGGCGGCATTGGCCCCACTCCAAAGTGCGGCGTTAGCCCCCGGGGTGATTACCGTCGAACACTCCCGAAAAACCGTGCAACACCTTGAGGGCGGGATCATTCGAAGTCTGGCGGTGCACGACGGGGACTTCGTGCAGGTTGACCAGGTGGTGGCAACACTCGACGATACCCACGCTCGCGCACAACTGGAAGTCTTGCGAGGGCAACTTTATATCAGGATCGCGCAAGAAGCTCGGCTAGCAGCCCAGCGAGACGGACTCCCAACCGTACACTACCCCCAGGACTTGCTCTCGCACCAGGACGACCCCCGTGTCGAGGAAGCGATGCGCCTGCAAGATCAGACATTGGCCGTGCGCCAGGCGGCGGCCGACGGGGCACGTGCGGTCTATCGCCGCCAGATCGAACAACTACGGGCGAAAGTGACGGGGCTGCAGGCCCAGACGCGCAGTCGCGATCGCCTGGTGGCGTCGTATCGAGCCGAGCTCGCCGATTTTCAGAGCCTGCTCACGGAGGGCTTCACCGAAAAGCAGAAGGTCGAGGAACTGGATCGGGCCCTGGCGCAGAGCGAAGGCCAGCGCGGGCAACTCCTCTCTGATATGGCTGCGAGCGAGTTACAGATCGCCGAAATCGAACTGAAGATTCTGCAGTTGCAGAAAGACCTCCAACGGGAGGTTGCCAAAGAGCTGAGTGACGTGCAGACCGATCTCTTCCAACTCCGCGAGAACGTACAATCGGTCGAGAGCACGGTCAATCGGTCCGTCATTAAGGCTCCCGTCTCAGGAATGGTCCTTGGATTAGCCGTGCATACCATCGGCGCCGTGATCCCCCCGGGTGGGCGGTTGCTCGACATCGTGCCGCAAGATCAGAACCTGATCATCGAAGCGCAGGTCTCGCCGATCGACATTGACCGTGTGACAGTGGGACAGGGCGCGGAGGTGCGGTTCAGCGCATTCAAAACTCGGGATCTCCCCATAATCGAAGGCACACTCATGAGTGTGTCGGCAGACCGCCTGGTCGGGGAGCACAACGACGGCGAGACTGCTTACTATCTAGCCCGGGTCGCCGTCTCCCCGGCCGGCCTTGCCGCGCTGCGTACCGCCAACCTCGACCTGGTGCCGGGCATGCCCGTGGAGGTGCTCATCCAGACCGGGGCCCGGACGCTGGTCCAGTATGTCATGAAACCCCTGACCGACAGTTTCAAACGGTCGTTAATCGAGGATTGAACAGACCATACGACGATGCGGTACCTCTTCATCCTCATCCTGATCGTGATGGTCAGTCATCCGGCTGCTGGTGGTGCCGACGAGCGACCAGCCACTCTCCTCCAGCTCTACGACCTGGCCCTCGCGACCAACCCGATCGTCGGAGGGCGACAGTCGTCGATCGCACAGGCCGAAGCGCAACAGGATCAGGCTCGCAGCAAGCTCTTGCCCCAAGTGTCGGCCACAGGCTTTATCTCGTGGAACGAATTGACGCAAGACACCACCAACGCCTTTACGCGACAGACGACCGAGTTCACCTCGCAGTATCAGGGGTTACGGGGCGTTGTCCAGGCCCGGCAAGCGCTCTTCGACCTGTCGTCCTATCGCGCCTATGAAGGCACCGGGTTGACGGTCAAGCAGGCGGAGCAGGACTTGGCGGATGCCCGTATGAGTCTCGCCACCGATTTGGTCGATCGCTATCTGGAGGTGTTGGAAGCCACGGATGAGGCGAGCTACGTGCAGAGTGAGCTGGATGTGACCGACGGGGAGACACAACGGATTCGCCGCATGCACGAGCGCGCCATGGCGAAAGTTACGGATCTCTACGAGGTGGAAGCCTATTACCAAACGCTCAAGACGCGCGAACTCGACGTCCACAATGCGAAGGCCGTCGCGTTGGAAAAGGTCCGTGAGGTGGCCGGGGTCTCCGTCACCGATCTGGCCCGGCTCACGACCGAGACGCTCCCGCCGGTGCCCGGGCAGGCCGACCAGTGGGTGGCCGATGCCGTCACGCATCACCCGGCCATCCAGGCGTTGCAGCATGCGATGGAGGCGGCTGCCAAGTCCATCGCCAGTCAGTGGGCGAATCATCTCCCCCAGTTGTCCCTGCAAATGGCGGGGATCTATGCCAAGAATGGTGGATTCGACAACCGGCAGCTGGATCCCTATACCGTCGGCACCCTGGGGCTGCAACTCACGATGCCGCTGTATTCCGGCGGAAGCGTGAAGGCCGGGGAGCGCGAAGCCGTCGCCCGCTTTGAAATGACCAAGTACAAGCATCTACAAAAGCAACGCGAGATTGAACGAGAGACCAGGACGGCGTTTCTGAATGCGCACACCGGGTATGCCCGCATGGCCTCGACGGCGCGCGAGGTGGACGCTCGTGTGAAAGCCCGTGACGGGCAGCAACGGGGCTACGAGTTGGGTGCGTCGACGATCATTGCTCTCCTGGAAGCTAAGAAAAATCTCTTAAAATCCCGCTTCGCCCACGCGAGAGCTCGTTACGACTATATCCGCGCCCTCGTCGCCCTCCGGGTCTGGGGCGGCACGCTCTCGCGCACGGATCTGGAAGAGATCAATACCTGGCTGGCACGGAACTGACGGCCATTTACATTACCCTCCCCTGATCGAGAGGTACCATACCCTTCCGATCATTGATCGGTCTACCTATGCCGCCGCATCTGGCCTGGCCAAAGGCGCCTAGGCCATCCTTCGTGCACCTCACACTTCCCATCGCATAAGCTTCAAGAACTGAAGAACCAGCCGCATTTGCGGCGGCATAGTTGACGGACTTGAGCGATGAGTCACGTTACCAGCTTGTGGCAGGCACAAATCGGCTTTTGTGTTGATGTCGAACTGTAGCAGTTGCCACCTTGGCAATAGCCCTAACTGTGACTAGGTCTTTATCTCGGTTGCTAATTAGGTCTCCTTATGAGGTATTGTACCAAGCATGCGACTCACACTGCTCGCGGCTTTTCACTAAGCGCAGGCCAAGGAAGGAGAGGGTATGTTCACAGCCAAAAGCCAACTTACCCAGGACACAGTAGCCGTGGTGGTGTTCCTCCTCGTTCTTGGCTCTCTCTCGATGATCTGGCCCAGCATTATTGCTCTCAGCTTCGGTCTCTTTCTGCTGATCCAACCGTTCGGGGCTGGACAGGAGATCACGATGCTGTCGGGAGCCGAAGTCACGAACACACCGATTGTTATCGACTCTTTTCGACGATCCGGTCCTCTGTCGATTCTTTCGTAGCCTCCATCAGAACCGCCCCGCGCTCCTACCTTGATCAACTTCTCGTGCGTGACGGCCACTGAGGTCCAAGTCTTGCGATCCTCACGTTGCGAGAGTCTGGGTAGCTGAAGTCTCGTTGACGAGATGGGTCTTCCTGACACAATGACTCCCTACCCCTTTCTTCGACGCCTGTAGAGTTGGCCTAGAAATCAATTCCGATTCAGGTTCCAGGCATTGCTTCTTTCTAAACAATTGTGGTATCCCGCTATGGTTTGTCCACCGATACATCGATCTCATACGCTCCAATTTTTTTGAGGCCCCTCAAGCCATGGCCCTGATCATCGGCGTTCCAAAAGAAACCTACCCGGGTGAAAAACGCGTCGCAATGACGCCGGGGGTCATACCCTCGCTGTCCAAAGGTGGCATGGAGGTCCTAGTTGAAACGGGAGCCGGAACGGAATCGGGGTACCCCGATGAAGCCTTTACCGAAAAAGGGGCTAAGATTGCTGCCTCCCGGTTGCAAGTGTTTCAAGATGCTCAGATTATCGTGCAAGTACGATTATTAGGGGCCAACCCTGAACAAGGGAAAACGGATCTCCCCTTGTACCGGGCAGATCATGTCGTCATCGGAATTGCCGAAGCGCTGTCTCAGCCACATGCCGTCCGTGAGTTAAGTACCAGAGAAGTCGTCGCCTTTGCGATGGAATTGATGCCGAGAATCACCAGAGCCCAAAGCATGGACGTGTTGTCCTCGATGGGCACGATCGCCGGGTACAAAGCCGTTCTCAGAGCAGCGGATGCCTTACCCAAAATGTTTCCGATGCTCATGACCGCGGCGGGAACCGTTACTCCGGCCAGAGTGTTTATCATTGGCGCGGGAGTGGCAGGCCTCCAGGCTATTTCCATGGCACGGCGATTGGGGGCAACGGTGGAAGCCTACGACCTCCGGCCGGCTGTGAAAGAGCAGGTACAGAGCCTGGGAGCGAAGTTTGTCGATCTCCCCATGGAGAAAACCGATGTGGAAGACAAAAGCGGGCATGCCAAGGCTCAGGAGGAATCCTTCTACCGGAGACAACGCGAACTGCTCAAAAAGATCATTGCCGCGAGTGATGTCGTCATCACGACGGCGACGGTTCCCGGGAAGAAATCCCCCATCCTGATCACCGCCGACATGGTCGCCGGAATGGTTCCGGGGTCGGTCATCGTGGATCTGGCCGCCGAGCGTGGAGGCAATTGTGAATTGACGAAAGCCAATCATACCGTGGTCGCTCACGGAGTGACGATCCTCGGATTGGAGAATGTTCCCTCTACCGTCCCCTTTCACGCAAGCCAGATGTACAGCAAGAACATCGCCTCGTTCTTGCTCCATGTCGTGAAGAAAGGTGAATTGAAACTGGACCTCGAGGATGAAATCACAAAGGACACGATGCTCACCAGGAAGGGGGACATCGTGAATGCCCGTATCCGCGAACTATTGGGACCATTGGCAGGGATGAGGCAGGAGGGGAGTTAAGACCACATGGACATGTTCATCTCGGGAATCACCATATTCGTCCTGGCAATTTTTGTCGGGTTTGAAATCATCACCAAGATTCCCCCGACGCTTCACACCCCTTTGATGTCCGGATCGAATGCCATTTCGGGGATCACCCTGGTGGGAGCCCTCCTGTCCTCCGGCACGCAGCACACAGTCACCACCACGATATTGGGATTTTCCGCCGTGGTGTTTGCCACGATCAATGTGGTGGGAGGCTTTATGGTCACCAACCGCATGCTCGCAATGTTTAAAAAGAAATCCTGACACATGATCGATACCCTCATTAATCTGGGCTACCTGATTTCGGCTGCCCTGTTTATCTTCGGACTCAAAGGCCTGACTCACCCAAGGACCGCTGTTCGAGGCAACCTGTTGGGCGCAACAGGCATGTTACTGGCAGTCCTGATCACCCTGGCCGATAAACACATTGTCAGCTTTGAAGTCATCATCGCAGGACTCGTGATCGGGGCCGCGATCGGGGCCATTCTCGCCATCAAGATTGAGATGACGGCCATGCCGGAGTTGGTGGCTCTCTTTAACGGGTTCGGAGGAATCGCCTCGGTGTTCGTCGCCGGGGCCGCGCTCATTGAAACCACGCTGGGCGGACAAATCCCGAACACGCAAGTGACGGTCGCCACGGCGGCTTCAGGATTCATCGGAGCCGTCACCCTTTGGGGCAGCTTGGTCGCCTTTGGAAAGTTGCGGGGAATCATTAACGAAAATGCCCTCCTGTTCTCCGGTCAGCAGGTCATCAATGCCATCCTGGCCCTGCTGGGCCTGATGTTAAGCGCCGGCATCGTCCTGGATCCGTCAAGCCACCTGCTGTATTGGCTTCTCGTCCTGGTGGCCTCGATCTTGGGAGTCTTGCTCGTGATCCCAATCGGTGGAGCCGACATGCCCGTCGTAGTGGCCCTCCTCAACTCCTACTCAGGGTTGGCTGCCGCAGCGACCGGGTTTGTGCTCTTTAACAATGTGTTGATTATCACGGGATCGTTGGTTGGAGCTTCGGGAATTATTCTGACCCAGATCATGTGCAAAGCCATGAACCGCTCTCTGACCAACGTGCTCTTCGGTGTACTTGCCCCCACAGGGGATTCTGCGACGGCTGATGAGGTGTATACCGGAAAAGTGAAGTCCGCGACCCCCGAAGAAGTGGCGCTGTTATTCGATGCCGCCCGAAGAGTCGCGATCATCCCGGGGTATGGTATGGCGGTCTCACAAGCTCAACACCCGGTCGCAAATCTGGCAAGTTTATTGAACGAGCGCGGGATCCAGGTAGATTATGGAGTCCATCCCGTAGCCGGACGAATGCCGGGCCATATGAACGTCCTGCTGGCTGAAGCCGATGTGCCCTATGAGTCGCTCAAGGAAATGGATCAGATCAACATGGACATCGATCAGGTTGATGTGGCCCTGATCATCGGGGCCAACGATGTCGTCAATCCCCTCGCGCGCACCGACCCTTCCAGCCCCATTGCCGGCATGCCGATCATCGATGTCGACAAAGCCAGGACCGTGGTCATCATCAAACGGAGCCTCAGCCCCGGGTTTGCCGGGATTCCCAACCCGCTATTTGCCCTCGACAACTCCCTGATGCTGTTCGGCGACGGAAAAAAGATGGTGCTCGACATCATTGCCGCCCTGAAAGAGTCCTGAGTCGGCGATAAGAATTTCCTTTTTGAGTGGGCCTCCACGCTCCTATCATCAAGCGTCGATTCGAGCCCTCAAATAGCTCTTTCCCCTCCCTCTGCCAAGGCAGGGCTGCTGACTTCTTGTTTCTTTCGTTTCGGAAGCGCCAATGCATACGCAGGGAATATCAAAGGCATCGAAGGTCATTTATAATAGGCATCAGCCGTAGCCCGCTCAACCAAAGAAACAGGCCAGAGGGTCGTCGTCGATCTCTTGCACCAAGTCCTCGAGGCGGTTGCTCGATGAGAGCCCCGGATATTCGTGCCATTTCATATCAGCCCGCATCCAATACAGTCGCCATTTGTTTGCCGATCGGATGAATTTGAGCTTCGCCACCGACGATTCTGTCCACTCTGCCTGATTGTCCCACCGAGGGCGCCGCTCGAAGATCATCACGTCATGGCCTTTGACGGAATACTCCAGTCGTAGCTTGTCTTTGAGATGTCCCGGGCTCCGTCTTGACAGAACGTGCCGACAACCTGTTCGATCCGCTTACGTTCAAGTTCACTGAATGCCATCGTGGCTTCCCACAACTCAGTGACGAAATGCAGGAGAAAAGCGTGATTGAAAGATTCTACGCCAACGGCTCTTTCAATACAAAATAAGAAAGCCTGCTGGCTTTCACCAGCAGGCTTCTTTTTGTAACCCGGCAGCGTCCTACTTTCCCACTGCCTCACGGCAGCAGTAGCATCGGCCTTGGAGGGCTTAACTTCCGTGTTCGGTATGGGAACGGGTGGGGCCCCTCCGGTATGGCCACCGGGAACATTGGCCGGTGAGGGGTGAGGCGTGAAGAGTGAGGGGTTAGAAGATGGCTTCTTCACCCCTTACTACACACTCCTTACCCTTTACCGTATTTGAGACCATGTCTATCAGGAGCAAAGGATGTTAAACCGCACGACCGATTAGTACTGGTTAGCTACAGCGCTTACACGCCTTCCACACCCAGCCTATCAAACTCGTCGTCTACGAGTGGTCTTTAGGTAGCATACGCTACGGGAGAGCTTATCTTGAGGCACGCTTCTCGCTTAGATGCTTTCAGCGATTATCGCCACCGGACATAGCTACCCGGCACTGCCGCTGGCGCGACAACCGGCACACTAGCGGTCCGTCCTTCACAGTCCTCTCGTACTAGTGAAAGCCCCTCTCAACTCTCCTCCGCCCACAACAGATAGGGACCGAACTGTCTCACGACGTTCTG
>JBFWZD010000045.1:0-14699 GCA_050185705.1 Nitrospira sp. | reverse complement strand
ATCTTGCGGATGAGGTCAGGATCGGTGATATCTGCGATCACGCGAAGCTGTCCGCCGCAGAGCGGGCAGAGGGTGATGTCTAGTTCGAACACTCGTTTCAGGCGCTGCGCCCAGGTCAGCGGCGCGGGTTCGTCGTTAATCATGGCTACCGGACCCCGAGGACACAGTCCTAGGCAGACCACAGGTTCGTGTTCGACATAGTCGGGGGCTTTTGATTGGTTGAGCACCTGGCTCTTCACCATGAAATCCGCGGTTAAGGCACGACTTCCGACGGATTGGCAAGCTTCGCCCTGACAGATACGGACTTTGTGTTTGGCTGGCGGACTTGTGCGTAGGTCTGCATAGAAACTGACGATGCCGCGTACCTCGGCTCGACTAAGGTTAAACACGTCCGCCACGTTAGAGATGTGGTTGTCGTTAATGTAACCAAATTGAGCAACGATGGCTCGTAGAGCACGGATAGGGCCGCCGATCGTATCCTGATAGCTCAGCGCCAGGTCATTCGCAGAAAGGTCGTCATCGGATTCGATCAGCGTGCTCATCTGCTTATCCCCTAGTTCACCTCTACGATGCAGTGGCCAGCTTAGGCTCGGTTTGAACTTCCGAGACATCCGGCAGCCCCGGTCCCCCAGCGGAAGTAGGGTTCAGGCGAACATGCCTTGCTTTGATCATCTTGCTGGTTTCTCTCGAACCATCATGACTCCAGCCCGGTGGTTTGAACATATAGTTCAATCGCTGTCGCAATGAAAGACCCGGTCTCACGACGTCTTTTGCGATACTTGCCCATTCATGAAAGGCAACGCGAACCACATTGAATGTGTGTAGGTTTTTAACAATGCCATATCGACAAGGTTCGTTGTCATCTTCCGGAACGAATGTGCCGAAGAGCTTGTCCCAAATGATGAATGTACCCGCATAGTTGGCATCAAGGTATTTGGGATTGGTGGCGTGATGAACGCGGTGGTGGCTGGGTGTGTTCATGATGGCTTCGTACCAGCGGGGTAATCGCCTAATTGTCTCGGTGTGGAGAAAAAACTGATAGACGAGATTAACACCGGCACAAAACCCTAATAACGCAGGGTGAACGCCGATCAGGACGAGTGGGATGTAGAGCAAGATCAAGCCAGTTAACGCATATGTCCAAGTCTGGCGCAATGCAACGGATGTATTGAAATGTTGGCTTGAGTGATGGACGACATGGCTCGCCCACGCCCATCGCACGGTGTGCTCGATACGGTGTTTGATGTAGTAAATGAGATCATCTGCAACAAACACGATTGCGACGAGCATCCAGCTGAACTCGAAATCGAATACGCGATACTGATAAACGTACATCAGGACAAAGGCATACAAGACGCCTGAAAGTACACGCTCGGTGCCAGCCACAAAGCTCGTGAGAAGATTAAGTCCGGTGTCGCGCATTTCGAATTTTGCATTGCCGTAGACTCGGCCAATCAGAAGCTCGAGCAGCATCACGGCGATGAAGACGGGAACAGCTAGGTGGGTTGGTGCGAGTTCAGGCAGCTGATCCATTGGATGTCACCTTTGGTTGGTTAAAAGCTGTATACCACCGATCTGCAATATCGCGTTCGAGTTTGATCTTCACATTTGGCATCGTGAAGTCATCCATTGTGAGCTTCAGTCCCGTTTCACAGCGCGCAATGTGGCTGATGTCAGGTTGAAGCAGGCGAGTTGTCCACTTATCTCCTGTGACAACGACGAAGCCTATTGATTTGGCTTTGTCTTTCTCTAGCTCTAGCAACGCAACACGACCATCTGTGGAGACGGTGCCGAACACTGGCTCATGCTCAGGAAAGTCGGTGCTGAATCGTTGTGCGGCAAACGACCAGTTCGGGATGGTTTCGGCGCGCCACCAACCGGCAAGCGCGACGGCGCCGACGACGGCAAGAATGCCGATGGGCCCGACCCACTGCAAAACGATTTCGAGACTCACTAGGCAAGATCCTCAAGGATCATTGCGGCACACTTCTCACCGATCATGATGGAGGGTGCATTCGTATTGCCGGATATGACCATCGGCATGATGGAGGCGTCTGCGACCCTTAGTCCTTCAAGGCCATGGACTTTCAAGCGTTCATCGACAACTGCCATGTCATCCTGTCCCATCTTACATGTGCCTACAGGGTGATAGATGGTGTCCGCGCGATTACGAATGTCTTCGCGCAGTATATCGAGATCGTGGGAACCGGATTCGTAAAGCGGTTCTGCTAGCACCTTTTCAAATGCTGGGCCTTCCATAATCTGTTGTGCTTTTAAAACGCCGTTGAGCATCACGTCCATGTCGCGATTGTCTGCCAATATGGCTGGATCGATTTGTGGTGCAGTCAGTGGATTGGCATCCGTGAGCGTTAAATTGCCTCGGCTTTTTGGCCGAAGTACACAGACGTGACAGGTATACCCTGGATAGCGATGAATTTTTCTGCCATGGCTATCCACGATTGATAGGGCAAAGTGTAGTTGTACGTCAGGCGACGGCTCTGATCGGTCGGTATAAAAGAAAGCACCGGACTCGTTGAAGTTCGTTGTGAGCATCCCACGTCTCCGCAGTCGGTACTGCAACGTGTCCCACATGATCTTGATGCCAGATCGGGTATTCGCGCCGATCGCATGATGAGACGTACTCTTGTATAGGAGTGTGTAGTCTGGATGGTCGTGCAGGTTCTCACCGACACCGGCTAACTCGTGTCGAATCTCGATACCGTGCGGGGTTAGTTTGTCCGGTGAACCGATGCCGGAGAGTAGTAACACTTGCGGGCTTTGTAAGGCACCGGCAGATACGATGACTTCGCGGTTGGCTCGAATCGCTTTCCGCTGGCCCTTGATCAGTGCTTGAACGCCGGTCGCACGTTTGCCTGCGATGGTCACTTTCTCAACGTAGGCTTCTTGGATGACGGTCAGGTTTTTGCGACCCAATGCGGGATCGAGATAGGCGTGTGCGGCCGTGCATCGTTCGCCATTTCTCTGCGTCAGTTCGTAGTAGCCCACACCTTCCTGAGACCCTGAGTTAAAATCGTCGTTACGAGGTATCTGTGCTTCTTCGGCTGCTCGAATAAAGATGTCGTTTAGCGGGTTTGGGCTCCTCACTGGTGAGACGGTGAGTGGACCGCCAACACCGTGGTCCTCTGTCTCTCCGGCGACATGGTCTTCAGATTTTTTGAAATAGGGAAACACATCTTGCCACGCCCAGCCCGTATTCCCTAAATCAGCCCAGGCGTCGTAGTCTTCAGGCACACCTCTGATGTAGATCATGCCATTGATGGAGGAGGAACCTCCCAGTGCCTTACCCCGTGGCTGAAAGCCCTGCCGGCCATTCAAGCCTTTTTGTGGGGTGGTCTCGAAATTCCAGTTTTTGAAGCCGCGAGAAATCGTCAGTGCGACGTTGAACGGAACAGTGATGAGGGGAGACGTATGAGAATCACCCGCTTCAAGCAAACACACGCTGTGCTGACCAGATTCTGACAGGCGGCTCGCGATCGTACATCCGGCTGAACCACCCCCGACAACCACGTAGTCGAAACTCAGTGCATTCGAAGGTGTCGTTTCCGCCATTGCATCACAGCCAATTTCCCCAGGATTGGCCATTGTTTGGCAGGCGAGGCGCGATTTGTATGATCGCTATGCCCAATAATTGACATATTCGCTCAAATCCTGTTAGAACGCGGGTGTGAGCGATGGGTGCGCGCTAGCTCGCAAGGCTGAGCGGATTTTTTCCAGCGCGGGCTTCTTCCAGGATCATCGCCGCGCATTTTTCTCCAATCATGATGGAAGGGGCGTTGGTATTTCCTGAAATGACGATCGGCATGATGGAGGCGTCTGCGACTCGCAGACCATCTACACCTTTGACCTTGAGCTGCTCGTCCACAACCGCCATATCGTCTTGTCCCATCTTGCAGGTACCAACTGGATGGTAGATGGTGTCCGCTCGGTTGCGAATGTCCTCAATGAGTGCATCACGATCTTTCAATCCTGAACCATATAGCGGTTCTCCGCGGATCGAATCAAAGGCGGGTCCTTCCATGATCTGCTGGGCCTTCATCACGCCTCTAACCATCGTTTCCATATCATCGTCGTGAGCGAGGATCGCGGGATCGATCTGAGGGTGTGTTTGTGGATCGGCGTTCGTTAACGTCAGGTTGCCCCGACTCTTAGGGCGCAAGACGCAGACGTGACAGGTATAACCATGGTAGCGATGTATTTTTCGGCCGTGGCTATCAACGATGGAAATCGCAAAGTGGAGTTGAATATCCGGAGAGGGCTCAGACCGATCGGTATAAAAGAAGGCCCCAGACTCGTTGAAGTTGGTGGTCAACATGCCACGCCGTCTGAGTTTGTACTGGATGGAATCCCACATGATTTTCAGACCGGAGCGGGTATTCGCACCAATGGCGTCGGATGAACTGGTTTTATAGAGAAGCGCGTAGTCCGGATGATCGTGTAGATTTTCACCGACGCCGGGTAGATCGTGAGCGACTGAAATACCGTGCGGTGTGAGCTTATCCGGAGCCCCAATGCCTGAAAGTAGCAGGACTTGAGGGCTTTGAAGTGCACCGGCGCAGACAATGACTTCCCGAGCGGCGTTGATCCGCTGCGATTTATTGCCAATCGATGCCTGTACGCCGGTTGCTTTCTTACCGGCCAAGATGACGCGTTCTACATATGCGTTTTGGAACACGGTCAGGTTCTTTCTTCCTTCAGCGGGGTCCAAGTACGCGCGTGCTGCCGAGCACCGCTCACCGTTGCGTTGGGTAAGTTCATAGTAACCGGCGCCTTCTTGAGACCCTGTATTGAAGTCAGTGTTTAGGGGGATCTGAGCCTCTTCTGCAGCTCGAATAAAAACGTCATTGAGCGGGTTGGGGCTGCGTACAGGAGAAACCGTGAGCGGACCGCCGACGCCATGTATGTCAGTTTCTCCAGCAACGTGGTCTTCGGCTTTTTTAAAGTAGGGTAGGACCTCATCATAGGACCATCCTTTGTTCCCTAGCGCAGCCCAACTGTCATAGTCTTCTTTGACACCTCGAATGTAGATCATTGCGTTGATTGAAGAAGAGCCGCCAAGCGCCTTTCCGCGAGGTTGAAAACCTTTCCGACCGTTCAGTCCAACTTGCGGTGTGGTCTCGAAATTCCAATTCTTAACGCCCCGGGAAACAGTCACTGCGAGGTTAAAAGGGATGGTGACGAGCGGCGATTTGTGCGTGCCGCCAGCCTCCAACAAGCAGACATTGTATTGTCCAGATTCGGAGAGACGGCTGGCGATGGTACAGCCTGCCGAACCCCCTCCCACGACGACATAATCGAAGCTTTGTTCTGCGGTGTTACTAGCGTTCTCTGTTGCCATCTTTTTCCAAGGCCCAATTACCCAAAATTGCGCCCATTTTTTGGCATGGCATGCACCAATGACATGACATGCCAAGTCAATGATTGACATTATCGTTCAGAGAGTCTGGTTTTCTTAGTGTTGCTCGCGTTCGGCTTTGCGCCATGCACCTGGTGCTATGCCTTCGATTCGCCGGAACGAACGGACAAAGCTCGCCGCTTCGGAATAGCCAAGTTGATCAGCAATTTCGTCGATGTTCCTTGGTGAGCCGATCAACATCACACGTGCCAAGGCGTGGAGGGTTTCCGCCCGCACTTCTCGAAATGTCGTGCCTTCCTCTTTGAGCCGTCGTCGCAAAGTGCTGCCCGATATCTTCAGTGATCGAGCGACAGTGTCTTCCGATTGGTTCTTCTTAGGATTAATCAGAATGAGCTCACGTACCTGATTTGCAAATGTGGCCTCCCTTCGTGATTTTATTGCTTTCAGCTCTTCCTCTGAGCGCTGACGGTTCCATGGGTCCGCCAGTTTTAGAGGTTCTCTAAACAAAGATCGCTCGAATGAGATTTTGTATACCTCGGCACCGTACTCAATCCGGGTGTCGAAGAATGAATCGTACAGATCTGAGTCCTGAGGTTTCGGCGTCCTGAGTTGGACCGACAAGGGGGCAATGTTTCGCCCCAGTAGTTCTGATACCCAGACTTTGAGTGAGGCGACGCCGCGAATGGAACAAAAATCTCGACAAGATTCGGGCAGCGTGTGAGGTAGCACAAAAAACTCAACGACGTTACCGCGCGCTTCGGTTGTGACATCGCAAAGCCATAACGAAATTGAGTGGAATTTAGCTGCAATCTCAAGTGCGGAACGGATATCAAAACTTGAGAGCATGGCGTAGCCCAAAGCGCCAAGCGTTGTGATATGCAGTCGACTGGCCGATTCGATGGCGAGAGATAGCGGTGCTTCAATCTCACGGAGGTTTTCAATGGCTCGCAACTCTTGCCAGACCTCAATTTCGGCCTGATGAGAGTAGACGTTGTCGACGTTGAGATCTGTGTCTATCAGAATGGATGTCGGGTTGATGCGTTGCTCGTTGGCGACATCTAACAGAATTCGTAGTGCGGCTGCATCGCGTTTGGCGTTCCTATCTAGCATAAGCGTTCTACATAGATTTTGTCCTGAGCGAACTCCCTTCGATACTGGGTGACGATGACATCCTGAAATCGCCATCTGCGCCTCACTATGGCTGGACCATAGCGAATGGCAGCCCAGTATTCAGCAGATTTCGCTAAATGTGAACGAAAATGTCAACAATACACCGAAAAGGTCATATACGGATATTCAACAAATACAGAGGCTTGTACACGTTTGGCACCAACCACGGAGCGTAGGTATGAAAGCGGCAGTCTTGAGAGAACACAACACCCCCATCGAAATCGAGGACGTAGAGATTTCGAAGCCAGGGCCACGGGAAGTGCTCGTTCGGCCACTCGCAGCGGGGGTTTGCCATACCGACCTCCATTTTCTAGACGGTTCCTGGCCGTTTCCATTGCCCACCATTCTCGGGCATGAAAGTGCAGGCGTAGTTGAGGAGGTGGGTTCTGACGTCACTTACGTCAAGAAAGGCGATCATGTGATCACCTGCTTGTCAGCATTTTGTGGCCACTGCCACCACTGTCTAACGGGTCACCTGTCGTTATGTCAGAGCCCAGAAGTCGCGCGAGACCGTGATGAAGCACCGCGCCTCTTTCAGGGCGATCAGCCGATCAATCAGTACCTAAACCTCTCATCATTCGCTGAACTCATGTTGGTCCACGAACATGCCATTGTGAAAGTTCGCGAGGATATGCCCATGGATCGTGCAGCACTGATTGGGTGTTCTACCACAACAGGTATGGGCGCGGTCTTTCATACGGCGGGCGTTGAGCCGGGATCAACCGTTGCCGTGATTGGCTGTGGGGGTGTAGGACTCGCGGCGGTCAATGGTGCAGCGATTGCCGGTGCGGGCATGATCATTGCGATTGATCGGTTGGACAATAAGCTCGACATGGCACGAAAGGTGGGCGCAACGCACACCATCAATGCGAGTTCCGCTGATTCGGTGAACGAAGTGATCGAGCTTACCAAAGGTGGCGTTGACTACAGCTTTGAGGCGATCGGTTTACCTGCCACGGCAGCACAAGCGTTCAAAATGCTACGTATGGGTGGGATGGCGACGGTGACGGGTATGTTACCGGTGGGATCTAAGCTTGAGCTCGATGGCGCGGATCTGCTGTGGGAGCGAAAGATTCAGGGTTGCATGATGGGCTCAAACCGCTTTCGGATTGATATGCCTCGTTTTGTCGAGTTTTACCTCAATGGGAAGCTCCACTTGGATGACATGATTTCCCGGCACATTAAGTTAGCGGATGTTAACGACGCGTTTGAGGCGATGAAGACCGGTGAGGAAGCACGCCAAGTCATCATGTTCGACTAAGCAAGGCAAACGTGCTGTGAACGTATAGGTCAACTATTCAGCGAAAATGTCCTGTTCGCATCTCCCTTCCGACTGTTACCAATGTACTTTTGGAATCAGAGGGGGTTGGACGTGATTGATCGGGATGAAGCCATAGCGATAGTCACCGCGGAAGGACAGCCTTGGGAAGTGCAAGAAGTTATGGTGCACGGCAAGCCGAGAAAGTGGTTTGTGAATGGGCCACAAACCTTGCGAGAGCTTTACGAACAAAATCTGACCGATGGCGAATTCCTTGTATATGAAGACGAGCGATATACGTTCACCGAGGCCTATCAAAGGGCTTCGAGTTTAGCGCATCATCTTAAAGCTGACTTTGATGTGAAGCCTGGAGACCGAGTTGCCATAGCAATGCGCAACTACCCAGAATGGTCTCTTGCCTTTACAGCGATCACGTCTCTTGGCGCCATCGCCGTCGCGATCAATGCGTGGTGGGAGGCAGACGAGATTAACTACGCCTTGGATCATACCGGCATCTCTCTGGTTCTTGCCGACGAGGAGAGAATTGAGCGTATTCAGCGGATTTCTCCTCCAGTTTCACTACCCATCATTTCCGTTCGATGTCAAAACGACTATCCGAGTGTGGTGCCCATGGATGAACTCCTGAACGGACATGAAGCAATGCCCGAGGCAAACATCGCCACTGATGATGATGCGGTTATATTGTTTACGTCCGGATCGACAGGTCATCCAAAAGGGTCCGTCTCAACGCACCGGAACATTATTGCGGCGCTCCTTTCGTGGGAAACAGACTATGCAGCGATAGCGGCGGCAAAAAAACGGGCTGGCGGACAGCCGGGTGCCCCGGTTAAAAACCAAGGCACGCTTCTAGGGATGCCCCTCTTTCACGTAAACGGGTTGTTGGCTGTGCTGCTGTCTTCCTATCGAACGCAGCGCCGGGTGCTATGCATGTACAAGTGGGACCCAGAAGTGGCGTGTGACGTGATCGAAAAAGAACAGGTGACCGTGGTTGTTGCTACACCCGCGATGACAGGAGACCTCACGGATAAAGCGCGCGAGCTAGGACGGGATTTAGCGAGTTTAAGATCTGTAGGCGGCGGTGGTGCGCCAAGAGCGACTTCACAGGTCGAAGGTATCGATAAGCAGTTTAAAAACGCCACGCCGACCACTGGGTGGGGTATGACCGAAACCAATTCGATCGGTACCGGAATTTATGCTGAAGACTATCTGGAACACCCCCAAAGTTCTGGGCGCGTTTCGGTCATGTTGGAAATTGCCGTGGTAGATACGGAGGACAACTTTCTTCCAGCAAACGAGCGCGGCGAACTATTGGTCCGTGGCACGTCTGTCATTCATGGCTATTGGAATCGACCAGACGCGAATGAAGACTCTTTCATGGGTGATTGGTTTAGAACGGGCGATGTGGCCTACATTGATGAAGATGGATATCTATTCATCGTGGATCGCATCAAGCAGTTGATCATTCGTGGTGGTGAAAACATCGGCTGCGGTGAAGTAGAAGATGCGTTACTTGATCATCCTGACGTCGTCGAGGTAAGCGTGTACGGAGTACCCGATGAACGCCTCGGTGAGAACGTCGGCGCAACGATCTTTTCGAAAAGTGTGTTGGAAGAAAGCGCGCTTCGCGAGTTCTTAGAAGCACGTTTAGCGAAATTCAAGATCCCACACTATGTCAAAACCACAACGGATGCTTTGCCTCGAATTGCTTCAGGAAAAATAGATAAGCGCGTACTTCGTCAAGCGCATCTCGATGAGCTTGGTATTGACGCATAGGAGATCCGGTACTTTGCTGATCGAAAATGTCAAGAATTGCGCTGAGTCGCCCTGTGAAAGGTTGCAGGTCAGCGTAAGAATTCGTTAACGCCTAACAACAGGGGACAAAGATGCCAGAACAGAGAGGTTATTACGGAAAGCCCAGAAAGTTTTATAGCTGGGGCTATGAAGGAGAAGAGATTACACCTGCCGAGGTCAAGAAGATGGCCGAACGTGTGGGCGAAAGACTGGGTATCGACACCCCTGAAGTATTGTCTGACCCCACAATCGATGAACTCGAACTGCCAAAGTCGAGGATTAAGATTCCAGATTCTCTGTCGTACTTTGTAACAGGCGATAAGTGGGATCGTGTCATGCACACCTATGGCAAGAGCTTTAAGGACATGACACGAATCTACAATCGGGACTTTGAAAATCCCCCTGATGTGGTGGCTTATCCTGCAGATGAAAACGAAATTTCGTCGCTGTTTGACTGGTGTGGGGAAAATAACTATGCCGCCATCCCATTCGGCGGCGGATCGAGTGTGACCGATGGCTTCAGCCCGCCTGAGGATGGAGAGTACGCAGGATCTGTATGTATTGACCTTGGGAATATGAACAAGGTTTTAGAAGTCGATCCGGTTTCTCGCACTGCGTTAATTCAAGCCGGCACGCTCGGTCCCTCATTAGAGGACCAGCTCAAGCCACATGGCTTTACGCTGCGACATATTCCTCAGTCGTGGGAGTTTTCTTCTTTGGGTGGCTGGATCGCGACACGGTCTTCGGGTCACTACGCGACCAATCTCACACACATTGATGACATGGTGGAAACGTTACGTGTGGTCACGCCTTCGGGCACGGTGCAGAACCGTCGATTACCGGGTTCAGGCGCCGGACCGGATCCCGATCGTTACTTCATCGGTTCAGAAGGTACATTGGGGATCATCACTGAGGCTTGGATGAAGCTGCAAGGACGCGTGGCGTTTCGCGCAAACGCATCCATCGCGTTCGATACGTTCTATGGCGGAGCGGAAGCGATTCGTCAAATCACGCAAGCGGGTTTGTACCCAGCCAACTGCCGCTATCTCGACGAACAAGATGCGCGTTTCTATGGTGCGGGTGATGGCAAACACTCAATGCTGATGCTTGGCTTCGAATCAGCAGACCACTCGGTGGATGCGTGGTTAGAACGAGCAGTTGAAATTTGCCAGGACCATGGCGGTAAAGTGCAATCAAAGGCTGGATCCAAAGATAATGCACTGGAATCAAGCCGTAGTGGTGCCCAAGGTAACTGGCGAGATCAGTTCCGATATCTACCTCGTCTTATGCACACTCGTGCAGCGATGGGGATTGTTAGCTTCACGTTCGAAACTGCATACACATGGGATAAGTTTGAGGCAGTGGATACTGAGATCCTTAAGCGTATGCGGCAAGCTCAGAAAGACATCATGGGTGGTGGCGTCGTTTGTCGACGATTCTCATTCTTGTATCCTGATGGTCCTGCCCCTTACTACTCTGTCGTCGCCCCCTCCACACTTGATCGAAGCTTGGAAGACTATCAAGCGCTTTCGGATGTGGCTTCAGACGCAATCTCAGAGCTTGGTGCAACCATTACTCACCACCATGCTGTCGGCAGGAGCTTCCGGCCTTGGTTTGATAAGGAAGTTGATCCAATTGTTAGGAATATGATGGCAGCCGCTAAGAATGAGGTAGATCCTAACTGGATCATGAATCCTGGCTTGCTGTTGGATCGACCCGCGCACTTCAAGATCGTTGGCTAGTTAGAAAAGGTCTCCTGCCGTGATTGATCTCTACTTCTGGCCAACACCCAATGGATACAAAGCGTCCATTATGTTGGCCGAAGTAGGCCTGCTAGGGAATGTGGTGCCTGTAGACATCACGGCGGGAGATCAATTCAAATCAGAGTACCTAGCGATTAGCCCCAACAACAAGGTTCCGGCGATCGTGGATCATGAAGGGCCCGGTGGCAAGCCCATCGCGATGTTTGAGTCCGGTGCCATCCTCATCTATTTGGCGGAAAAAACTGGCCAACTGTTGTCGCATGACCCTGTCGTTCGGCTAGAAACGCTGCAATGGCTAATGTTTCAAATGGGTGGGCTAGGTCCGATGCTGGGGCAGGCACATCACTTCAGGGAATACGCACCAGAGCCAATCGACTATGCAATTCAGCGATACACTGACGAGGCTGCGCGCCTGTATCAAGTGCTTGAAAAGCGGCTTGGGACAGTCGAGTACTTGGCGGGTGAGTACTCGATCGCTGATGTGGCTACGTTTCCTTGGATTCGGACGAGGAAGCTACATGGTCAAGACTTGGCTGAATATCCAAACGTTAATCGTTGGTATCAGGCAATCAAGGTGCGTTCCTCAGTATCCGAAGGCTTGTCGGTTCTCGCTGAGAGCAAGCAGTGGAAAGCTCAACCGGGCACACCCGAATGGGAATCCATGTTTTCTAGCGGCAAGCAATGATAGAGCGGGCATCGGATGAAACTTTCCCCAACAGATGCTGCGTTTATCTACATGGAGACCGCCAGTACTCCACAACACCTCGCTAACGTATGTGTAGTGGATGGACATTTCACTGCAGAAGATATGCGTCTTCGACTGGAACAGCGCGCGCACTTACTTCCTGCATTTAGGCGAAAGCTGCTTTTTGTACCCTTCAACCTGGATCACCCTCGATGGGTGGACGATCCCGACTTCGACTATGCGAATCATATTCGTGAGCATAGATTACCGGAAGGTAGTTCCCTCCAGGATGCGCTGGATTTTGCGTCTGAACTCAACGAACCACTCCTAGATCGGGCTCGGCCGTTGTGGCGGATTGAAGTCATACACGGACTCAAAGATGTGACTATCTTGCTCCACTCTGCGCACCACTGCTTGCTCGATGGTGCTTCCGCAGTCGAAATCGCGATGACGTTATTCGATTTCTCGGCTGAACCGGAGGATATTCCTGACGCACAAGTTCTTGAGGTTGAGGATGCCCCCAGTGCTGCCCAGCTCTTGAGCGAAAGCATGGCCGCATACTACAAAGTATGGTCCGAACCACCTCAACTTCCAGATGCTGACACGCAAGCTGAGCTGACCAAAGCCAGTCAGATAATGTCGGAGTTTGTCTCCAAACCGGCAATAACGCCTTCATTTAACATGACGCCAGTCGGGCCAAAGAGAAAACTCCGTTTTGCCGAATTCGAGTTTTCGGATATCAGAAAACTCCGGGAACTGGGTGGCACTGTTAATGATATTGCGCTGGCCATCGTGACCGAAGCCGTCGCGCGTTATTTGAAGTCGATTGGTGAACAGGTGGATGGGCAACACTTTCGATTAATGTGCCCAGTCAATGTTCGTACCGAAGATGAAAAAGGCAGTTTGGGGAATCGTATCTCTGCCGTGTATCCATATCTTCCAGCGTCTCCGATGGGCGCATTAAAGCGACTCGATACCGTAATCGCCGAGATGCTGAATCAAAAAGACAAAGGTAACGCCCAAGCGCTCGCGCTGGTCGGTGAGATGATGGGTGGCCTTTCTCCGGTGGCCTTTGCGGCATCACAGCTTGTTGGAACTCAGTTTGATTGGTCGTCATTTGCAGCTGCAAATCCGTCTCCAGTGCAGCAGCCGGTAACAGGATTCCAGCAACCGAATTTTGGTATTAACTTTGTTTGTACTAACGTGCCTGGTGTCCAAGTGCCTCAGTTCGTAGAGGGGTGTGAAATTCGGCAGCAAGTACCTTTAATGGTCTTGAGCGGAAATCTGGGATTGGCGGTCACGATTACTACCTACAATCAGAGTTTGTACATTGGGTACAACTACGACCCCAGAATAGTCGCTAATGGAGAATCATTGGTTGAGCATACGTATGAGATCGCCGGTGAGTTACGCGAGGCGCTCAAAGAAGACGAAATGGTTGGTATATGACGAGGAGAATCATGTGAGCAGTGTTGGTCTTTCCGAAGGGGTAAAAAATGATATAGCCGAAGCGATCCGTGTGCATTCTCCGATTCCTGAGATAAACATCCAACTCGATCTAGCCGAAGCCTATCGAGTACAACATGAGATCACAGCTTTGCGTTCACCCGAGGGAACCGATGGCATCAAAGCTGGCGTGACGGCTAAAGCTGCACAAGAATATTTTGGACTTGAGCACGCGCTGATTGCGAGCTTATATGCCAGCTCTCAGCATGATGCCGCTGCCAGTCTCCCGTATGTTCCCGGTCGAAAATTGGAGTGCGAGTTGGCCGTCATTGTAGATGAGCACGGCACACCTAAAGCCATTGCGCCTGCGATTGAGATTGTCCTTGTTCAGTTCTCGCGGGCAGAAGACATGTCGGCTAGTAATCTTGTGGTTACAAATTTGGGTGCGGACACGTTCATCGTTGGTGATTTTTTAGACTGGGCACCTTCATATGAAGATGCTAGTGCGCAGCTATCGCTTAACGGCGAAACGGTCAACACCGCAGCAATGTCTGATGCGATTGGTGGGCCTGAAAAATCCGTGCCTTGGATGTGGAATGAGGCTTTGTCTCGTGGATTCGAGACGAGTGGAGATACACTCCTACTCACTGGTGCGTGCGGTACGGTTGTATCCGGGGAACGTGGGTTTTACAAAGCGGATTTTGGGGCTTTGGGAAACATTGAATTCGAGATTGACTGAGCCGAAATTGGCAAAGTTTGTTTAGTTAACGAGAGGTTAGAAGTAAAAATGAACAACACCAACAAATTCTATATCGATGGCGAATGGGTGGCCCCTTCAGGCTCAGAGACGTTGGACGTCATCAATCCCGCCACTGAAGAGCCGATTGCTCAGATTGCAATGGGGACCAAGGCAGATGTTGATAGGGCCGTTTCTGCCGCGAAGGACGCGTTCAAGTCTTTTTCACAAACAACAGTGGAAGAGCGATCTGACCTTCTGAGTAGGATTATCGAGTGCTACAAGGCTCGTATGGGCGACATTGCAGGGATTGTTTCACAAGAAATGGGCGAATAGGGAAAATAACGGGTCTTTTCTCGTGTTGCCAGGCGTATGGCAGGAGTTGGCGTAGCGGGCGGCGCTGGGCCAGCTGATCCTCATCTATAAGGATGGCTTGGAGATCGCACGGCGGTAGT
>JBFWZD010000044.1:0-17435 GCA_050185705.1 Nitrospira sp. | reverse complement strand
GATATCTACTTTGCCCGTCAATTAGTTCTCGAGCGGATCATGGCGGCAAAAGAGCGATTACCAGATGGACTCGAACCGGTGATGGCTCCCGTCACCACCGGACTGGGCGAGGTCTATCACTATTACATTGAAGGGCCGCACGCGACGGCGACCGATCCGCAGGTCATCGAGAGGGAGCTGACGGATCAGCGGACGATGCAGGAATGGGTCCTGCGGCCGCTGCTCAAGGGTGTGCCGGGTGTGATCGATGTGAACGGCATGGGCGGCTTTGTGAAGCAGTATCAAGTCCTGGTCGATCCGGACAAGTTGCGCAAGTTCGATCTGACGTTTCACCAGATCTACGAGGCGGTTGGAAAGAGCAACGCCAATGTCGGGGGCAACGTGTTGGAACGGCATGCCGATCGTTTGATCGTTCGAGGGATCGGGCTGATCAAGACCATGGGCGATATCGAATCTATCGTCGTGAAGGAGGTTGGCGGGACGCCGGTGTTTGTGCGAGACGTTGCCGAAGTTCGCATCGGCCACGCCGTTCGCCATGGGGCAGTGGTCCTTAATGGGGAACGAGAGGTTGTGATTGGGACGGTATTGATGCTTCGCGGAGCCAATGCCCGTCAGGTGGTTGAAGCAGTCAAGGCTAATGTCCAAGATCTAGAGCAGGGTACGATTCTCCCACCCGGCATGAGACTGATCCCATTCTATGACCGCATCGAACTGGTGAATGCGGCCATTCAGACGGTACGCGACGCATTGATTGAAGGAGTCGTGCTGGTGGTCTTCGTCTTCTTTTTCTTTCTAGGCCACGTGCGTAGTGCCATCGTCGTGACGGTCTCGCTGATCGTCACCCCGTTGATCACGTTCATCGCAATGCAACGGCTTGGGCTTTCGGCCAACTTGATGACGCTTGGCGGGCTAGCCATTGCCATCGGGGAGATTGCGGACGGTTCCCTGGTCGTGGTGGAAAACGTCTATCGGCACCTCGCTCAGAACCAGGGCATAATGCGGAAGAGCAGATTAGAGATCATTCTACAGGCAACCAAAGAAGTGGGTCGGCCGATTCTCTTTGGCATTCTGATCATCAGCGTCGTGTTTCTGCCACTCATGACCTTGCATGGAATGGAAGGCAAGATGTTCGCGCCCCTGGCCTATACACTGGTGATCGCGCTTCTTGCTTCGGTTGTGGTGACACTGACCCTATCACCAGTGCTTGCGTCGTTGTTCCTGCGTGGAGATCATCCACAGGAGACGCGCCTGACCAGCTGGATGAAGCGGCGCTATCTGCCGGTATTGCAATGGACGCTCCGGCACCGCAGCCTCGTCCTATCCGGTTCCGTGGTGATCGTGTTGTGCAGCCTTGCTCTCATTCCATTCGTGGGGCGGGAATTCATTCCGCTCCTCGAGGAAGGGGCCTTGACCCCTCAAGTCGTGAAGCTGCCGAGTGTCTCACTGCCTGAGTCAATAGAGATGGAGAAACAGGCCCAAAAGGTCATGCTGGAATTTCCGGAAGTGAAGATGGCGGTGAGCAGAATCGGTCGAGCCGAAATCCCCTACCATCCGGAAGATCTGTACGAGAGCGATCCGATCGTGTCCTTGCACGACCGCAATCTCTGGAAGTCGGCGAAGACTCAATCGGGGTTGACCGATGCGATACGCAAGAAACTGGCAGAAATTCCAGGCATTTCCGTGCTCATGAGTCAGCCTATTCAAGAACGGGTAGACGAACTGATCTCCGGCATTAAAACCCAGTGTGCCATCAAGCTATTCGGAGACGATCTGGAGGTACTCCGCGATAAGGCGCAGGAGATCACCGCTTTGTTGCAGCAGATCAAGGGCGTGAAAGATATCAAGGTCGAACAAATCGCTGGCCAGCCTTATCTGATCATTGATGTCGACCGGCAAAAGATCGCCCGCTACGGCATCAATGTTGCCGACGTGCAGGAGATCATCACCACCGCCATCGGAGGCAAAGTGGCGACCCATGTGTATGAGGGCGAGCGGCGGTTTCAATTGACTCTTCGGTTTCCGGAACCGCAACGCAACAGTATCGCAAGCATTGGGGAGATTCGGGTCAAATCAGCCTCTGGCGCCCTAATCCCAATGAGCGAACTCGCTACCATCGAGATGCGCGAGGGCCCGGCTCGCATCAGCCGCGAACATGTGAAACGCCGCATCTTCGTCGGCTTCAATGTCGTCGGCCGGGACATCGGTGGCGTCGTAGATGAAGGCAGGAAAAAGCTGGCGGCACAGCTCCACTTGCCGGTAGGGTATACCATCGTGTGGGGGGGCGCGTTCGAAAATATGGAACGGGCCAACGCGCGGCTCATGATCGTCGTGCCGATCACGCTGGGCCTTGTCTTCTTTCTCCTCTTCTGGGCATTCCATTCGCTGCGGTACGCGACCTTGATCATTCTTAACTTGCCGTTTGCGTTGATCGGTGGCGTGGTGTCGCTGTGGCTGAGCGGCCAATACCTGAGTGTGCCGGCATCTATCGGCTTCATTGAGCTGTTCGGACTCGCAGTGGGGAATGGGATCGTGCTGGTCTCCTATATCAATCAGCTGCGCAACGAGGGACAGCAGATCGACGAAGCGATTCTGGCCGGCTGCAGCCTTCGTCTTCGCCCGGTTGTGATGACCATGATGACCACGTTGCTAGGCCTGCTGCCGCTGGTGCTGGCGCAAGGGATTGGCGCCGAGGTACAGCGGCCACTTGCGACGGTCGTGATCGGGGGGCTCTTCACCTCGACGGCGCTGACACTTGTTGTGCTCCCAGCACTCTACAGTCTGTTTGGGGGACATAAAGTGAGCCAAGAAGAGGCGCCGGAATGGGTCTGAGGAAATACTTTTGCGAAGGTAGGCAAAGAATCAACAGTGCCGCCATAGTCTGGCATTGATCTTGTAAGTATTTGGTGAGTCAGTGCGCCCGTCATATTCAAGTTCAAAAATTTTCAGACGGGTGAGATCACGTAGACCTGGGGGCACAATCTGGGAGGGGGGTGTCCATGAGACACATGCTGGTAAGTATAACGCTGTTATCCCTTTTCATGGCTTCGGGGACGGTCGTGCATGCAGCTGGCGACGGCGACCCGGACCTTGCGAAAGGGGCAGCTCTGTTGAAACAAAAACAGTATGCGGAGGCGCGGAGTGTGTTGGAAGCCGGCCTGCTGAAAGATCCGTCGAATAAGCAGGCCCATTTCAACCTGGCAGAGGCTTGTCGAGGTATGAAATCCTGGGTCTGTGCAGAAAAACATTACGAGACCGCGATAGAACTGGAACTGGATGTCTCTATGGCGAGTGGATCGACGGTCTCTCGTCTACCAGTGCCAAGACACAAAGCCTGGCAATTGCATAATGACGCAAAGGTGTGGCGGTTACTGGAGGAAGCGAGGGGTCTGCTTGTCGGCGGGCAGGGTCAGCCAGAGAAGATGAAATCGGCGCAGAACGCGTTGGACAAGGCCAACGAACTGGGTTTCAGCGATGAGCAACGGCCCATCCATGAATACTTGCTCACGAAGCTCCCGGGGCAGCGAAAGGTTGGTCCGAAGCCTGACGGCTTGTCGGCACAAGGAGCGCTACCAGAAGATCCACGAGAAGCGCCGATGGTCCTGGTGCCGGCCGGGGAATTTTCCATGGGGAGTACCATGGGAGATGACGAAAAGCCCGTCCATCGCGTCTATCTCAACGCCTTCTACATGGACAAGTATGAGGTGACTGTAGGACAGTATGCCAAGTATCTGCAGGCAACGGGCATGGAGGAGCCTTCGGACTGGAACATTATGAATCAAGCGCAACATCGCAAACGCCCAGTCGTCAACATCAATTGGTCGGATGCGGCCACGTTTTGCAAATGGGCGGGCAAGCGCTTGCCGACTGAAGCGGAGTGGGAAAAAGCGGCACGGGGAACGGACGGGCGTCTCTATCCCTGGGGTGACGATGCGGCGACTCGGCTCCACGCGAATTTCGGCAAAAAGGAATGGGACAACCATCTCGCCTTAGTCCCGGGCGGGTCCTTCGAAATGGGTAAGAGTCCTTATGGCATCTATGACATGGCAGGCAATGCCTGGGAATGGGTCAATGACTGGTATGACCATGACTACTACAAGAAGAGTCCAGCGAAGAATCCACAGGGACCGACAAAGGGCGAGTCCAAAGTGGTGCGGGGCGGGTCTTGGCTCTATGTTCCAGACTTTTTGCGCACCTCGTTCCGTTTTAATGCAGAACCGTCTGGTCGACACTTTGGCTATGGGTTCCGTTGCGCCAAGACGCCGTAACGTGAGTCTTTTGGATCGGGGAGCGATCAGAGTGGGCCTTTAAGGTTCGGCTCCGCGATACTTGGCAAAGCAGATCAAGTCGAGGTGGTCATAATGATCAGGCAGAATGGTTTCGGCCTTGTAGCCGAGGTTGAGGAAGAATTGAATGTTTCTGGCCGTGCGCAGCATGGTGCAGGCGTAAATTTTATGGGCATCGGTCGCCACTCGCTCAATCTCGCGGATCAACGCTTTTCCAACCCCCCGAGCTTGGGATGCGGGACTCACGGAGAGCAACCGGATCACACAGACGCCGGCCACCGTCCAAAAGCGCACGGAGCCGACGATCTCTCCAGTCGCCTCGGCCACGAGGATATGCTTCTCTCTCGCATCGGCTTTCAGGCTGTCGAGGGTTTCCGTCGTCCACCCGCTCAGTTTGTAGATGCCTGCATATTCGCCAAACGCAGCCTGTTGCACCTGGAGAAGAGTGGGAAAATCGACTTCGGTTGCCGGTCTGATGTGAACCACGACAGAGCTCCTGGGGCAAGGACGGTCCCCGCACTTCATAACGGAAGGGAACAAGATTCGCAAGGACGATTGACGGCATTCCGACAGGGACGAAAGAGCATCCCTGGGGGTGCCATGGTATTGCATCAGAGGACGTAAAGGGAGGATTCATGCTGAAGGAAGTTGCAGGAGATATCTTGCAGTCAAAAGCCGAAATGGTCGCGCACGGTGTCGCTCCGAACGACAACTATGCAAACGGCCTCGCGTTAGCCTTAAGGGAGCAGTGGCCGGCCATGTATAAGGATTTCAGGCATTATTGCCAAACGTTCACGCCAAAGACGGGTGAGCTGTGGGCCTGGGCGGGTGCCGGCGGCGTACGAATCGTGAGTCTCTTTACGCAGGAACCAGCTCCCAGCCATGGGTCCAGACCGGGAAAAGCCACAATCGAAAACATCAATCATTGTCTCAAGGCTCTTGCGAAGTTGATCGAAAGCGAGAAGATCAAGAGTGTCGCACTCCCCCGCTTGGCGACCGGTGTGGGCGGGCTCGACTGGAAGGATGTCAAGCCGTTGATCGAGAAACATCTTGGCCACTTGTCCATCCCGATCTACGTGTATGCCTTGTATCAATCAGGTGTCCAAGCCAAGGAAGGATAGAGTTTCGCTGTTCGACCGAATCGGCTTGGTCGAGGCGAATGTAGGTAGGGAGAACATCGACGTGCCGTTAGTTCCACAAGACCTCTATGAGCGCTTGGTCGTGGTGCGGAGAGATCTGCATCGATATCCTGAATTGAGCTGGCAGGAGTCACGGACAGCCAGCGTCATCAGCACGTTTCTTCACAGCCTTGGGATTCAAAGCCGCACCCATATCGCGGGTCACGGGGTAGTGGCCGAGATTCCCGGGCCTGCCGGGGTACCTTGCGTGGTGCTACGGGCCGATACCGACGCATTGCCGATTCAGGAAGAGACCGGTCTTGAGTTCGCCTCAGTGCATGACGGGGTTATGCATGCCTGTGGCCACGACGGACACACGACGATGTTACTTGGTGCCGCTGCACTGCTTGTGCAGGAGAAAGATCTGCCGGCGCCGGTGCGATTGATCTTTCAGCCGGCTGAGGAAAAAGGGTCTGGCGCCCTCGCAATGATCAAGGAAGGCGCACTTGATGGGGCAGGCCTTATTTTCGGAGGCCATCTGGATCGTCATTACCCGCCCGGCGCCATTGTGGTGAGTGAAGGGGCCGTCAACGCGTCCTCCGATAATTTTACCGTTGAGATCATCGGACAAGGCGCGCATGGGGCCAGGCCGCACGAAAGCATCGATGCCGTGATAGTCGGGAGTCTCATGATCATGGCCTTGCAAACCATCGTCTCGCGTGAGGTTGATCCGTCTCGTCCCTCGGTGGTGTCGGTCGGTCAGTTTCATGCAGGGACGGCACCGAATGTGATCGCCGGACAGGCCAAGCTGGAAGGAACAGTGCGAGCGCAAGATCCGACGGTTCGCCGACAATTACTGAACTCGATTCGCCGTATTGCAGAATCGATCGCGCAGCTCCACGGGGCGAAGATCCAGATCACCGTCACAGAAGGAACGCCGCCGCTCGTCAATCATCCGGAGATGGCAACCCTCGCGCGTTGTGCCGCAACCGAGACCGTTGGGGAGGACAATGTGCTGCCGCTGAAGACCGCCAATATGGGGGCGGAAGATTTCAGCTATTACCTGGAAAAGATTCCGGGCGCCTATGTCCGGTTCGGCAGCCAAGTTCCGGGTCGGGAAGGCTATCCGGCGCATTCCAGCAAGTTCGATTTTGATGAAGGAGCGTTAGCCGTTGGAGCAGCATATTACCGTGCTATTGCCAAAATCGCAGGTCGGCAACTGAGCCAGCAAGTGACGGCTCATTCATCAACGCCTGATGTCCGATGATCAGAGTCAGGGAAGCTCGGGAAGAAGACGTCGGCCAGATTCGCGAGATTTTTCTCGCGGTGTACGGCACCGACTACCCTCACCGGGAACTCTATGACGAGCTCTGGCTGAAACGTTCCGTCTTTACCGATGACGCGCTCATACTGGTGGCGGAGGATACCGACTCTGGCCGCGTGATCGGCACCGCCTCGGTCCTGTTCGACTTCGGTGCCCATTCCGATCTGGTCGGAGAGTTCGGTCGTCTTGCCGTACATCCCGACTATCGGCGGATGCAGGTTGGCAAGCTGCTCATGGACCGGCGGCTCGAGGCCATCAGAAACCGCCTTCACGTCGGTCTGGTGGTGGCTCGGACCGTCCATCCCTATGCCCAGCGCATCAGTCTCGCACAGGGATTCATTGCGACGGGCTTTCTGCCGCTCAAGCACCTCTTCCGTCACCGTGAAAGCTTTGCGCTGCTGGCTCGGTATTTCGGGGATGCTCTGGCCTTACGTCGCAATAATCCGCGCATTATCCCAGAGGTCCATGCCTTGGCGAACCTCGTGATGAACCAACCTTCACTCACTCCAGACTTCATCGTGGACGAGGACTCCGCATCCTATCCAGCGGGCGGCGACTATCATCTTGAACAGATGCAGGCTGAGGGGTATCCGGCGTTGCTCCGAATCGAACGAGGCCGAGTGAGGAATCGCGAGATTTTCGGACCGATGCGACTGGATTATGGTTTTTTCAAACTGCAGTCTCGCCAGACGAATTACTTTCTTGCCCGAGCCGGCGGTCAAGTCGTCGGAGCGGTCGGCTATACCATGGATCCGGTGGAACATACGGTTCGGGTGTTTGAGTTGATCGCGCTTGCCGATGATGTCGTGCGATTTCTTCTGGCCGAACTCGAACGAAAATGTCGGGAGGAGATGGCGATCGAGTACATCGAAATCGATGTCAGCGCCTATGCCCCACGTATGCAGCGCACGCTGCTGGAGCTGAATTTTCTTCCGGTCGCCTATGTGCCCGCCATGGTGTTCTACCAGGTCGAACGACTCGACATCGTGAAGATGGTCCGTTTGAACGCGTTACAAGGTTTGGGATCGCTTGGTCTGACCGATCCGGTCCAGGCTATTGCCGATATTGTGATGCGGGGGTTTTCCACCTGCGTCATCGCTCCACGAATGGCACAGGCGATCAAGGAAGTCCCGTTGTTTCATGGGATGAACACGGAACAGGCGACGAGGTTAGCCGGAGTCTGCGCGGTGAAGACCATTGAGGCAGGGGAGCGACTCTTTACCAAGCACGAGCCAGCCGATCGGCTCTACCTGGTGCTTCATGGGCGTCTTGCGATCAGCGGTGCATCTCCCTCCGAGATCATTGGATCTATCCACACCGGAGAGACTTGTGGCGAAGTGTCGCTCCTTTCTTCGAGGCCTCACTCAGCCACGGCCAGGGCTGTGAGTAATCTCGAGGTGGCGGAGTTGCATCGGCGAGATCTGGAGGAACTCATTCGGCGACGCCCCGATATCGGCGTCATCATCTATCGAAACTTGGCCGTCGGACTCGGAGACAAGCTCCTACGTTCAGGAGATCGAAAGCAGGAACAAGAACAAGGCGACGCCGAACGCGTTCCTCTTGCGTAGCAGCCTGTCCGAGGCTGCGAATCGCCGGCTCTCTTCAACGGCGGCTGTTTCCACCGAACATCTGATGAAGCCAGGATCTACGAGCCTGGAGCTGGTTGCCCACAGCCGTTCATGCGGCTTCGCGTCGTCGCTCAGACTCGCGGGATCTCCGCGACCGTTGCGGTGTGCGCCGATTGGTTCGGATCACATCGTCGATGATCATGCCACAATTAACGCATCGCCAACCATGAAAGTCCGACGATGACCCATTTTCTATCGCGATACTGTCATCACTCACGGCAAGTCCATTGCATCGTAGGCAATTCATCATTCATCTCCTGATCGACCATCCCGTTCCCTGTTGGGAGTGGGGTCTTGAGGTTCAGCGGTCCGAGCGGTGCGGGTAAGCCATGCGGCGCGTAGTAACACCATGCCGTCTTGGAGGCCGAGCATGTACCGTTGACGGATCTCTGGGGGACAGAGGCGGTAGGCTTCAGTGTGGTCACTATTCGATAAGGCGTCTCGGAGGCCATCCTCTTCCGCGCACCACCCGTCCACTTCAGGTTCTGTACGAGCCTGCTCGATCTGGCGTCTGCACCAGTCGATACGAATCTTCACAGGATTTCTTCTTGTATGTTCCATGGCTCGCCTCTCACCATCCCTGTAGGGATCCAAATCTGTCTTCAAATCAGATGACGCAAGTTAAGTGCCATGCGAGGAACAACGGTGAGATCGGCTCGCAGATTTCGCCGGTTCTTAAGAAATTGTAATGAGTTACGGTCAGTGGTGGTGTCCGAAACAGGGAGAGGCACCCAGGCCGGCGGGGCCGATGCAGGTGTAGGGGTGAAGGAGATAGAGATTAGCCGATCATAATGATACTAGGTAAAACACTGGTTTTATTGTCCGGAAGCGCAAGGAGAGACAGGAGAGACTAGGGATTCGTCCTGAACGGTTCTCCCTACGGGTCACCTATTCTGATCATCTGAACAGGTGGTCGTGCGCATCGTGCTGTAATGGAGTATAGTGGGCGCCATAAACCCCGGCCGACGAGGCTTGGGCGAAATAGCGAATGAACTGATCAATCAGTCGATTGGAATAAGGAGTGGTCATGGCGGAGTACGAAGGTGGAGCTGTCAGAGATTTCATGCATCGTTATCTGGAAGTGGTCGCTCAGGATACGACGGCTGCGGTCGCGGCTGAGCGCCTGAGTGCCCGGAGGATCGGTTGCCTGTTGGTGGAATCGCAAGATCCCAAGCGAGGGCCGATCGGGATTATGACGGAAACAGATCTCGTTCGGAAAGTGCTCGCGGCTGGTGTTGACCCAATGGCCACGATGGTGGATCGTATCATGGTCAATCCGATTTTGACGATCGATGGGGCTCGCTCCATGCTGGATGCCAGCCAATTGATGGAAACACATCATGTGCGTCATCTCTGTGTGGAGGAGAGTGGAGAGATTGTCGGGATCATTTCGGTACGGGATCTTGTGCGATCGTTTGTGGATGCGGAGCGTGGGCCCATTTGTGATCTGGACAAAGTGTACCGCCCGCTGAGCGTTCTGATGGCGACCACATTCGCAACCATCCAGAGCGACGCGTCACTTCGCGCGTCCGCGCAGCTCATGCGGGACAAGCGGATGGGCTCATTGCTGACGATCGAAGCCGGTGAAATTGTGGGCATCGTCACCGAGCGTGATTTAGTTTGGAAAGGATTGGCCTGTCACCGAGACCCAGACTGTACCCATGTGGGTGCGGTCATGAGTTCACCGCTGCTGGATATCGATGTCAATCGCACCATCCGAGATGCCAGTAGGGCAATGGCCGAACGGGCGGTCCGTCACTTGGCCGTGACCGAAAACGGCAGGATCGTGGGAGTGCTGTCGGTGCGGGATTTGGTAAAAATGGTCTCCATCAGGGATCGCCCGAGATTTCTCGCGAAGACCTAGCGGGGCGATTGGGCTCACTCTATCAGGAGGGTAACCAGCTCCGGCAACCAAGGAATCATCACGATACCGAAGCAGATGGAGAGGGCCACGATGGAGGCCACGAGGTCCTCGTCGAGTCCTGCTTCTGTCGCGATGATGACGGCACTGACGGCTGACGGCATGGCCGCAACGAGGATCACGACGGCTCGTTCCATTCCAGTCAAACCCAACCAGCCCACGGTTGCCCATCCGAGTAAGAGGCCACCTCCTATTCGTATCGCCACCCCCGCTGTTGCTAGCCGAGCGGTCCGGCGGACTGCGGAGAAACTGATCGATAATCCGAGTACTAAGCTGGCAAGGGGTGTGGTGGTCAGGTGCAACGGCTGCAGAAGCCCAAGCAGCCAGGCCGGCAGGTGAGATCCGGATAATTTTACGGCGAGGATGCAGACCAGCGCCCAGAGAGGAGGAGAGGAAAGGAATCGCATTAGCGCCGCTCTTCCGGTAATGGAGTGGGCGCCATGCCAGACAGCCACACCATACAGGACCGTGAGGGTCAGCGTAGTTTGACCAAGGTCGAAGAGCACGGCTTGAGTCAGGCCTTCGTCGCCGAAGGTGGCGAGGATGACGGGAAAGGCAAAGTACACGGAATTGATCGAACCCGTGGCCAACAGAAACCCACCTTGCGTATGGCGAGGAAGCTGCAGGGGAGCCGTGAGAAGCCAGGCGCAGATCACCATCGGAAGCGTAATAAAGCAAGCGGCTAACGGAAGTTTCCAAGCGGTTGCTGTGAGGGACACATGATCAAGCGACACGAGGATTGTCGCCGGTAGACTGACCGAAAACACGAACGTCGCCAAGCCTTCCGCGTGACTCTTGGTTAGAATGCCACGGGATCGAAGCAAAGCACCGACGACGAAGATCGTGATGAAGACTTGAAGCGACAGAGGCATAACCGTTGATGCACCGAGAGACATGATGCCTCTCTCGATGTGGAAGATACAACTGATTCACCCAAGAAGATTCGAGCCCATCTCAAACGATTCATGAGTCCAGCCGTAGTTTAGGAATCGTCAGCCTACTTCCGTTCCGCGCCGCCAGTTGTTCGGTCGTATCAGGGCCACAGCGAATGAAAAAGCAAAGTAGCTATGCATCATAGGGAAGGGTTTGGAGCTGAAACATAGATCGTATCGTCTGAGAAGGGGCGAATAAAGAATGGATGGAACAGCACGACGGTTCTTTGCCCCCTGCCCGCGAGGATTGGAGGAGGTGCTTGAACAGGAACTTCACGATCTTGGTGTACCGTCCACATCCAAGACCGATGGAGGCGTCGGTTTCACCGCCCCCTGGTCGACGATGTATTGGGTCAATCTCAAGAGTCACATAGCCAGCCGTGTCCTCTGGGAAGTCGGACATAGCACCTATAAAACGGAAGAGCATGTCTATCGCGCGGCCTATGCGCTTCCCTGGCCCGACTGGTTTACACCCTCGGAGACGATCAAAGTCAAGGTGAACGCGCGCCGCTGCCCGCTTCCCAGTCTTGATTTTCTCACCCTCCGGATCAAAGACGCCGTATGCGACAAGTTCGTCGCCACGCGCCAACGGCGACCGAGCGTCGACACGGAACGTCCGCACATCAAGCTGGACGCCTTTCTCGATCAGAACACCGTTAGGTTCTATCTGGACACCTCCGGCGAACCGCTCTTCAAACGGGGCTACCGGATGGCGTCGGTGGAGGCGCCATTGCGGGAAAATCTGGCGGCGGGGATTCTGAAACTTGCCGGCTGGACGCCAAACGAGGTCATGCTTGATCCCATGTGCGGAGGCGGGACCATCGCCCTTGAAGCTGCGTTGATGGCCCGCCGGATTCCGCCGGGTATTGCCCGGCACTTTGCCTTCGAGCGGTTATTGATCCACGATGCCAAACTCTGGGGCCGTCTGCGCGAGGCGGCCCTCGCGAAACGCCTATCCGAAGTTCCCACCGCTATCTACGCGTCGGATCATGATCCTGCCATGGTGAAGATTGCGCAGCGGGCGTTTCAAGGGGCTGGCGTGGTGGTCGATGTGCGATTGAAACAGAGCGAGATTCTTGACCTGGAGGCTCCGGCGGACCAGGGTGTCATCGTCATCAACCCGCCCTATGGAGTGCGCTTAAGTCACACCGACGAATTGGCCTCGCTTTACCCTAAGCTTGGCGATTGGCTCAAGCAGCGGTTCGCCGGATGGCGGGCCTATGTGCTCACGGCCGACGCCCGCGTGCCGAAACTCATCGGCCTCGCCCCGTCGAAACGCATTCCCCTCTTCAACGGCGATCTGGAATGCCGGCTGTACGAATTCATTATCGTCCCAGGCGGTGCGAGGAGACGGCTGA
Organism: Nitrospira sp.; assembly: GCA_050185705.1. Lineage (GTDB taxonomy): Bacteria > Nitrospirota > Nitrospiria > Nitrospirales > Nitrospiraceae > Nitrospira_D. The sequence continues at coordinate 4,871 of JBFWZD010000044.1, read as the reverse complement.
CGCCGCAACAGGCCTGACCCACACGAGGCGTCACGGCTTATGGCGCAATGGCATGGACAATCTCGTCTCAGATGATGGGCATCAAAGGTGGTGATGAACTGCTGGTCGTCGTGAAGGACGACCTCACCCTCATCATGCCTAAGCCCAAACGGTATGCGCGAACATTGCAAGGGATTGCCAAGGGTGCTTATCCATCCGGCTATCTGAAGCGGGAACGGCGGTCGTGGTAGCGGGCCTCCCCGGCGAACGCGAACGAATCGGCCTCGATACCAACCTGTTCATCTATTTCCTCGAAGACCATCCGCGATACGGTGCCTGGTGCGCATCCTTGTTCAGCCGGATCGAGCGGGGACACAATGCGGCCGTGACCTCGACGGTGACGCTTCTGGAATTGCTGGTCCAAGCCCTATCGCGACCAGAAGGAAGAACTCGCGCAGAAGATTTTTGCTCTTACCAGCACCTATCCAAAGATCGAGTGGGTGTCCGTCAGCCTGACTCTTGCGGATCGAGCCGCCCAACTACGCGCCCGTTATCGTCTGAGCACGCCCGATGCGATTCAGCTCGCCACAGCGATCGCGGGCAAGGCCGTGCGCTTTTATGGGAACGATCGGAGCTTGCGGCGGGTAAAAGAGATCGAATGTTGCATCGTAGATGATCTGATCTGACGGTGCTGCTTCTCTTTCATCCGCTGTATGCCTTGGGGTATCCGTAGCCAATACCTGCGTCCCGAAACTCATCGGCCTCGCTCCATCGAAACGCTTCCCCTCTTCAACGGCGATCTGGAATGTCGGCTGTACGAATTCGTCATCGTCCCAGGCGCTGCGAGGAGACGGCTGACGCCGCAACAGGCCTGACCACGCAAGAACTCCTTAAACGACGCCCGCATGTTGGGCAATCGCGGTCGGCTACGATCTTCCAGGCACACGGTGTCTGTCGCATCTTGAGGAAGAGGAGGACTGTGCGTGGGCCGGCAAATCTGGCTATTTACAGCTTCCGTTGGGTTGGGCATCGGAGCCTGGGTCCTGGTCTCCGCTATTTCAGGAGAGAGGGAAGCATGGGACTCGCCGTGGTATTTATTCTTCAATATGCCGATTGTCTGTGCTGCGGCGCCTGGACTGAGCTACACTGACGCAAGGCGCCCGTGGCGCTGGGGGGTACTTCCGATGATGGCACAGGTGGTGTGGATCTTTGCGATTCAAGGGTTTGGAAATCTGTGGCCGCTTGGGGTAGGATTTTTTCTCGTGTTGGCTCTTTCACCTATTACAACGGCCTATCTCGGCGCGTTCTTTGGACGCTGATATGTCACGTAAGCCACCACGTTCTCCGGATTTTCCCAAAGCCGCGGTGGAGAACTTGCGGCGCGGGAACTTGATCGACGCGATCAAGATCGTTCGGCAGGAGCGCAACATCGGTTTCAAAGAGGCCAAGGAAGTGGTCGAGATCTATATCTCGTCCCAGCCGGCGATCAAGAAGAAGATGGACAAGGTGCTTGTTTCGGCACAGCAGAAATTTGTTCGCTGGATGGTTGGATTTCTGTTAGTTGTCGTTGGTGTTGTCGTATTCATACTGTTGGGACGGTGAATCCGCATGGGGGTGGTATGAAATCTGATCGAACGACATCGGCATTTCTTGCGATAGGGTTGGCCGTATCCTCTGCACTCGCCCCCGTTACAGGGTTCGCCAAGGTGAAAGTTCTGTCGGAGACGACGTTGTTGGTGGAAGGTAAGAAAGTCTCGGGACCAGACAACCTCGCTAGTCACCCTGTTGTGAAAGGCCTGCTCGCGGCATTCGAGCGTGCGGAAGCGGCGTTGAATAAAGAGGATCTCAACGCTCTGATGCTGTTCTATGCGCCAGGCTATGATTATCATGGGCTGAAAGGAGGCGATGTACGGCGCATCTGGAGTGAGGTATTCGAGCACTACAAGGCTCTGGAATCACTCCATCTGTTTTCCGATATCAAGGTCACGCAGGTGAACCATGAGCTCCGTGCGGAAGTTACCTGCACCGGTGGGTTATACGGAACCGACCAACGCACAGGGAGTCGGATCACGCTCGACAGCTGGTTTCGTGAAGTACACTACTTGGTCAAGGAAGACGGCGTGTGGCGATTTCTCGGGAATGCCGGCGAGGTGCCAGCCGCCGCCCCATTTGCATCAGCCCCGCACCACCCACTGTTCTAACACATCATTTGTAGGTGCCAGCGAAATCAAGAAGACGTGAGCAGGTTGTTTCTGGTACACTCCCCTCACTATGAGTCAAGAAACTCTTCAGCGTACCCTTCCCAGGAAGGCATTGGAAGCGTTGTCACAGGGCGAGAGAGAAGACGCGATCCAACAGGTCATGCTCGAGGAAAATCTTAACCGGGAAGATGCCCGGGAGGTCGTCGCGAGCTTTCTGTTGACGCAGCCGTCTCTGCTTCGGAGAATGAAGGATACGCAGTCTGAGACCAAGTGGGGTCTCATGCGCTGGTTGATCCTACTCCAGGCAATCATCGTCGCGATCGGATACTTCCTCTTTTTTCATAACCAATGGTGAGCGTGCCTACTTTACGTAGCGACGCGACAGACTATCTTCATATGTGCCACCGTTACTACTCCACTAGTTAATTGAGTTGTGGACTTCCCCGGATTTAACGGAGACCCTTAGGTGATCGTGCGAACCAGGGGAGGTTCTATGGCCAATCGCTGCAAGCCCGAGCGAAGTACGCGTTCATCAAGCCCATCGCGGCGAGTTTGATACGGGCGTCATGTGCCGGCTCCGCCCCGCGGATTTTTCTCGATTTGCGTGAAGCGGGCGAAACCTGCAGCAAGCATCGCGTGGCGGCGGTTCTGCCGGGCGCATCACCTAGAACCCAACATGAGTGGACGTGGCAACTGCTGAGGTAACGCAGTGGCGGAATCGCTCTTTGGCAGCTTGAAGAAGGAGCGAATCAAGAAACGCATCTACAAGACTTGGACGATCGCCACGGCCGAGATCGCTGAGTACATCGAACTGTCCTATGAAGGACATGGGCGGGCCATAGTGCTGTGCTCATGGGCCATTGAAGAAGCGGCAAAATGTTTGAAATGGAAATCAGAACGGCCTGTTGGTCACACCTAGACATGGAGGAATAGGAGTTGGTTTAGTCCCCCTACAGAAGTCTTATTTTATATCTTCGGTGGTTATGGTACGAACCTTCGGTACTGTCCGTAATCCTCATGCCGAGAGCCCTACCTATGGCACCTGGTGAACCACAACGACGAGCAGTCATTCGGAGACTGGGAAAACTGGTGATCGGCATCGGTGTCTTTAGCGCAATCTTTTTGCTCGCGGGTGAACTCTTTCTGCGGCTCGTATTTTGGGGGGGAGACTCTTTTAGTAGACATAGCGGACCGATCGTTTATCGGTTTGAAAGGGATTTCAAGTTTAATCGATTCGATGGTCCCTCGAGAGGGCCAGAACCGTCTGGCCCCAAACTTCCTGAGAGGACTAGAATTGTGATTCAGGGTGATTCAATCACCTGGGGTCAGGGAGTGAAGAATGAAGAGCAACTATTCTCTAGCCGGTTGCTCACCAGGCTCCAAGGGGCGAATGTGCCGGTTGATATGGCGGTATTGGCTCAGCCCGGGCGAGAGATTGACGAACATTTACAGCAACTCAAGAAGTGGGGGCACGAGTTGCAGCCCGATTTCATCATATACCAGTGGTACATCAATGATATGGAACTGGAAAAGCAGGATCGTCCCCAGACAGATAGAATCTGGAGACATGTGTTTTCCCATTCCTTTCTGCAAGAGCACTCCTATTTGTGGTTCTTTTTGGATTTTAGCCTCGATACCCTGCTCCCTTCCGCGACAGTCCCGTACGAAAGTTATGCTAGGTACATCGCAGATCACTTCAAGGAAGGTAGCGCTAGATGGTTAGTGTTCGAAGAATACTTTTCAGAGTGGGCTACGTTGGCGAAGGAGCTGACGCCCCGTGTCATTGTGGCTCTGTACCCATATATGTCATTGAAGGATGGGTCCCCTCCTACCATTAGACCGGAAATTGCGGATATTCACACCAGGATGATGTGGCTTTGCAGGATGAACGACGTTGTATGCGTGGATCTGTCAGCTTCGCTTGTCAATTTTAAGGATGCTCAGGCTGTGCGAGCAACCGCCTTTGACCATCATCCAAGTGCCGAAGTCCATCGTGTGATGGCTGAGGTCTTGTCTGAAGTAATTAGAGCAGCAGAACTAGAAAGGATCGCCAATCGTAGACATCGAACCAACTAGCATTGAAAGTACATCCATCGCACATGCTCGAACAGTTGTTCAGGCAGTACAGCTTTCGTCGAGGCTACCTGCTGGAGTCAGGTGTTTAAAAAAGTGATGAGGAGAGGTTCGTGAGCCATATCCTCGGCATTTCAGCCTTTTATCATGATAGTGCCGCGTGCCTGATTCGCGACGGAGAGATTATCGCGGCGGCACAAGAGGAACGGTTTACGCGAAAGAAGCATGATCCGGGTTTCCCTTCCCATGCCGTGGCCTATTGCTTAAGGGAGGGAGGCATCTCACTGGCAGATCTCCGGTATATCGTCTTCTATGATAAGCCGCTGGTGAAATTTGAGCGGTTACTCGAAACGTATTTGGCCTTTGCCCCGAAGGGGCTGCAGTCGTTCGTCGCGGCCATGCCCGTGTGGCTCAAAGAAAAACTCTTCCTTCGGAACCTGCTCGCCAAGGAATTCCTGGCGTTGGCTCCCGGGATGACCCACGCAGAGTTACCGCAGCTCTTGTTCGGCGAGCACCATGAATCCCATGCGGCCTCCGCCTTTTATCCCTCCCCCTATGACAAGGCGGTGGTGCTCTGTATGGATGGGGTGGGGGAGTGGGCGACCACGTCGGCCTGGC
>JBFWZD010000043.1:0-18756 GCA_050185705.1 Nitrospira sp. | reverse complement strand
CGCTCTCGAGCAACTGGACCGCTTCGCGCTTAAACTCGGGTGTGAACGGTGTGCGTGTACCCATCGGACACCTCCTCGGGGAATCCTGTCCCCGTTTCAAGGTGTCTGTCAAATCCGGGCCACCTCAACCTGACCCCACACCTTCCCTGTTGTTTGGCCCTTCTTATGCTCTGCCAGCGCGCCATGAGCGCGAAGCATGACACCATGCCGCTTCACTGAACAGACAGCGGGTGGAAGGAATGCTATTCCCTCTTGACCGGAGCCTTTGAGATGGGCGACCCGATTGGTTTTCCCGACCCCGTTGGTTTCCACTCTCGGCAATAAATGACTCCCGACCCTTTTATTTCGACCCGTCTTGGCAAAGGAGTGATACTGTTCGATCATCTCGTTGGACCAGCCCATGGGCACCTCCTCGCAAAACCTCGGTCTGATCATCCAGCCGTTCGTCGATCAGTTATCGATTCCATTGTTCCTGCATTGGCTCGGTGGCCGCTGGTGTGTGACGCTGCAAACATCATGATCTTCCGAGTTTCAACAGCGCCTGCTGGCGGAAGCCCGGGGCGCTGGTGTTGAAGAGTGGCCGGTCAGGCTGGTGCACGGCATAAACAGTTATGCTGAACTCCGGGCACTCAATTGGTAGGGAGTCCCTTGAAACCCTTCCTCCTGAAGCTTTGTCGGTTCTTTAAGAAATGGGTTGGCCCGATAATCGACAGTTCGAAGAAACCGGTCAATAAGTGCATTGGTCATTGACGGCTCAAAAGGAACATTTGGATCCAAGGCTTCCCTAGGAACAAAAGGGCCGCGACGTTCTTCTTCTCTTTCCTTGAAGAGATCTTCGAAAGGATCTTCCGGCCCTGCGGGAAACAAGGCTGTCAGGCGGCTGAGTGTCCGCTCTAACCAGTCGAGAAAGGGCTGTTGTGCGGGGAGAACGTGCATTGTCAGTCGGTAGAGATAGGATATGCCTGACTCCAGTTCTTCTGGCTCGTCCTCGCCACCGAGAACGGCTGGAACAAGCCAAGTCATGGCACACCAGAGTGGCCCTCGAATTGGACCAATCCATTGCCTACGATCAAACTCCCAATACTCCATGTACCGTCGATCGACATTTCCACACCAAGCTGCCTCGGCGATCTGAAACGGTACAGGATCATCCGAAAGAGCACGAAATCTTCCGAGCGTCCACTCATACATTCCAATTATCATAGCCACTTGGGCGCGGACACAGAGTGCCTTTACTCTCTGGACGATGGCATCTGCTGAAGCTTGAAAGTCCTCACTTGCACGCCAATCGTCCCAGACATATCTGATTGTCGGACTATCGATCTGTGCTGCCGGAATGTATGGCGGGATCTGATAAGGCATCAGGCTATTCCATTCCAGCTATAGAAGGTACGGGGTTCCTTGGAAGCCATTTTCCTTCATTTCCTCTGGTGAACGTAGATAAGGATTCTTCGTATAATCTAACGTTTTTAAAAACTCCAGGAGAACCGCCTTGCCAGTCTCGGGTGTATATGTAAATCCTGGCTCGAAAAACTCACGCGGTACCGGAAGTTCATGCGAGGCATCATATTTCTGTGTTGTCGTATCGTAGTCAACCTGTCTGGGAAAAACTTGAGCACATTGGCGCAAAGTACTAGAGATCCACTGCTCCAAAACCTCCCTCTCAGCAATTACATGGCGCGCTAGCACAACCTGTTTAACCACAGCTGCGGCAAGGTAAATATTCCCTGTTGCATAATGCGCATCTATGGACCCTAAGAAGTTTAGTGCCAGTTTCATTGGACCATCTATCTTTGCAGTTTCATTAAAAACACTGGTTCGCGTTAACTTAAATTTGAGATCACCTGCATATGCAGGGTCGATAGCGCTAGCCCATGCAGCTTCAATCCTACTATGCGCATCATCCAGTCTCGCGTGCTTCTCAAATTGCCAAATGATCCATTCAGTAATGGCTATCCCGATACTATACTTCGCCCGATAATTTGATCCATCCAAAGCCTGGCACAGTTTCACATTCTGATCTTTGGCAGCATAAAGCTTCAGCTCAATATCTTTACTCCAATCATAAAGAAGAGGAGAACCGAGGACACCTGCCTCAGCAACATATTTCGGTTGATGTCTGGACATTACCTTCACCTAATTCATGGATATACTATTTGGACATAAGCTCGCCCATTGTTTCTTGAAGTGATTCGTAGCTTATTGCATCAGGACCGTCTTTAGGACAATGATCTTCGGTCAGCTGTTGAGGTTTATCGTTCTTGTCGCATAGAACGATTGTCACGCCACATTTCATCGCCGCGCAAAGTACCTTGTGACAATCCTCACATGGCATTTTCGAGGACTTTCCTGGCGTTGATCTTGGCCTCCAATCGATATTGATCACCATTGTCCCGGAAAGTTTACTGCCAGGATTAGCCTTAAAGGCATCATCCATCAGACGGGCCTCGGTATGTCCCGATTTCTGTTTGTAGGGGGCTGCATGCTTAAAGTCACCACAGAGGTTGCTGTCGCCAGTGGCCCGATCTTCCATATCGCCACCCGGAGTAAGGTCTCCCTTTAGCTTCTCCAGTGCCTTACCATTGCTATGCGCGGTCGTAACAGAGCCACCTTGCTGACCTGCTGGAAACGACGATGAGGAAACCGTCGTTCCCTCTTGCTGTCCAGTTGCGCCCATCAGCGACTTGTCCTTGGTCTTCTCGGCCATGTCGTCCCGAGTCTTTTTATTCTGCTCATCTAGCTCTTTGCAGCCTTCTTCTGTGGCAGGCGGCGCCATTGAGGCACCATTGACCGTCGGGACTTGCCCTGTGTTCATGTGGTTATGGGTGGTCAAGTCCATATGGCGACATACGTTGAGCCCCTCAAACTGCACGTCGAAGGACCAGGCCGCAAACTTCATCTTTCCTTGAATATTATGCGAGATGACCCCCATCCCTAAGGTTTTTGTGGCTGCTTCGTCCCCCATACTCTTCTTATATGAGGACTGATTCTTGAGTCCCGCCTCCTTCCCTTTGATCTTCACTGATTTGGACCCATCCGTGGTATCGGACGCCATCGCTGTGTTGGGATAGGGAATCGGAACCGGACCCGCGGGTGGAGAAGGTGGGGAAAGACAGACATCCGGGGTAGCCGCCATGGATTTATTCGGACTGGCTTTCCCGGAGATCTCATTTCCATTTGCGAAGACACTCATGCATTCCTCGCTTAGGATCGGAACCGAGCAACGATCGCGGCCCGCTCGCCGTCATCGTTGCTGAATGTACACAACATACTTGGGCCAACTCCGTAGGCCCTGTGTGAAGCATGCAGGGCCACTCCCATCACGATGGGACCTATCGCCGCCCCGACTTCCCCTACATACTCGACGGGGTGCCACAAATCGAACAACTTCGGCTTCACCTTTCTTTCGTAACGCAACATCACAAACACCATCTCTTTGAATTTGTAGTGTTCGCCATTGAGATCGCTAATTCGGTACTGGAGGTCATCGAAGGCCAGCCCGGCATCACGCAACGCATGTCCGACGGCCTGAATCAGTCCTTCACCACGAAGAGGTTCCTCGGACTCGATCGGCGCCATTTCTTGTGCCACCCCGACTCCAAGGATTTCTAGCACAGACTCTTGATCCTTCGACGCGACCGACACCAGCATCGCGCTTCCCGCTTCTCCGGAAACGAACCCATTCGAATTATTCGGCGTTAGGAGTCGCCGTTGACTCAGGTAATAGTTCGCCAGCTCTTGGTCAATCAAGCTTTCGGCCCCGGCGACAATACAGTATGGCAGCTGTTCCTGACCAAACCATTGTGCAGCTTTCTGTAATCCAATTGCCGCTGAGGTTTGGGCATGAGCGATAACCTCCGAACGATGATGGATTCGAAAACCCAGCCGCTCTTGAAGTTTCCCCAAGATCTGCTGCTCAAGATCCACAGGACGTGCTATGCGTGTGGATGTGGACACTCCAAGGAATATCGGAATTTTCTCTCCGGACACTGGGGCAGCGGCCTGCACGCACTCCTGGATGGCTGGAGCCACTAAATCCGCAAGCTTGTCTATACTGTCCCACCAATGCGGCAAGAACACCTTTCCCGCACCAAGATGTTCTCCCGACTCCGGATCCCAGAGATGTGATTCATCAACACCTCGGATTCCCGCCCGTATGGCCGCACAAGTGGCCGGCGAATTGAATCCCACCGAGGTCACCATGCCGCTGGCCTTGATGGCGAGATTAGGCATCAGACCGTCACCTGCTGTCTCTGCTGAAGCTTTTCTCTGACCAGTGCGTCAAGACTTGTGTAGTGTTTCTTCGTCAGCCGTCTGACCTCTCGACGATACTCGGCCAAGGTCTTCCCCACGATCACTTGGCGACCCTCGAAACAATTCTTCCGGAGAGGCAGCGATATCCGCCACGTCAGCATCAGCCGCTGTTGGTCAGGTTCCAGCAGAACGGTATCGATGACTGGCGTGAGTTCTTGCTCCTTGCCCCTGTGAGGGAGGATGAGAATCGGGAGTTCGATGGTTGGCAGGCGAAAGCTGGTTCTCCCCTGTGGAGTCAGATTCTCAAGCACCACCTGCTCCCCCCCGGCCGGGTGAGAAATCTGCTGGTCCGGGGGTGCGGCTTGGAAATATCGATAGTCAAAATTCGTGGGCCAAAACGGGGCGCGGCTATCCAGCCAGGCCTGATCATAGGTGCCGGCGAAGGAGGGTCGGGGAGGGAAATTCCGCCCCAGGAATCCAAAAGACATCGGATTATACTGCCCTGTTGTTTTTGCCACCGCTTTTCCGGTTTCACATGAATTGGGCAACCGCTTTCCCACAAGCACTTTCTTTTTCGTTAATGGGTAATACCCAACCCCTATCGGGTTCTTGGCGTAGGTTTCCACCTTGTCCTGTTTCTTCTCGTCCTTATCCGCACCCCCGAACGCTCGATCATAAGTGATGGGCAAGCGGGTAAAGGGAACGGGCTTGGACGGTTTGACGCCGAAGAACCAACCCTTCTGCCACGCTCGATCCCCCATCACCTCAAACGACTTCTTCATCTCACCCACCTGCATGGAAACCCTGACTCTTGTAGTCGGCCTCCCACCCGGCGCATAGGCGCTCCCGTTCAAGATGACATCGCACAAGGGCTTTCGGTGCGCATAATCCGATTCGTACAGGGTCGCGGAAAAGCCAGGCTCCCCTGTGAACTGATCGGATTCGGTCAAGGGTACTTGCTCCTCCGCCAAGGCGGGTTCCTCGCCCTTGAACGGCATAGTGAATGTGCCTTTCACCGCGACCACGAGCAATTCCCGTCCGTCCGGCTCGAAGCCAAGCGTCCAGCCCGCCTGCATCGTCGTTTGGTTTACCAGCTCCATAGTCCCAGGCTCTTCTGTTGTCGCTGCCCCGGAGCCCGCACTTCAAACAGGGGTTGCCGGGGCTCTCGGAGCGCCAGTTCCAGTGCGGCAGCCGTGCGCTGTCGTTGATACCCGGTCTTGAGGATCTCCGTGAGATTCGCCGTTGTGACCTCCTTTCCAGAGAGATACCGCACGCCAGACCGGTACTCCCCTTGATGTTGTCGCCACCAGTTATTGACCAACTCAGGGTGCGGCCACGGGAGGTCTGCGTCGGGATCGTCTGTGATTTCGATCTCCAGATCATCATCACCTTCACCAGTTGGGTTCGGCGCTTGTTCCGGTGCGGCTTCCTGAGGTTCATCCCGTTCCAGATCTTGATAAGCAAGGTCCGCTCCGGTGATCATGGAAAAACTCTCGCCGGCCGCACGGCTGATCTCTTTCCTCTCCATCAAGACCAGCAGCTCAGGTACCAGACCCGGGTCACCGAGCATGCCAATACTCTTCACTGCGAGCCTCAGCCGCTGTGGATCATCCCGTAATTGGCGTCGCCATTGCCTCGCGTCTTCGATTGGTAGACAGCGCATGACAAGCACGAGTGCCGCTTCGGACAATTCCCCCCCGGATTCCGTAATCGTCTGAAGCTCCCGAAGCACCGCTGGTGTTCGATCGCCCAAGCGAACGGCAGACCACAACGCACAAGAACGACAGCGGGCATCCTCATTCGTCGTGCCCCTTCGGATTTGAGGCAGCAGATCGGTCCTCCCTAATTCTCCCGCGGCCTTGAGCGCCCGAGCCCGCACCCCGGGATCGGTGTCCGAGATTGCTTGAGTCAGTACCTCACCGGAATCCAGGCGATGCGCGCCATACCCTGCCATTCCTATTTGTCGTCTCGAGGGATCTTCGGATGCGGCCAGTCGAGCCAAGTGATTCCTGACCGTTTCCAGTTCGAGCCACCCAAGAGCGGACACGACCGGCCGATCGAGTCCAGGAGCCCCCTGACTGACCTCCAGGACCTTTTCAATACGGTTCACATCGTTCCCGCCAAAGGCCAAGACCGCAGCAGCAAAGATCTCGCCCGGCCCTTGTTGTTCCAGACCTTCCTCGCACAGCCTCCATCCGACCTCGGCGGCGACTCGAAGCCCATCCACATTCGCCTCGACACGCTCATCGAGTTTGGCAATATCCTTCAACCGATAGTGCGGTGCTGCCACTGCACGATCTCGTTGGGTCCACAAAAAGCTGGAATTTTCCGCATGCTGGCGGACCACCACCTCGTTGACCATGGAGGAGATTTCCTGCGGAGAGAATCCGATGGGCTTCTGGAGGGCTGTCATGACCGGACTCTGCCTAATGCGTAGGGTTTCTCAATCCTCTTGGTGCGTTTCACGCCCCGTTAATTCAACTGCACGGAACCGCCTTTGATGAGGTTTGGTCCTGACGACCGGCTCGATAGGTAAGTTCCCCGAATTAATACCCTGCCGTCTTGTGTCAGGGTGATACTCGCTTTCCCGCACTTGAGGACGATCTCTTTGTGGCCTTCGAGCACAATTCGTTCCCCATCAACCTTGGCCTCAAGTTGATGTGACTGCGTCAGGGTCTTCGTCCCAACATCCTGCGATGCTCGGTCGGCCCCCAGTTGCAGGAAACCTAGAATGACCGGCTTGGCGGAATTTCCCTGCTCGAACATCAGGCACACTTGACGCCCAATGTCCCGGTCGGTCACCGGCACAATAGTTCGTGCCACAACCGGTGAATCAACGGACTGCGTATCGAACGCCACCATCCCTTGTCCATGAGTGTCGATTTTGACAAGCACCCCCATAACAAGACTCGTTATACAGGGAAATGCGACGCCCTCGGCTACAGGGTCGGGTGCCATATTGGTTGCCAACAGCAACTCGATCACGTCCTTGTTCGGCTCTTGGGCCATCTCAGCAATTCTCCAATATCTTTGATCCGTTGATCTTGATATTGCCGTCCCCCTTGACGGTGATCTTGTTCCCTTTGATTAGAATATCCCCATTCTTCTTCAAGACGATAGAGGCGCTGCCGGTCTTCAGGGTGATCTCATCCTCGGCTACCAAGGCGATCTTCTTTCCGGCCTGGAACGCGACGTCTTTCGCCGCTTTTCCGGCGATATTCTCTCCAGCATCAGCCCTAATGTTCTTCCCAGCCTTCGAGCTGATGTCCTTTCCGGCATTCTCCGAGATGTTGCTCGACGCATCCACGGACTTGTTGGCGCCGACTTGTTCGCTGCTGTTGCCGCCGACAATGACAGCTTTCACCGCGCCGATTTCTTCCGCTTTGGCGCCGCCGACGCTTTCATTCATCGCTCCGCCGACCGTAACTTGGTACCCAGCTCCGATGGTCAGGGCTCGGGCCAGGGCGATGGTATGGGCCGAGGCGGTGCTGACCGTAATCGTCTCGTTGCCGCCAATGCTCTCCGTGTGATTGCCGGTGACGCTAAGGGTCTTATTGCCGTCGATGGTTTCGGTGTGGTTGGCCCCGACGTGGATGCTTTTATTCGACCCGATGTCTTCGCTCTGATCCACCCCAACCTTCTTCGTCCGGTTATTGCCGACCGTCAACGATTCATCATGGCCGACCGACTGGCTCTTGTCGTTTTCGATAACGATGTTCCAGTCCTTCTGACCATGGAGATAGATCTCTTCGCCCCCCTTCTTATCTTCGAAACGCAGCTCGTTGGAGCCGCCGCCGCCCTTCGAACTGTTCGACTTGATCGTGCTCTTGGTCTGTTCGCCCGGCAGCGGATAGGGCGGCATCTGCTCGGCATTGTAGACGCGTCCGGTAATAATCGGCCTGTCCGGGTCGCCTTCGAGAAACTCCACGATAACTTCCTGGCCGATCCGAGGCAGAAACATGGCGCCCCATTGCTTGCCTGCCCAGTTCTGCGAGACACGAGTCCAGCAGGAGCTGTTTTCGTCGTATTTCCCTTCCCGATCCCAGTGGAACTGGACCTTCACGCGGCCGTAGTTGTCCGTCCAAATTTCTTCCCCGGCCTTTCCCACGACGACCGCCGTCTGCACCCCTTGAATGATCGGCTTCGGCGTCACCTGAGGCGGACGGAACGGGACCTTATGAGGAATGCAGGTAAAGAAATTGGTATAGGTTGACTCGTCCCTGCCGACCGCGGTCGTCGTATAGGTTCCGCCGACCGTGGCGACGTGGTGCACGCTGGTCAGGACATACGGTTGGTTCATGTCCTTTCGCACATACTCTTTCAACTCAAAGCGATAGCCGGATGTAAAGGCCCGGCAGGAACTGGTGCCGGTGGCGACAAGGTATTGTGCTTCTTCCTCCTCCATGCGGATTTTGGCGATGGTGTCGCCCTGATTTTTCTTGCTGTATTCCCCCGGGTAATCATAGATCTCGAACTTGCCGTTCCCCCCCACCTCGATCGTCGTTTTCATTTCTGCATCGAGGCTCGTGCTCGGAGTCTCGAAATTGTAATCCGTGACGGCGTACTTGCCCGGCCGGAGTATCTGCTCCCATTGGAAACTCGTAATGACGTCCTCGGTCAGCGCCCCGCTGCCCTGCGCTTCCCATTTGGCTTCGTTTTGCTCCGGGCAGGGTTGATGCGCCGACGGATCGTTCGCGATCACCAACGTGTGTTTGTCCTTTTCATGCTCAAAGAAGTAGAACAGACCGTACTGCTCCATCAGACGCGACACGAAATTGAAATCCGTCTCCCGATACTGCACGCAATAGTCCCGCGGCTCAAAGGTGCCTTGCAGTTGCAGCTTATAATCGGTGAACCCCAGATCCTTAAAAATCTGCCGAATGATGTCCGGGATGGACTTCTTCTGAAAGATTCGACAGTCCGATGTCCGCGTCAGGAACCAAAGCCAGGGCACCATGGTCGCGCGGTAGTTGGCAAGCCCGCGGTCGCTTCCCGTCTGGCTGAAGCGGCTGATCACCCCGTTGAAGTAGCGTTTCTTGTCCGAGCCGAGCGTGACGCGCAGCGTGACCCGCTTGCCGATGATGTCCTGGAATTGGATGTCGGGATCCTCGGAGAGCAGATCGAGGTCGAAATTCGAGAGACGCGAGACGCCTTCCTGCCCTGAGAACCATCTAAGTAGTAACCTATCCTTCCCAAGCGGCGTGTCGATTCCAATCAGTCTGTTCTCTTGTGTATACGGCATGACTTCAGTCCTCACCCGGCAGGATGTTGAGCAAGGCTCCCGACTTGGCTTTCACCACAAGTCTGCGCATTCCTATCCTGGCAGCGTTCGGAACACGACGCGCCCTCAACCTTGAACAATCCAACGGCACCTATGCCACCTCATAGCGGAAGGTCCCGCTGTGCTCGACCGAGATATGGACCTTGTTGACCGATTCCCCCGCTGCCATCCGCGAGAGAAACTCCTTCGACAGCTCCGGCAGCAAGGTGCGCGTCAAAATGTGATCCACGTTCCGCGCGCCACTCTCCACTTCGGTGCACCGATCCGCAACCGCCGTGATCAGCGTCTCGTCGTAGGACATCGCGGCGCGGTGATTTTCCTTGATGCGGGTGCGGATGCGACCGAGTTGCAATCCAATGATCCGCCGCATGATATCCGGAGAAATGGGATAGTACGGCACCACGATCACCCGCCCCAGAAACGCCGCCTTGAAGTATTTCAACAGATCAGGCCGGATGGCGTTGGCCAACGCCTCCGGATCCGGCCTGGTCTCCGGATCGGCACAGAGCTTCATGACGGTGTCCGTGCCCGCGTTCGAGGTCATGATGATGACGGTATTCTTGAAATCGATGTCGCGGCCCTCGCCGTCTTTCATCGTCCCCTTGTCAAAGACTTGATAAAAAATGTCCTGCACGCCGGGATGGGCCTTCTCCATTTCGTCGAGCAGGAGGACGCTGTAGGGTCTTCGCCGCACGGCTTCCGTCAATACGCCTCCCTCGCCATACCCGACATAGCCCGGCGGCGACCCCATGAGGAGGGACACCTTATGCTCTTCTTTGAACTCTGACATATTGAGGGTGGTGATGTTTTGATCGCTGCCGAACAACAACTCCGCGAGCGCCAGTCCCGTTTCGGTCTTGCCGACCCCGCTCGGCCCGACGAACATGAACACGCCGATAGGCCTACGAGGGTCCTCCAGCTTGGCTCGCGCCGTCCGCAGGCGCTGGCTCAGTGCATCCAGGGCATGCGATTGTCCCACCACTCGCTTCTCCAAATGCTCCTTCAGTGTCAACACGGTGTTGATCTCATCTTTGACCATCCGGCCGATCGGAATGCCGGTCCAGGCCGAAATCACCTGGGCAATCGCCTGTCCGTCCACGCAGGGTTGAAGGAGCGGGGCCTCTCCCTGGAGTACGGCCAATTCCTTGCTCATCCGCGCGAGATCGGCCTGCAGCGTCTCGATTTCTTGGGGGGTCAGCTTGGGTGGCGGCGCTTCCGTGACCTTGTCAGCCTTTACCTTCTCAGGCGCCTGTTCGGGGGTCTTCTGTCGTTTCTTTGGCGGCACGGCCTGCTGTTCCAGTTTCTGCCGGATCCCGGCGATTTCGCCGACCAGTTTCCGTTCCTGGTCCCATCGGGCCTTGAGTTCGGTCAGGCGTGATTCTTCCGTGTCCTTCTCCCTGCCCAGTTCGGCGAGGCGATCCTGGTGACCTCCTCCCGTGATCGCTTCCCGCTCCAGGATCTCGACCTCCGTATCAATGAGCAAGATGCGCCGGCGCGCATCTTCCAACGCGGGTGGTTCCGCCACCTGCCCGAGCGCCACTCTGGCGCAGGCAGTATCCAGCACGCTGACCGCCTTATCCGGCAATTGCCGGCCTGAAATGTAGCGATGCGACAGCTTCACTGCGGCCTCGATCGCCTCATCCAGCAATCGCACCTTGTGATGTTCTTCCAGCGTCGCGGCTAATCCGCGCATCATATTGATGGCGACGGCTTCCGTTGGTTCTTCCACCTTCACCACCTGAAACCGCCTGGTCAGCGCAGGGTCCTTCTCGAAGTATTTCTTGTATTCGGCCCAGGTCGTCGCGGCGATCGTCCGCAGTTCGCCTCGGGCCAGCGCCGGCTTGAGGATATTGGCCGCATCGCCCTGCCCCGCCGCTCCGCCCGCGCCGATCAAGGTGTGCGCTTCATCAATGAAGGTAATGATGGGTATCGGTGAGGCCTTGACTTCGTTGATGACGGACTTGAGACGATTTTCGAATTCCCCCTTCACTCCCGCTCCAGCCTGCAGCAACGCGAGGTCGAGCACCTTCACGGTGACGTTCTGTAACGGCGGGGGAACATCACCGGCGACGATTCTGAGCGCCAACCCTTCCACAACGGCGGTCTTGCCCACTCCGGCCTCCCCGGTGAGGATGGGATTGTTCTGACGGCGCCGCGTCAGAATATCCACGACCTGCCTGATTTCCGCATCACGCCCCAGGACCGGATCGATCTGCCCTTGCTTGGCTCTCCCGGTCAGATCGACGGTGAATTGATCGAGCGCCGGCGTCCTGGAGGCATGCGGAGCGCCTTGTGCCGTCGGCTGCTCCACCCCTCCCATCTGGACCTCTTCCAGATCCTCCGATGAGCCCGAGACGATGTTCTGCAGCCGGGCGTGCAAATCCTCCGCCGAGATCTTTTTCACCTCGGGCGACACCTCTCGCATCATTCGAGCAAAATCGTCTTCTGCGAGCAACGCCAACATCAGATGGCCGGATCGCACGCGGTTGACCCCATATTCAATGGAAGCCAGTGACCAGGCTTCATTGATGAGTCGTGGGACCCGAGGCGCCAGCGTCGGCGTCCTCGCATTGCCGGTCTTGAACTGATCGAGCGTGCGCGTGAGGTCTCGCGCGAACCGCGAGTGATCCATCCCATAGTGGCGACAAATTTTGTGGATATCCGTATTCGGCATCTCCAGCAACTTACTCAGGAGATGCTCGATGTCCACGTCGTAATGAGTCCGGCTCAGACACAACCCTGCCGCTCCCTCCAATGCGCGGCGGCAGGTGTCATCCAGCTTGCCAATGAGTCCCTTCAGATTGATATGCATGCTCGTCCTCTCAACGCTCGGTCATGACGCAGTCCCGACCTGCGCCATCATGGAGGAACCGGAGAACCGGACTTCGTCCGCGTCCCGTCTCCGCTCTTTGGTCTTCAACCACGTGGTCCATCCCAGCCTCGGGGCATAGGTGTCCGTCGAGTGGAGTGTGGCGGCCGGCACGTGATCGGCCCGTAGCACCAGTTGCACCTGGAAATCCAGTTCCGGCCCGGCAAACAACTTCGTCAACTGCACCAGCGTCGGATAGGACCGGCCCGACGGCAACAGCCTGCTGAACTGCTCGTATTCCAGCGGACCCAACTCCACTTCAAACGCCGCCTGTTGGTCCCAGACCTTGGTTCCGGCCAGCGCGGAACGCCCCAGAAGATTGTTGCTCCCCGTCACCCCGATTGTGGTCCAGTCTTCCTCTCCCAATTTCAGCCAAGCCCCGAGGAATTGTTTGATGCGCACCGGCACCTCAAAATAGTCTCCCAAGCAGCGCTCCAACGCCTCAGCGGACCGTGGACGTTGCCCCAACAGCCCGACATAGCGCAGGACCGATCGATCGTCGATGGTCAAACGATCGCGCAGTCCGCTCGTCCCGAGACCGGCAAGGGCGAAGAGACAGCGGGCGAACCGATCTCCTGTCCCCTTCAGCAGCCACTGTTCGAACCCCACCGTGCAATGGTGTTTTTCCCATGCCCGAAAAAACAGGGCGATCATGCGGTGGTTGAACGCGTCGAAAAAATCGCGGAGTGTCGTGTCCTTAGCTTGTAGCCGCTCCAACACCAGCTCGGTGTAATACCGCGGGAGAACCCCTTGGGGTCCGGTCAGCCCCATGAAGGCCACGGTCATTTCAGCCGGACGTCGCGCGTCGCGCGCCTCGCGGATTTGGCAAATCTCACTGGGGGGGAAGGCAAGGGATTGATGGGCGCGGAATCGAACGATTTCTCTTGAGGGGCTTCCGCTTTCGCCGACCGGTTGCCGATCGGGATAGACATGCGCGAGCAGCCGCACCGCCTGAAAAAATTCAAAGCGGAAGCCCCGCTGAAGAAGTTCCCGGTTCAGATCAGAATCTGCTCCCCTGCTCTGGGCGGCCATTGCTTCAACGGCCTTTCTCGTTGTTGCGTTCGGGCGACTAACTGGGTGAAGGAATTGAGCGAGGCATAGAGACCAAAAAACTTCTCCAAGACGCTCGCAAACAAATAGACGCTGCTGCCTACATATTTGTTTTCATCGAACTCGAGGGTAACTTCCATTCCGCGGCAGAATCCGCTCCACCCCATCGACGCAGGCCGACGCGTCACGCGGCGAGAGGACACGCTCGTAATCCCCTCGATTTGTTGATGGACGACGCTCGAATCCGAGAAATCGTACAACCGCAGGAGTTCCTGTAATGCCCGTGGGCTTCCCTCGGTCAACGAGAGGTAGTTCAGTGATAGATGGGAGATCAACCGCCACTGCATCTCCCCCCCTAACGGCGGTTGCAGCGGTTGCGTGGGTTTGACCAGCGCCCGTATTCGTGCCACGGGCGCGGCCTTCTCCAGCTCGAAATCGCCGCGAGGGTCGTCCATCGCCAGCCGACCGGGCAACCCCCGATTGGTGCAGGTCGTGGAGATCATGAGCGTATCGCCGGCAGGCACGGTGGGGTCCAGATCCAGATCGACCAGAGAGACATAGACCTCGGTGCCCGTATCGCCCTTCCGGTCCGATGGCCTGCGCGTTTGGTACCAGAACGCGCTCTGCTCACGATCCACACGCGTATGTTTCAGCGAATAGATCGGTTGGACCGGTCTGACGGTTTCTTTGTCACCTGACACCAGAGACATGGCATCGATGGAATAAATTTCGTTCGCCAGCGGGCGTCTCACCTCGGGAATCACCCGGTACTCATGCTGTGTCTGGTCCAGCCGGATCGGCTCGGCCGTCTGCGTGAACAGATTCACCACCGGGGCGCAGCCGAGCCGAAAGTTCTCGGTCGTCGGCATATAGTCCGGCCGCGGCGGTTGATCGAGAATGATTTCAATTTCCAGCTTGTTGCTCGTCGCGGATTTCGCCACCCTCTGCAATCCACCGAGTTCCACGAACAGAAATTTTTGCGGGAAGGTAAAGTATTCTTGCAGGAGTCTGTAACCCAACAACGCCTGCGAAGGGTATGGAAGCAACCCTTCATCCATTCCAAAGCCGACCGGGCGCAGGCAGCCTGGCTGCAGCACGACCGGTTTCTCGCCCGGCTTGCCTCCGGCCGCGCGACATCGCACCTCGTAGGTATGATTCATCAGGAGTTCGTACAGGGCATAGGCCAGCGGCGCCTCGCCGTTGAGATAGAAGCGCAGTTGATCGACCTGCAAATCTTTGAACGTGAGGCCACCCTGCGAGTGGAGTTCCAATTTGAGGACCGCGCCTGGCTTGCCTCCCGGCAGGGCGCGCTCAGCCGGCTGCACTTTGACGGCTGTCAACGTGATCGGCCAGAGGGTCATGGGATAGCAGGTCCGAAACCGACATTGTGTGCCATCGATGGGTCGGGAATACAGTTGCGTGCCTGCAGGCAGGACATATCCACTCGTCAGCTTTCCCTGCTCCGGGTCCAGGACAAATTCAACCACCGACATGGCCGGGATCGGAGCCAAGTAATGCGGGTACAGCATACCGAGCAGCGCATCGGTAATCTCCGGAAACTCATCATCGATCTTGAGATGGACCCTCGCAGCGAGGAACGCGAAGGCCTGGATGAGGCGCTCGACGTGTGGGTCCTCGCATTTATTGGGCTCGAGCAGGAGCCGACCGGCAACCTTGGGATAGGACTGGGCAAATTCCTGCCCCAACTGCCGAAGGACCGAGAGCTCCCGCTCATAGTATTTCAGCAGCGTGTCTTGCACTAGGCTTCTCCACGCACGGTGTAGGAGGACGTCCCCAGTTGCAACGCTGCGTCGAAGCGTACCGGCTCCGGCGCCGGATCCAGACGCAGCAGCGCATCGATGCGGAAATGAAGAGCCGCATCAAATGGACGCGGCGGTTCGAGCGTCACCTGCACCGATTTCAGCCGCGGCTCGAACTTGCCCAAGGCCTCTTCCACGGACCGGCGGATCAGCATCCGGTGCTCGCGGTTCAACAAGCTGTAGCTGGTAAAATCCGGCAGCCCGAACATCAAGAGCGAACGGTTGATTTCTTTGCACTCCGGGGGCGCACCCTCCAGGAGTTCACGCCTCGTGTTCAGCAACACCTCAATATCCCGGGACAGCGATCTTTTGAGCTCGCGGATGCTTGCTGAGGAGGGAGCAGGCTCCCGCATCTTGTGCAGTTCATCGGGAAAGATCTCATCGAGAAGCAACCGATTCAACACCGCCATATGAGATGTTTTTCGACTATCCTCCATGAGGCGCACCGTATCTGGTGACAGTTTGACTCCTTCGAATCTCTTTCTCTCGTACAGAGGCGGCCCTCCGATGATCCGATTGAGGCCTTCGGTCAGGGCGAGCAGAAGCTCATTTGACCCAGCCCCCTCACGGTCCACAAGCTCTCGCTCTTCCGGCTGAAGAGAATCTCCCAAGAATCGTGTCGCGGAATCCTGAGGGCTCCGCAATCGTAGTGCCAGCTTGGCCGGATCCTTCACATCCAGCGAGTCCAAATAGGGATCGCCGGCGCGAGGATCGTCGTCCAGAAGCCGATCAAGCACGGATAAAGTGAACACCACTTCCTCACGCTATCTCGGCATTATCTTCGGCGGTTAACTGCCGCCAGCTCTGCAGCATTGTCCTTAAGGCTCCTCTCGCTCTACACATGCCAGTGGACCTTCCTTCAAAGATGCAATCTCCTTGGGGCTTAAGACGTGGCGCCTGACCATGACGGGTTCCCCCAGGCGAAGCTTGTTGACAATGCGCAAATCTTCTTCGATTGAAGGATCCACAAAGGAACGTTCTCTTAAATGTTCAAGAATCACAACCGTTCCATTTGAATCTATCTGAGCTGTGATACCTTCGAGATATGTCCTGCTCCCCCACAAATCCCCATATGGCTTACCGGGAAGGTCGTTGGAGCTACAGTAGTATAGACACTTAACCAGCCGCTCTTCCACCAGCCCTCCTTTTCTCATAATTCCCAGGATGATTCGCGATGGAGGGGAACACGGGGCATAGTCGGTTGCGAGATCCCTGTTATGAGGAGGGAATAACCCCACGTACACTTTAGATGGTAAAGAGCCAGGCCAGTACTTTCTAATCCAGTCCATCGGAAGATACAAAACCTGCCAAACGCCTTGAGATCCGCTACGCAGATGAGTTCCTGCACCCAGCTCTATTTTGTCGACGACAACGGCTTCTTTATCAGTTGCGCTCTTCGCCTCTTTAAGAGATAGCACGGTACTTAATAGAAACAAAACAATGCCAAACAACAGCTTGCTCATACCCACGTTAGAGGTCCTTCGGCGACTTTCTGATCCAATACTGCTTTCCGTGGAAATTCCAATCGTCTACAGGGGTTACAACAAACCCTCCCTTGCTCTCGGAGAACTCGTACACGACGCCGCTGACAACGAGCACGACATGAGATGAGCTCCACATAATGTACGTTTCCTTTGTATGGCCGCTGAAGAAAGCTTTTATGTCAGCTTCCTTTTTGTTTTCCATGTCACACTTGGTTGCGCCTATTACTTCTGCTAATTGCGTCCCATAACTACCCATGGCTCCGGTGCTGCTGTCCACACCATAGACTGCGCCAACGTACGTGATGCAATTCAATCCCCTCATGTCATTGGTCGTTTCAAATTTTCCTGCGTACTTAAAAAAATATCCTTTATTGATAGGCACATGGTGTAGCATGCGACCGGTCTGAATACCTGTGTAGGCCAGACTTGGCCCGTCGTCGCCCCGGCCAAGTTCAGGAGTTAGCTCGCACTTGAGAGGTCTAACTGGGCAATCAAGTAGTTCGATGTTAGAACATGAGACGATGGTGTCATCCTGTCTCAAAACATATAGGCGGCAATGCGCCTTTCCGCCCCATAAGGGAGGCACTTCCATTTGTTGCAGGAAAGCAGGGAGGTTATCCGGCCCGATCACATCCGATTTATTTCGCCCCGATATGTCAATACAGTGCTTGCGATTCTCTCCAGTCAAAATCTTGCCTGGCACGTCATTGGTGTACAGGGGGTTTGAGACACACAACAGAACTTTATAGACCGGTGGCGGAGGAACTTCTCCTTCGTATGAGATGATGTATCCGCCCCTATCAATTTTACCGAGGGATATCGGCTTCAGCTTTAGCGGTTTCGTCGTGAGATTGAGTCTTCTTAGGGTCCGCCCAGAAGGATCAACACGGCCATCAATCGTTGCATCGGTCCAAAGGCGCTGAAAATTCTTAATAGCCTCGATGGTCTGACCATCACATTTGCCATTGGGTTGGACATAGGGTTTGATCTGAACCTTGTTCAGAAGTTCCTGGACTTTCTGAACATCTATAGCAACATTAGTACCCTTTTCCGCTCTAGTGTCCCCTACGGCTCTGGTTATTGTGACTTCCATACACAACGCCTTCGGGACTTCCGATTCCGGGCCTCTCAGATCCTCGAAACGCGGAAGCACTTACCGGTATCGCCAACGGTCCAGGCTGTTTGTCCAGCCACAATTGCAGATATGCCCCGCACCTCTTCACACTCGATAGAGTTCCTCCCGCCGCGCCGAGAACTGCTGCACGCCGGGAGGATTTAACTCCCCATTACTTCTTCACGCCCTTGCGCAGATCGTATCCTGCCTTCGATGTGCCCCACTCCCACATCGCTGCACGATACCGCAGTGAAATTGTCTCCGTAGGCCTGGACTCCCCGCTATGGAATCCGACTGAGACATTGCTCACAATGACATCGTCCAAGGTGACCTTGCAGTAAACGTCCTTCCCGGATACCAGTGAAATTTCTGCCTTGGGGAATTGCTCTTTCGTTGCGCAAGCCTTGGCGAGAGAGGGACTCGCCGCATCCATTTCTTTCACAATTACCAGGTCGGCAAAGGTGGTGATATTACCGGACAACCGGTCGCCTTCCTCCCATTCCCCGGCTTGATTCACTCCATAGGACATCGACTGGAAGACGATCTGGTCTTTGAACTTATCGGTCGTCGCCTTCCCCTTGATATCCCCTAACTTTAAGAACGCGTTCTCTTGCCTCAGCTCCGCCATGGTGACTTCCCTCCTTGCGAGTATGATGGACTCACTTTCACGCCTTGTTCTTTATTATTGGTGGCAACGTTCTGATCCTCCCACGCAAAGCACGTACCCATCGCATTCCGTTTACCGGGTTGTGGAAGTGTGATCTTCCCCCGATTTGGTGGACACCAGGTTACGCGACAGCTGCCCTAGCCTCAAACTCAGCCGGAGATCGATAGCCGAGGGTCGAGTGGCGCCGCTGCCGATTATAGAACACCTCGATATACTC
>JBFWZD010000042.1:0-18889 GCA_050185705.1 Nitrospira sp. | reverse complement strand
TGTAATAGTGATAGACCTCGCCCAGTCCGGTGGTGACGGGAGCCATCACCGGTTCGAGTCCATCTGGTAATCGCTCTTTTGCCGCCATGATCCGCTCGAGAACTAATTGACGGGCAAAGTAGATATCTACATCATCCTGAAACACCACCGTAATCTGGGAAAGAGCAAACTTGGAGAGCGAGCGGATTTCAACCAGACCTTGTAGACCTGTCATCTGAAGTTCGAGGGGATAGGTAATGAAGCGCTCCACTTCGACCGGCGACAACCCAGGCGATTCGGTCAACACCTGCACTTGGATGTTTGTCACATCGGGGTACGCATCGATCGGGATGGATTCAAAAGCAATCACTCCGACGACGGACAACAGACAGGCCAGACCTAGGACCAATATCCGCTGCCGCAGTGAAAATTCAAGAAGCGAGGCGATCATAGCGAAGGCTGGATCATATGCCGTTCCATCTCTGACTTGAGAGCGAAGGAGCCCTTCGTCACGACTGGCTCACCTGCCTTGACGCCCTCCAGCACGCTGACCACATCTCCCTCTTCGTTCCCCAACTTGACCGCTCGGGCTTCGAAGACACCGGCCTCTCGCTGGACAAACACCATTTTCCCGCCAGGCCCGTCTTGGACAGCCTCGAGGGGTACGCTCAACGCGTCATCGCTCGAAACCTCATACACCCCGACGATGGCGAACATCTCTGGTTTCAAGAGGCGATCCGGGTTCGCGACGGTCACTCGTAGGCTCAAGGTGCGGGTGGCCGGATCAAGCGTATCGCCGATATAGGTAATCGTTCCTGAAAAAACTGCGTGCGGGTACGCAGCCAAGATGACGTCGACTTTCCGGTCTTTCCGGATGAATTGCACGTCCTTCTCCGGCACATTACCGATGACCCACACATCGGTGAGATTCGCCACGGTAAACAGCTTTTGTTCCGTTTCGACCACTTCTCCCCGCGTGAGGTTGCGCGTGATCACCCGTCCGGCGAACGGGGCGCGCAAAGGAACGTCGGCTTTGATCGTCTGATCCCGGTCCAGTCTGTCGATTTCTTTTCGAGGGACACCGAGCAGTTCCAGACGGTTCTGTGCCTCACGCACCTCGGCTCGCGCGGTCTTCATCGCGGCCTCACGGCGCAGCAGTTCGGCGAGGCTGATGGCCTTGTTTTCATACAGCTCTTTGGCTCGAAGCTGGGCCAGTTCTGCCTCATGCAACCTTGCCCCGGCCTTCAGATAATCTCCTTCCGCCACCCCTAGGTCCACACTGTGGAGCATCGCCAACACTGCCCCCTTCTTGACGTCTTGCCCGACATCGACATGGACCTTTGCGACCCGACCACGGATCAGAGTCGTGACCTCCGCCAATTCGTTTTGGTTGGCTTGGACGGTTGCAGGAAACTGTCGATGTGAAAGAATCTGCCCCTGCGCTACCGGCACAAGCTCCAGCTGCATCCGGGATAGCTCTTCTGGTGTCAGGCGCAACAGCCCTGATTGCGAGGAAAAGGATGCTTTCTTGACCGTGGTGGTATCGGCCGACCGGTCCTCGCAGCCCGGCCCCAGCGTGATGATCAGACAAACCCCCAGACTGCGAATCAACTCTTGGATGAGGGGTCCTCCGCTGCCCTGTTTGTCAATCATGAATGACTACCGCTTGTAACTGCTCTTTGACTTTTGGTTCAGTTCTCCTGTCAACTCTCTCGCACGTGGCATGCCCTTCATAGACGTTGTTTTCTCCCGGCAAAGTCCGATATTCGTAGCCTATTGCCACGGTGGATGTACGTCGCTGTAGCAAAATGCAACAGACGAACCTCTTGCTGTCTCACATGACTTGGTGGTTAAAAAGATCTGACTAGGAAAGGAGTTGCCTCAGTATGACTGCCCAGGCCCAATTTCCGGATGAACAATCGACAGCCGGTGAATTTACGCGCCAGGCGGACCTGTTCCGAAACCAGGTGACGACCGATGGCAGCTCTGACTACCCATCGGCCGCCGGCCGCTATCACCTGTACGTGTCATGGGCTTGTCCCTGGGCCCATCGCACCATCATCGTACGCCACCTCAAGAAGCTTGAGGATGTGGTCGGGATGACCGTCGTGGATCCAATCCGTGATAGGCAAGGATGGGCCTTTCGCGAAGGGTCCGGTCATTCCGTCGACACGATCAACGGGTTTCATTTTCTCAGTGAGGCCTATACGGCCACAGACCCGCACTTTCGTGGTCGCGTGACCGTTCCAGTCCTCTGGGATACCGTATCCAAACGGATCGTCTCCAATTCCGACGACGATCTGATGAGAATCTTCAACGGTGAGTTCAATCGCTTTAGCGAGAGTCCGATTGATTTGTACCCAGAAAGGCTGCGGCCGGAGATCGACGAGCTCAATAGATTCATCTATGAAAACGTCAACGATGGGGTCTACCGGGCCGGTTTCGCCACATCCCAACGCGCCTATGAACGAGCGGCACGCAGCTTGTTCTTAGCGCTCGATCAACTTGATGCAAGACTGGCAACCCGCCGGTTCCTTTTCGGGTCTGAGTTCGTCGAGACCGACTGGCGGCTCTTTGTCACCTTGGTGCGGTTCGATGTGGTCTACCATGGCCATTTTAAGTGCAATGTCCGCCGAATCATCGACTACCCACATCTCTTCGGATATCTCAAAGACCTCTACCAAACCGACGGGATCGCCCATACCGTCAACTTCGACCATATCAAGCGGCACTACTATGTCACCCACGACACCATCAATCCCACCCGCATAGTCCCGATCGGACCAGAACAGGATCTGTCCACGCCACATGGGCGGGAATGCCTTGGCTAGCGTCTAGGCTAAGGTCTTATCAAGAAAATGTTCTTTCTCCAAATTTGTCTAGTCAACTGGACGACTATGGGGACATTCTCCACAATTCCCCGAACCGTGCGTCCCAGTACTGCTCAGACACACTTATTGTCGCAACGTTACGGCTAGCTTCCTTCGCTTGTTGCTCGCACAGGAGTTGCTACTCTCTGACCAGTAGTCACCATCGTTACTAACCGAAAGGAGCGTTTTATGGACATGTTGTGGATGTTCGCGGTGGTGATGGGAGCACTCCTCATCGCCGGGCTCGTCGTGTACAAAAAGAGTGCGTAGCGGGTGTCACATGGAGCTGAAAGGCTCCTGCTAAGGAAGATCCTCCGCTCTTTGGATTGTACCTTTCGCTGTGATGGAAAGGCCCTCGAGCTACCAGTTCTTCCTGTCGCTGAAGGCGTCTCGGTACAGTGGGGTCCCTCCAGTCGTACGTTGCTCACCGTACATAAAATGGAACGTGAGTAGCGGTCAGTGAGTGCGTGCGGAACTGGAGAGACTCGCTGTACCCGATAAGAAGGGAAGGATGGAGCACGCACCCCTCTACCCCTGGACTTTCATTCGCTGCCTCCTGTCCACATCGAATTGTTTAGTGCGAGAATTTTTGAGCTGAGTGGCCTCGCCGACATCCGGTGCCTACCCAGTGACGAGGTGATGCGCGACGAACGAGACCTGAGCAGAATTGAAGTCGATGGCATGAATCGCCGTCACCCGCGGTACGGCACGTAGGCGAATTTGTCCTAACCAACCCTGGGCCCACACGGAACATTTTGATCCTTGGAAATTAGTGATTGGCGAGTGACTCGACTTTTGGTACAGTGCGAGGCCGCGTTGTCGACGTTTCGCTCATTACTCTCAAGGGGTTATCTCAAACATGAGGACACTAGCTGAGTGGAGGCCGGCCGGGATTACAGACAGAACATATGGACTCTTCCTTGTCGTTTTATTGATGCTACTGTCCGGTTGTGCCGCTCACAAAGGCTCGACAGGCACGCTGACTTCTCAGGTCGAGACAGGTCCTGTCACGGCTCCCACCGCCTCCAGTGAGGCGATCGAAGCACCGGCAGCCCCCGAAGGATCTTCAGAGGAGCTGTATGACCCATTTGCCAGCCCAGGTGAAACGGCGATTGAGGAGTATGACCCGTGGGAACCGCTCAATACCAAGTTCTTTGAGTTTAACCGGCAGCTTGATCGGTGGGTGCTCAAACCGGTTGCCAAGGGATACAACGTTGTCGTTCCGAATAGCGTCCAAGTTGGGATCAGCAACGTGTTCTACAATAGTCGTGTGACGCCACGATTCCTGAACAATATGTTTCAGGGAAAATTCAAGGGTGCGGGCATAGAAGCCGGGCGGTTTCTCATCAACACAACCGTCGGAATCGGAGGATTTTTTGATGTGGCCCAGCGCTTCAACCTGACCACGCCGGAAGAGGATACCGGACAGACGCTCGGATTTTATGGAGTTCCACCCGGCCCTTATCTTATGGTGCCGCTGCTGGGACCGTACACGGTTCGGGATCTTGTCGGGTATGCGGGTGACATCGCCCTCAATCCGATTTACTGGCTGATCCTACCGACCATGCACAACATCGATTCGATCCCGACCGTGGTCGATATCGAGGAGCGAGCCGCTACCTATGCCATTTCGATTGGAGCGCGTGCGATAGAGATCGTCAATGATCGCTCCCTGAATTTGGAGAAGTTTCAGGGCGTTGAAGAATCGACGCTTGACCTCTATGCCGCGGTCCGTAATGCCTACCTTCAAAAACGCGCCAAGGCAATTCAAGATTAGTAGGCCGACGCCCAAGTCGGAAAGAGAACCTTCACACCCACGTGCCTTCAGCTCGGCACACCCCACCGCCGCCTTTCACACGCACATCGGGCGTCGAGTCACCCTCAAGAGAAACGATGTGGTAGAACGATACCTAGGTGCTCTTCTTGTACACAATGATGCCGCCGATGAAGATCACGAACATCACGACCGCAAACATAATGAAAGTACTATCCATGGCTACTCCTTTCGTCCGGACCCATTACGGAATGAAGTAGTACACCACAGCACACTTCCCTAGTCTGAGACCGATGGACATCCTCCCTACGCCAAAACATTACTCGGCCTGACACCACAGAGTCTGATGCCACACCACAATTCGGCCCCACGGACCATAGGGAACCAACATCGGGCCCAAATTTAATCCCAAGCACATGGACTGTCAACTAGCTTGGACACAGGATCGAGCAAGGAGCAGCTTGGAACAGAGCCTACCGTAAAGGTCGTTCACGTATGCGGAAGGCGGTTGAGGACGTCTGAAAAGATTATGAGGCTGTTCTGTGAACGTGCCCTTGTCTTGCAGATAGGTAGGAGGAGGGCTCGCCAGTGAGAGGATAGGCCTGGACTGAGTACGTCCGATCTGGATCTAGTGTGATACGAACCTTTCCCGTCTTATTCAAGTAGTCGATGGCCAAATACACCTGATTCCACGTCAAGTCGGGGCACAGGCCGACCACGTCCTCCATAGAACAGCTCGCACGGAACTGCTCTAACGCATGATACACCCGGTCTATAATTGCTGAAACCCGCATAGATCCCTCAACCGAACTGCTCTGTAGCACGGGAGTGTTCATTTGTTCGATCATCCTCACCCAGCTCAATTCAATTGATAGCCAACCTAGTTGTAGACTAATGGGTTGCCGGGGTTCTTGTGAACTAGGGAAGCTTCTAGAAGTCTTATGAGATGTTACTAGCTTGCGGGAGGACAATTCCTTGAAGCCGTGCACCTGCCAACTTCTTGAATATCTTCACAATTACATCGATACGCTCACGAGACCCTCGGCGATGGCATACTTGATTAACTCGGCGGTGGAATGGAGATTCAGCTCGCCCATGATGCGAAACTTGTGAAATTCGACGGTCTTGACTGAAATATTTAAGATAGACGCAATCGCTTTGGTTCCCTTTCCCTCCGCGACAAGCTGGAGTACTTCCCGCTGCCGCTGGGTCAGTGAAGTGACCAGCGGTTTGGTTGGTTGACCGTCCGGCGACTGGAGCGTCGCCGCCAGCACATCCTTCGTAATCAAGGGAGTCATATAGTGTTGACCACGCATCACCGCCTGAATCGCTTGTTTGAGTTCCACCGCCGCCGACCGTTTGATCAGATACCCGGCGGCTCCAGCCTTAAAAGCTTCCGTGGCATAGGTCGGAGTCGCGTGCATAGTCAGAAAGATGAGCTTGCTTTCCGGCACTAACTTGGTCAACTGGCGCGCGGCATCCAACCCATTCAGTAACGGCATCGAAATATCGAGGAGGATGATGTCGGGGAGTAGCTGTTGAGCCATGTCGACCAACATACGTCCATCCTCCACCATCCCCACCACTTCACCTTCGGCTTCCACCAGCTTCCGGAGACCAGCCAGAACGATCGCATGATCATCTGCCATTAAAATGCGCGGCCGTTTCATAGCCCCTCCCCATCATAAGGCACCCAGGCACACACCTTCGTCCCCTGGGACGGTCTCGACTCAATTTGGAAAGCCCCCTGCAACTGCCGCAACCGCTCCTCCATACTGCTCAGGCCTAATCCCTGTTTCTGCGCGCTCAACTCCTTCACATTAAACCCCTTTCCATTATCTGTCACAGACAAACCGAAGCCTTTCGAAGACCCTCGGAGATGAACAGTGACGAGTGTAGCCTGCGCGTGTTTCACCACGTTCTGAACGCTCTCTTGCATTACCCGAAAGAGACACGTGGCGTGATCAAGCGGCACGGCGGCCGAAACCCCGGCAATCTTGAGACGAATCGGCAGTCCCGTTCGCCGAGAAACCTGCTGAACATGGTCTTCGACGGCCGGGCGCAGTCCGGCATGCTCCAAGAGCGAGGGATGAAGCCGATAGGCAAGACTGTGCACATCATCGGATACCTGCTCCAA
This sequence comes from Nitrospira sp., assembly GCA_050185705.1. Taxonomy (GTDB): domain Bacteria; phylum Nitrospirota; class Nitrospiria; order Nitrospirales; family Nitrospiraceae; genus Nitrospira_D. The sequence continues at coordinate 12,129 of JBFWZD010000042.1, read as the reverse complement.
TCCTTGCCGCAAGGCTGTCAGCGATTGCGCCAAGTCGGCACGCATGACCGAGGGATGGTTCTCGAACGACGCCACCTCCAGAACCAAGGCAGCGAGTCGCTGGCTCACATCATCGTGCAGGTCGCGCGCGATTCGCCGCCGCTCATGCTCTTGAGCCGTCAGGAGCTTTGAGGTCAACTCCTCCAGCTGCACCTGCTGCCGATGAAGGGCCTCTTCCGCCTGCTTCCGTTCGGTGATGTCACGATTGGACTCCAGTGCATACTCCTGACCGCCGTACATGACCCGCACATGCCGACTCTCGACAATCAATTGCCGACCATCCTTGGCTATGTGGGTAACCTCACCGTACCACCGGCCTTCTTGCGCAAGACGAGCCTCCATTTCTTTCGTTGTTGCGGAAGGGCTCGTGTTGAGCAGTGTGTGACTGCTGTGCCCTATCACCTCGTCGGATCGCCACCCATACAGCTCTTCCGCCCCACGATTCCAGTACACGATGCCCCCACCGATCTTCCACACAAAAATGGCATCGTGGGATTGATTTAACAAATCCGCTTGCTGTCTGAGCAATTCTTCCGCCTGCTCGCGCTCGGTGATGTCGACTGCCACACCACCCAGCAACGCAGGGGATCCTTTGTGATCGACGATGGGAAACTTGCTGACAAGGGCATGCCGAACTTCTCCATTCTGTATAAATGGCGCCACCGCGTGCAGTGGAACCCGAGTCTCCCACACTTTCTTATCGTTTGCCTCATACTGCTCGGCGATCTCTTCAGGCCACAACTCCCGGGCGGTCTTTTCCTTCCAATCTAATCCAGCCACGAGGGATTCTTGAAAGAGTCGATTAACGTACAGATAGCGTCCGTGACTATCTTTGATCCAGGCGAAGCCATGTAGATTATCCATGAAAGACGCGAATCGGCGCTCGCTTATTTTGAGCGCCTCCTCGGCTTGTTTGCGTTTCGTAATATCGATCGTCGCTCCCAAGGTTCGTGTGGGCCGACGATCGGTTCCCTCATTGTCGAATAACGTCCATGATCGCAGGCTCAGCCAGCGGATACTGCCGTCCGGCCGCACCACGCGGTGCTCTATCAAGTTCAGATCATCCCCGGCAGAATGAGTCCTCACCTTCATGGCCGTCACAACCGCGTCGCGATCATCCGGATGGATGAGGCCGAAATACCGTTCAACAGAGGCCGGCTCATGGTGGCCGACTCCGTACATATCTCGCATCACCGGAGACCAATACACCTTCCCGGTTCGGTGGTCATGATCAAAAATGCCGAAGTTGGCCAGGCGAATCACCTGATCCGATCGTTCCTCGCTCTCATGGAGGGCGCGCTTTGCCTCCACACGGGTGGTCACGTCTTCGGTCGCAATCACAATACCGCCGACCTTGCCTTCGCTATACCACGGGCGAACATTCCAGGTGATCCACTGGATGGAACCATCGGATCGGACGAACCGGTCTTCATCCGCACTGAGCACTTCCCCCGCCAGGCCTCGACGATGGACCTCCTTCCACCATGTGGGAAAGTCGGGAATCACGTCGTAGTGCGATCGACCAAGAAGATCTCCGTGGAGCTGATACTCCTCCATCCAGCGCCGGCTGGCCCCCAGATAACGCATTTCCTGGTCGAACATCGCGATCGCGGCTGGAGCGTGCTCGATGAATAAACGAAACCGTTCTTCGCCGGCGCGCAGCGCTTCGTTCGCCCACTTCTGACCGGACACGTCGACCTGAAAGCCGATGAGTTCAAGCGGTGCGCCGGCCTCATCGCGAAGGAGACGCACTTCATCGCGTAGCCAGCGATACGTTCCATCTTTATGAAGGAACCGATACTCGTTGATATGACGACCGTGTTCAAAGGTTCTCGCAAGCCCGGCCCGCACATACGCTCGATCGTCGGGATGAATATGATTGATCCAAAAGTCTGCGTGATCGGTGAACTCCTGTGGACGGTGCCCAAGCTGTTCCACTACATTCTCACTGACGAATGTGGCGCCATAGTCCCCGCTGGCTCGACAGGCGTAGAGCACCACCGGAGTGGAGGTCAATAGCAATTGTTGCCTGGCCTGTACGGTTCTCAGCGCCGACGTACGTTCGTCGACCCGCTGCTCAAGCGATTCATTAAATCGGCGGAGCGCTTCCTCGGCCTGTTTGCGCTCCGTGATGTCGTTGCCGATCGTGAGGATGCAGGCCTTCCCTTTGAGCGTGATGACGTTCGTGGAGATGAGAAACTGTCGCCGTTCTCCGGTTTTCATCCGCATGGAAACTTCAAGATTCCTGACCGCCCCTTCCGCTCGTAGTCGTTCGATCAATCTCGCACGGTCAAGAGGATCAGGCCAGATGCCCAACATCAATGTGGTTGTTCCGATGACTTCGTCGCGGCGAAACCCGAAGATCGCCAGGCAGGCGTCATTGATTTCTAGGCAGCGTCCGGTCTCAAGTTCCGTGATCCCGATGGGGTGAGGACTCAGGCGGAAGGCTTCGGCAAAGACGTCGTCTCTGGCCGATTCGACCGAGCTTTCCGTCCGATCTCCGGGGTGAAGAACCGGTGAAAGCGGTCGTGCCCTCACCCAACGCTTTTTCTTGGCGGCCTTGGGTGTCATGGCAAGAGAGTTCGATTCTAGTCCTCTTACGTAGATCCCGCAAGCCCATAATTCCTCATCAGGATACTGTGGGCCAATACGGAACCTGACATCTATCATGGTGGCATGAGAAAGGTGCTCAGCTTGTCGGTTCCTTCAAACCTGGTTTAGGATGTTGTATCCTCGAGGTGTGTATGCTTCAGGTTCTGGCTCCAGGCCTTCTCCTCGCGGTTCTTCTCACACTGGTGGCGTGTGGGGACTCCAGCTACCAAGTCCGTCGCCCCTTGGGCTATGGGGTGATGCCTCCTGGAGAAAACTGGGTGGCCGTTGACAGTGCCTACCAATCCCCGGCACGCAGCATGGTGTACGTCGATCCAACGACGATTCGCCGAGACGGAACTCTTGTCACGCTGTGGCAGTTAACCGACTATAAGGTGATGCAAGGGAACGCGCCGTTCGGGCGATTCATGATGGGTCCCCACCGGTTTTTCTCGACGAAGTCGCAGAAGGAATTTGACTGTGTCAACAAACGTGTTCGATTGTTGATGTCTTCCGAACACTCTCAGCACATGGGCACCGGCGTCCACAACGTAGTGGCAGTGGCCCAAGGATCCGGACCCCCCATCGAGCCAGGCAGCATCAACGAGGCATTGTGGAACATAGCCTGTGGCAAATCAGGAGAAGGTTCCGATTCTTCTTCTCCTGAGCGTTCTCGATCGGCATACCAGCTTGCGATCTGTACCCTCTTGCTACAGGTCGTCGTCGCTCCCTGTAGCAGAGTTCCCCAATTCTTGCGTCCGTCATTTCTCCCCTTTCTTCTAACCCTCCGAGATATGGCGTAAAGATCAAGTTTGCCACTGAACAAAACTGGCCTCGCCCTTGCTGAATGTCTAATCAGACATCGGTTGATGAGCCATCACGAGCGCTTATGCGCATGACAAGAAGGGAGGAATCCTATGTCTGTCGCCAAGATCATTGAGATCAGCTCCGATTCGCCCACGAGTTTCGAGGATGCTATCGCCCAAGGAATTGCCAAGGCATCCAAGACCCTTCACGGAATCAAGTCAGCGTGGGTGGCAGAGCAACATGTCGTGGTTGAAAACAACAAGGTCACCTTGTATCGCGTGGATCTGAAGGTCACGTTCGTCATGGACTGACGATTCGCCAAAAGACCGTTGGCTCGTGTCGTCACTTGATTACGCGCTAAATCCGACGACGCCATACTGATCACCCCATCGAGAGACACGAGGCTCTCATGGTCTTCCTTGATCAACGGCCCTTTCGATTTCCGGTCTATGCTGCCATGATTGTCCTTCTGACCTGGGCCTCCTCGTGTAACGGAGGCCCAGCAACTGATTCTTCCCCTATGAATTCCAATCGCGAGATAGAACGCAACCAACTGGTCGATCAGTACATTCTCCCTCACGGCATTACGAGTCCCGCCGTGATTGCCGCCATGAGGCATGTACCGCGCCATCGGTTTGTGCCGCAGCAGCACTCTTCATTCGCCTATATTGATGGCCCGCTTCCGATCGGCCATGATCAAACCATTTCGCAGCCCTCTTTGGTTGCCACGATGACGGATGAACTGAACCTCAAGAAGACGGACAAGGTTCTCGAGATCGGGACCGGATCCGGCTATCAAGCCGCCATCCTCGCCGAGCTGGTCGATAAGGTCTTGACGATCGAAATCGTAGAGCCGCTGGCTCGTCATGCGGAACAGACCCTGGCAGAGCTCGGTTACAAGAATGTCCGAGTTCGTGTGGGCGATGGGTACCAAGGTTGGCCTGAGGAAGCCCCTTTTGACGCCATCATCGTGACGGCCGCACCAGAGCATGTCCCGCAACCGCTGCTCGACCAGTTAGCGACAGGTGGTCGACTGATCCTGCCGATCGGCAGAGGCATACAAAGTCTGGAGCTCTATCACCGCACAGCAGAGGGCTATCAGCGCAAGACTCTCACTCTCGTGCGGTTTGTGCCGCTGGTTCGATCCGGAGAGAAATAGGGACGAACCGCCACGATGGACAGAGCCGAGAAAGATCCGTCCTCACTCCCCCGCCGCATCGGTTGGTTCACCGCCTCCTGCGTGCTCGTCAGCAACGTCGTCGGCACCGGCATCTTCACCACGACTGGATTTATGGCGCGGGATCTCGGCCATCCTGGGTTAATTCTTTTCATCTGGTTGATAGGAGGGCTCATCGCCCTTGCAGGCGCGCTCTCCTATAGTGAGCTAGGGACAGCCCTTCCGGTCGCCGGCGGAGAATACGTCTATCTCCACCGAGCTTATGGGCCCATCATCGGTTTTCTCAGCGGATGGACATCCTTCGCCGTCGGCTTTAGTGCGGCCATTGCGGCGGGGGCTATGAGCTTCGCCGCCTACATGAATCAACTGCTCGTCCTTGACGACGACCAAAGTCTGCGCTCGACCGCCATCGCACTCGGCCTTCTCTGGTCGATTACCGCATGTCACATCGTGGGTAAAGGAACAGGTGGATTGCTCCAACGTACGCTCACGGTAGTGAACATGGGAGCTATCTTCGCACTGATTGCAGCAGGCGTGATGGGAGGGAGAGGCGATTGGGCGCATCTCAGCCAATCTGATACACAAGCGACCCCAAGCATCGGGCTTTCCATCGTGTCATTGATCTTTGCCCTCTACGCCTATTCGGGGTGGAATGCAGCGGTCTATTTAGCCGGAGAGGTCACCGAACCGGCTCGCACCATTCCCCGGGCTCTGATCAGCGGCACCTTGTTTGTCACACTCCTCTATCTCGGCCTGAATGCATTCTACTTCTATGCGTTGTCCGTCACGGATTTGGCCCAGCCACCGCTTTTGCCTGTCGCGAGCAAAGTCGCAACAGCGCTGCTGGGATCGGACGCAGCGCGGTTCGTCACCATGCTGCTCTGCCTCTTGATCACAGGCGCGATCAGCGCCATGATCTGGTCCGGGCCTCGTGTGTACTACGCGATGGCAAAGGACGGTCTGATTCCAGCGTACTTTTGCAGAACTTCCGCCACACGCGACACACCGGTTAACGCGATTCTCCTCCAGAGTCTGTGGGCATCAATCCTGATTCTTTCAGGAAGCTTCGAGCGACTCGTGATCTATAGCGGCACTGCGCTCACGCTGTTCGGTGCGCTCGCAGTAGGGGCAGTCATAATCCTGCGACGCAAAGAGCCCGAGCTTCCCCGTCCCTACCGCACACCGCTCTATCCCTTGGTTCCAGGATTCTTCATCATTATGTCGATAGTGATCATCTGGAATGCAGTCTCAGAGCGACCATGGGAGGCAGGCTTGGGACTCACGACTGTCTTGGCGGGAACGCCGCTGTACTTTATCTGGCAACGGTTAAACACCACTAATAGATGACAGGCGGCCGTTTCTCATCGACGATCAGCATAAGCCGGCGATGTTTCAACGGTCGCTCCGGGTCACGCGTATAGTGTCCGAGGTCCTCTGAAATTTCCGTGATCCTGAGCGGGACCGAGATTCGCTGCGTAATATGCGGTGCGTTGGTTTCAATCGAGAGATCGACTAACTCCTCGGTCGTCCCCGTCACCTCGGCGTTCAGGTCCTTCTCGTCCAGAAAATGGACCGTCACGCGCTCCTCCGGATCAATCCATGGAATGATTTTCTTTCTCTTCTCATGGTTGGTCATGTCGGTTGCTCCACGTCTTGAACCAAATCTCCAGCGTGGCGAGCGTTCTCTTTCGGCGCTCAATCATTGAGCCAGCCGCCGGATATAGAGTAGGATATTTTGCTTGTCCTTTTCCGACAGCTCCCATTTCCAAGACCCCATCGCTGTGCCTCGCTCACCTTCATGAATGGTCTGGGTCAGCTCGGCATCCGACTTCTGCTGGACAGCAGCACTGGTGAGATCTGCAGGTGGTGGGGTCACATCATAAGCTTTTCCTTTCCCCTGGTCTCCATGGCAGAATCGGCAATATTGCTCATAGAGCCGCTTGCCTTCTTGTAGCTCGTAGTGTTCGCGCAGCGCCTTGGCATGACTGCTCTCCCCCTCCGAAGCGTGGGGCATCATGATTACGACTGCCAGGCCCAGTGCGACCGGCAAGATGCGAGATTGTGATGACGATCTCATTCTAAATGCTCCTTCTCCTATTCACGCGCAATCCTCATGCCAGGCCTGCCACCACATCGGTCGCTTCTCCGAGTTCAAAGCTGTTGAATGCACAGGAGTTCTTATAGCACAGGGTAGAGCCCTCCCTGGTCAACGGGAAAAACTCCACGCATGTTCGTGAGGCGCTGTTGCAGAATGCTACAACCGAGGGGAGATCATTCAACTTGGGAGAAGTAGGGCCTCAGCTTGATTCACCATTAGCAGATGCGCGGCAGTTGCTCGCCGGACAATAGATCAAGGATACGATGCGTGCCCACAACAGTCCGTAGGACAACCATGGACGGGTCGCGATCGGTCACGACGCCGATATGAGTTGCCAGGCCGGCTGCTTTGTGTCGTCGCATGACAGCCAGCGCGGCCTCGGCCTGCGATGCCGGTATTATCGCGACGAAGCGTCCTTCGTTCGCCACATAGAGTGGATCGAGCCCTAAGAGCTCGCAGGCTCCACGTACCGGTTCGCTCACAGGAACGGCAGACTCCTCCACCGTGATACCGATCTTTGCTGCTGCGGCTAGTTCATTGAGCACACTGGCAAGCCCGCCACGGGTGAGGTCGCGCAGGCAATGGATCTCGATGCCGCTCTCGATCAAGTCAGCAACGATGTGATGCAACGGCGCTGAATCGCTTTTGATGTCGCCCTCAAACGTGAGTCCTTCTCGCACACTGAGCACCGCCACTCCATGGGAACCGAGGTCACCACTCACCAAAATCGCATCACCCGGCTGGATCAGCGTCGGCAACACACGGACGCCGGACGGCACCAGCCCGACTCCGGATGTATTGATGAAGATTCCATCGCCCTTCCCGCGATCCACGACCTTCGTATCACCCGTCACGATCGGCACCCCCGCTGCCCTCGCAGCCTCGGCCATCGAGTGCACGATTCGCTGCAGCACCTCCATGCTGAGCCCCTCTTCCAGGATGAATCCCGCACTGAGACAGAGCGGCTTCGCGCCGCACATCGCCAGATCGTTGATCGTGCCGTTCACGGCCAGACTCCCGATGTCGCCACCGGGGAAAAACAGCGGACGCACCACGTAAGAATCGGTCGTGAACGCCAGGGTGCCTTTCTCGACAGGCCAGGTCGCCCCGTCATGCAGAGACTCCAATATGGGATTGTGGAAAGCCCGCACGAACACGTCTTGAATCAACTCCTGCATCAGCCGCCCGCCGCCGCCATGCGCCAACTGCACAGTGTTCTTTGCCGAAACAGGCAATGGGCAGGACGGTTCGAAAGGCCTAGTCTCGCTCATAACATTCTCTCATCGTTCATATTGCAACTCTGAGTTTCTAGTTTCGCGTTTCAAGTTCGACCGGCAGCCATCATGAAGCTTGGAACCAGACACTCAGAATCCCCACCTCCCCTAACCCCTCACTCCTTACCCCTTACCGTTCCCCCTGTATCGAAAATAGGCGGCACAGGCCCCTTCGCTCGACACCATCGGCGCACCTAAAGGCCGTTCCGGTGTGCAACGGGTCCCGAAGGCTGGACAGTCCATCGGTTTGACCAAACCTTGGAGAACCAGCCCACTCTGGCATTCTGGGTCCTCCTTCCCTTCACCTAGTTGCGACAGGTCCCGTTGAAATTTTAGTTCGGCGTCATAGGCGCTGTAGGCTGACTTGAGGCGTAGACCACTCCATGGAATTTCGCCGATTCCGCGCCACGCCCGCGACGCCGGTTCAAAGACTTCGCTGACGATGGTCCTCGCCTGTCGGTTTCCTTCACGGCTGACCGATCGCGCATACTGATTCTCGACCTCGACTCGTCCCTCTTCCAACTGGCTCACCAACATGGCCACACCTTCGAGCACATCAAGCGGTTCGAACCCGGTCACGACGATCGGGACTCGATACTTCCGTGCTAGAGCTTCATATTCTTCGTAGCCCATCACGGTGCACACATGGCCAGCAGCCAGAAACCCTTGGATCCGATTCTGTGGCGACGACAGGATCGCCTCCATCGCCGGCGGCACGAGCACATGGGCGATCAACAAGCTGAAGTTGGTGATACCCGACTGTTTCGCCTGCGCGACCGCCATGGCCCAGGCCGGGGCAGTCGTCTCAAATCCCACAGCGAAACAGACGACTTCGCGATCTGGGTTCTTGCGAGCCAGTTCAAGCGCATCCAATGGCGAATAGACGATGCGCACATCTCCGCCCGCCGCCTTCACGCCAAACAAGTCACCACGGGAACCGGGGACACGCAACATGTCCCCGAACGAACAGAAGATCACCCCAGGCAAGTACGCAAGGCAAACCGCCTGATCGATGAGAGACACCGACGTCACACAGACCGGACAGCCAGGCCCATGAACGAGTTCAAGGTTTTTTGGTAACAGGCTGTCCAGGCCAAACCGCACAATCGCATGGGTCTGGCCACCACAGACCTCCATGATCGTCCAAAGCCGGGAGACCGTCTGCTTGATCCGCTCCGCCAGCGCCGCCGCCACTGCCCGATCACGAAATTCATCCACGTACTTCATGTACTGTGATCCCCTGCAACCTCTTTGCCCTGCATCATTTCTACGATTCGTGAAAACAGCCCCTCGGAGAAGTGACGAAACATCAGCCGATCTTAGACGACTGCGAAACGAACCAGCTAAATGTCTTTGGGCTTGTAGTCATCGGGCTCCATCGCCCTTGCCTTAGGCGCTCGCGTCTTGCTTCTTCTACTTTCAGACCATCGTCGACACCGTGAAGCAAAGATAGTGCGCCACCTGCGGCGGTATCGAACTCGAAGTAAGTCGTCGAGCCAAGGTACTGCGATGAAATGGTGTCCAAAGTCTGGTCCAGCGTTTGTAGGATTTCCCGAACCGATTTGCGAGACCCAGTCTTAAGCGGTTCCGCGCCATGGGCCAATGCGAGATGCAAGTCACGATGTGCCAAATGCCGATTTCTCCAATCACGACAGAATTCCGCTTGCTCAACTGCTTGCGCCACTAATTCTTCTACTTTTGCTCGCGTAGCCGAGTCGCCAATGTGTGTGGCCAGGCTTTGTATGGTTAAATTGTGCTTGCCTGCCGACTTGGGCGGATCAGTTAGTCGTGCGATGTGGAGGACGACGTCCTCCCACAGAGTGTCTTGAATCAGACGAGCAAAGCGCGGTGCGGCTTTGTTCAGCAGATCCACTCGGGACTCTTTGGTGCCGTAGAGCGCAGAGTATTCAGCCCACTTCGAGTGTAGCCAAATAACTTCTTGCCATAGCGCCTCATATGTTTCCCCTAGCTCCTGCCCCATTACCTGGACGCTGCGTGCTCGCGCTTGCTCTGCGGTGAGATTCATAGTGGTCCAACGAGGGTCCGGTATGGGGTCAAGTCTTGTTACTTGTATCAAGGCCTGTTTGCGATTCGGCTGACGGTAGCGTAATGCAGCCCCAGCCAATCCGCAACCTCTCGCTGGCTGTACCCGTACCGATGGACCGCCTGCTCAATCGCGATATCGCGCGTGGCCTTGGTACGCGTTCCATCGAACAGCTTTTTGAGTGGCGGTCGGCTCACATACCGTTGCCTACGAGGGATCTCGGCACTCTCCTCATACCCTTTCACATAGCCTTGGAGCTTCTCGACAAAGTCCTCTTCCCCCAACAAGACCTGGGCTCGTACACGCTCCCAGATCGACGGCCCGGCGATCCCTTCTCTGACGAACCGCCGGTACTGACTGGCAGCCTGCTGTCGCTCTCTGCCAAACTGACTGAGCACCCACTCCACAGTCAGCCACGGAGGACACGTGGAAAGGTCTGCCGTTCCCCGATAGCTGCTCCATTTCCACTGCTCGACTTTCTCGACAGCCTTGGCCCTGACCGGATTGAGCACCACGTAGCGACAGACTTCCTGCAGGTGGCTCTCTTTCTGGATCAGAATGGCTTTGTACCGTCCCTGGAACAGATGACCGACCGTTCGGTGCCGCCGGTTGTAGCGTTGCGTGTAGATGCCGTTGAGTTGGCGCATGCCCTGAGCGAGATTCGCCTCGGGGGTTTCGATGACCAGGTGATAGTGGTTGTCCATCAGACAGTAGGCGTGACAGAGCCAGTGAAAGCGCCGGACGACGTTCCCCAGGCACTCCAAGAAGGCGTGGCGATCGGCATCGTCCTCGAAGATGTCGTCCCGCGCATTGCCTCGGGACGTCACATGATAGATCGCCCCGTCAAATTGCAGCCGAAGAGGGCGCGCCATACTCTATGCAGGTATCACACCGACGAGACTATTTTCAATATACAAGACCTGACCCCTGTTTTTTCACCCACTCAGGACTTCTGATTTCGAATGAGCAGCCCGAGCATGACTGGAGAAACCATGACATAAAACAAGAGGAACCCTCCTACCAGGAGCTGTCCCCGAAGTTGTATCGGATCCACGATGCCGTCATGCCCCTGCATCCAGAGATGCCTGGTCATGAGATTGCAAGCAAACCCTGCAATGAATAGCGCATACCAGAACCGCCACCGCTGCGATGTGTAAAGTGCCTGCTCTCGTCGATGGATGAGGATGACATGCGCAAGAATTCCAGCAAGGGCGAGGTATTCCGTCCACTCGGGAATCCCACGGGCCCCCGCCAGGACAATCACAGCGAAGTTCATGATGAACACGAGAATAGTCCCAAACAGGAATCCCCGTCGCGACGCCGAGAGGCTCGCGTCAACGCTCTGCGTCCCGTATCCCATCGCGTAGCTCAATGATTGGTTGTACTGGGGGATCGTCTTCGCTTGGCCTTCCGGAACTCCCATGGGGGGATCGGTTCTGGATCTTCCCACAGCCCCACCTTAGCCTCTCTGGCTTCCAGCTCGAGGCGTTCCAGTTCCGCGTTGTTCGGTGCAAACTTCCGAGACCACCAGCATCGACCTTCCTTCACCAAGGTTTGATTTACATTAGTCCCGTCCGCAAGTAGCACCTCGGCCAGGATTCGCCCGGACTTGTCCTTTCCACGAGGCTCGACCGTGACTTCCATGGCAAAGACAAGGGCCGAGAGCGCTGGTTTCACCTCGTCGCCGTAGGGTTGGTCCTTCTCGGGACAGTCGAGGCCATGCAAGTGGATGCGCTGCGCCTTCCCGAGGCGCATCACTTCGATGGTGCTCCCTTCAAGAACTCCAACCACTTCGCCACCGAAGGGAAACGCTTCGGCTGCGCTCAAGAAAAAGACCAGCGCCAGGGGAAGAACTCGTGACGTCATAAGACGTGCCGCTCCAATGGTAAGAGGTTCGTAAGGCATGGTTGAACACCGGGACAAAGATTGAGTCTTATTGTAGGAGGGCTACTGGTGAAGGTGCAAGAAGTGAGGTGAGGTGGCCCCGGAATAACAGACACGTGAATTACGTACCAGCCTCCTGCTGCTCAAACTCTTCTGGGCTGCGATAGCCGAGCGCCTGATGGAGGCGCTGCCGGTTATAGAACACCTCAATATATTC
>JBFWZD010000041.1:0-19798 GCA_050185705.1 Nitrospira sp. | reverse complement strand
CGTGAGGCGAACAGCTTCGGATTTGAATGCGTCGGTAAATTGACGTCGCGTTGTGATTGCCATGCTGACCTCCAATTCCATGATTCTCCCACTTATGGAGGTGTCTATGAAATCAGGGGAGGGTCAGGTCCTGAACATCATCAATGTCTATCAATAGCGTTCCGTTAATAACCAGCTACGGCACCAGACAAGCAAGAAACCGTTTTCAATTTAAATTCCAAAGCCTTTCAAGGCTCTGATTCCAACTCTTCGTATATTATCGATCTCATTTATCGATGAGCTGGGGACGTTAGACATTTATTTATGACAAAGACGGACTTTCCGGATGGAGGAGTTTCTATATGAGGCACCCTCTGGATGACTATCTTAGTTTTCTTGCCAAGATGTTTCGCAAACAGATCTAATATGAGACTCTCGTCTTTCATACTGTAGCTAGCTTCTGGGACAACGTTGATGTGGACTTCTAGCTGGGTTTCTTGGATGATTCGATAGGTTCGAACCGACGGAACGTGGCGAAAGACATGGGTGCCTATAACACCAGAAATCAAATCCCCAGTGTCTGTAAGCAGGAAGCTATTAAATCTCCCATCTAATCGTTCAATCCGGCCAAAGGGAAGACGGCTGGCAGAAGAATCACAAAGCTTGCCCGCATCACCATTAACATATCGAACAAGGGGCATGGCATAGTTATCAAGTTCCGTGATGACGAATCCCCCATCTCCAGAGAGTTGCATCGATCCATCCTTCTGTAGCACCTCAATTATGACGTGCTCCTCTGGGATAAAGTAGCCAGTGCTATCGGGCCGACAGTATCCCAAAGACCCGACCTCGCCACTCCCGTAATACGGTAAGACGTGGCACATAAACACTTTTCGTATTGTCTCTTCCCATTCTGGCAGCAACAGTTCAGCTGTGGGGAAAACGGCATCGAATCGAATCATCTGATTCATCTCTTCTGCTAGTTTGGCTAGTCGATAAATAGCAGATGCATAGCCTATCAAGAAACGCCCCTTAGATCTTCGAATCCTATCGAAGTAGACCGGTGCAGTATCCACGCGAAGTTCAAACGCCGGCAAAAACAGATCTCCGCGAATCCTCGTTCCAAGATTTTCTATAAGTGACTTCTTATCGATTCCCAAGGATCCCCCAAAAAGCTTTATTCGAGGATCCTCCAAACCTAGTCCACCCCATCGCAATCCTCGCTCATAACACATACTTGCCCATGCACCAGATTCAACATTTCTACAAATCCGCATGGGCTCCCCGGTGGTACCACCCGTTTTTGACCAGGTAACGGTCATCTGGTTGATATTGGAAGCCATCAACTCGCTGCGGTGGGCTCGAACCATCTCTTTTGTCAATGGAGGCAGCTTTACAAGATCAGCCGCAGACTGAATATCCTTGGGCTTGATCTTCTCACGATCCATTATGTCTCTATAATATTTAACATTCTCATAGCAATGTGCGATCAACCTTCGAAGCTTGTCGTCACGGTAGGCCTGCATTTCTTCTTTTGACCAATGCTCTGACTGGGCCAAAAGGCGGGCATATGCGTCGGCTGGAAATCCATTCAACCACCAGCGGATAGACCTCGTCGTCGAATACAGTCCCATGAGTCTTACCTCATCTTCATGGATAGTTCGGGATCATTAATTGGACTCGTGAGCCAGACACGCTTCAGAACTAAGCGCGGCAAATCGCTCTCTATAGATCGGACCAATCCGGTTACACAGTGTGCCGGCAATCGTGTGAACCAACCTATCCCAATCAACCTGTCTCGCGACGCTCCGGCGCTTCTCCATCTGTTCGATCGACACGGCATCTGGTGCAAGCGATTCCAACAATGCTTTTGACCACTCCTGCTGTGTACTTGCCAGCTTAATGACATGGGAAAAATCAAACAGAGATCGGATAGAGGTTCCTACAATCGGTTTCCCACCGGCCAGATACTCATGAAGTTTGAGCGGATAAATGTACTTCGTATAGTCATTTACCTTGTATGGCAACACACAGACATCGAAATGCTGTGGATAGGCACAGGCAACCTCTATTGGTTTGTGTCCTAGAAAATACACGTTCGGCAATCGGGATAGCTCATCCACTCGCGGCGCATCCATGCCTAGACTATTTCTCGGCCCAACAAAGACAAAGGACCATGCTGCATGCTGCTTCGCCAGTCCTAGCAACAGTTGAAAATCTAGCTGTCCCTTGATAACCCCGATATAGCCGATGCGCGGATGTGGGATCCCTCTTAAATCAGCCGGCTCTTCCTGCCTTGTCGCAAAAGCCTGATAGTCCACCCCATTCGGAACAAAAAGCGTGTGGGGATTGAAATGTCCTTTACGCTCCAACAAGGCCGGAGAATGGACGAACACTTGGTCGACTCGCTTAATCAGGTTGATTTCTCGATCTGTCAGCGGAAGCTCGGTCGGAGAAAACGAATACTCATCGACGATGTGATAACAACTGAGATCATAAGAACTGCTGTCCAAAACACGGTCAAAATACGGCCGCCAGAGGTAAAAGATGATGGTCTTGCACCCTTGTCGACGCAGCAACGTTGCGGCACGACGACCTCTCTCTGCAGCGGTCCACGAAGCGAGCCACTCTGGTCGGCCGAACCAGGGCAGCCACCGTTCCGGACGATGGAGGACAAACCCCTCCGGAAATGCTTCCGACATATTGGATCGATCCACCCGCTTGTGATTGCCTGGAGCAAGTGCTCTCCATCTTCTAGCAGGCTCCTCCCAGACGACATGAAAGTATTTGGAAAGCCGCGTCAGTACCTGGTGCCGGGATAGCCAGGGACCGCCCCATTCCTCAGGAACAAAGGCGACTACCCCAATGTCCGGAAAGAACGGTCGACAAGAACCGTGTTGGTTTGGATCCTGCCCAAGAGACTTCGTCACGACACCAATCTCACGCCTTCAGACAAATAGAATGTCTACCGAAACCTCTTTAAAACCCCTTCAACCGTTCGCTTGGGGTTAAAAATGTAATCTACGGCCATTAACAAAACGGCAGCGGCCAATCTCGGTAGGCTCAGTGGATGTCCCATCCGTTCCATCTTCTCTCGATGGAATGTCCAGAACTCCTTTTCCCTCAGTTCCAACACCGAGGAAGCCAAGTAGCCATAGTATCGACCCAAATAATGTTTGAGCCGTGCGTGTAACTCTTCCTCACTCAGCACCGCCGGGCCGAACTTCAGCAGTCGATCAACATTATTGGGCAGGTAGGTATTATACCGCTGACTAAAACTTCTCCCAGACCCCTCACGTATCCTGTTGTATGTCAACACCTGATGGATGAATCCAAAGTCCCACTCTCTCAAGATTCGAAGGCATGCCTCTGAATCACGATGGCTGTTGGACTCATCATAGAATGGATCCGAAGCCCTCACGACATCCGAACGCAACAGAAGAGACGTAGGATTTCCAAGCACATAGGGTCGACCTAGCAATATCCATCTGGAAATGTCCCGACCTGACACTACTGTGCTCGTGTAGGGCAAGCCCGCCCACGATACGGTCTCTCCGACCAGCCCGTACGATCCGACAATAGCCACAGTCGGATGGGCTTCTGCCAATTCGACCATTTTTTTGATGCATTCCGGAAACAGCCAATCATCGGCAAAGACCACTTTGCAATACCTGCTGTCAGGCGACATCTGCCGAAAGGCAATGTTGCCGTTTTGCCCGATACCAACAAACTCATGGTTGCTATAGACTCTGATCCGGTGGTCTTTTTCGGCATACGTTTCAGCAATCTCTAGAGTCCGATCGGTGCTGCAGTTATTGACGATGCAATATTCCCAATTCTGATAGGTTTGCGCCAATACGCTTTCAATACACTCCGACAAGTATTTCTCGCAGTTGTATACTGGCGTAAGGACGCTCACGAAAGGTTCTGGCGCTGAACTCATATTTCCCGATCCTCACTCACTCCTTTCGCTGAACCTTACTGAACTGTTCAGAAGCCAAGCGATCCAGTGTTCTTGCCCTTGCCATAAAGTCTGGATTCCAGGAGCGCGGGAATCTAACTCAATGTGTCGACCTCAGGATGTTGGACGTCCAACCTCACTACCTACAGCCATCAGTGGCTCGTCTCAGATTCTTGACTCCGACTTCCCAGGACCTTCATCACAACCCTCTTGTACTCTTCTGTAAACTTTTCTCTCGTATGATTGGCTCGCGCATATTCCCACGCTTTCCTGGCCATCGTCCGTAATTGGTCAGGAGGAAGTTTGGACAGCATTTGCACATCATGCTTTATCGTATCGACGGAGTTCTCCTTGAACATCACCCCAAAATCCTCAACGTCGACGCTTGACTCATAACTGACGAGAGGAATCAGCCCTGCATGCATACAGACGATCACATTCGCTCCCCCGGCTTCGCAGCACGAAGGGTACACGATCCCCAAACACTTGTCGGCTATCGCCGTAAATTCCTGGCTCTCCACATCAACCCATCCGACCGTATGAATATTCGGAGTTTGATAGAGCTCTTGAGAGTAGGCTTCAATGAATTCTTCTTCCTTTTTTACCGGACCGCACACGTATAGATGATAATCCGGCATTTGACAAAAAGCTTCCAGCACAAGATCCAACCCCTTATGCACGAAGGCATGACTACCAAACCATAGGAAATTCGTACAACAGGCAGTGAACTCCTTCTCCGCCGGCCAAGGATAAACGGTCGCCGGCGCTTGAGGAAGCTTGTAGATCGGCTTCCTTGCATACCGAAGTGTATTGATATTGAAATCATTGCCGCAGACGGTCACGCAATCAGCATGCTCAAGCGCGAAAGTCTGCTCTACGATCCTATCGCTGCCTTTGATCGTGATGCCTCGCCGCTGCTGCAACTCCCATTTACGCCGATAGGTTGCATAGTTGTTGTACACCCAATGAGCCGTATCTAAATGGGCGATTGTGATGCAGTCCTGATTGAGCAACCCGGCAATCCGATCGAAATTAATTCGGTGACCGATAAACAGCCTATAGGGTTTTTTCGGCTCAAAGACATGATTATGGGAATCGATGACATCCACAGAGTACCCCAAATCCAAAAACGTTTGAGCGATCTGCAGGCATCGCCATTGGCTGGTATGTGAATTTGGAACCGACTCGCCTGGCTTTAGGAGGAATGGTCCGATATGATATGAAATTAAAACACTGCCTTGCTTCTTGTTTTCGGGTTCCAGCGATACCGTTTTTTCATGGATATTAGGAGTGTATGGTTTTATCTCTACACCCAATTTTCTGAAAATTTCTTTCGCCACCTTCCTCATCATTCGCCCCATCATCGAGGAGTAAGCCCGTGCCTTACCTTTCCGGACAGGAGGAAGGCTGACTTTAATAAGGTTTGCGGGAAACAAATTGCCGACCTTCTTCTCGCCCTGCTTAAAGTCCCTCTCCTTAATGAATGATTCTTCCGCGTACCACTCCCAGTGATCATACCATGTCCAACATTTATTAGTTTTATAGATGCGCATGATATCCTGCGCCAATGTCTTATTAGTCCCAACGGAGACATATTCCAGATGAACGCTGTCCGCATGATTCAGCATCAACTTGAACGATTTATTACTGACATAGTTAGGGAACCATAAGTTAAAATTCAACTGACCTTGTAGGCTTTTTACAGCTCGATACACTTGTACATGTTCTTCATGCCCATACTCTCCCCAAGGATTATGAGTAAACACATTGAGGCAACCCATCAAATGCGCTTTAAGCTGCTCCCTTAGTGTTTGATAATTCTTCCTATACCGTTCCCTCTGGTCAGACATCTTTTTATTTATGATCTCTATTCCATACTCTGTCGTCACAGGATTAGCCCAATCCGCTCCGTTGAAGACCTCCGCTTGATCAATATCGAGAACCGATAGATTCTTTAACGGATAGGCTGCCAGACTCTTCTGCCTTCCGACATTCCAAGCAGGGTTCGATTCATTCTTCACGAAACAGATGATGATCTTGTCTACTTTATCTAAAATCGAGCTAAACCATAGCACTTCGTCGTCCGGGTGCGCCGATACAACGATTGATTTTTCAAGCATTGCAGGAAACTGCATTGTGTAGCCCGACTTCGGATGATGTGAGGCTGTGTCAGCCGGAACCGGCTAAGATACCCGGCAGTACGTTGAACGGTTTGAACGACAGGAGAGTGTTATACCACCCTCCCGTTTTCACTGAATCGGGACACTTTCCAATCAATCACTGGCGAGACGATGCCGCTCCGTTTTGGCTGCAAGGTGCACCCTATTCCGGTCACATCGAACGCGAGGACTCTGTTCAGACGAGTAATCACTCTCACACCCTCGACGAACGCGGAAAACGATACCTGATAGCGACCAGGTCGCAAGAGGCAGGCAGGAATCTTCGCAGTGGCACGATAGCTATCAGGCTCCCTCACACGCCCACTCCATTCCGGCATATCGGTATCCATTGATTCAAACACGAGATGATTCATCGAATCGTACACTTGACATGTCACGGAAAGATTTCTTATGGCAACCTTTACGTCGTAGACAATTTCGACTGTGAGCGAATCGGTAAAGTTTGCGATCGCGAGCGGCTTTTCCTCTAGAGACAAGAGCTGGGCACACCGAAACCGGACTTCCGATTGGCCCAGCTCAGTAGCTTCCGGCAACCAACTCGACTTGAGTTCCGTCCCGACCACTGAGGACAAGTAGGCATCGACCACTTCGGCAGCCGTTCCACTCCGCTTCAACCTTCCTTTTTCCAATTGGATAGCCGTCTCACACAGCTGCGTGATGGCTCCCATGTTATGGCTGACGAACAAGACCGTCCGGCCCTCCTTGGCCACCGCTCCCATCTTCCCGAGACACTTCCTTTGAAATCCTGCATCCCCAACCGCCAATACCTCATCAACAATGAGAATCTCCGGCTCAAGATGCGCGGCAACGGCAAATGCTAGTCGGAGATACATTCCACTCGAATAATGCTTGACAGGCGTATCGATAAATTTATCAACTTCTGAAAAGGCGACTATTTCATCAAATTTCTTATCGATTTCCTTCCTGGTCATCCCGAGGATCGCACCGTTCAAATAAGTGTTTTCTCGCCCGGTCAACTCGGGATGAAAACCGGTTCCCACTTCGAGTAACGACCCGACACGCCCATGAATTTCAGCAAAACCGGTCGTCGGCTCGGTGATCCGCGAGAGTATTTTTAAGAGGGTGCTCTTACCGGCGCCGTTGCCACCGATAACGCCGATAACTTCGCCCTGTTTCACCTCAAACGAAACTTCTTTCAACGCCCAGATCTGTTCATCGACTTCGCTACCGTTTGTTTCATCTCCTCGCAAAAAATTCCCTATCCTGCGAAAAGGAGCAGACAATCCGGAAGCCAAGCTATCCCGAAGCGTCTTGTATTTCTCGGCCTTTCCGATACGGTACTTCTTGCCGATGTCTTCTACTCGTATGGCGACATCACCCATGACCCCTCGCTCCTGCAAACGAGCTCGCAGCGTTCGTTAGCCCGTCTCTCTTCCGGCCCTTCTACATGCGAATTCCACGTCCCATGACATCACACCACGTCGGCAAAGGTCTTCTCCAGCCGACGGAAGTAGAATATCCCGCTCACCAAGATGCCCAGCGCGGCCAGAAACGAAACAACTACCATCGGCCCCGGTGCAGTCTCCGCACCGATCAATGCCCAACGAAATCCTTCTACCACTCCCACCATCGGATTGATGCTATAGAGTGTTCGCCACGGTTCTGATAACAGACTGCTTGGATAGGCGATCGGCGTTGCAAAAAGCCAGAATTGCGTCAAAAAGGGAACGATATGACGCACATCTCGGAAATGTACATTCAGGGCAGAAAGCCAGAGTGAAACACCGAGCGAGGTGATAATCGTCAGCAGAAGCAAGGCCGGAAGCCAGATAACTTTGATCCCAGGGGAAATGCCGTAATACAGCATCATTCCGAGTAACACCACGAAGGCGAGTGCAAAATCGATAATGCCTGATGTCACTGAGGCAATGGGCACACACAGCCGTGGGAAATAGACCTTCTTGATCAAGTTGGCACTGCCCACCAGGCTGTTGGACGCTTGAGTCAACCCTTGCGCAAAAAATGTCCAAGGAACCAGTGCCGCGTAGGCAAAGATCGGATACGGGATTCCGTCAGAAGGAATTTTCCCCAATTTCCCGAAGAAGAGGCTGAAGATCAGCATGGTGAATACGGGCTGGATAATGGCCCACGCAGCGCCCAAAGCCGTCTGTTTATAGCGCACCATCACATCGCGCCAGATCAAGAAGTAGAGCAGTTCTCGATACGCCCATAATTCCTGCAGTTGAAGCGCCACCCACCCTTTGGATGGCTCAATACGAATGACTTGAATATTTTCAGGCATCATTGATTCGTAGAGCTATTCGTTATTGTGATGTGGAGTCGGTCCTATGCGCCTTGCAACTAGACACGTACGTCAATTCTTCAGATCGGCAGCCGACATGACAGGGCTTTCTGAATGCGCAGCCCGATACCATTCAACCGTTTTCTTAATGCCTTCGGCGACAGATACCTTCGGCTGCCAACCTAATACACGACGTGTGTGTTCTAAATCAGCAACTCGCACCTCCTCACAAGGCCGGCTCGATAGAGCCCCAAACTGCGGCTCGATCTTCACTCCCATAATTTCAACTATCTGTCTGACCATGGATTCGACGGAGACCAATTGCCCGGTTCCTAAGTCAACCGTTGAACCTTCAATTCCAGGCATCTCTGCAGCAGCCATGAAGCCATCTATGACATCGTCGACATAGATCCAATCGGCCCGCCACTGTCCACTGGTCAGTCTAGGCGGCTCCCCTTTCACAAGCGATTGTATCGAGTATGGGATCACTTTTTTTGGATTCTGATTTGGCCCATACACCATGAAGGGGCGGACAATCACAACAGGCGTTTGATAGAGGCATTGAAACATCCGGCCAAACGCATTGCTCGCCCACTTTGATGCCGCATAGGGGGAACCTGGCGGACTGTCCACCTGGCCGGCCTGAGGCTCAGTCAGGGAACCGGTCAGGATGATGCGGCGCAGGCCGATTTCAGCCGAAATCGTCAACAGATGGACCGTTGTGAGCAGCTGACTGCGGAATATAGGTAGAACGTGAGAGATGTCCGGATCACCACTCACATGACCGGAAAAATGGAACAGAACATGGGGCTTGACCTTTTCGAGTAAGTTCTTGGTCGCTTCGTAGTCTTCAAGATCCACTCTCCACCAATGTGGATTCTCAGATGATGGACCTTCGCGGGTGCGAGAAACCGCATGAATTTCCACTCCGTACCGGATCAACCTCTGACAGAGATGCGAGCCGAGGAACCCGCTGGCTCCCGTTACAAGCACCCTCTCTCCTCGATCCAGCACTTGACGGTTGATATGATTCGCTTCTCCAACTAGAACCCGACCACTCATTCCCTACAGACCTTCCGTCTAGCATGTTTCAATTCTGCTGAAAGGAGCGCTTCCCACATCGCCTTGGAATCGCGTTGCATGATAAAAAGGGGGAAATTCTCAAGAACTTCATTTCCACTCTGCAGTCAGCATGAACCCTACTTGATTGCGAGAAAACTGGTATTGAATTGACGAGGAATCGCTGTCAACATGTTGGTATTGGTAAAAGAGCTCCCCTGTGATATTCCTGGTCAACTTATAGGCGAGCTTCGACGTGGCGATGAGATTCTGAAGAGTCCTATCTGTATTGGGGAATAGTTGATTGTAGACATACCCGACCGTCCCATCCA
The DNA here is from genome assembly GCA_050185705.1 of Nitrospira sp. Lineage (GTDB taxonomy): Bacteria > Nitrospirota > Nitrospiria > Nitrospirales > Nitrospiraceae > Nitrospira_D. Next base: position 10,024 of record JBFWZD010000041.1, on the reverse strand, counting down.
GGATAAGCCGTTCGTAAATTTTATGGCTTATTCCTGCTGTGGCCATATTGCTGATCGTCGCTCCACCCTGCAGAAAATACGAGGGTCTGCCTTCTCGCAAAAGGGTGAGGCGAACGGCGGTATCTTTATCGATTTTGGTGCCCACCTCTAACCGACCTGAGGGAAATGTCCTCCCTGCCGGCTCAAGGAAAGAAATCCCTCCTTCAGCTGTAAAAGTCCACTCTTGGAATTCTTTTGAATAGCCGCCCGCTAACGTTATAATATTAGTATTGAAGCTCCTACCACCTTCGGAATTCGACTGCGTAATGAAGCTCTGCCGATACAAGGCGGCAATACTATCGTTCCTGGTTAATTTATAACGAGGCCCCCCATACCAGGTGTGAGCCATCGTGTCGAAGAAGATCGCTGTCGCGGTTGCTCCGGGTACATCTCCTCCCTGAATTCTCCCTATACTCCTGAGCCCAAACTCGTACCCTCCTTCCACGGAGAGATCTCGCGAGACGGGGTATGAGGCTTGAACTCCCGTGGTATTACGAATCTGAGTGGCGCGAAAACCCTGGACACCAACTACCAGGCCATCATCAGCTCGTATCTCTCGTGCCCCCCCAGACAGAAAACTGTCCTGCTCCGGCGTATAGCGCAAGTTCTGAATAATGCTCAACCTCGCTCCCCTGATATATCGATCAATCCAGGGATCTAACCTAACGTGGCCATTGAGTCTCATTTGAAAAAAACTTCGATCCGTATTTTCCACATAGGTCGTGTACAATCCCACCACCTTCACATCCGCTTCCATGTCTCGCGACTGATGCAATAGATCCAGGCCTGCGCCGACGGTTGCTGCAAAATCCTCCGGTTGCCTCCCCTCGGGTAATAGCTGCTTGGGCCGACGAAACACGTTAGTGTCATACCACGAGCGCACAATCCCTGAGGGAACGATGGTCGTCTCCGCTTGAACAGGCAATGACGGCACCGCCACGCAGATAGGGACCACAGCAGCTACGAACCGAAGCAACCGTCTAATATCAACACACCTATAAAACCATAATGAAATCACCGAAACTCCTTTTCAGGGATGGATTCTCGCGGATGAGGGTTTGTGGCTCAACCGATCCAACCGTCTGACCACCTACACGGGGGGAAAAAAAACAACTTCGGTGGCACCTCAGGTGTTTTGAATGCCTCGTCACGGGACAACGACCGTATCGCCGGAGGCCAGCACGATGTTACCTGGCTCACCACGCCCACTGACGAGATCATCATAGCGGAGCGGAATATGGATCTCCTGGCGTTTGTGACCGGGACTTTCGATCACGCGAACGACTTGCAATCGATTCTTGCTCGCATAGTTGGTAAAACCCCCCGCCATCGAAATGGCCTGAAGTACCGTCACGTATGATTTGAGCTGATACTTCCCGGGCTTTACAACTTCACCCAACACAAATACTGAGTAGCTGTTGAGCTCTTTGACATTGACCGACACCGAAGGGTTCTGGATATAGCCCTTGAGCCGCTCGGTGATCTGCGCCGCAAGTGCCTCCGCTGTGAGGCCCGCTGCCTGGACATCGCCAATGATCGGCATTGACACATATCCATCCGGTCTTATCAGGGTCACCCTGGACAAATCAGGATTTTTCCACACATTGATCTCAATCTGATCCTCAGAACCCAATAAGAATTCTGTCGGAACATCGGATGCTTTATATTCTCTGGATGTCACTGGCCCTAAGCAACCGACTTGGGCCACAAGGAAGCACAGCACCAGCCCAATCGACAGAGTCTTTGGCACGAGCAGATTCGGTCTTGGTATCTTTGTCCAGCGCGCGTCGTCGTCCACAGCCATCCTTTCCGGTATCCCCTACCGACCAGGGAAGACCACCATTGATTCACTTGGCACCACGAGTGTATCACCAGGCTTCAGCTCGAAATTGTCACTGATTCCGCTGCGCAGCACGATATCGTCATAACTCGCAGTAAATCGCTTCATTCCTGGAGCTGTTTCAGTGAATCGAAAGATGACGATCTGATTTCTCGCCGCGGTCTCCTTGAAGCCGCCCGCGATGGTAATCCCTTGCAAAAGCGTCGTTTTGCTCTTTAACGGATACTTGCCTGGATTCGCAACCTCGCCGAGCAGGAAGATGCTGGAGCTATTGACTTCCTTCACGGTCACGGCAACGACCGGGTTTTGGACATATTCTTTGAGCTTGCTGGTCATTTCCTCAGCCAATTGGGTCGGCGTTTTCCCTACAGCGACCATGTCGCGAATGATGGGCATTGAAAACCGTCCGTCTGGACGTACCTGCACTTGTCGTGAGAGATCTGGGTTCCTCCATACTGTGATATCCAGCACATCTTCAGCACCAATGACATATTCACTGCCGACTGCATTCGAGAGCTTATCCATCATCACCTGACTCACCGCCTTTTCAGTCTGCGCGGTCGTCGCAGGCAATCCGAGCATGTCTGTCGACGACTTCCCCCCGGATGGCTTACCCGAGCCCGACTCACAGAATGCGGAGCCCGGGCCTACCGATAGGACCAGTGGGATGACGAGAAACCACAGAGGGTATTTCATAGCTTCGGTTCCTTCTGTTAAAGCACCGCTCGGTGCCGGTGGTCTAATCTTCTGATCTGACGAAAGTTAGACCGCACACACATCATATGCGCTGTTCCGTATTATGCTGATAGGTAAGCGCCCCGGTGGTGGAAGTTTCGTCATCATAGAGTACTACCAGATCGGCAGGGATATGCGAGAGGTCGCTCGCCCTCAAATAATCCCGCATGGTAGTTCCCGTGCACTCCTCATCTACTTGAGGAGCCCCTTTCATTCCTTCGACATCATCAAGATGCACTACGCGAAAGTCTATACTAAACCGTGTCTTGCCGGAAGTGTTGGGAACGCTTGAGTGCATCTGCGCGGCAGAAAACAAAATAATGCCTCCAGCCGGAACGATGAGGCGGATCTGGGGATCGAGCGCGAGTACCTCGGTTGGCTTGGGTAGTGGTCTAGGATCATCTTTCAGAAATTTCGCTACGTGTGTTCCCCGATTTTGCTGATTCCACAGATAGTAATTGTACCCCTTGGAACTATTCTTTACGGGAACGTTCCAATACTGCGGGTGGAACGCCATGGCATTGTTGGCCTCAATGTCATAAATAGGAATCCACCAATTGATCTGACAGGGAGGAGCGGAATACCACGTATCTCGATGCGGATGCCAGGCATAGGCAATTCCCGTTGTGAGATAATTATCACTGGTTGAGCTTCGCATCTTGGGTACATCAAAATAGGTCTTCTCAAGATCGCATCCCATCTCATCAAAAATATTCCGCATGAGGGCTTTCGATTCGGAATGATGGATGAAGTTTGGCTTCAACTTCCCGAGAAGGTCAGCATACTGCTCAACAGGGAGATGCCGTTGAGCTGTCTCGGGATCATAGGGATGAAAGGCTTCCTTGATCAACCTCCTGGCAAATTCGATGAACGCAAGAGTACTTTTCCTAGGAGAGTATACAAGCAGCTGGCCCTGATACAGTTCATGACGGCGTCGTTCGTCCGAGAATGGAGGATCATAGTAAACAGTATTCATGCTCGTTTCTCCTCTAAGTGGTTCCCGGCCTCCGATATTCCTTCAGGAGCCCAACCTCTAGGAGCGCCTCGCCTGCAGATTGAATTTTATCGAACGGGAGATCGGCGCGCTCGGCAATATCGAGTAGTGTATGGTGTCCATCGGATCCATTCAAGACCCAAAAGATCGCTAATTCCGTCCATTGCTTTTCCTGTTGCCCCGCCACAGCCCGATACAAACCCCGACGCCCAAGTTGCGGTTCGCACTTCGGGTTCTGATTCATGTATGTACGATTCCCTTCCAAGAGCTCAAACAGGTCAAGACATCGGTGATACGACTGCGCCAGCGACTCGGCTTTTACAAAGTCTAGATTATCTGCGGAAGAATGATACTCGGGATACTGGCCGTGGGGTGTCCGCATGAAGCACCCAACGGGCAGATCAAACCCAGGAGAACAGTACTGCCGCTCATCATACCCGTAAGGGAAAAAGTCAATGATGCGATAGGAATCCCCTGAATGTTTCAGCACATGTGCCATCGCCCGATCGATCTCTGCCTTGCCTTGGCGACTTTTTTTGTAGGTGATGGCCCCGGCATCGCCTACCCCTGTCAAGACCAGCCCATGCTTAATGCGAGACGCCATCTCCTCATTCTGAGCCAGCCATGTAATCGATCCAATTGTTCCTGGAATGAAAAGAAACCGATACGAATACCGTCTGGTAGTGGCACTCATCCATTGGGCCAAAAACACCGCCAGCGCGATCCCTGAAAGGTTGTCGTTGCATAGGGACGGGTGACAGACATGACAGGAGACGAGCACCTCATCGGATGTCTCTCCCCGAAGATAGCACTCTCCATACGTCAGCGAACCCGACCGAAAACTAGAATCGATGACAACTTCGTACTCTCCATCGCTAAATTGTTCGAGATCTGAGTGTCGCAGGCAAAACCCCCAGTTTTCCTTGTAATAGGCTGTGCGGTACGGGATCCACTCAGGATGGTCCGGAAGCGTGAATAAATGAGGGCGCAGCTCCGGCAGGGACATCTTTTTCCTAACCGGCTCACTGTAACTCATCACATGCAAGTTGTGCTCTTTGAAATTGATGACTCGCTTCCCTTCCGGGTTCATCACATAGGCATCGGACACGTTCCACTCCAAAGGAACCGTCCAATCAAATACATTCGTTCCACTTGGAACCTCTCGCATTTCAAGCGGAATACGCTTTTGGATCATGCGAAGGGTTTCTCTGACCCCGTCACCGGTGATGCTCCGACATATCGGGTAGAGCTCAGCCATCAAATCGTGCATCGCTCGTCCTACCCCTTCATGTCCAGGAGAGCGTGGATCGGCCTGTGTCATGTCTCTATCAACCTGTTCCTGGTAAATACTGGCCAAGCCTCATCCTTCTTCGAGATCACCTGAATGGGTTCAGGCCAGACAATCTTGAAGGCCGGGTCGTCCCATCGAAATCCACGCGCACTGTCAGGCGAATAGAACTCTGAGATGTTGTAAAACACTTCGCTATCCTGCTCGAGTGTGAGAAACCCATGAGCACAATTCTTCGGAATATAGATCGCCCGGCGATTGTCTGCTGACAGTGTTATTCCAAGGTGTTGGCAATAGGTGGGCGATGTCGGACGTAAGTCAACGATCACATCGTAAATGGCTCCCACCGTACAGCGGACCAACTTTACTTCTTCATTCGGAGCAGCTTGGTAGTGTAGGCCCCGCATGGTACCTTTGCTAATATTTACAGATACGCTTGATTGAACCCACGTGACTGCAAGACCATGTGCCTCGAACTCTCTTTGGCACCAGGTCCTTGCAAACATGCCCCTTTCATCTCGTACCGGTTCAGGGTCAAGTATGAACACTCCTTTGAGGGCGCTTTCTGTGAAAATCATGAGTACACTTGTACTTCTGGAATCGGAACGACAAACTTCCCTCCCCACTCGCGAATATGGTGCATCTGCTCCATGACTTCCGCTCTGATATTCCAGGGCAGGATAAGAAGATAGTCAGGACGTGTGTTACGTACTTGCTCTGGCTCGTAGATTGGGATATGAACACCAGGCAAGAAACGTCCTTGTTTATGTGGACTCCGATCCACAGTGTAGTCGATCAAGTCAGTCCGAATTCCACAATAATTGAGTAACGTATTTCCTTTTGCCGGGGCCCCATAACCCACAACCCGCTTACCCTCTTGCTTTGCAGCAATAAGAAACGATAGCAATTTTCTCTTCGTTGCCTCGACATGTGGACCAAATGACAGATAGTGATCGAGCTGACCGAGCCCTGCGGCTTGTTCTCTCAGTTTTAGTTCGGTTGCTTTCGCCAGAACGGGCTTAGACACATCGTCATCGTGACACGCATAGATCCGCAGGGACCCACCATGAGTCGACAGCTCCTCGACATCGAACAGTTTGAGTCCATGCCGGGCAAATACCTGCTCGACCGCTAAGAAAGAAAAATAAGAAAAATGTTCGTGATAGATGGTGTCGAACTGGTTGAGCTGCATCAGCTGAACTAGATGAGGAAACTCCATAGTAATCAGGCCGGTCGGTTTCAGCAGCACCTTGAGCCCCCTTACGAAATCGTTCACATCGGGGACATGTGCGAGGACGTTATTCCCAATGATCAGATCGGCGTTCCCCCCTTCACTGCTCAAGTCGAGCGCCGTCTTTTCGCCGAAGAATGCGATCGTGGTATTAATCCCTTTCTTTCTTGCTGTCTCAGCCACATTCGCCGCAGGCTCAACACCCAACACAGGAATGCTACGGGCCACGAAGTGCTGGAGAAGGTACCCATCGTTGCTGGCAATCTCTACCACTCTGGACTGAGGATTCAATGCGAATCGACCCACGATCATATCAACATAGTCTCGAGCATGAGCGACCCATGAATCCGAGAACGACGAAAAGTACGCATAGTCTGAAAAAATGTCGTGCGGCGTTGAGAACTGCTCTAATTGGACCAGCAAGCACTTTTCGCACACATAGACGTGCAGCGGGTAGAAAGGCTCCATGCAGTTGAGCTGCTCCGGCTTAATATATGAATTAGCCAACGGAGACATCCCTAGATCAACGAATGTCTTCTCAAGCATTGTACCGCATGACCGACACCCAGATAGCCCCATGCCAATATCCCCTCGGTTTAGAGCACACAATAGTCCACGAGCTTCACCCTGCAACAAGACATTCGGTCACATCACCCTTTGATTCTCTCCTTCCATTCCAGTTCGTCCGTCAGTTGCCCACTCTCCCGGAGTCGTCTTAGAGTGACTAGTCTTATCAACTCGCCTACTCTAAACTGAGGGTCGCCAAACTGCATTGCTATAAGCCCATCACGGAGATCTTTCACCGCATGCTCAAGGTCAATCATGGGAAGAAACCCGTTCGCTAGTTTCGAAAACCTATCGAAATTGACTCGATATGAGCGTTTATCTGGCTGCGCATTTTTATTGATCGAAATCTTGACGTCAGGTACAAGATTCGCTACCGCTTCCGCCAAATCCTTGACCTGATAATTCCACCCCTCGCTCCCCACGTTGACCGTCAGAAAGTTTCCGCTATCTTGAGGATCACGCTGAACCGCCCAATCGATTGCTCTTGCCATATCTCGAACATGAATCAAAGGACGCCATGGCGTTCCATCACTCAAGATATTGATATGTTTTGACACAAGTGCGCTAGCCACAAAATCATTCAACACGAGATCCAATCGCAGCCGATCACTCATCCCACACGCGGTTGCAAACCGAAGACAGGTCGCTGAGAACTCGTTTGATACCAGTGATGCCAGATCGTACTCAGTTTGAACCTTCGACTTGGCATATGCTGTAAGAGGATTCAGGGTATCCTCTTCTCGACGAGCGCCGCCTTCGGCAAACCCATACACGCTACAGCTTGATGCAAATACAAACTTCTTAACACCTGCTCGTTTTGCTTTTTGCGCAAGATTGATACTCGCCTGATGATTGATATCGATAGTAACTTGCTCAAATGTTGCACCCATCGGATCGTTTGAGATGGCACAGAGGTGGATAACTGCGTCGATCCCCTGCAGGATCTGATCGGGAACCAGTCTAATATCTCCGAAATACTGCAGATCGGCCAGACTCTCAGGCAGTCGCGAAACACCCGTTAAACAATGTGCAAAATACCCTGTATCGTAACCGATTAACGTTGCGTGGGGATGGAATTCCCGTAAGCGGCGCAGTACCAATGGACCAACGTAACCCAGGTTACCCGTAACTAAAATCTTCATCCATTCCCCCAAATAACTACCGCTGCTTTGACACCAACGTTGTCCAAAAAGAGAACGTCGCCACTCAACTGGAACATGAGGCGATACGATCACTGCCAAACTTTGTCACGGTCTAATAAGGACTCAATAGTGCCGCTATAGGGTTTTGCCTCTCATCAGAATCAGACCTCGATTGGGCAGGCTTCGGATTCCTTTTCAGCGGCAAAACGCCTGAAAAGAGAAGGAATTCGATGCGTTCATAAAGACCGTTAATTTGGAACTTACCATATCTTCCATGGAGCCTTCGAGGCCTGCCACAGTTCCTCTAGATAGTTCTTCTCTTTCAGCGTATCCATACAGGACCAGAAACGATCATGTCGGTAGCCCATTAATTGACTATCGTGGGTCAGTCGCTGGATCGGATCCCTCTCCCACACCGTCTCATCACCTTTGACATAGTCAATGGCTTTAGGCTCAAGCACATAGAAACCGCCGTTAATCCAGCCTTCATCCCCATGAGGCTTTTCCTTGAAGTCGACAATATGATCTTCGTCAAAGACAAGACGACCAAATCTAGAGGGAGGTAGGACGGAGGTCACGGTAGCTAACTTTCCATGCGACTTGTGGAACTTAATAGTGGCCTGAATGTCGACATCTGAGACTCCATCCCCATAGGTAAACAAAAACGTTTCATCCTTACCTATCCATTTTTTTAACTGCTTGAGTCGCCCCCCAGTCTGGGTATGTAGACCAGTATCCACGAGATGCACCTTCCAATCCTCATGCTGTTTTCCGTCATGAACTGTCGTTTCCCCACTTCCCAGATCAACTGAAATGTCTTTGTTGAATGCATAGAAGTTGAGGAAGTACTCCTTGATCATCTCTCCTTTGTACCCAAGACCAATAACAAACTCCTTTATCCCATGCGCAGCGTAGATTTTCATGATGTGCCACAAAATCGGCTTTCCACCGATTTCAACCATGGGTTTCGGCCGCAAGGCGGTCTCTTCGGATAGTCGGGTTCCCATCCCTCCCGCAAGAATTATTGCCTTCATATCCAACATCCTCCTTGCATCAGACATCCGACGCATGAACAAGCGTGCTCTCACAAAGAGAGCACGCTTGTTCGCTAATAGACAACAACTACGAGATTCACGCGGCAGTAGATGAAGCGATCTGGTCGATCCCTAACACAACCCGCGCGTGGAGCGAGAGCGTATGCAGAAGCACCATGGCTCTCTGATGTCCCGACATTTCCCGCATAAAAACGGCTTCAAGCCCCATAAACGGGCCGTCCTTGATCTGGACGAGGTGCCCGGCATGGAGCTTCATCGCTTTCTCAGATTCAAACAGGTGAGAATCTATCACTTTAATTCTAATAGCATCAATTACTGAAGTATCGATCTCCACCGGACCAGAACCGAACTCGACTATCCTTCGGACTCCTCGAGCATAACTCACCGCCCGATAGTGCTCCAATATATTGATCCGAACAAACAAGTATCCAGGAAAGAGAGGTGTGGCTATCGTTCTTCGTTTGCGGCGGATAATCTTCTGTTCTTTCAACAGTGGCAAGAAACATCCCACGCCTAAGCGTCCAATATTCAATTCCGTTTGCTTTTCCCTATTCGGCTTTGTGGAGACGACGTACCAACCCATCTTGCCGGTTTTGAATTTACTCGAAAGAAAATGAGCCACGAGCAGAACTCCCCCCCCTTCTGTACCGTCAGGCCTCAAACAGGCTACCGCCATTCCGGTGCATACCGGATCCCGCTAGAAATGATGCTCGCACTTGCTAGACTACTCCGGAACTCTCGTCCTAGCAGGACAGCGACATCACACTACAGTCCAAACTATGTATTTCTATCAAGCCAGAGGAGAAGCTTGCAATCCCCTCTGAGAACTCAGTGTCCAACCAATGTCAGCCTCAGCCGACTATTTGTGATCCATATCCATTTTTTATGAATTATTCTTGCTGATAGCCTGCGCATCAGACCTTAGAAATACACTTCAAGAAGACTTAGCTTCTCCTTGTAAAAAGTATTCATAGGGAGGTTCTTCGCGACCGATAAAAGACATGTCAGTGACCTTCCCCTAATTCCGTGGACACCTAGTTAAGCCACCGCAGACCTGGCTTCGTACTCGGCTGGGGAGTCATAGCCGAGAGTCGAGTGACGGCGCTGTCGATTGTAGAACACCTCGATGTATT
>JBFWZD010000040.1:0-20450 GCA_050185705.1 Nitrospira sp. | reverse complement strand
CCTGGGTCAAGCCCAGGCTCAAGGTTTCACGTTCTTCGGCACTCAGGTGTCGGTACGATCTCGTGTGCATGGCACCACCCTAGCCCATCTGGGCTGGTAGTGTTGCACTTAGAATTAGAACTCAAGCCTCTTAAAGCCGTCATCGTTGCGCCGTCTGTGCTGACCCCATCGAAGCGATGATGTTTTTCCCAATGTTACGGTAGCTGATTTGGGGGATAGTGCACAAAACCAGATCTGACAAGCTATGCTCCTGCGGCGGACAGGCGAGGCACGGCTCATTATGGGATGCGCCATGCGTGACACGGCGCGGGCCTTTGTCGGAGCCTCTCTGCGGGATCAAGATCCTTAGGCCACAACGGCTACGATCCGCAAAGGCCTGTTCCTGCGCTCCCGTTATGATGAAGCTGTGCCATTCCAGGGAGACGTAGTTGCGTATGTAAACTGGAGGTGTAAAGGAGAGAAAACGATGTAAAAAAATTTTACACCTGCATTTTAGACCAGGGCGGATATCGGAAATAGGCGGAAGTGTTTAGGTTTACGAAGTTATATATCCAGCCGGGTGCTTGGGCATCGCTGACCGGGCGATCTATGCTGTAAAAACTCTTTACACTCTCAGTCTTGACCACTCATGCACATCATGAAATTTCAATGGGTTAAGGTATGGCGTCGGGATTGCATTACACTTGGACACTTTCTCCGATTGGAAGGTGGTTATGTGGGAGGCGTGGCTCTGGCCAGGGAGGAGATGATGCGTATGACACGGACACGGATTCAGCGGCTGGTGGCGGTGGGAGTCTTGTTGATCTCAGTCATGTCGGTTGGGGTGAACGGTGTCGCACAGGCAATCCCGGTGACGTTTCAATTTGAGGGAACCGTCTTCAACGCCAATTCGCCGTTAAATGCTATAGTGCTTCCCGGCACTCCTATCAGGGGATCGTATACGTTCGACTCGATGACTCCCGATACGATAAGCGATCCAAGTTCGGGGAGTTATGCCCTTAGCGCCTTATCAGTCAATTTTCTTGGACGAACCTATTCGATGGGCACCCATGCAAGACCCAATGAGATCCGAGTTGTGAACAATAACTTTTTTGATGAGTATAGGCTCCTCCTTATCCCAAGCGGCCTTGATCAGGCTATTACTGGCCCTTCGATTAATGGTCTGATACCGCGATCGTTTCAATTCAATCTCTTTGGAAATATGTTCACGAGTGACGCTCTTCCTCTTGTGCCTCCTCCTCTGACTAGCCCTCCCCCCCCAATAATCACCATGAGTTTTTCTGGAGGCGGAATTGCCGCCGGAATTAACGCGAGTCTAACATCCTTAACGTCGGTGCCAGAGCCGAGTTCGCTGGTATTGATGGGGTTGGGCCTGCTCGGATTAAGTGCTGTTCAAATTGTCCGTCGTAGAATGGGAGGAGGCAATTCGCTTCGGTAAGTCGCAAAGAGCCGTGACTCGGCGCTATTCGTATTGCTACCGATTATCTTCAGCTTGTACGGCGCATCGATCGTACTGATCGATGCGCCGCGGTCTGCTTCTCTCGCCTATCCGTATCAAAACCGATACGTGGTGAATCTGATAGATCCACTCTTCCTTATCAATACAGGGCAAATGAAAGCGTGAACGGTTCTCCCGCCTTCAGAGGATCCGCTGATATTTTCATGACTTGCGGGTTTCGCACTCAACAAGATCACCGAAGATAATTTCTGGCACAAGGGCTGCAATGAATGCAGCAGTGACAGCAATGCGGTCGGCGGCGCTTCCGATTCGCAGGTGAATACAACCATTTACGAATAGATGACGGAAAGGAACGGGATATTATGTTTGAGGATACGACAATCTTCACAATTTGGATTTTGCAAAACATTCTAATTGCCATGCTGGCGATTTTCGTGTGGTACATCTCAAAATTGAGTCGCGATGAGAATCGTCAAGAAGTTGAAGTCTACAAGAGAGGAGTCGACCGAAAGCCGTAATGGGACACAGAGCATGAGCGCACGCCGGTGAGGTTCATCGGCGTGCAGCAACTGGCTAGAGAAGTTGGTTGTAGCTTCCTCGCTCTTTATTCCATGCCGCAATCATCAACAAGGGAATCTCAATCCCTCGGCATTTTGTCGGGATCGAGCTCGACAAGGCGCAGCCGACCATGACCGAGATGGTCGGTCTTATAGATGCGGTTGCCGATCTGGATGGTGCCGATCAGGAGATCACCGGTAATGGCAAAGGTAAAGTCGCCATGAATCGGAGGTTTGAAGGTCCCGTGGATGATGCTGGTGTCGTTCATGCGGGAGACCGTATCGCCAATGTCTAATTCGGCGTGAGAATTGTCGAAAAGTTCTACGCTGATTTTTTGAAGGGGGCGGGCTCCCATATTCTTGAGCTGGTGAAGCAGCGGCAGGTTGAGCGCAATCTCTCGATCCCGGATCACCCATGGTTTCAGCGGCTTCAATGGTTGAGCGGAAAGGGGAGGAGCCGGAACCGCCCGCCACAAGCTTTGTGGTTGAGAGGGTTCTTCGGTCCATGCCATCTGTCCAGCCATGCTACCAAACGCCACGATGAGAAGAACAATTCGAAACAGGTAATGCACCGATCGCCTCCTGAACCTCGTTAACGTACTTGTTCACTGTAACAGATTGGAGGCCGCGTCTTCACAGGGTCATTACCGGAAGGACCGAGAAGTGGCCCTTCCGGCGTGCCCTCGTTCATGGGAACGGCGCGCGAAGCTGCCCCCGTGATTTCCCACGAGAATTCGTACGAGACCCATCTGACGCATCATCGTTGGTGTCGTCGTCTATATCATCATCCAACTCATCCACATCGTCAGGAGCATCGGCCTGTAAGTTGGCCCGCGAATTTCTTATTGGATTGGGAGATGTGGCGGCGGAGGTCGTTGTTCCGGTGCGCCATGCGGCAATGATATTGCGGACCTCGTTCATGGAACGTGCGTTGTCCGCGGAGCTCGAGGGGGTGATCCTATGATCGATCCCGGCCGGGCGTCCGTTGATTTTGATCTTCGGGTTCGAGAAATATTTCACACGAGGGCACGACACCGTGGGGCACGGATAGGCCATGATCGTCCGAAACTTTCCGACCGTATCTCGATAGCCGTATGAATAGGGATAGACCCCGGTGCCGCCGCTTGCGCGATCGTGAGCGTTCCCCATGTTATGTCCCAATTCGTGCGTGAGCGTATTGTTCGCCACGCACTCGCGGTCGGTCACGCTGAAGGCGTAATTGGCAAAGCTCGCTCGTGGGCCGTTCGCCATGACATAGGCGATGCCGCAATAGCTCCCGCCGTTGTCCACGATCAAGGCGACCAGATCCGCCTTGTATTGATTCCGCAGTTGATGAACGGAATCCATGAATCCATCGTTTGTCCTCTGTAGACGCGAGAGATCCGTGCTGATGTTGCCCGTTTCCGTATAGGCGACCTCGGCGGCTCGAGCCAACCGGAGTCGCATCGCGATTCCACTGTTGCTGTAGGCTTGATTGGCCAGATCGACGCCCAACGCGATCAACGCATTCATGGCGGCTTGGCCCCCCTGCCTCGCGCGCGCGGTCGCGGTGTAGACGACTAACAGATCGACCGTAGTGTTTGTGGTTGTCGCGGCAGCGGTGGTGACGGTCCCAGTCGCTGTGGAGGCAGCCGTATCTGGTTGCTGAAGTTCAGGCTCCTGGGCGGGAGGGTCTGCGGGGGTGCCGTCATCCGGTATCACGAGAGGGTGGTGATCGAGCGGGAGGGCGTCTTCGTCTATTTCGACGAGACGGTGCCGGTTGTCCTCCGTCGGCTCAATCTTGTAGAGACGTTGGTTTGAAATGATCGTCCCGACCATTTTCCCACCCCGTACAGCCAAGGTGACATCGCTCTCCGAGTCTCCCTGTAGGCGTCCACGCCACACCTTTGCCTTGTTGCGATGGACCTGCGGCTCGTCGATCTCCAACGTGCGGGTTCCACCCTCGAAGAGGTCCAGTGTCACCGCAGCCTTTTCGCCTTTGCGAGCCTGCCGCATCGTTTCCAGCGCTGCGGAATTGAGCGCCATGGTTCGGTGCCGCCGCACCCATCGCTTGGCCATCTGAGGTGACGGAAAGGCTTGGGCGATGGCCGGGGGAATGTCACCCGCACTTTCAATGAGGAGTGGTGGTTGAGACGGTGTTGAGGCGGAGATGCCGACAGTCGGCACAGCGAGAGCCGCAAGGCATAAGCCAAGAGTCACGGCTCGCACGCGATTGAACGGGACGCGCTGTGTGCTGTGATGCTGCCACGACGGTCGAATCGGAAGAGAAAACTCCATGGAAACCTCCTTGTGATTGCGAATGCAACGCTTCGCTAGAGCAAGGGACATACCACTCTAAAGGTGGAAAGGTGTCATGCGTGATTGTCCGGAATCTTCCACTACACCAATCAATTTCGATGTTGCCGTCAGCGGCGTCGAGGCCAATTTGGGAGGAATGCGTTGTCCAAGAGTAGTACGAATGTGTAGAAAGTGAAGGATGAGGCCTACGTAATAGGACGTGTGGCAATCAGTCGGCGATTGCGGGGGCAGGTCTGCCGCGCAACGAGGTGGTAGAATGCGTAAGGGTATCAATCGGGATTGATGATTTTGGGAGGCCGCCGGTGTTCCTCGAAGGTTTCCAAGTGAGGTTGGCGATCGACGGTCCAGCTGTTGAGGATGGTGGTGACCAGGCTGACCACGAGCGCACCACCGACAGCCGACCAGAATCCAGAGACGGTGAACCCTTTCACCAAGAACGCTGTGAATTCAAGCAACAGCGCGTTCAAGACGACGAGAAATAGTCCAAGAGTAAAGACGATGAGCGGCAAGGTCAGGAGGAAGAGGACCGGGCGAAGGATGACGTTCAAGAACGTGAGGACCAAGACTGCCGCCACGCCCGATGTCAAACTATCCGCCTCGAGCCCTGGTACCATCGAGATAGCTAGGAACACCGCGATCCCGGTGATGAACACTCGCATGAGCGCACGGCGCATTCCACCATGGAACGGAGATTCGTGGACCATGCGGGAAAAGCGAATACTAGGCATCGGTTACCGAGGAGGCGAAGGCTTGCTCATCGATGAATAGTGCACGATGGCTGCCGTCACCTTCTGCTTGTCCTTCGTTGCTTCAATGATGACACGGTCACCCACTTCCGGAGGGGTGACCGATTTGGGATTATTCTTGTTCTTGAACTGTACCTGCTGGTTGAGCAACACCGAGACCACCGGTCCCCGAGCTGTTTTGACTTCTATGTGTTTCGCGTCAATGGCTGCCACGACGCCGAGCACGTGCAGCAGATCCGTGGCCTGCACGGCGACCACAGTGACTGGCACCAGTAGAGCAAGCAGCAGCGAATAAGATAATGTTGTCAGCTGAGAACGCTTCAGGATCATGGCTCCACTATACAAATTCTTCTAGGCGAATACCACCGCATCATGCGGGAGGGGAGAGGCGTCGTGAGCCAGAAAGGCGAGCGATGAGCAAGACGAGGAAAGGCAGGTGCATCAGAAGACCGCTCACACCCATGACCGATTCACCGATCCAGAACGTCATCCCAAGGTTAAAGGCCAATACGCCGTAGTAGAGTCCAATGCCGAGGAGGAGTCGCTGTGTGATGGGTTCCACAGAGGCAAGAGGATCGAGACGGCGGTCCAGCAAAAAATAGATGGCGAGTGCAATAAATCCTACGACGGCCCAGCCGACGTAGTTGGCCATCGGGACGCCGAAATGCCAGCCCAGGTCGGGGTAATAGTAGATCTTGCCCAAAAACCACCGGTCGCCGCGTAATGCCACTGGATCAATCACCATATCGATGAAGGCAAAGAGAAAGGCGGTCAATCCATAGACCGCCCAGCTGGTTCGAGCAGTCAGGTCGAACCGTAGAGGTGTTAGAAACGTCTTAGCGTTCTCGTGAGATGCGGTAGCTGGTAGGAGTAGTCCGAGGGCGACCGAGTAGGCGGCGAAGAGCAGAAAGCTGAACGAGATGGAATCCATAAACGGCACGTCAAACACATAGAGTTCTTGGCCGACCGTCGAGCCATTGTAAAAATACCAGCCGAAGGGGATACCAGTTCTTGTGGAGGAGAACTCACAGATAAATGCCGTGATCCAGGTAATGAGCCAGAACCGCCATGTTCTGGGCCAGCCGATCAGCCTGACGGCCGAGAAAAGGAACGCGGCAAGAAACACGAAGACATACGGTCGAAGAGCGATTGTTTTGAGAAAAAGAGCGACAGCTTCCATGAACAGGGTCTAGGCAGGCACCGTTACGCGTACCCGTGAGACTTGAACCACCGTACTGCTTTCTCCAGTGCGATTTCCGGTGGATTCTGCGGCAAGCCGAGTTCTCGAACAGCCTTGCTGCAATTGTAGTGCATCTTGTACTTGGCCATCTTTACCCCTTCGAGTGGAATGCGCGGGGGCAGCCCGGTCAGGTTGGCGAACCAGTGATTGAGATGGGCGAGCGGGAGGACGGCGCCTCTCGGTAATTTCAAGGCCGGAGCTTTCACGCCGGTCAGCTTGCTGAGGATTTCGAACACCTCGCGAAGCAACAGATTTGTGGAGCCAAGAATATAGCGCTCCCCCTGGCGGCCTTTCTCCATCGCGAGCAGATGGCCGGTGGCCACGTCATCCACATCGATGATGTTCATGCCGGTTTCAATGTACGCCGGCATTCGGCCTTTCATGAAATCCACGATGATTTGACCCGTCGGGGTCGGTTTCACGTCACGCTCGCCGACCGGCGCGCTCGGGTTAACGATGACAACGGGCAATCCCTCCGTAGCGAGTTTGTGCACTTCCTGTTCGGCGAGATACTTCGAGCGTTTATAGTGGCCGGCCATCTGTTCGAGCGATACCGGTGTCTCCTCGGTTCCTAGCCCTCCTCCGGGAGGTAAGCCGATCGCGCCGATGGTACTACAATAGACCGTCCGCTCGATCCCGACCTCACGCGCGGCCTCCAATAGATTTCTGGTGCCGGCCACATTGATATCGTAGAAGATCGATGGATCTCGAGCCCAGAGCGCATAGTGAGCGGCTATGTGGTAGAGGTGACGGCACCCGGCGAGGGCCTCACGCAGCGAGGTTTTATCGCGGAGATCGCCGAGGACCTGTTCGACCTGTATCGACCTGAGATTACTCGGATCGCTTCCTGGACGGGCAATCACACGGACGTCCACACCGCTGTTGAGTAGGGCGCGAACCACCGCGGCGCCGACAAATCCTGTTGCTCCGGTGACGAGGGCTTTCATAAGTTGGTGAGTGGTAAGTGGTAAAGGGTGAGGGGGTTGAAGGGAAACATGAAGGATGTTGCGATTAGGGTTCTACGCCTCACCCCTTACTCCTTACCCTTTACCGGTCAGTTTTTCCGCGCCGTGATGTACCGCGCGAGGTCGCGCAAGGGATCGGCAGAGGGGCCAAAGGAAGCGAGGCGGTTGATGGCACGGGTCACACAGTCATCAGCCAATTGTTTGGCTCCATCCACACCATAGAATGTTGGGTAAGTCTTTTTCCCACGCTCGGCGTCGGTGTTGGGGTTCTTGCCAAGCTCCTCTCGCGTTCCCGTCACGTTCAGCACATCGTCGGCGATCTGAAACGCCAACCCGATGTCTTCGGCATAGCCGGTCATGTCGTCAAGCTGACGATCGCTTGCTCCGGCGGCGATCGCGCCCATGCGGACCGCGGCCCGAATGAGCATACCGGTCTTGTGCTTATGAATGTTCTGTAGAGTGGGAAGATCGATGTCCTGGTTCTCGGCTTGGATGTCAAAGACCTGGCCACCTACCATGCCCACATTGCCGGAGCCCAAAGCCAATTCTTGAATGATGTGGACTTGCCGCACCGGATCGCAGCCCTTCATCAGGTCGGGGCGGCTGATAATGTCGAAGGCCATTGTGAGGAGTGCATCACCGGCAAGGATGGCCATCGCTTCGCCATAGACCTTGTGGTTCGTCGGCTTCCCACGGCGAAAGTCGTCATTGTCCATCGACGGCAAATCGTCATGAATCAGGGAATAGGTATGGATCAGCTCCAGCGAGCAGGCGACTGCCATGAGGCCTGGGGGTGTCTGACCCAAAGATTCCGCCGCAGCGATCGTGAGAATCGGGCGGACCCGCTTCCCACCAGCCATCAGGCTATAGCGTAGGCTCTCATGCAGTGTCGTCGGCGGCACGGCGGCTGGCGGAGCAACTGAGTCGAGAAAACGGTCGACCTCGACGCGTTTCCGTTCAAGATATTCTGCAATGTCCATATAGACAATCTTTTCTACTGAGGCCCCAGTGACCCGCGCGGAGAGTAACAAACGATTAGGGATGAGTCAAACCGGATAGGGAGGGAGAGAGAAGGTCCCTATGCCCCCAGTTCTATTGCTTCGCCATGTTAATGTATCAGTCGGGCAAGAACATTGAGCTTGGGTTCCACGCAGTAGCGCCAAGTAGTGTCTTCCTCTCCTTGTTTTTCAGCCGGTTGTCCAGCTATACTCCCCCCGCTATGAGTATCAGAAAAGCCGGTGGTGAGTGGGAACCGATGCTGCTCGGAATTGAGCCCCGTCTTTGTCGAGTGTGCCGAGAGGATCTCTATCGGGACAAGACGATGTTGCGAGGCGGGTGGTCCCGATGTAGCGTCTGTGACGAGTTCGTCCATTACAGCTGTCTTGCGAGCGGAAAGGTCTCCTTCCTAAAAGCCCGGCCTCGGGTATGCAAAACTTGCCGTTCTGCTGAGGCAGGGAATGTTCAACCAGTACCAACGAAGGAAGATCCTCCCGTGGCTGCCGTGTCTTGAGCTTCCGGCTCTACGTTGCCGCCTGCGCCCGTGCAGGCGGAAAGACTCGCTTCTTCCCCAGAACCGATCGATTATCAGCGGACTATCGCTCACGATAGCGCTGATGCTGGATTGGTCGTGAAGGCAATCATGGCCCAAGTCATTCGCAGTGGAGCCTTTCTTCAGCAGTGTTGGTCGGTCCACCCTCTGTGTGTGACCGTTAAGCGAATGACCGATGAGCAGGTCGTGGTGCTCTCCTGCAGCTCGTGTAAGTCGGCCCATTATTTGACAACAACGACTATCGCGTCGAATGGGGCTCCGGTGCAAGAGGCGTCCGCAGAGGACAACGTTCGAGACGAGCCACCAGGGGAAGAATATCTCAAGGCCTGCGTCTCGTCGCATCCGTCAGCGCTTTCACTGCGTGAAATGGATGTTTTTCAGGATCTGGTGCGGCTGCGCTGCGCCGACTGCCGACGGCTCTACGACTTGGTGGTTTCGACATTCGAAACCAGGCAGAAATAGCCAGGAGCTAAGGGAAGAAGGTATCACCCCTTCACATCTCCCTCATGATGTCCCATCCAATGCTGTTCACCGATGATGAAACCGCCCTGTTGGCCGATGCCCGGTTCTTTCGAAAAAAAGCTGCGATCACGACGAAGATACGGGCCCAGCTTGAAGCGACACACGACGCTTTAAGGCAGGAGCTCACGGGTCTGACGCTTGAGACTCCTCCGGGCTTTGACCCAACGCTCCATCAACTGGTGAAGGGCGAGCATTTGGAGGACTTCCCTTACCAATATTTGGATTATCCGAAACACTTCGCCGGCGCCGAAAAATTCACGTTTCGCACGCTTGTCTGGTGGGGGCATCATGTCACCTGTGCCTTATTGCTCGAAGGAGCCGGAATCGCACGATACAAACGGCAATTCCTCGGCCAGTTTCACCGGATTGCAGGAAACGGGTTGGAGCTTTCGCTGGCGCCGTCGTTGTGGGAGTGGCAGCGCGGCGAGGGCTATACATTGCCGATCACCCATGACCGTAAGGCCCGGATGGCTGCTGTGCTGGCGGAACGGTCGTTCATGAAAGTGGTGCGTTGCGTGCCGTTGGACGATCCAGCCATTCAGGCTGGACAGTTGGCTCAGGTGGCCTGCGGCACGTTTCGGTCGATGCTTCCCATCGTCACCCTGTAGGTGTTCTATGACGATTGTCTCCGACCCGTAACTTGGGTAGACTAAGCATCCATGATCGTTCACCTTTGATAGGGAGGAGCCTGTGAAGCCATCGTCTCTCGGGATTCTAGGATGCGCTATCGTGGTGGTGACCATGGTGGCTGGTTGTCGAGGAACCGGAACCGTCCGCGCACTGGATTTGCGTGAGAAGCCTCCGAAGGTGCAGGTGACCGACATTCAGTTGGTGAAGATTGTCGTTGAACCGTTTGAGGATCGACGGGTGGACCACAACCGCGTCGGTTTCCGCACGCATCTCTGGGGCGGCACCACGTATTTCAATGTCCCAAGTGATCAGCTGGCCAGTATGATCACTCAGCGAGTCGCCGATCGGCTCCGAACTCGTGGGTGGCAGGACAAAGTCTGGGATGTGCGCGCGGTACCGGCAGGATCTGCATCGGACGCGGATATTGTGATCAGCGGTCAACTGGTGGATTTTTCGGCGACTGCAAAGAGCCGCGTCTTTTCGACGGTGATCGACACGAAGAGCCGATTGAAGGTGATGGCCAAGAACCAGACTGACCAGAGCACCACGATTCGTAACATTGAAGGCGGCCGCAGTCGGACTGTCTTTTGGTTTAGCGATAATGACGTTCAAGAACAGTTGTCCCTGACGCTGAGAGATGGGATTGAGCGGCTGATCAGTGATACGACAATCGAAGACAAGGCGCTCAAGTCGGTACAGGATCAATAAATCACTGGTGCGGTCGATGAAGCCTGGCAGCTCGGACAGCAGGCCGTGAGCCTCTGAGCTCTCAGTTCTGGCCAAGGGCTGCCGCAAAGGAAGTTATTTGTGCGAGAGCGGCGGTGGGAAACGACGACGCCACTCAGTTTCAGTCAGGCTCTTGCCGTGGGCGAGCGGCTCACCACGCTCGGGTTAAAGTCGGCCGTCCCTGCCCAAGACGTCATCTGCTACGTCGAAGAGTGGACGGTCGGGTCCCCAGACGAGATCGATCAGCTTGATCCCTGGGCGACGGAAGATGTCACGCTCATCCATATCCGAGAGCGATGGCGTGGTGATTTTTTCCTTCTCTCCGGTGCCTACCATACGCTCTATCAACGTCATCACGATGTCGGAACCTACTGTTCGATCAGCCACCCGTGGCGGATTCGAGAACGGCTGCGGTTGCACGATCAACGTGCCATGCTGTGGATCGGGTTTCGACATGCGCACTCGTTTGTCCGTGTCCGGCTTCAAACGAATACGGTGATTACCCCAGGGGAGGGGTGCGGTGACGAGGAACGAACGCACTGGGTAGAGGAGCGTCGTGCGGCATTTCTGGAGGCCATTACCGTTTTAGACCTGCCGATTGAAACGCAGGTGGAGAAGAAGGTGGTAGTCTTGCGATCGTCCGATACATCGGTGCCCTTCTTTTGCTCGTGGCCCGACGCCTTTGGCCCTTGCCAGTTTGAATACAACACCACGGATGTGTTTGAGTTTCTCGTGCCGGCCAGCAAGTTGGCGGAGACCTTTCACCCGGAGCCGGCGGGAGTCCGAGCCTATCTCACGGGGTTTTCGGGATCCGCCTTAGCGGAATTCCAGACTATTGAACCAGGTGCGCGATATGCGTATCGCTGCTCAGTCCATAGTCCGCTAGACGACCTGCCGGAGATCCTCACGGCGATCCAACCCGACGGTATCCTCTACGCCACGCTCTGCGAATTCCAGACGCACGCGCTGTTGCCGGATCGCAACGATGCATCGGCGATCATCGGGATTGTCGGTGCCAACGGACAATTCAAGATCGAAGCGCGTCTGAACCACGCTCCGCTTTCCGAAGAGGCCATGGCGCCGTGGCTGGAACGGGTCATAGGCCATCCCGTCGTCTACGCACCGCTCCCGGCATTTGTGTGACAGCCATGTCGGTCGAGCCTCCTCAAAATCTGGTTCCCAAGGCAGGGGACGCGCCCGCACAATTCGGGGTTTTCATTGAACAACCGAACGGGATTTCGCAGAGTGGAGGGGTGAGCCCCATTACGAAACTCCAGTCCGTGCTGGCCAAGCCCTTCATGCCGGCCGTGTTTTTTCTCTGCGGGGTGGGGTACGACAGCCTGACGCTGTCGCGCATCGACCGGCTTGTCGATAACCTGGTTCTGTTGCTCTATCTGCTGTTGCTGGGCGCACTGATTGTCTTGACGGGGCGGCTAGGGATCGAATCTCCGCCTGAACGTGAGCAGCTTCTTTCAGGCCCTAAGTTTACGCGATGGGTCTGGGAGAGTCGCCCCTACTATCCCATGGCGAGTCAGTTCCTCCTCGGCGGCCTCTTCAGCGCCTACGCGATTTTCTATTCCCAAAGCGCCACATTCACCAAGACGGCGGTCTTCTTTGCCTTGCTCATCGTGCTCCTCGTGACGAACGAGTTCTTGCGGGATCGATTATCCAATCTTCGAATCTTGGTCGGTCTGTACGCAGTGGTCAGTTTCGCGTTTTTCACCTTCTTTGTGCCGGTCATTACTGGGTTCATGAATACGGTGATCTTCTTGCTCGGTGCGCTGTTGAGTCTGGGTGTGACGCTGTATTTGGTTCAACAGGTCTATCGTAACAATCCGGATCAGTCAGGACGACAACCAGTCAAGGTGATGGCTCCCGCGATCGTGCTCATTGCGATGCTGGTCGGATTCTATTTTCTGAATTGGATTCCACCGGTCCCACTGTCGCTCAAACACGGCGGGATCTATCATGAGATCAAGCGGACAGGTGACCAGTTCGAGTTGGTCTTTGAGAAACAGTGGTATCAATTTTGGAAACGTGCCGACACAACCTTCCCGACGGATGAACCGGTCTATTGCTTTACGGCGGTCTTCGCTCCGGTTGATCTCAACACGACCATCTATCACCACTGGCACTATCGGTCGAATGACACGAAGCCGTTCATGCATGCCGACCGGATTCCCATCAAGATTTCAGGAGGGCGTGAGGGCGGATATCGCGCCTACAGCCTCAAACAGCGCCTTGATCCAGGCGACTGGCGTATCGATGTCGAGACTGAAGATGGGCGGGTTATTGGGCGGGTAGAGGTGACGGTCGCGACTAAAACGGAAGCACAGCCAAGGCTGGTGTCGGTGACTTACTAGCTGCTGCTCATGGATGGGCTGGGAGGAGAAACGTGTTCCGTTCAGGGATCTGATAGGTCTTTGTCATCGGAGCTGGTTGCGACTCAGGTATTGAAGCCTGTAGAGTACTCGCAGTATGAACGATCGAACGCTTTCTCCATGTCCCGACAGCCCCAACTGCGTGTCGACGCAGGCAACTGACGAAGGTCATGCTATCGCGCCTCTTCGCTACACGAAGCCCCGAGCTGAGGCGAAGGAGGCATTGAAAGCCGTGATCAATTCGCTTTCTCGAACCAAACTACTCGAAGAAGACGAGTCATACCTCCATTACGAGTTCACCTCCCTTCTGCTCCGGTTCGTCGATGATGTGGAGTTTCTCTTCGATGACGACACCAAGACCGTTCACTTCCGCTCTGCTTCCCGCACGGGCTACAGTGATCTTGGTGTCAATCGGCGGCGAATGGAGGATCTGCGGGCTCTCGTGGCGAGGAAACTCTAGCGGGCTCCCAAGATGGGACCAGGATCATGGCGATCAGCGCTGAAGAACGTGAACGATCGATCCATATTCTCGATGGCTACCTCCAGGGTAGCTTTTCACGAGGCTAAGCCCCCTCTCAATACCATCCAGAGGTAAAGCCCTCTTCCTCCTCTCTGATATGTCTCGGAGAAGTCGAGGGTTTGTCTATGTGATTTAAAAACAAGGTCTTATGATTTAGATGTCAGGCGGCTTGTGTGTTGAAAAATGCACTTGGGACAGGTGTAGTGGACGAATTGGTTCCCTCCGACCATCCGCTTCTTCATGAGTACCTTGCACCAGGTGCAGAGGCGGTCGGGCAATTCGATTCGGGGTGTTTGTGGGAGTGTCGTCATCCTGAGGCTATTGTTCCTGAGCCGGGTCACCTTGTCAACCGATTGTGGAAACTCCCGGACTGAGTAGAAATATTCTTTGCCGTTGCGTGCGCATCGAAAAAAACATGGTATAGTTCACGCAATAGTAGCCGATGTGCCTCACACTCTTACAGAAAGGTAGTAACCTCCTATGAGCACCTCACCGAGTTCAGAGTCGACAATCTTACCATCCGACGCCCCTGCGGCTGCGGCTCGACCTATTCAAGACATGGTGGGGAGCGGCAAGGCATGGGGACTCTGCACTGCAGTTGACCTTCACGATTGCAACCCTGATCTTATCCGAGACGCAGACTATATCAAGCGCTATGTCGTTGAGCTGTGCGAGCTCATCGGAATGAAGCGTTTCGGCGAGTGCCAAGTCGTGAATTTTGGCGAGGGCCGTGTCGCCGGCTACTCCATGGTGCAGTTGATTTCCACTTCGTTGATCAGCGGGCATTTTGCGAACGATACCAATTACGCCTATCTCGACATTTTCAGCTGCAAAGGCTATGATCCGGCGGTCGTTGAGTCCTTTTCGAAGGAGTTCTTCGGCGCCCGGCGTAGTGTTGCGACAGCCACTCTCCGGTACTAATCCTTTTCAATCGTCGATGTGTATCTCGGGGGCGGAATAGAGCCGCCCCCGAGTTGTGTTATCACCCTGAGGGGAGTTTTCCCATTCATGAACCCGAAAACTATTCGAGAAGTGCTCGACGCGCTTCCGTCAAAACTGGACACAGAGGCCGCGGAAGATGTCGATGCGGTGTATCAGTTCGATCTCCGTGGGCCTCAGGGCGGGCAATATCAATTGCTGGTCCAGAACGGAAGCTGCGTGGTGAAGGATGGAGTGCACGACAATCCGCACGTGACGCTATCGATGGCCGGGGAAGATTGCATTCGGATCCTCAATGGGCAATTGAGTAGTATGACTATGGCCATGTCTGGGCGTTTGCAGATTGCGGGAGACATTGGCCTGGCCATGCAGCTGAAGTCCTTGTTCCCCAACATTGTAGAGTCGTGAGTAGGCTAGCTCGGTGCGAGGAATGTTTCACGTGACGCCGAGCTCTGCTCAGGAGACTCGCGCTCAAACCTCCTAGGGAACTGCTCTTCCAGAATCACGTACAGCGTCGGAATAAGAAATAGTGTCAGCAGAGTGGACATACTCAAGCCTCCCACGACTGCGCGCGCCAAGGGAGCGTTAGTCTCAGCGCCGGATCCGAGGCCGATCGCCATGGGTAGCAATCCGAAGACCGTCGCCAGCGAAGTCATGAGGATCGGGCGCAGTCTGGTTCGTGCGCCCGTGACGACGGCGTGGTTAAGGGATTGGCCACGTCGACGAAGTACGTTGGTATAGTCGACCAGCAGCACTCCGTTTGAGACGACAATCCCAAACATCATGATGATGCCCATCATGGATGACGTGGACAGGGTTGTGTCCGTCAAGTACAGCATCAAAATAACACCCGGGAATCCCATCGGTACGGCAAACATGATGATGAATGGGTCGATGAGCGACTTGAACTGGGCCGCCATGACCATATAGACCAACAGCAGCGCGAGGACGATGGCAAACTGCAAGCCTTCGAAAGTTTCCCGTTGCTGTTGAATCTGACCAGCCAGCTTGATGCTGAACCCAGCAGGCAGCTGGAGCTCGGAAAAAGCCGCTTCCAGATCATCTGCGATATCGCCCAGTGGTCGGTTGATCGGGTTTGCTGTGATGTGAATGACTCGTTGAAAGTGTTTTCGATCCACTTTGACCGGTCCCGCGTTCAGCTTCAGCGAGGCCACGTTCTTCAAGAGGACCGGTTCTCCGGTTTTGGTGGTGAGGAGAATATGTTCCAAATCGGTGAGACTTTTTCGATGTTCCTCGGCGAGCCACGCACTGATAAAGTATTCGTTGCCGCTTCGTGGATCGGTGAAAATGATCGGATCGGTCTGACCGTTCCCGTTCAATGAAAAGAGGACGGTATTCGCAACATCTGTTTCGCTGATGCCGAAGAGAGCTGCCTTTTCTCGATCGACGGTCACATTCACTTCCGGATAGTTTTCCTCCCGATTGGGTTCGACATCAGCTAGGCCTGGAGTCTGCTCCATAATGGCCTTGACGCGAGCCACGACTTCCCGCGCCTGCCCGAAGTCATGTCCGTAAATTTCCACATCAACGGCCTTTTGCGATCCAAAGCTTGTCACGCGCTTCACCAACCCTCCAGGATCGAAATACATCGAGACACCGGGAAACAGCTTGGCGATCTTGGGGCGCACGTCGTTCATAATGTCGACTTGACTTCGTAATCGTTTCGCTGGATCAACCAGGTAGACCTGAATAGATGAGGTGTGGGGGCCTGTATTGGGGTTGAAGAGCGACGAACGGCCTTGGGATAAGATGCCGGTACTAGAGACAATGGTTTCCAGCTCGGTCGCGGGGATATTCGCCCGAAGCACGCGTTCAACCTCTGAGACTTGTTCTTCGGTCTTTTCAACTCGTTGACCGACTGGTGCTCGCAAGACGATTCGAAACTGGCTTTCATCGGAAACCGGGAGGAACTCGGTTCCAATCAGAGGGGCTAGGGCGAGCGATCCCAAAAAGACCAGCAGAATGGTTATGATCAGCGTCTTGCGATGGGCTAGGACCCACCGCAACGAGTCCTCGTAACTTCGATCTAACGATTCATAGCGTCTCCGGCTCCATTCCATCATGGCCGCAAGCCAACGCGGCATCGCGCCCTGTGCTTCTTGCTCAGGCTTGAGAAATCTGTAACAGAGCGCGGGGGTGACCGTGCGGGAGACAAGGAAGGACGTGAAGAGCGCGATGGCAATCGTGACCGTCAACGGGATCAACAGGAGGCGCGCGATGCCGACGACGAAAAACATGGGAAGAAACACGACCACGGTCGTCACAGTTGAAGCAAAGATCGGCATGGCAACTTCTCGAGCCGCCTCTAGAATGCTGCTCCAACGATCGGAGTTGGAATTGATGTGGCGCTGAATGTTCTCCAGTTCCACAATCGAATCATCCACGAGCCGGCCTATTCCCAGCGCCAACCCACCGAGTGTGAACACATTGAGAGTTTGATTCGTGAAGTACAGTACGATGAACGTCACCAGCATGGACAACGGGATAGCCACTGAAATGATCATGGTGCTGGTGAGGTTCCGTAAGAAGATGAGGATCACAGCGGCGGCCAGTAAGGAGCCATGAAGTGCCTGTTCGACCAAATTTCGGATAGATTGGCGGATGTAGAGTGATTGGTCGAACGAGATGCCGAGTTTTACCCCTTCGGGAAGTCCAAACATCTTCGGAAGAGCGGCGCGGAGGGCGTCGACGACTGCAACGGTGTTGGCGAGCGGTTGTTTATTGACGCGAAGAAATACGGATCTGGCCCCATCGGTATGGACGATGTTGGTCTGAATGTCTGAAGAATCCGTTACCGTTCCTACGTCGCGTACGCGGACCGGGTTGCCCTGTGGATTCACCTTCACGATAACGTCCTGTATCGGTTCCACTGTTCGAAACTGGTTGTTCGTAAAAACGTTGTAATCGAGGTTGCCGGCTTTGATGTCACCGGACGGTAAGATTAAATTGGCGGCCTTGACTGATCTTACGACGTCAAGGATTGAGAGGCCGCGGGCACTGAGGAGCGCGGGGTCGAGGTTGATGTTGATCTGGCGGATCTTCCCGCCCTCTACGGTTGCTGCCGCCACATCTGCAATCTGCTCGATCTGTGGGGCGATGGTGTTGTAGGCCAGATCGTAGAGCGCGCGTTCGTCCAGTTCGTCGCTGGCGACCGACACCACCGAAACGGGAATATTAGACACATCGAACTTGACGATAAAGGGTTGCAGAATCCCAGGTGGGAGGCTGTTCAGGATCTGGGTGATGCGCTGCATCACCTCCATTTGACCGACATCGAGGTTCGCGCCCCAATTAAACCAGATCTGGACCGCTCCGAGTCCTTGCTTGCTAAAGGATTCGACATGCTCCACGTTGGAGGCAGCGCTGACCGCTTTTTCGATCGGGTACACAACACTTTGCTCGATATCGAGCGGAGGCGCCCCTTTGTAGATAACGCCTACAAATGCGACAGGAACCTGAATTTGTGGAAAGAGGTCAACCGGAAGTCTCTGAAGCGAGGTCGCGCCCAATACGACCATCGCTAAAGAAAGCATTAAAATGCCGATCCGATTGCGTAGCGCGAGTAGAGTCAGCCACATAGTTCAACAGGTAAGGGGAAATGGATGAAAGGTGAAGGGTTCGATGTGCGACTAAGAGATCCCATCATATTGGTCAGTTCGTTTGCTCCTCGTCCTTCCCTTCTACCCGCTTACCCCCGACCGATAAAAGGGGTTGGGTCTGGACAGGCCCACCGTCGTGTACCAAATCTTTGCCGGAGACGATGACGGTTTCGTGTCCCGTCAGACCGTTGGTGATTTCAACATAGTTTCCTTGGCGAACGCCGATGGTGATATCCACTCTTCGGGCTTTTCCTTCTTCCACAAGGTACACGTACTGCGCATTCTCAAGGCGACTGACTGCATCGATGGGAATCTGCAGAGCCTGAAGACGCGTGCCCACCAATACTTCAACGCGGGCGAACATTCCGCCCTTCAATCGCCGATCCCTGTTGAGTAGGTCGACTTCTACGGTCATGGTCCGGGTGGCTCGATTCAGGGCCTGGACGATCCGCGTCACTGTTCCCTCGAATATCTGGTCTGGGTATGCCTCAGCACGAAGTTCGGCTTTTTGCCCAACCTTCACCAGTGGAATATCTCGTTCGACAACTTCGATCAAGACACGGACTTTGTCGATGTCATGTAGGCTCATGATGCCTCTCGACATCGTCGAGGTACTTGCTGTGGCGCTGCTGACATAGGAGCCTGTATCCAGATTCCGTTCTGCGATGTAGCCGGCAAACGGAGCTCGGATGTAGGAGTAGGCGAGGTTGGTTTCGGCTTGAGCCAGGGCAACTTCCATCTGGTTCACCTGTGCTTGCAAGGACTCTTGTGCTGCTCTGGCGGCATCAAAATTGACTTCCGCATTGTCGAGGTCCTGTTGGGAAACGAATTGGTCTTTGATGAGAGCTTGCATGCGATCGAACGCAAGCTTGGCATTGCGAACGACCGCATCTTGCTGCGCGACGCGTGCTCGGGCGGCCGAAAGATTGGCTTTGGCTTGGTTCACGGCATGCTGATAATCCGTATGATCGATTTCAAGCAGTAATTGATTGGCTGTAACAAAATCTCCCTTGTCAACGTGCAGCTTGGCGATGTAGCCATCGACACGTGAGAAGATGTTGACGACTTGGTTGGGTGAAATGTCAGCGGTGTAGGGTAATCGAACATCGAGATCCTGTTTGAGCGGAGAGACAACGCCGACGGTCACCAGACGTGGCGTGTGGATGTCCGGCTTGACACCTGTGCTCAGGCGAAAGATCAAGAGGGCGGCAAGTGCCAACACCACGGCCATCCCAAAGGCTATGAAAGGATGGCGAGAGAGGTGGTTCATAACAGTGTGGGACGACTACAACTTAGGCAATGGTTGGGTGAGTCTACCAAGTAATCGTAGGAAGGTGAAAAATCAGATTCTCTATTCTGTTCATGCTAAGCGAGCGGCAACTCACGTCCTACTACCATGAGGCAAATGGAAAGGCAAGGTGGCGTCAGCGCACGGGGCTGGGGCCTTCTCTTGAATCATGGAGCTCTCAGGACTGATCCCTGAATCTGCTCTTTAGGGATCAGTATCAATGCTCATCAGAGAGCTTGTCTGAACACCGATTCGACTATGCTTGGCCGACTGACTGCTCTTGGAGGAAAAGTCGCATCCGATCCCCTTCTGGCAGGCTCAACTCTTTTAAGGTCGCGCCGAACAAGGAACCGCTGGTCCATGCTACGGTTGCTTCCAGTATGAATAACGGATCCTCTTCGTATGGGAGGTATAAAAAGAGCGTGAGATCCATCCCAATCTGCACAGCGGAATTGCCGCGGATGCCGATTCCGCCATCAGACAGATCAATGACGGTCCCGTCACCGACCAACACATCTTCTCCGTTGAAGCCTGAATACATGAGGCCAAAGGAGACGCTGACACGCCGTATGCTTCTGCGTTCAATAGCTCGGTGAGGGTACTGACGTTCTACTCGTCTCGCTTGTCTGATCTGATTCATGGTGCTCCCCTCCAATTAGGATTTCCTTCTCGGATCTCTCTTGTGAATCAAGGCTAGCAATGGACACCAATTTGTCCTCCCCGCAAAAGAAGGGGGCGTAGCTCAGCCAGAAGAGGGGGCAGGTGAGTGGAACATCTTCTCATGACGAAGAGTTTGTTAAGGGCAGGCGCGGTGACATAGGAATTGTAGGGTGCTTTTGCGGACGAGCAGCCGTTATGGTGTCTGTCGATGGGTAGGAGGGGAGTGACCTTTCCCCGATTTCACAGACACCTCCAGAAGGAGGAAAATGATGAAATTGGAGGATCGCATGCGCACGAAGACACGACGGCAGTACACGGAAGATTTCAAACAAGAGGCAGTACGGTTAGTG
>JBFWZD010000039.1:0-24032 GCA_050185705.1 Nitrospira sp. | reverse complement strand
CTGGGTCAAGCCCAGGCTCAAGGTTTCACGTTCTTCGGCACTCAGGTGTCGGTACGATCTCGTGTGCATGGCACCACCCTAGCCCATCTGGGCTGGTAGTGTTGCACTTAGAATTAGAACTCAAGCTTCCTTACAGGCACCGTCGTTGTAGCAGGTGCCGTTCATTCCGACGGAATTCGGCGTATAACATCGGGAGAATTTGCAGAACCCGCTCTTGCATTGATGCCCGCCTCCGGCGAGATCACAAGTCTCATTGTCGCTCTTCAAGGCGATGCAACTGTTTTTCGTGGCATCGAACCCCGCGTTGCAGTACTTGCCTGCCCCACAATCAGCATCCGCCTGGCACACGCAAGTGCCCTTCGTTCCATCAAGGCTGCTGCACTTGCCCTCCTTGCAAGCGTCGTTGAGATAGCAGGCACCACCCATCGGCACCGAATTAGGGGTATAGCACCGAGACAACTTGCAGTAGCCGCTCTTGCATTGGTGATCGCCACCGGCTATGTCGCAGGTGTCGTTGTCCGTCTTCTTCGGCATGCATTGGTTCTTCGTAACATCAACCCCCGCATTACAAAATTGACCGCTCGAACATTGAGTGTCTGCAGTGCAACGAGGAGTCAGAGGCTTCCCCTCGGAAACAATTCCATAGGCCACCTTAAACGCTTGTACCACGGCCTCTTGTAGCGTATTGCCCCCATAGACCTCTTTGTTCTTGGTCCATTCTCGGTCCCCATTTACCAAGACAACAATCCCGGAGTTGAGCCCTCGATGAGCATAGAACTCATTAGAAAATCCCTGTTGAGCTCCGCCGTGGCTGAACCGCGATGTCAAGCCATCGGGCTCCATGTCTTCATCATTGAGAGAGACCCCCAAGCCATACCACTCGCCTGAGGATGGGATAGGATCGCCCGTGTCCTTGTGCTTACTCGGAGTCAGCATAGCGATCACGTCCTCGGAAGGGATCCGCTGAGCACCGGCTTGTTCTGGCAAATACTCTTTTCCCTTGTTCATTATCAAGGCTACCAATCGTGCATAGTCCGCCGGATGGCACAAGAGACCGCCAGCAGCCTTCACATCGAGTGTGCGTACGTTGTAGAGACACACGCCGCGGCTACAGCCCCATGCAAGGTTAGAAGTGTCCTCGTCTCCGGTTTCGTACGTGCTTTGCGTCATGCCCAAGGGTTCCAGTACATGCTGTTTCAGATAATCCTTGAACTTTTTCCCAGTTGCAATTTCCAGCCACGCTTCAGCTACGGTATACCCTCCACCTGAATACAAATATTTCGTACCTGGCCGGTGTAGAGGTTTCACGGCATCTTTGAAGAGGCTCTTGCCGAAAAGAATGTTCTCTAGCGGTTCCTTGGACGGAAGCCAGGGAGCAGCACTAATGCCATGAACATCCAGCCCAGCCGTATGGCTCAATAGTCTTCGCAAGGTAATGTCCTTTGACCACATCGATGTCTCATTTTTAAAGTACTTCTCCTCCCATCGCGTGAGCAATGTATCCCGATGAGTCTGGTTGAGCTCGGTGACGGGTTGATCCAGTTGCACATCACCGCGCCGCGCCGCCGTCACAAACCCAAAAGAGGACACCATCTTGCTCATCGAAGCGCATTGATAGATGGTCTGATTCGTCGCCTTTTCTTCTCTCTTCTTGATGCGATACCCATAAGTGCGATGGATTGCCGGTTTCCCATCGTGGATGAGCACAATGGACATGCCAGCAACTTCGTTTTTTTCTATCGCGGCCTCGATCGAATAGGGTTTGTCGTCATACAGGAAAATTGATTTTTCGATGATCTTGAATTTTGAGTCTGCCTCCGCGCTCTTAACTAAATCGGAGGCATGCGCCGTCGATGCTCCGATGGTGCATACGGCACACATGAATGCGGTGGCTCGAAAGATCGTCGTTGTATTCATATGACCTCCTTTCCGTGGAATACCTCAAGAGACAGGCGATCTTCTCGAGCGCCCGCCTCTTAGTTCGACAGCAGTCCACTACCA
This sequence comes from Nitrospira sp., assembly GCA_050185705.1. GTDB lineage: Bacteria > Nitrospirota > Nitrospiria > Nitrospirales > Nitrospiraceae > Nitrospira_D. The sequence goes on along the minus strand of JBFWZD010000039.1, from coordinate 22,031 downwards.
GCCTCTCCAATTTCCAGCTACTGTTTCTACCAGGTGAGAATCGTTTACCCTAGATTAGATCAGATTCGCACCGGCTACTTGCATTTATAGAATGGTGCTCCTGAACATTCGCCGGACTTGCACTTGTGATCGTTCCCGAATGTACCGACTCCGCCGCATTTCTCTCCTTTATCGAGCTTGGGTCGGCAAGCATTCACTTTGGTATCGATCCCACCATCACACCACTTCCCCGGACCGCAGTCGGAGTCGTTATCACACACACAGGTTCCTTTTGTGACTCCTCCCACCGGCGCGTTGCACTTGCCTTCACGGCATTCGTCGTTGAAACGGCAGGACTCGCCCATTGATGCCGATGCCGGTGCAGAGCAGAATCCAGTCTTGCATCGACCTGCCTGGCATTGCAGGTCCTTGGTGCAGACTGAGCCGTCGCTCAATTTGGCCTTGCACGTGCGCTGTCCCGCAATAGGCTCGCCGCAATAGTTACCGGCCCCACAATCCGAATCCGCTTGGCATTCATCGGCAACCTTGCAGGTACCAAGGTTGCATCGGTCGGAAGCGCATTGCCGCTTATCGGTACAGCTACTGCCTAACGGTTTCTTGGCTTTGCAGACATTCCGCTTGAGATCCAATACCCCAGCTGTACAGAACTCCTCATCCTCACAATCAGCATCGGCTTCACACTGTCCTTCGCCACGCAAACCGGCCATAGCCTGATAATCAGTCTTCCCGTCGCTCGTTAGGTATCGTTCGCGCTGCTTAGCAGCACGGTTCAGTTGACAGGCGTTTAAGACTTCTTTGCCAATTTCTGACGTACAATAGTCCATGACATTAGAAATTCCCTTGCACTCACGGAGATCACCAGCACTATCGGGCTTAACCTGACCCTGGCAGGAATTACACTTTATGTGATTACCGAATTCTTTATTGCAGTTCGACACACTGAGGGGATTCAGATTCACATAAGGCTCGAAGGTGTGCTTGAGTGAGAAAAAGTGCCCAAGTTCGTGTGCGAGTAGGTATCGCTGAGTCAGGACTTTCGGGTCGGTATCCGCCACCACGCAGGTAGCTATAATGATGCCCCGCTTTCTGTTGAACGGATTGACCCAGTGGGGAAAGGTTGCTCGACCGCACAAGCTCTTATTCTTCTCCTCATTCTTTACAACCGTGTCGACGACGAGCACTGTGAGATGGCCGTCCGTTTTTGTGCGCGCCTGATTGTCGAAGTTGTCCTCCATAAACTTTTCAAGGTCAGATACATCGTCGAACCCAAGGTAACTAAAATTCTTCCCGTTGGAATCCGTCTGAACCTTGATTGCTGTATGGTTCTCCTGCACAAACGTCGGGTGGATGGCCAAAGCCGGGTTATTGCTATAGAGCGACTCGGCCATCTCGATGTTGATCTGCAGCCACTTTACGATTTCGTCGTACGTGTATCTCTGCGTGTTGATATGAAAGTGAATGTTAGCATCGAAGTTACCCGCCCAAACCGATGAAAGTGGGCAGAACCAGACAAGCGCTGCGATCGCACAGATGCTGACCACGTGCTTCAGCCTTTTCATGACGGGAGCCTCCTAAGTATAAGTAGACAAGCCTACTGTGCCATTGCCCGTGGTTCTGGCAGCATTTTCCTAATAATTCGATCGAAGTCTCGCTTGGGATGATTGCCGACTAATGACACGCCGTTGATCACGAACGCAGGTGTGCCGTCGAAGCCGAACCGTTCTGCTTCCGCTCGATCAGCTGCAATACGTTGTGTCACTGCGTCGCTCTGTAAATCGTGTTCGAGCTGTGCATGGTCGACGTTCAGTGTTGCAGCAATTTCCTGCACGGCTTCGATGCCGCGAGACAAGTTTCGCTGTTGCTCAAACACGAGATCGTGAAATCGCCAAGCCTCCTCTTCGTTCTGCAGCGCAATCGCTTCAAAATATCGCGCTGCTGGTTCGGCCGTGGCATGGAAGCTCAACGGGTTGTGTTTGTAGACGAGACGGACCTTGTCTCCGTACGCTACCAGCACTTCCTGCAGTGTCGGGGATACGGCTCTGCAATAGGGGCACTCGAAATCGCTGTACTCAACAACCGTGATCGGCGCGTTGCGCGCTCCCCGAATAGGACGATCTTCCGCAACCGTCGCAACTTTTGGGTTCGCCAATTCTGCCTGCCATTGCGCTTCCTCGAGCTTTGCTTTTCGAATTTCGGTTCCGCGTTCTACGAGGTCCGCAATCATCACCGGATCTTGTTTCAACGCGTGAAGGATGAGATCTGGATGTTGTCGTAATGTCTCTTCGACCAAAGCTTTGATGGCAGTGGCCGGTGACTGTAGATCAGACGCCTGCGCCCATGTCTGTTCGGTACTGCTCGCGAGAATTCCAATTGATGCTGCCAGACTAAAAGCCAAGAGTGAAAATGTTCTCCAGATAGACATCATAATAAGTACCTCCTTAACCGCTAATGATCGTCGATAGAATGTTCTATATGAGGTTCTTCATGGTAACCGGTTCAGGAACCTCTAAGATGCACGACCACTCAGCAAAAGTTATTCCTGAAAATCACGATAGCAAAACGGCCATGGTTGTTAGGTTGGAACATTCGATCACAGTAATGCTTACCAAACGAGATACAGTGGTGTATCTCATGAGATACAGACAGGCTATTGAAAAAATATGTTCTGGATAGACCAGCCCTCGCCATAATCAGGATTAAGCTGATGAACTTTGTCTTGGTGGAACGGAGAGGACCTACCTTTGTACTTCCCACATGAGTATCTTGTTGATCAGCCTATGAATAGGTTTCTCAGCACACGCATGCATTAGTCTGGCCTTCCTAGAAACGCCAGAAGAACAAATAGAACCGGACGCGCTGCTGTCAGATTGGTAAGAATACGAGGAGGCGCGAGAAGGCGCTATAGTTAGTTTTACACATGCAGGCCATAGGCGACACTATGCGTTGGTGCAGGCTGACGGATTGCCATGCAGCCGCACGGCAAGTTCACTGCGTGAATGCACTCCCACTTTGCGAAAAATCGCCTGCACCTGATTTGCCACGGTGTGTGCACTGCAGTTACGGCGTTGGGCAATATCGCGGTTTGTGGAGCCTGCCAACAACGCTGCCAGCACCGCTCGTTCGGCGTCTGTCAGATTCACAACCTGATCGGCAGGAAGGAGCGGATAGGTGCCGATCAGCAATCTGTCACCATGCACTCCATATTCTTCCAGTGTGGCTCGTGGTCCGTTGGGCGAGAAGAATGCCGCAAGCTCGGTGAGTGACGACAATCCCAGTTTGCGAACTGCACGCGTTGTGCAGTTCGCCACGGCGGAGGGTGAGATCCCGAGCATATAGCCGATCTCCTTGCAGCTATGCCCTTGGCCGACAAATTCAGATACCTGGCGTTCGCGCAGGGTGAGGCCGCGTGGATCCGGAAATCTGGGGTCATTCTTGATCGCAAGAACAAAACGGCGCCCGTCAGAATCGAAATGGTCAACGAGCGACCAGCGGCCTTGCACGAGGCCCTCCCAGGCTGCCAACGCGCGGTCAGGGTTGCCACGACCTTGACGGGTTCGAAGCTGGTCGAGGCGGCAGACTGCTCTACGCAATGCGGCACGTGCGGTCTGACGTTCTGCTCCTTGACGGGCATCGTGGAGTTTGCCGGCGCTGTCGAAAATGGCTTCCACGAGAAGGGAATCAAGGTTGAGGGTCTGTAGGGATTCTCGCAACCGAAGCCCGGCGCCCAGATGGCTGGCCGCACATTGCCAGCGGTGGCGCTCCTGCACGGTTGGTACGGTTCGTTCCGAAAACAACCAGCAGAGGATGAGCGCGCTGCCTTGACCCGTAAGCCCCTTAACTGCCAGCTTGTCGTGCACGACACCGTTGGTAATCTGCTGAACGACGGCTGCCAAACCTGGTTCACGTGTGAATAAGGCTTCGCTGAGAGAGGTGACGGCTGGCCCGCTGCGGAAGAAATGACTGACCGTTGGAGTTTGCACCTGCATGCTTGCTGCGAGAATGTCGCGCGCATGTGCCGGCCCTAGCGCAGCAGATCGCACAAGCTTCAAGTTTCTCGAAGTGTACTGATAGGTACCGATGGTGGGCCAGAAGCCTCGACTTCCCAGCGATGCGGCATGCTCAAGTACGCGGTTCAGCCAGGTGTCGTCGTCATCTTCGAGCCTGTATACCTCCTCGATGAGCCCCACCCAATCCGTAGTGTTCATAGGTTTGAGTTATTCATTCCTCTACAAGTTGGAATATGTGATGTATACAATGGACAGCGGCTCGGTGTCACCCGCTGACATCAATTCCTATTCGGTGAAACCACACTTCTCAGTCACTATTCCTAAGTAATCAACTCTTCCGTGTGGACAGCAACAGACTGACTGCTGTTTATCCCATGCGAGTTCGTGACGCTAAGGGCGGTACAAGGTCACTGTCATCGTCTATCTGTCTAATTTGAGTAACGATGAGGCTGCTACTCTGAGGGGTGTTCAGTCGAAGCTAGAAGCGGTTGGAACATCGGGTCGCCGGCGAGCACGGCCTTGAGTCCTTCGCTCTCGAGGAAATACCGCCAGATTGCCTCATCCTTCCCCGGTATCTCATCGAACCAGCGTTTGGCCTCGGTGAGGTGTTCGAGCATCTGACTTTTTTCCCCGTAGTCCGGCATGAACATCATGCTGTACGCCATGCTGTAGTATGCGAGGAACTTGTCGATCGGCAATTCGGCGAGGCGCATGACTGCCGAGCCTTCCGGGAACTTGAAACTGCCATGGTACGCAACACAATAGTGATATGTTATTAGCACATCTTTTATCATACTCATGAATATGATAGTATTGTCGTACAAAGGAGTGGGACTATGACATATCGAGCGACATTCACGTTGGAGTCGGAGGCGATGGCGTTCCTGCAACAGGTTGGGGGAAAGAATCGGAGCGGCTATATCAACGAGTTGCTCAAACGGGAACGGCGACGGTCGTTGGAACAAGCCATTCTTCAGGGTAACCGTGAGGAAGCGAACGACAAGACGTATCAAGAGGAGCTGGCGGCATGGGACGCTCCGCTTGAAGACGGGCTCGAGTCATGAGAGAGGAATGGCTCAAACAGCTGGAAATCAGATGGGTGGATCTAAATCCAACGAAAGGCGCGGAGACGCGCAAGAAAAGACCCTGTGTGATCGTGCAGGGTGATGTAGTCAACCGTGAATCACAAACGGTGATTGTGGCCCCCCTCTTACCTAGTCACAAGACCTGGCCGTTTGCCGTCAACGTCGTGCCGAGTAAGGAAAATGGCATAGACAAGGAACGGCATGTCAACGTGAAGCAACTGCGGGCGGTGGATGTGTCTCGCATCGAAAAGCAGCAAGGGGTGCTGGAGCGGAAATATCTCGACCAGGTGAGGGATGCGCTGCGGGTCGTGTTCGATTTGTAAGATTGAGGTGTGAACGAGCTGGTTCAGACAGTGCATGTCTGAAGACGTTCTGGACCAGCCGTTGGAACCCCCCGTTCATTAGAACTGAGAGGATTATCCCTTTGGTCTCTCAGTCTCGGCCAGGAGCGGTTGGAACATCGGGTCGCCGGCGAGCACGGCCTTGAGTCCTTCGCTCTCGAGGAAATACCGCCAGATTGCCTCATCCTTCCCCGGTATCTCATCGAACCAGCGTTTGGCCTCGGTGAGGTGTTCGAGCATCTGACTTTTTTCCCCATAGTCCGGCATGAAGATCATGCTGTAGGCCATAGTGTAGTGCGCGAGAAACTTGTCGATCGGCAATTCCGCGAGTGCCGCAGACGCGAGCGCGTCTTCATAGGCCCGGACACTGTCGGGATCGTGCAAAATCCGATTCCAGGAAACCTTGTTGATGCGGGACCACGCGAGTTGAAGCAGAGCTTCGGCCTTGGGCGTTTTTCGATCAGCCGGAATGTCTTTGACCAACGCCTCGAACGTGTCGATCATCGGGACTTGATCGTTGTTCCACCGATAGGCCATACCGAGCCGGAAACGATTGTCCAGTCGTTCAGGCTGGACTCGCGCCAGAGCTTGCAGCCCCGGCAGCAATCGGTACAGCAGGTCCGCCGGCGTCGGCTGTGAGAACCCACCCACTTCCATGCCTAAGGAGAGATCGAGACGAGCGGTGGCAGCCGCGATCGTCCAGTAGAACTCATTGACCGTGAGAGAAAGCGCCGGATCTTTGACCGCCAGTTTGTGGTTCTGAGCTGCCTCCCGAAGCAGGACACCGTACAGATTTTTGGTCAGGACGGTCAGCGCGTCCACTTGATTCGGGTCGATGATAAGGACGCGATTAAGCAGGGCGACACGGTCGCGCAGTTCCGGAAATGAAGCGGCGCGCGCGGCAGCGGCCGTCAGCGTACCAGGCTGATCGTCGGGACTCCACCAGACGATAGAGTCGGGAAGGGCGCGGCTGATTTCGGTCGTGAACGGGATTCGTTCTGCAACCATACCCGGCGCTTCGGGCGACGTCTCGACGGGAAGATGGAACACGCTAGTGTCGCGTGAAAACCCATGTCGCTTGAGTCCGCTGAAGACCACCCATTGAGTGGTGATGGACTTGAGCGCTTTTCGTTCGCGTTTGATCGTACTCGTCCACTGGACTGCGCTTGGTCCGTAGGTCACGGGCGACGTGAGGGGGTCGTGATAATGAACGGTGAGGCCGACCAGTGTGGTCGGAACTCCGATGACTTTTCCATTCGGTGCAAGCCGGAACGATCCATTCGGGATCGAACGGCTGTTGGTGACTTCAAGATGAAGGCCCGTTCCGGGAGGTGAGAGGCCGAGCACATCCATGACAAATGCAGAGGCAGAAGCCCGGGAGAGATCATCACCATAAAATACCAGCGGTCCGGAGCTTGGCCAGAGGACGTTCATTCCGATATCAGATCGATTCAACAGCGAGGCATGACCCGCAGTGAGGGCCTGCCAACACTCCTCGTACGAGGAATCACTTGCTGCCGATGGCTTTGAGTTCACTTGCGGAGCGGTTACCAGCTTGTATTGGCAGGCAAAATCCAGTTGTCCGGCGGTGACCTTGTCGCCCTTGGCGATAGCTTCGGCATAGCGAAGGGCCGTCTCGACCGTAGCCTTGTGGGCGGCTCCTTCCTTCCTTGCCTGAGGCGGAGCTTTGGGCGCTGCGGCATCAACGGTGGGCAAGGTTGGATCAAGGATGGTAAACAATCCTGAGAGAAGCAACATTCCAATGAAGGGGAGCATAGTTACCATAAAAAGAGATTGAGACGTTGTGGGTTAGCGAATCTTGGCTGTGTTCAAGATCTTCTGGCGCATCAACGCCCGATCGTCTGTCGACAAGCTCGGAGCTGGACGATGACGGCAGAGGGAGACGGTCTGACGCAGAGAAGAGACGAACACTTCACAGTTGGGGCAGCCGCCCAAATGTCGGCGGATTTCGTTGCAAATGTCTCCTGCGAGTTCATCATCGATATAGGCGGACAGCTGACGGAGAATGTTCAAGCACCGGCCCTTCCCGTGGTCATGTTGATGCCGAGTTGTCGAGGACCGTGTCTGTTTTGTGGAAGTGTGACGCTTTGCCATTGAACGGTTTCCCTCGCTATCCAATTAGGGCGTGTTCGTGATCAGCCATCTCCTGGCCAAGCCCTTGGGCGCTCAGTTGTCGACGGACAAACAAGCGGGCGCGGTGGAGACGTGATTTCACCGCCCGTTCATTCAATCCCATGATGGTCCCGACTTCCTTCGCGCTTAAGCCTTCCATATCCCGAAGCACCAAGACCATCTTGTATTTCTTCGGGAGCTGATCAATGGCCGTATCGAGCGCCTCACGCAACTGCTTGTTCTGGAGCGCTTCTTCAGGGCTGAGGCCGTCGATTGGAATTTGTAGCCGAAACTCGCCCTCAGATGTCGGGATAAACTCTTCGAGCGAGAGTTCCCGTTCCGGAGCGCCCTTTCGTCTGCGCCGCATCCGCAAACAGGCGCGCGACGCGATGGTATATAGCCATGTCGACACCTGGGCCTCACCACGAAATCGCTCGAATCCACGGTACGCATTCAAAAACGTCTCCTGCACCAAGTCCTTTGCAGTCTCGGGCTCGCCGCACAGTCGATGCGCAAAGCGATAGACCAGGTCCACATGGTCACGGTAGAGCGTATCAAATATTTTGGCGGTTCGTGAAGGAGCCGAGGATGAACCCGACGATCGACGGCTGAGGGTGGATGTGCCCATATGCCGAGCAGTCTACGGGGGGATCGAAAAGAGAGTCAAGACGGAGAAGAGGCAGCCCAGAAGCTACTTCACCTTGTGGAAGTCAACGACTTCGCCTTGCCCGTTGAGTTCGACCGTGATCGGAGTACCTTCGCGCACCCCATGTATCGTGCCTTTCCCTCGCTCGGTCGGGTAGATCTGTTCGCCTTCCGGAGTCCAAAGCCTCACACTCGCCCGGTCCGGCTTATCGAATTCCAAGGGGCCGGTCACGAATCGACGGTGTGGGGGTGCCTCGCTGGACGCGGAGAGATCCGCGACGACATAGTGGTCATGCATGTGCAGAGTCATCGTCTGACCGACTTTGGCATTCTTGATGCCGATCTTGGCATTCACATTGACGATACCAATCGGAGTCCTGAAGAAAATAAAATTGGACTTCAGTTTTGAGATCGTGCCGGTCAGCAAGAGGCGAGCATTGGACCCACGGGATGCGATCTGCCCGATCTGCAGGTCGAATTGAAGGTCATGGATTCCGATAACCGTATTAGTCTTATCAACTTCGACAGTGATGGCATCGCCGTCTTTTCGGTTTGAGAGCGCCCGCGCCTGGCCGCCCAAGTGAAAGGCCTGCTCGCCCTCAGGCGTCCATCCGATCAGCTGCGTGTCATCTTCTTCACTTCGCGTCAACGGCCCACTGAGGTAGCGGTGCACGAGCGTTCCATCGGTTCGTTTCACGATATCGATGACGAGATGGTCGTTGTGGATCACAAAAGACACTTCCTGAGAAGCCGGTAAGGACTTCAGCGTGGATTTCGAACTCAAGGATAAGAGCCCGACCTGTGTCTTGAGAAAAACGATTCCCGGCTTGGCCCGCCACACCCGGCCTGTCAGCCTGATCGATGGGTTGGGCTCAGGTTCCGGTTCGGCCGGTTCGGGTTCGAGCTCTGCCGCCTCTTCTTCCTCGGGTAGTATGGAGGAGTCCGGCTCGGCTGATTCCTCTGCACGATCAGGGATCTCCGCATCGAGTGACGGCTCTACCTCAGAAGATGAGTCTGGATGAGCCGGTGTCTTTGCGTCAGACGGTATCTGGGGTTCGACAGTGATCCCTGTTTGACCAGGCGCGGGGTTGAATGGATCCGGTAGGACTCGCTCTCCCGCCAAGCTTGTGGCAGTGATATTCAGCACTCCCATGACGAGGAGCACGGAGAATAGTGAGAAGGTAAACGGTGGTCGAATCATCGGGTCAACGAGCCCATGTTTGCCTGTTGCCTGTGAGGATTTGCCATTTTCGCAACGGGGAATGCAACAAACCATACTCAATTATGCGAATAACATGTGCTTCCCGCCTAGTCAACCCGAAAGCGCCTTTCGAAACGAGGTTGGCTGAACTGCGCTGGTTACAGGTGGCGTATTGGTCGACTCAGGCATCGTGAAACGGGTTCTGACAATATTCTCTCAGCTTTAGTGTCGAACCCGTTCGTCACTCGCATACTTCCATGCTGCGGATAAGGTCCGCTCAAAAAATGAGTCCGCAGAAGCACGGTAACAGGGTGAGATCAATGGCGTATTAATCGGTCGGTTCCTGCACGGACGCATCGTGCGCTGTTGGGAGGGTGGGCTGAGGGAGCAGAACAGGGATTTCGAGAAAAGGATATGCTGCTTACTTTTTCCTGACCATGATTCGCAGTGGCGTGCCGGAGAATCCGTAGGTTTCACGCAGTTGATTTTCCAAGTACCGGAGGTACGCGGGTGTCATGTCTCCCGGATGACCGACGAATAAGGCGAAGACCGGCGGTTTGGTGGCGACCTGCGTGATAAAGGCCGCTTTTGTCATCGCCGACGGCTTGTGCTTCCGTACCGGCAAGGGATGGACGGCAAGGAGTTTCTGCAACCAGGCATTCAGCGCGCCGGTGGGGACGCGTTTCGTAAACATGGTATGTACGTCTTTAAGAAGCGGAAAGAGACGCCGGAGGGATTCGGGCTTGATGGCAGAGCCATAGAAGATCGGTGCCCATGTCAGAAAAGGAAATCGGCGGCGGAGTTCAAGCTCATACTCCTGTCGTGCCTTCTCATCGCCGGCGCGCAAGTCCCATTTGTTGATCAAGAGAATGCAGGCACGCCCTTGCTTGAGAATGGCTCCGGCAATCTTGGTGTCTTGTTCCGTCACGCCTTCCAGGCCGTCCAACAGCAGAACTGCCACGTCTGACCGGCCGATGGCACGGAGCGATCGGAGCACGCTGTACCCTTCCACTCCACGATCGACCTTGCCCCGCCGCCTGATGCCTGCCGTATCGGTGAAGACATAACGTTGATCTTGATGGGTGACCAGCGAGTCGATGGGATCACGAGTGGTTCCCGGAACATTGCTGACGACGACACGCTCTTCGCCCAACAGCGCGTTGACGAGTGTGGATTTGCCTACGTTCGGCCGTCCTACGACGGCTATGCGGGGCAGTTGCTGCAACTCATCGGACTCTTCGGCAGCGGGAAGTAGCGGGTAGAGAGCATCCAAGAGTTCAGCCACTCCGAGGCCATGCTCGGCTGAGATGGGGAAGAGCTGGTCGGTTCCCAACTTGTAGAAATCAGCAAGTAACGGCTCAGATTTCGGCGTATCGATCTTGTTGATGGCATAGAACAGCGGTTTGGTCACGCCGCGCAGGAGCTTCACGACCTCATGATCCGGAGGGGTGAGTCCCGATCGACCGTCTAGGAGAAAAACGAGAATGTCCGCTTCTGCAATGGCCAGTTCAGATTGCCGTCGGATCAAGGTCAACATGCTGTCCGAGGCGGAGAGATCCAGCCCTCCCGTATCCACCAAGCGAAACTTTCGATTGCGGTAGGCGGCGTCTGCATAGTTCCGGTCGCGTGTCACACCGGGGACATCGTCTACGATGGCGATCTTTTGGCCGAGAATCTTGTTGAACAAAGTCGATTTTCCGACGTTCGGCCTGCCGATGATGGCGACGAGTGGAGGCGGGCCACCTTCTTGTGGCAGCCCTGGAAGTTGTGGCTCTTGATGGGGTTTGGTTTTCACGCGCGCCATGATTGGCCGGACCGTACCATAGGATTTTTCTCAAACACAACTCGCCTCGTCTTCTCGTTGGTCGTTCAGCTATACTTTGCCCTATGAATCAGCACGCTCCCGACTGGTCGAACATTGATGATGTGCTCCTCGATATGGACGGCACGTTGCTGGATCGCCATTTCGATAATTTCTTTTTTGAGGAGGAACTACCCCGTCGCTATGCCACGCTCCATGCCATCTCGTTTGAGGAAGCCCGCGATCGGCTCATGTCGATGTATCGATCGGTCGAAGGCAAGTTGGCCTGGACCGATCTCCATTATTGGACGAAGCAGGTCGGCATCGACGTAGTCGTGATGCACAAGGAGCTCGATCACATGATCGGCTTTTTGCCCGGTGCGGAAGAGTTTCTCCGTTACCTCCGTAAGTTGGGAAAGCGCGTGACCATCGTGACGAATGCCCATGAAGCTGGGGTCTCGATTAAAGTCGCCAAGACCGGGCTGGATCGCTATGTCGATCGGATTGTGGATGCGTTTGAGGTGGGCTCTCTTAAGATGCGACCGGAGTATTGGCCGAATTGCCAACGACTGCTGAACTTTGATCCGGCGCGGTCCCTGTTCATGGATGACGACGAAGGCTGTCTGATGGCCGCGAAAGCATTTGGAGTAGCTCATCTGATTCACAGCGCCAAGTCGAGTTCGCAACTGCCGCCGGCACCGCTTCCTCAGTTCCGCTCCATTACGGGGTTTGCTCCGCTCATGAACGGACATCCTCTGGTCTAATGTGGCCTGACGGCGGTACCTCGATACATCTCACCACCCAATCGTGGAACCTCCTCCATGCTGAATCGATCAAGGTGTGTGATCATGAGGCCTGATTGGGTGACGAGTTGGTCAATCTGCCGGTTGAGGTTGCATCCGCAGCCGATCACGTTTTGAATGGGATTCAGCCGGTCCTGCCAGACCGCGACCTTCTGATTGTCGCTTCGGCCATGTTCCAAGAAGAGCAATCGTCCATCTGGTTTGAGGACACGTGCCACTTCCCGCAGCGCACTCAGCGCGTCGGGAATCGTGCAGAGCGTCCAGGTGCTGACGACGCAGTCGAAACGCCTGTCGATGTAGGGAAGGGCTTCAGCCGTCTGTTGTTGAAAGCGAACCGGGAAGGAGACGCGAGCGCTGCGAGAGGCCACCATGCTCGGAAGGAGGCTCGCTGGGTCGACGGCATGCAGCTCTGTGACGGTCTGAGGGTAATACGAAAGATTGAGGCCGGTTCCTAAGCCGAGTTCCAGGACGTCTCCATGGACCGAGGTCAGGAGTTCACTGCGCAGGCGGTGAAATTCCTTTCCTGCCATCACCCATTCCATGAGGCGGGGGAAGATTTGGTCGCAGTAGAATCCCATCGTCCGGGTAGTATACCAAGGCGCTCCTACTGTTGCGGCGCGGAACTTGTGACCCTCAGGGGGCTATGTTAGATTCGCTGGCTCCACGGCGGCTGATCACCAGTCTTTGGGGTAAAGCATTGCAATGAGTAAAGGATACGACCACCGCACAATCGAGTCGAAATGGCAGGAGTATTGGGACGAGCACCGGACGTTTCGAGTCACGGACGACCCCGCTAAACCGAAATTCTACTGCCTCGACATGTTTCCCTATCCGTCCGGGTCCGGGCTGCACGTCGGCCATCTGGAAGGGTATACGGCTACCGATATCGTCTCTCGGTACAAACGGATGCGGGGCTTCAATGTATTGCATCCGATGGGGTGGGATGCCTTTGGTCTCCCGGCGGAACAGTATGCCGTCAAAACCGGCATCCATCCGGCAAAGACCACGGCCGACAACATCGCCACCTTTAAGCGCCAGATGCAACGGGTGGGACTCTCGTATGACTGGGAGCGGGAGCTCAGTACGACTGATCCGCAGTACTATCGATGGACACAATGGATTTTTCTCAAACTTTTCGAGCGTGGTCTGGCGTACGTGGCGGAAGTTCCCGTGAACTGGTGCCCGGCCCTTGGTACCGTGCTGGCGAATGAAGAAATCGTCGACGGCAAGAGTGAAGTCGGCGGCTTCGACGTGATCCGCAAGCCGATGCGGCAATGGGTCCTCAAAATTACCGCCTATGCCGATCGATTATTGGAGGATCTCAAACTTGTCGATTGGCCCACCAGCACGTTGGAAATGCAGAAAAATTGGATCGGCCGGTCGATTGGCGCGGAGGTTGATTTCGCGCTGGCCGATCGGACGGGCGCCATCCGCGTATTCACGACCAGGCCTGATACGTTGTTCGGTGCGACCTATATGGTTCTGGCGCCCGAACATCCGCTGGTCGATGTCGTGACGAGCCAGGAGCAGAAAGTCGCCGTCCAGACCTATCGTGAAGCATCGGCCAAGAAAAGCGATTTGCAACGGCAAGAATTGGAAAAAGAAAAAACCGGTGTGTTTACCGGAGGCCATGCCGTCAATCCGGTGAACGGAGAGCGACTGCCGATCTGGATCGCTGACTATGTCCTGATGAGCTACGGGACCGGCGCGATCATGGCTGTGCCGGCGCATGACGAGCGGGACTGGGCGTTCGCGCGACAATATCAGCTTCCGATCCGAGAAGTGATTGCCGGGGGCCATGTTCAGGAGGCGGCCTTCACTGATACCGGACGCGGAGTCGTCGTCAATTCCGTGACGGCTGACGGCAGCTTCTCCATCAATGACCTCAAGCCGTCCGAAGCGATTCCAAAGATTACCGACTGGTTGGCCCAGCAGGGTAAGGGCACACGTGCGGTCAACTACAAACTGCGAGATTGGCTCTTCGCGCGGCAGCGCTATTGGGGTGAGCCGTTCCCCATCGTATGGGTGGATGGAGAAGCACGCTCGCTTCCAGAAGAGCGGCTTCCTCTGGTACTACCTGAGACGGACAACTTTAAGCCGTCAGGAACGGGCGAGAGCCCTTTGGCAAACTTGAGTGAATGGCTTGCAACGACCGACCCCGTCACGAACAAACCGGCCAGACGTGAGACCAATACGATGCCGCAGTGGGCCGGCTCCTGCTGGTACTACCTGCGGTTCATTGATCCCAAGAATTCCACGCAACTCATCGATCCGGTGAAAGAGCAGTATTGGATGCCCGTGGACCTCTACATCGGGGGCAGCGAGCATGCAGTGCTGCATCTCCTCTATGCGAGGTTTTGGCACAAAGTTCTATTTGATATCGGCGTTGTCAACACGCCGGAGCCGTTCCTGAAGTTGGTGCATCAAGGTATTGTCTTGGGGGAAGACAACCAGAAGATGTCGAAATCCCGCGGCAACGTGGTCAATCCGGACGAGATGATCGATCAATTCGGCGCCGATGCGGTGCGGCTCTACGAAATGTTCATGGGACCGCTCGAAGCGATGAAGCCCTGGAGCACGAGGGGCGTCGAAGGCGTGACCCGTTTCTTGGAACGAGTCTGGCGGCTGATGGTTGATGAGCAAGGTCGATTGTCCAGTGCCGTCGTCTCAACCGCTCCTAGCCTCGACCATGAGCGCTTGCTCCACCAAACAATCAAGAAAGTGACGGAAGATATCGAGGCGCTGCGCTTTAACACAGCGATCTCGCAGATGATGATCTTTACCAATGAGATGACGAAGGCTCAGGAACGGCCACGTACTGTGATCGAACCGTTCGTCTTGTTGCTCTCGCCGTTCGCGCCTCATTTGGCAGAGGAACTTTGGGGGCTATTGGGACACCAACCGAGTGTTTCGCAGCAGCTATGGCCGATCTACGATCCTGCACTGACAGTGAGCGAGCGTGTGACCATTCCCATCCAAGTTAATGGTCGATTGAGAGCTAAGATCGAAGTGCCGACTGACGCACCTCGTGAAGAAATTGAACGGCTGGCCCGCGCGGAAGCCACAGAGTGGCTGCAGGAAAAAGAACCAAAGAAGGTGATCTACGTCGACAAGAAGCTGCTCAACTTTGTCGTCTAGGGGTGTCGAGTGTTGAGTGTGGAGTCTGAGAGGAGGAGAAACCAGAAGCGGACAAGATCGTTCGTCTTTCTATTTAGTATGGTCGTCTCCGCCTGCATTGCGTCTACATTCGGTGCCTGTGGGTACCAGTTTCGGGTCGATGGAGCCGGTCCGACGATCGGAGGGGCGACCCCCTCGACCTCAAGCGAACCGCCGCCGCGCCTGATCATCCGGACGTTGGTCAACAACAGCTTCGAACCGAATCTCGAGGTGCGCTACACCAATTACTTTCGCGATGAATTTTCTGTCGGCAGTGGAGCGCAAGTAGTCCCCGAGTCTGAAGCGGCTGATCTCGTGATGACCGGGAGGATCCTGTCAGTCATCGTGCCGACGCTCAGTTTTTCGCAGACGGCGACGTTGGAAAGTCGGACCGAGGTGATTGTCCAAATTGTAGTCGAAGACGTTCGGTCTAGGAAAGTGGTCTGGCAGCAATTGGCTAAAGGCGCGTCGGAGTTTTTCGTAACGCCCGACCTCCAATTCAATCGGGCGCTCCAAAACCGGGCGATGGAGCAAGCGGGTCGGCTCGTAGCGGCCGACTTGGCGGCGCGATTTCTGTTACAGCTCGAGACGGGCGCCTTGACAACGCAGGTGTCTGCACCGGCCCCTGAGTCTCGCTAGCATGAGAGGTGTTGCTCAATGGCTTCGGCGGTAAGTCACCTGCAACTCGAAGCGGTGCTCAAACAACAGGCGCCGGGACCGCTCTACCTGATCGTTGGAGAAGAAGATTTGCTGAGGGATTCTGCGATTGCAGCCCTCAAACGTGCCGCGCTTGGAAGCGGCGGAGACGACTTCAACTACGAACTGTTTTACGGCGATGAAGCCAGCGGGAGCGCGATTAGAAACAGCGTGGCGGCGGTCCCTGTCTTCGCTCCGCGCCGGCTGGTTGTGGTGAAGTCGGCGGAGAAACTGACGGCTCGGGAAGGCGACTTCCTGCTCGACTGTGTGCAGAATCCGGTGGAGTCCACGACGCTGGTCTTTGTGAGCCCGAAGCTGGATGGGCGACTAAAATTCTCCCAAGCCCTTACCCGGGCCGCGATGGTCGTCGAGTGTTCGTCGCTTCGGGATGCACAGTTGCTTCCATGGATTGCACAGGAAGCTAAACGGGTTGGGTTACAGCTGGAGGAACGCGCAGTTCAGGTTCTGCGGGAAACGTGTGGAACCTCTCTCTACGGACTACGCCGAGAATTGGAAAAGTTGGCCTCGTATGTGCCCTCTGGTCGTTCAGCCACAGCCGACGATGTCCACCTGCTCCGTGGTGTCGATCCAGGCGCATCGGTGTTTGATCTGACGCTGGCGATCGCCGAGGGCGATCGAGGACGAGCCCTCTCGATTCTGGCACGCAATCTTGAAGCGGGGGAGGCTCCGCTTCGCATTTTGGGATCTCTCGTATGGCAATATCGCCGACTCTGGAAAGTGAAAGAGCTCGTGGTCGACGGCGGTCGTGAAGGGGAAGCGGCCAGGAGCTTACGCATGGATCCGCGGAAGGTCCGCCATTTTCTCGATCGATTTTCCATTGGGCATCTTCAGAACGCGCTGCGCCTTTTTCTGGAGACTGACGCGAAGCTCAAGGGTGGGAGTGGAAGCCGTCCGAGGATGGTGCTTGAAAGCCTCCTGTTCAAACTCTCTGAAGAGAATGCCGGTAAGCTGGCCAGCACTACAGTGCAACGCCCGGCTCCGCCGAACCGAGCACGCACCCGGGTGGTGTCGAACGTTCGAACGATTAAGAGCCGGAACCAGACAGCGCGTTGACGCTACGCGCCAGGCGAGAAATCCGGCGGGACGCAGTATTCCGATGAAGCGCACCTTTCGAGACAGCTTTTCCGATCGCCGAGGTGGCTTCTTGCAAGCTGGTCTTTGCCTCGTCCGCTTTTTTCCCGGCCACGGCAGACTGGACCTTTTTGATCACGGTCTTCACCGCGTTGATGGTCGAGCGGTTTCGTTCATGCCGTCGCTCGGATTGGCGGGCTCGTCGAATCGTTGACTTATGAATCTGGGGCATGGAGTACTCCTGTAAAAAAGAGGCTGACTTCTATCATAAGGCCTCGCCGATCGTCAAGGATCGGGCTGAGAAAGGGCATAGGTATGGCAAACATTGTTGCACGAGATAGACTCATTTTGGCATTGGATGTCCCTTCCATGGCAGAAGCGGACGACCTGCTGGACCGGCTTCAAGGGCACATCTCCTTTGTTAAGGTCGGGCTTGAGCTCTACACTGCGGCCGGTCCTGAGATGGTGAAGCGGATTGTTGAACGCGGCATGCGGGTGTTTCTCGACCTGAAGTTTCTTGATATCGAGGAGACGGTCCGTCGCGCAACGAACCGGGTTGCCTCGATGGGAGTCGAGTTCTTGACGGTTCACGCGAATCGCAAGGCCTTGACTGCTGCCGTACAAGGGCGAGAAGGCTCATCGCTCAAGCTGCTGGCGGTGACCGTGCTCACGAATTTTGACGGACACGACCTCCGCGAAATGGGGATTCAGCGGAGCATTCAAGACCTCGTCACCGCCAGGGCCTTGCTGGCGACCGAGGTCGGCTGCGATGGCGTCGTCGCGTCCGGTGAAGAAGCATCGGCCATCCGGCAAAAAGTCGGACCGCGCTTCACGATCGTGACGCCGGGCGTCCGACCGACCGGCAAAGGAGTCGATGACCACGCTAGAGCCACCACGCCCACGCAAACGATCGCGTCCGGCGCGGACTATCTCGTGATTGGCCGACCCATTCGCGATGCTGCCGACCCAGCGGAGACTGTCGCTGCCATTCTTACAGAAATGCAAGCCGCTTTCGATGCCAGGGGAGAACGCTAATCGGTTGCGAGGGGAATCAGCCCTTTGCTAATATCACGTTCCTCAAGTTTTCGTGGTGGGTGTAGCTCAGTTGGTTAGAGCGCCGGATTGTGGATCCGGAGGTCGCGGGTTCGAAACCCGTCATCCACCCCATACCCCCTCCTCATAACCTCTTGGGGCATCAGCTGATTTGAAGATACGGGTCCGACGAACATCACCGCCAGGTGCGCGGGGGTTGCAGGATTGAGCAGTGACGCATGCGTACTGACCTACAACGCATCCCTGAAAGCCACTTGACCGTATGAACCTTTATAGGTACACTGAACCTCATAAGGTACATCGCTGAATGACTCAGAAACAGAAAATCCCGTTGAGTTTCTACCGGACATCTTCGGGAGCAGAGCCTGTGAGGGAATTTATAAAACGACTTCCCACGGAGGATAGAAAGGTTCTTGGCGGCGATCTCCTTGCCGCTCAATGGAAGTGGCCTGTCGGGATGCCCCTCTGTCGGCCAATGGGAGGCGGATTGTATGAAATCCGCACGACCCTGCCGAGCCGCCGTATAGCCAGAACGCTTCTTATCTACTGGCAACAGCAGCTCGTCGCATTGCACGCCTTTATAAAAAAGACCACAACGACACCGGACGCAGATTTACAGCTTGCACGTAAACGCCAAAAGGAGACGGAACATGAAAAAGAATAAACACATCGGCTCGTCCATTGACGACCTGATGAAAGAGGAAGGCTGGTACGAAGAAGCGGAAGAAAAAGCGATCAAGGAAGTCATCGCCTGGCAGCTGTCACAGGCCATGGAGAAAAAGCGTATCTCCAAGTCCACAATGGCAACACGCCTCAAGACCAGCCGGACGCAGGTGAACCGTATCCTGAATGCGAAATCAGACGTGACCTTGTCCAGCTTGCAACGCGCCGCCGCCCTTGTTGGCAGACGCTTGAAGATCGAGCTTGTGTAAATGCTACTTGGACATCTTTCACAACAGCGCCTAAAGACGAAACACCAGGTATCTTTGGCTGTTCGGCGATCAGTGTATGTGCGCCCCATTTGCTGAGCGGAGATTTCAAGGCGTTTGGTCGCTTCTATGGGACCACCATCGGCGGTGTCATCACCATGCCGCCAGCGGTCTATCTAAAAAGCACCGAGGTGATTGCTGACTCGATGGCCAACACCAAGCAGGACGCAACCCCAATACTTTCTTATTCCGTCATGTGGACGGTCCCAAAACTCTTCCAAAAGTAGCCTTGTATCTTACGTTTGCCCATTCCATGCTGTGGTAGACATTCACCCCGAGCGTGATAGGCCGCCGTAGCCGAGGTCCTCGAGACCGGGGGACAGCGCGGGTCGTCACGCTCCTTACGTGGACAGCCCGAACAGTTGCGAGGGCCATCAAGCCCGCATCATGCAAGGCCGGGCTCCCTGGAGGATCCAATGACTCAGCCCCTCATTTTTGTTGGGATCGATGTGTCGAAAGCGCAGTTGGATGTGGCGCTGCGCCCCACCGGTCGGTTCGTCATTTCCAATGACGATGCCGGAATCGCCCAGTTGGTCGAACGGCTGCAGGCGACCTCGCCCACCTTGATCATCTTGGAAGCGACGGGTGGGATCGAACTGCCACTGACAGGCGCATTGGCCGCGGCAGGCCTGCCGGTCGTAGTCGTCAATCCGCGCCAAATCCGGGACTTTGCGAAAGCCCTCGGGCAATTGGCGAAGACGGATGCGCTCGATGCACAGGTGTTGGCCCACTTTGCGGAGGTGGTGCGACCGACGCCTCGTCCGCTGCCGGATGCCCAGACCCAGGAGTTGGCCGCCTTGGTGACACGGCGTCGCCAACTCATCGAGATGCTCACCGCCGAGAAGAACCGCGTGGCAAGTGCCCGCGCCGTCATTTGCAAGCAGCTCCGTGCCCACATCACCTGGCTGGAGCGAGCGTTGGCTCAGGCAGACACCGACTTGGCTGAGGCCATTCGACAGAGTCCAGTCTGGCGCGAAAAGGAAGAACTGTTGCGGAGCGTCCCCGGCATTGGCCCGGTCCTGACGACAACGTTGTTGGCGAATTTGCCGGAGCTGGGAACCTTGACGCACAAACAGATCGCCGCCCTCGTCGGTGTGGCACCGCTCAATCGAGATAGCGGCACGCTGCGCGGGAAGCGGACGGTCTGGGGTGGACGGGCGCAGGTGCGCGCCGCCCTCTATATGGCGGCGATTGTGGCCGCACGCTTCAATCCTATCATTCGCATCTTCTATCAGCGGTTGTGTGCCGCCGGCAAAGCGAAGAAAGTGGCACTGGTGGCCTGCATGCGTAAGCTGTTGACGATCGTCAATGCGATGCTCAAACATCGCACGCCTTGGTGTCAGAGGCTGGAACCGGCTCAGCCTGGAGCATAGAAGAGTACGGACTCTCCCAAGATCGTCGTTCGTAGGCCAATTGTGTGCGATCTGTTTTCGAAGAGGCATCCAAAATGCTCGATTCAGCGCTTGACTCGAAAGACAGTTGCTGTCCCTTTTTCTCCTTCATAGAATGGCCCCACGATGGAGGTGTTAATTGAAATTAGATCCTCTTATCTCGCAACGTTTCAAGGAGCTTACGGCTAAGGCAAAGGCCGTCTCTAAATCCCGAAAAGCCAGCGGCCCTGGAAGTGATCTCTTCGGCGTATCCTCTCCGCTTTTCCAGGAATGGGCTGCAAACGCTCTGAGCCTCCTAGACAAATCCTTCGGTAGAGAGAGTATACATTTTACGACCTTATCAGATCACGTGAAACGATTTGTTGGATGGGAAAAACAGTTCGAGGAATGCCGATCAATCTTCAAAGCTGCTCGTGAAGACTACGAGGGAGGATATCTGTTCAGTGTCCGCGCTTTGGTTAAGGCAGAGGTGTTGGCAGATGCATTTTCACAGGTACGATCACTGTTAGCCTCGAACTACAATGACCCTTCCTGCATCCTCTGCCGGGTTGCTCTTGAGGTTGCTTTGAAAGAACTATGTGACAGGAAAGCCATTCCTCAGGGAAACTTAGAAAAGATGAACACAGAACTATGCAAGGTGGGCGTTTACAATATGGCGAAACAGAAACAAATCACGGCTTGGGCAGACATTGGTAATAAGGCGGCTCATGGGCAATGGGATCAGTACACACAGAATGATGCCCAGTCGATGCTAGACGGTGTTCAAGCTCTCGTTGCCGATATTCTTTGATTACTTCGTTTCCGGGATAGTGAACCATGCCCACAGAATCATTCGAAGACTACCTTGCACTTAAAGCCATCTTCGCCAGTGGAGATATTTCTAAATCCACAAAGCAGGATTTAGAGCGTTATGCCGTAATGCTGTCCAGGCCCAGGGCACACATTCAAATTGGGGATGAGAGCTTTTCCGAAGTGTGTGAAACGGTCAGAACTCTCTTGATGGTCCGCATGAGTGAGGAAGCAAATGTAGAGGCCACCCGTATAAGTCAGATTGCTTTGTGGGTTGCAATGGCGGCTTTAGGCTGTTCAGCTTTTCAGGTGTTCTCACCGTTCTTGTTTCGGTAATTTCTCGGACGGATTTACTGCTTCTTCAGCTTGGCAATAAGACGCTGCACAAGTCGGTCATATTTTTCTGCTTCGCCAAGCGAAACAGACTCGGGGCGGACGTGTACCACTCTGTTTCGAATGGTTCGAAGATTCATAAATAGAACGTACGTTACTTTGTCCAATACGCCTTTAGACAGAAGATTGTCCGCTATTGCATGAGTTGGTAATTCTTTTATCAATGCATGGCGCTCAGCGAGGGATCGCAGTTCGACCTCAAGGGCGTACCATGATTGAAGCATCATAACGGGCGGGTATAATTCACCGAGAACGACGCGTTCGTCACCTGAGATGGCGATGGTGTCCTGCCCACCTATTTCCCGTTTAGTCGGGGCGGGAGGTGGAAGATGACCCTCCCCTGATTTCATAGACACCTCCATAAGTGGGAGAATCATGGAATTGGAGGTCAGCATGGCAATCACAACGCGACGTCAATTTACCGACGCATTCAAATCCGAAGCTGTTCGCCTCACG
>JBFWZD010000038.1:0-24157 GCA_050185705.1 Nitrospira sp. | reverse complement strand
TGCACTGGGGCTTTGTGACGTTGGGCTGGTGCGGGTTGTTCGGGGCCGCGGGCGGGGTGGCGGCGCAGATCGTGAGCCGCATGTCGAACCTGGCGGACGTGGTCTGGAACAATGCGCCGAAGAGCATCCTGGATCCGTTCCCCAGCCAGGTGAACCCGAACGCGAAGTCCGGCTACTAAGTAAGTCGCAGTCAACATGAATCATCAACTGGTATTGGGGTTAACCTTGGCGTCTCGAAATAAGGAACACTAGGGTTAGCCTCAACCGGCTGAAATGACGGAGGAGTTCAGTTATGTTTAAAACCGATGAGATTATTAAGGCCTCGAAATTGCCGCCGGAAGGCGTCGCAATGTCCCGGCACATCGACTACATTTACTTTGTCCCGATTTTGTTTGTGACCATCGTCGGGACGTTCCACATGCATACCGCTCTATTGTGCGGAGACTGGGATTTCTGGATCGATTGGAAAGACCGGCAGTGGTGGCCAATCGTGACCCCAGTGACGACGATTACCTTCTGTGCCGCACTCCAGTATTACAATTGGGTCAACTACCGGCAACCGTTTGGGGCCACCCTCTGTATCTTGGCCCTAGGGTTTGGAAAGTGGGTTGCCGTCTACACGTCATGGTGGTGGTGGTCGAATTATCCACCCAATTTCGTCATGCCTGCCACCCTGATCCCGAGTGCGTTAGTTCTGGACATCGTCCTCTTGCTGACCAGGAACTGGACACTCACGGCAGTGATCGGAGCATGGCTGTACGCAGCACTGTTCTATCCTTCCAATTGGCCCATCTTCGCCTATAGCCATACGCCGCTCGTCGTCGATGGCGCCTTGCTCTCCTGGGCCGACTACATGGGCTTCATGTATGTCAGAACCGGAACGCCTGAATACATCCGTATGATCGAAGTCGGATCCTTGCGGACGTTCGGCGGACACAGCACGATGATCTCCGCCTTCTTCTCGGCATTCGCGTCGTCATTGATGTACATCCTATGGTGGCAGTTCGGGAAGTTCTTCTGCACGTCCTACTTCTACCTGACCGATGACAGACAACGAACGACAAAAGTGCATGATGTGTTTGCATATGCGACGTTAGCGCATGGAGATAAGGCTAAACTGTCTGGAGGGAAAGCATGAACGCCAAGCACATCTTGAAATTATCAATACTCAGCCTGTGCGGGGCTGCGACGCTGGTATTCACGCCGGGGTTGATCCCTTCTGCATTGGCGCACGGGGAACGGTCTCAGGAACCGTTCCTTCGTATGCGAACGGTGAACTGGTACGACACACAGTGGGTCGGCAAGTCCACTGCGATTAATGACATTGCTTATCTCAAGGGAAGCTTCCATCTGTCGGAAGACTGGCCCCGCGCCGTCGTGAAACCGACCCGAACGTTCTTGAACGTGGGATCTCCGAGCTCGGTGTTTGTACGCCTCAGCTCAAAGATGAACGGGACCCCGATGTTCAATTCAGGTCCTCTCGAAATCGGCCGAGATTACACATATGAGGTCAAGCTGAAGGCCAGACTTCCTGGTCATCACCATATCCACCCAATGCTTGCGGTTGAAAAGGCCGGCCCCGTAGCCGGTCCAGGCGGGTGGATGGACATCACCGGCCGATACGAGGACTTCGTGAATCCGGTCAAGACACTGACCGGTGAAACGTTTGATTCCGAAACGGAAGGCGGAATGACCGGAATAATGTGGCACGCCTTCTGGATCGCTCTTGGCGTCTTTTGGATCGCTTGGTTCGCGATCCGGCCGATGTATCTGGTTCGCGCCAGAGTCTTGGCGGCCTATGGAGACGAGATACTTTTAGATCCCATCGACCGCAAAATGGGAACGGTGTTATTGATCTTCACACTCGTAGTAGTGCTTGTCGGCTATCTGGCTGCAGAAGGACGGCACCCTGTGAGCGTGCCACTGCAAGCCGGTGAAACAAAGATTAAGCCGTTACCGATCAAGCCCAATCCGTTCTCGGTGGAAGTCACTCACGCAGAGTATGACGTTCCTGGTCGTGCCCTGCGCCTGGTGCTCCACGCAACGAACAACGGTACGGAGCCGATCAGCATTGGAGAGTTTACGACAGCTGGCATTCGGTTCTTGAACAAAACCGGCCAGCAGCGGAACCTCGACCCGGAATATCCTGCTGAACTCGTGGCGCAGGAAGGTTTGACCTCAGATCATGACGGTCCAATCAATCCGGGTGAAACCGTTGATATCCACGTCGAGTCGAAGGACGTCCTCTGGGAAGTTCAACGTCTCGTCGATATTCTTCATGACCCGGATCAGCGGTTCGCTGGGTTGTTGATGTCCTTCACCGCAGATGGTGATCGTCTCATCAACTCAATCTCAGCACCGGTCATTCCGGTGTTCACCAAGCTAGGGATGTAGTAACTCCCTACGTAAGACGCCGATCCGCTCCCATCGCAAGATGGCCAAGCGGGTCGGCGTTTTTCTTTGTCTGCACCCATCCGATATTCTTTCTTTGATGGCATCTATCCAAAGATGCACCACTCAAAAGCTACGGGGAATATCCAAGTTCAGCTTTTCTTATCGAGTACGGTGGATTGCAATAAGCTAAACGTCACCGAGTCGCACAGACCTACCAGCATGTCCTGAACTGTTTCAGCGACATCAACGCTCACTCCGACGGCACTTATTGACTTCGGTGTATCTGCCTCGCATTGATCCCTTCCTATGGGGCCTGATATTATAGAAAAGTTCGTTCACGCTTATGCATTTACTATCGACTACCACACAGTCTGAGATACAGGTGATTCGTATCACAAGATAGTTGTTCGATCGTATGCACTCACACTCCCATACCATTTTTTCTTCGACACGGCTCGGTGGTTTTAAGCAAATGGCGCTTCGCCATTTTCCTACGCCATCGAACCTCCATAGCCATCGCACCCGTGACTACCTCATTGCCACCACAACATTTTTCTGCGTTGGGCTAAGTTCACTTTTTGAAATTAACGCAAGCGTAGAGCGACAGTATGTACTCGGTGCTCTGGCATGGATATTTCTTGCAACTCTCCTCATTGGTGAAACTAGGGAAACTAGAGTACAAGTAGCCATCGCAGTTATATTTGCCACCATCGGAGAACATTTTGCCTCCATCTATATGGGAGGCTATACGTACCGGTTTGAAAATGTCCCGGCGTACGTCCCCCCGGGCCATGGCATGGTTTACCTGACCGCGGTCGCCTTGGCACGTTCAGGCCTCTTTCTTCGTCACCCAAAGTCGATCACGCTGCTTGTGATTGCGGTCTGGGGCACATGGTCTCTGTGGGGAATTAGTGGCTATCCTGATCATGGCGATGCGGTTGGAGCACTGCTATTCGCTATTTTTTTGGCCTGGTTGCTTATTGGCCGTTCACCGATGGTTTATCTAGCGGCCTTTTTCATTACGACTTGGCTTGAACTACTTGGTACCGCAGTTGGAGCCTGGCGCTGGGCTTCCATTGATCCCCTCTTGGGCTGGCCACAAGGGAATCCGCCCAGTGGTGTGGGAGCCTGGTACTGCTTAGTTGACGCAGTAGCGATTGGTGGCGCGCGCCCAACCCTGCGGACTATTAAGCGATTCTATAGTTGGTTTCGTTTTAATGCGCTCTAAGGTACGGCAATATCGTGAATTGGTATTGAGTAGAAATCATCCATAACATCAATTTGCTCCATCAAAGGAAGTTTTTAACAGCGGACGAGACTTCGTACCGCCATGTAGATTTTTGGATAATATTGTGAGCGGTCCCCCAGAAGCAATTATCGTATCTTTACAAGTCGGACTGCCATGCGCCGTCGAAGTCGGAAATCATGAGGGTTCAATGAGTCAGGGATGGACAACGGGGTTCTTTAAGCATCGCCTTGCTGATCCTGTGTGGTTGAGCACAATCAATCTGGCAGGGGACGGGCAAGCAGACCTCAAAAATCACGGTGGTCTCGATAAAGCCGTCAATGTTTATCCACATGAACACTATGCCTATTGGATGCACACCCTCGGCTTCAATGAACTTCCCCCAGCGGCCTTGGGTGAAAATTTCACTACAAATGGGCTACTCGAAGACACGGTATGTATCGGAGATACCTTTGCAATTGGGGAGGCGCTGGTCCAGGTATCACAACCCAGACAACCATGCTGGAAGCTAGCGCGTCGATGGAATATTAAAGATTTGGCACTTCGTGTTCAGGATACCGGGCGAACCGGGTGGTATTTTCGGGTTCTTCGTGAGGGTATGGTTCAAGTCAGAAACACATTCTTGCTCGTCAACCGACCTCATCCTGAATGGACTGTGAGTAGGGCTAATCTTGTCATGCACAACCAGACCGTGGATATCGATGCGACCCAGGAACTGGCAAATTGTCAGGCTCTCTCATCGAGATGGAAGATAAAGTTACGCCAACGGGCCTCCACGGGGACAATGGAAAGCCATGCGGCTCGACTTTACGGACCAAATTCAGAAGTAATTTAGAGGCCTAGAAGCAGACTACCAGGGCAGAAGGTACTTGATTTCGCTAATCCTACGACGGCAGATTGTCTGTTTGTAAACGACAGGGTTGAGCCGATTAAACACCGACTCAACCCTATTGTCCTTCTACACTAGATTGCCGGACGATGACCTACGCCAGTATTAATCGTCATCATCCTCATCATCTGATTTCTTTTTGACCTCCTTCAAGACGGCATGCCCTTGGGCAAGACTCGCATTGAGGTCATTCTCCGGGACTTTCTTGTGGACCAGATTTTGATGGCAGTCGATACAGGTTGCCCCTTCGCTTTCCATCTTCGCATGAGCAGCTTTCGCTGAAGCCCCCGGCGGCTTTGTGTTTTTATGACAGGCTCGACAGGTTAAGCTATCCCACTCCTTTAGTTTCATTCGAGCTCTGTAGGCAGCTTCCGGCCTATGCTCGTTGAATTTTTCAACGGTGGAATAGTCAGTGGTAAATTCCTTAATCAGGAATGGTACACCGTCGACCACGTGCGTATAGATCGCCTTATGAAAGTTGCCTAAGCCTTGAGGCACATGGCAATCCTTACAACCAGGATCCATACCCAAGGCACCCCAGTGAGAAGACTTTTTCAACTCTTCATACGGATAGATTTCCGAATGACAACTTATGCAGAATTCTGTTTTTGAAATCGCAGCTTCACCACCAAACACCACGGTGATAAGCCCGATCCCAAGTGCAGCACCAGCAATTAACGTTCCCGTCTTAGCCATTTCTAATCATCTCCACCGTTGTCTGCCTTCGCAGGTGGCTTGGCTGTCTTCTGAAACTCCTCATGAAACTTCGGCGTAGGAGGACCAGTAAATGTGCCAGCCAGCTTGAAATGCTCATGCAACGCCTTATCGCTTCGAACAGACTTTTCGAAATCAAATGCGTATTTCTTGTCTACTTTTGGCGTGAACGGTGTATACGGCTTCTTCACACCCTTCCAGCCAGACCCTTCATAGTTCAAATGGCAGGCATTACACTTCTCTTGAAATTCAAACTCCTGTCCTGCTTCAACAAGTTTTTCTCGATCCATCGTCTTCTGTGATTTCTCGAACGCCTCTCCTGCCTTTCGATGCATCTTTCGATAGGCACTGCCGGCGCCATGGCACGATTCGCAACCAACATTAGTTACAAACTTTTCCGGCTCTTCAATAACGTACCCACCTTCCTGACCAAATCCATCGACATGGCAACCGACACACTCCTTATCTGCCGTATAGTCCTTTTTAGGATCAAGCTTTGCCTTGAGTTTGGCTTCCTTCCTGGTATTCGGTTTCAGGGATTCCATCGCCTTGCCATGGAGCGTCTTATCCCACGACTCCCCTTGACTCTTGTGACAGTTGTAACATTTCTTCCTACCCTCAAATGTCCCTTGGGCTGAAGCCGTTCCGGCAACTGCCAGAAAGACTGTCACAGCTAAAAACCCGAGTAGAATTCGTTGATTCACGGCATCTCCTTTCCGGTAAATATATGGCTGATCTCTTTTGATGCTTTTATGTTGTCGTAGTACCGAACCACGTAGGTTCTATCGATACGCATTACAATTAACGATGGCGATAGTTTACCATGGAGAAATGCGCTACTGCTACCCTCATATTTCAGATTTGGTTGAAATCGTACAGGGGAGCTATTGGGGTGAGATCTTAAATACCCAGTATCCGCCTTGTTTATGGACGACTTCCAAGGGCTCAAAATCGATCGGCGTAGAATTCATAAGCGGCAACATCTGTGCGAGCAAGCTTTTGCCATTCTTACTTTCATTCAGGAAATAGGCCCGCACAGACTTTTCCGAAATGGATTGAAGCGTGTAGGTCGTATACCCATTCTCCTTCATCCACGCTTTGACTTGCCCGGCAAGCCCATGGACATTACCGGTCAAGGGGAAATCTTTAAAAGCGAGATCAATCCGGTCTGGATGCATCAAGGCAAGCTTGTACAGATCGACCGGATGAACGATCACGTAGGCCTCATGTGACCCGACGAGATCTCGAAGCATCGAAACCCCTTTCGTGGCCTCAGAGGAAAGCGCAGCGGCAAAGCCCTCAAACTTCTTGCCCTCATCCTCCGTTGCCTCCCCCCTTCCCCAGAACTGCGCTTCATAGTCATGAATAGCACCTAAACGATCCTTCCAGTACGAGGGCACAATCAACGGTTTCGCAATGTAGGATGTAAAGAGGGTATTGCGCCCAGCAAGGAGGTTAAGCTGTCGAGACGTATCCCACCAGGCCAACACAACCGCATCTTTCGGTACGTGCTTAGCCAGATCACCAGCTAATAAAGTGATCTCGGAAAAGTCTACTGTCATGGACATCAGGGGTTCCGAGACCAGATTTTCCCAATGAAGGAGGATTGAATCACCTGCTTTATTCGTAGTTTGATAAGCAATCGCTACGGGTTTATCAAGCGATGACACGCGAACTTCATATTTTCTGATCGCTAAGTTAGGCCAGGACGCTAAAGAGAGATTCTGAAACTTTTCACCGTTTCCCTGTTCAACGAGCTGATAGCTATACGGGGGTGGGAGCGGCTTGAACCAAAGGTAGAGAAACCATCCGACCAATAAAAGACCTCCCGTCACCAGGATCAAGCCTAGTGACGGGAGGATCTTGGACCCTGACGGACGTGACACCGATTCGCTCAGCGACGCCGTCGAATTCACGGTTACTTCTTGTTACGCCGCCATCCGGCAATCGCGAGAGTTCCGGCTAGCATCATCCCCCCACCGATACTTCCGAGTGAGATTTTGCCGGTCTCGCTATCCAGATCGAGCAGACTGTGTTTCATCTGCCCTTCAAGCTTGGCTACTCGCGCCTGCAACTCGAGCTTTTCCTTGAGACGGGTATCGTCGTCCATGATTTCGACATAGGCGCGGTTCATGGCGGCCCAGCCGACCGTATAGGTATAACCCCAATACTGGTGGGCTAAGCTCACATGCAACTGCACCAAATGGTCCTCCGCCATTTCGAACAACTTCAGTTCATTGGCCGCCGGGTTGTTACCCTTTGACCAATAGATCTGGAAGAACTGCTCAAACCCATCAGCGACTGGGGCCGGTGGTGTCGGGCGGTTTGTCTTTTGACCGGTTAATAAACCAGCCTTGTATTGCTCTTCAACTACATGGTGCGCTTCATCGTACTTATCCAAGCCTGAGAAAGTTCCATTGTCCATGAACTCCATCCAGGCCCTGGCATAGGTTTCCGAATGGCAATTGGTACAGGTCTTTATCCAGGCATCATTGCGCTTGTCGGCCCATTCGGTCTTAATGTTCTCCCGAATGCCCGGCACGAACGGATAGTTGGCCCAGCGCACTTTCCGCACGACGTTGTGGGCGATCTTACCTTGATACTCCATGTGGCAGTATTGGCAGGTCGGTGCCGTCTCGGCCCCGTTCTTCATCGCTTCCTTAATCGGAACATTGAAGTTCCAATGTTCCTTATCGCGCTGATACTTCAGTCCATGCTTGGAAAGATTATACGCTTCCCAGTTATTGTGGTCTGCGCCGCTATGGCACTGAGCGCAGACTTCCGGCTTTCGCGATTCTGCCACAGAAAATTCATGCCGAGCATGGCAAGTATCACACTTGTT
Organism: Nitrospira sp.; assembly: GCA_050185705.1. Lineage (GTDB taxonomy): Bacteria > Nitrospirota > Nitrospiria > Nitrospirales > Nitrospiraceae > Nitrospira_D. Next base: position 16,072 of record JBFWZD010000038.1, on the reverse strand, counting down.
TTGGTTGACGTGACAACCGGTGCAGCCATCGGCAATTTCACGCTGTGACATCCCGGCATACACGTCCACTTCCACGTTGGCCCTATAGTCCAACGCATGGGACGGACGGCCCTTGGGCCACTGATCCTTCGGCCAGGTGATCGTGTCTCGTTCGGACTCTCTTTCCGCAAACTCTTGCAAGTGGCAGGTGCCGCAGGTGTCAGCCGTAGCCAACTTGATGTCTTTGCGGTGATCAGCCTTGTTCTTGGTATTGATGTCGAAGTGGCAATCGATACAACCCACCTCTTTTAGCTTTTCGCCCTTGCCCAGCTTACCCATTGAGCGGAGATTTTCCTCGACGGCTTCCAGCTTGGCCTTTTTGTAGAACGTGGGATCCTTCGGGGTCAGCTTCCGGATCTTATCCAAGTTAGCATGGGTGCTCTTCTTCCATGCGGCGACCCACCCTGGAGACTCATCGGTATGGCACTTCACGCACTCCTGGCGGCTGGCTACCTCTTTCACCGCTTGCGGCGGCTTATAGAAGGTATGGGGATCAAAATACTTGCTGAATGAAATTGGCTGCCAATATTGGCCGAACTTGCCCTTCCCCACTCCCACCTCAGGATCGAGATACCGCTTGAGCAGCGCTTCGTACAGTTCCTTCGGTGACGCCGATCGATCAATCTTCAGGGCTTCGTACGTCTCCTTCGGTACCGAGGGGAAATTCGCATGCACGGGCGCGGCCAGCAACGTCAAGCCGCAGACGACCATCGCATACTTCATCAGATCCTTAACAGTCACAGTTTGACTCCTTCCGTTTGATGGGCAGTGCGCGCTGTCCTTCAAATTAAAACCACCGATGTATTGTCTGAGTGTTGTTCATGTTTATCGACAAAAGTTTCCTCTCTAGGGCGCGAAAATATAGCTTAGGCCTCACAGAGAGTCAAGATAATTTCCACCCATTTTGATTTAATCGCCCCACCTAAGCTACTGCCTACGTAGAAGTTTTCCTGTTAGCTCCAACTTTTACGGTCGGACTCGATCGATGACGACAGTAATATTATCGGTTCCCGGCTTGATCGGCTGGCTCATCCCTTCAAGATCTCCACTTTCAGCCATGGCCTTCCCGGACTTCGACAGTCGCGCCACGATAACCACCGTGTCGATATCCGACAGTTTCCGTGACGGCATCGGACTCGTGGAATCGTCGAGTCTAAACGTATAGGGTAAATCTTTACTCGACGCTCGTACGATCGATACCGGCATCGGTGGACCAGCGACATCCTTCGCAAACACGAATAGCGTGTCCGGCAGTGATCCTTTGCCGGCAACATTCGGCCCGAGCACTACCTTCCCCGTGATCGCACGAGATGCTCCGGATTGCCCAGCAGGCTTGGCAGGTTTCGCCGCTTCCATCGGTGGATTTGCAACCAACATGTTCATACTGGGGCCGCCGCCAAGACGGCGCTTGGCCTCGGCAATGCTGGCCTTGAGTTGCTCGGACGACTCTGGATCGTCTGGCGGAAGATAGGTATGCGCCTCTTCCCACTCCTTGGCGGCCCGAGCGAAATCTTTGCGGTTGTACGCAATCGTCCCTGACAACATGAGCGCCTTCACGTTGTGTGGGTCGAGCTTCAGGGCCTGTTGAATCAACTTCTCGGGCCGTCCATCCAACTTACGCCCCTGATGAACTCCAAGAGCATCGGCATAGTCTGCCAGCAGGCTGGCGTTGTCAGGATCAAGCTTCGTCGCCTTTTCAAAGATCGGCACCGCATCGGCATAGCGTTCCATCGCCATATAGGATCGAGCCAAAAGTCCCCACCCTATGGGGTCAGTGGGGTTCTGTTCGAGCTTTTTTCTTAATTGCTCAATAAGCTCGTTGAGGCTATCGGCCATCTGGGCATTTTCCCCAGCCCCACCCTGAAAGGCCGCAGACGATACTGCAGGGTGCGTCATCGCCGCTGGGTTGCCTAACGTCCAATAGAGTACTCCGCTGGCAGCAGGAATGATCATCCCCAACGTGAGTGCCACGATCCTGAGATTCATGAGCACTCCCGTGCTCGAGGCTGGACGATCCGCCGTTTCCGTCTCTTCTAATACACGCCGTTCGAGCTCGCTTCGAGCGGTTCGGTACTGCTCATCCGTCAATAGTCCAGCGGTATGATCTTGCTCCAGCTCAGAAAACTGCTGTCGATACACCGACAACGTTTTTCCCTGCTCAACCGACGCAGCCGACGGGCGTTTCAACAACGGCCTCAACAGCAGTCCAAGGATGCAAACCGTCATGACCGACACAATCGACCAAAATGCCACCGTCATGAGTGCTTCCCTCCTTCTGCCAACAGCTGTTCGACTCGGCGATGCTCTTCATCCGTGACAGGCACATCGACGACCTTGCGCGCTCGGCGCCGCAACGTGATGACCAAAACCGTCGCGCCCACCGCCAACAGCGCAAATGGTCCCACCCATAGCAGTGTTGTCGTCGCCTTAAGCGGTGGCCGGTACAAGACAAAGTCTCCGTACCGTTCCACGAGAAAATCAATGATCTCTTGATCACTCATATCCTTCATGATCATTTCCCGAACCTCGCGGCGCAAATCTTCGGCCAGCGGCGCGTTCGAGTCGGCAAGGGTTTGATTTTGACAGACCAAACATCGCAGCTCGACCGCAAGGTGCTTGAGTCGAGTTTCAACCAGAGGATCTTCGCCTAACGGCTTGGCCTCTCCCGCCCACGCCGGTCCCGACATTAGTCCTATGAGGAAGAGCACCCAGATCATTGTGATTCCAGCTGCTGTACGAGGGGAAGAATCTTCTTAGCCACCGTATCGGAATCCAACGGACCGATCTGCTTATATCGGATCATCCCCTGCTTGTCGATGACATAGGTCTCAGGCACTCCGTAGACTCCATAGTTGATGCCGACCCGTCCTGCCTGATCCACCCCAACCACCGGATACGGATTGCCCCATCGCTGTAACCAGCCTACCGCTTCATCTCGCTGATCCTTGTAATCCATGCCATAAATCTGCACCTCTCCAGACTTCGCCAGTTCCATCAATACGGGATGTTCCGTCTTGCAGCCGCTGCACCACGAGGCCCAAAAATTCAGAAGCCAGACTTTCCCCTTGAGATCAGCCGGTGAGAACAGTTTCTCTTGGTCGTACAGTTGCGGCTGAGAGAATTCGGGCGCGGCTTTTCCGATCAGGGGAGAGGGAATTTCGCGTGGATTAAGCGTGAGCCCAATACCCAGAAACCCGACGACCACCACAAAAATGGATAACGGTAACAAAAATCGATTCATGCTACTTGGTGCCTAACAGGTCCAGCCGACGAGGGCGCGACATCCGGCTCTTTCTGTTTCCCCCATGCAAGCCGATATCGACGGTCGCTGATCGCCAAGACCCCTCCCAGTGCCATGATAAAACAGCCGCCCCAGATCCAATCAACAAACGGTTTGTGATAGAGCCGCACACTCCAAGCCCCGTCATCGAGGGGCTCCCCGAGCGACACGTACAGATCACGCAACAGTCCTGGATCAATCGCGGCTTCGGTCATCACTTGATTCTGAGCCACATAGCGACGCTTCTCAGGGTACAGCACTGTGGTTTCACGGCCGTCTCGACTGACATGAAAGGTACCACGTGCCGCCGTATAATTCGGGCCGACCACATCTGCTGTGCCATCAAATCGGAAGGTATAGCCACCGATCGTCGCCGTCTCTCCGACATTCATGCGCACATCGCTCTCGGTTTCAAACCCCTTAACCATGGTCACGCCGACGATAAACACGGCGATGCCACAGTGCGCCACGAGCATGCCCCAGTAAGATCGAGGCACCGCCGCCATGCGATCGGAGAGACCGGCACCATGAGTGTGGCTCAGTCGTTCTCGCAACCCGACGACAGCAGTCGTCACGACCCAGAGTGCCAGCAAAAGCCCAAGACTTAGTAACGGAGTCCATTTGCCCATGACTATCGGAAGCACAAGTGCCGTCACCAAGCTCACCCCGAATGCCCACTTTAACCGATTCACGAGGTTAGGCAGCTCCGCCTTCTTCCATTGGGCCAACGGACCAATCCCCATGAGAAAAATCGCGGGAGCCATCAAGGGAGCGAACACGGAGTCGAAATATGGTGGTCCGACCGAGATCTTGCCGAGATCCAATGCATCGAGGAACAGGGGATACAACGTGCCCAATAGAACCGACCCCATCGCCGCCACCAACAACACGTTGTTGGCCAGCAGCATCCCTTCTCTAGAGACCATCGCAAAACTACCACCCAATCCGACACGCGGAGCCCGCCACGCATACAACGCTAAAGATCCCCCAATGACGATGGCCAAAAATGCCAGGATGAACGTACCTCGTTTTGGATCGGTGGCAAAAGCGTGCACGGACGTTAACACACCGGATCGGACGAGAAACGTCCCGAGCAGGCTTAACGAAAACGCCATGATGGCCAGCAATACGGTCCAGACCTTGAATCCACCCCGCTTGTCAGTCACGGCCAGTGAATGAACTAACGCCGTCCCTGCCAACCACGGCATAAATGACGCATTCTCAACCGGATCCCAGAACCACCACCCACCCCACCCGAGCTCGTAGTAGGCCCACCCGCTTCCCATGGCAATGCCGACCGTCAAAAAACACCAGGCGACGGTGGTCCATGGACGAGACCAACGGGCCCACGCTGCATCAAGGTTGCCTCCCAACAACGCGGCAATCGCAAATGCGAACGCGACCGAAAAACCGACATAGCCCATATAAAGCATCGGGGGATGTACAACCATCCCTGGGTCTTGCAAGAGGGGATTGAGATCTCGTCCTTCAACGGCAGCAGGAATGAGCCGCTCAAACGGATTGGACACGGTCAGCATGAACAACAGAAATCCGACGCTGACGAGGCCCATCACACCGAGAATACGCGAGCGCATGGTTTCTGGAAGGTGCTTCGAAAACAGCGTGACGGCGAACATCCACCAGGTCAGAATGAAGGTCCACAAGAGGAGCGACCCTTCATGCGCCCCCCAAATCGCAGCAAGACGATAATGCAGCGGGAGCTGTGAATTCGAGGTGGCTGCCACATACAGCACCGAGAAATCCTTTTCGGCGAACGCATACCCGAGGCTACAAAACGCGATAAGGACCAATATGAATTGGGCACGCGCCGCCGGCTTGGCAATGGCCATTAGTGCTGAATTGCCGACAGCAGCGCCATAGATAGGTAGGCTTCCCTGTACAACGGCCACGCAGAGCGCCAAAATCAACGCGAAATGTCCTATTTCTGGGATCATAATGACTCTTTCTTGCGTTCAGGAACCACAAGTGACTTGCTTTGATCAGCACCGGACGCTTTCGCCTTGGCCAATGCTTCGGCCGCTTCAGGTGGCATGTAATTTTCATCGTGCTTGGCCAGCACCTCGCTGGCGACAAACGTGCCGTCGGCTCCCAACTGCCCCTGCGCGACTGCGCCTTTGCCTTCCTTAAAAAGGTCCGGCAAAATCCCCTTGTAGGTCACGGGTACACTCTTCGCCGTGTCCGTCACCATAAAGTGAACCGTCAGTCCGTCGCCATCGCGGACGAGGCTGCCGTCTTCGACCATTCCTCCGATCCGGAAGCTTTGGCCCTTCGGCGCTTCGCCGTTCGCCACCATGGTGGGTGTGAAAAAGAACACAAGATTTTTCTGAAATGCGTTCAACACCAACACGGTTGCGATTCCCAAGGCAAGCAACCCCAGTCCGATAAAGACAAAACGTTTATGTCGCGGTTTCATCAGCGCCTCCTAGCAACATCGCGCGGTGTTCGGCACGCGCCGCCGCCCGTCGGCGCCACAACGCCAGCACCTCCCACACCATGCACAACGCAGTGACGGCATACGAAGTCCAGACATAGACCCCATAGCCACCCATCGCAAAAAACTCAGACACACTCCCCCACTGCATCAGCGAGCCTCCACGACGTTCTGAAGCACGGCCGGTTTTTCTTCTTCCCAGACCGGCAACGATTCCCGCTCGACCATGATACATCGCACCCGTGACAGAATCACGGCGATGCTATACATCCAGAAGGCGAAGGTCATCAGCAACATTGCGGTAAGCATCGTCGCCGCCATTTTCGACCCAGTCGCTATACTGACCGATGCGCCTTGGTGCAGAGTATTCCACCATTGCACGGAAAAATAGATGATCGGAACATTGACGACCCCGACGAGGGCGAACACCGCACTTGCCCGATCCGCCCGGCGCATATCGTCGATCGAGGTCCGCAAGAGCATAACACCCGCGTATTGGAACAATAAAATGAGCTCTGATGTCAGCCTGGCATCCCACACCCACCAGGCACCCCAGGTCGGTTTCCCCCACATGGCTCCCGTCAGCAATGCCAGAAAGGTAAACATCGCACCGGTCGGGGCGATGGCCTGAGCCATCATAAACGAAGGCCGCGCATTGAGCCCTAATCCGATACCGGCCCAGACCGCCATCACCACATACAAGAACATCGACATCCACGCGGCTGGCACATGGACGAAGATGATTCGATACGAGTCACCTTGCTGAAAATCCGTGGGTGCGACAAAAAATCCCATGTAGAGCCCCACCCCCATCAGAGCCACTGCCACCACGGAAAACCAGGGAATGAGCCGTCCGGCAAGGGGATACAACGCCTGTGGAGAGGAAAATTTGGCCCAATTGATACCGATACTCATGAAACGGTTTTACTCCAACGCAATGCGCAATGCGGCCGCTGTGGCCCATGGCGCCAGAAAAAGAGACAGCACTAGACAGGCCCCGAGTAGCGACAGATTAGCTTCTCCGCCAATCCCGACCATGCTGCTGGTCACGGCGCCAGCCCCAAAAATCAACACTGGAACGTAGAGTGGAAGCACCAGGAGGGCAACCAGTAGACCACTCCCTCGAACGCCAAGCACTAACGCGGCGCCGATCGTACCAATCATACTCAACGTGGGCGTCCCAAGCAAGAGCGACATGACCAGCACTCCCAGCGGTTCTCCGCTCAATCCAAATTGAAGACCAAGCAGCGGAGACAGCAGGACGATCGGGAGCCCAGAGATCACCCAGTGCGCGAACACCTTCCCTACGACCAGGACGGCCAAAGGCTGGGGCACCAACACCATTTGCTCTAAGGTGCCGTCGACATAGTCCGCCGTGAATACACGGGTCAGGGACAAGAGACATGCCAACAGGGCAGCGACCCACAGCACCCCAGGGCCGATGGTCCGAAGCACGGCCGGCTCTGGCCCAACGCCTAATGGAAACAGGCTTACTACAATGACCAAGAAGAAGACCGACATCGCCGCGTCCGACCGACGCCGCATGGCCAACAACAGATCTCTCCGGACGATTTCTCCTGTAGCCTCCCACATGCTCGAGCGACTCATCCCGTCAGCCTCAACCGTTGCACCCGGTCGGCGGGAAGATCCACTTCGTGATGCGTGACAATGACCCCGAGCCCTCCGCGCTCTAAATGCGCATGAAGACGTTGAGTCGCGACGCCCGTCGATGCAGCGTCCAACGATGTAAAGGGTTCGTCTAACAGCCATAAGGGCCTAGTAGAGAGCCACAGGCGCGCCAGGGCAACCCGACGCTTCTGCCCCTGCGACAGCACTTTCGACGGTAACCGATGGATAGGTCGTCTGAGGCCGATCGCTTCCAAGGCCGCTTGCGCGTCAGTGCGCGAACAGGCTTCACCGGCGAGCGCCATGGCACTCATCAGGTTTTCAAGGGGCGTGAGATCGTCTTTAATCCCATTAAGATGCCCAATATAGGTCAGTTGACTCGCATAGAGTTCATTAAGTCGATGGATGTCCTCACCCTCCCAGAGCACCGAGCCCTCCTCCGGCGGCAACAGACTGGAAAAGATGCGCAACAGACTGGTCTTACCGCTGCCGTTTTCTCCAACGACGACCAGGAGGGTTCCAGGCTCGACCTTGACGTTGAGATCGGAAAATAGACGGCGCTCTCCCCGGCGGCAGCTGAGTGTCACGGCTTGCAACATGACGACCGACTCCAAATCTAAAGCGGACCGAGAGTAAGGGAATAAGGTGTGGAAAAACAAGGGGCAAACAGCATAGATAGCATTCGTGGGGATTCCTTCACACCCCTTCAAACAACCATCTTGCTCTCAAGACAATCATACTGTTAAGTAATGGCTGCCGTCATGGGTGATTGGTAGTCCGTCAGGGAATTTTGGTTGACAGAGAGTGCCGGCTACCGCACTGACATCCATAGCCTTCTTAAGGAGCTCAACTATGAGTGAACTCGTCTGTATCGCATTCAAAGACTCGAGCACAGCGGATCGGGTATTGAACGAACTCCGCGCGATGGAAACCGATTATGTCCTGGATTTAGAAGATGCGGTCATCGTGGTTCGCGATATGGACGGCAAAGTCCATTTGAAACAGTGTGTCGATGTGTTCGGCGGGGCCACCACTCAGGGAGTCGCGCTGGGTGTGTTATGGGGAGGCTTGATGGGGCTTCTCTTTATGAATCCCCTGGCCGGTCTGCTTGGCAGCTTGGCGGGTGGAGCAGGCGGCGGAGCCATAACCGTGGCTGCCAGCGAGTTTGGCCTGCTCAGCGATTATGGAATCCCGGACAATTTCATTCGCTCCTTGGGGAGCACCATTGTGCGAGGCACCTCGGCCATCTTTCTCCTGATTCGCAGCGCTGACCAAGAGAAACTGTTGGCTGGGATCTCGCGTTACGAGGGAACGATCCTCAAGACTTCGCTCAACAGTGAGCAGGAAGAAAAACTACGCACGGCGCTCACGCGCCAGCGCGACCAAACAATGAGTAAGAGCTAGGAAGGAAGCCGAGCATAGAGGCTCCCCGGAAATGCCCGGGGAACCTTCATGTCAACGCACTGTCAAGCTGCCTTGGATGTCTTTCGTTTCCACTCCACCATCTTTGCGGTCAGCCGAGAGGAGGCAGCCGTATACTCGCCTTGCAGCCCGACCGATGCTTCAGCACCGGCCTTATCCCCTGCTTGCACCTTCGTGACCACCTCAGCGGCCGCCTTGTGGAAGGCCTTGTGCAGCTCTAGGACCTCTTTATAATTCGGGTCCGACGCGGTTGAGGTTCCGGCTAAACTGTACAGCCATTTTCCAAAATCGCAACGATTGTCGACACTGACTTCGGCAGGATTCAAGGACAGGGTGCCCGCAATACTCTGTCTGAGCTTCGATTTCCAAAGCCCGTGTGCCCCAACCGCCTTGTCGATCTGCTCACCAATGCTTGACATAGTCCCTCCTCGACTTAGGATAAAACACTTCCCGCTGCTCTATCGGCTAAGAGAATGGAAACCTTGAGAGCGCTACTGGAGTTACCAGGCTGGGCATAGAGAACGGATCCGGCTAGTGAGGTCTCTTGGTCAGTGCTTTGTAGCGTTCCCAGACTTGCGCCAAGGAACTGGTGCGGGCCGGGTTCTCGAGATTGCCTTCCTCTACGCTCGATGTCGCAGTACATGCCAACATTCCAAAGAACCAGGCTATAACGCCGCATATGGGTATGCCGATCATGATCAGCAACATACCCGGTCCGTCGCTGGTCCAATGTGCTTTATGACCAATAGCCATGAGCCCAAAAGCAGCTGCGGTAGCAACCAACGCAATGACGACAGCGAGACCTCGAGCTAGATACCGGACGGCCCTGTTTCCTGAGGCAAGGGCCCACGTGAACGCGACAAGGATGACAGCCCAAACGACTATGCTCACCCCTAGTACCCTCCTTGAAGCAGAACCTCCTTCAACCCTATCCCGAAGGACCTTGTTTCCGAAGGGAAATACCAAAACACGACGGCTCAGTCTTAGACCCAAACGGACGCCCCCTGATTCCATTCAATCAATATGCGCCCATTCAGCCATTGTGCTAGAGTGGGGCAAGCGTGGATTGCTTCCCGGCAATACGACATACACACATGTGGGGTGGATGATGAAAAATATGGCGTGCTCTATGGGCTTGCTCACTGGCCTGTTCTTTGGAGTCTCGCTGGTGCAGGCAGAAGGCCTATTCGACAAGATGCTGGATCGAGCCATCGATAGTGCCGAGAGAAAGACGCAGAATCGGATCAACCAGCGGATCGATCAGACCATCGATAAGGGCCTGAACAAGACGGAAGAAACCATGCACTGCGTCGCGACCGACCAAGAGTGCTTCAAGAGAGCCAAAGAAGAAGGGAAGCAGGTATCCGTCATCAGTGCCCCTTCGGCCTCCGATTCCGTCAAATGTGTAGCGAGCGACACCAGCTGTCTTAAACAGGCCAAAACACAGGGCAAGAAAGTTGAAATTGTAGACGAAGCAGACCTCGATACCCTCCGCTGCTCCGTATCCGATGGAGATTGTCTGAAGCGAGCAAAGTCTTTAGGGAAAAAGGTCGAAATCGTCGATTGATTAAGGAGGCTAAATATCTGAGACGGCTCGCTTCCTCAGATCTCTCGGCCTATTCGAGGTCCTTAATCACTGTTCCAGAGTGAGCACGTGGTCGGCCTTGGCAATCGCATCCCGCAACGCCATAAGGCTCTTGCCTGGCTTCCGAACGTTCGGCTGCTCTCTCAGGAACTGCGCTGCCGAGGTGGCCAATGTCCGTAATGTTTCCCTCAAGTCTCCCGCTTCGGTCGATTTCTCCGGCGCAGCCGCGCGAGCCATCGCCAAACGTCGGCGTGGTCCCACATACGGTTCCGGAGCAATCGGATTGTCTTTTTCTAGTTCAGGCCGTCTAAATATCACTCTTTTCCTCCGCAGACGCGACCACAACACCGTCGATCTCCAGGATTGATGCGCATCTTCCCATCAAGTCCCTACAGTTTACAGGCCTCCTCTGTGATTTCAGGTCCAGGGATAGGGTGTTGGCGAACCTGCTTCACATAGTTGCGGCAGTCCATCTCGGCCCCTTCCTTCGACGCCTTCTGATCATCGACCAACCGTCTCCATTGCATCATACGATCGGCAAACGGATCGTATCGACACACATCGTTCGGAGAGGCCTGCCCAGCCAGTTGCTGACACTTGGTCACCCAGAGTTCCGGCGTCAGTGCCCCGCTCTCAACCGACCTGGTCAGTTCATAGCGCTTGTCCGCAAACGAGCCGAATTCACAAATAGCTGGATCGACCGGAGGTGGTGCCGCATGGTTTCGATCGGCCGTATTCAACATCTGACGGCAACTGGTCTCACCGGTCTCCTTCGAGATCAGTCCCTTTTCAACCTGTTGTTTCGTCTCAGTCCGCCGCTCATCAAACTCAGATTTGGCGAGCAGTGCCGGGGCTCCGACCAGCATCGCCGTCGTTGTTGGACAGCCAGCCAGGGCCAAGGAGAGCAGGGCAAGGAAAAGTTGTCGCATCGATCACCTCATACTTCGAGACTGAAGAGTTCTCCCAATACGCTGGTGCGCAGGATCATACGGGCAATCTCCTCTTAAGATCAAGAATCTGCCTGGGATCCCTAACCCGTGACGTTCTCGATTTACGCGACCGCATTGACACGGGCACTGATCAAAGTGCAACATGCGCCTATCATTGGTCGGTGATTGCTCTGGTGAAAACACCGAGGAAGCTGAGAACGAATGCCCACTAGGGCACGCGGTGACATAGACGAGAAGAAAATTGGACGAGGCCAAGATAAGTTTACAGAACTAAATCTTACAGAATAAGGAGGCCAGAATCATGGCATTGTTGATTACCGACGAATGCATCAACTGTGGAGCGTGTTTGCCGGAATGCCCGAACGAGGCGATCTTTGAAACCCGAAGCGACGCAGAGACGAAGGGGAACCATGTGGGCGACGGCCAAGGAGTCGGAGATAATATTTACGTGATCGCCCACGATCGCTGCACGGAGTGTGTCGGCCATTATGATGAACCGCAATGTGCGGCAGTCTGCCCGGTTGATGACTGTTGCATTTCCGATCCGGCGTATCCGGAAGCGTCGGATGTCTTGTTGGAAAAAGCGAAGCAACTCAACCCAGACAAGCCGATCGACCCCGCAAAAGTCTGGAGCGGCGTGCGGAACTGATAAGTCTTTCTGCGAGACTCCGTACCGCTTGAGATTAATCCAATCTCGGCGGTACGGTTCTGTTTTACTTCCCTGACATAAGTGAAACGATGCATCATGGCTGAAAAGATGCCCCGGTTCATGACAAACGCGACCGTCATTAAGGCGTTAGCGAAGGTGTTCGCATTCCAGGCCATCGAGCTCGACCTCCTGCGTACTCGTGCTGGAATCTCTGATGCGGATTGGAAGGCCATGAAGACCGAAGCGTTTAAGAAGACTTACGCCAAGCAACGTGCATTTTATGAGGATCGTTTGACGGGCGCGTTTGCATTGGAGCGCATTTCCCAGTCTGAACGCGAGACCAGGCTTCTTGAACTCTGGCTCAAGCAGAGCGAGGAGCCCCCCGTGGACGAACCATAAGCCGAACCCGTATCAACCTTCTCCAGCACCCACTCGCATCGGAAAAATCGTCACATAGCGCCATGGCTACAACTACTCATAGATGACCAAGGCGCTCACAGACCCGTCGGGTGAGTGACAAAGTATTTTAGGCTTACAGTCGGCTCCGTAGCCGTTCGTAACCTTTCTTCAGTTCGTCAATCGCCATGCCTAGTGCAGTTCCCACAGATTCCGCTGTTTTTCCGACTTCCTCCCGCGCCGCCTCCAGCTTAGGCCTTATTTCCTCCCACTGACTTTCCAGGCGAGCCCATTCGTCCTTCGCCTCCGCCTTCGCCAGGTGCAGCTGAACTTGAAGCTCATCGCGCTGCTGCTTGAGCTGCTCCATTGCTTTTGTCATCTGCTCTTTGACCTCGGACATGCGATCTTCTCCTTTGTTGAACGTGAATGGTCACGGACGTGCCCTCTGCTATCGTACTGTCATTATGCGAGCTTCGAACTTCCACATCCGGTCATGGAACGATGACCCGTATTCTATCTTGCCGTGCTAGACAGAACCAGACCTACCATCCCCCCTGCCCTTCCATTTTTTCATTCGGTATTTAAGTTGAGAATTTTTCTACATAAAATCACCGTTGCAGAGGGCGATGAACTCGGCGATACTATGGTGGCCGACCTGCCAATCTGGATTTGACCCCAAGATGGTGCGCAGGCAGGTGGGCTAGAGCGAAACATCACGCGATCTCTCAAGAGAGAGTGTGTGAGCCTAGTGGTGACGGGAGAAACGGCAGTGACGCGACGCATTCGAACGAGTTTTAAACTGGCAATAGGCGCACTCATGGTGCTGACAAGTTTGTTGAGCGCGGAGGCTTGGGCTTATGAATCGAAACCGGTAAAGGATGGGGCCACCGTGCGTGGATCAGTGACCGTCACCGGAACTGTACCGGCGCCCAAAGAATTTGACTTGCGTCGTTATCCAGACCACGAGTTTTGCAGTACGCTGTCCGACGGCCGAGGATACCGACGCCTGAGAGAAGTCACCTTCAGACCAGACGGAAGCCTCCAAGACGTCGTGGTGGCTGTGCAAGGTGTGGAGCATGGCAAACCATTCCCCTTCACCGAAGCCGAGGTGGAAGCGGATCTCTGTCGGTTTCTGCCATTCGTCACGGTGATCAATGATACCCGGCAAGTCACTGTGTCTAATCGTGACCCTGTCCCCCATGATATTCAAGGATTGGCGTCCGATCAAACAGGAGGCGGAATGGCCTTCTACCGGCCGTCCTTAGAGGCCAGTGGTACTACCGAGCTCGTGAATCTGGGCAAAGGGCAACAGGTGTTTACGATGCACTGCAGCCTGCACCCCTACATGCAAAGCTGGGGCTATGCGGTCGACAATCCCTACTTTGCCGTAACAGATGCGACAGGCTCCTTCTCCATCGAGGATCTCCCGCCAGGTACCTATCGCCTCAAGGCCTGGCATCCCATTCTTGGAACCCAAGAACAAGAGCTTACCGTCACGGCAAATGAGACGGTTTTGCTGGAGCTGTCGTTTAACGCCAACTTCTGATCGGTCTTGGCTTCTCACCTGAAGAGAAGAAAGGGTACGTCACCCTGCAACCGTTTCCCTAGTCAAGGCAGGAAAATACCTGGTCACGTTCTTTACCTTTTCTAACGGACGAGCACGCCATTTAAGGCTTCGATACCAGTTGCTGATACAACGCGTGGGTTTCCCTGGCGATGGCAGCCCAGCTAAACAGCTGTTCGGCTCGTTGGCGACCGGCCTTCGAAAATTGCTCACGCATTCCCCTGTCCGCCATCAAGCGATTCACAGCTACCGCTAAGTCCCGCTCGAATTTTTGGGGACTCAATGGAGTAAACGGCGATTCCGGCATTTGCTGAACAGGGACCAGGATGCCGGTTTCTCCATCCACGACGACTTCTGGAATCCCCCCAACCGCTGAGGCGACTACAGCGGTCTCACAGGCCATGGCTTCAAGATTGATAATTCCAAATGGTTCATAGATAGAGGGACAACAGAACACCGCCGCCTGTGAGTAGAGTTCGATCACGCTTTGCTTGTCCAGCATTTCAGGGATCCAGATCACGCCTGGCCGATCGGCAGAGGCTTCTTTGACGGCAGTCTCCATTTCTATCGCAATTTCTTTGGTGTCGGGGGCTCCGGCACAGAGGACTACCTGGAAATCAGGGTCGAAATGCTTGATGGCTCGCACCAGATGGATAATCCCCTTCTGGCGGGTAATTCGCCCGACAAACAAGACGAACGGCTTAGACGGATCCACTCCGTAGCGTCGAAGTGCGTCGGTTGACGATTGCTTCTTGTATTCGGTTGGATCAATACCATTATGGATCACTTTGATCTTCTCTTCAGCAATACGAAAATGATGCAAAATATCTTGCTTGGTTCCATGAGAGACGGCTATCACGGCATCGGCCATTTCCAGTGCCGTCCGCTCGACCCACAGAGAGAAATCATATCCACCTTTGAGCTGTTCCCGCTTCCAAGGACGGAGCGGTTCTAAAGAATGCGTCGTGATGATGAGCGGGACACCATAATTCAACTTCGCTAGGATTCCACCCAGATGGGTATACCAGGTATGGCAGTGGACCAGATCAGCGTCAATGCCAACTGAGTTGAAGTTCAGCCCTCTCTGAACGGCACCAAAGACGGACTCCAAATATTTCGGACAACCATAATCAATCTTCTCGAATTTAAACCCTCTGACGTGAAGCGTATGCCGATCGAGGTGCTGATCGCCAAAACACCGAACCTCTACCGTAAGGAGCTTGGCCAGTTCCTTACTCAGGTATTCCACATGAACCCCCGCTCCACCATAGGTATAGGGTGGGTATTCGTTACTGAGCAACAGAACTTTCATTGGGAGGGTTCTTCCTCTCACTCTGTTGATACAAACCTTACGTCAATATCGGCGTCAAGCCCTGCTTCCTGCGTCAACAGCCCATTGTGAAAGCACGATATAACTAGCAGTTGAATCATGCAAGCCCATTGTCGACACGATCAAGACGACAATGGGGTTACTTGCATGGTCCTCGTAAACTCCTCAGTTGAAGAGGATAGATGGACTTGGCCATACTCTCTAGAGGATAACCACCATTAAATGGGTTCCTTCTGACAGGGTTACCAAATAGAAGAAGCACGCACATGCGTGGGGAGTAGGTCATCTCCGCTCAGCAATCAGCGTCTTGTCTGAACTCCCGGAATGCTTGAGCTGGGCGAACACTTCGGGCATCCTGTAGTAGACCCGAAGCGATGGATAATGGCAGGAATACTACCATTGGCGCGACACATCCGAACAGGCATCAAGCTGGCCACAGGGGTACTCACAGTGCTCATCCTCTGGCCTGGAATAGAGACCAGGGCCTATGAGTCTGCACCCGTAAAGGATGGGGCCACGGTACAAGGGACCGTCACCATTCCTGAATCCGTCCCGACTCCTCAAGAATTCGAGTTGGGTCGCTTCCCAGACCACGAGTATTGCAGCAAGCTCTCCGATGGCTTTGGGTATCGGCTCCTAAGGGACGTTACAGTCTGACCCTCCCCTGATTTCATAGACACCTCCATAAGTGGGAGAATCATGGAATTGGAGGTCAGCATGGCAATCACAACGCGACGTCAATTTACCGACGCATTCAAATCCGAAGCTGTTCGCCTCAC
>JBFWZD010000037.1:0-28327 GCA_050185705.1 Nitrospira sp. | reverse complement strand
CCGCTTCCAGTCCTACCTTCGCCTTGAATTCCGCACGATGCACCTTGCGCTTCTTGCTTTCACTCATGCTATCGCCCTCCTCGGACAATAGCTTAAACCGGTGTCTCAAAATCGGGGACCACTATACTCGACCACCTCCGCGCGCGGAGTCCCTTTCGCCGGCAAAAATGGGACGTCGTTCTCCGGCACATCGGCGATCACCCACATGTGTGAAAGATCGGCGACCACGAACAAGGTTTCGGTCGTTCCGACGACCTCCCCGACTACGATGTTGCGCGCAATGACGAACCCGTGGAACGGCGCTGTGATGTGCACCCGCGACTGGACAGTTCGGCTTTGAGCAAGATGTTTGATCTGCGCATCACTCATGCCCATCAGTCGGAGGCTCTGATAGGCTTCTCGAGCCTCGGCTTGCGCTCGGACCATTTCGCCCTCGCGTCTCTGTCCCTCTGCGACAGAAATAATTTCTTCTTTCAATAAGACCTTTGCACGCTCATACGCACGGGTGCCCACATACAAGATCGCCTCCGCCTTGAGATACGCTGATTGCGCGTCTGCGAATTCCCGACTATCCAGCGTCGCAAGCACCGTCCCCCGATCCACCTCTTGTCCAAGATCCGCATCGACATGGGTGGCTCGCCCGCGGACAAGAGTCGTGACATTGGCCGTTTTCCGTTGATCCAATTCAATGGTCCCTGGGAAATCTCGATGAGTACGAAAGACTTGACGTCTCACTGGTTCGACTGTGATTCCGCTCTCAGCCATCGCGCTCTCATCGAGGGTGATGGCCTGAAGAGTTTCGCCCTTTCCGGCGTTTTTTGGCGTCTCGGCAGAACTATCTTTGGATTCGGACCCACATCCATAGATAGCCATCACGAGAGAGAGGAGGCCGATCAACCGATACAATATCCTCCTTGCCTCACGCAGTCGCCGATTCATAGCAGATCCGATCGAAGAATTGCGGCAGGCCGCAGGCTGTCTCTATCGGACATACAGACTTCGTCCGACGAACCGTTCCAGCTGAGTCGTCGCCACGGAAAGATCATGACGGGCTTGCCAATAATCCAGCATGATTTCGCGATGCACCCGCTGAGCGTCCAACACTTGAAGCAAGCTGCTTTCCCCTCGTTTGAAACTGAATTGTGCCATTTCCAGGGCAATCTGCGTTTTACGCAGCAAGCCCTTTTCAAACACACCGACCAGGCGCTCCGCCGTGCTGGCATCTTTGAAATGTTGATTCACTTGCCGAATGAAGTCATACCGGACACGGAGCAGATTGGCTTCCTCTCGCCGGATGGTGCCCAGGGCGGAAGCAATCTCTCCCTGCCGTTGATACCAAATGGGGAGAGGCAGGCTCAGGCCCCCTTGCACCGCTTCACGTCCAAGTTCGCGCCAATACCCTCCCATCACGGTCAGATTCGGCACACGAGCTTGACGCTCAAAATCCAGGGTCCTGCCTGACTCTTCGATCACTTTACGCAAACGTCGAATCGTGGGGTGCTGCTGAAGCGCATCCTCAACCAATTGATCTCGTCCGAGCGCCGGGGGTAACCGCTCGAACTCACCATCGATCCGATAGCTGAGGCCGAGCGATCCAGCCGTCAGCGTATCGAGCACGACGCGGCTGACTTCGACATGATTTTCTTCTCGGGTCACCCGTTGTTCGGCTTTCAGAACTTCTACTTCCGCTTTGATCGCCTCGAATCGCGGGGCCTCTCCCAGCTGCACTCGCCGATCGACGGTTTGACGGATATCTTCGATGATGGCCAGGTTCTCTCTGGCCAGCTGAAGGCTTTGCTGCGTTGAGAGGAGGGTCCAAAATTCCAATTTCACATCGGCCCGCAGGTGGAGCAGGGTTTCATCATACCCGACAATGGCACCTTCCAGACCAGCTTGCGCAGCGTGCCTCCGTGCCTCTCGTTTCGCCGGCCATTCGAACGGTTGAGAAA
The DNA here is from genome assembly GCA_050185705.1 of Nitrospira sp. GTDB lineage: Bacteria > Nitrospirota > Nitrospiria > Nitrospirales > Nitrospiraceae > Nitrospira_D. The sequence goes on along the minus strand of JBFWZD010000037.1, from coordinate 26,378 downwards.
CTTGGGCGTTATATTCGGTCAGCGAATCAGTAGAGGCCCCAGAGAAGGCCCCGGGCCCCAAGACACCGGAATCCTGAAGCGAACCCCGACCACCTCGGCCCACAATATTCGGGTTCGGATATGCGCCGGCCTGGACGAGCAATCCTTCTTGTATATCGATTGTGCCGATGGCACCGGCCGGCCTCGGGTTGTGATCAATGGCCAACCCGATGACCTCCGGTAAAGAGTACGATCGCTCATTATCCTGCGCCCGTAATTGCTCCCCAGTCCCAGCGACGAGCAGCAGCATGAGCACGAGGGCCATAGTTTTGCTTGGCTTCACAAACGTCCGCCCTACCAATAATAGGGATAGCCGTAGTAGCCGCGATATCCCCAGCCATAGGGATAGCCATAGCCGGCATACGGGATATACCCGCTTTTCACGCGATCCCAATCCCAGACCGTGACGTGTTTGAGGGCGAGTTGAGGAACCTGTTGGTTCATCTCGTCGATTTGGATGGTAGTCGTGCCGAGCACTTCCCCTACAACCGTGATGCGTTTGTCCTCATCAGCAAAAATGGCGGGATCCGATATGTTGTCGCCCCGGTCGATGACCACAAATCGCCCCTTCGACTCAGTTTCTTGGCCCGTCGGCATCAGGTCTTCGGACAACGGGATCTGTAACACTTCGATTCTCGTGCCGTCTTTCATACGTTCAGCCGACAGCACTTTGCCTCCCGCCAACATCAGTTTTCCTTTCTTCGCTTGAGGATTATTTTTGATATCGGAATAACGCAAGTCTCGATCGACCTTTCCCTCCAGCCGATCCGGGATCACGTCCGCTCGGTTACACCCATTGATGAACAGAAGCCCCATCGACATCATCGTGATCAACAATATGTTCATAACCTACCTTCCTTTCTCTCCTGCAATAACAAGGTTCTTTTTCAGCAAGGCAACCAATACTCCACCGTACCCTTCATGTCGATGAACCAACCCCGGCGCCACCCCTACCAGGATATCTTTTACCGTCCCAAGGATCCTGGAGGAGCACTTGGTGCTGAAAGGCCACTACTACCAAGATCCCTCACGGCAGGATCACCTTCTGGTCCAGGTCTCGCGTCAGGAAAAGTCGGTAGAGGGTTCGGGCCACCACCGTGAACACTCTTGGGCACATCGGCAGAGGGAGTCATCGACCGGCTGACGCCACTATCTGGCAGGTTAATGTCGTCATTCATATTATTTCCTGATGATTCGGCTTCCCTGCGCTGGCTTGGGATCGCAGGATGAGGATACACATCACCCCTGCCGCCATAGCCGTCAGGAGGCATGCTATTGTCGACGACCTTGTGGATGAGCCGATTCTTCTCAAACCAATCTTGCTGGGCCCCGTAACGCTCACTCACTCCTATTCCAATAGGCAATCGCTCAGCTGAGGCCGTTCCCATCAACGACATGACAATGGCTCCACATAAACCGAATAGACAGGCATATATCCGTTTCATGAGACAACCTCCTCAATCATAATTATGACTTGCCTCGTACGAGGCTCCTACGAGTTAGAGTTTGTTGTGACAAGCAAGAATTCGTAACTCGTACTTCCCCTAGGTCTCTCCGCAGTTTGGCTGAGGTCGTTGTCCGAACATCAGGAGTCCCTCGAACATTGAGAGACTCCGCACTGAAGCAGTGAAGAATTTGCGTGTATCGGAAAGCGCACTGTTTCGGATGTTTATGGCTCTGGCTGCTGATTCTCGAAGGTAGAAGTGTCCTCTTCAAAAAACTCGATGTGCCCCGTGCCGACATTGTAGATGGCGCCAACGACTGCTACCCGACCCTCCTGGACGAGGCCGGCGAGCGTACGACTCTTTTCCCGGAGTGCCGTCGTCACTTGCAACACGTTCTGGCGGGCGACCGTGTCAACCAGCTGGTCGATCTCCGACGCGGGTCGTGCGTCGACCGTTGTGTGTGATTCCGGAATGGCCGATTGCTGGATACTATGGATGATATGATCGAGATGCTCACAGCCTGTCGCTTCGGCAACCGATCGAGGCGAGCCGTTGAGTTGTACAGCAGTGGTCACAGCGCCGCACCGTGTGTGGCCTAACACGAGGATCAACTTAGCCTGTGCGACCGCACACCCATACTCCGCGCCCGCCAGCACGTCCGGAGTCGCCACGTTTCCGGCCACGCGGATACTGAAGATGTCTCCCAATCCAAGGTCCAAGATCAACTCGGCCGGCGTTCGGGAATCGATGCAACTGATGACGACAGCCAGCGGATGTTGTCCCTTGCCGGTGGCGCGGATCTGGCGACCCCAATCGCGGGTGAGCCGTCGGCCGGTGCGAAACCTCTCGTGGCCGTCTCGAAGAATCCTGAGAACTTGCTGCGGGGTGAGCGTCGCTTGGAGTTCAGGGGTCGAGTAATCAACATAGTGAAGCCTGTCCCGTAAGTCGTACTTATCCTGAAATCCCAGGAGACTCACCTTGATCCCACGGGCCGGTCCCGTTCGCTCTTTGTACTCACGAATCAGCCCGAACACATCGGGATCGATGTAATCCGTGCTCTGCGCGTCCAGCAAGACATGCCCGTTGCGGGGAATATCGGTCAACACAGTGGAGAGTGCGGCGCGATTCAGGAAGCTGACCTGGTTCGGCAATTCAATATGGACCACGTCGTTGCCGGGATGTTTTTCCGTATAAGACTGCATCGGGCGCCGGAGGTTGCTGTGGAGAATAAAGCCAATCGCCACGGTCAAACCGATCAGGGAACCGATCAGGGGATCGGTCAAGACGATGGCGACGACGGTCGTCGCGAACGGAAAGAACTGATTATACCCTTCGAGCCACATCTGTTTGACCAATGAAGGACTGGCGAGTTTGGCGCCGGTGTCCACCAGAATGGCCGCCAGACAGGCCAATGGGATCATGTTCAGCCAGGTAGGGATGAGCGGGATGCTGACCAGCAACAATGTGCCATGAACGATCGTGGCAAGTTTTGTCTTCCCGCCGGAATTCGCATTTACAGAGCTACGAACAATCTCTGATATGACCGGAATCCCGCCGATCATCCCGCAAGTCACGTTCCCGACGCCTTGCGCCACCAGTTCTCGGCTCGGCGGAGAAGTCCGTTGTTGTGGGTCAATTCTGTCAGCGGCTTGTAAATTCATTAATGATGAGAGGGATGCCACCATCGCAATCGTCACGGCGGCAGTATAGATGGCTGGATTCGCCCATTGAGAAAAATCAGGCGTCCGGAAGAGATCGAACAACTCACCCATGTTCTCCGTCACCGGCACCTGAACGAGATGGCTCGGCTCAATCAGCCACGGTTCCCCAAGGTGCTCAAACCAGAACCGCATTCCTATGCCAAGCAAGACCACGACTATGGGAGCCGGAATGCCTGAATCCTTGAGCAGCGGCCACCTGTTCCAGACGACGAGCAAGGCCAGAGACACAAGACCGATCACGGATGCCCCTGGTTCGATGCCTCCGGTGAGACCGAATAGTTCAGTGAATGTGTTCTGATCGTCGATCTGATGGAACGCCAAATTCCCCTCGGGATTGAGATCATGCCCGAAGAGGTGGGGGATTTGCTTCAGAATCAGGATCAACCCGATCGCAGCCATCAACCCCTTAATCAGGCTGACCGGAAAGAAAGCCGCGACTGATCCGGCCTGGGCCACGCCCAAGCCGATTTGGATCACCCCGGCAAGAAGGACGGCCAACAAGAAAGCCGAGAACGATCCAAGCGTATGAATCTCAGCCGCCACCACCATTGTCAAGGAAGCGCCCGGACCACTGACACTGATGGGCGACCCGCTGATGACACCGACCAGCATGCCGCCGACAATCCCCGCTAACAATCCCGATAGCAACGGGGCGTCGGACGCAAGCGCAATCCCGAGGCACAAGGGAACCGCCACAATAAAAACGATAATGCCCGACTTCAGGTCATCCAAATATTTCATCTTTGTGTTTACCGCGTTGTAGAGCCAATCATAGATCGTCGACCTTCATCGTTTCTGAGATGCGAACAGGACCCATTTCCTCTACCCCATCATCAGGCCCGACACACCTAGAACTATTACTAGGTCGGCATTGCAAACGAACAATAAATGGCAGGTATTTCGACATTTCACCTGACTACCGATTGCTTCGTAACACGAGTCGGATCATGCGGGAGAGATGAATAAGAAGATTCTCACCCGGCAAGGGTTTCGACCAGTCGCTTGATTTAAGAGATCATTCTACGCTGCGACCATAGATCGAGTTGAACGTGGCCATAAGCCGATTACTCACTCTCAGGCCAACGAGTCGAAACGTAGAATCCCGCTGACGGCGCACCGGTCGGCATCCCTGGTCCGCAGCCACCGACTCTCGGCAGCGACTATTCTATGCAGGAGGAGATCGTGACTCTCACCACACATACCGATCGAGCGAGTTTTCATCAGACTCTTCGTCCCGGATTGCACAACATCGCAACGCGATTGCGGATTGCTTGTATTCAAGCCACCACTAAAGCGGGGAGCGGTCACGTCACCAGTTGCTGTTCAGCCGCCGACATCGTGTCGGTATTGTTCTTCGCCGTCATGCATTACGACCCTCAGCGTCCGGACCACCCCGGAAACGATCGCTTCATCCTCTCAAAGGGACATGCCGCTCCCCTCTTGTACGCCGCATGGGCCGAGGCTGGGATCATTCGGTACGATGAGTTGTCGGAGCTCCGACGTCTGGATTCCGACCTGGAAGGTCATCCGACTCCACGCCTTCCCTTCGTCGATTTCGCCACAGGCTCCCTGGGCCAAGGTCTTTCGGTGGCCGCCGGCATCGCCCTGAACGCGAAGCGGTGGAATGGAAACGGAGTCCGTGCCTATGCGTTGCTCGGCGACGGAGAAACGGCCGAGGGAGCGGTATGGGAAGCCGCAGAATTCGCGCGAGACCATTCACTGAATAACCTCTGCGCCGTCATCGACGTGAACCGATTGGGGCAATCCGGCCCGACCAGATTTCAACATCAGATGGGTGCGTATCGTGTCCGATGGGAAGCAGTCGGGTGGCATGTGCTGGTGGTCGACGGACATGATCTGGGGGAACTCCTCGAGGCCTTTGATGAGGCCGGATCGATTTCCGATAAACCCACTGTCATCCTGGCTCGAACTCTGAAAGGGAAGGGCATCGCCTCGGTCGAAAACCATGAGGGTAAACACGGAAAGCCGCTTCCTGAAGATGAAGCGGTCCAGGCGATCCAGGCGTTGCAGGAGACATTTCTTGACCATGCATCGCAACCGTTCATTCCAAAACCACTATCCGATGAAGCCTCGGTGATGATTCCGAAGTCGTCAGCACAGCGCGATACGATCCCATCTTCTGGACAAGAGAGACAGATAGCCACGCGAACCGCCTTCGGTGACGCGATGGTCGCCGTGGGGCAGGTCGATGAACGTGTCGTCGGCCTGGACGGCGACGTACAAGATTCCACCAGGATGCAGAAGTTCGCCGAGGCCTTTCCTGACCGATTCGTCGAGTGTTTTATCGCGGAGCAGAACATGATCGGTGTGGCGGCGGGGCTGTCCGCCTGCGGCAAGATTCCGTTTGCCGCAACCTTCGCCTGTTTTCTCACGAGGGCCCATGATGTCATCCGTATGGCGGCGATCAGTAATGCCAACATCAAACTGGTGGGATCCCATGCCGGAGTCAGCATCGGCCAGGACGGACCCTCTCAAATGGGGCTCGAGGACATCGCCATGATGGCGACACAGCCGAACATCGTCGTCCTCTATCCGGCGGACGCCACGGCCACTCATCGGTTGGTCCAGCAGGCCGCCAATCACCGAGGGCTCGTCTACATCAGAACGACCAGGGGCGAGACACCCGCTCTCTACTCAGAGGAAGACAAGTTCATGATCGGAGGCAGCAAGATTCTGCGTTCAAGCGAGTACGATCAACTCACGCTCGTGGCGGCGGGCATCACGGTCAACGAAGCGCTGAAAGCCTATGACGAACTGAAAAAACACGGTATCTCCGCCAGGGTTGTGGACCTGTATTGCCTTAAGCCCGTGGACCGCCCGACGCTGGTCGATTGCGCGCGGGCGACGCATGGCCGCCTGTTCACGGTCGAAGATCATTATGAACATGGCGGTCTCGGAGACATCGTGCTCGCAAGTTTGAGCACAGAGCGCGTGCGTGTCCATAAACTGGCTGTTCGCGAGATCCCGCACAGCGGCAAGCCCGATGCACTGCTGGACCGGTATGGGATCAGCGCCGGCGCAATCGTCACGGCGGTCCGTGAAAACCTGAAAGTATAAAGGGCCGCGGAGCGAGTATATCGACGTGAGGAAACCCGTTGAACTGCAGCAGACTGCGATATGCCTGAATCTCTACTCTGGTATGCCTCTGCCGTGTTCTCCGTCGTCGGAGCGACGTTGGGCCTGTCCTATCTCATCGGGGAACGGCATCACAGCCCGGCGAGATCCGACCCGTACGAGTCGGGCATCGTTCCGACAGGGTCGAGCAGACTTCGCGTGCCGATTCAATTTTATCTGGTCGCGATGCTCTTTGTCATTTTCGACCTGGAGGCGGTCTATGTGTTTGCCTGGGCCCTGGTCGTCCGGGAAGCGGGATGGCCGGCCTTCTGGGAAATGACGATTTTCATCGGCGTCCTACTGATCGCCCTCATCTATGTGTGGAGGGTCGGAGCCTTGGATTGGAGGAAGAATGCACCGTCATCGCGTCTCTCCGAATAACCAGGAACCAGACGGAACGGATCAGGCCGATGAAAGCCCCGACCGAAGCCGCCTGCGGCTCTTGGAGGCAGACGGGTATCAGGAGGCCGTGCGCCGCTCGATCCTGATGGCACGATTGCAGGACCTCCTCGCGTGGGGGCGGAAAAACTCACTGTGGCCGTTCAACTTCGGCTTGTCCTGCTGTTACATCGAGATGGCAACGAGCCTGACCAGCCGTTACGACATCGCGCGCTTCGGCTCAGAGGTCGTCAGGGGAAGCCCCAGAGAAGCCGACGTCATCGTCATCGCGGGCACGGTATTCCGGAAAATGGCCCCCATCATCAAACGGCTGTACGAGCAGATGATGGAGCCGCGCTGGGTCATTTCGATGGGATCTTGTGCAAACTCCGGCGGAATGTATGACGTGTATTCCGTCGTTCAAGGCGTGGATAAATTCCTCCCGGTCGATGTGTATGTCCCAGGTTGTCCCCCGGCTCCCCACACGTTGATGGAGGGTCTGTTGCTGCTGCAAGAAGCCGTCGGCAGCGAACGACGTCCCCTCAGTTGGGTGCTCGGTCCCGAGCAAATCGTGCGTCCGACCTTGCCGGCCCGTCGAGATCTTGCCAGAGAATCCCGGCAACGGGCCACAACGTTTCCTGGCATGGAGAGGGTGGCGTGGTATTCGAGCAAGGATCATGAGCCTCGATGAGACAGAATCTTCCGATACTTGACGAACTGCGCGTGAGGTTCGGAACGGACGCCGCTGAGGTCGAGGACACGCGCGACGGGGTGCCGACGATCTCAACGAACAAATCCTCCATCCTTCCTCTTTTTCGCTTTCTCAAGGAGGATACCGAACAGCCCTACCGGATGTTATTCGATATGACCGCGATCGATGAACGAAACCGAACAACTCGCCCGATAGATGCCTCGCACGAATTCACGGCGGTCTACCAGCTGTTCTCGTTTGACCGAAACCAGGATCTGCGAGTCAAAGTTCCGCTCGCGTCCGACGATCTCGCCCTCCCATCCATCACGTCGATCTGGCCGTCGGCAAACTGGTACGAACGTGAGATGTGGGACATGTTTGGAATCCGGTTCAACGGACATCCGTACCTTCGTCGGCTCTTGATGCCGAAATCCTGGAACGGGCATCCCCTCCGAAAGGATCATCCCGCGCGAGCGACGGAGATGGAGCCGTACGAGCTTGACGAGGAGGATGAACAAACGGAGCAGGACCTGCTCAAATTCAACCCCGAAGAATGGGGCATGCAGCGAAGGCATGACCACGCCGACTACATGTTCCTCAATCTGGGACCCGCCCATACCGGCACCCACGGCATTCTCCGTCTCGTGGTGCAGCTTTCCGGGGAGCAGATCGTCGATATCGTACCGGACATCGGATTTCACCATCGTGCGGCGGAAAAAATGGGCGAACGCCAAACATGGCACACCTATATCCCCTACACCGACCGGATCGACTATCTCGGGGGTGTCATGAACGAGCTTCCGTACCTGCTTGCCGTTGAACGGCTCGCAGACATGCGGGTGCCGGCTCGGGCCCAGGTGATCCGGATCATGCTGGCGGAACTCTTTCGGATCGCCAGCCACTTAGTCTGGTACGGCACATTCTCGCAGGACGTCGGGCAACTGTCCCCGGTCTTTTACATGTTCACGGATCGTGAGCGGGTCTTTCACATCATCGAGGCGATCACCGGCGGACGCATGCACCCTGGATGGTTCCGTATCGGAGGCGTAGCCCACGATCTCCCGCAGGGATGGGACCATCTCGTCCGAGAATTCCTGGAATATCTGCCGCCCCGATTGAACGAATATGACGACCTGGTCCTCGGTAACCGGATTTTTCAAGCCAGAACGAAGGGCGTGGGCCGCTATACCACGCAAGAAGCCATGGATTGGGGCGTGACCGGCCCAGGTCTGCGCGCGACGGGATTCAGCTGGGATTTTCGAAAGACCCAGCCCTATTCCGGATATGAGCAGTTCGACTTTGAAGTGCCCACGGCGGTTAACGGGGACTGCTACGACCGTGGCCTCGTCCGAGTCGAAGAAATACGTCAAAGCCTCCGCATCATCGAACAATGTCTGAATCAGATGCCGGAAGGCCCGACGAAAGCCGACCATCCCCTCGCGACTCCACCGGAGAAGGCTCGAACGCTCCATGATATCGAAACCCTCATTCAACACTTTCTCGCCGTTAGTTGGGGGCCGAGAATGCCTGCAGGGGAGGTCATGGCGAAGGTCGAAGCCACGAAGGGATGCAATGCGTACTACTTAATCAGCGATGGAGCGCCGTGGCCATATCGCGTCCGCATTCGCACTCCGTCGTTTCCGCATATTCAAATGGTCCCGTCGATATCCAAGGGGCATTTGTTATCGGATCTTTTGGCCATCCTAGGAAGCGTGGATTTTGTTTTGGCCGATGTCGACCGTTAGCAGAGCGAACGGGAAACACCTGCGATGATCTCTACGGAGACTGATCACCGATGAGCCAGGGCAAAGATATCCAATCGATGTTGTCGGCGAACGAGAAGGACTTGATCGATGAGGAATTGTCTCACTATCCCACCAAGCGGGCCGGTGCGGTGGAGGCCTTAATGATTGTTCAGCGGCAGCGAGGATGGGTCTCCGATGAGCTGTTGTCGGCGGTCGCCGACCATGTGAATATGGCGCCTGCCGAGCTGGATCGTTCGGCGACCTTCTATAACCTCATCTTTCGACGACCCGTCGGTCGACATCTGGTGCTCGTCTGCAACAGCGTGTCCTGTTGGCTCATGGGGGCGGACCGGCTGCGCGAACGACTCCGGTCCCGCTTCGGGATCGATGCCGGCGAGACATCGGCGGATGGTCGCATCACCGTTCTGCCGAACGTCTGTTTAGGCGCCTGTGATCGCGCCCCCGCCGTGATGATCGATGAGACACTGCATGGGCCATTGACAGCCGATCAATTGGACCGGCTGTTGGACCTGTCCGTTTCGGAGACTCTCCCATGACCGTCCACCATCGACCGTTGACAGAACAGATTCGTCGCGACGGCCCGCCGCCGACCTTCTCCGAATATGAAGCTCGCGGTGGATATGCGGCGATCCGAACGATGCTGGCAGAGATGTCTCCTGACGATGTTCAGCGGGAAGTCACTGATTCGAACCTACGAGGACGGGGTGGCGCTGGTTTCCCGACTGGCAAGAAATGGAGTTTTGTCCCGATGAACGACGATGCGCCCCGCCCCAAGTATCTGGTGGTCAATGCCGACGAAATGGAGCCGGGAAGTTTCAAAGACCGCTTGCTTCTCGAAGGGCATCCGCATCAATTGATTGAAGGCATCCTCATCGCAGCCTATGCGATTCAAGCCGAGTGTGCCTACATCTTCATTCGCTGGGCCTATCGCCGGTCTGCGATCGCTCTCGAACGAGCCATTCGTGAAGCGCGTGAGAGCGGACTGCTCGGTCACGATCTACTGGGATCAGGGTTCAACCTGACCGTCCATGTCCACACCAGCGCCGGCCGGTATATCTGCGGGGAAGAGACGGCGCTCTTGAACGCATTGGAAGGGCACCCGGTCATCCCTCGCGCCAAACCACCGTATCCGCAAGTTAGTGGACTCTGGGGCAAGCCGACCATCGTGCAGAACGTGGAAACCCTCTGCAATCTTCCTCATATCCTCGCCCACGGCGCGGAATGGTACAGAGGTCTTGGAAAAGGCAAGGACGCCGGAACCAAGCTCTATGCCGTCAGCGGACGAGTAAACCGGCCCGGGGTCTGGGAACTGCCGATCGGGACGACAGTGCGAGAAATTCTAGAGCATCATGCCGGAGGCATGCAGGAAGGCTACGCGTTTCGTGCCATGCAGCCTGGAGGAGGATCGACCGCATTTCTCACTGACGCGCACCTTGATATAGCGATGGACTTTGAATCGCTGTCGTCTGTCGGAAGCCGTCTCGGCACCGGGACGGCGATCGTCCTGGACGACCGCACCTGTCCCATCGGCTTTGTGCGGAACCTTGAGCATTTTTTTGCCCAGGAGTCCTGCGGGTGGTGCACACCTTGTCGAGACGGACTGCCCTGGGTCGAACGACTTCTTGCCGCCCTCGACAGCGGAGACGGGCGCCCAGAGGACATGGACATCCTCGAGCGCCATGTGACGTTCCTGGGTCCCGGCAGGACCTATTGCGCACATGCACCAGGAGCGATGGAACCGTTGAAGAGCGCGTTAGAGCATTTTCGTTCGGACTTCGACCGGCACATCGACGAGCGAGGCTGTCCATGGATGAATACAGGAACGGATGGAAGATGACTGATGCCTAAAGAGCATAACCAATCCGTCACGATTCATGTCGATGGGCGATCCTTTCAAGCGGATGCGCAACGCAATCTGTTGGAGAATTGTCTCTCGCTGGGCTTCAACCTTCCGTACTTTTGCTGGCATCCCGCCATGGGTTCCGTCGGGGCCTGCCGACAATGTGCGGTCAAACAATTCAATGACGAATCCGACACAAATGGTCTCATCGTAATGGCCTGCATGACTCCCTCGGCTGAAGGAACACGGATCTCCATCGAAGACCCTGAAGCACGGGAATTCCGTTCGAGCGTGATCGAATGGCTGATGCTCAACCATCCCCATGATTGCCCGGTCTGCGATGAGGGCGGCGAATGTCATCTCCAAGATATGACGGTCATGACGGGTCACGTGTCTCGCCGATATCGGGAGTCGAAACGAACCTATCGCAATCAGTACCTGGGATCGTTCGTGACCCATGAGATGAACCGGTGCATACAATGCTACCGCTGCGTGCGGTTCTATCGTGATATCGCCGGCGGGGAAGACCTGAATGCGTTCGGTTCGCGCGACCGGCTGTATTTCGGCCGGATGCAAGACGGAACACTCGAGAATGAATTCAGCGGGAATCTGGTGGAAGTCTGTCCCACCGGCGTCTTTACGGACAAGACGCTGTCGCACCATTACTCACGAAAATGGGATATGCAGAGCACCCCCTCGATATGCAGTCACTGTAGCGTCGGATGCAACGTACATCTCGCCGAGCGAGCCAGCATCATGCGGAGGGTCACCAATCGCTATCACAGCCTCATCAACGGGTATTTCTTATGCGACCGCGGCCGGTTCGGGTATGAATACGTCAATCACCCGCGGCGCCTTCGTCGCCCGGCCGTTCGTCCTTCTCGCGAGAACTCCACCGCCTTGGTCTCGCTCTCACCCGCCGAAGCGCTTACGAGGCTCCGTTCTCGCCTGTCTGGACGAAAGCGAATCGTCGGCGTCGGTTCGCCCAGGGCGTCGCTCGAATCAAACTATGCGCTGAGGACGCTGGTCGGCCGTGAGCATTTCTTCAGTGGGATGTCCAAGACCGAACACCGCGACGCGTCGTTGATCCTACAAATCCTCACGGACGGGCCCACGCCGAGCTGGTCAATTCAGCAAGTTGAGCAGGCGGACGCGGCGCTCATCTTGGGTGAAGACCCAGTGCACACGGCACCTCGATTGGCCTTGGCGCTGCGCCAGTCGGTTCGTCAACAGCCGATGGAACAGCTCGAGAGGTTGCACATCCATCCTTGGCAAGATGCCGCCGCGCGCACGGCGTTGCAAGGTCAGAGAGGGCCCCTATACATCGGCTCGATTGCCGGCTCCTCTCTCGATGACGTCGCTACTAGAACATTTCGTGCATCCCCCTGCGATCTCGCCCGACTGGGATGTGCCGTGGCACATGAGATCTGCCATCATTCCCCCAAGTCCTCCGAGTTGACCTCCGAAGAATCCGCGTTGATTCGTGAGATCGCCAGGGCTCTGACCTCGGCCAAACGTCCGGTCGTGGTGGCAGGTGCTGGAACAGGGGAAGCCTGGATCATCAAAGCCGCGGCAAACGTGGCGTGGGCGTTGCACCGCCGTGGCGTTACTGCCGGTCTCGCCTTTACGCCTCAGGAATGTAATACGCTGGGCCTTTGCCTGCTTGGCGGACACAGTTTCGAACAAGCGATGGCGACCGAAGGCGATCGGGATCGAGCTGCCTTGCTCATCCTTGAGAATGATCTGCATCGACGGCTGGAGACGGCAACCTTGAATCGCTGGCTGGAGCGGTTCGACCCGGTCGTCGTGATTGATCATGTCGATAACGCCATCCTTGATCAAGCCGAGTTCGTTTTTCCCGCCTCCCCCATCGCGTGCAGCGACGGATCGCTCGTGAATCATGAAGGCCGCGTCCAGCGGTTTTTCTCGGCCATGACGAACGAGCCGGATGTCCGAGAGAGTTGGAAGTGGATTCAGGACATCGGTCGTCTCTCATCCCTGGAGTCCTTTCGTGCAATGGCAGAGTGGACCACCCTCGAGCAGATGCACACCGCGATTGCGGAGGACTTCCCGGTCTTACGTCGGATCGGTGAAACGGCCCCGCCGGCGCGGTTCAGGATGGCGGGCCAGAAAATTCCGCGTGCTCCTCATCGGTTCAGCGGACGCACCGCACTTCCCATGCTTGAGACGATTCATGAACCTCAGCCGCCCCAGGATCTAGAAAGCCCTCTGGCTTTTTCGATGGAAGGGACGCCATGTCTCCCATCTTCGCCCGTCGTTCCGTTTTTTTGGTCATCCGGCTGGAACTCCAATGAAGCCATCAATAAATTTCAGGATGAACTAGGCGGACCGCTCACACATGAAATGCCCGGCGTTCGATTGCTCGAACCTCAGCCTACTGCGAGAATCCAGTTCTTCGAGAATCCCCCCCCTCGCTATGAACGCCGAAACAATCAACTACTCCTTGTGCCGCTTCCACGGTTGTTCGGTTCAGAAGAACTCAGCGCACGAGCTTCGGCGATCCAAGAGCAGATTCCGAAGGCCGCCGTCGTGCTCCATCCTCGAGAAGCGGATCGACTCGACTTGCGGAAGGGACAAGCCGTCGACATCACCGCGCCGGGTCTTGCACAACGCTTGCCGTTCGAGACGGACGAGACCATGGCCGGAGGCCTTGCTGGGCTGCGCCTCACACCTGATGGAGCCTATGTTCCACTGCCTACCTGGGCGACGCTAAGAGGAGCACCATCGCCATGATCGAACTGGTGCTCATCGTCTTGCTCTTGGGGTCGCTGTTTACGATCAGCGCGCTCCTCATCTGGGTGGAACGAAGGCTGCTGGGGCACTGGCAGGAGCGCTACGGACCGAATCGCGTAGGGCCAGGAGGAATTCTCCAATCTGCGGCTGATGCCATCAAGCTCTTGGCAAAGGAAGATTGGACTCCTCCCTTTGCCGACAAGCCGGTATTTATCCTGGCTCCGGCCGTGGTGGTGTCCACCGTCCTGTTGTCGTTCGCGGTCGTACCGTTCACGCCTTCGCTGGTCGTGGTCGACCTGAATATCGGATTATTGTTTGTCTTCGCCCTGTCGTCGTTGAGCGCCTACAGCGTTGTTTTGGCAGGCTGGGCATCGAACAGCAAATACGCGTTGATCGGCGGACTACGCGGTTCGGCTCAAATGTTTAGTTATGAAGTGTTCATGGGCCTGTCCGTTATGGGTGTCGTGATGCTGGCCGGCTCCTTCCGGTTGCGAGATATCGTGGAGGCGCAACAGGATCTCTGGTTCTGCATTCCACAAGTGCTCGGCGCCGGCATCTTTTTCATCGCAGCCTTGGCGGAAACGCACCGTCTCCCCTTCGACATCCCGGAAGCTGAAGCGGAGCTCGTCGCGGGCTATCACACAGAATACTCAGGCATGAAATTCGGCATGTTTTTCCTCGGTGAATACCTCGGCATCGTCCTCATGTCGTCGCTCATCGTGATCCTGTTTTTTGCTGGCTGGCAAGGGCCGTGGCTGCCGCCGCTGCTCTGGTTTTGGCTCAAGACGATCATGGTCATCATGGTGTTTTTCTTGATACGGGCGACCTTACCGAGGCCTCGCTTCGACCAGTTGATCACCTTCGGGTGGACGGTGTTGTTGCCGGCATCGCTGCTTAATTTGCTCGTAACGGCATTCGTCATCCTCACGAATAGACACGATGCGCTATGAGAGCAGGAGGTCGTATGAATCCAGTGATATCCGGTCTGCAATCCCTGTGGCGGATATTCGCGCGGTTGTTCAAGCAGCCCGTCACGATCGAATATCCGGATCAGCCTCTTCCCGTGTCCTCTCGATGGCGCGGACGCATCGTGCTGTCGCGTGATCCGGACGGGGAAGAACGGTGCGTCGCCTGTTATCTCTGTTCCGTCGCCTGCCCGGTGGACTGTATCGCGCTTCAAGCGACAGAGGACGCGCATGGTCGTCGATATCCGGAATGGTTTCGCATCAATTTTTCACGGTGCATTTTTTGCGGTTATTGCGAAGAAGCCTGTCCGACGTATGCGATCCAGCTCGTCCAGGACTTTGAGATGAGCGAATATCGAAGAACGAGCCTTGTCTATGAAAAAGACGACCTGTTGATCTCCGGAACCGGCAAGTATCCCGACTACAACTTCTACCGGGTCGCGGGGGTGGCAATCAGCGGGAAGGACAAGGGGGAGGCGGAACGTGAACAACCTCCGGTCGACGTGCGGAGCCTGCTGCCATGACGGGATTCTTTTTTTACGTTTCAGCTTCCGTGGCGGTCCTGGCCACTGCCTTGTTCGTCATCGCGTCTAACGCCGTCCATGCGTTGCTGAACCTGATCGTCTCCTTCCTGGCGATTGCGGTGATCTTCCTGCTGATGGGCGCTCCCTTCGCCGCGGCATTGGAGGTCATCATCTATGCCGGCGCCGTGATGGTGTTGTTCGTATTCGTGATCATGATACTCCAGGTCGGTCCAGAATCAGCGGAGCAGGAGCGCCGCTGGATGGGAGTGCGGATCTGGTGGGCCCCAGCAGGACTGGCCTTGCTTCTGGTAGCGGAAGTCGTGACGTTGATCGCAACCGGGGCGATGGCGGCCGAATCCGGACCTCGTCGAGTCGGTCCCGAGGAGGTCGGTCTCACACTGCTCGGTCCGTATCTGTTTGGTGTGGAGCTGGCCTCCATCCTGCTGCTTCCAGGAATTCTCGGCGCCTACTATCTCGGCCGGCGTCGGCGGGAGGACCCATGAGCGGCCCGCTGGTAGTCCATGCCGTGATGCTGGCCGGAATCCTCTTCGCCCTCGGCCTGGTCGGACTTCTCGCACGGCGCAATCTGTTGTTCATGCTGATGTCGGTGGAAGTCATGCTCAACGCCGCAGGTCTCGGGTTTATCGCGGCCGGCGCGCGATGGGGCCAGGCCGATGGGCAAGTCATGTTTCTGTTCATTCTGACGCTGGCTGCGGCGGAAGTGCCGGTCGCGCTGGCGCTGGTGCTGCAGCTGCATCGCCGATTCCACACGTTGGACGCTGATGCCGTCACACTGATGGAGGGATAGTCATGCTCGACTGGTTCTGGATCATTCCGGCTGTGCCGCTGGCTGGATTTCTCGTCCTGACGCTCGGCCCATCGCTGTCTCGTGCGACCGTGTCCGGTATGACGCTGACGACGTCCACCCTGGCGACCATACTGTCAGCCTCCTGTGCCGTTGCGCTGCTGCAGCAAGGGTTCTATCCCGTCGGGCGCAGTCAGACCCTCTGGACCTGGATGGATCTCGATGGATTCAACGTCCGGATCGCTCTCTACATCGACGCGCTGTCGATGACGATGGTCCTGATCATTACAGGGGTCGCAGCCCTCGTGCAGGTCTATGCGACGGAGTACATGTCCGACGACCCTGATTATCAGCGGTTCTTTGCGTACATGAACCTGTTCGTCGGCGCCATGTTGGTGCTGGTCCTCGCAGACAACCTGCTCCTGCTCTTTCTCGGTTGGGAAGGCGTGGGGCTGTGCAGTTATCTCTTGATCGGATTCTGGTATCACGATCTGCTCAACGGTCTGGCGGCCCGGAAGGCGTTCATCGTGAACCGAATCGGTGATGCGGCAATGCTGGTCGGTCTTTGTTTGTTGTTCACAGAGCTGGGCACGCTGGAGATTCAAGCCATCCTCCGGAAGGCGTCCTTACAGTGGGTGATGGGCGATCCGATGGCGGTTGCGGCTACCGCGCTCCTGTTGGGCGGCGCGGTCGGCAAATCTGCACAGGTTCCGCTACAAGTCTGGCTACCGGACGCAATGGCCGGTCCCACGCCGGTCAGCGCGCTCATTCATTCCGCCACCATGGTGACGGCCGGCGTGTATCTCATCGCCAGGACCCACACGCTCTTCGCCCTGGCGCCGGCCACGCAGACGGCCATCGTCGTCATCGGAACTACGACGATGTTGTTCGCCGCGTCAAGTGCGCTGGTTCAACGGGATATCAAACGCGTCTTTGCCTATTCGACCATCAGCCAGTTGGGTTACATGTTCATGGCCCTGGGCGTCGGGGCGGCTGGAGCGGCGATCTTTCACCTCTTTACCCACGCTTGTTTCAAAGCGCTCCTATTTCTGGTGGCCGGAGCCCTTATGTTCAGTCTCGATCACGAAAAGGACCTCATGAACATGGGAGGGTTACGACGAGACCTCCCGCTGCTCTTTTGGGCGGCCGTCATTGGAGCCGCCTCGCTGTCGGGTCTTCCCTTCATCACGGCGGGATTTTTCAGCAAGGATCAGATACTCCTCCAGGCGTGGATTTCGCCGAACGGAGGCCGCTGGTTGCTGACCGCCGGCCTCGTCGGCAGTGTGTTGACCGCTCTCTACAGTTTCAGGGTGGTGTTCTTGGCGTTCTTCGGCGACAAGCACAAAGAGGCCACCGGTTCCCCGGGATGGAGAATGACCCTTCCGATGGGAATATTGGCCATATTGTCGCTCGGCGTCGGATGGCTCGGGTGGTCGCCGCGGGTAGAGGAGCCTTCTTGGTTTATTCGGCTGATGGACACCGCCATGCCGGTGCATCAGCCGGAGCCCGTCACAGAGGCGCAAGCCAGCACGATCGCGCTCCTGGCTTCGAGCGCCGCGTTGCTGGGAATGGGTTGGGCCTACCTGATGTACATGCAGCGACCGGCGAGCTTCGAAGCCGCGGGTGAGACGGAAGCTGTTCAAACGATCAGGCGATTTCTCCTTCGTGGATGGGCCTTCAATTGGATCTATCGGTGGACGATCCAAAAACCCTTTAGATTTCTCGCCCGGGCAGCCAAACATGACGTTGTGGAACGAGTGTACGATCGGTTGCTGGTGCGGCCGTTCCTCAGCGCGGCCGGTTCAGCCAAGGGCGACATCGTGGATCAGGCCTATGAGCGCTTGCTCATGCGTCCCTTTCAATGGGTCGCCGATATCAACCAGGACGATGTACTGGATCGCGTCTACAGAGGGCTGACCCGGTTGGTACAACAAGCCGCCGTCACGGCCCGCCGGCTGCAGACCGGTCAGGTACGATGGTACGCCACAGTGTTGGCCGCCGGCGCCCTCTGTTTGGCTGGATTGGCGGTGTTTGTATGATCTTACTCTTATTGATCGTGTTATTGATGCTCGGCGGCCTCCTGGCATGGGTATCGGAGCGGATTGGACCAAACTGGCCCCGTTGGGTGACCTTCGGAACGAGCGTGCTCGGTCTTTGCGCGATCGGGTTCGATACGATCCCTCATCTCATCGGTGACGCCGCAACCTCGTCCAATCCGTGGCTGCGGGAATTCAACGTTCCGTGGATTCCCCGGTTCGGCATCGGCCTTCACCTCGCGATGGACGGCCTGGCTTTATTGCTTATCGGTCTGACGCTCACACTCGGCATGGTTGCCGTCATCGCGTCTTGGACGGAAATTACGACCGGGATCGGATTTTTCCATTTCAATCTCCTCTGGGTGTTGGCCGGGATCGCGGGCGTCTTCCTCGCGATGGATCTATTCTTGTTTTTCGTCTTCTGGGAATTGATGCTGGTGCCGATGTATCTCCTGATCAGTATTTGGGGGCATGAACGACGTTCATACGCGGCGACAAAATTCTTTCTGTTTACCCAGGCCGGCGGCTTGCTGATGTTGATCTCGATTCTCGCACTGTCGATCGTGCATTTTCGGCAGACCGGGGTGACGACGTTTGATTATGCCGTTCTGTCGGGGACCTCGCTGCCTCCGGAGACGGAACTCTGGTTGATGTTGGGGTTTTTCGCCGCCTTTGCAGTGAAGCTGCCGGCGGTTCCTTTGCATCCCTGGCTGCCCGACGCCCATACTGAAGCCCCGACCGGAGGCAGTATCATCCTGGCCGGCATCTTGCTGAAAACCGGTGCCTACGGGATCTTACGGTTTGCCATCCCGCTCTTCCCGAACGCCTCTGAAACCTTTGCGATCGTGGCCATGACGCTGGGCGTGGTGGGGATCTTGTACGGCGCATTGTTGGCGTTCGCGCAGACCGACTTCAAACGGCTTGTGGCCTACAGCAGTGTGGCCCACCTCGGTTTTGTCCTGTTGGGGATCTACGCCGGCAACCTACACGCGAGGCAGGGAGCGATCATGGCGATGATCGCCCATGGTCTCAGCACGGGAGCATTGTTCATGATCGCGGGCCTTCTGCAAGAACGCCTCCATACGCGCGACATGCGACGCATGGGGGGACTATGGCCGGTCGTACCAAGATTAAGCGGGATGACGCTCGTCTTCTCCATGGCCTCGCTCGGCATCCCGGGACTGGCAAATTTTATCGGAGAGTTTCTCGTCTTGCTGGGAACCTATCGCGTCAATATTCCTCTAGCGGTTTTGGCGACGATCGGTGTGGTGGGAGCCGCTTTGTATTCGTTAATCCTTATTCAGCGGACTTTTCACGGTGAGAATACAGAAGGCTGGAAGGTGCCGGATCTTCGCGGAGTCCAGTTTGCCACCCTGGGTTCGATGGTCCTCCTGAGCCTTATACTCGGGCTCTACCCGCAGCCGCTTCTCATGACCTCAAAACCGGCGGTCGTGCGAATTCAAACATGGGGATCGCCGAACGCCGCGCAGGAACCGTCTACCGCCATCGGGGGAGAGGGATCGGACCTCGCCGCTCCTGCGCCACCGGATCGATAATCATGCCTCTGAACGACATCATTGCGCTGCTGCCTGCATTGATCCTCGCAGGTGGCGCGCTCGTCGTCCTGCTGTTGGCTGCATGGAACTGCGCTCACGGCATGGCGAGTCGGACGACCGCGATCTCGCAAGCTTTGGCGTTGACCAGTGTCCCGCTCGCCTCGAACGTCATTCCCAGACCGGTGACCTCGCTGTTCCTGGTGGACGAATTCACGCTCTTCTATGCCGCGCTCGTTCTCATCGGAGGCATCGGGATTACCATCCTGTCACATGGATATCTCGACGGTAAGTTGGACCGGCACAATGAATACTACGTGCTGATCTTGCTCGCCTCATTGGGAGGCCTGGTGCTGGTGATGTCCGTTCATGGAGCGTCATTTTTCTTAGGCCTGGAACTGCTGAGCGTCTCACTCTATGTCCTGCTTGCCTACAGGCGAGAGGAGCCGCGCGCCTTGGAAGCCGCGATCAAATATCTGCTTCTATCGGCCGCGGCGTCTGCCTTCGTTTTGTTTGGCCTCGCTCTCCTTTACTTTTCGACGGGAGAACTGGTCTTCGCGGCCATGCAGCCGTTGCTTGAAGGGACAGGGCGAGCGGTATTCCTGGTCGGCCTTGCTCTGATTCTGACCGGTATTGGATTTAAGCTGGCGGTGGTACCCTTTCACCTGTGGGCGGCCGATGTCTTCCAGGGCTCACCGCTACCCGTGACCGCATTCGTCGCGACGATCTCTAAGATCGCCGTCGTCGGACTGCTCCTCAGAGCCTTGGTCCACACGGGTGGAAACACCGACGAGGCGGTGACCGGTGTTCTCGGGATCTTAGCGGTCGCGTCCATGTTCCTCGGAAACTTGCTGGCGCTGATCCAAGAGAACGTGAAACGCTTGTTGGCCTATTCCTCCATCGCGCACCTGGGATACCTGCTCGTGGCCGTCGTCGCAGGTGGCGCACTGGGAGCAGAGGCGGTCGGATTTTACGTCGCCGCCTACATGGTCACCATGCTGGGGATATTCGGCGTTCTGATGCTCTTGTCCAGGCCCTCCATCGAGGCGGAACAAGTAGAGGACCTCACGGGATTGTTGTGGCGGGATCCTCTCGCCGGCACGATCTGGGTTATCGCCGTCCTGTCCCTTGCCGGTGTGCCGTTGACGGCTGGATTTGTTATCAAGTTCTATGTGGTCGTGGCAGGCCTATCGAGCGACAAATGGTTGCTGGTTCTGTTCTTCGTCGTCAACAGCGTGATCGGGCTCGTCTATTACCTCAAACTGATCCGCGTCGTCTTGGCGAAAGACTCCGAATCGCCGAATCGCCAGAGACACCCCATGGTTCCACGATGGAGCTGGTCTGACGGGTTCGTGTTGGCATCACTCATCCTCGCCATCATCGGGTTGGGCGTCTATCCGATTCCATTCATCGATGTCATCGAGCAAACAGCGGCGGTCTTGCCCATTGGAACAGACTAGGGACCTGACCAGTGGTGTCCCATGAGCACTGTGCATTATGGTGGATTCAGTCATCCTACACTTCATGGGAGCCACGACATGGACAGTCAATCTTCTACCACCGGAACCATAACCGGCATCGCGACCGAGGCAATGAAGGTGTTGGCGCGGCCGACGCAACCGCGTCGAAAAGCGAACCTCGTTCCTCATCCGCGTCTCGATGCCTTGCGTCGTCTTGGCACGACGAAGATCTACGCCGACACGGCCGACGTCGAAGAGTTGAACGCACTGGTCGCGATCGACGAGCGATCGATCTATGCCGGCGTGGACGGCAATACCGCCAATCAGCCCCTCGTCCATAAAGTGATCCAGAATTATCTCTCACAATTCGACCCACGAGCCTTCGTCGAACAATTCGTGTTCTCTCGTGAGCGCCGGCTGAGACTCGAACAGTCCGCGCTTTGTTATGCCGTGATTTGTGCGAAGATCGGAAATGCTTTCGACCATGGGTTTGCCGGTGGTAAGTCGTGGGAGGTCAGCCTTCAACTCCACATGGGTCTGACAAGATCTCCAAACCTGGCCAAAGCCATTGCCCGGTCGATTCGGCAGATGACCCCGTCGGCAATCATCAAAGTTCCCTTTGCTCCCTATGCACCAGAATGCTTCTTCGTAGCCCGTGATCTCGAGCGGGAGGGTATACCGGTAAACTTCACCTCGACCTTTTCCGCAAGACAAGCGGTCGCCGCGGCCCTCCTCTGCAACGTCACGAGGACGAATATTTTTCTCGGCCGTCTTGACCAAGGGCTCCAAGCCTGTTTGCTGGGCGCGCATGTCAGCCTGGAAGCACAACGGGCGCTCCGGCGTCTCCGGCAAGTCGCCGGCGTGCATACGCAGCTGATCGTGGCCAGTCTACGGAACTGGGAAACTTTTCTTCACACAGCCGGCTGCGACGTCTATACGGCACCGGTGAAGGTGCTCCGCGAGTGGATGACGCGAGACCGGATCGATCAAGAACAGCTGGTGTCTCGACTCGACCAATCGTACAGCGATCGTCTCGGCATATCTGCTCAGGTCCTCTCAGAACTCGGATCCGAACGGATCGCAAAGCTCTATAATGTTGAGCCTTCCTTCGTCGATTTTTTGATGACATTCCGTGAAACGCGAGAATGGCACGAGCTGAACGATGCAGAAGCCCTGTTCAAGCGCTTTGAGGAGGCAGGATTCGGCGATCTGTTTTACAGTCCACGGCAGAATGACTGGGCTGAAATTCGTCGTGGTAAAATTCCTGACCTGAACGGCTCCCTCATACGGCAACTTCCATTGGACACGTTGTATAGTTTACTGGCAGACGCAGATTTCGAAAAACATCAGGAGGAAATGGACGCCTCCATGGTGCAGCACATGAGCCAATAAGACTTCTTGCGCGTGTCCTGCGCGAGATCCGCTATTTCCACCTTGATCGCCGAACCAGGTAACGAGGTATTCAATGCAACTCTCAGAAACCTATCTCACCCTCATCGGTCGTATCCTGATCGCAATCATTTTTGTCATGTCTGGTGTCAATAAGATACTCACACCCGATGCAACACAGCAGTATATGGCATCGCATGGATTAGGTACGCTCACGACGGTGCTCTATATCGCGGCTATCCTGGTAGAGGTTGGAACGGGCGCCTGTCTGCTGATCGGCTATCAGACCAGGCCAGCCGCCTCACTCCTGCTGTTTTTCATGATCCCGACGACGTTGCTCTTTCATACAAATTTCTCCGATCAGAATCAGATGATTCACTTCCTCAAAAATGTATCGATGAGCGGAGGGCTTTTGTATGTCCTGTCGTATGGCGCGGGACCGATGAGCATGGATGCACGGGTGCGGATTCTCCGCCCCAATCGTGCGAACGAGATACGCCAATCAGAGGAGGCTCCCATCGGCCACGGACAGTAGCGATGGATCGTGACAGTATGACCGCCGGTGGTGAGTCCGATCATTGGCCGACGGCTTATTTGACTAGATCCAGTTGCTCCCGGATGACTTTCTTGACGTTGATGGGTCCGTCCTCCTTTCCGGATGGGCATAGATTCGCAAGAGGATAGAGTAATCGGTCGAATTCTCGGATCAGCGAGGCAATCACGCGGTCGGTCGCCCAGTCCTGTTCTGCGACCTCCATGATCCATCGTAGCGCTCCGGCAGACGTTTGGCACCGGTCAAGCCGAACTATAAACGGCTTGCCTGAGATTGATTGATCAAGAACCAGCGTGCGACGCTTGGAATCGAATGTCCAAGCCGGCATTGTGCGTGACCTTTTCACATTTTCCTCTCTGTTGAGCTATCTCGGTGAAGAGTTCATATTCGTCTTTGCCTAGTTTTGGACGGCTTGCCCGGCAATAGGATACGTCCTTTACTCAATCTCTGCAGAGTTCGACCATCCGTTTGGTCTTCAGAAGATAATTCGACGGTGAAGCCAACCTTGAGCGTGACCTGCCAACGAATCTCGGATCCGTTTTTGATCTCTCCCCGCACGTCAACGACTTCGAACCATCTCAGAGACCGAAGCGTTCTGGAAGCAGTTCGGATCGCATTCTCCACAGCCGCTTCAAATGTCGAGAGGGACGTGCCTGTTAATTCGACAGTCTTATAGACATGATCATCCTTACTCATTCGTATTCTCCTCGCCTGCTCATGTGTAGCCATCATGAACTCCCCATCAGGCATTCATTGGTTGCTTCCTTCGAGTCGTCGATTCAAATCATAGGCCGCGCTGATCAACGCCAGATGAGTAAAGGCTTGAGGGAAATTCCCCAAATGATTGTTGCTTCGACCTAACTCTTCGGCATACAGCCCGAGATGGTTGGCATATCCCAGCATTTTCTCGAAGATGAGTCTCGCTTTATGGAGATCCCCGGCACGAGACAAACACTCCACATACCAGAAGGAGCACAAGGAGAAGGTCCCCTCTCCCCCTCCCATTCCATCGGTCCTCCGAGCGAGCCCGTCATAGCGATAGACAAGAGAGTCTTCGACGAGATGCTGCTCCACGGCCTTCATGGTCGAGAGCCAGCGGGGATCGGTCGGCCCGATAAATTTGACGAGTGGCATGAGGAGGCATGAGGCGTCCAGGGACTGGCTCCCTTTATATTGAGTGAATGTCGCGCGTTCCGTGTCCCAGAATTCCGTCATGATTTCAGAAAATATAGCATCGCGCTCGTGCACCCAACGGTCCGTGGGCGCAGGAAACGATCGCTTCTGTGCCAAACGGATACCTCGATCGAGAGCCACCCAGCACATGAGCCGTGAGCTGAGCCATTCCTGTGTCTGTCCCCGGACTTCCCAAATACCTTGTCCCGTCTGTCGCCAATTCGCACAGACCCAGTCCAGAAGCCGGGTCAAGTGATGCCACAGATCGTATGAGATCGGCGTCCCGTATTTGTTATAGAGATACACGGCATCCATAAGTGCACCGTAGAGGTCAAGTTGGAGCTGGAGATAGGCATCGTTGCCGATCCGGACAGGCGACGATCCTCGGTACCCCTGCCAATGCTCCATCTCGGCTTCTTGGAGTTCTTTATGACCCCTGATCCCATAGACGACCTGAAGTGATCCATCCCACTCTTGTGCGGCGCATCGTTCCTCGATCCAACGCATGAACGCGGCCGCCTCATCCGTATACCCGAGCCGGAGAAAGGCATAGATCGTAAAGGTCGCATCGCGGATCCATGTATGCCGATAATCCCAATTTCGAGTTCCCCCGATTTCCTCTGGAAGACCGAATGTCGGAGCGGCGACAAGCGCTCCGCTGGGCCGGTATGTCAGCAATTTGAGGGTGAGCGCAGACCGAGTCACCATCTCGCGCCAACGCCCACGATAGGTTGAACGTCCTACCCACTCGCGCCAGAAATTCAGAGTGTGCTTGAAGGCCTCGGACACTTCATGATCATCGACCTGGCCTGCCGGAGTATCCAGCTCGGCGTCCTCAAGAATAAAGGACGCATGTTGGTCCGTCGCAAGTTGAAACTCCGCTGTCACGCTTCCGTTTCTCGTCTGTATTGGGATCGAGCTTCTTAGCCGCAGCGTCATCCTTCGCTCACCTTCCACCACGAACAGCATTTCTTTCTCCCCATGCCGCACGACTTTGTGACGTGCTCGGCCATAATCAAACTTTGGCGCGCAGACCATACGCAACCTGGCCGCTCCGTGCACCATTTTGATCCGGCGGATCAATTGATGCGCATGATTCTGTTCCTCAATAGGCATGAGATCAGATAACTCGACGACACCATCATCCGAATAGAAACGCGTCAGAAGAATGTTGGAATCCGGAAGATAAAACTGGGTTCGTCGCTCAAGCTCATGCATGGGATCTATTCGGAAATGGCCTCCTCGTTCGGGATCCAGCAGTGAAGCAAAGATCGTCGGCGAATCGAAGGCGGGAAAGCACATGAAGTCGATCGCACCGTCCGTCCCCACGAGCGCCACAGTATGGAGATCGCCGATAATTCCATGGTTCTCAATCGGCGGGAACGAGGTCATGGAAGGGGAACGGCGCATAGTCGGTTTCTCCCATGTCATCTCAGGCTGAACATCACTACTCCTGTATCGAATCCAACCCCAAGACTACTGGGCTAAACCCTAGCCTATCTTCTCCCTCTCTACACGTCGTCTGTTTGGATGTGCAGTGAAAACAGACGCTCAGCTTTGGCAGGCATACATCATCAAGGGCACAACTCTCGACCGAATGCCAGAGAGGAATACTCCGTCCATCACAATTGAGAAACCCGATCCTTCATCAACTCTTCAAGTAGACGACAGAGTTCCACGGCAGCCACATCCTTGTATAGGAACGCTCTCGCCCCCGCTGCCAGCATCGCCTTCCTGGTCACGTCGTCGGTGTTCACAGACAGACCGATGATATAGATGGACGGCGACATCGCCATGATCCGCTGTGTGGCCTCAATTCCGTTCATGCCCGGCATGTTCACGTCCATCACGATCGCATCAGGCTGTAACCGGCGGGCGAGCTCAATGGCTTCGATACCGCTTGACGCTTCCCCGATAATTGTGAAGTCACAATACGATTCAAGCGAAACACGAACACCTTCTCGCACCATGGCATGGTCATCGACCAATAACACCCGCACGCTGGATCCAGGTGAGGGGTCGGATTGAGGTGGCCCCGGAATAACAGACACGTGAATTACGTACCAGCCTCCTGCTGCTCAAACTCTTCTGGGCTGCGATAGCCGAGCGCCTGATGGAGGCGCTGCCGGTTATAGAACACCTCAATATATT
>JBFWZD010000036.1:0-29140 GCA_050185705.1 Nitrospira sp. | reverse complement strand
ACCGTTTTGGCGACGCGAGGGATGCTTGCCTTGCACACACGGGGCAGCGCTGTTCCGCTGCAATTGAAGCAATGGACGCAGCTTAAACTCGGGGGAATTCTGTCTTGACATCGGGGTCCAGTTTAGATCTATAAAGGAGGTTGAACCATGCGATCAAAAACAAAGTGGAGCCTAACAGTTCTCGCCGGAACGATAATGACGATTGGAGCTCTATCCTTAGGCTGGGCCGACCATACGAAGCCCGATATCGTGAAAGGGAGCAAAATGATCGGGAAATCTGTGCAGACGATGGCTGGCAAGGAGATCGGAGAAATCGAAGACTTGGCTATAGACGAACTTGATGGTCGAGTACGGTATGCGGTTCTTTCCTTTGGCGGCCTTCTCGGTGTGGGAGGAAAATATTTTGCGATTCCCTGGGAGGCGTTGCATCTCAGCGACAACAAGGAGCATTTCGCGTTAGCCGTCACAGAAAAGGAGCTGGAAAAAGCGCCTGGATTCGATAAGAACAACTGGCCTGACTTTGCCGATCCGGTCTATTACGCCACGATATATGAGTTCTATCAGATCCCTGTTCCTGAGGCGGATGATGGGTCAGAAAAGAAGCCAATGTCTTCGACGACGAAGAACTCAAACACGAAGAACGATCCCAAGAAGGACAAGTAACAACAAAGAGAGGAAAGGCATGAGAATCAAAGCGGAGTCATCCAAATTGCATCCTGGATATGCACGTGCTAGCTGCGCGTGTACACGGGCAATCAGGCGGTTTGTTCTGGTCATGTCTGGGCTCGCGATGCTCGGGATGCTTGGCTGTAAGACCTACGACGTCATTCCCGACAATTTGGAGCCTCAGCTTGCGACCGGCCTCACATATGAGACGGTCCAGAATGCTCCCAACGACCATCAAGGTAAACTCGTCGCATGGGGAGGGGAAGTACTCGCAGCGGAGAGAACTCAAAAGGGGACAAGGCTGGAACTCCTTCACTTGCCGTTAACCGATGCT
The DNA here is from genome assembly GCA_050185705.1 of Nitrospira sp. Taxonomy (GTDB): domain Bacteria; phylum Nitrospirota; class Nitrospiria; order Nitrospirales; family Nitrospiraceae; genus Nitrospira_D. The sequence continues at coordinate 28,140 of JBFWZD010000036.1, read as the reverse complement.
CTTCATCCGACTGAAGAGCGGGCACGATCGAAGGGTCGATTTATAGCCTTCGACAACGAAGGCACGATCACGGACCCTGCGATGATTAAACCGGGAACACCGGTAACGATTATTGGTAAGATCGGGCCTGAGTTACACGAGGAGCTACAAGGCGTCGACTATCAGTATCCGAGATTGGATGTGGTGGACATGACCGTGTGGGAGAGGAAGGTCATGAAAGGCTGGCGTCGGTGGGGACCATTCGGAAGTGTGACCTACGACCCTACGCCGTGGACACGCTACAGAAGCTATCGAGTTGATTAATCCTAGGTACGAGGAGGAAGGATCAAAAAATAGGAGAAACCCTATGCCATTGACATCATTCATAAGAAGAACCTGGCTAATGGCTTTGTTTACGCTGATGTTCGGCCTCGTTATGCTGATTATTGGACACGTGGTGTGGACTGATTCAGCGGAGGCTGACTCCACGATGAAAGCAACGACACACGAGCTAATTAAAGCGCCGGTCAGGGAAGCGATCCAACACGCACGGGAAGCATCGAATGCCGGCAAGCAGGATGACGCAAAAGGTTTAATTACCCATGCCCAAGTCGCACTGGATAAAGCCAAAGAGGCACAGCGTGCTGGTCACAACGAATATTTGAACGTGGGGGTCTATGCGTTGGGAGAAGCCATCGAGCATGGACGGAAAGGACAGATACATGATGCTCGAGAGCATGTTCTCCATGCCATCATGCGGCTCTCTCAGGCGGCTGGCCTTCAGATTCCAGATGAGAGCCTAGAGGAAACCGGCGAATCCGGTAAAAAAAGAGACGGTTGAAGCGGCATGACCAGTTTGAGGGGGCATATTACGGATTCAAAGGATAGGGGAATATGAACGCGTCTCGAAAAGTCGTCATACCACGAACGCGAAAGAAGTCAAACGTCGCCACGAGGACAGGGCAGGCCTCTCCGAATCACAAGAAGATGGAGGCGATCCGCCCATGGATTCATCCAGAAGAACGGATTTCGGTTGATTTTGAAAATGCCTTCAATCTCAACGCGGAGGTGCTGGATTGTACGACACATGTCGTCACGCTTAGGCTGGAGGGTGGCGTTCCAGGGGTGCCACATCGTTATCAGAACGTCGACATTCCACTCCGCAATGTCACCGTGACCGATGACCCGACCAGGTACACAAGAAATCCCGAGGCACCCCTGCGTTACGGTCGCCTCAAGCTGATCGTAAAAAGCAAGCGACCTACTGTGGTGTAAGGTCTAGTCACGGTGGTCTGATATACATGGTCGTGTTCGTATCATCTGTAGGTGGAGCACGATAATGCTTGGCGACCGCTTCTCGCTTATGCTGTATGTTGGTTATGACTATCGATCCCCAGTTGGTCATGGTCAGAACGGGATGATAACACCTGGCGTTCGGCCTCGAGCCAATGATCAAGTGCTCGGCCGTCAACAAACCCCTCTTGTTGATAGAGTTCATAGGCGCGTTTGGTGATGGTGTCATGATCAGGAGAAAGGCCAGATTCCGCTCCTGTGCTCCCATCGGCCTGTGCTGTAATCGATTGTTCAACGATTGCCCTCTGCGCGTCGGTTAACTCTCGGGTCAGGACGACTGGTGTAGTTCGTTTTCCGTTCCTCGATGGTATCGGCATGTGTCCTCCTATAATACGGGTGAGAAGCAGCACTGGCACAACCTTCCGCAAGCTTGGTGACTTGTACCATTAGTACGGCAATTAGTACGGCAATCTGCACACTGGAAAAATCCCTAGTTTAATAGGCGTGATGTAGGGCTGGGCGATCGCGTCTGCCTGGTTGTCGAAACTGATCTAATGCCGTGGATGTGATATTCGGTCTGGACGATTCTCTGATCATTGCTCGGTGCGAGTCTTTATGGTCTGTTGATCCCAATTGAAGAGAAGATGAGTCGATCCATGATTGAGCTATGGTTGAGTGAGAAAAAGAGGGGGCTTCGAAATAGGGAAGTTTCGGGTTTCCTTATGTACTCTTTCAAGGGTTCCTTCCAGTATTCACGAGGAGTTCGTTATACGACAGTAGGTGACTAAGACCGCTGGTTGGTCGTCCCCCAACAATAGGGCACTACAAAGCCATGAGGAGCACTCATTATGGACAGAAAATGTGCACACCCCAATTGCCGATGTTACGCGGAAGTGGGAAAAGAGTTTTGTTCCGAGAGTTGCCGGAATGCAACGACAGAGGGAGGCATTTGTCGATGTGGACACGCAGAGTGTCGGGATGGTGTCGGGAGGTGAGAGCGTGACCCGGCACATGCTGCCACTATCAAATGCTCAATCTACCTAAGGAAGGACTGATTAAGTGACGTTTCCACTCTGAAAGCTTTTGCTGGAATAGTCATCCGGACAAATTCTATGGGCACCCAGTGGTCCGAGGACCTGTTCGTGGGGTTCCCCACCATCTGATGGTCTACTGCGAGTTCCCAGCGGCACATCCCCTAGGTCCCTGCCAAGGGGCGCCGCCGTGCCACATACAGATTTGCTAACGCGTAGATGATCTGGAGCCTGAGGGTATTCTTCGCGAGCCCGCGGTGCCGCACCTTGGCCCATCACGAAGATTTGCTGAGCACCAAGAACGCATGTTCGATTTTTGAGCGGACCCTCGACCTGGTGTGGTTGCGGGTACGCTCCACCTCGCTCAGAGGTCGAGGGCGATGGGTTTTGGCTTGGATGAAACATTTGGCGTCGGGCGCAGGGTGGTGAAACATCACGTTGTCCGCTGCGTGATGACGGTGGCATCCACGATGGTGCCTCGGCACCCCGTCAAGCCCTGGTCAGCCAGATACGCTCCGATCCCAGGGGAAAGAGTTGTTCGCCAAGCCGATGGGCTTCCAGCATATGTCGGAATTTACAGATCGTGGTTTCATCCGGAACCAGTTCACGGTCAAGAGCAATCCCGACAAACCGTCGCTTGGTGTGGGAGTCGTGCAGGGCCTCCTCCACCTCCAGGTCCGACAGATTGAACTACTGTTGCAGACAAGGCAGCCGCAGCATGCGTTCCATACCCGCCGGCGGTCGCCCGGGGCCTTGCGAGCGTGATTTCGGTAAACGTCTGTTGCAGTATGGAGGGAAGACATCCTCATGTGCACTGGGTGATTGTTAGTACATCGCACGAAGAGAAGAATTCTACATGTACCGAGGTATAACAACTCTGATAATGGACATCTTCTTTTCGCGATGGCCGACCGAGATAAAATAGAAAAGTATTACTAGGGCATACAAGAGCTGTCATTGTCGAATCAGTGCCTCCTCCTGTTTGTTCTGCAATCCAGGGTATCTACTAGGTCGGTTCATTGCACAATCTTGCTATGGTCGCGAAAGTGAAGTCAGAGCTGAGCTCGGATTTAAAAATGCTTTGAACGTCGCCGGAAAGTTGCCTTACGTTGCGTCTCACAATTAGGGCCAGAGATAGTAATGTGCAGGCAAGGTTTGATGTCGTCCATTATCTTCATCTTCAATCGTTGGGAGGCGCACACAATGGAAATCGAACGAACCACAGAGGAATGGCAAATGAACGTCGGTCGTCTCAAGTGGGGAGCCGTGATTGCCGGGCTTCTTATTGGTTTTGCCCTACAGATGACGCTGATGGTGCTTGGGATGGCGGTTGGTGCAGGAGCCGTAGATGTAGACCAGCAAAATCCAGTGGCTGGTATTCCAACCGGCACAGCGGTGTGGACTGCCGTTGCCATGTTACTCTCCGCTTTTGCGGGTGGGTATACGGCCGCTCGGCTCTCTGGATCGTTCCAGAAAGCGCAAGGACTATGGCACGCCGTCGTGTTGTGGGCGCTGACATGGGTGATCAGTGGATGGTTGGCCACCACGGCTATGTCGTTTGCGGTAGGTGGAGTCTTGAGCGCTTTCGGATCCGCAGTGGGCGCAGTCGGCCAAACTGTAGGGAGCGTCGTATCTAGTGCGGCAAACCAAGCGGCTGATGCCAGTATCGAAATCGATACGGGACGTCTTCGGCAACAAATCGAGTCGGTTCTGGCAACCACAGGAAAGCCTGAACTGCAACCGAAGGAAATACGAAAAGATGCAGAGCGGGTGGCTCAGGATGTTCGAGAGGGCAAACCCTTCGAAGATGTGAAAGAGGAGACCCTGAACGAACTGGAGCAGCGGTTGACGGCTTTCGACAGACATGCGGCTCTGAATATCATGACTGGTAAGATGGGGATGTCGCGAGAGCAGGCGGAAGAGGTGGTTACCGGTGCCCTGGGAATGCTCGCACCGTTGAAAAAAAGGGTCAACGAGTTGAAGGAAAATTCTGCGGATATGGCGCAAACCGCGGCGGATCGAGCGGAAACGGTTGCCTGGTGGGTATTCATACTTGCCGTCGTGACATTGGGTGCTTCTCTAGGTGGCGGACTTGTGGGATTCGCTCGCGCACCATTGCTCGAGCTGCAAGGTGCGGGTGAACGGCGTCACACCTCCATCGCCAGCTGACGAGCCCGCCTTCAGAAGCAGTCGAGAGGAGGTAACTCAGGCAAGGCTCGATGGGCGTGCAGGGTGATTGGCCGACGAGCCAGTGGATTTCGTGATTGACGTACGTGATGGTGCATGAAGGAAGGTCGAGACATGAAAAGACAATCCATGAGCACTGTGTTCGTGACCGTGCTTGTGATGGGAACTATGGCTCCGGCATGGGCCGACCATGCGATGCCGGACATTGTCAAGGCGAGCAAGATGATCGGGAAGTCGGTCCAGAACATAGAAGGGACCCCGTTGGGCGATATTGACGATCTGGCCATCGATGAAATCAGTGGAAAGGTCCGGTACGTGGTGTTGCCCTTTCGAGGAGTCCTCAGAATGAGCGAAAAGTACTTCGCCATCCCTTGGGAAGCACTTACATTAAGCAACGATCGTCAGCATTTTGTAGTGGGCGTGAAGGAAGATATTCTCAGGCAAGCGCCGAGATTCGACAAAGAGGAGTGGCCGAACTTTGCCGACCCTACATACTTCATGACCCTGTACAAATTTTACCATGTGCCCGCTCCAGCTGGAGATGACGCAGACGAGACCAGGATTGAAAAGAAGACCCATAAGGCAACAATGGATAGACTAAAGGGTAATTAAGGATGACAACTCTAGGCGACAAGGATCGTGCGCTATTCAGCAAGTCGGAATGGGAACTGCTTCGGACAAGTAGGCCGGGACCGTTGAAATCCCTTACGAAGGGTCGTGTAAAACTTCAGCTCAGACGAGCAAGGAAGCTGGCAGCCAAGTACCGCGATCTGACTCGTGACCACCGGCGATCGACGAAGGAGGAGCCCCCACACAAGAAAAACAGTTCCATTGCCGGCCGGCGAACGAAGCGGAAAAGTCGTCTTGCGACGGAGGCGTCGCGACGTTTTGAGAAACGTCTCGCGGACCTCGAGAACGAGTCGGCAGGGCAACGGAAAACCAAGAAGGGAAAAGAGACGAGCGTGAGGCGGCAGGGCACTGCAGTTCAACAGGAAGCTGTTCATAAGGCGAACCAACGTCGAGGCGCGATCGGCCTGAAGTCGCTTGCAAAAAAAACCAAACGACAACTTCAGATGAAAAGGACAAAGGCCATTCAAGGGCACATCCGTGCGCGAGGCCAGTGGCATCAGACCAGGCGTGATGGCAAGTAATAGCTAATGTCAGCAACAGATTATTCGCAGAGGGATACGCATGCACATATACTGGGCTCTAACCAGCCAAAGCTGGAACCGTGGAGCGCACAGGTATGCACCATTCAGTGACCGGCTGGTGGCGACAGCTCCGGAATAGGAGTCTCGATAAGCTTGATGATTTCGTGCTGCTCATTGACTACAACGGTCACACGTTCGCCAGGTGTGATATTCTCAAGCAAATGTGGCTTCGTGAGTTTCAAGAAGATCGGTTGATCGAGTGAATTGCGAATCTGGATTGTATTCGATTCCAAGTTGACGGATTCCAGGACCCCGGAAACGACATCCCCTTGCTCAGCTCTACTGCCGATTGGGTCGGTCAACATGAGAGCCAGCAGTGAGAGGAAGGATAAAACCACCCACCACGCGGACCATGGAAATTCCTGCTCATATTTAGATTTCCCAGCGCATTGAGCGCTGGGTACTTTCATTGGTTCACTGGGTATCGCATGACCATTCATATGCCTGTCTCCACCTCCACGTGCAATGCGAGTCATCATCTAAAAACCGGGCTTGCCCTCGTGTAGTATGCTGGAGTCGTTCGATAATCTCATCGTGGCGTTGGCTATTGAATTTCATAATAAGGTGTTGAGTTATGATTGTATCCTGGCTGCAACCCTAGCTAGATTGGCCAGGTAAGCGTCGCCAATCATATGCTTGTCTTACGGTTACGCGAAAAACATTGCGCTGATTCGTGGAATCTTTGAGCTGAGCATAGAGAACTATTTTGATGATGATTTCTCTGGAGGCTCCGAAGGTCGTGGTGGTTGACTCGACGGTTCTTCAGTTGTAGGAGCATCTTGAGGATGAATCGACATCTCAGGATCAAGGATTGGTGGGTCTACCACTGAATCAGGGTGCGGTTCAGCAGGAGGGGTAACGACAATACCCGGGTCAATGGTCGGCCGTTGATCAGGTAGAACAGGAGATCCATCCTGAGGGACACCTTCGTTTTTCTCATGCGCCGGAGGAGACGGGTAGACATCAGCCGCTAGGCTGGTTTTCAACGCACCAAGCACGCTGCCCCCTATCACCATTAAGAAAATCATCAATAGCATGATGCTGTTCCTGCCAAACGCTGTTTGATAGTTCATTCGCTCCCTCGTCGCCTCTTGCCATTAACCGGAACGCACCACTCCAACAACTGGTCCGTTACAGCCTTGATGTGGCTCACCAAGACACTGGCCACAGAGGTGACCATCTGCAAGGTTAATGATCCATGGAGCGGCTCTCCGGAGTTGAACTGGGGGATTCGTGCACAAGATGAAGCCGAAACCCCGAATAGGACGTGCTGCATACGTATTTCACAAGCCATGGCATGATGACGAACACGCCGACCAGTGCTGTCAGTACAAATGGGAAGAAGATTGCTCCCCAGGATGGACTTGTCCTGGCCAGCTCGGGCAAGCTCATGATAATCATCGCGTTGATCAACATGAGTAACAGGATGATGCTCCCGACTCCGCGCCAAAGAATGGTCCACCCGATTCGGATCGATTCCCGATATGACGGTGCCATTAATAGCCTCCGACTTCATCATGATGATGGAGCAGCACGATTTGGTGATGGCGTTGGATGCGGAGGGTGTGGCGTTGGAGCCGGCGGCTCAGGGCCAGGGATCGGTTCAGTAGGCTGAGGGGTTGGGTCCGTGGGTCCCGGACTCGGGTCGGACGGCGGCGCCGGGGTTGGGCCCGGCGGCTTAGGATCTGCATCAGTCGATTGAGTAGTAGGAACGGATAAAAGTACCTTGTGATGGAGAGAAACAGTCGTTATCTCCGGTACCCCTGTGATCAGAGCGATAGCAAACAACCCGTTAGTCAGAAAGATATGATCACCCATGTCCCATACCGCCATGCATTCTTAAACCTAGATCATGATCACGCGTGAGCTCCGCTCCCTATCATTTCTCGGCAGGCCCCTGCGCACCGTCTACACTCTTCAGCACACGGACCACACAGGGCATGGTGTGGGGCATGGCGCTCGCAGACCTCCGCACATTGATCGCATATCTCGGCACAGAGCTCGCAGAGGGCCTCAAACCGAGGAGAGTTCCGGCTCATCCATCGGGCGCTGAGGACACATATATCGCTACAATCGCGGCAAAGGCGCGTGCATTGTGCCATGAGTTCGTCACTATGATGCTGGGTCATGCCGATCATGTCATCTGCGCAGGTCTCGCAGGTTTGAGCGCAAGCAAAACAGGCATCAATGCAGTTCTTTTGTTGTTGAGACAGCGGGTTCGATTGCATGACTCGATCTCCTTAGATATGAGGTTGTCAATGATCAGATTTCACAAGCAAGTACCAGACCAATGCGGGCGTGGACAACTGATTAGACTACATCGTTTATATCATCGCACCGATCTCTGAACGTAGTGGCACACAAAGAAGCCTAATCTCTCTCAATGCAAACTTCGACATCATCTCCCTGATGTTTGGACAGAGCGAGCAGTACTATTTATTCGTAAGATAACTTGTCCTGAGCCGGACAGGTTGTCCACCGAACATTATTCCAAAAGGCTTAAGCCTATTTCATGAACTCAATCATACCAATGGCCTCATCGACTGATTTTTCAATAATGTCCAAAGGTCATGAGCAACTTCACGCGAACAATGACAACGGGTCTGTCTTTTGCATTATTCAGATATAGGTCCAGGAAGAGGATCGTCAACATGAACGATAACACCGTCGGTATTTGATTAGAGCAGGAGGATTCGATGAATCGAGTTAGTCATATAAGTCATACAATGATCATGGTTACGATATTGGCAGTACCTGGATGGTCCTTCTCCGAGACGCCTGACGGATCTGGTAATTCGAAGTCGAAGCCGTCGAACCCCTTAGAAGGTCAAGCAACCGATATGCTCGATAGACAGGGTAATATAGGAGGCAAGTATGACGTGGTACCGGTGCGTCGGGGGGAGTTGAAGGACGCAAAAGGCGGAGCGCTGGACCAGGTCGTGAAGAATAAGAGAGGAGAAACGTTGGGTACTATTGAAAAGTTACTCAAAGATTCTAAGACAGGAAAGACCGAGTATGCGGTTCTGGAGCTGAAAGACACAAAAGAACGGCTACCGCTCCAGTGGAGCCAATTCAAACAGGAACAGGGTAAGCTCACGTTAAACGCATCACGAAAGGATCTTTATCCTATCGCAGGCTCAACTTATTCAAAAGATCTCTCTCCTGAAATTTCTGAGTACATGGATGAGATTAACGTCCTCCGTAGTCAACCGAAGCCTAAGAGTGGCCAGAAAGGTGGGGATGCTAGCGCTCCATCGGGTACAGGTCCGATGGGTGAGTCGTCGGTCGGAGGTGGGGGGCCGAGTGGAACGAATCCGCTGCCCCCGGGTCAGGCCCCCGGTTATGAAGGTGGAAATCCAAGCAGCAAGCGCTGATGGAGTGCGGTTAAAGGCAGGAGAGAAACCGCGAATTTCCAGGAGCGCCCGGAGGATATTCCCTCATGCTCCGGATGCGATTCTGATGGCCTAATGAAAGCATTTGGGTTCTCAGAGGGAGAAATATGAAACGCCGGGGATGTTTGATGACGATCTCCTTATTGTCCTCGTTGCGATTGGACTGGTGATGATAGCAGTGATAGTGCTCGCGCTCATGACGGCAGGATTTTAGGTTTTCGTTTCACCTGCCTACGCACAAAGACACCCTCTTCCAGCTTTCCGCCTGGGTCATACATGAATGTTCTCAATCGAGACCTCGTTCCTCTATATATCCTAAGATTCTGAGTCAGACGCCCACCAAATCGGCCACTAAATGAAAAGTCAACCGTTTGACCGCGAGAGAGATATTACCCCAGGTCTGTACGCGAGATCGAATTCCTGAACATTGCAACCGCTCAAAGCAGGCTGTACAGTAATTCATCGCTCGTACTTCGACTCATCCCTGTACAGCAGAGTTTTTCCTGCTGAAGAGGCCGTATGATACAGCGCCGCAGACTTCTCCCGTTAGGTCTAGTGATCTGGTATGTATTCCTGTCGTGTTGGGCGGCGTATGAGCCAACCGATCGGCAATTCTGGTTGCTGTCCAGCCTCCTTCCCGGCTTGTTTGTCTTGCTGTTGGTAGGCACATGCCGGTACCTGCCGTTATCGCCGGCTTCGTATGCGCTAATTACAGCGTTTCTGACCCTCCATACGATCGGTGTGCATTACACCTACGCAGAGATGCCCATGGGGGATTGGGTGAATCGTGCGCTTCACATGGGGCGGAATCACTATGACCGGGTTGTGCATTTCAGTTTCGGATTTTTACTCACCTATCCACTTGAGGAGCTGTTTCGCCTCACCGGCACTCTTCGCGGATGGCTCGTCTATTATCTACCCGTGATGACCATTCTCGGGCTCAGCGGTCTATGGGAAATCATCGAATCGTGGGTGGCGCAAATCGTCCATTCAGAGTTGGGTATCACCTATTTAGGTTCTCAAGGAGATGTCTGGGATGCGCAGAAAGACATGACGGCCGCCCTGTATGGTTCGTTGCTTTGCGTGACGATCCTCCTCGTCTGGCGACTGAGGGGATCTCGATCCTGTGAGGTGGAACCTCTCGCCGATGAGCTCACTTGAGCACACTCGAAGCTATTAACAAGGATCGGGCGCTCGCGTTGCGAGCGTTGATCGTCTGGTATGTGGGATTATGGGGATTGTTGGCGATCGATCCCTACGATCGCCAGGACTGGCTCCTGGAAAACCTCCTAGCGCTCACAGCGGTGACCGGGCTCTTGCTGACCTACCGGAGGTTTCAATTCTCGACCTCCTCGTATGTGCTCATCACGGCATTTTTAACGCTTCATGCTATCGGCGCCCACTATACCTATGCCGAAGTCCCCGTTGGATTCTGGCTGCAAAAGACATTCGATCTTGTTCGCAACCCCTTTGACCGCATCGTGCATTTTAGCTATGGCTTTCTTTTGGTCCTTCCCCTGCGGGAGCTGCTTATGCGACTAGGAGGTGTCAAAGGGGTGTGGGCGTTTTATCTACCGGTCAGCGGCATGGTGGCTCAGAGTGGTGTGTTTGAGATGCTGGAATCGCTAGTCGCCACGGTCGTCAGCCCGGAGTTGGGCACTGCCTATCTCGGCACACAAGGGGACGAGTGGGACGCTCAAAAGGATATGGCGGCGGCCTCTGTCGGTGCGGTCATCATGATCCTTGTGCAAGGGTTCGCTCGCCAACATAGCTACCGGTAGCACAAGGCACCCATCATACATAGCGATAAATGCAACTCTTCTCACACCATTCATAGAGTGTTATTCAGATTAAGTCTCGCGCGAGCCCTGCGATACTCCGTAAGGCAACATTGCAAGATGGCAAGTTTAGTTCCTGCAATGCCTGGAAAATTGTCGAACAAAACTTTGGGGGAACAGTCAGCGGCGTCACAATCCAGCTAACCAGAGAGGGTCATGCTATGCTGTGTGCAGGGCTTCGCTTGAATGACTCCACGCAAGTTATTCGATAATCCAGAGCGCCATGCCTCGTGCATCTCGCAGCAGCTGGTCGGAAATGCCACCGCCGAACAGTTGTGCGATTCCGGAACCGCCGCCAGTGCGTCCCACCACGACGGTGTCGTGAGAACCAATTCTCGCTTCTTCGAGGATGCTCCGTGCAATGTCCCCTGCATGCCCAAACTTCAGCACGACTCGGTTCTGGTCAAAGCCGAACTGTACCAACATCTCACGGGCTCGCTCGAGAATCGGGCATTCGGTCTCCATCTCTTGCTTGATCCAGGCCTTCTGTTCATTTTTCAAGCGTGCGCTGAGCGTTCTTTCAATGTCAGGATTTTCTGATCCGCCATGCTCCAACAAGGACCTCGGCATCGGTTTGAGGACGTGAAAGAGCGTGACTATGACGTGCGGTGTGCTCTGTAAGAGCAAGCCGACATATCGCACGGCATGCAGGGCATTTTCAGATTCGTCCAGAGCCAAGAGAAGGCGCATATCTTACTCCATGGTATAGGGATCGTATTGCACAACCAGTATCACCCTCATTGTGCACTACTGGTTTCCTCTGTCGAACCAGATCTGCGGCCACCCAAAACGGAAGCATGAAAGAGAACACATAGTTCCTGCCATCAAGAGCGGACTCTAGCCTGGTGGATCTCCATAGCGACAGGCAACGGGTAAGACCTCATGATACGGAACATAGGAATCGGGCGATACTGGCAAGGTGCCTAGGGCAGGTTGCGGGGTGATGCCTGCGAACGATGAAGAGCGTTACGAGAATTAAGGAGATTGGCCTGTTGGGCCAGTCTGTACACGCGACGAATGCACATGGCTATTGATCAGAGCGTGTGCGCTTACGGCTCCGAATAGTCTCCCGTTTTATCCGATCGAGATGACCTCTCTTCACCGTCGCTCAAGTCTGGGGTATGTGCTAGTCATCAAGACTCCATCATGGACTGTATACTGTGCAACGTCGTGCCTTCTTATACAACATGGTGGTTGAGGTGTTATCCGCAAGAGGCATTCATATGAGAGATGGACCACGATCCAAGATGGGAGGGTATCACAGGTCACTGGAAGCGCTCTTTGCCCTTACTCTTCTTGCCGCGATGCCAATGATTGCCGGTTGCCAAACCGAACGGGTCAAGACGCCCTCCGCCACGCATGGCCAAACTGCAGCGCGCACCACAAACCCTAGAGTGGACAAGGACATGGCTGCTGTGCTCAAGGAATGGCGGGCGCTCATCCCGATGCCAATCGTTTCGCTGTCGGCTGAGGAGGCTCGAGTTCAGCCCACACCTGCTGACGCAGTGATGGCGCTGGTGCAGGAGAGAACCCCTAAACTGACTCTGACGCCGGTGAGAAAAGCAAAAGACCTCCAGATTCCAGGCCCCGGAGGGCCTTTACCCATTCGAATTTATACGCCTCTTGGAAGCGGTCCATTCCCCGTGATTGTGTACTATCACGGAGGGGGATGGGTAATCGGGACGATCGACACGAACGATGCGTCGGCAAGGGCACTGGCCAATGCCTCTAGTGCTATCGTGGTCGCAGTCGAGTATCGCAAAGCTCCTGAACACAAATTTCCGGCGGCCCATGAGGATGCCTACTCGTCGTACCAGTGGGTACTGCGTAACGCTGAAACCTTCGAGGGCGATCCTTCCATGATCGCGGTGGCCGGTGAAAGTGCCGGGGGAAATTTGGCGGCGGCTGTGTGCCTCATGGCAAGAGCACGGGGCGAAGTGTTGCCCGTCCATCAAGCGCTGATCTACCCCGTGGCCGGCTACGACTTCAACACACCGTCCTATCAGGAGCATGCCCATGCCCAGCCGTTGGATAAGCCAATGATGGCATGGTTCTTTGATAAGTATTTGAAGAATCCGGAGGAGGGGAACGATTCGTTGATTGATCTCGTGAACGCCCCAAATTTGAGTGGGTTGCCGTCAGCTACCATCATTACGGCAGAAATCGATCCCTTGCAATCCGAGGGGAAACGCTACGCCGATCGCCTTCTGGAAGACGGCGTTCCGGTGATGTACCGGAATTTTGAGGGAGTCACTCATGAGTTTTTCGGTATGGGGGAAGTGGTCGCTGATGCGAAGCAAGCGGTACGATTGGTCGCAGAGGGCATGGCTGGGTCATTCGACGATTCTCTTTTTCGCCGAGGTCATGACAAATTGAAGCCGGCCATACCAATAGAACCGCTTCAGGACTAATGCGCCGTCAGAATGTGTACGGTGCGTCATGTCAATCAAGGAAAATTTATGTCGAGCCTACTTGCCGTAATCATTTCCGTCCTCGTTAGTGCGCCGCTCAGTTTCATACCTGACGCCTTTGGGGCAACTACGGATGTTCAATCTGAAACGCAATCGATGCTCAAAAAAGCCGCCGATGAGATCCAGGTGGAAATGTCTCTTGGTCAACTCGCCGCTCAGCGTGCGAGCAACAAGCGGGTGCAGGAATTCGGGCAACACATGGCGGAGGATCACAAAAATGTTAGTCAACAGGTTGAGCTTCTTGCCTTACAGCAAGGCGTCACACTCTCGTCCGACCAAAGAGGAGAACGCCGGAATAATCTGGACAAGAAACTGGAAAAACTATCCAAGCTATCCGGGCACGCCTTTGACCGCGAATATATGGATTACAGCATTCAGGATCACGAGCTTGCCATTATGGAATTCAGACGACGGGCCGAGATCGTGCGTGATCAAGATGTCAAACAGTGGATCCACCTTGTCTTGCCTATTCTTGAAGGCCATAAGGAAATGGCGCATCGCGTGAAATACTCGCTGCAAACGAATCCATAATGCTTGGACGATCAAAAGAGCAGCGCGCCTTTGCATGACCACATGGTCCTTATTCGAGTATGCTGATGGAACAACGTGACCCTTCCACTATTCCCCTTCTCCAGCGCGTGTTTCACCCATCCGATTTTTCTGAGACCGGCGACACCGCGTTTGCACATGCGCTGATGATTGCGTTGATGGCCAAGGCCACTTTGACCATCCTTCACGTATCGGACAGTGAGAATGGATCCTGGACAGACTTCCCCGGTGTCCGCGATACCTTGGAACGTTGGGGGCTGCTTCCAAAAAACAGTGAGCGCGCTGATGTGTCGACGCTCGGCATCAATGTTCATAAAGTGCAGATGACACACAGCGAACCGGTTGAATCCATCACCACCTATTTAGATGCGCATGGCACCGATCTCGTCGTTTTGGCGACCGATCAGCAGAAGTGGAGGATTCCATGGCTCAACCGATCTGTTGCAATCGGGATTGCTCGCACGTCGAGGGAAATGACGCTCTTTATTCCTAAAGGAGTCAAGGGCTTTATATCTCCTGATGATGGATCGATTTCTCTGAAAACCATCTTGATCCCTGTGGCGCCGATTCCGTCGGCACAGCCGGCGTTGCATGCCGCCGCAAGGCTGACTTCCGGGCTCCACTGCGAGGCCGGCATGTTTACCCTGTTGCATGTCGGAGAGGAGGACGCCACGTCGTCAGTAACAGACCCAGAGGTTTCCGGATGGCACTGGAACCGGATGACCAAGAGCGGCGAAGTGAGCGACGTGGTAAATCAGGTTGCGAAAGCGATCGATGCCGATCTGATCGTGATGACGACAGATGGACGTAACGACTGGCTCGACGCCATGCGTGGCAGTCATAGCGAGCGAGTGTTGCAGGAGTCTGGCTGTCCTCTTCTTACCATCCCCGTCGACGGGTGGATGGCCTCGGTTCTGTAAACTCATTGTAGAGCACTTCTTCTTCATTAGGTCATTCATCGTCCGTCCCAACGTACGACAGACGGCCTGCTGCACGAACCATCATCGACCGTAATGTCCTCGCCCCGCAGTCCTGTGCTGTGTGACCATCATTTCTAGGGAATTTGCTAGGCGTATGGCACTGCTACTTGCGATAGAAAAGAAAATCTCATGCGAGACTGAATCTCTGACCGATCCTCCGGAGGATGCAGCCAGGGCAATGTTTTGGAATCAGCTTCTATTACGCGCGACAAGGGGCACGGGAGAGATCTTGCTGAAGAACGAGGAGTGATCCGATGAAATCAACCAATATGTTGTTCTGGTTATTTACCACGTTCGTAATCGTAGTGGTCACTGCCTCTCTCGTATCCGAGGGCAGTTTCATCCACAAACTTCGCTTGATCGCGACCGCCGAGGCCGGGGATCAGGGGCCATCACAGCCACCCCATGATGCGGTCACTGCCTCGCAAGAGAGCCGGAACGTGCCGATCGTGCGACCTGAACAGAGACTGACCGAGCACGACCGCTCAGGCATTTTTGGGGGCCGGAAGGCGAGCGCTTCTTCTCCGGCGTTCCAGAGCCAGCTCAGAGGGGGGGAAACCGAGGGATTCGATTTCTACCGCGATCCCTTGGGAGCAGAGAAGCCCCTGCAGGAACCAGAGGAGATCCTGAAGCAAGATATGGTGAACAAACCCGCGGTGATGGAAGCACAGCAGAAGCTGTTGGAGCGGCGCTACCACCTCAAGCCGAAGATGGATCCAGAGGCCAAGATGTCGCGGGGGAAACCGCTTCCCGTCGGCCCTACAGCCCGATTGCCCGAAGGTATGACCTGGGCTCGTTTGGCGGAGATGGGCCCCAAGAAGATCCAGCAGCAGGGGCTGTTCCCATACCCGGCACTTCCGCATCCATTACACGCTCCTGGGGGGCAGGTCTTTCCCAAGATGCAGATCGAAATGTTTCCTCGGTTGGAGCGGGTCGACGTGGATTTTGATCTGCCGGAGGAGTTTTTGCCGGAGTTTCCTCCCGCAATCTATCTCAATAACCGCCCCGAGCTCGGAGATGTGTCGCGTGGAAATATCATCTCCATCAACAATTACTACCGCCTATTCAAGGATCTCCTGACGCCGGTCCAACTAGATGGCCTGAGGATGCTGCTGACTCCTTTTCCACAGGAAGAGTTCAACCCGACCGATGATCGCAAGAGTCTGCATCCTAGCCTCGGCGTGACCTGTCTTGATTGCCATGTGAATGGTCATACAACCGGTCAGTTCCATCTCAACCCTGATACGAGGCCTCAAGAACGACGATTTCGATTAGATACGACGAGTCTGCGAGGACTTTTCAACCAACAGATTCACGGCTCCAAACGAAGTTTACGTTCAGTTGAAGACTTCACGGAATTTGAGCAGCGGACGGCCTACTTCAACGGAGATCATATCCATGCCGCCAAAAAAGGAATGAACATCTTGGATCGGATTCCGGTGAGCCACATGGCCCAAATGCAGAATATGTTCGATTTCCCACCCGCGCCGAAGCTCAACTCCATGACGGGCCGGCTGGAGCCAAAAAAAGCAACGGAAACGGAGCTTCGCGGGGAAAAACTCTTTTTCGGTAAAGCCCGCTGTGCTGAGTGCCACACGCCGCCTTTCTACCTCGATGACAAGATGCACGATTTGCATCTCGAGCGATTCCTCAAGGACGAGCCTGGTGATGGTCCGATCAAGACGTTTACCCTGCGCGGCATCAAGGATTCTCCGCCCTATTTTCATGACGGACGGCTCTTGACCTTGGAGGACACGGTGGAATTTTTCAATTTGGTTGGTGAGCTGAAGTTGACAGAAGAGGAAAAGGCCGCGCTGGTCTCCTTCTTGCGCACATTGTAACGCAGCCGATCTTGATTCCGGTTCAGACTGTCGGGAATTGTGGAACCAACACAACAATGAAGAGTTCATGGGAGGAAATGCACATGAGATTGAAAGCCGCTGCTCTAGCGTCATGTCTTGTGATGAGTGTGTGTACGATCCCATCTTGGGCTGATCAGGCAGGTAGCCAAGTGCCTAGCCAATATGGGCACGGCAAAGAAACCAAGCTACCGAATGGAGTGATTGGGGCGGTCATACAGGTTGGGGCTGAGCGCATCGGGGAACCAGCCGCTCTCTATGTCATGAAGGTCCGCCAAGATGGGCCTGCCCAACAGGCAGGGCTGAGGCATGGAGATGAAATTGTGTCAGTCAACGGAACTTCCGTCAGTGGAAAAAGTTATGAGGAGATTGTCTCCATGATACGAGGAGAAGTAGGGACCTCTGTTGAGTTAGAAATTAGAGGTACTCGTGAGCTGTCCATCACCCGTGTGCCCAATGACACAACCACCCCGAGAAGATCGGGCGATCCTGGGTAGTGATCCGAGGGAAACGATTGGAGCCGGAGCAGTCGTGCGCATTACCAGCCGGTACCACGCAAAGGAGGAATCAGATGGCATATTTAAAGCATTCGCGTTGGTTCATTGTCGCGATGTGTGTTGTGTTTCTGACATCTTGTACCGGTAGCACTGCGGATACGTCAAAGCCTGCTTCCCTCGTAGGGGACTATCACATCATCAGCGGAGAACGCGCCGGGGCTCCGATCGATCAGAAGGAGTTAGATGCTGTCATTACCATCCGCGACCAAACGATCACCGCCTACGACAAGGAACAGAACAAGACCTTCGCTGCCACCTATACGCTTGACACGAAGCAGACACCTTGGAGGATCACGATGATCAGCACCAAGGCCCCAGAAACCGGTGTGATTTCAAAAGGCTTAATCGAACCTGAGGGAGACAGGATTAAGCTGATTTATGCCTTGCCGAATGGTCAGCCGCCGACCGATTTCAAAACCGGAGAACGACAGCAGATGTTCGTGCTCGTCAAGACGGATCCCGTCGTGCCGGATCCTGTTCCCGCTCAAGCCGGTACGTGAGGATCTGTCCTGAGACATCGGTAACTATGATAACCATTAACCAGGAGGAATCCATGAAAGTCTTATGCATGAGTCTAGCCGCTATATTAACCATTGTTTTTGCTCAAACGGGAACCAGCTTGGCTGCTTGGGGGGATGGGCCAGGATGTGGGCTTGGGAAAGTAGTGTTTGAAAAAGAACCGAAGTCCATTCTTCTCCAACACCTCGGCTCGACCCTGAATATGCCGTCGCAGCCGTTTGCACTCAGCACCGGAGTATCGGGCTGTACAAACAACGGCATGATCGTCAAAGAGAAACAAACAACCATGTTCGCCAGCCTTAATTTCGAAAATCTGTCACAAGAGATGGCGCAAGGGCACGGTGAGCATCTGGCTTCGTTGGCGACGTTGATGGGTGTTTCATCTGAACGCCAGCCAGAGTTCTTCTCCTTCGCACAGGAGCAATACGTTAGTTTGATGCAGGCGGGAGATGTCTCACCGAAAGCCATGTTGTCGGCCTTGCAAGCTGCCATGACGAGACAGTCCATGGAGGCCAAGGCCCACCAGGTGGACCGTTAGTTCATGGAGGCGGATGATCAAAAGGCTCCAATGTGAACCCAAATTGGCATTCACTGCATCTTGTATGTGATGAAAATGAGACTTCAGCTTTTACATATATCATCACGACGATTAATTCCGATCGCCGTTCTGGGGTTGTCCACATTATGGATGCCCATGCATTGCGCTGCCGCAGGATCTGCAGACCAGCCTGAGATCAGCGGCAGCGCGGGTGATAGGCAACGTCCCGAAGCGAACGATGATCGAACACCACCATCCGGGCTGGACAATACACCGAGCGGCGGTACGGTACCGGGCGGCACTGTGCCAGGGGGAACCTTGCCCGGAGGGACGGTTCCCGGGGGTAAAATCCCCGGAGGTACCTTACCGGGTGGAACCGTGTCAGGTGGACCTGTACCAGGCGGGACATTACCGGGAGGGACCGTACCTGGGGGCACAGTGCCGAGCGTGAAGCTTCCGGGTGAAGATGGGTAATAGCAGGAGCCGGAGCATGAACACGGTAATTCTCATTTAACTTAGGTACGCCCATGAGTAATCCATCCGGCGATACGCTTCATCAGCTCCTGGCATGCGGGCAAAGTTGTTGGCTGGACAATCTCACACGACGGATGATCACCAGCGGAGAACTGGTCCACTGGATTAGCCAACGGGGATTACGGGGTATCACGGCGAATCCCACGACTTTTTGTGATGCCATAGCAAGTCCGGACTATGATCAGGATATTGCCTCTCTGACTCAGCAAGGTTGTTCAACGAAAGACATGTATGAGGCATTATTAGTTGCCGATGTCCAACAAGCCTGCGACCTTCTGTATGCCGTATACGCCGAGTCCGATGGTCTCGACGGATTCGTGAGTTTAGAGGTATCACCACACTTGGCGCATGACAGCAAGACGACCATAGCGGAGGCTCGCCGATATGTTGAGCGTGTGAAACGTCCCAACCTCTGCATCAAGATTCCCGCGACGGATGCCGGCATTCCGGCAATAGAACAACTGCTGTATAAGGGCATCGCGATCAATATCACACTGTTGTTTTCGATTCCGAGTTATCAGGCTGTGATCGAAGCCTATCTCTCGGCCCTTGAACGCCGACTGACGGATCATCTATCGGTCGAGAAAATCACCTCCGTGGCGAGTTTCTTCGTGAGCCGTATTGATGTCCTGGTTGATCAGCTCCTGCGTCGGCGGATTCCTTTCGACGATCGGGCAGGGCAGTCCCGAGCAGCCCGTTTGCAGGGGCGCTCGGCAATTGCCAATGCCAAGCTGGCCTATCGCACATTCCAACAAGCTTTTGCTAGTGAGCGTTGGGCTCGGCTCGCCGCAGCAGGAGCGCGTGTGCAGCGGCCTTTATGGGCCAGTACCGGAACCAAGAATCCGGCCTACCCGGATACCCTGTATGTGGATGCCTTGGTAGGACGCGATACGGTCAATACGATGCCTGAGACCACGCTGCAAGCCTTTGCCGACCATGGCCGGATCGTCCCTGACGCCGTGGCGACGGATGTAGAGGAAGCAGAATTGGTGATGCAGCAGTTAGAGGAGGTTGGCATTAGCTTCAACTGCGTCACATGGCAGTTGGAGCATGAAGGCGTGCAGAAGTTCGTGAATGCGCATGACAACGCGATGCAGACGCTGCATGAGAAGCAGCGATCATGTCTATCGGCTTGATCGGCCTCGTAAGAACGAATGGATCCAGACCATGACCTTAGGCGAAGAAGGGGGTGAGTATGATGCGAGTCGCCATCAACGGCCTGGGAAGAATAGGGCGCGCCACCTTGAAGATTGTCGCGAGTACACCGGAACTTGAGCTGGTGGCAATTAACGATCTGGCTCCGCCCGACGACCTGGCCTACCTGCTGAATCACGACACGGTCTATGGTCGCTATCATGTTCGGGTGAAAGCCGACCCGGATGCGATCATGATGGCTGATCGCAGGTACTCCGTTTTTGCAGAACGCGACCCATACAATCTTCCTTGGAAGGAGCTAGGAGTCGAAGTCGTATTTGAGTGCTCGGGACAGTTCAAGACCAGGGCTTCACTCTCGAAGCATCTTGAGGCTGGCGCCAAGCGGGTGATTCTGTCGGCACCGGCCAAGGATGAGGATATCCCGACCGTCATTTACGGTGTGAACGCCTATGACGAAAAAAATGGGCCGATCGTGTCATGTGCCAGCTGCACGACGAATTGCGTGACCCCGATCGTTGAAATTCTGGACCGTCATCTAGGAGTACAAAAAGCGGTGATGACGACGACGCATGCCTACACCACCAGTCAAACCTTGGTCGACGGGCCGCACAAGAGCAAGAGGCGTGGACGAGCGGCAGGCGCCAACATCGTGCCGACGACAACGGGGGCAGCCGTGGCGACAACTCGTGCCTTGCCGAATCTCAAAGGGCAATTTCAGGGTGTCGCCGTCAGAGTCCCTGTCCCGATTTGTTCACTTTCTGATGTCACGATGCTGACGAACCAAACGACGAGTGTTCGTGATGTGAATGACATCTTCTTGCAAGAGGCGCGCAGCGATCGATACGCGGGAATCCTGGGAGTAACGGAGGATCCGGTTGTGTCCTCCGACATCATTCAAGACTCGCGCGCCTCGATCGTCGATGTCGATATGACGCAGGTCGTGGGCGGCAATTTGGTCAAAGTCATGAGTTGGTATGACAATGAGTGGGGATATGCCAGCCAAATGGTCCGACAGGCGGTTTCGATGGCGCTCATCGTGCCCGTTGAAAGTTAATCTCTGCACGGCAGCAATGACTTTTTGTTCTCACCTCGACTCGCCAGGTAGGAAATCAGTGAGCAGAACCAAGACCTCCTCGGTAGGGTTGGAACCATACCGAAAGAAGCGGACCTTTTTACGCACGGTCAAACCATGGGGAGAGCCTCCCGCATCACTGGGTCCGTCGTTGTGTTATGTCGTGCAGAAGCCTGCTGCGCGACGACTCCATTATGACTTCCGATTAGAACTCGATGGGACCTTGAAAATTGGGCGGTTCCCAAGGGCCCCAGTCTCAGCCCTTCTGATAAACGATTAGCTGTGCACGTCGAAGACCGTCCGATGGAATATGTCGATTTTGAGGGCACGATTCCTCCTCTTCAGTACGGCGCTTGCACCGTCATGGTCTGGGATCGAGGCCAATGGGTGCCTGATGGGGATCCGAAAGCGGGATACAACAAAGGACGGCTTACATTCACGCTGGTTGGACAGACGTTGCGGGGACGTTGCTCTCTAGTGCGTATGGGTGGGGCACGAAATCGGGATGGGAAGAATTTGTTACTGATCAAGGAGCGAGATCAAAATGTCAGCACCGACGTGGCAGTCACATCGCCTGCGTGGAAAATAGCGTCAAGAGCGGGAAGTCCTGGAGACAGCCCCAGCTGGCCGTGCTCATTGATGAAAGTTCAGAGGGAAGGAATGGGTTCACGAGCTGAAGTATGACGGATATCGCATGCTCTGTCGGATTGAAGAGAGCGTTTCGAGATGGTTCTCAAGAAATGGTCATGGATGGACTGAGAAACTCACGAAACACGCGAGTGCGGCGGGCCAATTAGTGGCCAACAATGCTTGACTTGAGGGCGAACTGGTGGCACTTGCGGAAGATGGAACGATGAGTTTTCAGGAGTTGCAAAAGGCGTTTGATGGGACGGGGCACGCAAGATGAATGTCGATCATTCATGGCGGGGACAAATATCTGCGAGGGACTCCGACCTGAATAGACCCCGGTCGCGAGACCAGCTGGTGCGATACGAGCGACTGCATGGTGATGGTGTATTGGAGATCGCCGGGATCGCTAAAACATAAACTGGCGCTTTCATTCGGTGCAAGAATCGCCTCCATCCCACCGGTAAAATACCCGCAAAAATTCCTGCGGCAGGAGACCTGACTCGACATCCGGTCCATGAATACGATTCGGACCGGTCCCATGCCTCTATTGGTCCAGCGGATTTCATCTCCCACGTTCACCCCGAATGCAACGCTCGCCGGTCTGTCAGTGATGAGTACATCCCTGATATCGCCGCCGTGTGTCGTCGTAGGCATATTCTGGCAGGCTGAGAACGTAAGTGCTATGAGGAGAGAGCACCAGATGGCTTGACGCATAGGAATGATCTCTCAAGATGTATATGGATGCCTTATTAGCAGTATGCGTCCGGTAAGGGGGAGACCTTCACTGGTCGCTTCCCTAGAAAAGCGAGGTTGGATACCTAGTGGGTTTTCATGCGGATGAAAGAACAGCGTGTCTTATTCGGAAAGATGGGTAGAACGGGTGGTTTCCACATTGTATGCATGCGCGAGAAGCTGCACCCGCATCGACAGGTCTTCTAGGGATTTCACCAGTTGGCGAGAATTGACAACTTAAGCAGACTGACGCTAGAGGAGAGTGATGATAAAGATGATCAATGTCAAAGGGCACGACCTAAAATGGCATGACACATTCTTGTTCTGGTTGCTCAAACTACCACGTCTTCTGACATCGGCTATCCATCGCTCAACTAAGCGGAAGGCTGTGGTGATCGTGAGTGACACATGGATACGCGCGCTTGGACGATCGCAGGACTATTGAGGTCAGGTTACTTCATCGTGTCATGTCGTTCAGCGATCGGCACGCATGGGCTTTCTGAATTACTCCTACCTGCTGTTTCTTAGTGGCGATCGCACCTGTGCTCAGACTGATTTCCGACTGTGTGTCGGCTCTCAAGATTGATAGCAAGTATATTGCCAGTGAGGAGCTAATGAGCAACGTATTGGAAAGTAATGAGTCGGCTGGCCAGCTGATTCAGCGTGTGTAAGATTGCAATGGACACCTTGTCTCTAGCAAGAAAGAACGGACCGATCAGAACTTATTGAACACCGACTTGCTATTGTCCTCATTTCCAGAGGAGGTTCACGACATGCACCATCCCAATATCTTAATCGTCGATGAAGATACCGCTACGCAAGCTCAGCTTCTCGGAGTGTTTTTAAAAGAGGGGTATAAGATCGATACGGCCACCAACGGGCGGGCTGCCCTCGGCATTGTCACAAGGCAGATCCCGGACCTCGTGATGTCCGATCTCAACATGCCGGAACTCGATGGCCTCTCGTTGTTGGGAGAATTGCGCTCTCGCGGGCACGATATGCCCATCATTCTGATGACGGCCTGCGGGAGCCTTAAGACAGCGGTGGATGGGATTCGAGCCGGTGCGTTCGACTACATCAGTAAGCCGTTTAGCTTGGATGATGTCAGACTGGTCGTTCGCCGAGCGCTGCAGCACACGCAACTTGTGCGCGAAAAACGTCAACCGGAGAACCTTCGCCATCACCCAATTCGTGCGGAGAATTTGGTGGGAAGCAGCCCGGCAGTTGTTTCCGTGTACAAGTCCATTGCTCGAGTGGCGCAAACGGAGAGCACGGTATTGCTGGAAGGAGAAAGCGGGACCGGTAAGGAACTGATTGCACGGGCGATTCATGCCCACAGCGCACGGAGCACAGCACCGTTTGTGACCATCGATGGGGGAGCCTTAACGGAAACCCTACTGGAGTCCGAGCTATTTGGGCACGAACGCGGTGCGTTTACCGGTGCCGTCGGTGCGAAGAAAGGGCTTTTGGAAAAGGCTCACCTCGGAACGTGCTTTCTCGATGAGGTTGCGGATCTCTCTCCGGCCTTGCAGGGCAAGTTGCTTCGTGTGATTCAGGAGCGAGAATTCCGGCGTGTGGGAAGCACCACGACCATGACGGTTGACGTGCGCATTATTGCCGCATCAAAAAAAAATCTGAGCTCACTGGTTCAAGCCGGAAGTTTCCGCGAGGATCTTTATTATCGCCTCAATGTCGTCACGATTCAGATTCCCCCCCTGAGAGAGCGCATGGAGGACATACCGCTGCTCGCACAATATTTTGTCGAGAAGTATAGCGCGACTAAACAGAAGCCAGTCGCGAATATTTCAGCAGAGGCGATGAAGATCCTCACAACCTACTGGTGGCCAGGCAACGTCCGTGAACTTGAACATGCCATCGAACAGGCCGTGGCCCTCGCACCGCATTCCCTCATCTATCCGGAAGATCTCCCTCAAGCGGTACATACCGTGCCTAAGCCGGCACAGGTGCGAGGCTGGGTCACCTTAGCCGAATTGGAACGAGCACACATCTTACAAGTCTTGAAGCACCACCAGCAGGATCTCGGTCGATCCGCCAAGATCTTGGGGATTCACAGAAAAACACTGTTACGAAAGCTCCGGCACTTTGGGTTTGCCGACGGTCCGCGGACGACCTATGTCCATCCGGACATCCTGTCCACGCTCTTGCCGATGGACACCACATCGATGACGTAAGAGAACAACGACCGAATGATACCTATGACATCTATGACGATCCATAGACGGGAATGATTCCGCTTCGAACGCAGCGGTTCTCCCGGGATACAAGGGAAACGACCGTGGCAGCGACATCCTCGACCTGTACCCATTTGTCAAAATCAGCCTTGGGCATGGCGGCACGATTCGCCGGGGTATCCATAATTGACGGAGCAATGGCATTGACCCAGATATGCTGCTCCGCCAATTCCTCTCCCATGGACTGTGAGAGCGACGCCACGGCAGACTTGGCCGCGGCATATGCGACAAGGCCGGAACCGGTTCGAGGCTCGATTGCCGGTCGAGCGGTGACGTTGACAATACAGCCGCCCCGTCCCGTCTGTCGGATGTATCGAACAGCTTCTCGGGAACATAAAAATGCCGTCAGAGCGTTCAACTCAAATAGATGAACAAAGTCCTTACGGGATGTTTCCAAGAGGGGAGCGGTGAAAAACCCCCCGACAAGATGAATGGAGCCCCATAACCGCCCAGACGCCGCCACGTCTGAATAATAATCGATCACGGTCTGCTCTTTAGTCAAATCCACTTCCGCAACAGCTTGAACGAGTTGAGGATCAAGAGCCGTGACGGCCTTTCTATCTTTTTCTGACTCGCATGGGACATAGCAGACCGCTCCTTTACCCACGAGCTTGCGAACGACGGCGACTCCAAGCGCACCTGCACCACCCGTGATGACAACGCCGTACCCGTCAAAGCGTGAAGACATAGGACAACTCCACGTCTGGACTCGAGCGAGCTGGCCGGCCATCCACAGGATATATCGGTGGCTGACCAGGTATCTTCAGGATCTCCGCTCGACCACCCTAGACTATGTCAAAGCTACCATTAATACCCTCCGCCGGATCCACCTGATGATCCGGATCCGGATGATCCCATACTTCCGGAACCAGATCCCGACCCGCTACTGCCGCTCGAACCCTTTCCTTTCTTCGCACCTTTGTCTGGATAAGGCATTGTTGTCGGATCCGGAAGGGTCGAATCACTTCCCTTTTGGGCTCCGCTGGAGGGTTTGTAAGATTCCATGCTCTTATTCCCAGACCCCTGTTGCTGTTGCGATTGTGACTTCATCGATCCGTCAGTCGTCCCGTTCTTGGGTTGTTCCGCAACTGAAAGGCCAGGCGACAGCAAGACAGTGCCGACGATGACATACAGACACATCTGACGAGTTTTCATAACTATGCTCCTTCAGTGAGAGATTGTTGTGCACATAAGGAATTTCAAAAAGCAAAATACATACCTCTAGTCCAACGAATGATAAGTCGATTTTCCATGCGTTTTCTCGAGGCTTCATACTGCCAGCCCTGAGAGCGAGCCCAGACTATCGCTATGGAATAGACACAATGTCCTGATCAGGACAAGACATCCGGCAACCGAACAACCAGGGGGATGCGGTGTCGAGGCGTATGTGCAGATCGAAGGAAGAAGGGGGATGGTTTCAACCGGGATCGCAGCCGAGAAGGTACTAGGGTTTTCTCCAGTATCCAGATTAACAATACTGCTGGCAAGTATTATAAAAGTGAAAAGGTCTCGGGTACTCGACCTAATTAAAGATTCGCTGGTTCTTTAGTTCTGTCGGTACAGCGTGAGGGTATATCATGGCTGATCATAATCGCTTTATCCTGCTCGGTGCGGGTTCCGACGTGGCCAGCCGATATGTCTTTCCCGCCTTGGTAGAACTGGAGTCAGCACACCTGCTCCCTCCGGATTTTCACGTGCTAGCGGTGACCAGAAAAAAGTGGAGGAATGTGGCTGTCTTTCGTCGGCATGTCGAGGGACAAGTAAAAGCGCGCCATGGGAAAATCAAGAACCACGCATTGAAAAAACTGTTGGCGCGAGTGAGCCACGCATCAGCGGATCTTACCGATCGTCAACAACTGGAATCTGTGATCGGACCCTTGCAGGATCCACTGGTGCTCTACTTCGGTCTTCCCCCCTCGGTCTCTGAGGCCATCGTGGATAATCTTCACGACGTCCATTTACCTCCACACAGTCGGGTGATGTTGGAGAAGCCGTTCGGACAGGACATGGAGTCGGCGAAAGCGCTCAACCAAAAACTGCTCGACCTCTTCCAGGAACAGGATGTGTTTCGAGTCGACCACTTCTTGGGCAAACAGACGGTGCAAAATATTCTTGGCATTCGATTCGCCAATCGGGTGTTAGACTCGGCCTGGGACCGTCATCATGTCGAGCGTGTCGAGATCGTATGGGACGAGATGAACACGCCGGAAGGTCGGATCGGGTATTACGATTCGGCGGGAGCGCTCAAAGATATGATCCAGAACCACCTCTTACAGTTGATGTGCTTGGTGGCCATGGAACCTCCTTCCAACTTGACCGAATCAGAATTGCGTGATCGAAAGATGGACTTATTGCGCGATGTTCGATCATTGTCCCGCGACGAGATTAAGCGATGCACGATCCGCGGTCGCTATACGAGCGGTAGAGTCAAAGGTCGGACCGTGAGAGACTATAGCCAAGAGCCGGATGTCGATCCGGCACGTCAAACGGAAACCTTTGCAGACATTCGTCTGTTCGTTGACAATCAGCGGTGGAGAGATGTGCCGTTCGTCTTGCGGACCGGAAAGGCCATGGAGAATGATCGTCAGGAACTCACGATCTACTTTAAGCCGTCTCGATACTCGACATTCGAATCCTCACATACGGTGAAATCCAATCAGCTGCGCGTGGGCCTGAAGGTGGATCGAGTTGGATTGTCCATCAATGTGAATGGCCCCGGCAATCCCTTGGAAGCGGACTCAGTCGAATTGAATACGGAGCTGGCACCGGAACCGATGTCGGCCTATGCGGGCCTTATCCAGGACGTGTTGAAAGGGGAGTCGATCTTTTTTATCAGGAATGACGAAGCAGAGGAAGCGTGGCGGGTTGTCGATCCGATCGTGAAAGCCTGGAAGGACGATATCGTCCCGCTGCAGTCCTACCAAGCGGGCTCTTCGGGACCTCCTGCTCTCTAATTGTGAAGCAGAAGTTCCCCTCATTGCCATTGGAGGTAGACCTTCCTGCGGGAGACGCCAGGACTATAGGCGACATTGAGTGATGGGATCTGGAGATGCATTAGACGGAGAATGGGGGCTAGGGGTATTTCAGCATAATGGTCCATCTCAGAGAGGAAGGCCGGGCGAAGCTGCTTCATTCGGTGGCGACCATGGACCACAGAGTCTTATGGTAACGGAGTCCGGTCCAATACTGTTGCGCACTATTCAAGTCAGGTAGCCTCATGCAAGGAAGGACCATTGTGACCTTTCCCCGATTTCACAGACACCTCCAGAAGGAGGAAAATGATGAAATTGGAGGATCGCATGCGCACGAAGACACGACGGCAGTACACGGAAGATTTCAAACAAGAGGCAGTACGGTTAGT
>JBFWZD010000035.1:0-29735 GCA_050185705.1 Nitrospira sp. | reverse complement strand
CACTAACCGTACTGCCTCTTGTTTGAAATCTTCCGTGTACTGCCGTCGTGTCTTCGTGCGCATGCGATCCTCCAATTTCATCATTTTCCTCCTTCTGGAGGTGTCTGTGAAATCGGGGAAAGGTCACCACTACGTCAGTGACTCACCGCTATCAACTCGTGACCGTATTGGGGGCAGGCTTAAATGCAGCAAAAAGAATCGATACGTAGTTCACAAGACGCTCTCTTCCTCTGGGGACAACGAGCCAAAGCCCCAGGTAGAGCACACCGGCCGTCATGAGAGAGAGTCCAATTCTCGACACGCTGTCCAGGTGGCTCGTGGCATGCGCAAGCAGCACTAAGGCCGTTCCCATGATAAGGCTTACGAACGCGGGTACAGCGATAGCTCGAAAAAACAACGTAAGAGACACAGGCGTATCGCTGAATCCATACCTGAGAGCTGGAATCACCAGCACGTAGTGCGCAACGGTATACCCTAATGCGACACCGATAGCTCCCCACTGTATGCCAATCGCAAAGCCAAGCACGAGACAGGCACCGTACATGAGCATCCACTTGACTAAGCGCTCAGTTTTGTTGTGAGTAATCATCACCATTCCACAGGTAGAGAGTAACGGCTCTATGAGGGCTCCAACGGCCAAAATTCGCAGAATCTGGGCAGAGTCGATCCACCGCGCTCCAAGGACGATCGTGACGATATCTTCGGAAAATATTGCAACATATGTGATCAACGGAATGGTGACAAACGACAGCAGGCTGATGATTTTTTTATAATACCCTTGATACTGTTCAGGCTTATCTTGCAGGGCGCTGAGGCTCGGCAGTGCCACGCTTCCCACCGGATATGTCAATTGGCTCATTGGAGCCGCCATCAGTTGAAAGGCTTGTTTGTACAACCCAAGAGCTTCGGCGCCGGCGAATTTACCGAGGAGCAATTGATCCATCCCACGAGAAGCTGTGTAGATCGAATCAACGCTAAAGATATTTCTTCCAACACGCAAAAGATGCCCTACACCCGTCGATAGTCCGACTAGGCTAGGCCACCATCTGCAAGCAATCCACTTTCCAATCGTATCGAATATTGATCTAGTAAGCTCTTTCCACACCAATGCCCAGTAAGTAAACCCATTGAAGGCTAGGGCGATTGCCACAAGAATACTGAGAAAGTTTGCGACAATTTGCACATAGGCTAAGGCTTTGAATTTCATCTGGCGGCGCAGAAGCGCCTCATGCTGCACGGACAAACCACCAACAATAAATGACAACGACAGCGTCACAGTGACCGCGATCAAGCTGGGTTCGTGATAAAAGTCGGCGATCCACCATGAAAGTCCTGCGATAATAGCTGTGATCAGAAAGCCGCCAACAGCGTTGACCCAGAATAACGCACTAACTTGTTTATGCGTGATGTCTTTTTGTTGAATGGTTGCGGTAGAAAGACCAAGATGCTTTATGCGGTCCGCAAACCCAGTCAATACCATCACCATGCCGACCAGTCCGAAATGTTCAGGTAGAAGCATGCGGGCCAACAGCGCGATCGAACACAATTGCAAAACATGATTGCCTCCGGTAGAGACTAAAACATACACTCCCGAACGGACTGACTTGTTTTTCAGGTCGTGCGTCAGTGGATCGCTCGCAAAAATATGCTCGTACTTCTTCACGTTACCCACAACCACTACATTGACTTTACAATAGTGCTAGGCCAGTAACTTCGCGTAGACGTCCTTGGTCCACCGACCCACGACTTCCCAAGAATACTGTTGACAGGCATAGTTGCGGATCTCTTGCCTTCGTTCATCTAAGCCACGATACAGATCACTTTTGAAGTACTGTTCGATCACCATCGTCAAATGGTCAGCGTTCTCCGGCTGGCAAACGTACCCGGTTTTTCCTTCAATAATCTCGTCGGGCAGTCCACCAACACTCGCGGCAATAACCGGCAAGCCAAAACTATAGGCGAGAAACAACACGCCGCTCTGATAGATTTGCCGATACGGGAGCACAGACACATCCGCCGCTTTAAAGTACAGCTCCGTTTCACTATCAGGGATAAACTCAATTCGGGACAGCACTTGCTCGCTCATGTCTTGACTTAGGATCTGCTCCTGAATCGCCCGACAATAGTCCTTCGAATCATTATCTGGTCGTCCAGCGATGATTAGGCGATAGCTGGCCGATTGCACACGGAGCTTTGAGAATGCGTCCACTAAATATTCCAATCCCTTGTAAGGAGTGATTCGCCCAAAGAACAGGATCGTGCGTTCGTCTTGCTGAATTCCAAGCCGTGCTTTAGCTTCTGACGACGTCAGCGAAGTATGTGGCACTGCGTTGTTGATCCCAAAAGGGATGACCGTAATAGCGGAGGTACGACACCCGAACTCTTGGACAAGTTCGGCTTTCATCGGTTCCGTGTGAACAAAAATATGATCAGACAGTCGATACTGGATTTGTAGCGTCAGCCGATTGAGTAGGCTGTCCGTGGCATCTCGCTTCCCCTTGTTGATGTTATGTGCGGTCAGGACCACGCGCTTACCTAAGGCTTTGTAGTACAGCACTAACAGGGTACGATCGAATACTTCAAACTTGTTGTTCCAGAGAATGTGAAAGATCTTCGGCTCTGCAGTCCATGCGTAGCGGAGAAGGGCCGCATAATAGATCAGAATTCGGAAAATCTTGGTCTGCAAACTTACGTTTGGATTCTGATCCCCTCGCAAGTTAATAAATCGTACGTTCGGCTTCCCGTGCCACTCAGAACTTTCCAGCTCATCGCTTCCTACTATTTCGATACTCATCCCCTGTTCAATCAAGACTGTTCCAAGCCCAATGACATAGGGGCGATCACCTCCGCCGGTCAGTAACGAGATCTTTGACGCCGTGGAGCTCACCTGATCCGTCGTCCGTGATCGCGCACGCTACTGTTGCCGACAATAGTCGAGTCCACGCCCATCGGAGATACTCGCGAGCATTGTCGATCCACGGCTGCTTCCACCATATCCGTAGAAATGAGATCCATGCAGTTTGGGATAAAATCACAATTGGGTTTATAACAACTAAGACAGGTCATCTGGGGCACAATTTTTTCCCCTAACCCATACAGCTCGATCTCGACTGCGTTCGTCGGTCCAAAGAGAACGATTGTTCGCCGCTCCAACGCCAACGCGAGATGCATCGCCAGCGTATCGCCCGTAATCACTAAATGACAGACTCCAATGAGCGCGGCGAAATGCCTCACGGGATTATCGCAACCTGCATCGATGAGGGGCACTTGTGACTTCCCACGCAGTCGTTTATGACGCTCACGTTCCTCCGGTCCGCCTAAGAGGATAAACTGGGCCGGATATTTGGCCGCGAGCCGTTCAATGAGTTCGAGATATCCGTTTTCTCGCCATTGTTTAAGTTGCCATCGACGGCCTGCGCCGGTGTTGAGCCCGATGACGAGACGCTCAAAGTCGACTCCAAGCTGTTTCAACGAGGCCACACCGCGTTCCCGTTCTTCCTTGGTCAAATTGAGCACATATCGATGTGGACAACCTGATAATCCCATGATGTCCGCCATCGTATCTTGGTACGTTCGCTTCCCTTGGCGCTTCAAATCATCAAACACTCCCATCTCCAACCAGACACGCGCTGCCTCATTGGTCGGCTGAACGTACCCTTTCGGATCGAGCACAAATCCCACCTTTTCTTTACCGTTGGCAGCCGTGGCGAGCGCCGCACTCAACTTCCCAGCATCAAGGTTGTAGACACGATCAAAAGTCCGCACCTTCAGCTGTAGCAACGCATCTTCTCCATAGTCGAGAATTTCGCTGATATAGGGGTTCTGTTCCAAGAGGGGTCGTGCTTCTTTCCTGGTCAACCAAGTAATGGCAGCACCGGGATATTGCGCCGCCAAGGCCGGAAGCAACGCGGTCGTGCGCAGAACATCTCCCATCGCATCAAGCTTAATGATTAGAAGACGTTCTTCTATTTTCTGGTAGTGCTCACATGGGCACAGCGCTCCCGCTGATTTATGCCAAACACAGGGTCGATCTCCATTAAAGTATCGACAATCGAATGCAATGTCTCGCCTAGAAGAATGAGATGACATATGCGGTCCTCATGATCGCAAGGGTTTTCAAAGAGTACGACAGGATAAGTGGGCTAGCACCTATCCATTATTGAACGCGTATTCACAGGGAGGAGCGAACGATGATCTGGCAGTCGGACGGGGGCCTGAGCCAGGCTCATTCTCTGGCATCAACTAGCGGCCGCGGCAGGGCACCTTGGTACCATTTGTTTTTGATCGTCCTGATCATTTTAATCATGGGCCGAGGGATCAGTTCGATGAGTTCCTTGTGTAATCCCAAGTACAACGCCGTCCGACCCCACATCGAGAGAGGGATATACCATCGAGGAATATCGACTCGCTTAAAGCCGTTGTTCACCTTAAAAATAGTAAGTGAATCTTCCCCCTTTTGCCCATACGTAAATTGCCCGTATACCAAATGCGAAATATCCCGCTCGGCACAGACTTCGATCGACTTCGCGAGAATAGCGTTCATCGGCGCTCTGTCTCTATGCGCATGTTTGGCAATCGTCCCACTTGTTCGTGCGATCCCATTACCTACGATCAGCTTGATAAAACCGATCATTTCTCCCGCATAGTAGGCCACAATCCAAACACTCTTATCGAGATCAGTTTTCCACGTCCGTCCAACTCGCTCAGCATCCCATCCATAATATCGATTCGGCCTTCCTTGCCGATACGGTGATTCGTTAAACATGTCCACGAGGTCCTGAATGAGTCTCTCGCTGAAGGGCTCAACCTGCACCGTGACCCCCTTTTTCTCAGCTTTTCGAACTTTGTTCCTCGTTTGCTGTGGAATCTGCTTCATGAGCCAATGATCATAGCTTGTGATTTCAAGTATGGCGCGATTATCCCAATCTTGGAAATATGGCAGTAGTGGAGATGGCTGTAACGGACGATCGACAAAGGTCATGAGATCCGCACGAACCTTGCTGCGCGCAATTTCCTCGACCTCAGCCTGTGGATCCAAGACTTCATCGATCAACTCTCGCCGCAACGATAAGACACGAACAGCGCCTGTTCGAATAGAGTAGGGCTTGCCCGCTATAATCAGTTCATCATCCATCACAAATAACCTTGTCTGTCCACTACCGCCTCCTGAAACAAACCACTTGCCGCTCACCCACTGACATCACCCTGGTTTATAATCGAGTTACCAAGGCTACGCAGAGTGGCTTCGCTCTACGTCACTCTCAACCACTCTTCAAACACGACCAGACTAAATAGAATCTTATGATGGTCGCTTTTACCGGAGGAATGTGCATGGTACAGTTGCTGCACTGCCTGCGGCTTCAGATACTGATACATCTTGGATCGGCCATCCATAAACGTATCGACCATCTTATGGCTCATGGCGTTTCGAAACCACTCATCGACGACATTTCCAGCAAATCCGCGCTTCTTGCGTGTGAGAATGGATGGAGGCAGAAAAGTTCTCCCGACTTCTCGGTGAAGCCATTTTTGTGAACGTCCTCGTACCTTCACTCCTGCGGGAAGTCGTTCTGCAAACTGTACGATTTCTTTATCAAGGTAAGGAACTCGCAGTTCAAGGCCGTGGGCCATTGACAGTTTGTCCGCATACATCAGCAATTCGTCCGGAAGCGACGATCGAACTTCTAGGTATTGAAGTCCTCCGAGATCATCGGTCTCTTCCATCGGTGCTTCGAGATCGGCCCAGCAATTCAGCATTTCGTCCCCGGCATCAGCCGACAGACTTTCATCATGAAACAGTGAATCGGTCACCCCTCCCGGAATGATGGACAGAATATTCTGATACCGTCTCATCCGATCGGAAACGTCGAGCGAATACAGCCCCCGCTTGAGCATCTCATTTCTAGGGAGCTTCGTGAGCGCAGCGGAAACAGAAGTTCGCACCCATGCTGGGAGACCTCTCCAATACCCCCCATACCGAAGACCAAGATGCCGTGGATATCCACCGAACAGTTCATCCGGTCCTTGCCCAATCAAGGCCGTCTTGACATCGTGCCTCGCCCGCTCGCACACAAAATACATCGGGATAATCGACGGTGTGGCAACAGGTTCTTCCAGACAGGCCACGACCTTGGGAAGGGCGTCTTCAAACATACGGCGCGTCAAGGTGACAGAATGATGAGTTGAACCAAGTACGCGAGCCGTTTCGCCACCGGTGACTAGCTCATCCTCCGCATAGCTGCTCCCATACCCCACGGTGTAAGTCGGCCACGACTTGCCGTACAAATTCATCAGCCCCAGCAACAGCCCGGAATCAATCCCTCCGCTGAGCAACAACCCAACCGGCACGTCACTGATGAGATGTCGCCGTACGGCCTGCTTGTACAATTCGAGCAGTTCTTCCTGAGCCTGGACATCCGACTTGACCGGAACGAAGGGAGTAGGCCGTGAGTGGTGCCATCGGCTTACTCGATGGACTCGATTCTCCACGACCAATTTTGTTCCTGGCGCAAGTTTTCGGACACCGTTGAAGAGCGTATGTGGTGATGGGGTGTAGCGATATCGGAGAAAAAGATTGAGTGCTGTGAGATCAACAGAGGCCCGTTTTTGTGTTGCCTGCAGAACAGCTCGTACTTCAGAACCAAAATAGAGCCGATTTTCGTTGATGGCGTAATAGACGAGTTTAATCCCGAACGGATCTCGCGCCAGAACAAGCCGATGTTTCTGCACGTCCCAAATCGCTACGCCGAACATCCCGTTCAAATGGTTGAGGACATCATCGCCCCATTGTGTGTACCCATGCACGATGACTTCCGTATCGGAATCCGTGCGAAACACATGTCCGAACGACTGGAGCTCGGTGCGCAGCTCTTTGAAGTTGTAAATCTCTCCGTTAAACACTACCCAGACCCGCTCGGCCTGATCCGACATCGGCTGGTGGCCACCCTCTAAATCGATAATCGACAGGCGGCGGAACCCTAATCCCAACGGGCCATCAAGGAACACTCCGTCATCATCTGGTCCGCGATGAGCTAATGCTCCGGTCATCCGCTTGATATCGTCAAGTCGGACCGGTTCATGATTGCCGAAATTAAACTGTCCGCAGATGCCACACATCGTTAACAGCTGTATCCAGTTGAAATGAGGAAATTATGTTGATCGCACGGAAGAATGATTTCCAAGAAGAGCGGCATAGGCCCGCACGAGATTTTGTCCCACGATATCCCATTTCAGATCGGTGTCGATGCGACGCCGACCAAACTCTCCCATTTGTGCGCGAAGGTCTGGACGATCCATCAGCGTGGCAATCCCTTCGGCAAAGGCTAACTCATCATTCGGCGTGACATAGAGTGCCGCATCCTGAGCCGACCAACGGGTTTCTTTGAGATCGTAGCTGACGATCGGTTTACCCAGCGCCATGTATTCCATAATTTTGATCCAGGTCGACACATCATTGAGGGGAGAAGATGGATCCGGATCGACACAGATATCAGCCGCCGACAGATTCCGCATGAGGTCCTCTTCTGAGATATAGCCGGTCAGCTCCACGTAGCTGTCCAGATTCAGCTCTCTAGCAAGACCCCTTAAATCCTCCAACGAATCCCCACTCCCCATGATGACGCAGTAGAAATCCTTTCGATTCAATTTCTCAACAAGATCTCGTAATGATCGAAGGAGATAGTCCACGCCGTCCTGAGGATTCAGGGCACCCACGTAGCAGAGGATCGACTTGTTCATATTCCGCAACCGCTCACTGGGAGATCGGAGTGCCACTCGACGCAGATTGGGACCGTTCCGAACCACAAAGACATTCTCCGGCTTCACCTTGCCCCGCTGAATCTGGATGCTCCGGTACGATTCGTTCGTTGCAATGGTGATATCAGCCAGCTTGAGACTCCCCTTCTCCATGAGTCCCAATACGCCGGCGAGCAATCCCTTCCCTGCCCCATACCGTGATTGATAGAGTTCAGGACACAGGTCATGGTGATCAAAGACAAATTTCTTCCCAAACGGTTTATAGACCGCAGCCACCAGGAACAACGTATCCGGCGGGTTGTGCGCGTGAATGACATCGAACCCATGGCGCATCGCCACATAGAGGCTCATCAGAAAGCATGCGCTCGTAAAGTACAGATATTCCCATGCATAGCCGATCAAGGCGATCCCTCGTAGCCACAGACGCTCAATTCCACTTGGATTGTCTTGGCGCGTCTTGGTGAAGAGCGTCACCCGAGGCACCAGATACACCTGTATCCCGTCGACCACTTTATGTATCGTAGTCTCGTGCTTTTCCCGCAACCCAACGACCGTCACGGAGTAGCCTGCCGCCGTCAACGTGTCTGCCTCATTCTTGACACGAATGTCTCCGGGAAACCTATTTTCGACAAACATGAGCACGCGAGCGAGCGGCTTGGTCATGTCCGAACCTTTTCCATGCAAGATTTGTTACCAGGCAATACCTTCATAGTTCGGCTTTCCTTTGTACTCGGCAAAGAGGCGGACAAAATCCACCACACACAGATCCCGGTCGCTCGCCTCAAGCTCCTTTCTGAAGACGTCTGCTTTCTTACTGACGATGACCAGATCGGATTTATCCAACACCTTGGAGACGGAAGATTCCATCAGCGAGGTCACATGGGGAATGGTTTCATCCAGGTATCGCTTATTGGCGCCATGCAGTTTCGCAAGAGAGACCTCTTCATCGTAGATCGACACGCTGTATCCTTTCCCGATCAGCATCTCGATCAGGATCACCACAGGGCTTTCCCGAACGTCATCCGTGCCCAGCTTGAAGCTCAACCCCAACACACCAATTTTTGACCGACCCATAGCTTTCACGATCCGGTAGGCATGTTGGATCTGTTTGTCGTTACTTTCCATGAGTGACGAAAGCAACGGAACCTCAACATCGTTGCGTTTGGCTTGATACGTGATGGCCCGTAAGTCCTTTGGTAAACACGATCCGCCGAATGCAAATCCCGGCTTTAGATAGTATGGAGAAAGATTGAGCCTGGTATCCTTACAGAACATGTCCATGACGCGGTGACTGTCGATCCCCATGCTCTTACAGAGATTGCCGATTTCATTTCCAAAGCACACTTTCGCAGCATGAAACGCATTACACGCATACTTCACCATCTCCGCCTCGGCGATAGACGGACGCTCGAGAGGCGCCGTAATGGGTTCATACAAGGTGGCCAGCACATCTCCGCTTCGTTGATCTCGCTCACCGATAATCGTAAATGGCGGGCGATGAAAATCTTCTACGGCCGTCGTTTCGCGCATGAATTCTGGGTTCATACACACCCCAAAGTCTCGGCCCGCCACCTTGGAGGACGTTTCTTCCAACAACGGAATCACTCCCTTCTCCACCGTGCCAGGCAACACCGTGCTCCGAACCGTGATCACCTGGTATCGCGTCGATGTTCTCAATAGCGCTCCGATACCTTCGATCACCCGCATGAGGTGCCTCAGCCCAAGACTCCCGTTTTCATTACTGGGAGTCCCCACGCAGATCATGACGATATCACCCAATTCGTGTGGTTCCGTTGTGGCACGAAGTCTTCCCGCTGCAACTCCACTCTTGATGAGGTCGTCCAGCCCCGGTTCAATAATCGGACTCTGGCCACGATTGACCATGCCAACCTTATTGGCATCTACATCCACACCGGTGACATCATGCCCAAGGTCGGCCAGACAGGCTGCCGTCACACACCCGACATACCCCATTCCATACACGGTAATATTCATATGACTACCCTTTCCCTTCTAAACCACTAGAGAGCGCGAATCTCTCCACGACCTGATTGCTGGAAACTCAACATACGGAATCTGACAGACTGCAAACTTTTTGCAGACCGCGCCATTTGAATGTGAACGTCAAGGAAGCGTTATTGAAGATACTGAATGGAGCTGCGCCGAATGAAGCTCATAGGAGAGGAGCTCCTCCTTATCCCAGCATATAGGGCTTAATGTCGTCGAACTTCCACAATGCCAGTGCATGATCCCAAACATCCTCTTCGATCACCCGTAAGGGTGGGGAAAAGTTGAGCGGCGGTCGCTCGAAGTTAATACCCCGACATTGTCCCATTTTTACATCGATGTTCGTTTGAATGTTTGGGAAGTGTGTTGTGAGAAAATATTTCGAGCCACTTTTCTTAAAATTATTGAGGGCACGGCAGACATCCGTAAACGGCAAATGAAACAACACTTCCCGACAGAGGATCAGGTCGAACGAAGGGAGATCATCCTTCGTAATGTCCATTTCACGGAATACAAGATTGTCTTTTTCATACCTTGCCTGGTTCGCAATGACGATGGCCTTGACGATATCGATACCGGTATAGCTGACCCCCGCAAGGTCAAGCTCCTTCATCCAATTAAAATCGCCGCAACCGGCATCACACAGAGATCCAATACACTCTTCTTTCAATAAGTCTTGAAGTCCCTTCCGTATCTTTTGAGTTTTCTTGAGGGTCGAACCACCACCGGATCTTGATTCTTCGTTGTTCCAGAGATTATTTTTATAAATTTCTGTGAACATGGATTTATTGTCCAGCGCCCACACTTTCTCCCATAATCGATGCTTGAATAGGTAATAATGGAGCGATACCCCTAGTTTCTTTACCTTCCGATCGGAATCCATCCAGTTCTTAAATCTTGGCTTCAGCCGTGCTAGCATTACGACCTCCTTCGTCTGCGACACACGCGCACGACACCGTTCGCGTATTCTTTAGGGAGCTGCCATGTTAGAAAACTCAAGATGGAAATCCGGGAGGAGGAAAATATGGTTTTCGAGATTGCCCCACTGACCATCGAAGGATCTTGCTCATGATCTTTGCCTTCCCATCCCAGTCCAGTGTGTGTCTGGCATAGGCCATTCCCTCTCGCTGCAAATCCACAAGGCGAGACCTATCCCTCGATAAGTGCGTCAAGATCTCTTCGATCTTGGTGATCATCTCCCCCTCATCTGTCAGCGGCACTTTATAACCTACCTGAGGGTTGACAATGTCCCCGGGGCCCCCAAAATCAGCCACGATGGGGACGGTGCCGGATGCCAGGGCTTCAAAGACCACCCCTCCTCCAAACTCTCGAATGGAGGGGAAGACCAACACATCAGCTTTCCGCAAGCGATCCATCGCTTCACGATGAGGAAGACGGCCGCAAAATAACACCGTGTGACTGATTCCGAGGTCGTGCACAAGTCCTTCAATACGAGC
Source organism: Nitrospira sp. (assembly GCA_050185705.1). Lineage (GTDB taxonomy): Bacteria > Nitrospirota > Nitrospiria > Nitrospirales > Nitrospiraceae > Nitrospira_D. The sequence goes on along the minus strand of JBFWZD010000035.1, from coordinate 18,516 downwards.
ACGCTCAGGGCCATAGCCAACTATGGTCATTCTTGCCTTTCCTCCACGTAGCAGGGGTGCCGCAGCCCGCACCGCGAGGTCACAGGACTTATACGGGACAAGCCGTCCGAGATAGATCAATTCAAGCACACCGTGGCCCTCGTTCCTTGTCACAGTACGGTCGAGGATCTCTCGACTAATTCCGTTTTCTGGAACAACAAACATCTTGTCTCTATGAACGGCGAACTCCGAGTACGTTTGCGATGACCCCGCGACTATCGCCTTTGCGTATCGAAAAGTGGAACGTGAGAACGGCATGAATCGATAGAGGCTGCGAAAACGTGAAATCCATTCTTTCTGCTTTTCGGCTTGACTAAATCCCTTTGGCCATGGCAGCCCCCCATTGATCGGGCCTATCACAAAGGGAATTGGACCGTGGCGAAGGAAGAAGGCAAATGGGCTCGGCAAGGTGGGCACCACGGGCAAGAGCCGCAGCACCACATCAAATTCTCCTGCCATGATTTTTTCCCGCATGAGCCTCCACGCCTTCCACTCAAAGTTCACATGGAAAGGGTAACTCATTGCGGTCAGTGCCTGGCTGCCGTAGTCTCCCTTGAACACCTTGTGAACAATGAAATCAAGAATGCCGTTACTCCATGGCGCATCAATAGTTTGAATGTCGTGGAACAAACCACTTTTCCGACGCAGAGCCGCTCCGTGTGCTTCATTCCCGACAAGTGTGACAATGTGTAGGCGGGCAAGGGCCTCTCCGTGTGCATATCCGACTAGGGCTGTGCTTGTGGATTCTGGATTACATCCCGGTGCAAGGATCAAGATTCGCAGCGGGCTCAGAGGCTCGTCCGCGTCATGCACTGGCAGAGCAGAGACATGATCTTCCCGAACCTTGGATGGATCTGGAAAAGACTTGCTCTGTAATTCACTCAACACGGTGACACCAAAACGAATGGCGGAAGGTCTAGCGAGGCGACGGCACTGGGCTAAGCCCAGCCAGGTGAGTTTGGCTGGGGAAAGTAGCGGGAACAGTTTTTCCTACAACGCGCTTTGCCACATCACTCATAGCAAACAGAAGAAAAAAGACGAACAGCAGGTGCGGGGACTTGAATGCCGCTTCAGTATAGTTATAAAGAAGGTAGACGAATAAATACGCCATCCCTAGCCTGCCAAATACAACCCATTCATCCTGATGCGGTCCGAGGGTCACCAACTTTCTAAGCTTCAAGAAACAGGATAGCATAACTCCACCCAGCAATAGACACCCGACCCATCCCAAATTTAAATACAACTCAATGTAGCCGCTATGGGCTTGATTCGGCGCAAAATACCACATCTCCTGCAATATCTGCCGCCGAGCGCCCAGCCAAAAACTTTCAAATCCAAATCCAAACAATGGATGTTCCTGCATCGCTAAAACGACTGCCCAAAGTTCCGTTCTACCTGTCAGCGTTTCCTCTCGACCGGCACTGGTAATGATCGCACCGGTAAGATTGACGGTGCTCTGCAAAACCGCAAAAACCAACGCGCCTATCAGAAGGTAGATGAGAAGATTTCTCCTAATCGCGCCAATGCCTAACACCAAAAAGACTGTAACGCCAATCAAGAAACAAATCAGCGACGTCTTGCTATTCGCCAGGCTAAAGAGCCACCCAACCATGCCAAGGAGCAGCAGCGGAATTAGAGCATCAAGTTTACTTCTATCTCTAGTGACCCATAGGCTGCGCAATCTCCATACCAATGAGAGCCCACACACCATCAGCACAAACCCAAGCACATTCTTATTCATCGTCACTCCGGTATAGACGGCAGCACCTGTCCAGTCGTCATAGGATCGGCCTAGATCCGGGAAGTATCTGATAAACAGAATGGAGAGTGGTACGAGTAGATTAACCATTGCTCTCATCACGGTGTCTATAGCCTTCAGTGGATAACGATCTGTAAGAACTATAAGAACCATGATCGGATCCCCCAAATACTTGAACCACCGCTTGAGAGACACAAGCGGGAAATCCGACCATGTGATGCTGAGGGCACAATAGAATAAAAACAGAACCAAGGCCCAGTTATTTCGAAAGACGCTAGCCCAGGCAATGCCTCTCTTCAATAACACTACCAACCCAATTCCCATGAGCAGAAACGTCACAGCGCGATCTAGTGGCGTACCATCGACAATATCAATTCCATTAGGTGGAGTGCCGATATTAAGCCACTCTGTCAAGGATCTCGAACCCCGAATAAAGAACCAAAAGCAGGGGATAGCCAGCGCGGGCGAAGGCGTCCAATGCCCCTTGTAGTCTCGATAGAACAAAAATGCGATCAACAAAAGCGTGATGAAAAGTGCGAGTACGGGAGGCATAGTCCTACCGTCCTCCCAAAGAAGAGATCGCCATCACTAATCCTCTAAGGCACCTTGCCATATCCTCACTGGTCGAGCAGGAGTCGATGCGTCAACTCTAAACTTAAGGCTTTGGTAATCTCGTTTGTAAAGTTATGGGTCCCCTTCGTGTGCGTCTGCACCATCATTTCCAAATACGTCTTATCGTAATACGGCCTTTGAGTGGTACGAGAATCCAAGAGGATGTCTTTCACATAACTCGCCACCGGTCGATGGTACCATCCCCGATAGAATTCAAATTTTTGAGACTGCCCGAGGATCGGTTTGCCTCCGTTCATGGAAAGCAGAAAGGAGTCGATTCGTGTAAGCCAATGTGGCAATGCAAAAAAGTAGGCATAGTCAAATTTGAAGAGAGTCTTGTACGAGAGCTCGATCACCTTTGCCACGAATGGATTGGTTTGCTCTCCATACCCCCGGTCAGAAATAACGGCACTCAATTGCGGGTTACACTCCCGGATGATACGGCGCTGCGGCCAATTTGATGCCCTCAGTCGAGACGGAGCCCGGTACATGAGCCCAACAAGATCATTGTCGAGGTAGGGTGAACGAAATGTCGACTGCGAATCTTCAATCTCAATCTTACTGTACTCTCTCCATGGAAAGTCCTTGAACACGGCCACAGACACCGGATGCCCCTTCTTCACCGCGCTCAGGGTATCAACTCCCCGAGCAATCAATGGCCTCAGATCTCCCTGAAAGAGCCCGCCTTCATATCGGCTCGCATTAAACATGGTGTGATCGCGAATGACCTCGCTCCCAAACTTTCCAGTAATTCTGATCGGGGCCACTTTCCGAGCCATCCGGTTCAGATACAAATCGTGCGCGTTCGAGACGTCCACACCCCCATCGGTGATGGAGATCGTTTGTTCAGCCCATGTCGGAAACTGCGCCAAGAACGAGTCATCGAGCCGAATCGTCTCATGAGTCTGACCGCAAATCTCAGCCACCTTCCGTGCGATGGTGATATCAAGCATGTCCTTTTGGCCGCCGAAGGTATAACAGGCCACGGTTCTCGGAGCAGGATTGAGACAGGCCATCATCATTCGGGAATCCAAGCCGCCGGTTAATGACATTCCTACTCGCCCGGTTTCCTGAAAGTAGCGAGGGACGACCTTCAGTACCGTCTCTTTTAAGGAGGCATAGAATTCAGACTCGTCCATCTCAGCCAAATTTTCCCAGTCGCTTGGCTTGAAATAGACATCTTTGGTCGGGCCGACTTTGTCGATCCAACTCCACACGACGCCACCAGGCAATTGGGAGATCCCTTGGAACAGTGTCCGGCCCTCGAGAATACAGTTGCAACTAATGAGTTCGCCAAGGCTTTGGAGGTCCAACTGACGCAGCTCCGGTTTAAGCTGAAGCAACGGTCTGGCTTCTGATCCAAAAAGAAAGACCTCTTTGTCTTGATGATAGTAGACTCGACGCATCGCATAGCGATCATTAAACAGCATGACTTTTGCCTTGCGGAGATCCACGAGAATACCGGAAAACCACCCATTCAAGCCCTCAAGGAAACGTTCGCCCTTCTCTTCATATTGCTGCATGAGAACCGTGGCGTTAGGCGATGCTCCATGGACCGCATCACCAAAATGCTCGCCCGCAAATAAGAGAATGACATCCTTTCGTTCATTCACAATCGGCAGGCAATCCGAGTACGAGTCTTGATGACACGTCCACCCGACGAACACTCCTAACTCTTCATTGACGTAAGAGCCGCTACGATAAAACGACTCCTGGTGCATGCAGCTCATCATCCGGCGCAGATCGTGTGTGTGCTTTCCGGGAGATCCGTGTCCAATTATTCCGACTAATCCAGGCATCTGGTGGTCCTCGTTAGAAAATCGGTGTTGGCTCTTGCAGTAAGACGTTCACGCATACCCTTTTGCGTTCGCCAAGAGGAGGCAGAGACTTCGAAAGAGCTGCGCCTGGGCCCAACGGTGCATCGGAACCTTATCCCAGCCTAGAAGAAGATGACGAGACCTAAATGAACCGTCTGCTTCTTGCCACCTGTTCAGAAGATCATCGACGACCGTCTCGAGGCGGTGGTCCAGCCTGGGGAATCTTCCCCTGAGCAAGACGGCGAGGTTGACACACTCCGCATAGTCATAGAGCTCTCGTCGGTAGATGGTCAGTCTCGGCGCTCTCGAAAACGGTTTCGGCAGTCCCTCTCGATCGAACAGATGGTCCACATAATACGAAACCCCGCGCTCAATCGAGGCAGTGCATTCAGGATTTCCAGTTAATCGTTCGATCTTTGCCAACGCCTTCAACACGAAACAGGTGTGAAAATGATCTACGAAGCTTCGCTCTCCGTCCATGGCATAGCACCAGGATCCATCGGTATTCTGAGACTCGAGCACAAAATGCAGATTGCGTTCAGCCTGTTTACGGTACTTTTCCTCAGAGAAGTCCAAGGCAGCCTTTGTCAGCATAAATGCCCGGTAGGCACTCGCGTTCACCACTCCGCCGCTGTCCGGCTCAGGCGGAGGCGTATAGGAGACTCGAGAACCCCTTGCCGACGTCTCAGTGTCGACATAATCTTCCGCAACATGGTCAGCCACCGATTTCATCGTCCGCAACCACTTTATATCCTTATCTATCTCAAACACGGAAGAGAACGCTTCGTACACATATGGCTCAGTGGTGATCAGCGGAGTCTCTGCTCTGATTGTCCACCGTACACCAACCCAATCGAACGGGTACCCCCAGGCATGACGCGAGTAGCCTTGACAGCGGGTGGATTCGAGAACATCCAGGAAATGCACGGCCCGCTGGTAGTATTTGGGTTCGTCAAGCACCTTAGAGAGCAGCGCGAAACCCATCGCATAGTGCGCATCAGCGATCGGGAACCGCTGCGGTTTCCAAAACAACCGGCGCGCCGCAGGAAGAAAGGCTTCACAGAAAATAATCGGCGCAACGGCCAGCGTGCCGAGCGCCTTCTGCTTATAGTACAGCCGTTTCGCCGCTTGCCCGATCGGGCTCGCATAAAATGTCTGAAAATCGTAGGACTGCTCACCATAGCAATCCAGCCAGGCGGTAAACCGCTCAATCATAGGCTGCAACCGACTGGTTTGGATGGGATGGCTCATAACCTTTTCTCAATCTCCAGCAATGATCGAGATGAACGGACACTAACTCGGGGTGATGCGGAAACTATCGAGCTTCTTGAACGTGAGCACAAACAACAGAATCGTCTTGAGTTTCAACATCTGCTCCGCTCGATGAAACCGCATAAACTCTGGTGACACAGCTTTCGGTGTTCGCACAAACCAGGCCCACATATACCCCGCACCCAACGCAGCTCCACCGACAAGGTAGGGTTGTTTCGTCATGCGATACGCTACTCGGAACAGTTCCCAGAGCGGATGCCCCCCCATATAGTAGTCTTTTTCACCGTACGAGAAACTTGATGCCACTCGCCCTCGCTCTGCGGTTCCAAGATGCCGATGATGAAAGAACGATCGGTCTTGAAACGATTGGGTTTTCCATCCGCGCATACGAGCCGTGACCACCGCGATCCAATCGATCCCGCCGGCTCGATGCGGCACATATCCCCCGATCTCCGAAAAACACTGTCGGCGAAACAATTGGCATTGGCCCGACACATGAGTCTGCCCCTCGAAACTGTCTGATGCCGAGCTATACCCGCCTTCCTCCCGAAACACGGTCCCCGCCACACCAAGCATCGGATCAGTCCTAAACTTGCCAAGGAGAAATTCAAAATGATCCTGTTCGAATGAAATATCCGCATCCACATTGCCGACTATCTCGTAGGGAAGATCAGCAACACGCGCGAAACCGGCATTAAACGACGCCACTTTCTTGGCAAAACTGCGATCCTGTCGAGGCGGATTCTCCACCAGTTCGATCCACGGATGATCATGGAGATAGCGCTTGACGATGTCTCCCGTGGCATCCGTCGAGCCATCGTTCACGATGACCCATTTCAGGGGCAAGACAGTTTGCCGAATCATCGACTCAATCGTACGCTGAATAAATGCTTCTTCATTCCGTGCGGGAGTGATGAGCACATAGGCCAACTGAGTTGAGTGAAGATTCATGCGGTTCGATCCCTTATCACCAGCCACCAATGACACGGCATCGTGAGATCGCCGAATCGACCCATGGCGATGAATTTAAGTGTCGCTCGCGTCGAAAGATACACACGCTTTCGATACGATCCAGCCTCCCAGGTCGAGCTCGGTATATCTGTATATTCCGGACTTCCAGCGAGTAGCTCACTCTGGACACCATGAATAACGAGCTTCGCGGTATAGAGATGATCGAACTTGTATTGGTCGGGGACAGCAAAGATCCCGTAAACATGATGTCGACCAAACCATGGCTTCACCACCGTGTCTGTCGCTTGGAACCAATGCTCCCCTCTTTCCTCGCGTGGAACACCGCTGCACGTGCTACGAGGAGGCAGTAGGAAAAGCACCACGACCAGCAGGCTTGCGCCGACGACCACAAACCACAAGCACGATCGACCTGTCACACCGTACTCACCAACTCACACGCCAACGCCCACATCGCTCAGAAATGGTTATGACTCAGTCACGGCCTGCACGAGTTCGGCAACAACACGCTCCTGCTGTGGAGGTGTGAGCCCTGGAAACATCGGGAGCGACAAAATCTGATTCGCCGCCTGTTCCGCAACCGGAAAATCACCGCCATGAAATCCATATCCCCGATAGGCTTGTGTGAGATGCAAGGGGATGGGGTAGTGAATCCCCGTTCCAATTCCAGCTTTACCCAAGCGCTGCTGAACTCCGGCTCGATCTGAAACCTGGACGACGTACTGGTGGTAGACCGAGCGTGACCAATTCGGTTGCTCTGGAAACCCAATCGAGTTGCCTGACCCTGCTAACAGCTTCGTATAGCGTTCGGCAATTTCTCGACGCTGATCATTCCATCCGTTCAAGCGGCGGAGTTTCACTCGCAGGAACCCGGCTTGAATGGCATCGAGTCTCCCGTTATAGCCCTCAATGTCGTGGAAATACTTTTTTGATTGTCCATGGTCACGTAACAGGCGACTCGCTTGAGCGATCTGGTCGTCATTGGTCGTAATCGCTCCGGCCTCTCCGCATGCACCAAGATTTTTCCCGGGATAGAAACTAAAGGCCGCCGCATGACCGAGGGAGCCCGCCCTATGCCATTGCTCATCTTTTTTGGAATAATACTCTGCCCCCTGAGCCTGGCAGGCATCTTCGATCACTTTTAAATTAAATTGGGCGGATACATCAAAAATGGCATCCATATCGGCCATCTGTCCATAGAGATGCACAGGAACAACGGCTGTGACCGGCCTCCCTGTCTGCTTGTGGGTCGTACGCTGACATTCGCCGTTCCAACTGCACTGTGTCGTCAGGTACTCACGCAACTTCGCGGGGTCCATCGTATAGGTGGAAGCATCAATATCGATAAAATCAGGACGCGCACCAGCCTGCGAAATGGCCTCGGCCGTCGCAATAAAGGTGTTCGGCACGGTGAGGACAATATCACCTTGCTGAACCCCTACCGATATCAGTGCAAATCTCAAAGCGTCTGTCCCACTGCCAGCCCCCACACAGTGGCTCGCCTGGCAAAATCGAGCGAACTCTTCCTCAAAAGCGAGTACCGTTGGTCCGCCAATAAATCCGGCCGTTCGCAAGGCCGCTCGAAACACCTCGACGAGCTCGTCTTCGAGCTCGCGATGAACCGTCACCAAGTCAAAAAACGGAACGTCTGTATCACTCATGCTTCCCTCTTGGTTTCAAATATCGCAAGACTCTACCTGGGTTCCCAACCACGACAGCATTGGCTGGCACATCGCTGGTCACCACAGCCCCAGCCCCGATCAGTGCATTCTCCCCGATTACGACGTTTGCCAGGATCGTTGCTCCCGACCCGATTGAGGCACCCCGCTTGACCAGCGTCGTCTCCACTCGCCAATCGGCGTCCGTCTGCAAAACCCCCGTCCCGGTTGTTGCGCGAGGGAACGTATCGTTGACGAAGGTGACGTTATGCCCCACGAATACCTCGTCATCGATCGTCACGCCTTCACAGATAAACGTATGACTTGATATCTTGCACCGCTTCCCGACCTTCGCGTGCTTTTGAATTTCGACGAAGCCTCCGATCTTCGTATCATCTCCAATTTCACAGCCATACAGGTTGATGAACTTTGAAAACTTCACGTTCCGTCCGACTATGACGTCGGGCGCGATGCAGAGGTACATATTGTGCGGTACGGGTTCGAGGGTGGACTTACCTGGACTCTGTCTAAAATAGCTATTGGCCACTTCATTGGCCGCTCCGTCCATCTCCGTCTCGTGTGGCGTTTTCATTGCATTAACCTTCATGAATTGCTCCACAGCACCCCTCCCTCGATTGATGAGATAGGTCACCGCTGCACTGCGTTGCTGATTCAATGAAACGGGTGGAGTAAACCGGCGGAGATTCGACTCACTACATCACTTTGGAGCCCCTTCTAAAACAGGTTCTTCTCCGTACAACATGCTGTAGCCATAGAGGTAATGCGGCAGACTCAGCTCGTCGACGCCATTGAGAACGATTTGCCGCTCCCCCGCTAGACCAAGCAGCGTAAACGCCTTCTGCACGACATGCTGGGGAGTCGTTCCCGCCTTGACGACCATCACCACCTCGTCGGCCAAACTTGCCAAAATACCCATGGTGGCACTGGCCAACACCGGCGGCGTATTAATGATCAAGTACTGGAACTGCGACCGTAGGCCTGGCAAAATCGCCTTTAATTGTTCGATTCGTGCCAACTCGTTCCACTCACCTCGCGATTTCCCCACCGTCATGATGGTACATGACACTTCGTCGATTCCAGAGAGACAGTCATCCAACGAGGCATTGCCGTCTAATAGATTAAGGAGTCCCGCTCGTGCCGGCATCGTCACATACTGGTGAAGAGCCGGGCGCCGAAAGTCACAGTCGATCAAAAGTGTCTTTCTTCCGAGCTCGCGCGCAATCGTATACCCGAGATTGACGACCGTCGTGGTTTTCCCCTCTGCTTCGAGCGCACTCGTGATTTCGACAACTGTCGACCGCCGTCTCTCTGTAGCCAGGACCATTCGTGTCGCGGCCATCCGGTACTGTTCAGCCGCAACTGAGCGTGGCTGCCACTTCGCCACGAGATTCTGATTCGTCGCAGAGCCTGTCATAGGAGTGAGGGCCCCAGCGGACTCGCCACCAGCCGTGACAGAATGGTCCTTTGACCGTGGCTGACCTTGATTGAGAAGAGCAAAGAAGTGCGGGACCGTTGCAAGCACCCGCGCACCTGGTAAGAACTGCTCAACTTCCTCCCTTCGGCGAAAGGTCGGATTGAGCAGGTCAAGGCCAAGCGCCCCCCCGACACCAACCCCCACTCCACCGAGAAGACCTAAGACCATGATCAATAACCGATTGGGATTATCCAACTTCTCCGGGAGATTGGCCGGATCCAGAATTCGAAACTGTTCGCCCTTCTGACGCTTTTCCAAATTCACCGCGACATGCGCATTCAACCTCTTATCCAACAGCGCCTGATAGTTTTTTTGCATATTCTCGTAGTCGCGTACCAAGATCATCAACTCCTGCTCACGCACCGGGGTCTGTTCCACGCGCCGCTCCGTTTCCTTGATCGATTCAAGCAGTCGTGCACGACGAACCTTGAGTGATGACGTCTCCGTGACCAAATCGTTCTGTTGGCGAACCAGCTCCCTCAAATACGGATCCTGTATCATCCCGATTTCACCCTCATCTTCTCCAGTTCGGCCTCCTCCCTTCTCGGCCAGCTGCGCCTTTACGCTTTCGATCTCTTGTTTCGTATCGGCAATGTCGGGATAGGTCTCCTTCCATTCAGCCCTGAGGGTAGTCAACCGTCGCTCTAACTCCTGCAATCTGACGACTAGAGGATCGACGTTTTTTCGAACAGAGGTAGGATCATCAGACTCCTGACGCAGGGCTATACTTGCTTGGTATTCGCCGATAGACTTTTCGAGCGAGTTCAATTTGTCAGTCTGGCTTTGAAGCAAATCGTTCGCCGCGTTAAGCTCAATCTGCAAACGATCCAGCACCCTCAGATTTGCATTCATCTGGTCCGGCAGCAGCCCGACATATCTTGTCTTATACTGACTGATGGCTTGCTCTTGCGCTTCCAAGCCCTTCTTCGCTTCCTGCACTTCTTGCTCGAGGAACACAGAGACGCCGGTCACAAGTTGCTCACGGTCCTTCAGGTTCTCCTCAATGAAAAGCGACCCCAACTTGGCGGTAACTTTCATCGCCGTCATTGGATCTTCGTGGGCAAACGAAATGCTGACCGCCTCGACTGTTTTTCTCTTTGGCCCTGTCGTCCCAACCGTATCCACTGTGATAGACTTACGCAGCTTCTCGATGGCGGATTCATGTCCTTCTCGCTTGACCAGCCCTTCATAGAGCTTATACTCCTCAAGGATTTGACTCAGCAGCGCTCGACTCATGACCTGTTGCTGAATCATCATGAGCCGCTCTTCAAGATTCCCTGCTCCTATTCCTTTGACGTAGTCATCCGGAATTTTTTGATTTTCGATTAAGATAAGCGTGCTTGACCGATAGCTTTTGGGAAGGACCACACAGAGTACTCCTCCGATGATCACCCCGGCCAGAATGGCTGCAACGACCGTCCACTTTCTGCGGACGAGGATGGCCCAATATTCCCGCATCGTGACCGACATGGGTTCCACTTCGGCATCAGACAGGCCATGGTGGGTCGCTTCATTCATACTTATCTCCATTCCGCTAACAGATTAAGCCCGATCATATCCCGATCAAAATCAAACGATTGCCCTGAGAAATTCCGCTGAAAATTGCTGCGCGTGTATGAGAGCGTGGCAGTGAGCCTTGGACCGATGATATATTCGATTGCTGGAGTCACCGCGTAGGACTCGAACTTCAAGAGCGCGCCGTCTGGAATCGACTGGTTAATGGCATAACTTCCACTCAGAGAGAGCGATAGGGCGTCTGAGAGATGACGCCGTACCGATCCGGTCACACCCTGACTCAACAGCGGCGTTCCCAGCGTGAAAAAACTCGGCGCGACGGACCGAGAGTAGGAGAGCTGGATGGTCGTATACTGCGCCTCCCACCTCGCCGAGACCGCACCAACCGGATAGGCATCGCCGCTCGAGCTGATGACTGAAAATCCTACGTCGCCCACGACCTGCAGCGATGGCGTCACGGATCTGGACCAACGGGCGAGAGCGCCTTGCGTTGAGAAAGCACTGTCGCCTCTGACCGGATCTGAAAAACCACCCTTCTGATACTGATGTAAAAGCGAGAGGGTATCCGACGGCGTTATATTGATCGCAAGCCCAGATGTGAGCGTCTGGAAATTGGTATCAATAAATCCGCCTTGTGAGACACCGTCAGGCGTCGCAACCTGCCTACCAAATCGTATGCGTCTATCGGTATAAGTTGTGACCACCCCCATAAACGAAGAGAAAAAATACGACCCTTCGACCTTGGCCGAATTAGTGAACGAGTTGGCTCGCCGAGCCTGAATGCCCTGCACAAACGCTTCAGAAATTTGACTCCCTGCAATCGGCGCCGCGAAGGCCGGCGGCTGAGGCGTGTAACTGATCACATCGGACACTCGCAGCCCTAATCCCCGCACGAGCTGGCTCATCGCTTGATCTAAATTGAGATCGATCGACCCATTCCCGCCGATGTAATTGAGCCCGGGATTCTTGGCATAGATTTCGCTGATTCCGCCACCGCCAATGGCAGCGTCGATCCACTGATTCCTGTGGGTTGCCCTTACATGTGGAGCGAGCGTCGTGACAAAGTCTTCAAGATTTCTCCCCGGCACAAAGAAGACGTTGCTGTCATACCGCTGCGCAACCCGAAACGAGGGGATGACGGCTGTGCGAGGACCAACCGTCGTCTTACTGCTATCCTGTTCTTGTTCAAGTTCACGCGCGAGCTCATGATTTTGAACCGGCTCTCCGACGACCTGGGCCTGCCCCAATGAAGCAGTGTTTAGCGCCATCAACCAAGCCATCGCGAAGGCAACAGAGCATATTCCCTCACGGCTAGGCCATGTCATACCTCGCTACCACGCCCTACTGGGGACGACGAGTACATCTCCGGTCTTCAGCACGAAATCCTTGATCTCCCCTTCACCGGACACCAACTCATCGTAATGTGCTGGTATCTGGAATTCGGTAGACTGGCCGCTCTTCCCCGCCACGGTGCGGCGCACCTTCATGCGGTTCTTCGCCGCAAAAGGAGTGAAGCCTCCGGCGACGGCAATCGCTTGCAGCACCGTGGCATGCGACTTCAGCTGATATTTGCCCGGCCTCACAACATCACCGAGAACATACACGTAATAGCTATTGACCTCCCTGACTTTCACCGATACAGAAGGCTTCTCCTTATACTCCTTGAGCAGTGCCTCAATTTGGCCGGCCAGTTCACTGGCAGTCCGTCCGTTGACGTCTACATCGCCGATCAACGGCATCGCGATCTTTCCATCCGGCCTGACGACCACCTCTTTTTGGGTGATATCCTCACTCCTCCACACGTTCACTTCCAGCACATCCTCAGGACCGAGAAGGAATTGACTTTTGTCGGCACTCTTCGACTCAGCAATCACATCGGGAGGTATTGGCGCAGTCGAAGCGCAGCCGTAAACGCCCCATAAGATGATCGGTAGAATCAATCCTTTTCGTGCCGTCAAGAGGAAATCCATCCCAACACTCATACTGAGACCCCAATCGTTGCATGCATGTCTAACAGTCTCCTTTAACATCTTTCATCAATGCGGCTCGGAGCGTCGAGTAATCAAGTGCAAGCTCGGCGAATTGTTGCTGCAGGCGTCGATGCTCAGCTTCCAATGATCGTAACCGGTCTTCAGGACGTCTCGGCTTGCTACCCTCATTCGCTCGCCACCGATAGAGTGTCCGTAGGGAAATCCCATACTCCCGAGACACAGCTCTCGCCGAACAACCAGCCTCAAGCTTCGATAGAGCTACCTTGATTTGACTGTGTGTGTGTGCGTGCTTAGCCACCTCGGCCACCGTAACAGTTCCCTCACCGGCCTATAGGTAAGGAGCGCCTCGCGCGTCCGATTGGAATCAGTGAATCGGGACTATTTCATCAGCCTCAATATGGACTAACGCCGCTTGCTGGATGAGAGAGGCGCGAATGACAAGCCCATGCTGTTTCGTCCTCCTCACGAGCTGACCACGCAAGCCTGTAAGTGGTCCCTGCACCACCTCGACCCATGTGCCTTCGGTCAGGTAGTCGCATGGCTCCATCATACGATCTGCTGAAGAAACCAGTTGGAGCGCCGTGATTTCTTCTTCCCAAATCGGTTCAGGCTTGACGGTGCCGACGATTCGAACGACACCCGGTGTTTTGAGAACCGCAAGGCTATGGTCCAATTCAAATTTGGCGAAGCAATACCCGTTGAACAGCGGGAGATTCGCCCACACCGTACGATCCGACCATTGACGACGCTGTTTACTCAGAGGCAGGAACGGCTCGATCCCTACGGCCTGTAGTCTGTCGCGAACTGGTTTCTCATGACGCGAATGTGTCTGGAGCGCATACCAGCAAGGCTCCCCAGGCACACTGCTTGTGCTTCCTTCCATCGCCATCCTGTCAGGTGTCCTTCACAGACGGTACATACAGCTCCGCCCCTTAAGTCCCAGACTCGGTTGCGGGAATCGGACGCAGGGCGAGATGGTACGGAAGTCAAGATCGACATGCCATCAGACGATTGTCTAGTTTCTGTGTAGCTGAGCGATTGAACACCGGCACATTTGTCCGACCCGTCGGTTGCCGGTTGAGGATCAAACTATATGTACGGAGGACGACATTGAGAGAGGAAGTGATTCAAAATGAAACAGTCCGTAAAGGAGCACTGTGAATAATGATCAACGCATGAATATAAAAATACTGAGCTTTCAGCTATTTTCTTCCATCGCGATCGAGTTCATCATTCTGAATGTGAAATACGATGAGAACGATAAAAACTGTATCACTTTAGATCAGTCGGGAAACTTTGTAATCATTGGCCAGAGAAGCACGGCGGGAGAAGCTGCTGAAGGCAAATGTGTGGACTTCAACCGTGAGTTGCAATGGAACAATACTCTACCATCACTGAAGTCCTCATTGATGCTCCTTCTTCGAACCGTACATATAGACTGTATCAAGATGGCACACATGCCTCGGTCATAACACAATGGAAATTTCCCCTTGCCCGAGTGGAATGTTTTTGATATAGGTGGTTTCACTATGACCATTGGGCATTAGACTTTAGTAGATCTGCTCGTATCGCAAGATACCTCCTCATCTAGAGCCGAAGTAGATGCACACTGATCTAATATCTGCCGATACATCCAGCGACACCGAGGACCCAAGCATGCCTAAAACACAAGCTCAGCCGCGGACGGTGGCGATTATAACCGGCCAATATGTTGTCTGGCTCGGTTTGAAAAAAATGCTCGAAAGCTCGCCCGATATCCGCATCATTGGACAGCCATACCAGAGACTGGACAGTTCGCTATTCCTGAACGACAATCAGCCAGACGTCATCATTCTCGATACGGAAACTGAACGAGACATTATTAGCCATATCCAGCAGATACGAGGATCCTCCCCCTCCAGCAAAATTATGGCGTTGGGTGGATTCCAGGACAATGACCGTATGCGGGAGGCCGTCGAGCACGGTGCTGATGGGGTCATCTTAAAAATACATCCACCTGCAGTGGTCCTTGCGGCCATTGAGTCCTTGCACCCCTCACACCACCACAACGACAGTGTCGGCGAGAATGAACCAGCAGGGGTACACGTCGAGGACTCTATCCCAGGACAATACGAACCGACCGCACAAACCCCTGGGTGGCCCGACGCACTGACGGAGCGCGAACGGGAGGTCATCACTCTGGTAGGCCGAGGGCTCTCGAATAAGGATATTGCCTACCACCTGTCCATTTCCGATAGTACCGTGCGACACCATTTGACCAGCATCTTTGATAAAGTCGGCGTGCCAAATCGACAGAAACTTCTACTCCACACTCATCACTTCCGCTTTCCGGCTGGCTAGTCTCGCGTAACCAGGGGGAGGTATCCACGCGTGCAAAAGATGTGGAACTCTGGTACAGGACCTTGGTAAGATGCGCCCGGTCATTGTACTGCCCACCGTGCCGAGGTAGCTCAGTTGGCAGAGCACAGCCCTGAAAAGGCTGGTGTCGACAGTTCGATTCTGTCCCTCGGCACCACATTTCGCATAGTTAGAGGATTCACGTTTTGAACAACTGGCACCCAAGTGGCAGTAACTGGCACCTGAACGTCATTTTCCCCATTTAGAACTGCCTTCGTAAACGTTTCCAGCCTGGTCACGGCATCCCGCAATCGTGCATTCCAATTGTGAATGTAGTACTTCGCCGAACCAGGGAGCGGCTCACCTTTTAACGTCTGGATCACAGCGTAATCCACGCCACATTGTGTGAGCCAGGTCGTGAAGGTATGGCGAAAATCGTGGAAGTGCAGATCGTGCACCCCTGCCCGCTTACAGGTTCGCATCCAGGTATGCTTGAAGGAATTCCCGTCTTTCCAGTGATGGAAGAAGCGCCCACCGATTCTTGGAGTCTTTCCAAATAACGCCTCGTAGGCCAGACTGTTAAGGGGAACCATTTTTGGCACTCCTTTGATTTTTGTCTGGCCTGGCGAAGGAACCACCCACCAGCCATCTCCCCGTTGCAGCAGCCACTCTTCATGGATCTCGATCAGCTTGTTCTCCCGAAGACCGATCTGAAGCGCGGCCATCGCAAGCCGCCACACGTTCGGTGAGGCGGCATCACGGATTTTGAGCAGCTCCCAGCCTTCGACAATCCGCTCGCGCTTCACATATTCAGGTACAGGCAAACGTTTGAGCCGATTCTTGTCCAGATGGTCCATATCAACGGCTAAATTCAGCACGGCCATCAGGGCCGCACACTCTCGCTCGATGGTCCCTGGAGCCACATGTCGTTTCTTGTCGTCCGGACCGATCAAGACAGAGCGACGCTTTTCCAGATAGGCCAACCCATCTTCAAGGCGGATATCCGAGAGCTTCTTGTGGCCAAAATGTGGAATAAGATGGTGTGTCAGAACGGTGTGATTCCGCCCATCGTTCTTCGGTCGCTTGGCTTTAAGATATTGAAGGTACATCGGGACAAATTCAGCAAACGTCATCGTTGCAGGCTGCCCGGCAAGAGGGATTGGCGCTGTGTTTGTTTCCGGCTCCAATGAATTCGCATGAATCGCCGTCATGATTTCGAGAGCACTCTCTCGTTCACGATCGAGCGTCAAGTTATACCCAAGGACCGGTCGATAGCGTCTTCCACGATACCAATAGGTCAGAATCGATCGTGTTCCCTTGGGAGTAGTGATGCGCTGAATATTCATCGCAGGCCTTTCTGACGAGCCAACACAAACAAAGGGTTTCGATGGTAGACCTTGCCAGGTCTGCCGTCAACGGGCTTCGGCAGTCCTCCTTGCTCATTGAGGTTTTTCACCACACCGCCTTCACATAAGCTTCTGACCCAACTTTCAAGATCTTCTTTGACAAACATGACTCGGTGCCCATAGCGAACCCGAGGGATATCGACACGCTGATAGAGGGTCCGTTTTGTAAGCCTCAAAAACTTCGCTGCCTCAAAAATTGTTAAGAGTGTCATGGATTCCCCGCTTAGTTCTCGCCCATTGAGCAGACGTGCTTCTCAATCCCTCTATTATCGGCGCAGTCTGTGCAGCAGCCTTTCACGTCATGATTGACGCATTCGGTCGAGTGAGCCTACCGACCTGCCCCTCACAAGTCTCGCGAGTGGCACTTATGAGAGGGTTCAGAATTTTTGACCATACCGAAAAGGTAGGGGGCGGCAGAAAGGAATGGACTTCTCTACAGTGACCCTCGCAGACCTACTTTTCGACTGCTGAGCACCCATGACCGCGAAACACCTGCCAAATCTGTAGAAGAAATCTGCACTTAGCAGTACACTCCAATGGCAAGCACGACACGCAGGATTGTCAGTTGCCGACAGGGAAACTCATGAGGACGAGATGATCACAAGAACACTGCCCGACGAGCTCATGGATGAAATTCGCACGCTAGAGGGAGCGTACCCGGTGACGGTTGGCGTCCATGACATTCCGTTCACGGAGTGTGACTGGACAACCGCCAAGGTGCTCATAGTCCTGTCATTCTCATTCTCGGAAACGGGCCGGGGAATCGTATTGAATGTTGGCTCAGAGGTGTGGACCAAAATAAAGTCCGTGATACAAAGACTTCAGCAATCAGCAGGCCCACAGGACAGGGTGGATGTAGAGTTTCGTCTGCAAATTACCCACAAGGCCGCGGTCACTATCGATGTAAACCTTCACAAAGTGTTTGCAGCCCTTCCAATACAAGTGTCAGAACAAATCACCTACCTCAGTGAGGAAATCGTATCAGGCCGACTGCAAGGTTCTTCCGTAACCCTTCGGCTATGAAAGAGTGGCATTGAGAAGGAACGTGTCACTGCACTATTCCCGGTGCTGCGCCTCCTGCCCCCCCGCGCAAGATGTCATATTAAGCCGCGAAGGAGAAAGCGGAGCCCTACCTCAAGAGTGTAGAGGAACTTCATGAGATGCGCCTAGAGAGCGTGAACAGGATAAAAAAGGTCAGTTGATAGAAAATTCCGTTATCGCGGCATACCCCCAACCACTGGTAGTGTCACGGCACCACCGAACGGTTACCCAGGCAAGGACGCATTCGTGGCGAAAACGGACGTTTCCAAAGTGGGTTAACACGACGGATTCATTGACAACTTCACCTCAGATGAATAGCATACCGTCCCGAATCTACGGACGCTAAAATACACTTCAGGTCATACGAAACAACCATTAGAAAGCTCACGATGAAAAAGATTCTAGAAATTGCTCTTGAAGGTCGAGAAATTCTCATAACGATATGCGTACTGGTAGGCACATCATTGTTATTTTATAGCCTCTTGAGTTCTAATTCTAAGTGCAACACTACCAGCCCAGATGGGCTAGGGTGGTGCCATGCACACGAGATCGTACCGACACCTGAGTGCCGAAGAACGTGAAACCTTGAGCCTGGGCTTGACCCA
>JBFWZD010000034.1:0-29999 GCA_050185705.1 Nitrospira sp. | reverse complement strand
CCGCTTCCAGTCCTACCTTCGCCTTGAATTCCGCACGATGCACCTTGCGCTTCTTGCTTTCACTCATGCTATCGCCCTCCTCGGACAATAGCTTAAACCGGTGTCTCAAAATCGGGGACCACTATACCCTCCCCAGACCACCCTTTCCAAAAAGAGTCGGCTAAAGAACCTCCGTGGGACCTTTACCGTACGCCGCCCTGATGCGATCAGAGAAAAATGCGTCCTTCTGATCGACGATGTGTTCACGACCGGCACGACGGTCAACGAATGTGCAAAGTCATTGCGGAAGGCCGGCTCATCCGACGTCTTCGTGTTAACATTGGGCCGAACTCTTGATCTGGATCTCGTTTCAGACCGTCTCCGTGCTCAACCGCAATACCCGGTCGGATCGTTCGGAGGCTAAACCCGTGCCCATCTATGAATATGCCTGTCAGGAGTGCCATCGGCGAAGTTCGATCCTACGACTGAGCCTCGATCGCACCGACTCAGTACAGTGTCGGCACTGCGGTAGCTCAAAGCTGGATCAACTCCTGTCAACGTTTGCGACGCCGAAATCAGAGGAAGCAAGGCTGGAGTCGCTCATGGATCCTACCGCCCTTAGCTCGCTCGATGAGAACGATCCGAAGAGTGTCGCCAGGCTCATGAAGAAGATGGGCGAGGAGATGGGGGAGGACGTCAGCGAGATGGAGGAATCCATGATGGCCGACACCTCCGAGAGCGAGGACACAAGCGACCACACCAACAGCCTGTGACCTATCCTGTCATATATTTTCACTTGACATTTGTCCGAGGGCATCTAGAATATCCACAACACTGGAGGTGTTGTGCAGCTTACCGACCCATGGGTGAAAGGGAGTCATGCGCAGTCGTCCAAACAGCGAACTGATGACGGCGATCGAAACGTGCCGTTACCTCAAGATCACCCAGCGCACACTCTATCGGTATCTGCGAAGTCGGCAAATTCCAGCCTTCAAGCTTGGAAAGGAATGGCGATTTGTACGATCCGATCTAGAGCAATGGATCCGGGAACGAACCAGAACCGCTGTCAATTCATAGCGTAGGTTGTCACGATGTTCGCTGGCGAGTATCTCTGTAAGCTCGATGAGAAAGGACGCTTTATCGTCCCCTCCCCGATCCGTGAGCAAATCGAGACCGATGGGCAGACCGTGATGTTCCTCAAGGGTCCTGAACAGTCTCTACTGCTCTATTCCGCCACTGAGTGGGCAAAGGTTCTCGAGCGAACCAGAACTTCCTTGGATGAAGACCAGAGTCGACTCTTCATGCATTTTATAGTTTCAGAGGCTGGCTCTTCCGACATCGATAAGACGGGAAGAATCTTGATTCCCGGCCGCTTGCGGAAGCTCGTGCCTGTCGATGAAGATCAAGAAGTCATTCTCGTCGGACTGTATCACCGAATGGAGCTTTGGAATCCAAGCGATTGGCGCCGGTACATTGCCCGTACGGAAGATCGATACGAACAAAACATGGCAAAAATCCAGAACCTCTTATAGTCCGGCCTCATGTCGTCAAGCCGACTATCCCGCGGTTACCGGTTAAAGAATCGTCCATCGCTACTCATCTCTCGGAGAACCGACAAAGAAGTTTCACCTGGACCAAGCACGCGCTCATCCCTTCAGAATAGGATGGCAAGCGTCACGGCTGGACAGCTGACCTCAGGTACCAGGGCTTGGACAACCTCTCACCCACCGATTGTTACACCAGAGCACCTCACGATCACGTTCCCTGTACCGCCCAGCATCAACCATCAATATGCGACGGTAAATGGGCGCCGATTGCTGTCCTCTACGGGACGTGCCTACAAGACCCAGGTCGGACAGCTCCTGTGGATGGCGTTCACCCAGTCACCATCGAGAATCGCGTTGCACGATCGGCTACGCACTGAACCGTTGGTTATTTCAATCAGATTCTTCTTTGCCTCTTCATTACGTCGTGATCTAGATGGGGGCCTAAAAATCACTCAGGATGCCGTCTGCGAGGGGCTCGGCATTAATGATAACCGCATCGTCGAAACGCATCTATACAAGCACGTAGACAAGGCAAACCCTCGTATTGAGGTCTCGCTTTCCACTATTCCCACTTCAGGCCTCTCGATGTAACGACACGGTTCACCACAACTCTCCGTTACAGTTCTCTCCTATTTTGACCGATACCAAAGGGAATTCGTTCCCCCTCGAGTCGCGAGCCTATCCGGTACTTCTATGGCAACGACACGCATTCCGATCACTAATCTGCACACCGGAATGTACGTCTCCGCCCTCGACCTCCCCTGGTATCGCAGTCCGTTTCTCCGCCACACGTTTCTGGTCGAGAATCAGGCTCAAATTCAGAAACTAGTCCGCGCAGGGGTCCGTACGGTCGTCATTGACACTGACCGTGGGATTGCTGTGGGCTCACAGCATGACGCTGCACCAGCGCCGTCTACCGTGAGAGACGAATCATCAGCCTCAATTGCAAAACCACCCAAACCCTTGGCTCAGCTGGCCGAAGAATATAATCAGGCAAAGCTCGCCAAGCAGCAACTGACTCAGGCTGTCCAATCAGTTTTCTCAACCATATCGAAAACCGGCACTGTCACGACGCAGCAGGCCTCCGAAGCTGTTCAAGAAATCACCATCGTCACCAGAACGCTCACGCACGCGTCTTTGTTCATGGCCCTCAGCCAAAATCAGCCAGGCGAATCGACGTTGAGCCAGCACGCCCTCACGACCTGCACACTCTCGCTCGTCCTTGGGCAAGCCTTCCAATTCAACCCTCTAGAACTGCAAGAACTGGCAACCGCTGCCCTGCTTCATGATATCGGCCTTCTGCAGATCAGACCCGCTATACGACATCGGATCTACACGACACCCGGGGTATCTCGATCCGAGCAGTCTGAATTTGAGACTCACCCCAGCCTTGGAGTGCGCATGTTGAAAGGACAAGGCGGGTTTGATGCTTCCGTGCTTCATCTGATCGCCAATCATCACGCGTACCTCGACGAGAGCGGATACCCCAAAGAGGCCCGGGGCGAGTTTACATCCGACCGCACTCGGATTCTCATGGCCGTTGATCGATACGATGAGCTGCTCACCGGATTTGGAGGAATCGCTCCGCTGACATCACATCAATCGTTTCAGTGTCTCTACCAAGAAGCGCAGAAGGGCAAACTCGACCAGCAGATCGTATCAACTCTCATCACCCTCGTCGGGATCTATCCGGTTCATAGCCTTGTACGGCTCAACACACGGGAACTGGCAATCGTGACCGAACTGAATCAGACAGCATTACATCACCCGGTCATTACCATCACGCACCAACCTGGCGGGATGGAGTACCCGGACTCCTTCGTCGTGGACCTGGCGCACCAAGTTGATACGCCGGACCCAAGGTCGATCGAGGCCATCATGCCACGGGCTACCTCGTAGAGGGGAACCTCTCCCACGGTTCCTCTATTCATACCGTAAGGCTTCAATGGGATTGAGTCGAGCAGCTTTGTTGGCTGGATAAAGACCAAAAAATAGACCGATTGCGACAGAAAAGATAAAAGCAATCACCACAGCGTCACTCGAAATGATGGTCGGCCACCCGGCAATAATGGTCGTTAAGCGTGCGGCCAGAATCCCCAATAGCACCCCGATCATGCCGCCTACGACACCAAGCGTCATCGCTTCAATCAGGAACTGCATCATGATGTGAATTCGCTTCGCTCCCACTGCCATTCGAATCCCGATTTCTCTCGTCCGCTCGGTAACGGAGACGAGCAGGATATTCATGATTCCGATGCCACCGACGAGAAGCGACACTGATGCGATGAC
Source organism: Nitrospira sp. (assembly GCA_050185705.1). Classification (GTDB taxonomy): domain Bacteria; phylum Nitrospirota; class Nitrospiria; order Nitrospirales; family Nitrospiraceae; genus Nitrospira_D. Next base: position 26,184 of record JBFWZD010000034.1, on the reverse strand, counting down.
CATCAACATGATGGTCAATGTTTCACTGGTCCCCTCTTGTACCATGCCAATCTCAACTTGTGTACGAATCGTAAAATCGTCAGGGTCCCCGCCCTTCAGCCGGTGGCGAGTCCTCATGACCTGGCGAATCTCTTCCGCCGCATCTTCGAGATCTTCGACTCGTTCAGTGGACGCGTAAATGCCTCCCACCGACCCAAGAAACAGAGTACCGGAAACTTTTCGTTCAGCGGTCGAAAAAGGAATGACAACGACGTCGTCCTGATCTGATCCGTAGAGGGACTGCCCCTTCGGCGATAATACCCCGATCACCCGAAGCGGAACGTTATTGATGCGAATCAGCGCCCCCAACGGCTCTTCTCCTGGCTCAAAAATGTCATTCACAACCGTCTGCCCAAGAATGGCCACAAGGGCCGCGCCATCCATATCGGTTTGTGTAAAGGGAGCTCCACCGCTTAATGACCAGTCTCGAATACGAAGATAGCTTGGTGAGACTCCGTAGACAGGACTGTTACAATTCCGGTTCCCATAGACGATTTGTGTGACGTTTTTGTTGGACCACCCGGTGTCGGCTAGAAGAGGAATTTTTTTCTTCAGGTCCATCGCATCTGCAACTGTGAGGGTCACAGCGCTCCCCTGCGCACCCCGTACGCCTCCTACTCGTGTTGCGCTTGGCCAAACCATGATGACATTCGTCCCCATTGAGGCAATTTGCTTTTGCACCGCCCGTTTTGCCCCTTCGCCGATGCTGACCATCGCGATGACTGCAGCAACACCAATTACAATTCCAAGCAGCGTGAGGCCGGCCCGCAGCCGATTTCGTCGGAGCACGCGCAGTGCGGTCACGATCGTGAGCCAGGTAAACACCTAGGTCTCCACCGCTCGGCTACCGGGCTTGGTCGCTCGGTCGCTCTGAACCTGACCATCTTTGATCACAATTTCTCGGGAGGCAACGGCGGCGACATCACTCTCATGAGTGACCAAGATCACCGTCATCCCATCCTGGTTTAGCCCACTGAGAATGTCCATGATTTCTCGGCTGGACTGTGTATCAAGATTCCCGGTTGGTTCATCCGCCAGCAGTAATGAGGGGGTAGCCACTAATGCACGAGCGATCGCCACCCGTTGTTGCTGCCCACCTGACAGCTGCGTCGGGGAATGCTCTTCGCGCCCTCGCAAACCGACACGGTGAAGCGCAGCGGAGGCGAGCGATCGTTGCTCTCTTACCGGGAGTCCTCGATACAACAGCGGCAACTGCACATTTTCTAAGGCGCTGGTGCGGGGAATGAGATTAAAACTCTGAAAGACAAACCCGATTTGTTGATTCCGAATTTCCGCCAACTGGTCGGATCGCAAATCTCCGGTATTGATTCCATTGAGCCGGTAGTATCCCCTGCTGGGCTGATCCAAGCAACCGAGGATATTCATCAGCGTGGATTTCCCAGAACCACTCGATCCCATAATCGCGACAAACTCACCTTGTTCGATGATGAGGCTCACCCCACGCAAAGCCTGTACCTCAACATCTCCGATTCGATAGACCTTCCACATGTCCTCGCACACAATCAAGGGGGTCACGATGATCGTCTTCTATATACGCGATCACGCGCAATGTTACTCAGCCGGCTATTGCCATCACAGAAAATACCTAACTGATTGATCAGTTTCATCGAGAGGGTGAACGCCTCTTCGTTCCAAAGCCTGGCGGTAATTCACTTCCCTTTTCAGCGCCCAATGTCTGCTCGATACCGACGACCACCTCCTCACCCTCTGTTAAGGCTCCAGACAGAATTTCCGTAGCGACACCATCCGAGATCCCAGTCTGAACTGGAACAGGCGAGAGGCTTCCGTTCTCCGTGAGCTTCCAAACCGTTTTCGGTATCAGTCCTTCACCGCCATTCGCCGAGGAACGCCTCTCGACCACATTCATCGCTTGTCCGTTGACCTCAAGACGCTCCCGCTCTGCCTTCGGAGGGATGAATCGAAGCGCCGCGTTCGGAACCTTCAGAGCCTGATTATTCTGGGCCACCACGATCGACACGTTGGCGGTCATGCCCGGTTTGAGCCGCAAATCCTTATTCTCCACGCCAACAACGACATTATATGTCACCACATTCTGCACATTGATCGGGGCTAGACGCACTTGGCGAATGGTCCCGGAAAACGACTCGCCTGGATAGGCATCCACCGTAAAGATAGCGGTGCGTCCCTCCGTCATTCCACCGATGTCTGACTCACTCACGTTGGTGTTGACCTGCATATTGGTGAGATCAAGAGCGATCAAGAACAGGTTTGGTGTGGCAAAACTGGCCGCAACCGTCTGCCCAACCTCGACATTACGAGCCACCACAATTCCATCGATGGGTGAACGAATGACGGTATACTTCAATTCCTGCTCGGCTGCACTCAACGCCGCTATGGCTTGTTTGACCTGTGCCTCCGAAACCCGCAACTGTGCTTCCGCACTTTGATAACTCGTCAGTGCGACGTCGACGTCATTTTGCGCAACAAACTGCTGCGGCAACAGTGATTGCACTCGTTCGAGCTCGCGCTTTCGTTGAGCCAAATCAGCCTTAGATCTCGCCACATTCGATCGGGCCACTTCCAGATTGCTGACGGCCTGTTCTCGGCGCGCTTTGAATGGCTCCGGGTCGATTACTGCGACCGTCTCTCCGGCCGTCACCCGTGAATTAAAATCAGCATGCAGGGCCTTAACCATCCCCGATACTTGCGTCCCTACTTCCACCAGGACAACGGGATTGATCGTCCCCGTCGCACTGACGACAGAAATAACCGGGCCACGCTCGACCGCTGCCGTTCGATACTGAACCGGCGCTTTGCGTTCCCCATTAAAAAACACATAGCCGCCAATGGCCAAACCAATGACTAACACACTGATAATCAAAGCAATGCGTTGCATATGTCCTACAACTACTCTAAAGCGACCTATCCATCCTACCAAGAAGACCGGAGAGAATCACCTCCGCACCGCCGCGAACCAATCGCGATGCTCATTTCATTGTGGGATTAGCCTACCATGCCTGCGATTGGAGACCAAGGGATGAGAAACCTTCGTGAAGGCAAGAACATGCTCACAGGCATGTTTAACGTGAGGTCGTGGGTCTAACTCGATAAGAATCGTTCCAGAAACGTCGTCGAGACATGACCCTTCAAAAAGTCCGGATCGTCAAGGATCCGACGGTGAAGCGGAATGGTGGTCTTAATCCCCTCGATGGCAAACTCACTCAATGCTCGTTTCATTCGTGCAACCGACTCCTGCCGATTGCACCCATGGGTAATGAGCTTCGCAATCATTGAATCGTAATAGGGCACCACGGTTGCACCTGTCTCCATCGCAGAGTCAACCCGAACACCAAACCCTCCAGGCGGGCTGTATTTACTAATTACTCCCGGAGAGGGCGTAAACTTCTCCGGGTCTTCCGCATTAATCCGACACTCCAAACTATGGCCCGTGAGTGTTACGTCTTGCTGTCGCATCGAAAGTGGATGGCCGGCCGCCAGACGGATCTGCTCTTTGATCAGATCGACACCTGTCACCATCTCAGTGATCGGGTGTTCGACCTGGATTCTGGTGTTAACTTCCATGAAGTAAAAGTTGCGGTCCTTATCAAGCAGAAATTCAACGGTCCCGACGTTTCGGTACTGGGCGGCCTTCACGGCTTCCACCGCAACGCGTCCGATTTCCCGACGAAGCTTGTCATCGACGACCGGGGACGGGGTTTCCTCAACCAGTTTCTGATGCCGGCGTTGAATCGAACAGTCTCGCTCACCCAAATGAATCACCCGACCATGTTGGTCGGCCATGATTTGCACTTCGATATGACGCGGTTCCAAAAAATAGCGCTCAAGGTAGACACCGTCGTTCCCAAACGTCGATTTGGCCTCGGCTTGAGCGGCCTGAAACGCTCGTCCAAGATCTTCAGCTCGATTGACGACGCGCATTCCCCGGCCTCCGCCTCCGGCGGTGGCCTTAATAATGACAGGAAAACCTATGTGTTTCGCTGCTTGCAACGCCTCCTCTTCACTCCGCAATTCGCCTGGACTCCCTGGCGTCACGGGAAGCCCACGCTTCGCGACAAGCTCGCGGGCCTTGGCTTTATCCCCCATCATGGCGATATTTTCAGAACTGGGTCCGACGAATTTAATGCCGATCGACTCGCAGACTTCCGCAAAGTGGGCGTTCTCAGAAAGAAAGCCGTATCCGGGGTGGATTGCATCAACGCCGGTGATCTCGGCAGCACTGAGGACGTTGGGGATATTCCGGTAGCTTAACGCCGAATCAGCGGGCCCGACACAGACCTTCTCGTCGGCGGCTCGAACATGCAAGCTAAGCGCGTCGGCCTCCGAATGAATGGCGACGGTCTTGATTCCGAGCTCTTGGCAGGCTCGGATCACTCGCAGGGCGATTTCTCCACGATTGGCAACGAGGACCTTCTTAAACACGTCTGAGCTCCGATAGGGTGGCAAGGATCGGTACAGAGAAACCTACGATGCAGCTTTGGGGTCGATGAGAAAAAGCGCCTGACCGTATTCAACCGGCTTCATGTTCTCTACCAGAATCTTGACGATACGGCCGTCCACTTCGGATTCTATTTCATTCATCAACTTCATCGCCTCTACGATACACAGCACTTGGCCCTTCTTGACCGAATCCCCCTCTTCAACGTACGCATCCGCGTCGGGAGAAGGCGATCGATAGAACGTGCCGACAATGGGAGAGGTCACGGTGAGAAACCCTGATGCGGCTTCGAGTACGGGCATCGCCGCAGAGACGGAATGAGTCGGTTGTTGCGGCGAGACAGGAGGGGACTCTTGCAGCGAGGTTGTGGCAGGCTTGACGGACGCCTCATGACGAACACGAATCCGGATGCCGTGGCGCTCAAACTCAAGCTCGGTTAAATTGTTGCGACGAAGCAAGTCGATCAGTTCTTGAATTTGCTTCCCGGAAGTTCCCGTCAGCGACGCATCGGGGATGGATTCCCTCGCGACCTCTGGGAGGACAATCCGACGGGACTTGACCTTCGCTCGACGAGGCTTCACCGGACACGCTCCACATAGGACCTTGTGCGGGTATCAATCCGAATAACGGTCCCAACTTCCAGGTAGAGCGGAACCTTGATCGTGGCTCCGGTCTCAACGACGGCAGGCTTAGTCCCACCAGACGCCGTATCTCCACGCACACCTGGTTCCGCATCAACTACCTTGAGTTCAATAAAGTTCGGCAATTCGACGGCGATAGGGCGATGCTCATAAATCAGTATCTTGACGACCATATTTTCCTTGAGCAGGTCCGCGTTCTCGCCCAACTGATTCTTCTCAAAGGTCAGCTGCTCATAGGACTCTGTATCCATGAGCGTATAGGACTCTCCGGATGCATAGAGAAACTGCATGTTGCGCTCTTCGAGATCGGGTTCGTCAAACCGTTCCCCCGATCGGAACGTTCGGTCCAATACATTCCCGGACAAGTAACTCTTCAATTTGGTACGGACAAATGCCCCGCCCTTACCGGGCTTCACATGCTGAAACTCGACGATGTAGAACGGCTCGCCTTCGACCATCAACCGAACACCGCTTCGAAAATCAACCGTAGAAATCACTCGTCACTCCCCTTCGCTGTACAACGCTCGCTGTTGGGACATCCCCCTCAATGGGTACCCCGATCTATTCCAGGAGCAGCATTATGGACTCGAGAAACATCTTTCAATCCAGTGCGTGACACGTGGTCGAACAATCCTCTGAGAGCCAATCGATATCCCTCCGGACCAAAGCCGGAGATCTGTGCCAACGCAACGCCAGACACGAACGAATGCTGCCGAAACTCTTCCCGCCGATAAATATTCGAGAGGTGAACTTCGACGGTGGGAAGATTCACGGCTGCGAGGGCATCTCGTATGGCCACGCTTGTATGGGTATAAGCTGCCGGATTGATAATGATGCCATGGTACCCGCTACGCGCCTCTTGGATCCAATTGACGAGCTCGCCTTCCAAATTGGACTGGCGGATGACAAGCTCGACCCCCAGCTCATCACCGAGCCTCTGAAGAGACATATCGATCGTGGCGAGCGTCGCCGTCCCATAAATGGCCTCTTCCCGATTGCCCAATAGATTGAGGTTGGGACCATGCAACACCAGAATACGCAGCATGTCTCGTACGAAGCCTCACATGCATAGCACCGCCGCATTCAACGGGGCATTCTAGCAGCCTCGATTGGAGGGGTCAAACCACTGAACCTAGGAGGACGCCTTGGATCATGAGAGCGAATGGCGTTGAGGGTCACGACGACGCGTTTGAACGAAACGGAGCCACTGTTCTAGCTGCAGGACTACTGGATTCGTTGCTCCCTGTGCTCCCTCTGGACGAGGACCCTTTATCGCAACCTCGTGGGTAGCAATGCCTTCTTCTTGGACTACCACGTGGCGGGAGAGGCCTTTGGATTCGCCAGCACTACTCAACCCAGCACCACCCGTAGATGAAGCGACTGGCTCTTCGCAACCAGAAGGCGAGACACTCGCGTTCGTTCGTTTTTCCTGAGCTATTCCCTGCGCATCGGTCGTTTCCTGTGTCCCTACCACGTTAAGCCCGGCACGCACACCCAACGCTTCTTGATCCTGCGGATTCAGCGCCAAAATGACATCGCAGGAGTGGATCGCCGCATCCGTTGCCCCTTGAGCCGCATAAAGTTTCGCAAGGGTTCGATGCGCTCGAAGATTATCGGGACTCAGCTTGATCGCCTCTTCTAAGATCACTTGCGCTTTCACCGGCTGGTTCAATTGGTCATAGGCTCGCCCTAATGCCACCATGGCCGTGATGAAGCCTGGATACGTCTTCAGTCCATCTTCAAGCACGGCAACCGCCTCATCCCACATGGCGGCTTTCCCATATTCTTCTGCCAAAGGGATAAACGCTTTGGACCCCGGCTCCTTAGTCAGGGCGAGTGCCAGCCGGTCAATCTCAGCAGCGTTGTTGGCTTTTCTTGATCCCGAGGCCATATTCGTCGCTTACTCCACAGAAACCTTCTCACGCCGGTCGACACCGCACAAGTCACGCACGGCTGAAAGAATTTCATCAGCCAATCGACGTTTGGACATCAATCCTACGTCTCGCTGGTCTCCCTTCGCTGAGAGAATGACCGCCGCATTATCATCGCTGCCGAATCCGCCTCCCGCTTGAGTGACATCGTTGGCCACAATGAGGTCAAGTCCCTTTGCTTTGAGCTTACCCTTTGCGTGGGAGAGGACCTGTTCCGTTTCCGCCGCGAACCCCACCATGATTTGCGAGGTCCGCCTGGCAAAGAGTAGCGCGAGTATATCCGGAGTAGATTCAAGCTCGAGAACCAAATCGGCTTTCCCCTGCTTCTTCACTTTCTGGCGAGCCTGATCTTTAGGGCGAAAATCTGCAACCGCTGCAGCCATAATCAGTACCGTACAAGCCGGAAAATGTCTGGATAAGGCTTCGGCCATGTCCGCAGCCGTGTTGACATGAATCGTGGTAACCCCAGGCGGGGGACGCAACGACGACGGACCAGAGACCAAGATCACCTCTGCCCCGCGAGCGCTGGCAGCCTCTGCGATGGCGTACCCCATCTTGCCGGATGAACGATTCGAGAGAAAACGAACCGGATCGATGGGCTCCTGAGTCGGACCCGCCGAGACCAACACAACTTGACCGTGCCAATCACATCGTGACGCGAGAGCGGTCTCAACAGCCGCCACAATCTTCGACTCTTCGCACAACCTCCCTTGAGCAACTTGTCCTGAGGCGAGAGGGCCGACCTCAGGGTCTAGTACGACCATCCCACGAGCTCTCAACGCTTGCACATGTTGAACGACCGTCGGGTGTGTCCACATCTCACCGTCCATGGCAGGCGCAATAACAACGGGGCACCGGGCACTCAATAGCATCGTGGTCAACACGTCATCCGCAAGGCCAAGAGCCGCCTTGGCAAGAAAATTAGCCGTTGCCGGTGCGACGAGGACCGCCTCAGCTCGCTCCGGAATTCTAAGATGCGCCATTTCATGGTGTACAGCGAACAGATCTGTCGTCACCGGCTCTCCTGACAAGACTTCAAAGGTGAGAGGTGTTACGAATTGTGTGGCAGCCTTGGTCATCACGACCGACACAGCCGCCCCGTCAGATCGTAACGCCCGAAGCAAACCAACGGCTTTGTAGGCGGCGATACTACCGGTGACACCGAGCGCAATCCGCTTGCCCGACAGATGAGGAAGCAACCGCGCCTTGTCCACGCTCTACTCCTCGGTCGGAGTCACTGCTGGCTGGGCCGTATCATCAACATACACGCTCAGCTCTTTCTTGATTTCTCGAGCATCTTCACCCGTCATCATGGCGATCCGCTCGGTCTCGCCCTCTTTCCCACGCTTGGCCTCCTTCATCGCATCTCGGGCCTCTTTCCCGGTCAGATATTTGGAATGCCCTCTCAGGACCTCATCCAGCGCAACCGTCGCTTCTTTACTAAATCGAGAGGCTCCGGCCTGTTTGGCCCCTTGAGCCAGGTGTTTGGCACGTTGTGACGCAACGATCACCAAACGATGACGAGAATCAAATTCTTCCGTGGTGTATTGTGGTAGTAAGCTCAGCATATCAATCATAAGTCACCCTGCTCCCTACGATGAAGTGGTTGATGGTTCTTGTGCTACCAGTTCCGCTTTCCGGTCGTTGATAAAATTATCCTCGACCCACTGTTGATTCACTCGGTTGGTCTTGCGACGTTCGGCGAGAAAAATACTCTGCAGTTCAGGAAGCGACCGGGCAAGATCATCGTTACACACGATGTAATCATATTCCCGGAAACACAATATTTCTTCCTTCACCTTCTTCAATCGACGGGCAATTTCTTCCCGAGAATCGGAACCCCGATTCAGCAGTCGAGTCCGTAGACTGTCCAGTGACGGAGGCAAAATGAAGATGGAGACGGCATCCGTGAAACTGTTCTTTATTTGGAGTGCCCCTTGGACATCAATCTCAAGCAGCACATCGACTCCCGCCTCCATTTTGTCCAGCAAGGGCTTTCGCGGGGTTCCGTACCAGTGCCCGTGCACATGGGCATATTCGACGAACTCGTTCTGTTCCACCATGCCCTGAAATACTTTCTCGTCGATAAAAAAGTATTCCCGTCCGTGGCTCTCTCCCGGACGTGGCCCCCTCGTCGTATACGACACAGAATGCCACAGCCCTACCACGGATGTCACGACCTGTTTGCACAAAGTTGTCTTCCCCGCACCGGAAGGAGCAGAAACAATGTAGAGAATCCCACGGCCTCTTGAAGTCTGACGAGGCCCAGTCTGAGTGGATGGCAGGCTACCTGTGGACATTGCCTGCTCATTGGACATTTTGTATTTGCTCTCGCAGACGTTCAAGCTCCGTCTTCATCCGGACGACCTCCGCTGCGATCTCTGCATCATTGGCTTTCGATCCGATGGTATTGACTTCTCTCCCCATCTCTTGGAGAAAAAAATCCAATGTCTTGCCGACAGGATCCCCGGATTGAATCGTATGGTCAAACTGTACCATATGCGCGTCTAATCTGACTAATTCTTCCGTAATGTCACACCGATCGGCATACTGTGCCAGTTCCTGATTGAGGCGAGGAAGGTCAGGAATCGAGTCACCCAGCAACTTCTCCACGCGCACCTTCATACGATCAAAGGCGTCCTGAGCGATCATGGGGGCGCGCGTGGAGACTGCCGATTTGCAGTCGCGCAACCGTTGCAGCCGATCACGAATGTCCACGGCGAGAAGCGCTCCCTCTTTTTCTCGCATATTCGCCATATCACGAATGGCTTTGCGCCCCAATTTCTCGACCAATCGTGTGAGTGTGCGATCGTCCGCAGGTTGCTCGGAAAGCACAAGGATGTCACGGAACCCTGCCATCAATCCGATATCGATGGATCCTTTCAGCTTGAGCGTCCGCTGGAGCTGACGAAGGGCTGTATAGTACTGGGTCGCTAAACCAGCGTCAACCTGGACAGAGCGCACGTTCCCTCGCCCCCCCTGCAGCATCACCGTCATATCGACCCTGCCGCGAGCACAATGTTGCTGAATGCATTTTTTGAACAGATCTTCCAAACCAGTCATGGTCTTCGGCAATCGAATCGATGTTTCAAGAAACCGGTGATTGACCGATCGTATCTCGATTGTGACGGTCCCATCAGACCATGCCGCTTGTTGGCGACCAAACCCTGTCATACTTGTGATCATGTCGAGACTTTCCCCTCCCACCAACAGATATCCTGAATCGAGCATTGCGAACACTGTGGTCGTCGTGCGAGACAGACGTATCGGCCGTGCAGCAACAATCGCTGGGACACAGCCGTCCATATGGATTTCGGAAAAATGGCCTGGAGGTCGCGCTCAATGTGTTCAGGATTCTGTGAGCTGGTCAGCGACAACCGATTGGCCACCCGCTTCACATGCGTATCCACGACAATACCAGGTTTTCCGAAAGCCGCGCCAAGCAAGACGTTGGCCGTTTTTCGGCCGACTCCCGGAATCGAGGTAAGCGCTTCCATAGTCTCAGGCACCTTGCCACCAAATCGCGTGACGACCGCTTGAGCGCAACCGATCAAATTCTTCGTCTTACTTCTGTAAAACCCTGTCGATTTAATCAGCTTCTGGAGCTCCCCTGAGGTCGCTCTTGCTAAGGCATCGGGTGTCCTATATCGCTGAAAAAGTGCCGGTGTCACTTGATTGACTCTCTCGTCTGTACATTGAGCAGATAGAATGGTTGCGACCAAGAGTTCCCATGCAGACCGATGGCTCAGCTCCACTCGTGCCACCGGAATGGCGTGCAATAGCCGCCTGACAATCTCCCCCGGACGGTCCGGCAATGACGGCGTCTTGTCTGACCTTCGTCTGTTCACAGAAGCGTGATTGTGCAGCGGTCAGCGTCGAGACGCAAGTGTCAGCTCACCGTCCTGTGCAACCACGTGGGATGTTCGATCAAGTGAGGCTGATACTGATCTCACGTATGTTTCCAGTCGAGCAAGGAGAGGGCGCAGCGTGGACGGCTGAAGTGCCGAAATCCCAAGAGCGTTAAACCGACGGCACAGCGCTTCGACCTGCTGCGATGGTGCCTGATCACATTTATTGAATACAAGCCATCTCGGCACGGCAGTGAGGCGCAGCTCATCAAGAATGGCCACCACCGCTGTAAGCTGAACCTCGATATCTCTCGCATTGATATCGACGATATGAAGAAGGAGATCGGCGTCTCGCAACTCATCGAGCGTGGTCCGAAAGGCGCCGACCAATTCCTGAGGGAGATCTCGAATAAACCCGACCGTATCACTGATGATAACCTCTCGATCCTCTGGAAACCGCAACCGCCGGCTCGTCGTATCGAGCGTTTCAAACAGCCTGTTCTGAGCGGTCACGTGGCTCTTCGTCAGCACATTGAGCAACGTGGATTTTCCTGCATTCGTGTACCCAACAAGAGACACCATCGGAAGGCCCTGTCGATCTCGTCTGGATCGCCGTTGGTCCTGATGCCGTGCGAATTGCACCAGTTCTCGTTCCAAATGCGTAATGCGATCCCGCACTCTCCGCCGATCGGTTTCCAGTTTTGTCTCGCCAGGACCTCGTGTTCCAATACCGCCCCCGAGCCGCGACAATTGAGTTCCACTGCCTGATAATCGTGGAAGCATATAGCGTAACTGTGCCAGCTCTACTTGCACCTTCCCCTCACGACTATGGGCTCGCCGGGCAAAGATGTCCAGAATCAGCTGCGTGCGGTCGATGACTTTAATATCGGTCATCTCGGAAATCGCTCGAAGCTGAGCCGGCGACAATGTTTGATCGAAGATCACCATGTCTGCCCCTCGGTGGAGCGTCTGAATCAACACCTCCTTCATTTTTCCGCTACCGAGAAGATACCGCTGATGCCCATCGCCCGTACGCTGCACCAACCGATCGATCACCATCACATCGGCCGATGTTGCAAGTTCCGTCAATTCCACTAAATGCTCGTCCTGCTCAGCTCGACTCTTAGCTGAAGCACTCACCAGTATGGCGGATTCCTTCCCGTTCCCCACCGAGTGATGGGCACGCGCCTGCTGCAGCTGTGTTTCAAGCTCTTCAATCAAGACGTCAAACGATATGGTGAGATGATGGAAGGGAACGGCTTGAAATACCGTGAATACTTTCCCAGGAACACCAGGCGGCAGCAGATGGGCCATGTAGATATTCCCGAGACGACTGTCGTCTCCAACTGACAAGACACCGATCAGATCAAGCCGTAAGAACGCCAGATCCGTCAGCATTTCCTGATTCAACGGTTGGTCATGCAGTTGCGTGCGAATGAACCGTAACCCACGAAGAGAGCGAGGACTTGTTCGAAACAGCGTCATCGTCGTGGAAGAGAGCGTCAACGCCGACCCCACGATCACTTCTTGGACCTGCCCTCGCCTCGTCAGCAACACCCCGATCGGGCGACGAATCTCAAGGGTGAGCTGGGCTAGTGCCTTCGCCAGCTCAAGTGAAATAACTTTGTCGTTTGGCACTCGACGCCGGTAGAGTCGTTCAGCCGCTGCCACCTGACTCGCTCGAAGTCCTGTAATCTGGCCATGAATATTCGAAATAGGCTACCTCCTTCTTACGCTATCAACTCGCCTGTCCTCGGAGTTCCGTCCCAAACGAGAGCAGGTCATCCATCGGACTGACATCAGCATCGAGAGATGGTCGATCTCCACGCATGAGCTGCTGCCGTCCTGCTGCAGCAACCATCGCCGCATTGTCGGTACAATACTCAATCGGTGGCAGTGAGAGTTGTATGTATTTCTGCGCTGCCCGCTCATTCAACACCGTCCGTAACCGCGAGTTCGCAGAAACACCCCCAACGACTGCAAGAGCAGACAGGCCCGCCTGCTCAAGTGCAACAAGAGCCTTGGTAACCAAGATCTGCACGATCGCTTCTTGATACCCAGCCGCGAGGTCGGCAACGTGTTGGGGAGAAGGCGGTTCTGTCAGGTCCCGTAACTTGTACAGCAAGGCCGTTTTGAGTCCGCTGAAGCTAAATTCAAGACTCTGCCTACCTCCTCTGAACCGAGGGAACACAATCGCATCGGGATCGCCGGAGCAGGCGACCCGATCAATGGCAGGTCCACCAGGAAAGCCTAGGCCAAGCATCTGGGCCCCCTTATCAAAGGCTTCGCCTGCAGCATCATCCCGAGTGCGCCCGAGCAGAACACACCCGCCACCGACGTCCTGACGATAGAGATGCGTGTGCCCTCCCGATACGACAAGGACAATACAGGGCACCGGAAACGTTGGATTCGCAAGCCATGCCGAGGCAATATGGCCCTGCAAATGATTGACTCCGATCACCGGAACTCCCAATCCATAACTCAACGCCTTCGCATAGCTCGTACCAACCAGCAGCGCCCCAGCAAGACCGGGTCCTTGAGTAACAGCGACCGCACTCAGACTGCTCTTCAGCGTTTGGGCACGTGACAAGGCCTGCTGAACCACTTGATCGATCAAGCCCAGATGTGCTCGAGCTGCCAATTCCGGAACAACACCACCGAATTTCTCATGGATGGCAACCTGTGAAGAAACAACGTTGGATAACACTGCTCCTTCATGGCTTAGGACAGCTGCAGCCGTCTCATCGCATGAGGACTCAATACCGAGAACCAGCCCAGGGTGCCAACCGGCAGGCCCCAGACATTCTAATCGATCAGAAGCTAGACCCATCCGTTCTTCGATAGCCACGACACAGGGCCAGCAACAAAACGGCCCCTGCGGCGGTACACCGCAGAGGCCGTTTCACATTGCATAATGCCCCAGTCCTCACGAAGTCATTAGACTCCGGCCATCGCCTCCTGCTCAATAAATGTTGGAGCTCCATCACGAAGCACCACTCGTACCTTCTGGCTTTCCTTGAATCGTCCTTTAATCAGCTCATCCGAGAGCGGATCACCGATGGCACGTTGGATGGCGCGCCGCATTGGTCTGGCTCCGTACAATGGCTCATACCCTTCCTGAATCAACCATTGCTTGACCTCATCATCAACCTCAATTTCAATGCCCTTGTCCAACAACCGAATGTTCAATTCACGGAGAAGAATATCCAAGATACAATAGAGCTGTTCTTTCTCGAGCTGATGGAAAATCACAATTTCATCGATGCGGTTCAGAAACTCTGGGCTGAACGACTTTCGAAGCTCTCCAAGCACTTCGTCTTTTTTCCGCCGTGCTGCCTCCCCTTCTGTGCTCTGGAACCCAAGGGACACACCTTTTTGAATCATCTTGGTTCCGATGTTGGACGTCATGATGACGACGGTGTTCTTAAAGTCCACCTTCCGCCCGAGACTATCGGTCAAGACTCCGTCATCCAAGACTTGCAGCAACACGTTAAACACGTCAGGGTGCGCTTTTTCAATCTCATCGAATAAGACGACTGAATACGGGCGACGACGGACTTTTTCGGTCAGCTGTCCTCCTTCTTCGTATCCGACATAGCCAGGAGGAGCACCGAACAAACGAGAACTCGTAAACTTTTCCTGGTATTCTGACATATCGACACGAATCAACGCGTCTTCGCTGTTGAACAAAAATTCAGCCAGCGTTCTCGCCAACTCCGTTTTTCCGACACCCGTCGGCCCTAGGAATATGAAGGAGCCAATCGGCTTTTTGGCTTCTTTCAATCCAGCTCGAGAACGGCGGATGGCACGAGCCACCGCAGAAATGGCCTCATTTTGTCCGACTACGCGCTTGTGAAGGAACTCTTCCATTCGCAGCAGCTTATTGGATTCCTCCTCTTCCAATTTAAAGAGAGGAATCCCGGTCATTTTTGAAACAACGTAGGCGACATCCTCCTTACTGATCACGGGCTTATTCTTTTCTTGATTCTTTTTCCACTCCCGTTTGGATTCATCGAGCAACTTGCGCAATCGCTCTTCTTCCTCGCGATGCCGGACCGCCTCCTCAAAGTTTTGCATGGAAATCGAGAGCTCTTTCTCTCGCGCTACTTTTTTCAGTTCTTGCTCCATGGCCTTCAATTCTGATGGTAAGGCATACGTCTGGAGCTTCGCACGCGATCCGGTTTCATCGATCAAGTCAATCGCTTTGTCCGGCAAGAATCGATCCGTGATATACCGGTCTGACAGTTTCACTGCCTCGATGATCGCATCTTCTGTGATTTCCACTCCGTGGTGCTCTTCGTATCGATCCCGAAGTCCTTGAATGATAAGGATCGTTTCATCCAGATTCGGCGGTTGCACATAAATCGGCTGGAATCGCCGTTTCAGTGCTCCATCTTTCTCAATATGCTTGCGGTATTCGTCCAACGTCGTCGCCCCAATACACTGAATTTCTCCTCGTGACAATGCTGGCTTCAGCATGTTCGACGCATCAATGGAACCCTCAGCCGCTCCTGCCCCAACCAGCGTATGAAGCTCATCGATAAAAATAATGATATTCCCAGCCTGAACAATCTCCTTCATAACAACCTTGAGACGTTCTTCGAACTGCCCGCGATATTTGGTCCCGGCAACAAGCGAGCCGAGGTCTAAGGCAATGACCCGACGCGAGAGCAGGTTGTCGGGAACTTCGGACTGAATGATCCGTTGCGCAAGCCCCTCGACAATCGCCGTCTTTCCGACGCCAGATTCCCCGATGAGCACAGGATTGTTCTTGCTCCTCCGACTCAGGATCTGGAGGACTCGCTCAATTTCATCAGCCCGACCGATCACCGGATCCAGTTGACCCTCCTGAGCCAGCTGGGTCAGGTCCCGACCGAATTCGTCGAGCGCCGGCGTATTGCTCTTTCGGTCCCGTTCACGTGGAGCAGACTTTCTTAAAAATGTCACGGTCAACTGCCGTGCCGTGAGAAGATTGGCCCCGAGACTCCGAAGGATCTTCCCACCGATTCCCTCTTCTTCACGAAGGAGACCAAGGAGCAGATGCTCACTACCGATATGATTATGCCCCAGCAAGCGGGCTTCCTCGACTCCATACTCGATGACTTTCTTCACACGAGGGCTAAAGGGGATTTCCCCAAAAGTCATCGTGGTCCCCCCTCCAGGCAGATTCCGTTCAATTTCCAACCGGATCTGTTCTGTGGAAAGCCCCATCTTTTTCAAAATCATCAGGGCAATGCCGTCGGACTCACGGAGGATAGCGAGGACGAGATGCTCAGTGCCGAGATAGTCGTTTTGGTGCCGTTCGGCCTCTTCCCGCGCAAGGATGATGATCTTTCGACCCTTATCAGTAAATCGTTCGAACATCCTGCCTCCTCCTCGTCAGTGCATGCCTTGGCTGTTTCGAGCAAAACCCTTGAAAAATCTTGCCCTAATTCTAACCACAGTACCTTTGAGAGTCAAGGTTGAGCGGAGAACGAGGCAGGTGACTCCACGGCATCATGAACTGCTTTTCTACCGCGATACCACCTCTTTCCCCCCATGTGAGAAGATGTCTCTCATTGACAGAAAAAGAACCACCTCGATACAATCTCACACTTTTTTCTCTGCCTTCATGTTGCACCTATGAGAAGCAAAAGCATTGGGATTCTCACCAAGCCGAAATTTCCAGAGGTCGAAAGTACCTTGCTCGGAGTTGCCACTTGGCTCCGCGCCCGCAATATCGAAGTTCTACTCGACACAACATCGTCGGCACTCCTGAACGAACGCGGTGGAATGCCGAAAACTCAACTGGCCGAAAAGGCCGACGTGCTCCTGGTGCTTGGTGGAGACGGAACCATCTTGAGTGCGGCACGCCTCGCAGCGGAGCGAGGCATTCCCATCCTCGGCGTCAACATGGGCGGCCTAGGGTTCTTGACGGAAGTGCGGCTTGACAATCTTTACCCTTCTTTGGATCGGGTATTTGCGAACGATTTTGTGCTCGATGAGCGACTCATGTTGGCGACCCATATTCACCGGCATGGAGAAACGGTCGCTCGTGGGGTTGTTCTGAATGATGTCGTCATCAGCAAAGGCACCCTTGCCAGGATGATCGATCTACAAATTACGATCGACGGTCAGTTTGTTACGAACCTGAGGGGTGACGGCCTAATCATCGGAACACCCACGGGGTCCACAGCGTACTCACTTTCTGCCGGAGGCCCCATCATGAATCCAGGTGTCCAAGCCCTGATCTTGACGCCGATCTGTCCGCACACCTTAACCCATCGCCCGCTCATCGTGCCTAGCAATGTGACGATTGAAGTGACGTTAACGAGTCGGGATGACGGGTCGATGGCCACACTCGATGGCCAAGTCGGAGTCGCGATAGTTCAGGGAGACAAGGCAGCAATTCATGCCTCAGACTACCGCACGAGGCTCATTCGTTTTCCGGAGAGTCACTACTATGAAGTTCTGCGGGGAAAGCTGAAATGGGGGCATGGATAGTATCGCCATGCCTGGTCTACGTGACCTTTCCCCCCTTATCGATTATCGATACAGGCGAGCATATCCCGGTTTGTCGCAAACTTGAATTCTCCGATACAATCTGTTTTCCCGGCGAATGAGCGTTCCGCTGCTTCCAGCGCGCGCAACCCATTCACATCAACCGGGCGACTCTGCCGTGTTCTAAGCCGCGAATGGAGCTGGTCCAGCACCGTCTTGGCGTCCCCTCCTGGGGTCTTGGTCCTCAAGTAGCGTTCCACAACCTCTGCACACCAATCTCCATCGCGCTTGGCCACGCCGACAAGCCCTTCGCTGGCCCTTCGTGCCCAGCCCGCGAGAAAGACCCCGTCTACGACTTTTCCGAGCGTCTCGTCGTACGCCTGAAACAGCGCGTCATCCGGATCGTTGCCCGTCTTGTTGGGATTCGTAAGAAAGGTGCCGTTCTTGTACGGAAGACCGACGGTCTCATCTACCTTGTCGCCGACCGCAAACACGACCGAGTCACAGGGAAATTCATAGTACTGTTTGAGTCCGACCGCCACGGTATCCTCTCCCTTTGGATCGAGGCGATTATCCTCCATTTCGAGCGCACGCACCCGATTGTGTCCATCCACTAAGACACGTTTCGGAGACGCCAGAAAGCGAAAGCCCATTTTTGTTTCCGAGACCGACGGCTCGCACTTGGTGAATTCGTCGGTAAGGCCTTTCAACACATCATCTGGATTCTGTCCGACTGTGGTCATACGGTCCTTGATCCGCTCGAATTCGGCGCGAATCCCTTCCAGGTCCATATTGGCGCAGATGCTGCGAATCTCTTTTGGGTTGTACTTTCGTTCGACAGGGCCTCGTCGGACAATCGCCGTGACACGCTCGACTTTCTTGTAGCGGATCAACCAATGCGCGATGTCGACCATCACATCTCCGGCCCCGATCACCGCGACGTGCTTGCCCACCTCAAAGGGTCGATCGCCGAATCCAGGAAGGCGGGTATAGTGATACACCACGTCCTTGGCATGAAACACGCCCTGCGCCGAATCTCCTTCAACGCCGATCGCCTTGGTTCCCTGTGCACCGATGGTAAACACTACCGCGCTTGCTCCAAGCCCACGCACGTCATCGACCGAGAGGTCTTTCCCGTTCCCGATCGCAACATTGCCGAAATAGTGGACATTTGTTTTCTGCAGCAGTTCCCAGTACTGCTTCTTAAGCCCACCGCGGAGTTTCAACTTGGAGGGAAATATTCCGTATTCAGCCAGTCCTCCGAACCTAATATCTCGATTAAGAATGATGATGTCATGGCCGGCTTTGGAAAGGGAACTTGCGACCGCCATACCAGCTGGCCCTGCTCCCGCAACTATTACCACATGTGATTGCGATCCACTCATATCTATTACCTTCACCTCTACATGGTCAAAAAGCCTGAAATATCAACAGCTCGCGGACTGTAGCATAGCAATTCCCGCACTGTCAAAATGGAAGACCTCGCTGGTATCTCGACTTGTACGATTCGTGGGAATCCGAGCAACCAGTTGGTCTCCCTCTAGAACACTGAGTCGTAACACAGCCTATTCTCCTCAAGAGATTTACCTTCTCGCAAACACCCATCGTTATGGAATATCAGGGACCGAGTACGGAAACCGCGGGTTCGAGGTATTCAAGTTTCGACAGATCAATAACCAGCTCATCTTTGGCGTTCGCCATGACCATATCGAGCACGCTGCTTTTACTTGGAATGACGACCTCCGTGGGCTGAAACCGCAAATCAAAGCCTTTGGCTGCGGTAGGTCGCATCGGATACCGCCGATCGTAAATCATCCCATACGCGGGAATACCATAAATAATACGCCAATTACCCAACAGCAGATGCAGTTCCGTCCCATGAACATAAAGTCCACCAGTCGTAATGATGCGCCTCGCAAACGTCTGAGGCTCGCTCAGGTAGAAGGTGATGCGCTCGTTATACTTGGCCTCAGCCAACGCCTCAGCCATTCGATCCGACAGCAGCGTCAACTCTTCATCAGTAAAAGCAGGAACCAACGGAGACTCACCCTTCAGCCACCGTTTCAAGGCAATCCAATGCTCTTGTACCATCACGCCCGACAAGATCTTTCGTAGCTTATCGGGTTCGATGATGAATGGATGGGCATGATGACTGGCTGTCCATTCAGCCAGCACTTCCGAGTCCTCTTCCAACCGCACGAAATTAACCGGGTCCTCGTAAATAACTCGTGATGGTACATGCGGAACGGCACAACCGACCAGGATCGCGCACAGGAGTGCGCCCCGTGAAACGTGAAACGTGAAACGTGAAACCCCGTTGTGGATCATCTCTCTTCTTGCTCTCACTTTTTCCGTCGCCCTGTCACCGTTCACTGATTGAAATCGTCATTTCCGCACGTTCCAATGGATTGTCTCGCCCATCTCGTTTCATATTCACGATCGTGTCGGCCACATCCATCCCGCTTTCCACCTCTCCGAACACCGTGTATTGCCAATCTAAGAAGTTGGCGTCCGAGACGCAGATAAAGAACTGCGATCCGGCGCTATCGGGATCGTTTGCTCTGGCCATGGAGACAATGCCGCGCCTGTGGGGAGTGCTATTAAATTCGGCTTTCACTTTGTACCCAGGTCCGCCCATCCCATGAGACGCGCGGTCCGCCGTCTTGCTATTAGGGTCTCCACCCTGGATCATGAAGCCTGGAATGACGCGATGAAACGTCGTTCCATTATAGAAGCCTTCATTGGAGAGCTTAATGAAGTTGTTGACGTGCACCGGTGCGACATCCGGAAAAAATTTGAGCACGATTTCTCCCATTGGTTGTCCCTTGCTCGTAATCGCAATGGTCGCTCGAGTGTTTTTCGAACCATCCGTCATGAGATGTGTCCTTTCTTCGCTTATCGAAAGAGAAAGGGAGGCGGTGCGATACCGACCTCCAAGCCTTGGTTGACGGCATTCCACGAAAGACCGTCGTCGCTACGAAATACCCCGGAACTCGTCCCTGCGTAAAGCCCTTTCTCTCCTGACCCAATCAATACCTGAATGGAAAGATTCGTGAGGCCGTTGTTCAGAGCGGCCCATTGTTTTCCCTTATCCACCGTCCTAAAGATTCCATGTCCTGTCGCAACGACCATCCCCTGATCGTTGAAGACGATGCCGCGGATGGAGTCGTTCGGAAGAGCCCGACTAATCGGACGCCAGGTCTGGCCGCCATCCATGCTGCGGAAGACTCCCCCATCAAACGTGCCGGCTAAAATACTCTGATCTTGATCGATCACCAATACACGGATGAAGTTTTCGATCATGCCTTCATGATCCTTCAAGCCATGCCGAACGCGAACCCATTGCGCGGACCGAGGGGCCAGTCGATAGATCCCCTTGGCCGAAGTCCCGGCGAACAATGTTCCATCTGCAGCGCGCACAAGAGCATGCACGAGGATATCCTCAAGACCCGTTGTCACGGATACCCAGCGATCATCGTCCTCACGGAGGCGATACACGCCATCCCCAGTACCGGCGTAGAGGTCACGATCGATCGCCAAGAGAGTTTTTACTTCGAGTCTTTTCAACCCCTCGTTCACAGACTGCCAGGTTTTGCCTTCATCTCGAGATCGAAACACACCCCCTCGAAAGGTTCCGGCATAGACAGTCCCCTGCTTCGTCACCGCCAAACTCAGGATAAAGGGATCCGTCACGCCGTCTCCGACTCGATTCCACGTGGAACCCCTATCCATAGTGTGAAACACACCGTGTCCAAACGACCCGGCATACATGACACCATGCTCATTGATCGCGAGCGCCTGAACACTGGCCGCGGCCTCTTCAGAAGGTCCTCTTGCCGGTGGAGCATCAGAAACAATCTGTGCGGTCGCCCCCACAATGATGTCAACTGAAGCAATAGACTCCTCCCCCTTCCCATCGACCGCGAGAAGGACACTCCCACCCCACAATAAGACAGTCATCCCTGCCGCTCGGATCGAGTTCCTCATCATGACCTGGAACCTCATCGCATCCTTGTTCCTGCCGAGGTAAACGGCAGATCCGGATCAGTCGGAAGATTCATCTCGTCAGGGTCCTGACTTCTCCCAAACATACGAGCGCCGACAATCCCAACTTCGTACAAACCCATCAGAGGAACGGCCATCAGCAACATCGTGAAGAGCGTCGCATCAGGTGTGACCACGGCTGAAACAATAAGACAGAGTAAGATGGCATGTTTTCGGTAACGGGCGAATGTCTGAGCCGACACCGCGCCAATCACAGCCAACAGCGTCATCGCCAATGGCAGTTCGAAGGCGCACCCAAAAATCATCAGGAATTTCACGTTGAAGTCAATATACGTCCCAACGGCCAACTGCGGCGTGACATCGCGATCGAGCCCAAAACTCACAAACCAGTCGATCACCAGCGGCAGAATCAGCAAGTTACAAAATACCATGCCTAACCCAAACAGCGCTCCCGCCAACATGAACAACGGGATAGCCCAACGCTGCTCCTTGGGCAGCAGGGCCGGCTCAATCAGCTTCCAACAATGGTAAAAAATGACCGGCAAGGTCAGGATGAACGCCGCCAACAACGACACCTTAATCGACGCAAACAACGCTTCTGTCGGTCCGTAAAAAGCGAGCTGATTCTCAAACGGTCGATTCAGCCATGCGACCATTTCGCCGGAAAACGAGAACGTCAGAACCAGTAACCCCAACATCGTCGCTCCGATGATCAGCAATCGGCGCTTGACGTTGTGAATGTGGGCGGCCAGTGGATGTACAAGGCGTTCCATAGCAGTCGCCGACAAGTCGGCGTTTCCGACCGTACAGTGTGTGCTCGCGTTGAGTTCAGCCGTTAGTCACGATGCAGGCGAATAAACTCTGCTAATTTGTCTTTCGTGGCTAATTTTTCCTTTTGGATTCGTTTTTTCTCGATTTCTTCGTTCGGCGTCAGCACATGGCGCCTCTGCAATTCGTTTAATTCAAGATCCAGACGATGGTGAGATTCTTCCAGCTGTCGGAATTCGGTGTTGGTGCGGCGAAGCTGTTCGACAATCGTGTCTTCTGTCAACATACGACACCTCCTGGTTAGAGTGAGTCTGTCGAGGTCGATCCACCTCCCGTGCGATGCATGGGCACATCGTGTCGACCGCTTGGCATGACCAGCGGATTCAGTTCCATCAGTACGGCATCTTCTATCGGATTGGAATAATACCGGGGACGTGTCCCGATCTGAATAAACCCCATCTGCCTGTAGAGGAGGCAAGCGGGCTCGTTTGACGATCGAACTTCAAGCACTGCCCGAGTGGCCGCCTGATCAAGCGCGACGCGAAACGCTTCGGACGCAAGCGCCGTTCCAACCCCTTGCCGCCGCATCGACTTGTGCACTGCCAGGTTCATCAGGCGCAGTTCTTCAAAAACGATCCAGAAACAATGATAGCCGACAATCGCCCGCTCGACCTCACCCGACAACGGCGTCTCTCGCATCGCGACGAGAAAATGCGCAAACTGATTCCCCATCAATTCCGCTTCGAGCATTGTGCGCGTCCAGGGGGAAGAGAAGCAAGCCTCTTCCAGCGAGAGGATCTCCGGCAGCATCTCCGACGTTGCGGGAAGGATCTGAACTCCCACTGCTGCCCTCTCGTTGTTCATCTGTTCCGCGATGACCTCGGTTGACGACCACGCGCCAGTCGGGCCGCGACTTTTTGCTCGACCCTGCTCCGACGCCGTGCCACCGGCGAAAGGCCTCCCGAGCGTTCGTACTGGATTTCCGCCTCCGCACGTTGCACATACATTGGCGCCACCGCCTCTCCGGCAACCTCGCCTCGTCGTAGTCGTTCCATTCCAAGACGACCCACATGAATCGCCGAAGGTCTACAGGCATGATCTGGACCGACCGAAACGGTCACGGACTCCGGCAAGGCCGCTCGTATTTCAGCCTCCATCAATGACCATCCAGACCCAACCATCAACGTCTGATCAGGCACCTGCTGGCCGAGCGCACTCGGGCTCCCGACCTGTTCGCTCACAATCCGTTCCCACTGGTTCTCACCCACGCAACGAAATATTGCCCAATACACCTCCCCTCGACGACTCACCAGCACGGGACAAATCGGGCGAGACTCGCCGTGAACCGTCCTCGCCATTGCTTCCAATGTCGGCACCAACACAAGTGGGAGTCCGCTGGCTGCTCGCAGTCCCAGACAAGTTGCCAGGCCGACACGGATCCCCGTGAACGAGCCGGGTCCGGCTGAACAGCAGAGGGCATCAAGCTCACCGAGTGATACCTTCAAGTTCTTGAACAATCGATCAATGGTGGGTAACAACAGGGAGCCATGCGCCCCATCCGCCTCTTGGTCGTGCAACGCCAAGACCCGATCATCTTCGAGGACCGCCACACTCTGCCATGCTGTAGCCGTTTCAACCGCAAGGATTCTCATCGATAATTATGAGGCCTGCCCCAAATCCTCTGCCCTGATTACTTGGTTATGATGCAACTCATGGAATGTAACCTGGATCGTTCCCTGCCCATGACCGTCTTCCAGCGAAACCTTGAACGGACGGACGAGTCCACCCGGTTGATCGACGGTCGTCCGTGACGGACTGATGGTCGAATCCTCGAGCAGCCTAAAATCGTCGTAACGGATCGTGGCATCGACTTCTCCATCGACCGCCAATCGATCTTCTTGTACCAGCAACAATCGATGGTCAAACCAGAGACGGCGAATAGCCTGAGGAGCTGCCCCGGTCGCATGGCTGGAGGATGCATAGACGTCGAGCCGATACCGGTCACCATCCTCCACGACACTCGCCGTTTCCTCCCTGCCGATCGAGCTCGTCCCCAGAACACCTCCGACCGCCCAGGCGCTCAACTGAGAAAATCGAGCGAGCTTTCCCAGTTCCTTCATATCGGATTGACGCCCAGCATAGACTTTCCCTTCCATCGGCAAACGGAGCTTGTACCAATCATCCCCTTGCACGAATTCAAAGAGCTCATTGCCAAACGATGTAAAACCTCGAAGCCGCAGAGCGTTGGGTCGACGAAAATGGACCGTGCCTTCAACCCGTGTTGAGATAGGCATGAGTCCACCTCGTACCTTCGCGGTGAACAATCCCTTCATTGAATAGATGGCGGCGTCACGTTGCTGCAACAGCGTGGTGAGTTGCTCTGCCGTCACCAGCTTCAGCGGCAGCTCTTCTTTCGGAACACTCGATGCACAGCCGGCAAATACCGCGGTGACAGACAACACGATCAAGAATGAGTGGATCGATTGTTTCACGATTGTGACTATGTTCTCTACCGCCTGCGACATCGATGGCTAGGCCAATACAATGTCGAGCGCCTCTCGCACTTCTTGAATGCCGGTCAATTCCATGCCCTCAATAGGGTCTAGTTTCGTCAGATTCCGTTCGGGCAAGATGCAGCGTTTAAATCCCATCTTGGCTGCCTCTCGGATACGTGACTCTGCCTGGCTGACGGCCCGGACTTCGCCACCTAAACCAACCTCACCCAACACCAGCAAGCCCGGCTCGACCGGTACCTCCCGCAAACTCGACGTCACGGCCGCCACAATACCGAGATCAATCGCCGGCTCTTCAATATGCATCCCTCCCACGATATTCACATAGACATCCTGTCCTGACAAATGAAACCCCAACCGCTTCTCCATCACAGCGAGCAACAGCGAGACGCGATTCAATTCCACCCCGTTCGCCATCCGTTTGGGCATGGCATAGCTGGTCGAAGAAACCAACGCTTGCAGCTCGACGAGGATGGGCCTCGTACCTTCGAGGCTCGAGACCACGACCGAGCCGGTGCTTCGCTCTGGGCGTTCAGCCAGGAACAGCTCAGAAGGATTGCTCACCTCTTCCAGGCCCGCATCTTTCATTTCAAATACCCCAATTTCATTCGTCGATCCGAACCGGTTCTTGACAGCGCGAAGGATTCGATAGCTGTGCCCCTTGTCTCCCTCAAAGTACAAGACTGTGTCGACGATATGCTCTAGTAACCTCGGCCCGGCAATTGCCCCCTCCTTCGTGACGTGCCCGATAATAAAGATCGGCACTCCCGCGCGCTTGGCGAACCACATGAGTTGCCCAGCCACTTCCTGCACCTGGCTGATGCTGCCGGGAGCGGAGGTGATCTGCTCCGTATACACGGTTTGAATTGAATCGACGACCACGGCGACCGGCTGGATCTCCTGTACCGCTTTGAGGATCTGTTCAAGCGACGTTTCTGCCAAAATCAGCAAATGCGGATGTTCAATACCCAGCCGCTGCCCTCGCATCTTAATTTGTCGGGGCGATTCCTCTCCGGAGACATAGAGCACCGGCGCATCCTTGGCGGCTAATCTCGGCAACGCCTGGAGCAGCAATGTCGTCTTGCCGATCCCAGGATCGCCGCCGATCAAAATCACCGCCCCGGGAATCACGCCGCCCCCCAACACCCGATCAAATTCGCCGATGTTCGTCAACCGACGATCTTCTCCCACGACTTCAATCTCGGCAATGGGAGTGGCCTTGGCTTGAGCCGTTTTTATCGCAGCAGGACGCCCCTTCCCAGTCGCGGCCTGACGCTCTTCCTTCATGGTATTCCACCCGCCGCAGTCGGGGCAGCGGCCGAGCCACCGTGGAGATTGGTGCCCACAGGCCTGGCAGGAGAAAACAACCTTGGCTTTCAACGAATTGGCCTCATAGTGACCTTCCCCCAAATCCGTGGACACCTGGTTACGCGACAGCCGTCCTCGCTTCATACTCAGCCGGGGAGTGATAGCCGAGGGTCGAGTGCCGACGCTGCCGATTATAGAACACCTCAATGTACT
>JBFWZD010000033.1:0-32960 GCA_050185705.1 Nitrospira sp. | reverse complement strand
GACCGTTTTGGCGACGCGAGGGATGCTTGCCTTGCACACACGGGGCAGCGCTGTTCCGCTGCAATTGAAGCAATGGACGCAGCTTAAACTCGGGGGAATTCTGTCTTGACATCGGGGTCCAGTTTATTTCCGTCGCGCCGAACGCCTTCTGATAAAACTCCAGCGCACGAGTGGCATCTTTAACAATGAGATACGGCATCGCGCCTTCATAGCCCTTCGGGATCGCGTTCACCTTGCCTGCCATGGATGACCTCCTACCTTAATAAGTGGATAAACTTCAACTATGTTGGTCAATTGACAGAGGACTTCGCGATGTGGAGAACCACAAAAACAAACACTGTTTGAACCTATTATGCTGGCAACATCTTATTCACTTATTCACC
Organism: Nitrospira sp.; assembly: GCA_050185705.1. Lineage (GTDB taxonomy): Bacteria > Nitrospirota > Nitrospiria > Nitrospirales > Nitrospiraceae > Nitrospira_D. Next base: position 32,577 of record JBFWZD010000033.1, on the reverse strand, counting down.
CGAGGAACCCCGTCCACTCCATCGTCGACGGTCCTTTTACCTCGGGCAAATGATAAATATGACCAACCTCGCTGCGGTCTTGTTCAGAACCTCGCCATAAACGGCACGCTTCTTTTCAAAAAGTCAGATGAGAGGTCTATTGATCTTTGGCCCACCCCATCAACCGAGTGACCTGCCTCATGATACACGGGGGCATTGAGTGAATCAGTATCTGGATCAACATCCGCCTGAGACCCTTTATTCGTGAATGCGCCGAAGAGGCAAGGTTGTACATCTGAATGCGCCTGGCCATTGCGTGACTTCCGAGTAGTCGATCGGAATCGGCACCAGCCCCCGTCGGGTTAACTCGCCAGCCAGTCGTTCGCATCGCTCGTCCAGTATTACGTTACCATTTCCAATCGTCAGCGCGTTTATTCCAAGTCCCCGGACCTCGTCCTCTGTCGCATCGATGAGGTCGAAGTGCCGCTCGAACCAGCGAAGGGTTTCCCCTGCAAAACTATGGCGAGCAAATACGGCAATAGATTCTCCGACCACATTGAACTTCGTGTCGAGGTGAATCACGCCTTGGTGGGGAAAGTGGAGCGGCAGGACCTCCCGTGGACTGCCGAGCTGGACAAGCCGGCGGCGGAGTTCCTCTATTCCCGCCAGGTCCGTGGCCTCGCCAAGCCCGACGAGAACCTTTTCGCCCCACACCATAACATCGCCGCCCTCGATACGTCCGCGCTCCAGCCACATCACCCTCGACAGTCGGGGTAGCAGCGGACCCAGGGCTCGGACCTCCGACCGCCGGTAACGGCTCCCCATACGAGCCACGAAGAACACATCGTCGACGGAAAACCCAATGTCCCGAGTGTAGTGCTGGCTGCAGATACCTCCAATATTCTCTAGTAGGAGGACTTCCACCCCATACTCCCGCAACCGTTGTGCCAAGCACTCTTGCTGCACACGAACACGGCGCCAATCATAAGTGGACCAGAAATTATGACGGAGTTGTTTCCTGACGGATGATTCAAACAAGGACAGTATAGCCATCAAGTCGATCGTGTAAGGGTTCGCCCAGCACATCACAACCGTCGCGAGCCGATCCGTCTCTGAACGCACATCCACCCGGATTTTATCAGTGTCGGCAAATGGGAACTCGGCGCCGTCCGCAGGACGATTAAGACCCACATTGCTCTCCTTCGTCGAACGGCCTCACGTCTCGAACCATGAGCTCCACCACCGGCTCAACCCGCGTGAGTGAACTGCAGGCTCTCAAAGCCGATGTCGCAGGCCGGAACCAGTGCAACGACTGATTCGGCACGCTATTCATGAAAGTATTTTTTCAGTGAAACCCCGATGGGCATTCGCTCAATAACTCCGCCTATCGATAAATCCAATAAGTAGCGAGACCAATGAATCACACTCGCGCGATCGATTCGTTCTTGATCACCGATGGTCTAAGACAAACAGTTGACGATCGTAGGTCAATGTTTGGAGCCTATTCGCCCCACGGACTCATCATCCAAACGCCGTGACCTTGCCACTGTGTAAGTCGTAGACGGCGCCGACGACCTTCAGCGTTCCCTTCTTTACCGAACCGGCCAGGATCGGCTCCAGACGCTTGAGCCGCTCCACACCCCGCTCAACGTTGGCTTTGATGGCGTTATCGAGTATGTTGCCCTGCTTATTCTTCACCACTGCCACGGCCGGCCTAATCAGATCGACAAGACCGCCGATGGAACCCGGCAGGGTGTCTTTGGCATCAATGTGCTTGATGGCAGCCTTGACCGCGCCGCACTGGCTATGACCCAGCACCAGGATCAGCCGTACGTCGAGTTCCGCAACCGCATACTCGATGCTTCCCTTCACGGAATCGCCCGCGCCGGTGATGACGTTTCCGGCCACGCGGACCACGAATAGGTCTCCCACGCCTTGATCGAAAATTAGTTCAGGGGCAACGCGTGAGTCCGCACAGCAGACGATCGCGGTAAGTGGAGCCTGACCCTCCGCCAGTGGCACGAAATCCTCCGGTTTCCGGCGAGGGTGGGCAAGATCCCCCTTCATGAACCGTTTGTTCCCCTCGAGCAATTGAGCCAGCACCGTATCCGCATCCCGTCCTCCTGTCGGTAGATCGGCTGCCCGTCCCATCGTCGAAAGGGCGAGACCGGTCGCGCCAACCGCTAGTCCGGAAAGCCGCATGAACTCACGCCGAGACACCGGTTTCGGAACTTGCATGACATGCCTCCCTCAAAATCAGCAGTCAGGTTCAACATCCTTTTCGTTCGACAACACCAAGCATTCTGTCTTCTGAGGAAGAACCGATCTCTTTTCAATGGTGAAACTTACAAACGTTCGTAAGTAAGGATTTTGGTTTTCTCTTTTCCAAAAGACTCGTACGGGCAAGAACATGTCCCTAATCGGAACAAATCGAGTGTGATGAGAGGCAATGTTTTGAGATCCAGCGATGGTTAATGCAACCCCTCTTCCTGTCGCCACGAGAATTGGACAACATTCTCCATCGCCTTTAATGTAAATCTTCGGCCTCCGTGTCATCCCTTTGATCAGACGGGCGACTCTGTCATGCCATTCCGCGACCTCTTCTCGGTGATGAAGAATGATCGTGTCATCCTTCAGGTCGGAAAGCTGAATTTCCTTTCGTGTTGATAGCGGATGTTTTTTGGGAAGAAGAACACCCAAATTTTCTGAATCGACCTCATGGCTTTCGATCTCGGGGTCGTAGATCACTCCTTCCACAAAGCCCACATCAAGACACCCATTCTTTACGAGCTTGACGATTTCTTTACTCGTTTTCTCTCGAAGATCCAGCGTGATTTTTGGGAAACGAACTTGAAACTCGTCAATAACCGCAGGGAAGCGAGCCATAAATGCCGCCCTCGAAAATCCAATCTTAAGGATGCCGGTCGTCTTTTTCCCGACGGCACGGATATCCGATTCAATCCTTGAAATAGCCGACGCAATCTCCCGTGCTTCTCTCAGAAGCAGAACGCCCGCTCCAGTCAACCGGACGCGTCTCGTAGTTCTTTCAAACAACTTGGTGTCCAGTTCATGTTCCAACGAAGCAATAAGTCTCGTAAGTGGCGGCTGAGACATCCCGAGAATCTCAGCGCTTTTTCTAAAGTTGAGTTCCTCTGCAACAACGATGAATGCCTTCAACTTGCCAACGTCCATGCTGCACTATTACCTTTTCAGTATCAATAGATCAATAAATGAGGAACGATCGAAGTCAGCATCCATGCTACTATCGCAACGCGGTAAGAATTAGAAGGGATTACATGATGGAGATTCGGGAGGAGCGTGGAACGCCGAGTTTTACGAGGATGGGGAAATGTCACAAGAGAACAAAATGGCGAAGGAGTTTTTTGATAAACAGGCTTCGGAGACCTATGATCAACGTATCAAACCGATCGCCCCGATCATCGATAACCTGCATTTCTTGATACGCTTGATCCTGAAAGACCTTCCCTCCGACGCACATATTCTCTGCGTCGGAGTCGGAACCGGGACGGAAATATTGGAATTAGCGCAAGCGTTTCCTTATTGGCGGTTTACCGGGATCGATCCCTCCGCATCGATGCTCGATGTCTGCCGGAAGCGCCTGCAGCAGAGCGGGCTTCTGACTCGTTGCGAGTTGTATCATGGATATCTGTCGGACCTGCCGAAGATCGAACAGTTTGACGCAATTCTCTGTCTGCTCGTGGCTCATTTCCTAAAAGATAGCCAAGAGCGACAGGCCCTTTTCAACAGAATGGCGGCACGGTTAAAGGTGGCTGGCTATGTGATCCATGCAGAAATTAGCTACGATCTGTCGGCAGTGGAGTTTCCGGACATCGGTGAAAAATGGAAAACCCTCCACAGGGTAGCGGGCGCATCGGAAGAACGGGTGGCAAATATCCTAAAAACATTACAAGAAGACGTCGCGGTGTTGCCGCCCGCCTCGACCGAACATCTGTTCCTGAACAGCGGGTTGCCGATGCCGATCCCGTTCTTCCAGTCATTGCTCATCCGGGCTTGGTACGCCCAAAAAACGTAAACGTAGATGACGCTTTCGCTGAAACAGTTGAAGCGATCCGGGAATCAGCCTTCGATTTCATCTCATCCTATGTCATGGGAGGGTCACTCATGAAATATCTGTTGCTGGTCCATCATAATGAGGACACGTTTAACAAGATCACAGAAGTAAAGCGGAAGGAAATGCTCGAGGAATCAATCCAGCTCTGCCACCGGCTCGACGGCAAGAGGCAATACGTTCATGCCTCCCCGTTGCAGCCTGAGTCGACAGGAATCGTCGTTCGGGTGCGCAACGGAAAGGCAACGGTAACCGATGGACCGTTCGCCGAGACAAAAGAGCAACTCGCCGGCTACTTTCTCATCGAAGCCCAGGATCGTGATGACGCCGTTCGTATCGCCAAGCTGATACCCGGCGCTCGTATTGGAACAGTCGAAGTCAGGCCGCTAAGAGAGATCACCGGTCTGCCGGGCGAAGCGAAGCAACCATGACTTCATAATATCCGGTGCAGTCATGGCCTCTTGATTCTCTCACCAAGCCAATGGCAAGGCTACCGCCCCCCAGGAAGCCGGTGGAATGCCCCTATTGAGCCGCGACAATCCGATACGTCATACTACGCTGAAACTATGGATCCCACTTTTGCATCGCCGGATAGCGCACTGACCGAGCGGCACCGGGCACTATTGGAGGTTGCGGAAGCGATCTCTGTACACTGCGACCTGCACAAACTCTTTCGCGATTTAGTCCAGCGCCTCCCCCGGGTGGTACATGTGAACTTCGCGTCCCTCTCCTTGCACGACCCGACACGCAACCACATTCGCCTCCAGACCATTCAAGCGAACGTGCCGGCTGAGTTCGCGGGCGGCCATGAGGAGCCTCTCGATGAGACTCCCGCCGGCTTGGTTTTTCTCACACAGCAGCCGATCCTCGTGCCCAACCTTGCCGACGAACATCGTTGGCCCAAGGTCGTTCAACGTATGAAGGAGGACGGCATCAATTCGCTTTGCGTCGTCCCCCTGACCACCGCCGTGCGGCGACTGGGAGCCATGGGATTTTCGAGCCTGCGGAAGGAAGCGTATAGCGAATTGGACGTGGAATTTCTCCATCAGGTCGGGAAGCAGGTCGCAGTGGCGGTCGACAACGTCCTGCACCATCAGGAACTGATCCACGATCGGGATCGATTGCGCCTTCTGCTGGAGGTCACGGAATCCATCGCTTTACACTATGACGTGGACCGCCTGCTGCACGACCTCGCGCAACGGCTTCCCAGCATCGTCCCCTTCGACTACATCAACATCGTACTGCATGATCCGGCCAAGGAAGTCATGCGCCTCCGATTGTTGGTCACGTCGATACCCGTTACGATCAAGCAGGGACTCGAATTGCCGATGGAGGAATCCCCCGGAGGTCTCGTCTGGAAAACGCAGAAACCCTTGACCGTGCCTGACATTGAAAATGAGCGCCGCTTCCCCAAATTGATCACGTTGCTGCGGGAGAACGGCGTGCAGTCTTTCTGCGTCGTGCCGCTGACCACCGCGAACCAACGCCTCGGCGCCCTGGGATTCGGCAGTCTGGAGCGCCGAATCTATGAAGCGTCCGAGATCGAATTCATGCACCAAGCCGCGAAGCAAGTCGCCATCGCCGTCGAGAACGCGCTGAACTATGAACGTGCGCAGTCCACTCAATCGCAACTTACACGTGAGCGAGACCATCAACGGTTGCTGCTTGAAGTGAACAACGCCGTCATCACCCATCTTGATCTCAACGACTTGTTCATGGCCGTCAGTGAGTGCTTGAGAAAAGTGATTCAGCACGACGGGTCCAGTCTGCTGCTTTGCGACGAGGAGACCGGGAAGTGGCGTATTCATGTGTTGGATTTTCAGAACAACGAAAGTTTCGTTGAAGAAGGAACAATTGAAGAGAGTACGGAGTCTCCGTCCTGTCTCGCGATCAACACGGGTAAAGCCGCGCTGTTTAGAGAACAGGATCTGAAAGAGATGGCAAACTCTTCGCCTTGCGCGCAAGACCTCCTTGACCGTGGCGTGAAATCGTTCTGCTCTCTCCCGCTCCTTGCGCACAAACGCACGCTCGGTGCATTGAACGTGGGTCGACGAAGAGACGACGGCTTTATGTCGGAGGACGTGGAGTTGCTCAGCCAGGTCGCGAAGCAAGTCGCCATCGCCGTCGAGAACGCCTTGGCCTATAAGCAAATTGCGCAGCTGAAGGATAAGTTAACGGAAGAAAAACTGTACCTTGAAGAAGAAATTCAGACGGACTACAACTTTGAAGAAATTATCGGCGAGAGCCGGGCGCTCAAGCAAGTCCTCAAGCAGGTCGAGACGGTCGCCCCCACGGACTCCACGGTCTTGATCCTGGGTGAAACCGGCAGCGGGAAAGAGCTCGTCGCCCGAGCGCTCCACTATCTGAGCAACCGACGGGAACGCACGTTCGTAAAACTAAATTGCGCTGCGATCCCGACCGGCCTGCTCGAAAGCGAATTGTTCGGACACGAAAAGGGGGCCTTTACCGGTGCGATTGCGACCAAGGTCGGCCGGTTTGAATTGGCCGACCGAGGAACGCTTTTCCTCGACGAAGTGGGAGAAATTCCCCTAGAACTCCAAGTCAAGCTCCTCCGGGTGCTCCAGGAGCAGGAATTCGAACGGCTGGGTGGCACTCGCACCATTCGTACGAGTGTGCGGGTCGTCGCGGCCACGAATCGGGACCTCGCTAAAATGGTGGAAGAGCAGAAGTTTCGCAGCGATCTTTACTACCGGCTCAAGGTTTTCCCGGTCACCCTCCCGCCGCTTCGGGAGCGTCCGGATGATATTCCGTTGTTGATCCGGCACTTCGCTCAGAAATTCGCCCAACGGATGAAGAAACACATCGAAACGATTCCATCCGAGGCTATGAAGGCGCTGCAGAATTATTCATGGCCCGGGAACGTGCGCGAGCTGGAAAACTTCGTCGAACGCGCCGTCATCCTGACGCATGGATCGGACCTCTACGTGTCGCTGGCTGAATTGAAACCGACGCAGAACCACGTGGAGAATTCCGCGGCTGTCACCCTCGAACAGGCCGAGCGCGAACATATTCTCAGAACCCTGCGCGAGTCGAGCTGGATCATCGGTGGGGCCGCTGGTGCCGCGGCAAAGCTCGGCATGAAACGGACTACCCTCCAATCCAAAATGCAAAAGCTCGGGATTGCCCGTCCTCGGTAATGCCGACCTGTGACAGGAGCGTATGGAGACCTTGAAAACTCTCTCAAGACGCGGCGTCCGACAAAGCCTTCATCTCGTCCATCACGCGGGGGGCGGACCGGCGGCTCACGCCGGTTGGCGCATCGTTGATCATTCAGTTGCGGGACGCCGATGTTGATCGATATCGCTCCTCTGAAGAAGTATGCCGATTTTCGTCTCCTCTTCATCGGTCAGATGATCTCCTATCTCGGCACGATGGTCAGCTATATGGCCGTCTCGTATCAGGTGTATCAACTGACGCATTCGACCGCCCTCGTAGGTGCATTGGGTGTCGCGCAACTAGTGTCCTGTCTCTGAAGTTCATGGAATAAGTTGTGCACCGCTGGTGTTCTAGGGAGGACACCATGCGAACAGGACGACCAACCGCTCCGCTGATTTTGACGATGACCGAACGAGAGACCCTACAGCAATGGACACGTCGCCCGAAAACCGCTCAGGCCTTGGCGCAGCGAGCCCGGATGATTCTGGCCTGTGCCGCGGGGCAGACGAATACCGCCGTGGCTCGGGATGTGCGTGTGGCGCAGCAAACCGTCTGTAAATGGCGGCAGCGCTTTGTGACCCACCGCCTCGATGGGCTGCTGGATGAACCGCGCCCCGGCGCGCCACGCAGGGTGACCGACGTGGAAGTGGAACGGATTGTCACTCAGACCTTGAAGACGACACCGACCCACGCGACCCACTGGAGCACCCGCGCCATGGCGCAGCGGAGCGGAGTGAGCCGGAGTACCGTGCATCGTATTTGGCGAGCCTTTGGCCTTCAGCCGCATCGGAGTGAGACGTTCAAGCTGTCGGCCGATCCGCTGTTTGTCGAGAAGGTGCGCGATATTGTGGGGCTCTATCTCCATCCTCCGGACAAAGCGCTGGTCTTGTGCGTCGATGAGAAGGCACAGATTCAAGCCCTGGACCGTACACGTCCGTTGTTGCTGATGCGCCCGGGGCAGGTCGAGCGCCGCACGCATGACTATCGTCGTCATGGTACGACCTCGCTCTTCGCCGCCTTGGAAGTCAAAACGAGCCGGGTCATTGGGCAACTCCATCAACGACATCGTGCCGTTGAATTCCGTCAATTCCTCGACACGATCGACGCCAGCGTCCCGTCCCACTTGGACGTGCATATGATCCTGGACAATTACGGCACCCATAAAACCGCTCGGATTCGTCGGTGGCTGTTGAAGCACCCACGGTTTCATCTGCACTTCACCCCCACCAGCGCCTCCTGGATCAATCTGGTGGAACGCTGGTTCGCGCTGCTCACCGAGCGCCAACTACGCCGATGCGTTCACTCCAGTGTCCGAGCCCTCAAGGCCGCCATCCAGCAGTACATCACCGTGACCAACAGGCACCCCAAACCCTTCATATGGACCAAAACCGCCGATGAAATCCTGGCCAGCGTCGCCCGATTTTGTCAGCAAACTTCAGAGACAGGACACTAGGTCCGGTGTTCATATTCGGGTTACTCGGAGGGACCTATGCCGACCGCATCAATCGCCGCAAGCTGTTGCTGGCGTCGGAATTAATCATGGCGCTGCTGGTTCTTCTCTTACTCCTGAACAGCCTGTTACGTCAGCCGTCTGTGAGCGCCATCTTTGTCCTGGTCGCCCTACTCCAAGCTGTCACGGGGTTTCACACCCCTGCCATGGAAGCGTTGACTCAGAAGATGGTTCAACCGGCTGATTACGCGGCAGTCGGCGCATTGAGCGGCTTTCGGGCTTCGGCCGGCGCCATTGTCGGCCCACTGCTCGGCGGCATACTTGTCGCGGCTTTCGGCCTGACCGGCGCGTATGTGTTCGATCTCTTGTCTTTCCTGGGAGCGGTGATCTGTCTTCTGTTGATGACCAAGATGCCGGATCCCGAGTCCAGTCTTCGCTCGCCTCTGGCCGATGCCGCAGCAGGGATACAATTCGCCGTTTCGAAGCCGGAACTCGTCGGCACCTATCTGATCGACATCGCCGCAATGTTGTTCGCATTTCCAGTGGCGCTGTTTCCTGCCATGGCGGAACAATGGGGCGGCGCTCGAATCGCCGGACTATTGTTTTCGTCGATGGCGATCGGTAGCCTGATCGCCATGCTTTTCAGCGGCTGGAGCGGGCGTGTGCGCCGCCAAGGCCGCGTCGTGGTCATCGCCGCCGCCTGTTGGGGACTCTTCATCATTGGTGTCGGGCTGGCACCGGTGCCATGGCTGGCCGTGCTGTTTTTAATCCTGGCCGGAGGCGCCGATATGATCAGCGGATTGTTCCGGAGTGTCATCTGGAACCATGCAGTTCCGAATAGTATACGCGGGCGGCTGTCCGGCATCGCGATGATTTCCTATATGACCGGTCCGCTGCTGGGGAATACGCGCGCCGGCTGGGTCGCCCGCAGAGCAGCGTTTCCATCAGCATCGAACGAAAGTCGGAAACGGTGGAGAAATGTTACGGTGGGAGTCCAGGGCCTACGGCGGCGCCCAGGGTTGGAATAAAGAGTCCTCACGTTCGGCCCTGACGGGGTCTTAAGGAATCTCAACGGCTACTGGCCAAAAGAGCAATGATTTTGAGCGCAGTGTGCGCCGATATTTCGTCAGTTGACGAATGGACGACGGATTAACTTCGTCACCTCGCATATCTTCTTTTCTATAGTTAAAGTAAAAGTCATTGAAAGTTTATTTTATATCAGTCGGTTGCAAGATTTGTCTGTGTCTCGAATCTACTTGGAACAGTCATTGCTGTTCCTTCGAACTAAACATGTGATAGGAAAAATTCTACATGATTTTTGGTCAAGGCACTTTGGAGGGTCGTTCTCATGAATCGTCGTAACTGGATCGGAACAGTCCTGCTTCTCGCATTGGTACTATCCACAGGCATCGGGTTAGTCGCCTGGAAGTACGAATCCATTCAAGACTCCGCCGCGGCCTCTGCCAACCAACCGGAGCCGATGGAGTCCATCACCGTCGCCGTCGCACGCGAGATGGATCATCGCCAGACCACCACCTCTATCGGGACGGTTCTGGCCTTACGTTCGATCATGCTGAAGAACGAACTCGCAGGGACAGTCCGTGAAGTCCGGCTCACGCCGGGCCAGATCGTGGAAGCCGGTACCTTGTTGGTTGCGCTCGACGTCTCCGTCGAAGAAGCCGACCTCAGGGCGCAGGAAGCCCAGGCCGCTCTTACCAAAACGGTGCTCAGTCGCCGACAGAATCTCAGTCAGGAACTCGCTACGACTCAGGAGGAAGTCGACCGGGCTCGTGCCGACTTGGACATTGCCCATGCCCAAATTGCCCGTACCGGGGCGATCATTGCCAAGAAGACCATCCGCGCGCCATTCCGGGCGCGCGTGGGTATTGCCGATGTTCATCCCGGCCAATACCTGGACGAAGGGACCTTGCTCACAACGCTACAGGGCGTCGGCGAAGCGGTCCATGTCGATTTCACGGTGGCCCAGCAGGTCGCGGCCGGCTTACGAAGTGGCGAGACGGTCGAGGTGTTTGCGGCCGGCGAAGTCCCCGCCGTCAGAGCCAACATCGTCGCGCTCGATGCACGCGTGGATCCGACGACTCGGAATGCCGTGGTGCGGGCGCGGGTTGATGATACGCGCCATATACTGGCCCCCGGCGCGTCGGTTCGGGTTCGAGTTCCCGTTGGTCTCTCGCGTAAAGCTGTCGCCATCCCGGTCAGCGCGTTGCGCAAGGGACCAGGCGGCGATCAGGTATTCGTGATCGCGCCGGATCAGGATCACAAGAGTCGAGCGCATGTGCGGCAAGTGGAAAGCGGCACGATGGTCGGCGATCAGGTCGTGATTCACGCCGGCCTCGACGTCGGCGAGACCATCGCCGCGTCGGGGTCGTTCAAGTTGCGTGAAGGTGTGCTCGTCGCGATTGCGCCTGAACCTTCCTCGCAAAACCAGGCCCACGCACAAACGGTCAGCAAAGACTGAATCGATCACCAGTCGAAGAAGAAATAAGGATATACCCATGCGATCGTTCACCGATATCTTCGTGAAGCATCCGGTCCTTGCCGTGGTCGTCAACCTCGTGATCATCCTCGCCGGCTGGCGAGCGCTGACGTCCTTGCCCGTGCAGCAGTACCCCCAAATCGAGAGCTCGTCCGTGATCATCACGACGATCTATTACGGGGCGAGCGCCGAAACGGTTCGCGGATTTTTGAGCACGCCGATCGAGCGGGTCGTGTCCGCGATCAGCGGCGTCGATTACGTGGAGTCAACCAGCCGGGCCGGTGCCAGCACCGTGACCGTGCATTTGAAGTTGAACCACAGCAGCACGGCAGCCCTAGCTGAAGTCACGGCGCGGCTCCAGCAAGTGAGAGCGGAGTTGCCGACTGCAGCGGAACCGCCGGTAATCGAGCTGCAGCGCGCCGATCGGCCTTATGCTTCGTTCTATATCAGTTTCTCCTCCACGGAACGCAGCGTCTCGGCCGTCACGGACTGGCTGCTGCGCACGCTCCAGCCGCAACTGGCCACGCTGGCCGGTGTCCAGCGAGTCACCTTCGAAGGTGGGCGACAAATCGCCATGCGCATCTGGATCGATCCCGACCGCCTCGCATCCTTCAATCTGTCGCCCGGCGACGTGCAGAACGCGCTGCGGAACAACAACTACCTGGCCGCAGTCGGGCGGACCAAGGGAAACTTCGCTCAGATCAACCTGCTCGCGAATACCGATCTGCGCTCCGCCGCCGAGTTCGAAGAGCTGATCGTCGCCGACCGAGGCGGGGCCATCGTCCGGCTAAAAGATATTGCGAAGGTCGAGCGCGAGGCGGAAGAAGCCGACATGATCGCCAAGTACAACGAGACGGAAGGCGTGTACCTCGGGATCTGGCCGGTACCGGGTGTAAATGAAATCGAGGTCCAGCACCGGTTGGTCGACGAGATGGAGCGCATTCGGCCGACGCTGCCCCCCGACATCGACATGCAGCTGGTGTGGGACGGCACGATGTTCATGCGGAATGCGCTGACGGAAATCACGAAGACATTGTCTGAGACGATCTTGATCGTCGCCGTCGTCGTGTTCCTCTTTATGGGCTCGGTCCGAACCGCGCTGGTCCCCCTTGTCGCGATGCCGGTGTCGCTGATCGGCGCGGCTATCTTCATGGTTGCGTTCGGCTTCAGCCTCAATCTCCTGACGCTGCTCGCCATCGTCCTGTCGGTCGGGTTGGTCGTGGACGACGCGATCGTCGTCGTGGAGAACGTCGAACGGCACGTGCGCCTCGGCAAGTCGCGGATCGAGGCGGCGTTGACGGGCGCACGGGAGCTCGTCGGTCCGATCATCGCGATGACGATTACCCTCGCGACGGTCTATACGCCCATCGCATTTCAGGGCGGACTGACCGGCTCGCTCTTCTTGGAGTTTGCCATCACGCTCGCCGTGGCGGTCGTGTTGTCGGGCGTCGTCGCCATCACGCTGTCGCCGGTCATGAGTTCGCGGTTCGTCCACCCGCAAGGGAAGGAAGGTCGGTTGACTGCCTTTGTTAATCGACGCTTCGAAGAGGTGCGCCGTATCTACACCTGGCTGCTCGATGTCGCGCTGACGATGCGTTGGGGCATCGTGGCGGCAGCGCTGCTGATAATGATATCAATCTGGCCGCTGTATCTCTTTTCGCGCCAAGAACTCGCGCCGGTGGAGGATCAAAGCCACATCAGCTTGTTCTTCGAAGCGGCTCCCGACTCGACGGTTGCCGCCAGCAACCGCGAACATCTGAATGTCGTCCAGGCCATCACGTCTCTTCCTGAAACGAAGTTCACCTGGTCGCTGACGACATCCTGGGGCGGGTTCGGCGGCTTAGTCGCGAAGGACTGGCACGAACGGACACGCTCGACCGAGCAAATGTACGGCGAGCTGTTCGGCCGGGTCTCTCAAGTGCCGGGCCTGCGAGTCTTCCCGCGTTTGGATCCGCCTTTGCCGACGCCCGGTCAATACGACGTCGAACTACTCTTGCAGAGCGACCAGCCGATCGAGCGATTGCTCGAGACGACGGGAGCAGTCCTGGCCGCTGGGTGGCAAAGCGGCATGTTCTTGTATGTAGACACCGACTTGAAGATCGACTTACCCGAGGCGCGTGTGGTGTTGGATCGAGAGCGGCTTGCCGATCTTGGGTTCGACCTGGCCGGAATCGGCCGTGAGCTCGGCACCATGCTCGGCGGCGCGTACGTGAACCGGTTCAACTACTTCGATCGAAGCTATAAGGTCATCCCGCAGCTCGGAGACAAGGACCGTTCGACCGTCGGTCCCCTGCTTGATTTGAAGATCAAGACGCCGGGCGGGCAGATGGTGCCGGTGTCGACGTTTACACACATCGAAACGAGCACCGCGCCACGCACCTTGAACCGTTTTCAACAGCGCAACGCCGTGCGCATCTTCGGCGGCGTCAAGCCCGGCATCACGAAAGATCAAGGGCTGCGCGTGCTGGAAGAGGCTGCGGCGAAGGCGACCAATCCTCCGGTCATGCTCGATTATGCGGGCGAGTCGAGACAGATCCGCCAAGAGAGCGCCGCGCTGACCGTCACATTGGGCTTCGCCGTCGTGCTCATCTATTTGGTGCTGGCCGCCCAGTTCCAGAGCTTCCGCGACCCGTTGATCGTCTTGTTGGGTTCAGTGCCGCTCGCAATCTCCGGCGCGCTGATCTTTAGTTTCTTAGATTTCACGACCATCAACATTTACTCGCAAGTCGGCCTGATCACGCTGGTGGGATTGATCGCAAAAAACGGCATCCTGATCGTGGAATTCGCCAACAAACTGCAGGCGAGCGGCCTCTCACGGATCGCGGCGGTGCGTGAAGCGGCCTTGACCAGGCTGCGGCCGGTGCTGATGACCTCCGCCGCCACCGTGTTCGGACACCTTCCCTTGGTGCTGGCCTCTGGGCCGGGAGCCGCGGCCCGCAACAGTATTGGGACGGTATTGGTCTCAGGAATGACAGTCGGCACGATCTTCACGCTGTTCGTTGTGCCGGTGTTCTACTCGTTGATCGCAGCCCAACACCAGCCGGATCTTGAGCCTGAAGGGATCGCGCTCGATGCTGATGATGAAGCGCTGCTCACAGTGGCGGCACAGAACTGACGAAAGGTTCGATAGATACGTGCCATGCTGAAGATCACTTCAAAGAAGAATCGAAATTCGGTGCGGCTCACACTGGAGGGAAGTCTGACCGGGCCATGGGTCGGTGAACTCGAGCATGAATGGCGAACAATCCAGCCGACTGGAGCAGTCCCTGTCGCCGTGGATCTCACGAACGTCACCTTTGTGGGAGAGGACGGCAAACTTCTATTGAAGCAGATGTGGCGAGAAGGCGCACAATTGATTGCAACAGGGTGTTGTATCGGTCACCTTGTGGAAGAAATCACTCGGTCACAACCGAATATGTCTTTCATCCGATGCGGAACGAAATGAGCGGAGTCGCCATGCACATACTTGGTCTCTTCATAGGGTCTTTCTTCATGGCTGCCTGCGCCGTGGGACCGGACTATACCCGGCCTGACCTGTCGTCACCGGCGTCGTTCAGGATGGCCGGCACCGAGGCGGAAGGCGAGTCCTTCGCGAATTTGCCCTGGTGGGAGCTGCTTCAGGATCAGGCGCTTCACAATTTGATCCAGACGGCTCTCCGGGAGAACAAGGATCTCAAACGCGCGGTCGCCTCGGTCGAAGAATTCCAAGCCCGGCTCTTCGTCGCCAGGATGGACTTTGCTCCAAAAGCCGACATCACAGGCAATGCCCCGATCATGGGACGGAAAGCGCAATTTCTGTTTCCCGGCTTCCCGAATGCGTTCAATTATTATCTCCAAGGCAATCTCGCCTGGGAACTCGACATCTGGGGGCGCATCCGGCGGTCCAACGAAGCGGCGCGCGGCGATCTTCTGGCACGAGAAGAAGCCAGACGAGCCGTAATCTTGCAGCTCGTCAGCGGTGTTGCGGAAGCCTACTTCGACCTCTTGCAGTTCGATCGGCAACTGGAGATCGGGAGACGCACGCTCCAAACATGGCAGGAATCGGTCAGGATCGCGCAGGCGCGTCTACGGGAAGGCGTCATCGCCAAGCTCGACCTGGATCAATTCATGTCCGAGCGAGCCAATGCGGTGGCGCGGGTCGCCGAGCTGGAACGACAGATGGTGCAGAAAGAAAACCAGCTCAGCGTGCTGGTGGGACACAGCTCCGGTCAGATCCCCCGCGGACGCTCGTTGACGGAGCAGGTCCTGCCTCCCGCCGTTCCGGTCGGACTTCCGTCGGAGTTGCTGCAGCGCAGGCCGGATCTCGTACAGGCCGAACAAGAGCTGGCGGCCGTGACGGCCCGTATCGGCGCCGCCAAGGCGGACCGGTTTCCCAAACTCACCATCACCGGCATTTTAGGTGTCGCCAGTCCGCAGTTCTCCCGACTGATCGCGAACGAGACGGCGTTCGGCGTGGCCGGTCCCAGCTTGGCCGGCCCCCTGCTCAACGCCCAAGCACTCGGGTTCCAGCAGGACGCCGTCGAAGCGCAAGCCCGGCAAGCATTGGCCCAGTATGAACAGTCGATTTTGGTCGCGTTCAGAGAAGTGGAGAATGCCTTGGTCGCGGTGAGGACCGCCCGAGAGCAGCGGGATGCGCAGGCCGAGCAAGTGGAGTCTCTCCAGTCCGCCCATCGCCAAGCGACGCTTCGATACAAGAGCGGACTCGCCAATTATCTGGACGTGTTGATCGCCCAACGTAGTTTGTTCGAGGCCGAACTGTCGTTGACGAGCACCCATCGGCTCCATCTCGTCTCGGTGGTGCAACTCTATAAGGCCTTGGGCGGAGGCTGGTCGCCCAAAGATTCCGCTCAACAGATGCCGACGGCCAAAGTCGTCGAAGCCGGGAAGGGCTGAGGGAACGTCGAAAGACATCGCCGACGTAGCGGCCTTCGTCGGCGGCGAGACAGTTCAAATGGAGGTGCTGCGTGACGACTCAGACGAATCTCATTCTCGTGACCGGAGCGACAGGACAGCAAGGAAGTGCAGTGGCCAACGCACTGCTCAAAAAAGGGAAGAACGTTCGTGTCATGACGAGGAATCCGGAGAAGGCGGCCGCACTCGCGAAAGCCGGAGCCGAGGTGGTCAAAGGGAACCTGACTCATCAGGGTGACCTGCAGGCGGCACTGCGCGGAGTGCAAGGGGTCTTCGCCATGTCAACTCCATTCGAGGCCGGGACGGACGAGGAGGTGCGCCAAGGGGTGATGTTGGCGGATGCGGCGAAACAAGCCGGGGTCTCGCACTATGTCTATACTTCCGTGGGCAGCGCCCATCGTCATACAGGAATTCCGCACTTCGAAAGCAAATGGAAAGTCGAGCAACATATCGAGAAGATCGGACTGCCCGCGACTATTCTGCGCCCCGTCTTTTTCATGGAGAACTTTACCACTTTTTCGAAACCCTCCCCTGATGGCGTCCTCACCATGCCAATGCGGCCTGATAGAACGCTTGCGATGGTGGCGGTGAGAGATATCGGCGCATTCGGTGCGGCGGCATTCGTCCGTCCCAATGATTTTCTCGGACAGGCTATCGACTTAGCCGGAGATGAGTTGACGATCCCTGAGACAGCGACGATCCTGACCAAAGCGACGGGACGACCGATCCGATTCCAAGAGTTTCCTTTGGATCGAGTCGAAGCCGCCATGGGACACGATATTGCCACGATGTTTCGTTGGTTCAACGAGGTCGGGTACACCATCAACATTCCCGCATTGATGCAGAAGTTCGGGATTCCGTTGATGACCTTTCAGGAATGGAGCAGAACGATCGATTGGTCGAAAACCTAGTTTCGCGCTATCCAACGCAATCACCCATTGTGCAGATGCGGGGCAATGTAGAATCGGCGAAGTTCTTCGCGGAGATTTTCCGACTTTTGAGAAACGCCGATACCACAAACTCCTGCCATGGCGTCAAAGCAGATCCATTTTGAGGACAACTCGAATTTTCGTGACCGTATGAAGGAAGGACCACGCATGAAGACTCACGACCATCTGCTTTCTCCAGTGCGTGTTGGTCCTTACACCCTGCGCAATCGTTTGGTGATGGCGCCGATGACGCGGAATCGCGCCGGTCATGGCAACGTGCCGCAACCCATGAATGTTCTTTACTATGCTCAACGTTCTTCGGCCGGCCTCATCGTGACCGAAGGAACACAGGTATCTCCGCAAGGTGTGGGCTATCCTTATACCCCGGTATTCACAACGCAGAGCAAGTACAAGGCTGGCGGTTGATCACAGAAGAAGTGCATCGAAACGGCGGCCACATTTTCCTGCAGCTATGGCATGTCGGGCGGATTTCACATCCATCACTGCAACCGAATGGTGCATTTGTACCGCCCACGATTTCTTGGACACCGTTGTAGCTGTATTTGACCCGACCTGTGGGTCGCATCGCTCGGCCATCGTCGCTCCTCAGCCAAGTGTGTGCGTCATCTTTCGGGGACCATTGCACAAGCGGCCGCCAAGTCTCAACGATCAACATTGTCACGCGGCCTCCGATGGTGCGAGTAGATCTCGCCGCACCTGGATTGGTGAGCGGAACCCATGCCGCTCGATAAGCCACTGTTCATTATAAAGATGCAACCAGTCGAGGAGAGCCTGGCGGAGCTCCTCCACCGTCTGGAACGTGCGCACCCATAAGAGTTGCTCTTTCAGCGTCCGAATGAACCGCTCCGCCACGCCGTTGCCTTCTGGGGCGCGGACAAACGCCGGACTCGATGTGATGCCCAGGAATCGGAGTTCGGCCTGGAAAGCGTCGCTCATATATTGACTGCCGTGATCATGCCGCACCTGCACGCCCGTTGCGATGCCCGCGGAGACGGCGCCGAACTGCTGGCGCACCCCTTGGCGAATCGGCTCCAACGCCTCGAAGCGGGTGGCGCGCCTCGCCGCATGGATGCCGATCCCTTCGAGGGTGCAATGATCAATGCCGACGAAGACCGTGACCAGTCCCTCCTGCTGCGTCACCGTGCTGGTCGCATCGGTGCCCCACATCTGATTCGGACGCTCGGTCGTGATCGTCCCGTCGTGGACCCGCGGTCCCACGACGCGGGCCACCCGAGTGGGTGCCAAGAGATGAGCCTGCCGCATGAGCCGGAGGACACGCGGTTTGGACGTACGAATGCCTTGCGCCCGCAGCCGTGCCCAGACTTTGCGGTGCCCTTCCCCGAGAAACGGCGAGGCGGCCAGCACCTGCCGAATGTGCCCGGTGAGCACCTCGTCGGTGTATGCCGTCTTCGGGCCCCGTTTCGCCGGCTCACGGGGCGGTGAGACGCGACGGCCCGGCTGGGCATAAAAGGTGGACCGACTCAGGTCCCATTCCTGACAGACCCGGACCACACCATACCGTCGATGCGTGGAAGGTGACGTGGCGTGGCTCATCGCGTCGACCTCCCGGTGGCCAAAGGGACGCCACCTCGTAGCCGCTGGACCGCCTCCCTCGACAATTCCAGCCGCATCGTCAAATCTCCGACCAAGGCCTTCAGCCGCACGAGTTCGTCGTCGCGGCCCTCGGCGGCCCGGCTCTTCAACCCGGCCTGTCCACTGGCCACGAACTGGTCCCGCCACTCTGACACCGTCGCGGCGGTGATCCCGGCTTCCCGCGAGACCACATCGAGATCGTCGCCACGCAGCACGCGCAGCACCACCTCCATCTTCTTGCGCGAGGAAAACCGGCCTCGCTCTGTTTTCGATTTCGCCATGAACACCTCCATCAATGATGGGGACAGTATGCCCCAATGGTGTGTCCAAGGAAATCGTGGGGCGGAGGACATTACCGGTCGCACCATCGGCAATAAGACCGGAAGGTAGTGCCTATACCTATGAAGGCCAAAAACCTTTCGTCACACCACGAGCCCTTGGTCTGGAAGAAATTCCGGAAGTCATCGCACAATTTCGGGATGGGGCCATCCATGCGCTCGACGCAGGCTTTGACGGAGTGGAAATCCATGCAGCCAACGGTTATCTGATCGATCAATTTCTTCGTGATGGCACGAATCGGCGCGCTGATACCTACGGCGGATCGGTAGCCAACCGTGCTCGTTTTCTCATGGAAGTAGTCGAGGCGGTTGCACAAGTCTGGGGAGCCAACCGAGTTGGCGTACGGTTGTCGCCCGTCAATCCCTTTAACAGCATGTACGATTCGGATCCTCAAACGACATTCGAGTTTGTGGCTCAACGGCTGGGCCGACTCGGACTCGCATATCTGCACGTTGTCGAGGCTGACGAACATGGAGAGACCACACATCCAACGATCAATTTTCAGCGGTTCCGCGATGCCTTTGGAGGAACCTACATCGCTAACGGAGGCTTTGGTTACGAGCGGGCCAGCGCGTACCTCGCTCAGGGTCACGCCGATCTGATTTCTTTCGGGCGGCTGTTTTTAGCTAACCCGGACTTGCCGGAGCGTTTTGCGCAAAACACCTCATTGAACCTCCCCGATCATGCGACGTTTTACGGAGGTGATGAGAAAGGGTATACCGACTATCCCTCTTTAGAAATGAAATCCGTTTGTTGCCCATAGCTGATAGCTAAGCAAAATAAGCGAGCCGGAGATTGACCACGCTCTGCATGCACACACCTTATATGGCGCAACGAGGTCGCTCGTGACGATCGAACTCAATCACACCATTGTGCCGGCATGGGATAAAGTCGAGTCGGCGAAGTTCTTCGCGAAGATATTCGGATTGTCGTTCGATGAAGGTGAAGTCGGGTACTTTGCGCCACTGCGAATGAATGACACGCTCACTTTTGATTTCGACGACGATCTCGACGATGAACGGTTCGACATCCATCACTATGCCTTCAAGGTCAGTGAAGCGGAGTTCGACGCAATCTTCGGACGCATTCGGGCGGAAGGTATCCCTTATGGGAGCGAACCTCACTCGCGGGACGATATGAAGATCAACCATCGCGGCGGCGGACGAGGCGTGTATTTTCAGGATCCGAACGGCCATATCCTCGAGCTACTCACCATAACGTAGCGGTGTAATGGCCGCGTGAGCGATCAGAAACCAGAAAAGCGAAGGACGTGGGATTTAAGTGATTCCCTGAGGCTCGCTGGGTACCGCCAATACTCTAAATAGCTTGTGATCCGGATGAAAAAGTGCGGCCGATGATCGACTTACTCCTTTCCGCCTTTCACTTCTTACTGGTCCTTACCCTGGTTGCCATCCTTGCCGCACAGAGCGCCGTGATCAGACCGGGGATAACCGCTTCGAGTCTGCGTCTGGCGGCAAGCTTAGACCGAGGCTATGGCGCAAGTGCGGTATTGCTGCTCGGAGTGGGATTCGGCCGAGTCTATTGGGGCGCAAAGGGCTCATTTTTTTATCTATTGAATCCCCTCTTCTGGACTAAGATTGCTCTCTTCGCAATTGTGGCCATGCTTTCGATACCACCGACTCTCCAGCTCATCCGATGGACCAAGCAAACACATTCGCAGCCGGAATTTCTTCCGTCTGACGAAGAAGTTCACCGTATTCAATGGTGGTTGCGCGCAGAAATGATCGTGGTCGTGTTCATCCCGTTTCTCGCAGCCGCCATGGCGCGCGGTATAGGGCTTTCATGACCGATCTTGATGAAACTACAATGTTCTTCAGAACGAGTCGTTGCCATGAAGACCGATGTCGATTTGGAGCCTTTCGATTCGACTAATAGGCAGGCAACCATCTTTTCCAAGGAGTCACGCATGTCTAAGGTCACACCCTTCTTATGGTTCAACGGTCAAGCGGAAGAGGCCGCGAGGTTTTACACTTCCATCTTCGAAAATTCGCGGATCGATTCTGTTTCACCAATGTCCGCTACGTTTCACCTTGACGGTCAGAAGCTCATGGCACTTAACGGCGGTCCGCAGTTCAAGTTCACCAAGGCCATCTCCTTCTTCGTAAGCTGCGACAGACAGGCTGAAGTCGACGAGTTGTGGGAGAAGCTCTCCTCCGGGGGCACAAAACAACGGTGCGGCTGGCTGAAGGACAAGTTCGGCGTCTCTTGGCAGATCATTCCGTCTATATTAGGAGAAATGCTGCAGGATGAGGATCATGAGAAATCCGGACGGGTCATGCAAGCCATGTTACAGATGAGCAAGATCGACATCGCTCGTCTAAAGCAGGCCTATGAGAGCCAGTAGTCTGACCGGAGACCGTGGATTAGGTGCGTTTGTTCGACTGTTGCGCGATATCCACAAAAACTCAAAAAGAAGGAGATTGACGATGCGATTCATGGTCATTGTGAAGGCGACAAAAGAGTCGGAAGCGGGTGTCATGCCGAGCACACAACTGCTGACCGAAATGGGCAAATACAACGAAGAACTGGTGAAGGCGGGGGTAATGCTTGCAGGTGAAGGGCTCCAGCCGAGTTCGAAGGGTGCACGCGTCAGATTTTCTGGAAACAAGCGCACCGTGATCGACGGTCCCTTTGCCGAAACCAAAGAGCTTATTGCCGGCTATTGGCTCTGGCAGTGCAAGTCGAAGGAAGAGGCGATCGAATGGGTCAAACGCTGCCCCAACCCCATGCCTGGAGAATCGGAGATCGAAATTCGTCAAGTCTTCGAAGCGGACGACTTCGGCGCCGAGTTCACGCCGGAACTGCGGGCGCAAGAAGAACGATTGCGGACAGAGACGGCCAAAAAGAAGTAGGGACGTCTCGCTCAAAGTCCGGGACTATGCTAATGGGCGCCCAATCTCAAACGTACGGCAGGATAATAAGAAAGGATGATCATATGGGATACGTCGATGGATACGTTCTGCCCGTTCCAAAGAAAAACCTGAAAGCATATCGACGCCTCGCGCAGCAAGCGGCGAAGCTCTGGCGCGAGCACGGCGCCCTCGACTACAAAGAGTGTGTCGGCGACGATCTCACAACGAAGATGGGCGTACCGTTTCCGAAACATGCCAAGGTCAAAGCCGGCGAGACGGTCATCTTCGCGTACATTGTGTTCAAGTCGCGGGCGCACCGCGACCGGGTCAATGCCAAAGTGATGAAAGATCCGCGTATCCATGACATGTGCGATCCAAAGGACATGCCATTTGATCATAAACGTAT
This sequence comes from Nitrospira sp., assembly GCA_050185705.1. Lineage (GTDB taxonomy): Bacteria > Nitrospirota > Nitrospiria > Nitrospirales > Nitrospiraceae > Nitrospira_D. The sequence goes on along the minus strand of JBFWZD010000033.1, from coordinate 10,312 downwards.
GGTCTACGGCGGATTTAAGATCCTAGTCGGCGCCTAGCTGCTTCATGAACCGGCATGATGCTGGGAAATCGACCGATGCAACCGGTTATCGATAGTAGCGAATGCAGTCTCGTTCAAAACTTAACCAGAAGGAGGCTACCATGCAGTTGAGACCCTTGGCAGCGACCACATTGTGCATCATGCTGACCGTCGCACCGGCTTTCGCGAAAGAGAAAAAGCATGAGAAAGCCATGGACCCGCAAGCAATGATGGAGGTCTGGAAGAAACTAGCGCATCCCGGTGAGCCCCACAAACTATTCACCGGCCTCGCCGGCAGTTGGACGACGCAAACCAAGGAATGGATGGAGCCGGGCAAGCCGCCGATGGAATCCACAGGCACCGCCGAGATGAAGATGTTGCTCGACGGACGGTTTCTCTTCCAAGAGTACGACGGTCAGATGATGGGGCAGCCCTTCTCGGGAGTCGGCATCGACGGGTATGACAATCTGACCAAGAAATATGTAACCGCCTGGATCGATACGATGGGGACCGGCATTTTCTTCATGGAAGGCACGGCCAGCGCCGACGGGAAGACCATTACACTGCGAGGCTCACATCCCATGCCTGGTGGCGGGAAGATGTCTCATCGTGCGGTCTGGAAGATCGCCGACGCCGACAACCCTGTGTTCGAAATGTACGGCGCCCATGGCAAGGAAAAGGAAATGAAGTTCTTGGAGATCGTCTATACCAGAAAACAGTAATCGGAAATTCAGAACAATTTATGGACGGCACATGGCATCAGGATCAAGGAGCAGCCGTGTGTCTTTCGCTCATATCGTGAATCCTGTAGCGCCTTTCACGCCGCTGTCGATTTTCTTGCGGTCGGACGACTAGCTTGCGAGAGGCAACCGTCGAAAACCGGTCATCGAAAGAAAGGAGCCATGCAATGAGCAGTGTTCGAGTACTGGTCGGCACCCGCAAGGGTGCATTCATTCTCACATCCGACGGCGCTCGCAAGCGGTGGGACGTGCAAGGGCCGCACTTTGGAGGGTGGGAGCTGTACCACATCAAGGGCTCACCGGCGGATCCGAACCGGCTGTATGCTTCACAAACCAGCAGCTGGTTCGGGCAAGTCATTCAACGTTCGGATGACGGGGGGAAAACCTGGAACGCCCCCGGCACCAAACCCGAAGATCTCATGGGATCCGACGGCATGCCGAAGGGTGAGAGCAACATGTTTCTGTACGACACCTCTGCGGAGACAGGGAAACCGCTCACGACGCACCAGCATTATGACGGCTCGCAGCGCCCGTGGGAATTCAAACGGGTATGGCATCTGGAGCCGTCCTTGACCGATCCTGATACGGTCTACGCCGGAGTCGAGGACGCGGCCTTGTTCCGTTCGACCGATGGTGGGCGCACCTGGCACGAGCTTGCCGGGCTACGCGATGTGAAAGGAAGTCTGTGGCAACCCGGCGCCGGAGGGATGTGTTTGCATACGATCATCCTGGACCGGACAAATCCTCAGCGCATCTATATTGCCGTCTCCGCGGCCGGCGCATTCCGAACCGATGACGGTGGCAAAACATGGCGGGCGATCAACCGCGGCTTGAAATCGCAATATGAGTTGCCTGATCCGGACGCAGATGTCGGCCACTGCGTACACAATCTCACCATGCATCCATCACGCCCGAATGTGCTGTTCATGCAGAAGCATTGGGACGTGTTGCGGACCGATGATGCCGGCGGGTCCTGGCACGAAATCAGCGGCAACTTGCCGAGCGATTTCGGATTTCCGATCGCAGTACACGCCCACGAACCGAACACGGTCTATGTCGTGCCTATCAAGAGCGACTCCGAACACTATCCACCGGAAGGCAAGCTGCGCGTATATCGCAGCCGCACGGGAGGCGACGAATGGGAGGCGCTGACGAAGGGCTTGCCGCAAGAAAATTGCTACGTCAATATTCTGCGGGACGCGATGACCGTCGATCAGCTCGATCCATGCGGAATCTATTTTGGAACGACCGGAGGACAGGTCTACGGATCAGCCAATGGTGGGGACAGTTGGGAGCCGATTGTAAGGGATTTGCCGGCGGTGTTGTCGGTCGAGGTCCAGACATTGCGATAGGGCGGAAGATGGGCGGGTGAGGCTACGGTTCTAAAGCTCAGAGGCGGGTATATTTCCCACCTCAACCTTGACCTTAACCTTATGAGAGAAGAAATGATTCGGGTTGTACTCCCAGCTCATTTGCGGACCCTGGCACGCGTCAGCGGTGAAGTGACCCTGGAGGTCAAAGGTCCGGTGACGCAACGCGCGGTTCTCGACGCGCTTGAAGCTCGCTATCCGATGTTACGGGGGACAGTCCGTGATCATGTCACACACAAGCGCAGGGTGTTCGTGCGCTTTTTCGCCTGCGAACAGGATCTCTCCCATGAGCCGCCGGATACTCCCCTGCCCGACGCCGTTGTAACAGGAAGCGAGCCGTTCCTGATTGTGGGGGCCATGGCAGGGGGGTAACATTACCTGAGATGTCTAACCTGTGACTGATTGGAAACACTCATAACACGGGTTCTAGAGCTAACAACCAAGGAGGGACCGATGAGCGCGCGAGCCAAATCTAAGTCAGGGACAAAACGGAAAGGCACGAAAAGCAGGCGCACCACACCGACCATATGCTGGTTTGAAATCCCTGCGGACGATCCCCAGCGTGCCAAGAAGTTTTATGGTTCGTTGTTCGGCTGGAAAATCCAGAAGTTCCCTGGAGCAGAGGACTACTGGCATATCGACACGGGCAGCGGTGATAGAACGCGCGACGGCGGACTGATACTGCGCAAGCATCCGGAACAATCCAACACCAGCTACGTAGCTGTGGCCTCAGTGGATGACTCGGCAGCTAAGGTTGAGAAACTGGGCGGGACAATCTGCAAGCCCAAGACAGCGGTACTACAGATGGGCTATTTCGTGCTCTGCCAGGACACGGAAGGCAACGAGTTCGCCTTGTGGGAAATGAATGCTCAAGCAAAATAGATGTCTTGAAGAAAAAGAGACGGGGCTGTTCATGGTGTGCGGCCAGAGTTTTACAGGGATGTAGTTTAATCAACAACCTCGCATCATTGATGCGGCAGAGAGGCTGGCTTTGTACTCTGTGAAACCAGACTGATGATCTAACCGTTCGAGGATGCATCATGGCATCAAATACAGGTTCTTCTCCTCACCGAGTGGGTGATTTTGGCCTAATTTCATATCGAGTCGAGCCTGCAGGTGAGAACTTTCAGACGCAGATACTCCTCGTCGCGTAAGCCTTAGCTCCACCGCTGCATGACGCGGATCTTGTTGTTCATGCCCTCGACGAATCCCAAGGCACCCTGTTCTCCGGCTTGCAGAAGGCCGCGATCCCGTCCTAGTGCCGGTTGAGCTAGGCTCGAAAAAGTGGACGCCTTCAACCTACAATGAGAGGTCTGGAGGTGTGAGATGAAACAGGTACCGCGACAGCAGTATACGAAGGAATTCCGGTAGCAGGCTGTACGGCTGGTCCTGGAACAGCAGGTGACGCTTCCGGAGGCAGCCCGACGCCTCGCCATTGTCGATCACCCTCCAACCCCACTGTGTCCCAGTTGGTGTGGCGTTGATCGCTTGAACCTACCACCGCGTACTTTGCGAAGGTGCAGCTGCCCGGTACGTGCTCATGAGGAGTCTCCGTCTCCAGTATCCCCTGAGTGTGTTGTGTCGGGTGCTGGAGGTGTCCCGAAGTGGGTACTCTGCCTGGCGAACGCAACGCCCCTCGAAGCGCGCTCAGGACAACGCGCACCTGGAAGTGGCGATCCAGGCCGCGCATATACGCACGCGGCAGACCGATGGGCGAAGCGTCTCCAGGCGGAATTGCGTGAGGACGGCTTTCCAGCCGAGATCAGCCGCGGATTCGACGCACGCGCTGCCGGTCGCGGACAACGTGTTGGCTCAGAGTTTTGCCACCAGGCGACCGAATGAGACGTGGGTCACCGATATAACGTCTGTGCCAATCGTGAAAGGGTGGCTGTATCTGGCTGGCGTGAAGGTCATACTGGCTGGGTGTATGGCCACGATGAGCCAGTCTCAGCAGCAACCTTTTCTGCGTTGCGCACCATCCATTCCATTCGTAGGTCGCTGACCCCATAGCCAAAGCACTCGCTGGATCAATATAGGTCTCAACTTCCGATATGAGTGCTGGATAGCTGGAATCATTCAGATCGCCGAGAGGGAAAAGCCACGCCAGCTAATCATCTTCGGTTGTAATGAATCTGTCGAGGCTTGTGGCTGTATATTACTGAGGTCTCATCATTGGATTTTTCGGCGCTCTATGTTGCCGTCTAACGCCCAAGCTCAGCTGCGGGCTTGCCTTCGCTTTCCTCCGGCAAGCCCGTCCGCTGGAGTGTCCTTGTTAGGCATCTTTTCTAGTGTAGTAATTCATGCTGTTCTTGTCTTATCCAGGGCGATCTTGGCTCGATTTACTTTTGTCAGGATCTCCTGGGCGGATTTGGTCCACACAAACGGTTTAGGCTGGGCATTGCGCTGGGTCATGTACGCGTCAATGGCCGCAATCAGCTCGTGGACGCTCCGGAACACACCCCGCCGCAGCTGTTTGGCCGTCAGATCACCAAAGACACGCTCCACGAGATTAAGCCACGAGCTACTCGTCGGGGTGAAGTGCATGTGGATGCGGGGGTGCCGTGTCAACCACCGCTGGACCGTGGGGTGTTTGTGGGTGGCATAATTATCGGCGATCAGATGCAGGGCTTTGTCCTGAGGACTCTGCCGATCAATCAGCCGTAAGAACCGCAGCCATTCCTGGTGCCGATGGCGGGGCAAGCAGGCAGAGATCAAGGAGCCCTCCGCGACGTTGAGGGCGGCAAAGAGCGTGGTCGTGCCGTGGCGCTTGTAGTCATGGGTCATCGTCCCGCACCGGCCTTTCTTCAGCGGGAGGCCAGGCTGTGTGCGATCGAGCGCTTGGATTTGGCTTTTCTCATCGACGGCCAGAACCACCGCATGCGCTGGCGGGTGGAGATAGAGCCCCACCACATCCTCCAATTTCTCCTGGAAGTGCGGATCCTGACTGAGCTTGAAGGCGCGGACCCGATGGGGGTGCAGCCCATGCGCGGTCCAGACCCGCTGCACGAACGTGGGATTCGTCCGCAGGTGTCGCGCCAAGGTGCGGGTGGACCAGTGGGTAGCGGCAGGTAGTTTCGTGTGCGTCGTCGTCTTCAGGATGCGCGCGGTCAGAGTCCGGCGTGCCTTAGGGGGCCGCCCTCCGCGAGGGGCATCCTGGGCAAGGCCGAGCACGCGCTGGGTCACGAAGCGCTGCCGCCAGAGCCCCACGGTTTGCCGGCTCGTGGCCACGGCAGCGGCAATCTGATGATTGTCGTGGCCCGCGGCCGCCAACAACACAATCTTGGCGCGGAGCACCAGTCGCGCAGGCGTTCGTCGTCCACGCGCCCACTGCTCGAGTTGCTGGCATTCAGGGCCACTCAGATGAACGGCGGGGGCAATGCGCATGGGTCGATCCTCCTTGGGGAACAGAGGATACTCACGCGAGACAATAAGTCAAGTCACTTATGACCCACTACACTAGTTGATTCTTGGGGCGACATCTCAGCAGATTAGCCCTCAAGCCCAGTAGATTACCTAGTTCCTCACCGCACAGGGCTCCTCCATTATTAAGGCAATGCTTTACCAGCGACTTTTCTTTGCAGCGACGATATTTGAAAAGGAGAAGCACCATGGATCTACTGAAGATGGTGTTATTCGGCTTCATGGGAGTCGCGGCCGTTGTCGCATTCATGGCATTGATGACAAAGGCACTCGGTCTTGGCGTCCTCGCCGTCGGCTGAGGTCTCGCTCTGGACTCGATCGAAGTCGGCCCATTTAAATAGAAGCCTTGACGTCTGTACCCTACGGGACGACCCCTGAGCGGCCCTCTAGGAGTGAAAGGAGAGCGTGTGCCTTAGAAGGTGTATTCCAATGGGGCAGCGCAGGATTTTCTCAAGAGACTCAGTCAAGAGGAGAGAGGAGAGGCTACGGACTATTCACTCCAGCCGATGATCGTTCGCCTCTTCCACCAGACAAGACAGGGGCTCGAACGTCGCCGAACGCAAGGGGATGCGGGGTGGCTCACCGTAGCCCGGTTCGTCGTGGGACGAGGCCAACCGGTGTTGCTGGAGGCTTTTGAACTACCTGATCGAGTCAACCCGCAACAATCACGGATCGTATTCAGAATGGAGGCGGTCGCCACTTCCGTGCCGACCAAGCTGTAGCTTCCCTTTCCACTGCAGAGGCCAAGTTGCCATGAGAGTCGCGGGAGGGACGGCGCGCTATCCCTCAAGAAGGACGAGCATCTCCGCATATTAAACACATCCACTCGAAAATCCAGATCGAGAGTCGAGACCACTCCACCACCTGTCCGCTAGATCTGCGTCACCGCATCTTCCGCTCCCTCGAGCAGTTTTTGCACTTCTTCGACATAAATCTCCGTCGTCGTATAGTGCCGATGCTGCATCATCTTCTGCACCCGCGTGGGATTCGCATCACAGCTGGAACGCAATCCCTGACTTCTTCACCGGCCAGGAGCCTGCCCCTGTTTAGAATACGTCCGCCTATCTGGTCCACGCGGGTGACCATTGCGATCGCACATCGCTGTCGTTCTACAACGTGACCATCACCCGCTCATACAAAACGAGTGAGGAAATGTGGAAGCGCGCAGACTCGTTCAGCTTGGACGACCTCGAAGCGGTCTTCGTCGGCCCTCGCGCTGGAGACGTCCTGCTTCACTACCAGGTCAACACAGGATAAATGACGCTTTGAATGTGTACTCGAGGCACGGGGCCAAAGTAGCGCGCATCGAAGGAACGGCTATTCGCGTCCGACATCAACAAAATGTCCGAGGCGGCCAGTACATGATCGGTCACACGAAACCGTGGAAGCGGTCGTCCCACTGAGTCTTCCTCAAATGGCTGACTGGCTGGGATGAGCGTGCCGTTAACCATGACCCCCTCATCCGTCACGCTTACCACATCGTGGTGGATGGCCACGACCTTTTTCATCATATTGCCGTATCCGCCCGGACAAAATCCCGCCCCGATGTAGCCCCGCTCCTTCGCCAGGTCAAACTCAGGGCGCGCCGGAGGACACCACAACTCACAGTAGCCTGCGCAGTCAACTTCATAGCCACAGTAGACCAGTAGGCGGAGGGCTCACGAGCGACTCTCATTACTATTTACTAAGGTGCTACGTATTGCGAGCTGTCCCCGATGGACTTCCTTTTTAGGCCTTGCGTCATGAGAACTAGGATCCGCGTCGGTCGTGAAAATCACCCAGGCACGCATCAGTGATCTCCTTCGCGGATGGAGCTCGCACTCTTCATTGGATGTGCTGATGGACATGGTCGCGGCGCTGGGGGTGACCAATACGAGTAGACTTACAGTATCGCTCGCGCAAGCCGCTGACCAGGTGCATCGTTCTGCGACAGTCCTGTCTTGATAAACGGGAGAGATCCCAGCCCGATTAGGGAATTGTCATATGTGTGCTTATGGCTCTGGCGAGAATCGAACAGGCGATAGGAGATGTGTGTCGTGAATAACGCTCGCCTTCAAGAAAACATCAATGAGTCTCTTGGCTGAAGCCAACCTGCAATTCTGGGAAGAATTCTTGGTGCACATCGTCCAAGTCGGCGCTCGAGGGTTCTCTCTTGAATGAGCCTTGGCAGGCTGCCGGTCGACTTGACCGTAACACTATGGACGGCCAGGGGTGGCAATCCCAATCGGGGCATGCGGAGCGGTCGAAAACGTAGCGGGAGTTGTTGGAGCGAGAATGCCGCCGAGTCCAATGGTGAAACCAGACACGCCCGTGGAGCCTGAATTCGCGACATACAGGAATTGGCCGTCTGGATTTATTGTGATGCCGACAGGTGTCGCAGCCGCTCCTGTGGTAAATGTCGCAGGAGTCGTCGGGGTTAATAATCCTCCCGCTCCAATGGTGAACGCTGCCACCTCGTTCATGCCGCTGTTCGTGACGTACAGGAAAGAGCCGTTCGGTGAAATGACGATCCTTTGGGGGCTGGATCCTAGTACCCCGGTGGAAAAAGTGGGTGGGACTGTTGGGGTGAGCGCGCCTCCCCCTCCAATGGAAAACACGGCGATGGCGTTCGTTCCACTATTTGCAACATAGAGATATGACCCGTTGGGTGAGATGGCAAGCCCCTCTGGGCTCGGAGAGCCAGCACCTGCTGAGAATGTTGCTGGCGAGGTACTGGTCAAGGCGCCCCCTACGCCAATACTGAAGCCAGAAATAGTGTGCGTGCCGGCGTTCGCGGCGTAGAGAAACTGACCATTCGGCGACACAGCAATGCCCCTCGCGAGCGATCCACTCGTGGGGAAGGTGGCCGGGCTGGTTGGTGTCAACACACCTCCCGCGCCAATAGAGAAGGCCGCAATGGTATTTGAGCCGCTATTGGCGACGTAGAGAAACTGTCTGTTTGGGGTGACCGTGACTCCTCGTGGGGAAGATCCTGCACCGGTGGCAAACGTGGCTGGGACCATCGGGCTTAGGTTTCCTGTTGTCGAATTGATCGTGAAGCCAGAGACCGTTGCGGAATTCTGGTTCGAGGCATACAGAAACTGACCATTGGGGGAAACTGCCACCCATTCGCTATTGGTCCCACCAGTAGAAAACGTGGCAGGGGTCGTGGCAGTCAGTGCACCTGCCGTTCCAATCATGAACCCGGACAGGGTATTGGCACCGCCATTGGCCGTATAGACGACATGAGACGTTGATCCTGTCCCTTCAAAAACTCCTCCACTGCCACCACCGTCCGGACACCCGGTGAGAAGGAAAACCATCGGCATCGAGTACCACAAGTTCCAATGGATGTCTTTCATTGGGCCCTCACAGCAAAACGTTTATCGAACGTAGGACCATGAAGCACAGGACAAATCCATTGGTGAGCGGCGACCCCAGCATGACCATGCGCTATCTGCGCTCACGATCAATACGTATCACCTTATTCGTGTTAGATGAGAAAGTGACTGTAGTCGTCCATTCTCCCTGACCCGTATCGCCACCCCAAATGTATTGATAGCTAACCAGACGTTGGCCAAGAGGTGTCGGTTCAAATTGGTCGATGCGTCGATCAGGCTGGCCAGCTCGAGCGACCACTTCCGCTTCTGTCATGCCGTGGCTGAGCATTTGATAGATTTCTTGATCTAGTTCGCGGGCATTGAGGAATGACATACCCGATCCTGTGATGATGCAATAAAGAGTAAGTCCACCTATTACCCACATCCTTAGTTCGCGCCTCATGCACCGTCTCCGCTAGAAGGTTTTCCAACCTGCATGAAGCCTAGCGCGACATAGGAATTCCGTCAAAGATCTTAAGAAATTGTGCACCTCGCACGAATTGACAGAATGACAACAGGAGAGGTTGCTCAACACTTGTCGAGGCCTCTCCTGTTACTACAACGTCATCGAAACCGTAATAGTATTCTGGGAAACCTAAGCCTCATGGACACCCGGTTACATTCTGTTGTGACCCAGTCCGATCTGTTATGCGGATAAACCCACCGAGCTGCAAGCTTGAACACACCTCAGCGCCCGGCTGCCCGTCTGTATTTTGAACGGCCCTAACTGTAAAATTTCCAGGAAAGAAGTAATTTTGCCAATTTTGACTGCGATCGTGGATCATGCTTATACCTGGAGAACCTCCCACCTTCGCGAAGATGAGAATTACATCAGCACCCACAATCCCGTTCGTGTCCACAACTGAATTGATTGAGACGGTTCCCCAGTTAGAGAAATCGCGATAGGTGACAAAGCCGCCGCTTCTGTCGTGGATGACGCAGACGCACCAGAACGCTCCCGCCGAGTTTGTGGCGAGAAGCACAATGTCAGATCCCACCGTCCCGTCTGTATCGATCACCGCACGAACAGTAACAGAGGACCAATTCGCTGAGTCCCGATATGTTGAATAGCTACCAACCCGATCATGTATCACGCATACACACCAAAATGCCCCGGAAGAGTTCGTTGTGACAAGAACAACGTCCGCCCCAGCATTGCCATCAGTATCAGCAACACTGGCGATAGTCACAGAGATCCAATTACTTGAGTCTCTATAGCTCGTAAAACTGCCAACTTTGTCATGAATGATGCAGATACATTGAAATGTTCCCAGAGTTGTAAACTGGACCCCGATGTCAAGACAGAATTCCCCCGAGTTTAAGCTGCGTCCATTGCTTCAATTGCAGCGGAACAGCGCTGCCCCGTGTGTGCAAGGCAAGCATCCCTCGCGTCGCCAAAACGGTC
>JBFWZD010000032.1:0-34208 GCA_050185705.1 Nitrospira sp. | reverse complement strand
AGAACGGCTTTGGGGAGTTGCTCAATATCACTGGGTGCGGACTGGGCTATCGGTCTATGTTTCACCTGGCTGCCGATTCGGCGCCGGTGAATGTCTATCGCGACATGAACCATTTACCGCCGCAAGCGGAACCGATCGCGTATCGATTCCCCTATCCGCCGAAGAAACGATTCAGCTTTGTGACCGACCGGTTGGATCAACTACGATCCAAGGTGCAGCCGAGACCTAGAATCAATAAATGACGAGGATCGTATCGACCCAGGTTGATCGTTGATGCATAGAGCCAAGGTGTTTTTGAAGATAAAATTACCTCACAGGGTGCCAGCAAATCCCATGCGAATCACGTCGATGAGGATTCAGAAATAGAAGTGAAGGCCGACGCCGAACCAATGGGAGTGTTGCGTGTAGAACTGGCCATCAGGGGAAGGACCCGCAAAGTACTGGGCGAGAAGCTGTAGCTGCCGATTCCCAATCTTCGCGTTTTGAAAACGCACGCCGGCCATGATCGATTGGGCGATCGCCCATTGCGAACGTTCATTGGATTGAAAATCCGCATAACAAATCGGGATGACGGATCCGTCCAGGAAGGTGACGGGACTCGTGAACTCGAGACCCCATTGAGTCGAAATAGGGTCTACGCTCGATGGATCACGGTGAACCAAGTAGCCACCGCCGCCATAGACACGCATCCAGTCGACGATCTCATAAGCCAACTTCACATCCAGTTCTTCATAGCTCAGATTGATGCGCTGCACTTGCTGATTGGCGAGGAGAAACTCATCGCCTAGGTGAGAGCTTTGGTGATGGAGTCGGAGAAATCCGGAGAACTTTCCTGAACGATAGGCGGTGAGGAGCCCCACGTTGTAATCCGCATTGACCAAATCCAACGAAGTGGCGCTCAAATCGAACAGGCTGAAGACGCCGGCTTGAAGGACAAGTTCCCACTGTCCTTTGAACGGGGCTCGGTTGCGGTAGAGTGAAAAGGTCTCACCAAAGGTGCCGGCAAAGGCCGCCGTGAGATCGTTGGTGTGATACCCGCGGTAAGAGGCGGAAAAATGAGGCCAGCGTGGATCTCCGTGGAGTGGGGCAAAGAGCAGACCACGAGCTAAAAATCCGGATGTTCCATCCGGGAGATTGCTTTCACCGCTGTCATCTGTTTCGCTGATCACGACCTGTTTGACCCCCTCAATATCGCGTAACGTTCGTTGCAACTTATCCTGATTGATTCCCTTAAGGCCACTCCCGCTGACCGAGATGACCCCGTCGCGAACCGTCACTCTGGCATCGATCACGTTGAATTCTCGGTGCAGCACCGACGTCGCAAAACCCAAAATATACTCGTCCGTGATCGGCTGCGACCACGCGACATGTGGTTGGCAGAGCAGAAGGCTGATGAGAACAATAACGATCTGCCATCGATAGACATTGTGGACAACGACAGTGCCAGTCAGCATCACGATGTGCCTCCACTGGTGGACGATGCATCCCCCATTACGCTGACGTCATCACTCCTTTCCAGGTGCAATTTCACACTCGGTCGCCCTGCTTCCGAAGGGTCTGGTTTCGGGGCGGCCACGGGGAGGCGATCCGAAGACACTTTCGCCAGGCCGGCGAGACGGGCCGCCACAAGGTAGGCCCGCCGAACCGCCAACACATGCCCCGCTGTTTCCGCGGTATCAAGGCCAGGAATAGGCCACGATTGAGGTGGAAGCTGTCGAAGCGCGTCGAGGTCCGCCGGGCTGAGAATCGGTGTCATGTGCAGAACAGTCCGGTTCGCCGAATGAAGAAGCTTTGCGAGCTCGTGTAACTTGCGGTCCATGTCCGGGCGGATCGTCGTTGAGCCAGCCTCGAAGGTAATCGGGTCGAGCGGTAATTCATCGACGTGGTGTGTGCCCGTGACAAGCCATCCAATGGAACGGACGGGGAGGGTGATCAGTTTGACGACGGCATTGCGAATTGTCGCCCAGATGGCATTCGTCCAATCAAAGGTGGGATTCGAGAGTGGTCCGGCTATGGGAAAGGTGATCACGATGCGACCGCTGTCATCCTTGAGCAGCGCGATGAGCAGTCTCAAGGGAAGGCCGATGCGCTCTTGTACGGTTCGGCGCGTTGCATTCTGAACAGGCTCAACCTCTAGATCTGAAAGCGTCACATCGCTGAGAATTTCCAGCCTGTCCCCGCTGAGTCGGATATTCATCAGCGTGGTGAGCGTTCCATCGGTGGTGTAATGTGAGACGGTCCGTTGCAAGTATGAATTGGTCGACGGCACGGCGAATCGGTGAATAGCCCCCTTCAACGAGGCGCTTGGCGTGATGCCGAAGAGTGCTGCCCGACCATGGAGATCAATCGCTCCACCACTGGCGATATCGGCCCGGGCCTTGATGATCATCGCATGATCGGCGATGGGCATAAAGTCGCCCAGCGTCATCTCAAGATTCTGAAGCACGTCCGAATAGGCCGGATTGACGGATCGATCCTCAAGATGAACGGTTCCGCCTTGGACTACGATCTTGCCGATACGCCATTGTGTCGAGCTTGTCGCAACATCGGATTGCCTGTTCCAATCCATTGAGTCTGGCGTGGATTTCGACGAGCCGCTTCCTCCGGACTGAAATCCAACGACGCGCCCGCTTTCGCTTCGATGGACCCAGACTTCCGGTTTGCGCAGAAGAAGTTGATCCACGGTGACAATATCTGGCCAGTTAACTCTAACGTTTGAGGCAGTAGCCATCGCAGCTTGACCTAATCGGAACCCCGCCGATGAGAAGGCAAGGTCCTGTCCCTTGAGCATGCCTGATATCTCAACGAGAGACTGGCCGGTACTGGGCCATGTCATCATGAGATGAGCGGTCACTCGCCCTTGCACACGTAGTTGGTCGCTGAGGGATCCCTGGAGGAGAGCGAGCGAGAGATTCGTGAGCTCGACATCCAGGGTGCCGGAGCGAAGGTTCGGAAGGACCGCCCCGTCGATCGTGATCGTGCCCGAATCGGAGACCGAGGCAGACCCACGGAGCTTGGCCGGAGCGGAGGAGGCTGGTGAGACATCCTGTAGCGCCAGTTGAATGCCGTGTACCCGTTCAATTCGAGCAGGCGAGGCAGCATGATCCTCAATGGTCAAAGAGCCGTCTCGAAGAACAGCGCTCTGAATGGTTACGGAGATCCCGACCTTGCTGTCTGATGAGGAATCCCGTTCGCTGATCGTTGGCACGTTCCAGAGATAATCCTCTGCTCGCACGAGGTGAACAACCGGCGCAATAATCTCCAGGCGTGTGAGGGAGAGCTCTCGATTGAAAAGACCCAATAAATCCACATCGGCATTGACCTGGTCGATGAGCGCAAAATCCTTCTTGTCCTGATGAGATCGGACACGAAGGCCCTCGAGTTCGATGTGTCCGGTGAGCAGGTTCAGATCCAAACGTTCGATCTCGATTGTGTGGGTGAAGACACTCGTCAGTCGAGACTCGGTCCAGCCCCGCAGGACATTCGGAAGGATCACGAGGATGAGGCTCAGGAGCCCGACCAAGCCGAAGAGAAACCCGAAAATGGAGATAAATAGTTTCTCGAAAGGCCTCCCGCGATGTCTTGAACGATTGTCCTCCGATACCGCAGTGGATTCCATCTCATAGACCCATCTGAAAGGATCAAGGGTAAAATGCGAACCGGCAGTACTTGCCTTTATTCTATTCTTTTGGTCATGCAATCTTGACTGGCAGAATCCCTAGGGGAAGGGACAAGAGACCTGACGGAACGAGCTGCTGAGTTGAAGGTTGGTCGCAGGTACAAGGAGCGACCGATGAAACTTCGCCCGAGAAAGCGACCACTAGAGCGGTATGGGCGCTCACTCACGGACGGCCGAAGTGCGTCCGTGAGCGAGCAAAGTCATCTTAAGGATCTGCGCCTTGCAGACGAAAGACCCGCAGATTAATTGTGCGACCGTGCATCCGTTAAAAACGAAATGGCATGTTTGCTTTTCTCGTCATACTTGACGATCACATTGTCTCCGATGGCAGGATCCATCTGCATATCTTTTCGGGTCGTCGATTTATCGATATGCAGCACCACCACTTCCCCGGTGTCTCCATTTTTGACGGACACGTCCCACCGTTGCATGTTGGCATCTTTTTCATCCACCTTCATGACTTTCCCATGGATCGTTTTCCCAGACATTGTCGCCTCAGGTTTATCGTACACTTCTCGATCCACAGACAGAGCCATGGTCGCTAACGTCATGCAGAATGTCGCACTGAGTACACCAACCCCACACGCTTTCAATAATCCAGACATTTGAAACCTCCCTTGTTATGACTCGTTGCCGCACGCTATCCAATGACTTATGAGTTCGGGCAACAAACCGGCACTGTATCCCGGTTGAAGGGGATGTTCGCCCAATCCCTCCATATCTTTTGGCTTGCTCTATAAATCCATTACGGAGCTGGTACGTCCTTCGGTATGTCTTTCACAAATGTGAGCGCATGTTTACTGTGTTCATCATACTTCACGACTACCAGGTCACCAGGAGAGGGTTCCTTAGACTGCCTTTCTCTCTCGGTTGATTTGTCGAGGTGAAGCTGAACCACTTCGCCCGTTTGTATATTTTCGACCGACACATCACACTGGCCGGTGCCCTTGTCCTGCTTGTCGACCTTGACGACCTTGGCATGGATCGTTCGCCCAGGTTGTTCGACTTCAGGGCCGTCGTATACTTGCTTGTCCGAAGACACCGCGACAACCGGAATCGTCAGACCTATTAAAAAACTTAGCACCCCACCTCCAATGAATTTAACCATCCACATACTGCACCTCCCTCATTAACTGTCCGCGGTTTAGATTAGAGTAGTGATATGGGAAGTGTAGCGACGATGTGACAATTGCCGAAGCTAGAGTTATCCCTAGTCGTCGCCGGCAAGTTGGCTTGTAAACATACTGACATACGGATTGCCCCTTCGACTGTGAAGGGAGCGCTTGGTTTGAGGCATCTACGCATCTAGAGCGAAGACCCTCCATTTTCAGGACAAGCTCGGGTATTCACCAGTTGGCGAAAAGCGGACCGTTGAGTTTAATCATGGAAGCAGCGGTTTAAATTCCATGGCCCCACGAGTTGAATTAGGAGGTGAAGGTATGTGCACTACGACAGAGATGAGGAGCTGGACACGTCAACAAAGAGCTGACCAAACGATAAAACAGACGCGACCAGATCAGAGGAAGCCTCAACGTGCCGGGCGGGTGGCCGATCTCATCACTTGGAGTATTTCAATTGTGAGTCCGGATACGGGATTGGCCGAAGCGCTCCACTTGGTCACGGCGATGAATCCTAAGGTACTAGCCGTCTACGAAGGGAAACACTATGTCGGGTTCGTCGCGCCTTCCGTGCTGATGGACGCTATGGAGGCAATGGGTCCTCGTTCCCCGCATGTACGGATTCGAGAGATCATGATTTCGGCGATTCCCCCTTGTCTGATCCATGACTCAATCCATGAGGTGCGGAATCGCATGCGTCAATCTGGGGTGACCGATCTTCCAGTCCTTGATGCAAACGGCAAGGTGGCAGGTGTCCTCTCGGTATCGGCTGACCAAGAGTGTGTTCCGAACATGGGATCAACCGACGCATTGCACATCTCAATTTAGGAGCGATGAACTATGACTAGTCGTCAATCATGGCGGGAGAATCTCCCGATGGCTGGACAACCCACACATGACAACTAGGGAATCATCCAGTCCTCGGCACGCTGCCAGCGTAGTACGATGCATGGTGTAAGGCCAGCTGTCTAATGAAATACAGCTTGGATAGTGGGCAGCATTAACATTAATTAATTCACACCAGGAGGGTCGCATGAACGCCGATCAATTTAAGGGGAAGTGGCAGCAGTTCAAAGGAGAGGCCAAGCGTCAGTGGGGTAAACTGACCGACGACGACATGACGGAAGCGGAAGGCAACTATGACAAGTTCATGGGGAAAGTCCAGGAACGATATGGCGACAAGAAAGACGAAGTCGCAAAGTGGACGAACGACTGGTACGACAAACAGGCAGCCGAAGTAGGATCGCGAAATCCCTGATAGATCAGTGTACTTCCAGTGCGACCTCATGGGTCGCACTGGACTATTGTGATGTCAACCTGGGAACGCGACTCCGGATCAAAAGAACAGAGAGAAACTCGGTGTGCTGTGGTGTGCTGTATGGGACGGAGTTGGGTATGGTGGAGAAACGTATGACACATAATCGAAACGCATTGATAGGGTTGGTCGTGGTAGGGGGGCTTGCCCTGGCGAGTCAATCCTTCGCCGCACCACCGGTCAGCGGTGTGCATCCGGTCATCGAACCGGCCCATAGTTATGTGGTGCCGGTGATCAACGATGATCAACTTAAGGGTAACTGGAAGCAGTTCAAGGGAGAATTCAAGAAGAAATGGGCAGATTTCACCGATGATGATCTCCTATACATAGAAGGCCAGAAAGACAAACTTGAAGGTAAAATTCAAGAGCGGTATGGAGACAACCAGGAAGAAGTAAAGAAGTGGGTGGATGACTGGTTCGAGCACCATGACGCCCAGGGGAGGAATCGAACGAAGTGACATGAGCCGTTATAAGCTGATCGGGGGATCGAGATGCGCATCCTTGCTCTCCCGACGGGGAGAACCGGTCGGACTATCGACCGGTTCTCCATTTATTCAGCCATTAGATGAAAGCGATTGCGAGTGAGAGCAATCGTCGGCTCTCGCCTAACGAAAGGATAGTGCCATGGGAAAAGGGTTACTCTTATGGTTATTGGGAGTCCCGGGAATCGTCGTTGTTTTACTCTATCTTTTTGGCATCCTGTGAAGGATTGCAGGTAGGGAGGGAGGACCCTCCTTCACGGCGATATTGAAGCGGCACGCCGGTGGAGAATCCAGGATACGGTAGGCTGAAGCTCGCGAGCAAGTGTATTTTTATTCAGCGAGACGGCAGCTCCGGCCGCGATCATCCGTGCGTGAATTTCGTTGTCGGTATTCACGGTGATGCCGATGATGTGTATGTGCGGGTGTTGAGCGACAATTTGCTTCGTCGCTTCTATTCCGTCGATCCCCGGCATGTTGACATCCATCAAGATCAACTCCGGGCGCAAGGTGCGGGCCAACCTCACCCCCTCGTGTCCATTCGTCGCCTCGCCGATGACGGTTACTCCTTCCATCGCGGTCAAGAGCTTGGCCAGTTCCTGACGGATCAACGCGTGATCGTCGACAATCATGACGCGGCACAATTTCGGTGATTCGGGTGCTGTGTCCACTATGCCCGGGGCCTCGGCGTTGACGTCTTGCGCCTCGATAAGGTTGGGGAAAGGCACTAAAAGTTCAATGCGCGTACCGGACCCTGGTGAAGAGTGCAGCGTAAAGATGCCGCCCAATCCCTCGATGCGTTCCTGGATACTGAACAGACCATAGCCTTTGGTGGTCGAGCTTAAGGCCCGCATATCGAAGCCCTTTCCGTTATCCACGACGGAGATCCGGAAGTGGCCCTGGTCAGGAACGGATGCTTCCACGGTTGCGGCTGCTGTGCCGGCGTGCTTCAAGACATTGAACAGCAGTTCGCGAACGGATTGAAAGACCAACACGGAGTAATCTTCCGGCATCGTCACGGTTTCAACATACGACTCGACCTCCACTCGAAGCCCCTGCTTGGAGAAGTACTCCGCGAGCCACGTGAGCGCAGCGATCAGGCCATGAGAGAAGAGTACGGTAGGACTGAGACGAGAGATGAGAGTCCTGCTATAGGTAAGGGCTTGATCGAGCGCTGAGTCGGTCTCGTCTAGCAGCCGAACGGTATCTGTTTTAGAGGTGGTGCGCCGAAGCTGATCAACCTTGAATTTCGACACAACCAACAACTGAGCGAGATAATCGTGTAACTCGGACGCCAGTACCTTCCGCTCCCGTTGCTCGGTCAACGTGAGTTCGGTGACAAGGCGTCGAAGCCGAGTGTATGAACGCTCGAGTTGTTTCGTCCGTGCAGCTACCCGACGTTCCAGGGTAGCCTCGTGCCGTCGGAGACGCAGTTCGATCTGCTTCCGTTCCGCCAACTCCTGAGCGAGCTGTTGATTGACTTCTTCCAACTTGGCGGTTCGCTCTGAGATCCGGCGTTCCAGTTCCTCGTTCAAGGTCACGAGAGCGTGGTGAGTCCGTCGATGTTCCTCTCGCAGTTGGTGTTGCTCAAGGACATACCGAATGGATTGTCCGAGTCGGCCGAGGCGATCCTTCATGAGGTAATCGACCGCACCTGCGCGGATCATCGCGACAGCCTCTTCCTCACCGATCGAGCCGGAAACGATGATGCACGGGATGTGGAGTTGATGTTCTTCAAGGAGCGTCAGGACGCGCCTCGCGCTGAACCGCGGCATGATGGCGTCGGCGATGATCAAGTCGAACGGTGTTCGACGGTGACGATGAAACTCCTCTTCCGTGTCGACACGCACCCAGGAAGGGTCGAAGCCATGCTTCTTAAGTTCACGAACAATCAGCTCGGCATCGGTTTCACGATCCTCGACGATGAGCAGCTTGAGCGGGCGTCCGTCGGACGGAGGCGACATCGTGCGACCCTTCTGATTCGGTTAACTCGGCGGCTCATTCAAGAGGAGCCAATACAGGCCCAGCTGGCGAACGGCATCGATAAATTGTTCGAAATCCACGGGCTTGACAATGTAGCTGTTCACACCGAGGCTGTAACAGCTTTGAATATCAGGCTCCTCGCGCGAGGAGGTCAGCACCACGATGGGAATCGAACGGGTGCGGTCATCAGCCTTACATCGGCGCAGGACCTCGATTCCGCTCACCAACGGGAGTTTGAGGTCAAGCAAGACGACCTTTGGGAGGTTGGAATGAGCGAGGTGAGCATATCGATCGGTCGCGAACAGATACTCCAAAGCCTCAGCTCCGTCGTGAACCACCGCTATCCGATTCGTAATCTTATTTTTCCTGAGCGCGCGAAGGGTCAACTCAAGATCGTCCGGGTTATCCTCGACCAGAAGGATCTCGACTGATGCAGGTAAGGTCATGGGATCATTTCCAGGGTGAACCAGAACGTCGCACCCTCACCGGTCTGCCCCTCCGCCCAGACTCGCCCTCCGTGCCTGTGCACGATTCGTTGGACGATGGCGAGCCCGATGCCCGTTCCTTCAAACTCCTCCGCTCGATGCAGGCGTTGAAACACAACGAACAATTTATCTGCGTACCGCATATCGAACCCGACTCCATTGTCCCTAACGAAGATTCGACAGGATCTCGCCGGTTGCTGGTCGGCTTGCCATCCGACCTGTATCTTCGCCCTGTCCCGTGGACGTGTGTATTTAACCGCATTGCCGAGTAGGTTGGCAAGCACGAGCTTAATGGTCGTCCGATCGCCTCGACACATCGGTAGATCGGCAATATCCCACTCGATCGTTCGGCCGGCCTGATCTGCGGCCAATTCTTCACGGATTTCCTGCACCAGCTCAGCGAGTGAGATCGAGCCCACCGTCAAATTCTGACGTGACAGTCGCGAAAAGGAGAGCAAATCATCGATCAAGCGGCCCATCTGACGAGCCCCATTGGAGATGATCGTCAGATAGCGTGACGCCTCCGGTTCCAATTTCTCGCCATAGTCTTCGAGCAGGGCTTGGGCAAATCCTGTCATGGTGCGAAGCGGTGCGCGGAGATCGTGCGACACGGAATAGGAAAAGGCTTCGAGCTCCTTGTTCGCGGCCGCGAGGGCCTCGCTCCTTGATTCCAATAGAGAGTTGAATTGCTCCAGGGTGGCTTCATTGTCTTTTTGGGCTGAAATATCCGTCGTGGTGCCGAACCAGACATAGATTTCTCCCTTGTCGTTTCGTTGAGCCGTTGCTCTGGCCAACTGCCAGTAGTAGGAGCCATCGGCAGCCTTCAGCCGATACTCGGTCATGAACGGGGAGCCGGAGGCCACGGATTCCTTCCAGATTCGATCGACCACCGGGGCATCATCCGGATGGACCAAGTCGAGCCAGCCGTATCCTAAATTGTGTTCGAGTGTCGTTCCTGTATAGGTCATCCATTGTTCGCTTAGATACTCACAAGATCCGTCGGATCGGCAGGACCACACAAGTTGGGGAATGTTGGTCGTCAAAGATCGGAAGCGCTCTTCGCTTCTACGAAGGGCTTCCTCCGTCTGTTTGCGTAACGTGATATCCCTCATCGTCTGTGCGGTGGCGACGATCGCTCCGGTTTCGTCGTGGATCGGCGACATGCTGATCGAGACATCGATCAGGCGCTTGTGCTTGTTGCATCGCTGGGTTTCGAACTGCTCCACGCTCGTGCCGAGCAGTACACGTTGACGGAGCCTCAGTTCTTCGTCTCTCAGCTCCTCGGGCACCAGCCGCTCCACGCGCTGCCCGACGATCTCTTCGGCTAGATAGCCAAAGAGGCCCTCAGCGCCTTGATTCCAACTGAGGATGATTCCCTCGACGGATTTGGTGATGATGGCGTCCGGACTACTCGTCACGATGGCGGCGAGAAACCCTTTTGCTTCCTCCGCGCGCTTATAATCCGTGATGTCGGTGTTCGTACCGAACCATTGGAGAATTCGTCCTTGGGCATCGCGAATTGGAACGGCGCGGGAAAGAAACCAACGGTACTGCCCATCCCGTCCGCGCAGAGGGAAGGTGTGCTCCCAGACCTCCCCGGTTTCGATGCATCTGGAGAAGGACTCAACCACTCGATCTACGTGATCAGGATGGTGGACCTGTTTCCACCCCCACCCCTCCATCTCGGTAAGAGTGGTGCCCGTGTAGTCGAACCAGCGTTGGTTGTACCAATAGATCCATCCATTTTCATCGGCAATCCATGCGAATTGTGAAATATTATCAGCCAGGAGTCGGAACTGAGCTTGAGTCTTGATGAGAGTTGTTTGTAGCGACTTCAATTCGGAAAGGTCGGTATTCACTTCGACGACGGCGTCCGGTCTTCCACCCGTTTCTCTTAGCATGGTCCAGTTGGCAGAGACCGTGATGGGTGTCCCGTCCTGTCGAGTCTGCGTGAGCTCACCGGTCCACTGACCATCTCGCACGAGCGTCGCCTGAATCTCCTCCAGTGGCTGAGACAAACGA
The DNA here is from genome assembly GCA_050185705.1 of Nitrospira sp. Lineage (GTDB taxonomy): Bacteria > Nitrospirota > Nitrospiria > Nitrospirales > Nitrospiraceae > Nitrospira_D. Next base: position 23,127 of record JBFWZD010000032.1, on the reverse strand, counting down.
GTCTTGAGCAGGTCGTGACTGATCTTCCCCACCGCGTCTTGTTCCGTCCACCCGTATAACCGTTCGTACCCCTTACTCCAAGATATTATTCGTCCATCCAGTCTCCGCGTCATGACCGGAGCAAAATTTAATAGTTCCGCCTGTTCGGTCAGACGATCGGCGAGTTCTCGAGCGGCCGTATCCCGAAGGACTCGATAGGTCCCTCCCCCCACTAAGAGCAGTGCCACGACGGCTCCCCAGACAATCGTATGAAATGCTTCGTCGGCTGCCTGCCTCTCCCGCTGATCGGCCCATCGGAGAAGCTCATACTCTCGGGAGAGGATGGCGTCGAGATCACGCCTAAGGTCATCCATCAGAATCTTTCCGGCATGTGTTTGGACTAAACGAACGGCGTCGGCAGGATCTTGCTGCGCCGCTTCCAGCGTCGTGCGGAGCTCCGCCAACTTTCTCTCCGTCAGCGCCCGTAGAGATTTCATGTGCCGGTGCTGAAGCGGGTCCTGGATGGTTTTCTGCTCCATCGTGGTCAGCACCGAAGGCACTTTTTCGACAGCGACATGATACGGGCCGAGGTATTGTGGATCATGAGTGAGCAAGAAGCCGCGTTGCCCGCTTTCCGCCTCCGACATATACGATTGGAAGGACAGAATCTGTTCAACCATGACACGGGTTTCGCGAAATATCTCTCGTTGTTCGGTCTGTTCCAAACTTCGGTCGACCGCATAGACGGCTAAGCCCGTCAGGACGATCAATCCCAAGCCGAGGCCGATGAGAGTGAGTCTTCGTTCGGTCAACGGAAAACTCCTGGAATCATAACCTGCCGAAAATCTTTCGTTGGTATTTCGCTAGAGATGAACAGATGGTTCGGACATTGCCAGTTCGCCGTTTCAGGCAGGGACTCCACGTCTACGACGTGTACCGATGATTAGCCTACGCTCCCACTTGTAAAAAGTTCAACCCTGTCGCTTTGACGGTCTGGGATCACCAACCACCCCTGATCCGGCTATCACTAAGATGCGCTCAGGCTAGGGGAAGGGTAAAGGAGGGACTAGGGCATCTGCCAGGACGGCTGAGTGCATGTCGGGAGTATAAGAGAGTTGGCAGGAGCAGAGATCGAGCGAGGATTACAAAGCGGGCTTCAATGGGCAATATCAGGAGGAAAATTACATGGGATTTCGGACTCGTGTCATGGTTGTTTCAACGTTGGTAATGACGCTCGGGTGCTTCTCATTGGGAGGGCCGGAGAAGGCAGAGGCCGAAAGTATCTTAGACGATGTCGATGTCGGATTGTTTTCCATTGGAGGCCGGGGGACCTATTTTGACCCAAAAGAAGGCGACGGCCAGTGGTTCGGAGGGGCGCAGGTGCGTGTACATCCGATCCGATTTCTGGCGGTCGAAGGCTCCGTCGATTATCGGAGGAACGATTTTGGTGATACGAGGGTGCATTCGTATCCAGTGCAAGGTTCGTTGATGATCTATCCCTTGGGGCTCAAGCGCATCGCACCCTTCATCCTCGGCGGAGGTGGGTGGTACTTCACTTCGGTGACTGGCCCGGGAGATTTCGATGATACCCAGCAGCGATTCGGTGGTCACGTCGGCGGTGGGGTACAGGTCTTCATCAGCAAACATTTTTCGGCGGATGCGTCGTACCGGCATATTTGGTTGGAAAAAATTCAGTCGAGAAACGCATCGCTTGAGGATAAGAAGTTCGACGATACCGGGCACATGATTACGGTGGGGCTGAATTTTCATTTCTAATTCCGCGAAACGGGCGTCGATATGCCGTCTCGAATGATGCCGCTGTGCTCACAAAAGCAACGCACGAACGGGGTTGGCGTGCGCCGCAGAGGCGACGGGCAACGGAGGTTGCCGATGATGCTCTGTGTGACCGTGGTGCTGTCGTGCATAGGAGCTCAAGTCGACGGCGCGGGAGTTTCGCAACAGCAGGATAACAATCCGCTCAAGCATGACAATAAGTGCTGGGCGGAAATTTATATGAATTCAGATTTTGATAAGAACGGCCCGAGGCTGTTGTTGGTTGGCCCTCATGAACTGGCCACCCTTAAAGGCCTCAACGACCAAAACTGGAACAATGATATTGAGAGCATCATCGTCGGTCCCGAGGCGTTGATGGTGTTATACGAGCATCCGGAATTCGAGGGTCGCACGTTGATCGTCGCGGCAAATCAAACGCTGAGCAATTTGACCGACGCGCAGATGAAAAACAAAAGCGAGTCGCTCCGACTTTCCTGCAAATAGCAATGTCCGGAATGTCGAAGCAGGTGGGAGCATATTCACCATGAAACCAGGAGGCAGACCATGCTGAGTTGGGCAGTTACATTTCTCGTCGTCGCGATCATCGCCGGAATATTGGGATTATCCGGAGTGGCGGGTACCGCCACGAGTATTGCATATGCCTTATTCGTCATTTTCATTCTGTTGGCACTGATCGGATTCATTACAGGGCGAAAACCGACGGCCTGAACCGAGATCGTTGGCGAGCGATTGATCGCTCATCTGTCAACTTCTTGTCGGTAAAACAAATCGGTTCTGTTCTGCTTTTTCCACCGGATCCAAGAACATTGGATCCGGTGGGCCTTCCTTGGTGCCATAAAATCGGAATTGACCTTGCATTACGCTGGCCCGCAATAGGACGCAAGCCATGATGAAGCATATTATCGTTCGGTCTTGTGTGCCGGATCTGAAGCTGACCGAGGGTTTCCGGCTATAGCTGATGCCAGCGTTTGGATAGAATCGGCGATGCGGCGGGGCCGAGGACCATTGCCATTTCCGGCAGGCCATCCCTTGCGTTGCTGCGCACGATCGCCATCATGCTCTTCGGTTTGATCATGAAACAAGATGTGCTGAGTCGGAAACGGCAAATCGATGCCGTTCGCGAACAGCGTATTCTTGATCGCCGTCAGCACCCGATCTCTCGTATCGAGCGTTTGGGCTTTCGTCGGGTTGGCAATCCACCAACGTGACCGAAGAACGACCGAGGAATTCCCCAGTTCGATCACAATGACGTCCGGTTGAGGTTCTGTCAGGATTCCTGGGACGGTGCTGATTGCCTCTCGGATGAGGGTCTTTGCACGATGGATGTCGTCGCCATAGCCGATTCCGAGATCGTATTCGACGCGCACCAGATCGTTTGCGGTGTTTACGATGACTTTCTGTGTAAAGAGATCGGCATTGGGAATGACGATCCGCTGGCCGTCGTAGGTCTTGATGAACGTCGCACGAGTTTGAATGTCTTCGACCGTTCCCTCGAACGGACCGGCGACGATCTGGTCCCCCAGACGAAACGGATGGGTAAAGAGGATCAATATCCCGGCGAGAAAATTCTGGAGGATATCCCGAAAGGCAAAGCCGATGGCGACGCTGGAGATGCCGAGCAACTGAATGAGATCGCCGGGATGAAAACTGGGGAGGGCAACTGTGAGGGCCACCAGGAGGCCAAGAATCAGAACGGTCCCTTTGGTGAGCCGTTGGACCTCGAGGCTCGTCCCGAGGCCACCGAGCCGCCGGTCGGCTAACCGACTTGCCGCTTTCCCCGCGACGCGCGCGATCGCGTAGAACAGGACAAAGGTGAGTATACCGAGAATGAGGTTGGGGAGTGCGCCGATGAGGTCGGTTGCGAGTTACTGTACGCGTGCAAATGCCAGTGAAAAGTCAGGCATGAGAATCTTTATCCGGTCTACGGGTGTCATGCCCCTGCAAAGCGGTTTGGATGGCTTCGTACAGTTGCTCTCCCGCTGATTCTTTTGTCAGATAGCCGCTGGCTCCCGCTTGGATCATGCTGTTGGCCACTTGCGCCGCTGTTTGTACGGACAGGCCGATGATGATCATCTGTGGGTAGAGTTCCTTGATGCGGCGCGTCGCTTCGATCCCGTCAAGACGTGGCATATTGGCATCCATCACGACGACGTCAGGATGCAAGGCGTCCACAAGCTCGCAGGCATGCTGTCCATCCCAGGCTTCTCCCACCACTTCCAGGTCTGGATGTCGCTCGAGGAGCGCTCGAATTCCTTGACGAACCATGGCGTGGTCATCCACTAACAAGACACGAATCAGACCGGCTGGCTGCGAGTTGTGAGCGACCAAGTTTCCGTCATGGGAGTCAGGAGTCGGTGAAACAGCGTGGGCGTTCTTCAGGGTTGTCAGGGGGCACAATAGAGTGACGGATGTGCCGTGGCCGACTTGACTCGTGATATGCACCGATCCTCCCAGTGCCTCCATACGCTCCTTGATGCTGAAGAGCCCGAATGACGTGGTGGCGGTGGTGGCCTGGTCCAGCTGCGATGTGTCGAAGCCCCGGCCCTGATCCGTCACGACGATCATAAGGGTCTGATCCGGTATCGTGCGCAGCACGATGTGAACATGCGGCGAAGCGGCATGTTTGACTACGTTAAAAAGCAGTTCTCTCACCGATTGAAAGAGGATGGCGGCGACATCATCCGGTAACTTCGGCCAGGTGGATGGAAGGTCACACACTGTTTCGACGACCAGTTGATGCTCTTCCATCTGCTCAGCGAGCCATTGGAGGGCAGCGGGGAGCCCGAGATGGTACAACACCGGAGGGCTCAGTTTCGCGACCAGTGAGCGTGTGTAGGTCAGCGCTTCATCTAAGATCTGCTCCAGATCCTTGGCCAACCGTCGGTCCTCTTCCGTGACAAGTGGTCGTCGATCTTGCGCCACCTTGAGGTGAGCGGCGACAAGCAGTTGTGCAAGGTAGTCGTGCAACTCGCCGGCAATCCGTCGACGCTCTTGATGCTCGGTTCGCGTGAGCTGGACGGTGAGCGCACGCAATCGCTCTTGAGAACGGCTCAAGGCCGCCGTCCGCTCTGAGACTTGGCTCTCGAGTTCGTCCGCCCATCGTTTGAGCGTCTGTTCAGCCATCTTGCGGTCTGTGATGTCGACGATCGACCCGATGCATCCGGAGAACGTCCCTTCCTCATCGACTACCGAGAGAATGGAACAGAGCGTCCATTGGAATGATCCGCGATACCCGAGGACTCGGCATTCCAGTCGCCTGATTCCAGGTCCGCTGCGGACCTTCAACGATTCGACCAAGCGACCACGGTCGTCCTCATGAACTTGGTTCAACCAACCGGTCTGGAGCCCGGTTTCCTCGATCTGTCCGGTAAAGTCATACCATTGCCGATTGAGATACGTACATGAGCCTCTTGCATCGGTGATGAACATCATGACCGGGGCGCTGTCGGCCATGTTTCGAAAACGAGCTTCTCGTTCACGAATGGCATCTTCATTCTGGAGGCGCTCGGTGATATCCCGAAGAATCACCGTACACAAGCTGTGTCCTCCCACATTCACCTGTGAGATGGACGCTTCAATCGGAAACTCAGAGCCGTTAGCCCTCAGGGCCCTCACCGACCCCGGACGTCCCATCGGCCGTGCCGTGACGGCGCTCTGTTGAAACCTGGCCATGTGGGAGTGATGCCGCTGCCGAAATCCTTCCGGAATGAATTGATGGATGGGGTTTCCGATCGCGTCCTCAGCTCGACATCGGAAGAGCTGTTCAGCGGCTTTGTTGAATAGAAGAATATGTTGATCTTGATCGACTGTGATGATGGCATCCATCGCCGACTGGACGATGCTGGTGAGTCGCTGCTGACTCTCCCGAAGCGCTTCTTGAACGGTCCGTCGCTCGGTCACGTCAAGGATGACACCGTGAAACCGATACGGAGACATCTGGGTGTCAGCCAATGGGAACCCTCTCAAGCTGATCCATTTGGCTTGCGTCGTGTCGGCTGGTTGACATTCGATCTCGAACGGTTTGGAGTTCTGGTGAGCGTCCTCTACGACTTGATGGAATAGGTCCCGATCCTCTGTTCCGATTGCATTGAAGAGCGAGTGTATTGATATGGGCGAATTGGAGGATAGGTTCAACAACTCAGCGGAGACCTGATCGAGCTCGATGGAGTCTTTCTCGTCGGTCCATCGCCAATATCCGATTCGAGCGGCTGCCGCCGCGAGATTCAACCTGGTCTCCTGGTCCTGATACGCTAGGCTCATGCGGTGTCGGTCACGGTCGACTCGATCCGCCCAACCGGCGACGTACCAGAGACAGGCCAACAGAATGGCGAGGACGACGCCGATGGCCACTGCGACTCCAAAATCGAAACTGTACCACCCCTGCCGCTGTCCAAGGATCCGCAACCACCCACCCAGAATCGGTAACCCAATTGCGAACGGGAGGAGGCGCCTCAAGATCGCTCCCCCGATGTTTGGCGAGAGGAGCGTCCGCATGAGGCCTTCAGTCGGATAGATACACAGCAGGGCAAGACCCAGTAGAAGGGAAAGGGCAGCAGTCGTGGCATCGATGGGCCCATACGTGCTCGAATCATAAAGCGGGGGGACGCGGTAAAGGTAACCGGTGATCGCGACTCCGCCCATGAGAAGAATCGCTCCCGTGAAGTATTGGGAAGGGCGATGTCCGGTGGATGTTCGTATCGGCAAGGTGAGTATTGCCAGCCCGAGGCTCACGAGAATGATGCAGAGTATCGGGCCCGGGAGACTTATATTCGGAGTAGGATGGAACCACTGATTTAGGACAACGCAGCCCGCGCCCCACAACACCAGACATCCACCCACGATTTGAGCAGCCACTCTGCGAGAAGGAGAAGAGCTTCCATGGGTGTAGAGGAGCAAGCTGGCTCCCCCCATGAGAAATCCTACCGCGCTTATCGCACTGATGTCGAAGAGACGAGGTACAGAGGGCGCTGGTTGCCCAATCTGAAAGGCGAGAGCCGCTAAGGCCAACAGCGCCCAGACAATTGTGACGACGCTTCCAATTATCGAAATCGAGTGCACGACCAGGAGGGGAGGCGGGGTAGGGGTAAGCCTTGCTGTCTCCTTAGAATTTCCAAGGACGCAATTATTGCCTGCAGTGGTTGGACCTCGTACCACCCCGTCATTATATGGACTTCTATACTGGCAAAAGCTAGCAGAATCCCTGGGTCGTCCAGGCCTGGGGAGGCTAGATCGGCGGTGAACGGCCATGGTATGGGTAGCGTCAGATTTTCTCCGATTTATCCGTACGTTATCTGTGCCGTTCAAGGAGTATTGCATGAGCCGAAGTCTCGCACCCTCCGTCCCCCCATTCAACTTGTTACCAGGCCGCAATTGTTGGCGTGTAGCGGAAGCAGAGAGCCTGGCGTTTTTGATCGATGCCGCCTCGTATTTTGAAGCCTTCTATCGTGCGGCGTTGAATGCCGAACACTCGATTACGATCCTTAGCTGGGATATCGATACGCGAATTCGATTGCTTCGCCGTTCCCCCGATACGAACGGGTTCCCCACGGAGCTCGGTCCATTTCTCCGACGATTGCTGCGTCGAAAAAAGTCTCTGCATGTGCACATTCTCAATTGGGATTACTCCCTGATCTATGCCACGGAGCGACAATGGGTTCCGGCGGTTCGGTTCGGGTTGGACTCACATCCCCGACTTCACTTTCACCTAAACAGCCGTCATCCTCTTGGGGCTTGTCAGCATGAGAAGCTTGTAGTGATCGATGATACGGTGGCATTTATCGGAGGGCTCGACCTCACAAAACACCGGTGGGACACGTCTGAGCATCAGGAGCACGAGCCTCGCCGCCTGGATCCGGATGGGAACACCTACGACCCTTTTCACGATGTCCACACGATCGTGGCGGGTGAGGCCGCTCACGCGTTGGGTGATCTGGCTCGTCAACGATGGCATCGTGCCACCGGCGAGCAGCTTGCCCCAACTCAGCGACGACCGATATCCGATGTCTGGCCGACCGGGGTTTCGGTGCATCTGTCCAACCTCTCCGTCGGGATCGCCCGTACGCAGCCGAAATTTGAAGATCAACCGGAAGTCCGTGAAATCGAGCATCTGTACCTCGACGCGATTGCGGCTGCCCGGCGTAGCATTTTCATGGAATCGCAGTATCTGACCGCGCATCGAATCGGAGAGGCCCTTCATACTCGGCTATCTGGTCCGCGTGCGCCGGAGGTGGTGGTCGTGACGAGAATGAAGAGCGACGGGTGGTTGGAGCGTCACACGATGGATGCACTCCGTGCCCGGCTGATCCGTCGGCTTCACGAGGCGGCACGACCAAACAGATTCCGAGTGTACTGGCCGACGGCCAGCTGGATGTCGGCAGACACCTGTATTGGTGTGCACAGCAAACTGCTGATGGTCGATGATGCGATTCTCACGGTCGGATCAGCCAATTGCTCCAATCGCTCGATGGGACTGGATACCGAATGTAATGTGGTGATTGACGGTACCCAGAGCAAGACCGTTCAAGCCGGTCTTAAACGTGTGCGGCACAAACTCCTCGGGGAACATCTTGGCCGGCAGGCGTCCGAGGTGCAGCAGACCGAACGACGTAAGCGGTCCATCATCGGCACCATCAATGATCTCAACACCAGAAATCGACAATTGCACGAATATTCTTGCGGCGGGGATGATGCAATCGAACGATTCCTGCCGTCGACGACGCTCATCGACCCCGAACGTCCGGTGCAGGCCGACCAACTTTGGCGAATGCTGAGTCGTCCGCCACAGCATCGTGATGTCCAGTGGCACACCGCAATCTTCCTTTCGTCTTGTGTCCTCGTCGGTGGACTCGGACTGCTCTGGCGTTGGCTACGCCGTCGTCGTTCCTGACCTTCTCCCGCAACCAGTCAGATTCGTTTGCGAGGGTATCCGATCGATTCCCCTCGTTCTAGCTCTTTACGCAAGGAAAACAAGGTCACCCTAGGGTCCGATCTGGAGGGTTTACTAGCCCTCTATTCCGGATCTTCGGCGATAGAATGCGTGCGTGCAGAGAAGGCAACCCTCCTTCACGTGATGGGCGGGTTGCCCAACAGAGTTTCTGAATCAACCAAACAAAGAGGTGGAACGATGAGAGTCAAGCACCCAGCTCGGACGAAAAAGATGGATCGATTATTTTTGCATCAGGACAATCTCCGCGTGGCCCAGCAATTGTTGAATCTCCGTGGCTCACGCGATTGTCAGCGTTGTGGCGGCTTACTAGTCCCAGAACGAATGGACAGCCCCGCCGATATGTTATTGGACCAACATATCTCGGGGTTGCGCTGTGTGCAATGTGGCGACGTGGTGGATCATATCATTCTTCGCAACCGGTTGGACCCAGTTGCGGCACGCCGACAAGACCCGAAAGACGATATGTGGGAAGACGAACCTGAAGAATTGCGCCTCTATGCCACCGGACAGAGGAAGCCGACTGGAGATCTCCCAACTCACGCCGCAGATGCCGCATAAGCGAGGTTGATTGTCTTTGTGGACTCGGTCGCACACCTCACCAGTGAGGCCGGGTCCAACGACCCCCACCAAGGTTTTGTACTGATCTGGATAGTAACTGAGAAAACATTTCGTTCAGTTCCGACTTGCTCGATGCTGACAAGAATGCGCACCATGTGAAGTTGATCGAGTTGCTTCCGGTACAGCTACAGCCTGTTAAATCACGGCGGGTCCGTGGCTGTTGGGTGGGTTACGATGGCAGGCCATGGGCCACCGGTTCCACCTTCCCGTATCCGCCTTTCTGTGCGAGATTCAAGGAGATCATGTAAAATCCCCCTCCCTGTTTAAGCGTAATCAGTCCCTTCCGGACGAGGTCGTCGAGGGCCAAAAAGACTTGATTCCAGGTATAGGGTCTACAGCAGAGAATTAACTCATCCATGCTCAAATCCGGACGAGTCTTAATCGCACAAATGATTGCCCGTGTTACATCTTCCGTACTTTCAACGACTCTACTCGCCATAGGTCATCTCCCTGCCTAATTGATTGGATTAGGTGCGCTAGTTCTGGACTAAACTAGCCATTTCAACCGAAACAAGGTGCTAGCAAAACCCCTGGTTTTAAGCCTAGGTATCCGATGTATGGAATGTCGACACGAGCGAGAGGGTGAAAACGAAATCAGATCCGTGTCTGGATTTTCAATCCCCAGGATCAACCCGCGGAGCATCTGCGCGGCCATCATTGAGAAGACAATTTCATTACCCCCTTAGCCGCGCACCGTGAAGAGGACCTCGCCGATCAACCATCAGCACGGACAACTCGGCGTCGGTTAATGCATCCGTGACTAAACTCCGGAGGATTCTGTTCTCACTGTAGGCACGTCCCTCCGTAGGTCTTGTTGAAGGGGGCGGACCGACAAGACAGGTAACCGTCGGACCGGCCACACGGGATGACCGGTCCGGAGATCCGCCCGTCGTGAGAGGGAGGTCTTCATCCGACGAATCCGGTTACGAGAGCGTGGTCAAACCGAGAATGCCTGAGGCAATATCAGCCACCGCTCGGCTCACGCTCCCAGAAGCGTTTAGAGGCTGCGGCAATGAATTCGGAACCGAGGCCCGTGACACCATCGTCGGTGGTCACGCTGGCTTTCTCTAGCAGGGGAGCCGCCGCTTCCGTATAGCCAATCGCTTTCAGATGTGCGAACGCATCCGCCACAAATTGTACGGCTGCAGGGGTATGCATCAACTCACGGGCTCCTTTTTCGGAAAGCACGATCGCGACCGCATCAAAAAGCACAGAAGGAGAACCGGATAATTGCCCATCTGAATTTAGCACTTTTCCATCAGCCAACTTTGTCCCATGAATCTTGGGTGCCACGAGAAAGACCGTTCCCCCTTCTTGTTCAATTTGGGTACGTAGGTGTTGGATCTGCTTTCCATCGGACCCCTCATCAAACAAAATCCCTACTTTCCGTCCTTTGAGGATTGGTTTCATGTTCTTCTGAACGGAAAGTGCTGGGCTTGGAACCATATTGATAGCGTCTTTCGTGGCGGGAAGTTTCGCCGGCAATGATAGGCCAAGCCCACTGGCGACTCGTTTTGCGAGTTCCTCGTCCACGTTTCGTAGTCGTCCGATCATTCGGCTTGGCACATCCGCCAGGTGGACTTTGGAAAGCTCGAACACGAATGCCGAGACGATATGAGACTGTTCATTCCGGGTCTGTGACTTCCAGAACTGCCGTGCTTGACTATAGTGATCGGCAAACAACTCAGGTCTCACCCGTAACTTGTCCCCTTGTTCATCACGGTCGGGGCGCCCGGGCACACTCATGAATCCCGTTGGGACTTCTCGAGGTCCGCCGAGTTCGCCATGGGCAGCCAACGAATTGGGCTCGTAATTCGCACGCCCCTTTGGGATCTGGGTCTGCATCATGCCGTCACGGTGGAAATTGGAAAACGGGCATTTCGGTGCATTGATGGGAAGTTGGTGGAAGTTAGTCGTGCCAAGCCTCGACTTTTGTGTGTCCAAATATGAAAACAATCGGCCCTGGAGCAGTGGATCGTTCGAGAAATCGATCCCCGGCACGATATTGGCGGGACAAAATGCCGCTTGCTCCGTCTCGCTGAAAAAATTATCAGGATTGCGGTCAAGGACCATTCGTCCGACCATCTGTACCGGAAGGTCTTCTTCTGGAATTAGTTTCGTGGGGTCCAACACATCGTATGGGAGATTGTCCGCGAATCGTTGATCGAAGGTCTGTATGCCTAGTTCCCATTCTGGGTAGTTTCCTGAGGCGATGGCTTCCCATAAATCTCGTCTGTGATAATCATTGTCTGCCGATTGCAGCTTGAGAGTTTCGTCCCAAACTGTGGACTGCACACCCAAGACAGGTCGCCAGTGAAGTTTCACGAAGGTGGTATCGCCTTTCGCATTCAGGAAGTGAAACGTGTGCACACCGAATCCCTGGACCATGCGCAATGAACGGGGAATGGTATGGTCCGACATGAGCCAGAGGAGCATATGGGTGCTCTCCGGCATCAGGGACGCCCAATCCCAGAACGTGTCATGGGCGGCTGCAGCCTGGGGATAACCTCTATCGGCCTCCATTTTGACTGCATGAACGAGATCCGGAAATTTCATCGCGTCTTGGATGAAAAATACCGGGACATTATTCCCGACCAAGTCCCAATTGCCGGTCTTTGTGTAGAACTTTACTGCAAACCCACGCACGTCGCGCACCGTGTCGACCGATCCCGCGCCTCCCGCGACGGTGGAAATTCTGGCAAACACCGGAGTCCTCTCTCCCTCACGCTGAAAGAGATCGGCGGTCGTGATGGCCGAAAGCGATTTGTACAATTCGAAATACCCATGGGCGCCGGAACCACGCGCATGCACGATGCGCTCCGGAATACGCTCATGGTCAAAATGGAAGATTTTTTCACGGAGGACGAAGTCTTCTAGTAGCGTCGGGCCGCGCGCCCCACTCTTCAGGCTGTTCTGGTTATCGGACACTGGAATGCCTTGGTCGGTCGTCAGCCAGGTAGCAGGCTGAGACTCTTCCGACCGTTGATGTAATTCTCCACCTTGTTCGCCGCTGCCCTCACGCGATTCTTGTTCGCCCATGTCTCCTACCTCCTCATCATTGAAAATCGAGCGGTTCATTGTTCTCTCGTGTCTCGTGCATTGAGTGGCTTAACGAGCTCGCTGCTCACCTGGCCGGATCCTGTGCGGTGTTCTGCTTCTCAGTTTGCTCACCGGGATTGTGGACGCGCGATGTGTTTCGATCCTCGTTATTGCCCAGGAGCTTCGTGATCTCTTCCAGTGAGTTCTGCTCGGCGATGTCGCGACTGGGCCAGGGACCACTGGTGATGGTCTCCTTTTTCTTGTTTTCTTCAGTCCCGCTTGCCAGCGTTCCGACCACGGTCCAATCGCCTCCGGATTGGAGATACACCAAATGAACATCACATCCGGCGATCTTAATGTCCTGCATATCCTCTGAGTCGAGTTCTGCCATGGCTCCCTGCCTTGTGATCTTGGTTAGACTTACCGGGTCCTCATATAAAGATACTTGTGACGTTACCAATGAATCATGAGGAGCTAGGATTGCTACTGGCATAATTCCTAGGGAACCTGGTGCAGAAAGATTGTCTCGGTCTGTCTGGCCAAAATTAATCCTGATTAAATCCTGAGGAGCCAGGGGTATTGCCAGGTTACGTCAGCCCGATTGTGAGAATAAGGTGCAATAGAAATAGTGAACCACGCTCCAGCGTGAAGCTACTCACTCATTAACTACGAGAGAAGGGAGAGGTACCATGAAGGAAGTTGCCGCATCGATCACGCCCGGCAAGATGGTAGGCTTGGCGACAGGAAGCGTGTTTATTGCAATCTGTGGGCTCTCATCTGTTATTCAAGCCATGCCGACTGGCTGGGAGTCTGTTGGTGAACACTCGGCCATCGATATGCAGCATGACATGGGTTCTGGTACAGACATCATCAGGTTGGTCGGCACCAGAGATCATGACGAAGACCCAATTCCAGATGGCTCGACTCAGCAGATGAACAATCCAAAGAAGAAGACGGATCAGTCCATGAAACCAGGGGCTGGTTCTTCTAAAAACAGAGCGGGTCAAGGCCCTGATGGTCAGGCCAAGGCGAAGACAAAACAATCCCCCAAGGGCGATCAGCAGGAGCAGGAGGGAGATCGCCCTGATGACCGTCGGCAGGGCAAAAACATCGACCCAACACCATAAGAATGAATGGGTCGGAGACCTCCTTGCTTGTCTGGTGATCGCCTGACCGATGCGTGAAGCCAGACAAGCTGCCGCCGGCTGGGCAGCTCTTCCTGCATGCCTTGGCATTATGTCCCGACCGAAAAGTTAGCGACTAACCAGGTGAACGGTACCCTGGCTTGGATTTTGTCTCGGTGAGGAACTTTGGAATGTGAGGGAACAGCCTAGAAGAACCCAACCATAATCCAGAAACCACGAGGGCCAGAGGGGACATCGTCACGAGCACGATGGCGAGAGAGTTGGAGATCGTGATGCGATAACCTCACGTGGGCCGGGATCAATGAAAAACGTCCCGGTCGGGATGATGGTCACGTGTCCGCATGGCCGAGGCGAGCTGTCACCATCGGGCAGGATGGACCATTTGGCCGCCCTGTAGCTCAGTCCCCAACTTTTGTGAGCTACGGGGCGGAAACCACCCACAATCACAATCTCCTTTGTTCGCCGCCTAGAACGACGCTCTCCTCGGCGTAGGAGTGGTCGGTTCAACAAGAATGACACCTTCCTTCGATATGCAGTACTAGGAAGGAACGCCAGTTCCTCTTTCTGGTGACGACGACCGGTCCGGAGCTGAGGATCGTCCACGTTCCTTCTGCACGAACTCTTTGAGCCAGGCTCGAAGAGCGAATTTACCGATGTCAATGAGTTCATCCGTGAGATGACTCACTGAACCGGCAACTACAGGCTTCAGAGATCGAAGTACCGACGAGCGATCCGAAGAGTACGGACGTGCAGGTGAGCTGTCCTCATCTGCGTGGGGGTAGAACGGGTAGACGCCCTCCCTCCCTGTCGTGTCCGCCCCAGAAGGAGGCATGACATTCGCAGCCTGTGACCCGGGAGGGTAGTAGGGGACAACCCCGTTTTCCCCTTCCTTGAAAAGCCGCCCCACAGCAAACCCCACGATGACAGCCCCGCTGACTATGGCCCACGGATGATTGGAAACCAACCGTCCTGGATCGGTCGCTTCCTTGACCGATCCCATCGTGTCCTCGATCACAGACTGTGTACGTCCGGCAAAATCCTCCGCCATCGTCTTCGCCTCTTGAACAGTAGACGTGAATCGGTGCTCGAGCTTTTCGAGCTTGTCCGCGATCGCGGTGCGTGTTTCGACGATATCCTTCACGTCCTCGGCGATGCGATCCATTCCTTTATCCATTGAGCATCCTCCTTCACTGTATGGAGCGTACGGACCGGAACGATCCTGAAACGCTGTATTTGCCCTTTGAGGTAGAGCAAGAGCCCTCCGGCCACGACCATGAGGGCAAGAGCGACCGCACCACAACTCATCCAGACCGCGAGTCCGACGATTTCATGGAGTGCCGCCACTGCTGTTAGAAGTACAAACAGTAAACAGAGTGCACCCAGGATACCGCTGATGATGGCTGTCAGAACGATGCCCACTGCACGGGCGCCTTCAAGCTGAAGTTCGTGGATCGCTAGTCGGACCTGTTGACCGACCAGTCGTCTGATATCCGCTACGATCCCCTGGAGTAAATAGAGGATTCCAGAGGGACCGGGCGCGTCCGGATGTCGTGACGCATCATACCCTTGTTGTGTTGTGTCCATGGACGACATCTCCTAGCGTGACCGCCCTCGGCCCAACAGGAACCCAATCCCGACGCCAAGCAGGACGGCATGAATCGGATATCGCTTGACGAGCACAGCCACATCTTCGACCACATCCTCCACACTCGAATCCTCCAGGTACTGGGCAGATGACCGGACCTTTTCTGAAACGGTGTTCACGACTTCGCCCACGCCTTTTCCCGTTTCCCGCAGTTTATCTTGGATCCTACCCGATGCGTCTGCGATCTCATCACCGACACGCTCAGCGAGGTGACGGGCCTTTTCGCCACCCCTCTGGGCCATGTCGCTGATATCCTCAGAGACCTGGCGAGCTTTTTCTCCGGCTCTTTGCGCGGCATCTTCCGCCTTGCGTCCCATCTGCTCCGTCGTTTTTTCTAATGAATCAGTCTTGTTCATGGCTCCTCCTCCGATATTTTGTATGAGTAAAATTATTAATGTGAATACGAGCTCCCTCAATCCTGCGTAAGCACAGTATCAGCGATGTGTAGCCGATTGAGCGTTCAGCGTCCATTGTGTCGCGATCTCGTACCACGTGTCGGTGAGACCTTACTACGCATTCTGATCGTTCACGTACCGGATAAAGCCCTAGTTCTGCCTTAATAGCCTCCTCACTCAACGGTAAGCGCGCACGCTCGTGTGCAGCAGTGTCTGAAGTATATAGGTTTGACGATTAGCCACGATCCGACCATGATTTTCACCGACAACTTGTTCTGAAAAGTTTCACTTTATCGGGCTAGGTCTCACGGCAAGTCCACTAGGAGTTGCACTAGTATTGATAGGTGATTGGAGCTGATACACTCACGTGATATCGCGTTTAACCATCGATTCAATACGCGCAACCACACAAGGAGGATGGTATGAAACAGCTGCTCATGGGGATGACGATCGGTATGGCGGTTTTTCTATTAGGTGGCATGGGTGAAAGTGGAGCGGGTGAAGCCAAAGCCCAACTGGAAAAAGCGAAGGGAGAAGTGAAAGGCGCCGCCGAGGAGGCCAAGGGTGAGATGAAGGCGCTGAAGGAGGAAGCCAAGGGCAACGATGTGAAGGCGGAATATGAACGGGCGAAGGGTGATGTGAAAGGGTCAATGGAACGAGGGAAAGGTAAAGCGAAAGAGCTTACAGAAAAGATGAAAGATTAGGCTGCCCGTCAGGTGCGTAATCGCAGGTCACCGCCTGGGGCCTGCGATATACGCAGTGAACGTATCGCCTCGATAGATTTTGATCGGGATGAGGCATCGTCTCTTGCAATGTTGCACTGGTCATAACCTTCGCACAAGTTCCTGATGACCAGGAACCCATCTCTCAAGGGTCCTTCCTCCTACCTTAGTAAACAGATCGATAACACCTAGGTGATGTGCTAGGGCTCCTGAGGTGCCTGTTGCCCTACTATGCTCTAAGCAACAATAGGACCGGACATTCTTCCGGCCTAGCGAAAGGGAAACTCATGATGAGCTCTATACGATGTGCCGCCTTACAGATGGGGTTGATAGGTTGTCTGGCCCTTGGGATCACGGCCTGTGATACCACCGTAGAACTCGTGAAGGCCCCATTCGATGCCACCACGGCGGTGTCGAACGGCACCACGCAGGGTGCCTCAGAGTTGACTCAGCCAACGAAGGAGTTTACGTCCAGCACGACGCCAGGATCACGCGTTGGGAGTGAGGATCTGATACGTGCCAAACAGCGACTGCATATCTTCGCCGCCTATAACTTCAACAATTTGCAGCATGACATCGCACAAGGGCATGGGGAGTATTTGCATTCACTCCTCACCTTGGCGCAGATATCTGAGGCGAGTTATCCGCAGACCTTACGCGACTTACAGCAACGGTACGTGGCGTTATATTCAAGTGATCAGTCGCCGGCGGAATTGACACGGCGCCTCGTTGATGTGGTGTGGCTCGCACCGATCGGAGCACATGCAGAATAAACCGTCAGAGTGAGAACCATGCACATGAGAGAATGAGAGGCCGTCGTACTCGTAGGACGTTGAATGTCGAATGAGTCCCATCATTTGTCGAACGGAAAGGAGAGTTCTTTATGCCGAACACCAACGCCTCGTTTGCTCCCTATACCCGAAGTGATGCCATAAAGTCTCAATTGGCCATCCTGGAATCAATGGAGAATCAAGAACTGAGCCAGACAGGATTGGAGTCGTTCGATACTCAGACGCAGGAAGTCCTTGCCCGGCTATATGGGGAATCCCACCAGTATCTGGAACTCTATAAGTACGCTGTCCTTGGTGAGGCCGAGGCCTTGGTCAATCTACCGGAATCGGCGCAGGAGCCACAATCAAGGGATCGTGAAAAGACGAGCCTACAACAGAGACGGCAAGCCCTCCTCGGGATGCTCTTGGAGATGCAGGCTCTAGAGGCTCAAGAGGCCAAAGTTCTAGCGGGTGAGGATCGAGAAGATCCGCCCAGCGTATGAAGGTCTCGTCAGCTGTTGCAATGCCTATTCAGCCGACTGCTGGATTGGTATTTACCTGTTGAACGGAATCAACGCTTTCGATGTTCTGTAGATTAAGCCACGCCCATCCAAGATACCCAAGCCTACTAGGTGCGGAACAGAATGCAACCGGGGTTTTGTCTAGGTTTGTCTTGCAAGTATTCGGTTATTCTAGGCTTCTTCAACAAGGGAGGCACATATGATAGGCCAATTTTGTGCTGTTTCTACAGGTCATAACCACAGCGCACATTCTCCCGATGATTCCGATGAGATGAAGGGAGGTCTCATGGATTACGTCTGCCCAGAGTGTGGTGCGCAGCAATATCATCTTGTCTTTCGAGTCGACGCACGGAGCCATCGTGTCACAGCATTAATCACCTGTGACGTCTGCAATGTCCGAGCTCACTTGCCGAAAGACGGTCGGGCGCTCGAGGAGTCCCATGCCCTGGAGATGGTCACAGGCCAAAGATCCGGCACAACACAGAGCTGATACTCAACACAGGAGGGTCTCATGAACACTCGTAGGTCTATCATTCTCACATGGTGCATGACGGTTGGTGTGGCGACGTTGGGATTCGCGGGCTTGTCTCAGGCACAGGACTCACCGTCTCCATCGGACAACATGAAGCCGTTTTCCGTCACCGATGAAACGGGCTTTAAAGAAGGTCGATTTCGAGGGGAGGTCGTTCGGGTCGATGGAGACGCCGTCGTCCTGAAAACCAAGGATGGCGAGGTTCGTCTGTATCGAGACAAGACCAGCAAGGCAGCCGATCAGATTAAGGTGGGTAAGATGGTGGAGGTCGAGGCCAATGACCAAAACCATATTCGATCGGTAGAGCCGTTTTCGCAAGGTGAGGCGGCCAAGACAAATGCGGGGAAGAAGAAGTGAGATCAGCTCCATCGGTATCCGGGTGATGGATCCTGATCTGTATGGGCCATGCCTCGCATACGGGCGTGGCTCCGGAGCACGGGAGTCATGCGACTCTCGTGCGTGGGCTCCTCAGATATTGACAGAAGAAAGGTCGGTTGATGCGCTATGGGTCGTTGGTGTGCGAAGCTCTATCCTGTTTGGTTTCTCACGTGCTGTGCCCTCTTTTTCACCTCTACCCTCCTCACCCCTCGACTGAGCCAGGCCGATCCTTCCCAAGAGGATCCCACTCCGGTTGAACAACCGACACCGCTCGCCGGGCAGGACTATCGTACCAAACTGTTTGGAGAAGTGATCCACGTTGATCATAGGGATCGGAGATCCGTCACGGCTGCCAGCTTTGGTCTGCAGTGGATTCCGGAAGGACCTCCTCAACTCGAAATCCTGCCCTTTGGGGCGTTATATGTCTGGCGTAATTGGGATGATAACAATCGACGATTTCGCGGAACCTTCTCTGGGGCCGTCAACGACCTTGATTACTCGATCGGATTACGCTCATTCCCCAACTGGACGGTGATCTTTTCCTTGGACAACTTCATCGCGCCGATCGGTCGGTCCGAGCATGTTGAGGGCCGGCGGATCCTCGAGACCGAAATCGAGTGGAGTTATATTTTCGGTGGGGTGGGACTTGGGTATCGCTTGCCGATCCATCCATTCAAACAAGACAGTGCGGTGAACATTTTTCTGACGTACGAGCCAGGCTATCGTTGGTTTAAAGGAACGGGGCACACCTCCCCGCAATATGGTGTCCCGAGTGATACCTATGAAGGTCGCATTCACTTGAGGGTCAGGACGGATTCGATGAAACGAAATCTGATGGAGCTCCCACATGAAGGGGTGACTGTTGGAGGGGACGTGTTCTATGGGCATCGTGCCAAGTGGGTCGCGTGGGGAGGCCCTCCCTTCGACACGCCGAATTTCAAGCGGGAACGCACCTATATTGCCGTGAGCGGGTATCTCTTGGCGGCAACCAGTTTCCCCTTCGTGAACAGCGACAAACATCGCCTGGTGGGCAGTCTCCACGGAGGCATCGGTGAGGACCTCGATCGATTCACCACATTCCGTCTTCCCGGACGGCCCACCGGCTATGAGTGGGATGCGGTCGCCCTTCCGATGATCCACGGAGTCGCCTTCAACGAGCTGTTTCCAAGACACTATGCCATTGCGAACGTGCAATACCGTTATGAAGCCCTCTTCTTTCTTTATCCCTACATCGAAGCAGGCTGGGCTTTCGTGGATCAGTCTCGATTCGCCTCACAGGGCAAGATCAAGCAGGTCACGGACTCCATGCCCACGGTGGGAGTGGGAATCGTCTCCGGCGCCCCGTGGCGCTCTCAGATCGAGCTCAATTACACGTATAACTTTGGAATCTTACGTGATTCGGACAATGGAACGTCGTCGCGAGGCGGTCACGGCATGTTCCTCTTCTGGTCGAAACAATTCGGATCCAGTTTACGGAGTTGAGACCGACTCCACAGTCTTACCCATGCAGGTGCTTCTAGGGTTTCCTCCAGTTTTCTATCGGCACATGGAGAGTAAGGTGATTGTGAGTCGTACTTCTGTGTACGAGGAAGGTTTTAATTATGATGGATGCCTTTATGTCCATCGCACCAATTGTGGAAGGAGTTGTGTATGAAGTGTTTACAATCAGCAATCATACCCGCCATCGCCTTGATCATCTTCCCGTCATTCTCGTCGGCTGAATCGGAGCAAAACCAACAAGCACAGGCTGGACAAGCCATGGAGTCAGTCGAGTTTCCTTCCAACGACAAATGTACGGCCAATCAACCTTGTCGCACCGTCATGGGTGAGATTGTTCGAGTGGAAGAGATGTATGTGTTGAAACAGCCGAACGGGTCTGAAATCCACGTGAATGTCGAACCGGAGACCAAGGTTCGTGGTCTGCACAAGGAGGGTGACAAGGTCGCCGCGCAACTCAATTCCAGAGGTGTCGCACAAGCCGTCGTCAAGCTTAAAGAGCTCCCTAAGCCAGGTTTAGAAGCCCCTGGAAAAACCCTCGACGATTTGAGGTAAATGGCCGGGGAGAGAGGCACGATTGGGGAGCCTGGTTGTGCTTCTCTCCCATCATTCATCGCACGGGTCGAGAAATGCAAATTCGCGAGGCATGACCGAAGTTTGGAAAATGTAGCGGTATGACACAAGCGGTGCCGGCCGAAACAGGATTAGGAACCATCATCGTCACCGGCAGCAGCGGCCGTATCGGGAGTGCGTTCATTGATCGTATCGGAGAGCGTTTTGTGGAAATCGGGTTGGACCGCGAAGGGCCGCCCCATCCACCACCGAATACAGAACACGTCATCGCGTGCGACCTCACGTCGGATCACAGCGTGCGGTCCGCGTTAGACACAATCCGCCGCCTCGGACATGCACGAATTACCTCGGTCGTTCATCTGGCTGCTTACTACAGTTTTTCCGGTGAGCCAAGTCCTCTCTATGAGCAGGTCACCGTGCGAGGCACTGAACGGCTCCTACACGGGTTGCGGGATTTTGAGGTCGAGCAGTTTATCTTTTCCAGCACCATGCTCGTGCATGCGCCCTGCCGACCGGGAGAGCGCATCAACGAAGATTGGCCGCTCCAACCGAAATGGGCCTATCCCCAGTCCAAGGTCTCGACGGAGCACCTGATTCTCCGTGAACGGGGCACGGTGCCTGTCGTGCTGTTGCGCATTGCCGGGGTGTATGACGATCGCTGCCATTCAATTCCTCTTTCGCACCAGATCAAGCGCATTTATGAGCAGCGGCTCATCGGCCGTCTCTACTCAGGCGACCTCACGCATGGAGCGTCCTTCCTGCACATGGACGACATGGTGGAGGCCTTGGTGCTCGCTGTGGAACACCGCCACGACCTTCCACCGGTCACCACGCTCCTCATCGGTGAGCCTGAAACACTGAGTTACGACGAACTCCAACGCAACATCAGCCGCCGACTGCACGGTCATGCATGGAGCACCTATCGCATTCCCAAGCCGGTCGCAAAGCTTGGCGCCTGGCTTCGGACCCTTATCCCGGGCGCCGACCCCTTTATCAAGCCGTGGATGATGGACATTGCCGACGACCATTATGCCCTCGATATCTCACGGGCCGGCGCGCTTCTCGGTTGGAAGCCGCAACACTCTCTGCGCGAGACGCTCCCGAGAATGTTAGCCGCTCTGCAATCCGACCCTGTCGGGTGGTATCGGCAAAATGATTTGCAGCCAGAGCCTGTTTCGAAAGGTCCG
This sequence comes from Nitrospira sp., assembly GCA_050185705.1. Taxonomy (GTDB): domain Bacteria; phylum Nitrospirota; class Nitrospiria; order Nitrospirales; family Nitrospiraceae; genus Nitrospira_D. The sequence goes on along the minus strand of JBFWZD010000032.1, from coordinate 1,386 downwards.
TCCTGGCCGCATGTGGCCAACATGCTGCTGGGCCTATGGCTCATCGGCACGGCACCGGCGCTCGGCACGATCGAGCCTGCTCTGCTTTGGAGCGACCTCCTCAGCGGTGCGGCGATTCTATTGCTCAGCGGGCTTGCCATTTGCCATGTTTGGGCGGCTTGGACCGTGTGTGGGGTCGGCCTCTGGGTGTTGAGCGCACCGCTGCTGCTCTGGTCCTCGAATGCTGCGGTCTACAACAACGATGTGCTGGTTGGGGCGCTGGTGATTACCTTCGCCGGCATCGTTCCATGGTTCGACCGTGACGGTCCTGGTTCCGGTGCACCACCAGGGTGGAGTTACAATCCGTCCGGGTGGGTGCAACGATTGGCGATCGTCTTCCTGGCGATGATCGGATTTTTCCTTGCTCGATATATGGCGGCGTTTCAACTTGGCCATATTGTCTCACCCTGGGATCCATTTTTCGGCGAGAGCACGAGACGTGTGCTGACCTCGGACGTCTCCAAGGCCTTTCCCGTCTCCGATGCCGGATTAGGCGCGCTCTCCTATCTGCTCGATGCGCTTGCCGGACTGATCGGGGGTGTGCGGCGCTGGCGGACCATGCCGTGGATGGTGATCCTGTTTGGTTTGTTCATCATCCCACCCGGTGTGACCAGCATCGTCTTAGTCATTCTCCAACCGGTCAGCATCGGCGACTGGTGCACGCTCTGTCTGGTGGCGTCGGTGGTGATGCTGCTGATGGTGTCTCCGGCGCTGGATGAAGTGATCGCCACCGGGCAGTTTCTCCTTCGCACCAGGCGCGCCGGGGGCGATGTGTGGCGCGTATTTTGGCGAGGCGACCACGGGACAGCGCAGGAGCCGGCGGTCAAGCCCCGGTCTCTTCCTTCGGAAATGTCCCACAGTATCGAAGCGTTTTCCGCTCCGTGGAATCTGTGGCTAAGCACGGTAGTGGGGGCGTGGTTGATGGCTGCGCCGACGTTGGTCGGCTTAGCCGGATCCATCGCCGACAGCACCCATATCGTGGGCGCGCTGGTTGTGACGTTCTCGGTCGTGGCGTTTGCCGAACCCGCGCGCTTGGTGCGTGTGCCGAACATACTGCTCGGTGCGTGGATGCTTCTGGCACCCTGGATTCTCGACAGCGGTGTGCAGGAGTGGCCATGGATCAGCGTCGCCAGTGGACTTGCGCTCATCGTCTTCAACCTCCGATGTGGTCCGGTTGAAGATCGCTATGGCGAGTGGCAGGGAGTGATTCGGTAAAGAGGTGCTGGTTTCAAGTTCCAAGTGCAACGGGTGAATGATGGCGCAGGTGCGCATAAACTTCCAGCGGCGTGGCAAAGCCGAGACATTTTCTTGGTCGTGTATTGAGCCGATGGGCGATGGCATTCAACT
>JBFWZD010000031.1:0-35833 GCA_050185705.1 Nitrospira sp. | reverse complement strand
AATTGAACGCGATCGCACATCGCCTGAATACGCGTCCGAGAAAATGTCTCGATTTTGCGACGCCCCTGGAAGTTTATGCGCACCTGCGCCATCATTCACCCGTTGCACTTGGAACTTGAAACCGCCCAGGTTTTGCCGGAACCCGGAAGCCCCGTCAGCAAGACGGCACGTTTCCTGGCATCGATCGCAGCCAGGAGTTCATTCACGACTGGGCTCGTAATGCGCTGTCCGGCAATGTCCCGATGCCACGACCTGCCGATAGCTGAGGTACTGGCAAATGATGTACGCACCTGTGCAATAGACATTGCTGGAACCAGCATCGCTCCCGCGTGATGGAGAATGTCTTTGAGGTCGGCTTTGGTGAGGCGATGTTGGGCGGAAGCGGACAGGTTGCCACTCTCCATACGTCCTCCAAGTTTGTCGAGGCGTATCCAGAGCGCGTCGAAGGCTGCATTTGAGTTGCTTGCCATTTGGCGCAAACGTTCACGTAGCAAGGACTCCATGCGATCAAAATCTTGGCTGATCGTAAAGGAGGTGCGGCGCAGGAACTCATAGGTCGGGAGGTCGCGAGTCTTAGCGGCAATGCGAGCAGTCAGATCGCGATCAGTTTCTATAGGCTCTTTGGTCAAATTCGCGTGATAGTCAGCCTCATTACCATAGAGGGTGCTGTACTCACGTAGCTTAGCGAGTGCGCCGAACTCGCTGCGCGAATAGAAGTGGACTTGGGCTTGTTGATTCCTAGCCAGTACCAGAGAAGCCTTGTCCAGCTCATCCGCGAGATCGGCTATCGACCATGCGCTGAAATTGGCCTGGTTCTTTTTGCACTGGCAACAAATCAGGGAGCCGTCGGATTTGCCAATTACGACATCGTCTACCAGATAGGTCGTCGAATCTATTTCAAGCCATTGAAATTCTGGATCGGACAGGACAGTCAAAGCCCAGTCAAAGGCGATCAACGTCTGATAGATATCGCCACGGTTAGAGCGTATTCCCGCGACACTCATCTGGTTGCCTACCTGCGCTTCGTGATCAAAGAGAAAAAACTACTTTTCCATGACTCCGACAATCTTCGATCACGAGCTAACCATTCTGCCTACCAGCAAATAAGTAATAGGGTCATGTCGTGTTTTTTGCCTAACGTGATCTCCCCTGTCACCGTGCCACATTGTCGGTTCACTGCAGACCACGTGGTCAGGCTGTTGCGCATCCTGCATAGTTGGATTTTTGCACAGGTCGATGCTTGAGGTGGTTTCAGCGGTCAACCTGCGTTGCTCCGCAACCTGTTAGTGTGTCTCGGGCGTCGCACTTGGTGGCTGTTCATCGCCGAGCCACTTCTTATACTTCTTGTAGTGCTCGACCTGCGCGCTCCGCACCCAGTTTTCTCGTTGGATGCGTCCCCCAAAATTGGGCAAGAGGAACTCGAATTTGTCGATGTCCGCCTGGCTCCAGGTCGCCACCTGGCTGAACCAGAAGACACCCCGTTTGTGTAGGAACCGCTCTAGCCCCGGCCCGACCCCACGTATTTGTTTCAGATCATCGGGCGACTCACCGACGGCTTCTCCCTCACCCGACGGCTCCACGACATCAGCTTGGTCCAGATTTCCGGCTGGTTGGCTGATCATTTCAATTGACTCTTCCCCATTCGTCAAAGTGAGAGTCTCGGTCCCCGTCTTGGCGACCCCCTCCCCGGCCGGTCAAGATGCAGCCCGGTAGAAACTAAGGGGTCAGACCCCTTGGTTTCTCTGCATCGGTTATGAGGCCTCGGTCGACTGTTTAATCAGTGTTCTCAGATGAGCGGGGTGTTTCACTGGCATATCCGGTCTCCTGCATATAGTCTCCGGGCTTGATGATGGCGATGCCCCGAAACGGATTCAGAATTAGCAGATCCTGGTCACCGCTGACAATCCACTCGGCCTCACCGTTAATGGCAACCTCCAAAATCCGGTTGTCCGTTTCGTCGCGGCATTCATGCACCGCCGTGACAATCGGCACGATCTCCGCTACTCGGAATACGAGCCGGACAAATTCTTCCCGGTCCTGCAGGCTGATATAGCGGTCGAATTTCTTGCGCGATAAAACATCCGCCAGTTCATACAGACTGACCTCGGACATCAACAGTTGATCGTCTGTGATCACCTTGCGCACCGCCTGTCCGGGAACGGTGTCCTTCAGCAACACGCCGCTGATGAGCGTGTTGGTGTCCAGCACTACGCGCCGTCTAGCCTTCATCGGCCAGAATCTCGTGCAGTGTGCTTTCCGTCAGGCCCTGCGCCCTGGCTTTCTTGCTCACCCGATCTGAGAACCGTAAGAACTCCTCCCGGTTCGTGGCGCAGACCCGCTCATACTCCTGAGCGGAAAGCAGCACGGCCACATCTCGTTTCTGACGGCGGATCATCACAGGCTCACGTTGCGCCGCATCCAGAATGGCTGCCAGCTTCTGCTTGGCATCGCTTGCTGAGACATATCGCATGATTCATCACCTCTTGAGTCTATTATAGACATTGTGGACGAATTAGACAATTATTACATATGGTCGTGTTATATCCATGAGAGGTATTAGGGTCGGTATTAGGGTCGCGTCTTGTTTCTTGCCTGCCGTTGAAGACGGTGTTGTGACCACAATGTGTTGCAGGTGGTTCAAAAAGGCCTTCTAGCAAGGCCGCAGCGAGTGAAGGGCCGAGGCGTGCCCTCTGGGGTAGGTTGAGGGTCTGAACGATGCGAGAACAAAGCTGGAGGACTTTTTCAACAGCCTGCTAATGCGTCTCCGGCGGCGCACTTGGTGGCTGATCCTCACCGAGCCACTTCTTATACTTTTTGTAGTGCTCGACCTTTGCGCTGCGCACCCAGTTTTCTCGTTGGATGCGCCCCCCAAAGTTGGGCAAGAGGAACTCGAACTTGTCGATATCCTTCTGACTCCAGGTCGCCACCTGACTGAACCAGAAGACGCCCCGTTTGTGGAGGAACCGTTCTAACCCAGGCCCGACCCCGCGGATATGTTTCAGGTCATCAGGCGACTCGCTGACCGCTTGTCCCTCATCCGATTGCCCTACGGCATCGGCCTGGTCCAGGTCGCTCGCGTGTTGGCTGATCATTTCAACCGACCCATCCCCATTCTTTTCCACGAGAGGCTCGGTCCGCTTTTCAACGACCTTCTCCCTGCCCGGTGAAGACACGGCGTGAAGATCAGCAATCTGCGCACGAAGCTCAAGGCTCTCACTCGGGGGCTCGCCGTCGCCGAGCCACTGTTGATACTTTTTGTAGTGCTCGATCTGCGCACTGCGCACCCAGTTTTCTCGTTGGATCCGTCCCCCAAAGTTGGGCAAGAGAAACTCAAATTTGTCGATGTCTGCCTGGCTCCAGGTCGCCACCTGACTGAACGAGAACACACCCCGTTTGCGCAGGAACCGCTCTAACGCCGGCCCGACTCCGCGGATGAGTTTCAGATCATCAGGCGACTCGTCGACCGTTCGGCCCTCACCCGACGGCTCAGCCGAACCGACAGGGTCCAGCTCCTCCCTGTATGTGCTGATTGTTTCCACCGGCACGTCCCCATTCTTCTCGGCAATCTGTTCAGCATGAGGTTCGATCGGCTTCTCCACGTTCTTCTCACCAACCTGCAACGACAGAGCCCGGAGCTCAGCGATCTGCGTACGGAGGTCGTCGATCACGGCCACTTCGCCTTCGAGCGCCTTGATCCGGGCCAGGTGCTCCGGATTGTCGACCGGCACCACCACTCGCCCTTCAATCCTCTTCTCCCCCCCGGCTTGCGAAGAAATGGTTTGAAACTGAGCGATCTGCGTAAACAGCCCAGCGATCACGGCTACCTCGCCTTCCAACGCCTTGATCCGGGCCAGGTGCTCCGGATTGTCGACCGTCCGCTCGACAACCTTCTCGACCGGTACTTCTACACGTTTCAGCACCACCCGCTCGACCGGCACTTCAACCCGCTTCTCAACCGTTCGAACTTCCGGCGGTTGATTGGCAAGCTTGGTAAGCATGGCAACCTTATTCGTGAGGCGTTCCATCTCACGACGCTTGTCATCCATCAAGGGCCCCAGCAGCACGCCCTTGATCCCCCACCCAAGAACACCGGCTCCCACCACCGTCCAGAACCAGCAGGCCCAATGCGCAGACATCATGGCTGCGCCTCCTTGGGTGCAAGGGAAAATTCGATTCTGCGGTTTTGCCAGTGCCCCTCGTTGGCGACACTCTCAACGATCGGGCGTGACGCTCCGTACCCTTTGGGAGTCAGCCGTTCGGCTGCGATACCTTGTGAGATCAGATACTCGACGACAGTTGTCGCACGCTGTTCCGAAAGCACCTCATTGGCTTGCTCCAGTCCAACGTTGTCGGTATGGCCGCCCACTTCAAAGGCCACCGTTGGGTTCTCCTGTAAAATTACGGCCACGCTGTTCAAGATGGCTTTCCCATCCGGGAGAAGAGATGCACTGTTGAGTGGGAATTGAATCGTATTTCTTCTCAACAGGTCATCGATCTTTTTTTTCATCATTGTCGGAGCTGAGACCCGCGGCACTGGCGGGAGGGTCGGCGGAATGATGTTCGATGCCGGTGGAGAAATTTTTGCCGGCGACTCTGATATACCCGGAACCGATGACGTCACCGCCTCTTTGCCGCAGAAGAAAAATGTCGAACCGAGGATGAATAGCCCGAGGAGTATCAAGAATGGGTCTTTACCCTGCATCACGGTCACCTTCGCCTCAGGAGAGCAACGGAGCACACCGCAGCAGAATATTGCTGTAGAGGAAATCCGTCAAGGGGTCGGTCTTGCGCCATCGCCTGAACGGCAGGAAAAGGACAGTTCGTCTGATCGCTGACTACGGCTAAATGGAGTATTGAAAGACCGGCTTGGCCCCGATGGCCTGAGCCAGAACGCCCCGGCGTTTCAGTTCATCGAGAATACGAGCCGTCGCGGCGTCGAAATCGGTGGGGCCGGAGAGGACGACGTCGGTATTCGGCGGTGGTTCTTCTTCGGTCTTGCTCATGTGCACGGCGACGACCGGTGCCGGATGCACAAGGGTTCTAATTGCTTCTGAGGCTTCGCGATAGGCCAGGCCGAATGGGTTGGTAGTGGACACCACGATGAGACCCGTATCGGTGAGCAGACGCGCCACTTCGCCATAGCGCCGAGCCATTTCGGTGGTCTGTCCCCGCTCAGTTTCGCTCAGATCGGCATCCAATCCGCGGCGCAGATTTTCTCCATCCAAAAGGTACGCATGGCGCCCATCGGCCACCAGACGGCCTTCGAGTGTTCTAGCCAAGAACGACTTCCCTGTGTGCCGTCCACCGGTGATCAAGACAACGGCTGCGCGATGGCCGTACTGCTGAGCCCGGTCTTCGACGGTGACTTCACCCTTGACCCAAGCAAAGTCGCGCCGCCTGGCTTCTTCGCGTAGAAACTCCTGGTCGTCATGCACCAGCTCGGTAATGATGCCGCCGCCTGCAATGTCATACTCATCAACCAACACGAACCGCCCCGTGGCTTCGAACGAAGCCGAAAGGTCGAATGCGATCGGCGCTTTCGTACGCAGCGTTAACTCGGCGACTTGGTTCTTGTTGACGGCACTGCTCCCCTGCTGCTGAGCCAGATCCATCGTGTCGATGATCCGGTGGATCGACGCCACTTCGCAGTCCACCTCTTTTGTGGCTACGCGCAGGATGTATTTCCGCTCTTTTTCCAACGGCCGCTTCCCCAGCCAGAAGAGATTGGCCCGAAACGCCGTGGAGACTTGAGGGAGACTGTCTTGCAAGGACGCAATTTCACCGCGTTCGACAAAGATTTGCTCATCGAGCGTCACCCCAATCGACTGTCCCGCCTGCCCTTCCGTCGGCTGAGGCTCAATGTTGAAGGCTTCCACGGTTCGGATATTGGCCCGTTTGTTCGAGGGTGAAAAGACGAGGTGGTCACCCACCTTGAGTCGGCCGGCCGCAATACGGCCCGTGATGATGCGGCGGGCGTCGAACTTATAGACGTCCTGCACGGGTAGTCGGAGTGGCTGTTCCGAACGCGCCGCTTCTTTTCTGAATGTACTGAGCGCCTCGAGGACGGTTGGGCCGTTGTACCACGACATGGTCGCACTGCGATTGGCGATATTGTCGCCGAGCTTGGCACTGACGGGAATGAAGTGGGACGGCACCGCTTTGAACTGACCTAGAAATTCACGATACTCTTTCTCAATCCCGTCGAACACGTCTTGTCGATAGCCGACCAGATCCATCTTATTGACCACGACCGCAAACTGCCGGACTCCGAGGAGCGATAAGAGATAGCCATGCTTTTTCGATTGCTCTTTGACGCCCTCCAGAGCATCAATCAAGAGCAAGGCCGCCTCGGCTCGCGCGGCGCCGGAGATCATGTTCTTGAGGAATTCTTTGTGCCCCGGGGCATCGATGATGATGTACTGCCGTCCCTTCCAGATGAAAAAGGTACGAGCCGTATCGATCGTGATTCCCTGCTCCTGCTCCTCAAGAAAGGCATCGAAGAGAAAGGCATACTCGAACTCTTTCCCCTGCTGCTTGCAGATGGCCTGGACCTTTTCTAACTTCCCGTCCGGCAGTGACCCGGTATCGGCGTAGAGCCTGCCCAACAGCGTAGACTTGCCATGATCCACATGCCCGACGATGACGATGTTCAAATTCTCAGAAGGCTTGGTTTCAGTTATTGTCATTTTCATTTATCCTGCAGAATGCTCAAACGAGCAGACCAGCGAGGCCGCAGGTGAGAAACAACCGGAGGCGTACTTTATTCCACCCGCCCACCCCAAGCTGCCAGGGCAGCTTCTTCTCCGAATGGGGTACGTTGAGGATTGTTTCGATCCGAGAACGAAGCTGGATGTTCGTTTCAGCATTCTCATCACATGTAACCGTCTTTGCGCAGCAACTCCATTCCTCGGCCCTCATCTTGGGCACGACCGGACCGTTCCGCTACCGTGGTGTGGCGGAGCTCTTCGATGATGTCATCCACGCTCTTGGCCGTCGACTTAATCGGCGTGGTACAGGGCGCACAGCCCAGGCTGCGGTAGCGGGTGCCGTCACCCTTGTCGAGATACAAATCGATGAACGGGATATTTTCGAACTTGATGTACTCCCAAATATTGATCTCGGTCCAATCCAGCAACGGATGAATCCGAATATGGGTACCGGGTGGGAACGTGGTCTTGTATTGATCCCAGAGCTCAGGCGGCTGGTCTCGAAAATCCCAATCGCCGTGTTTATCCCGTGGCGAGAAGTAGCGCTCCTTGGCCCTGGTCCCCTCCTCGTCGGCCCGGACGCCGAGGATGACGCCGGTGTATCCCTTGTTTTCTAAGAGTTGCTTGAGGCCGTTCGTTTTCAACGCAGTACAACAGACCACACGGCCCATCTCGTGATTCATGCCCGCCGCCAAGGCTTCCTTGTTCTGGCCCACGACGAGGTTCAAGCGCCATTCTCGCGCCAGCCGATCGCGGTACTCAATCATGGCCGGGATCTTGTAGCTGGTATCGACATGGAGGAGCGGAAACGGCACATGCCCGAAGAACGCCTTGCGGGCCAGCCAGAGCAGCACCGTCGAATCCTTCCCCATCGACCAGAGCATGGCGAGATTGTCGAAGTGCTTATACGCTTCTCGAAGGATATAGACGCTTTGATCTTCAAGTTGCCGGAGATGTTTCATGACTCCACTCTTTCCGTCCGCTCGCCTTACACCGCCACCGACGTGCGTACCAATTCATCCAGCTTCCGAGCCGCTGCTCCACTCTCAAGCACGGCCCGCACGGCAGGGAAGCAGGTCGCCAGGGACGAGCCTTTACCTGCGGCATAGAGGAGCATCGCCGCGTTCATGAGCACCCACTCTCTCGGACCGCCCTGCACCTGGTTCGACAAAATCCGGCGGAGCAGGTCGGCTTCTTTATCTCGCTGGTCCGGCGGGAACCCCGCCATTTCCCTCGACGGAATAAACGTCAGCTTGAAATCTTTTGGCGACACGCCAAGCGGCATAATCCGTTCATCACGCAACTCGAGCACGCGAGTTTCCATCGAGGCAGAGAGTTCCGGATCGCCTTCGACTCCGCGAATCACCAACGCCCGTGGACAACCCAGAATGCGCAACGCTTCGGCGGTTTTTTCGAAATGGGGTGGATGCGATAACCCAACGACTTGCACCGAGGCCCGAGCCGGGTTGAGCAATCTGGCGATGGGATGGAAGACGTTCCTGACACCAAACTGTTGGCGCATCTCCAAAAATCGAAACACGGGCGGATGGTACAGTCCGATATCCAGGTATCCGAACCCCTTGCGATTCACGTCCTCCGCCACCGTTTTGGGATCGGCATCGACCGGAACGCCCAATGCTTTCAAGACTCCGGCGCTTCCGGGCCGACCGGGAATGCCGTCGTAGCCATGCATCAAGACCGCGGCCCCAGCCGCCACGGCGACAATGGACGAGGCAACAATCGCGTGAAACGTATCCTGCTTTCCGGCATAGGTCGGGACATCGACTAGGGCTAGGCCTCGCGAGACAGCAAGCGGAGGCACATACTGGCGCGCAGCAGCCGTGAGCCCGGCCAATTCCGTCACCGACTCCGTCTTGAATCGCATGGCGATGAGAAAGGCGCCGACTTGCGCCGGACTGGCTTCCCCTTCAATCAAGGCCTTCATGGCCTGCTTACACTCATCCCAGGTGAGGTCCTTCGAGACCTTTGGCCCTTTCGCAATCTTTGCAAGAATATCTTGAATCGGCATGTTACGACTTATGGAGTCCACACTCGGTTTTGGCAAAATTCTTCCAGCGACCGGCTCGCGGATCGTCACCGGGCGCCACGGGAGCGGTGCAGTGCGTGCATCCGATGCTGGGATAGTTCTGGTCATGCAGGGGGTTGTAGGGCACTTCGTGGACCTTGATGTAGGTCCAGACGTCGGCCCAGGTCCATCGGGCCAGCGGGTTGATTTTCACGAGTTCGAATTTCTGGTCCCACTCAATCATCCCGGCATTCGCGCGAGACGAAGCCTGGTCGCGCCTGATTCCGGTGATCCACGCCTCGTACCCTCGCAACACCCGCGTCAATGGTTCGACCTTGCGCAGCCGGCAGCAACGATCCGGCTCCCGTGACCACAAGGCATCGCCATGCTCCTTTGCCTGTTGCTGCGCGGTCAGCAATGATTTCACTTGGATGACCTGCGCCGGTTTGAGGTGATAGCGTTCTATCACTCGATCCCGCGTGGCATAGGTTTCAGGAAATAGGAACTCCGTGTCGAGATAGAACAACGGCACTGATGGATCGACGCGATGCACCATGTCGACCAGCACGACATCCTCCGCCCCGAAGCTGCAGGCCAACACGATTTTTCCTCGATAGCCCTCAATGGCCGCCGCCACAACATCCTGAGGCTGCTTTGCTTCAAAAGAAGCGCCCCAGGTTTGAAGCTCTTTAATGAGTCCTGATCGGTCTTCTCCCGCCATAGCAACCACGCTTTCCTTACCCTTCGACTTTTTCCACCAAGATCCGATAATGGGTCGCTTCCGGCTCAAGCGCTTCTTGGATCAATACCGTATGTCCGTCATTTTTGAGGCTCATGGGCACGTTCTTGATCGGCTCGCCCGCATCCAGCCAGACTTCCAGCTTCTCACCCGCGTCCATCATTTCCAACTTCAACTTCGTCTTCACATAGTTCATCGGACAGGCCACACCCCGTAGATCATAGACCGGGGCGCCGGTCGGAGCTGGAGCGGCTGGTTTGGTTTCGGCTGGTGCAGGAGCGACCGACAGTGGCTCTTCCTTCACCGCCGAGAGCTTGAGGTCCTTCCCTATCTGGTCCGTCGCTGTCCTGCACGCATCGACAAATCCTTTGGCAAACGCCATCTTCTCTTCGGCCGATTCTGCAGACGTTTCCTTTGGACCCAGATCTCCGACTTTTGCGCTGAGGTCTCGATAAAAAAGTGGCACGATCCCCTTCTGAGCGATCCGGCTGTCGAACTCAAGAAACGTCTCAGAGTCCGTCGATGGTTCCAACCCTTCGGTGACCAGTAACGCTTTCGCCGCAGCCAACACGGCCCGGTAGGACTTGTTGACCGACACGGAATATTGATGTTTCTCGACTAACAGCTTGGCTTGATAGAGCTCTTGGTCCGCCTCAAGGATGCCGTTTTCGATCATCTCAAGCGCACCGCCGGCACATTCGCCGGGACCGAGATCTTCAAGAATGAACTCCTCTTCGCCTTCCCAGTCGTAATAGAACGTGGGGTCATCTTTAAACGAGGGCACGATCGTGTAGGGGATCAGCTCATCTTTCAGCTTGCTCTTGCCCATTCTGGCAATAAACTTCGGCAAGTTTTCGTTCGGTTGACGGTCACGCCGGTACACGTCGATCAGATGGGAGATCGCCGCCGGGACTGCCTTTGCCGGCAACTTCACGGTCATCTGGCCGATCTTCGCCGTGCCGTTCACGGAACCGCCGAGATGCAGTTCGTAGTGTGGTGCGACATGCTCACCCAGGCGCTTCCCAACCCCATGCAACCCAATCGTAGAAATATGATGCTGGGCGCAGGAGTTGTGGCAGCCACTGATTTTGACATCCACCCCGGCCAGATCTTCTGACACCCGTCCGGCGGGAAATACCTCGGCCAGAGCTCGTGCGAGACCCTTCGATGAGGTGATACCAAGGCCGCAGGTATCCGTACCTGGACAGGCGATAATATCCTCGACCAGTTCCGCGCCAGGGTCGGCCAACCCACGTGAAGCCAGATCCTCATAGAGCTGAGGAGCCAGGTCGGAGGGAATCCACCGGATCACCAAATTCTGATTGATCGTGGTGCGAAGATTACCGTTTGAATAGCGCTCGGCAAGATCCGCCACGAACAACATCTGCTCAGCGGTAATATCTCCCATGAAGAGCTTGATCGCGGCCGTCACATAGCCTTCCTGCTTCTGTTTCACGACATTGGTTCGTTTCCACATCTCATACGGCGTTTCGCGACCGATGGCGGGCGCACCGTTGCCGTTTCCATGTGCGGCACCATTCCGCGTGGGCATGATGAGCGGGGTCGGCTCATCCTGATACGGCAGGAGCGTCAATGGCCCGCTCTTCGGAAGGGCATGGCCCATCGCCACGTAGGCGGCTTCCCACCGGCGCTTGAATTCTTCAAAACCCAGTTTGTCGATCACGAACTTCATACGGGCTTTGTTGCGATTTTTCCGGTTCCCCAGGGTATCGAAGACCTTGATGACAGCCTCGATGCTGGGGATCAGTTCTTCCATCGGAGTGAATTCTCGAAGAAGCTGTGCGACTCGCGGAGCTGAGCCTAATCCACCACCTGCCACCATGCGGAAACCGATCACCCCGTCCGCCCGTTTTACTGCCAGCAAGCCGATATCATGGATCGGGGTCAGTGCGCAGTCATGCGCGCAACCTGAGAAAGCGATCTTGAATTTCCGAGGCAAACTTTGATTCAACGGATTCCGCAGGAGATGGTACGCCACGGTCTTCGCGTAAGGAGTGACATCGAACACTTCGCCCTGGCACACACCTGCCAAGTGGCAAGCCGTCACATTCCGCACGGTATTGGCGCAGGCCTCCCTGGTGGTCAGGCCGACTTCCGCCAATCCCCGCATAATGGTCGGCACATCCTTCAGCTCCACAAAGTGCATCTGAATGTCTTGTCTAGTCGTGACGTGGCCGACACCCGTGGCGTAGCGATCGGCAAGTTCCGCCAGGCGGCGAAGCTGATTCGCCGTGATCCCGCCAAACGGAATCTTGACCCGGACCATCTGCACGCCCGGCTGGCGCTGGCCATAAATGCCGTACTGCAGACGAAACGGCTTGAAGAGATCGGTGGAGATCTCCCCAGCCAAGGTCCGGAGCGCCTCCGTTTCGAACGTTTCGATTTCCTCTCGGATCGCTGGAGGGATCGGAGATGTCACGATCTTTGGAAACGTCATGGATTCGACCTGGCTCATCGCTCACTCCTTATCTCTTCAGGAAAGAACCGTTCTGGTCAAATGTGGTACATCGGATTTTGTTGGGCATCAAGCGTGCGTTGATGCGTCGCCAACTGTTCAACCGTAATGCCCTCGAGCACCTTCCGCTCGGCCTGTTGTACCTGTTCCCAGACGCCACCCAAGAGAAGGTCGGGCTTTGTTGCGGACCGGTCACGCACACCCTGATAGACGGTCGATCGATGGAAGAGCGGACCTTCTAAGGCTTCAAGGATGTCCGCTATCGAGATCTGTGCCGGTCCCCGTGACAAGAGATAGCCCCCTTGGGCTCCTCGATGACTTTGAACGACATCCGCATTTTTCAGCGCGTGGAGAACCTGCTCAAGAAAACGAATCGGAATCCCCTGTCGCCTGGCGATTGCTCTCGCCTGGATGGGAGATTCCGTCGCATTGATCGCAAGATCAACCGCTGCCATAATCCCGTAGGTCACTCGTTTCGACACTTTCATTCTTTATTATTCCGGTAGGAATTGGATATTTTATACAGTCTGCGATCGCGATCTGTCAAGGGAACTCCCATGCTCCAAGTATTTTTGAATCTGCTTCCTAAGTATTCTAAGGTCAATCCACGGCGAATATCACAACCTGCCGCCTGCAAGAAGATCGACATTTCCTTTCGTTGCCACACATTTCAAACCGGGAAAAACTCGGCAGCACCCGCATGCACGTACCCCGCGTACGTAAAATCCGATTGACTTCGATTACGCCCCAGGCAATAATCCGCCCTCTTCTTCCCATGGTGTCTTCATGCCCGTGCCGTCGTCCGCATACAGTGTCCTTTTGCTTGCGACTGATGCCGCTATACACGCACAAGTCAGACAAGTCTTCACGGATGCGTCAATTACCATCGCGTACGATGTCGATAGCTTACAGAGGGGCACGCACAAGGACGGGTTTGATGTCGTCATCATAGAGGCCGGTGGGCATGAACAGGGCGATCGACTTGAGGATCAGCTTGGTCTATCACAGGCCCTCGTGATCAAAGGCTCGCGCGCCGTCTTGAAAAAAACATTAAAAATGATCCAACTTCGCCTGATGGATTCCCCGAATAGCCGGCCGCACGCCAAAACCAACGACGGCTCGATCGAGGGCTATTTGGAATCGAAAATGGGGGATTTTGTCAAAGGCATGCGGAACGGATCAGCAAGAAATCTGCACCCGATTCTGATCTCGGCTGTGGAACGCCCTCTCATCACCTCCGCGCTGAAAGAAACAAGGGGCAACCAGATACGGGCCGCGGAACTGCTGGGGCTCAATCGCAACACCTTGCGGAAAAAGATCGTCGACCTGCACATCCCGTTACAACAAACCAAAATGAAGGCAAGTCGGAGTGCGTAGCCAAACGTCGCCACAATGTGCCGTGGAACTCACTTTCCATAGTTCTCTCAACACTCAAGGAGGAGGGATATTATGACCAAGGAAGAGTTGATTGCGAAGATGGCCGCTTCGGCAGGAATCACGAAAGTTGCGGCAGGAACGGCTCTCGAAGCGTTTACCGGAGCGGTGACGTCCTCCCTCAAAAAGGGGCAACGAGTCTCCCTTGTCAATTTTGGTACGTTTACGATCTCCAAGCGGAAAGCCAGAATGGGAAGAAACCCGCGAACGGGCGAATCACTCCGCATCCCAGCAGCCAAGGTGCCCAAATTTTCAGCCGGGAAAGAACTTCGTTCCGCGGTGAAGTAGGTATCCTCTCGCTCTCGAAAGCGTAAGGGGCAGGAGAGGGCGCTCTTTCGGATCGCGAAGAGAGTGCGGTCTGCTCGTTCGTTTTCTTGACAGCGTCCGTGAAGCTATATTAGCATGCCTCCCTTGCTGATAGGCGCGTAGCTCAGGGGGAGAGCGCTACCTTGACACGGTAGAGGTCGACGGTTCAAGACCGTCCGCGCCTACCATGAGTCCGAGGCACTGATTTGCCTCTTCTGAGGCGCGGTGCCTCTGTTGTTTGGTGGTGTAGTGGTCATGAGTCCCCTAGATTATGAAGATCTCGGTCAAAGACGGTCCTGCCACAGATATTCCAGCTGGTGAAACGGTCGGATCTGCCTTGTCGGCTTTGGGAGTCGCGGGCCCAGGTGTGCTGGCAGCCAAAGTTGATGGAACAGTCATCGACTTGTCACGGCCTCTGTCAGGTGGGTCAACCATCGAACCGCTTCGATTCGATAGCGCCGAAGGTCGAGAGGTTTACCGTCACAGCAGCACCCACATCATGGCTCAGGCTGTGAAAGAACTGTTTCCGACTGCGCAACTCACGATCGGTCCAGCGCTGGAGGACAGTTTCTACTACGACTTTGCGTACGACCGCCCCTTTACACCCGAGGACCTGGAGAAAATAGAAGCGCGTGCTGCGGATATCATCGCGCGCAATCTCACGATTACGCGGAGAGAATTTTCGAAGCAGGCCGCGATCGATTTCTTTAAAGCCAAGGGCGAACACTATAAAGTAGAACTGATTCAAGGCTTCCCTGACGGCGAGCCGATCACCGCCTATACCCAGGGAGATTTCGTCGATCTCTGTCGCGGCCCTCACCTTCCAACGACCGGCGCGGTCGGTGCGATCAAGTTGCTCAATACGGCCGGAGCCTACTGGCGTGGCGATGAACGCAACCCGATGTTACAACGCATCTACGGTACCTCCTTCCCGACCAGGGCTGAGGTGGATGCCTATCTCGCCAGGCTGGAGGAGATCAAGCGGCGCGACCACAGAAAGGTCGGAAAAGAACTGGACTTGATCAGCATTCAGGATGAAATCGGCCCCGGATTGGTGCTCTGGCATCCCAAGGGCGCGGCCGTGCGTTTGTTGATCGAGAACTTCTGGAGAGAACAGCACATTCGCGACGGCTACGACTTGGTCTATTCGCCCCATACCGCTCGCCTCGACCTCTGGAAAACCAGCGGGCACGTTGATTATTACCGAGACAACATGTTCCCACCGATGAAGCTGGAGGGAAGCGAGTACCAGCTCAAGCCGATGAATTGTCCGTACCACATCATGATCTATCAGTCGCATCTCCGGAGCTATCGCGACCTTCCGATTCGCTACGGCGAACTGGGAACCGTGTACCGTTATGAGCGGACCGGCGTCTTGCATGGACTGATGCGGGTGCGCGGCTTCACCCAAGATGATGCCCATCTCTTCTGTCGCCCGGACCAGATGGAGACCGAAGTCAGCCGGGTCTTGGATTTTACGTTTTTCGTCTTGCAAACGTTCGGGTTCAGTGAATTTGAAGTGTTTTTGTCGACCAGGCCGAAAGAATCGGTGGGCGGGGATGAGCATTGGACATTGGCGACGAGTGCGCTGGAAGCCGCGCTGAAGAGCCGCAACATCTCCTTCCATCTCGACCCCGGCGGCGGCGCATTCTATGGCCCGAAGATCGATATCAAGATCAAGGACGCGTTGGGCCGTTCCTGGCAGTGCTCCACGGTGCAGGTGGACTTTAATAACCCAGAGCGGTTTGAATTAAGTTATATTGGAGAAGACGGCAAGGCGCATCGCCCGATCATGATCCATCGCGCGTTGATGGGATCCATCGAACGCTTCTTCGGCATTCTGGTCGAACACTTTGGCGGCGCATTCCCGACCTGGCTTGCTCCCGTTCAGGCGGTGGTGATGAATATCACCGACCAGCAGGAAGCATTTGTCTCCGCTGCGGTCACCCACTTGAAGGCTGCCGGCTTCCGCGCCGAAGCCGATCTGCGGAACGAAAAGATCGGGTTCAAGATTCGAGAAGCGGAAAAGGCCAAAGTTCCGTTCATGTTGGTCGCAGGAAAACGAGAAGTTGAAAACGGGACGCTGTCCGTCCGTGGTCGAAGCGGCTCAAACTTAGGAACGATGACGCTGGCTGAAGTGGTGGCGCTACTCCAAGCCGAAACCAAACAGACCCAGCGTGAACTTCAACTCACCCGATAAGAAAGAGGTGGCCTATCGTCCCCAAATTGCGCGTCAACCGTGAGATCCGAGTGCGAGAAGTTCGTGTGATCGGCCCGGAAGGAGAGCAACTCGGGATTCTCCCGACCCCGGATGCGTTTCGCCAGGCTCAAGAGGGCGGCTATGACCTCGTGGAAGTGGCTCCGACATCGGCTCCCCCGGTCTGCCGGATTATGGACTACGGGAAGTACAAGTACGAGCTCAGCAAGAAGGAACATCAGAGCCGGCGTCATCAGAAATCCACCCAGGTGAAGGAAATCAAGCTCCGCCCACGGACGGACAAGCATGACCTTGAAATCAAAGTTCGGCAGATCAAGGCCTTTTTAGAGGAAGGGAATAAGACCAAGGTCACCCTCACCTATCGTGGGCGAGAGATGGCCAATCAGGAAATGGGTCGTACCGTGATGAATTCCGTGATTGAACAATTGGCACAATCCGGCACGATCGAGTATGCTCCCCGCATGGAGGGGCGCAGTTTGATCATGATCGTGGCGCCGAAACACTAACGTTCGGCACTAGGGTATCTATCAACCAAAGGAATACTGCGATGAAGGTCAAGACGCATTCAGGAACGAGTAAGCGATTTAAAAAAACAGGCAGCGGGAAAATTGTCCGTCGCAAGGCCGGCAAGCGGCACATCCTGACCAGTAAGCGGCACGACCGAAAGCGTCGCTTGAGCGGAACCGCCGTCGTCGATCCAACGGTGGTTTTGACATTGAATCGTCTCCTGCCCTACGCATAATCAGTGATCGTCTGGTGTTGTGAATTTTAGGACTCAAAAGGAGTAATGAACCATGCCTCGCGCAAAAGGTGGACCAAAAACGAGAGCCCGGCGGAAGAAGCGGATAAAATTAGCGTCGGGTCAGTACGGAGCGAAGAGTCGGTTGTTTCGATCTGCCACGGAGAGTGTAGACAAGGGATTGACCTACGCCTACACCGGGCGAAAGAATCGCAAGCGGGACTTCCGCCAACTGTGGATCGCGCGCATCAGTGCAGCCGTTCGAGCACAGGGCCTGAGCTATGGACGGTTCATTAACGCCCTGAAGAAGGCTAATGTGGCGTTAGATCGCAAGGTCCTGTCCGATATGGCGATCAAAGACGCCGAGGGATTTGCACAGCTGATCGGTCTCGCCAAACAGCACGTTCCCGCTACGGCCTAAGGGGTAAAGCTTGCTTCAGTAAAACAGAAGAGAGAGCGACAACTCGTCGCTCCCTCTTTCTCCTTTTCACGGATCAGAATCTGTAAAGAGGTGCCCTGGTCTGTCACATTTGCCGACTAGATAGCCCCTAACCTCGCTAACCATTTCGTCTCGCTTCTTCCTCAGACAGCCGGTCCCTTTCCCACCCTACAAGAGACTATGAAGGAGGAATCAGACATGGCGCACGTGCCAACAGCAGACAGGCAATAACCGTCCGGTCATTTCACATCAAGTGGCGTTAAACCTAGATGCCACACGTTCCTAGAATACGCCTTCCTCCGAGTTCCCCATGTCCTTCAAGTTTCGTTTGCATTCGTTCTTATCGTGGTCCCCATGCGCAATTCACTATGCCGAACAACTCTGGCACATGCGTCAGACGACCGCTTTCGACCCAAAGCGGTAGTCTACGACCGACAGCTATCAGTGGAGCCAATCGCTGGTGAAAGTTGTGGTTCGAACTGGGCGTTACCAGTGGTGTGCCATCCGATTACCTGAATTCCAGTGTCGCGCCTTCCGAACGACCATTCCGAATAAATTAAATAGCAGGCCACAAAGTCGCTGAGCCATGCTCTTAGTATCGAATTAGATTCACATCATGAATCCATTTCGATACATGCGTCTTAGCTCAGAAGATGTGCGTAACAAGTGCATTATTACGAAGAAGTATGTATAGCACTGAAAGAATTGGGATTAGGGGTGCATCAAGTGACTCGATGCGCCCGCTCCCGTGTTGGCATCTAAGTTGCTTGCAACGAATAGGGAATCATGCAAGAGAGACCGTAGCAGTGGGTGACTTTTGCTGGACTCAAGTCTACCCAATGCGAGCTTTGTAAAGGAACCAAGGGCGACGATAGACCCAATTCAGATCGTGTCCAAGGGTGCAAGATGACACTACATTTTCAATCCCACGACAAAGCAAGAATATTGTCATCACCCAGATGGATCACTGGTGCAAGACGCCGTCGCGGATGTTGGGCTCGCAAAAGGAGCCACATGCCACATCTTTGTATGTCGATCGACCTGAATGATTGGTAGGTTCATCATCCTTAGTCTCTAAACTCATCAGCTTTTAGCTAGTGTTCGCTTAACTAAAGGAGAGATGTATATGATTGCTCAGGACCCGCCCATCGAGGCGATCCACTGGCCCGCGCCCGTACTGCGTGTGACTCTGCGATGGGATGGCAAGAGCTGGCGCATAGACCACCAACAGCGCATAGAAAGTATGACATTGCCAGCGCCCGATGCATTGCCTGAAGGGGAAAAAAGCCGAGGCTTCTGGATTGAGGCCGTCGACCGGCAGGGTCGCGTGCGCCACCGCGAGGTGATGGCCGATCCGCTGGCGGGCATGGAGCAGTTCGACGAGGGCGGCGTGGTTCGTCGGCTGCTGCACTCCCAGCACAACGTGGTGATTGAAATACTGGTTCCCGATGTGCCGGACATCACTGATTTGCATCTTGTGTCGAATTCACCCGCGCCGACCGTCAAACACGGTGTGTCGCAACCGCCGATTCGAACCAAGCTGAGCCTTGAGTCCCATCCACAGAAACACGACGGCCACGGCGATCAGAGGAGTCGACCATGAGTGCCACAGATGGAACAGTCCTTGGGATTACGAAGATTCTCGACAACGGGCCGGATAACCAGCGCTTTAACATCGTCATCGTCGCAGAGGGGTTCCAGAACACCACCGCCGACCAGACAGCGTTCAATGACCGATGCCAAGACATCGTCGATGAGTTCCGAGCCGAACCGTGGTTCAGCGAAGGTTTGCTTGCAGCAATCAATATCCATCGCTTGAACGTAACATCGACTGACGCCGGTGCTGACAACCCGGCAACCTGCGCAGACATGTCAACCGCCACTGCGGTGACTACAGCGACCTACTTCGACTCGAGCTATTGCACGTCGGGCGTGAGGCGATGCCTAGGAGTCGACTGGACGCTGGTGCGAACCACCATCACCGCGCAGATTGCGACGTGGCATGCCGGAGTGGTGCTGGTCAACAGCACAATGCGCGGCGGCTGCGCGAGCGGAAACGTCTTCGCCACCGCTCTGAGTTCCGACTGGCTCGACGTGGTCATGCACGAGCTTGGCCATGCCGCATTTCGCCTAGCCGACGAGTACAGCACATGGCAAGGCTGTGCGAGCGGCGAGACCGATCGCAACAATGCACCAGCCGGTGAACCGCTGGAGCGAAACATCACCGCGACCGCTGGGCTAGCCGGACTCAAGTGGAGCCATCTGGTCAGCTCGCTAACCCCGGTTCCAACGATGCAGAACCCGGACTGCTCGCAGTGCGACACGCGCGCGAATGTGCGCGCCGATGACCTCGAGATCGGACTGTTTGAGGGGGCTGGCTACTACCATTGTGGCTACTACCGCCCAGCCTATGCCTGCCGCATGCGCGACTCGAGCCGGCCGTTCTGCCGCGTCTGCGTTGAGGCGGTACACGAGCGACTGCGGCCATTCTTCCAGCTCACGCCGGCTCTCGCAGCGTCGGTCTCTGAACTCGACTTTGGCAATGTCGGCGCCGGTTCGACGGCGACGATGACCTTTGAGCTGAGTAATGTCGGTGGCGTCAACGTCACCGGCATCTCGTTGGCAAGTGGTAGCCCCAACTTCAGCGCCGCACCGACATCGATCGGAACGCTCGCGCCCGGTGCCGGCCAAACCGTCGTCGTCAGCTTTGGCCCAGTGTTTGTCAACGGCCCGCGAAACGCAACCTTGCTCGTCACCAGCAACGCGGCGACGCTTAGCATCGAGTTGCGCGCGGCGGTCTGCACACCGGCACCGTCGATGCAGGTCGTCACCGCTGATGGCGGGCTGACCTTGAATTTCGGCGACGTGGGCCGACGGTTGACGATGTACCGCTGGTTCGAAGTGCGCAACCGTCGCACTGCGTGCCCGGCGCAACTGCGCGTCACGCTGTCAGCGCCACCGGCCGGTTTCGACTACGCACCGGCCACCTTACTGACTTTTACGCTGCCCACGCCAAGCGCCACCCAGCCGTTTACATCCCGTCGTATCTACGCCGCGTTCTCCTCTCCAGCCGCTGGCGGGCCAAACTTCAACGGTATGCTGACGGTGACGACGCCGGACGACGCTGTCACCCCATCGGTATCGCTAGGCCTGGTCGCGCGCGCCGTCGATCCACCGCCGGTCGATACCGTGCTCGTCATCGACCGATCGGGGAGCATGAGCGAGCCTACTGGTGTCCCCGGCGCGTCCAAAATGACACTGGCGATCCAGGCTGCCAACCTGTATGTGTCGCTGTTGAAGGACAACGACCGCATTGGCGTAGTCCGCTTCAACGACGCGGCGGTGAATCCAGGCGATGTGCTTCAGGCGCTCGTGGTCGCAGGTGACCCGGCCAGCGGCGCCGGCCGCGCCGCCGCGCGTGCGGTACTGACCGATGCGAACCTTGCGCCGACGGGCGCCACATCGATTGGCGGCGGCACGATCCTCGGCAGCACCGTGCTCGACTCGGCGGTTGCCAGTGCTCGCGCCGTCGTCGTGTTGACTGACGGCATCCAGAACCGTGCGCCCGACATCCAGACCGCGACCGCCGCCGTGGCTGCGAAGTCGCCTCGCCAGCGCGTGTTTGCAGTTGGCCTCGGACTAAACCAACTCGAAGACCGGTTGGTACAGCTGACCTCAGTCACCAACGGCGTTGCTCAGATCACCGGTGAGCTGGTCGGTGACCGTGAGTTCCTACTGCAGAAGCTGTATGTACAAATTCTGAGTGATGTTGCCGATGAGGCATTCGTGCAGGATCCAACTGAGGTGCTGTACCCCGGAATGGACCGTGCGACCGACGTGTGGATCGGAGAGGTTGATGTGGCGGCAGATTTTATCGTCACGTATCGTAAGGCGTCGTCTTACCCCTACATCGAACTGTGGCTCGAAGCGCCCGACGGCACCATCATTCGGCCTGGCGATGCCGGCATCACCTTCCCCAACGTGCTGTTCGTTCCCGGTGACGGGCACGTGTACTTCCGCGTCCAGTTTCCGGCCTTCCCGTCGCGCCCGAACGCACACCTCGGTCGCTGGCGCGTCTGGCTCGCTAGCCGTAAGGGCCGCGGCGCGCTGACGCACGGCTACGCCTACTACGGCAACGATGTGGACGGCGGTCCACCCTTCGTCTACGCGGTGATGTCCAAGGCGCGCAGCAACCTTCGACTCGGCGGCTATGTAGAGCAAAGCTCATACCTGCCGGGCTCAACGATGACAGTGGTGCTTGAGCCAACCTTGTACGGCCAGCCTGTGCGGCTCGACGTGCCTGTCGAGGTGCGCGTTACGCGGCCCGACGGCGTACTTCGAACGATCACGCTCACCGAAGCTGCGTACGGCCAATACCGCGGCAGTTTCGGCGACACCTGGCTGCTCGGCCCCTACCCGATCGCGGCCTCGGTCAGCGCGACCACGCCGCTCGGCCTGCGCGTAACGCGCTATCGGCACTTCACCGGGCTGATCTTCCGGCCTGGGCATGGCGACGATAGCGGAGGGCACGGCGACGACGTGAAGGACTGCCGCGAGGCGAGGGCTATGCTGAAGCGTCTCGAAGCATTGCTCGAGCGCTGCAGTGAACACGACCCGAAGTTGCAAGATGAGATTGTTGTGCTGCTGCGCTGGCTGCGCGAGTTCATCGCCGATTGCTGTCAGAGGCATCCTGCCGTGGCAACTCAGACTCTGCGGGATGCGTTGCTGCGCGCGCGGCAACTGGTGGCCGCGCTAGATGCGAAGGACACAGATGAACAGGAGAAGGTATAATACGTATGGTGTAACAGTGTAGTGTATTGAATCGCACGGCTTTCATTCGATCTAAGATAGCGCTCAACCGGAGTACAGTCCTGTAGACGGTTCGTATTTTTATGCTTCATCGGGCCGCATCCGTTAAGCTTTACGGGAATGCGATCTCGGCGTCATACTTCCGCACTTGGCCGATGGCAGTTTTCGACCCTTAGCTAAAGTACACGACCGACCGTTTTACTGACCGTCTAAGTCACGGTTTCTATTTTCAGGTTTTGGAGACCATGCAATCGATTTCCAGTTCGCTCCCCAAGGAGAAACCTAACCCTGCGGTTCACCGGCATACATAATATAAGCGCGACCAGCGGCTTCTCTTGATCGGACTTAGTTAGGTTGATTGAATAGGACCACAGTACGCGGCAGAATGAATGTCACCACAAACTATTGACAAGCCCACCATTGCAAGGCCAAAAAGAAAACAAGTACAGCAAGCGAGAAAAAGTATGTAGGAAGCTCGCACCCAACGCTTGACGCTTACCCCCCTGGCACGGATGTCCTGCAGATAGGTATCCCCTTTAGTGTCAAGACCAAGGAAGTCTCGCCCTGTTCCTTTCTGATTACCAGCGAAAGCGGCTAGCAGTTCTCCAAAATCTTGCAGTGCCTGCCCTTCAGACGACATGATAATTCTATAGTGGTTTGAATAAATTTCTCGACACTTGTCAATGGGAACATCATATTGATCGAGATACTCGCACTCAAGATTAAAGCTTTGTCGAAGCTGTCTAATGATTGCAGATCTATCCCAAGAATCTTGAAGCGGGATGATAGGATCAATATCCGACGTAAGTCCGGCTAGATGACCCTGCATGTGCAGAACTAGCTCCCTGAACTTGCCATCGTATACATGAAACACCATTCGCTGGAGAACGCCTAGAACCGCCACTCCAACAAAGAGAAGGGAAGTCAACGATCGACCAATAGAGGACAAGCCATTGAGCGATACATGGTTTGTAACTACAAGCCCCAATAAAGCAGTGGAAAGCCCGACGAGCCACACAATGACCTGAACCGTTTCACGCCCCGATTCCGCCACATCACGCGAGAGAGAGGGAAGAAAAGTTCGAAAAATCTCATAAAATGCGGCTGAGATGCGACGAGGTGCCATATTGATGGTTACTTAAATGTTGTTGGTTTTGGTTTGCGCCTTGGAACCATCATCTTGGTGCGCGATTGTTGCGTGATCTCCCCTACTTGTCAATGTGTCGTCGAGCAAGCAAAGAGTGCACGACTGCATTGAGAAGTCTAAATCTTTCCTTTCGACCCAAATAAATCGATCAGCGAATTAAAAAGCAGCCGTTCAACGTCGGCGTTCTTGTCTGGTCGTCGTCCGGTTACCTCGGTCGTTAATGCGGCAGCCTGAGGACCGCTTTGCGGCGGAGCGATCTCAGCACCGAACGTCCGCACTTGGCCGGATGCCGACGGTCGCAAAATGGCATTTACCGTCCATTTCAAGGAAAGCGAATTACCAATCTTACCTGGCTCAAATTTCACCACCTTAAGGATAGGTAATCCCTAAGGTTTTGTGGAGAGTCAGACGCTCTGTGCAGCGACCGGTCGGTTATTACACAGGGCAGGCGACTTGGTGCCCCTTTGGCCTCTGTTTCTTCTGCCGACGTCCATGGCGAAGGACCATTCCACAGAGAATTGGAGCAGGCACGATCATTGGATTCTGGCATCACCACATACTACCTCGAAGCCACGAGGGTCTCCTTGGTTTTAAATGGCAGCTATTTTACCAGCCGTCGGACACGAGGGAGCCGATTAACACGCTTACGCGAGATCAGCGAGTTGAGAGTGGTTCACATCAAACGCGACGGCGGGCACGGATCTTTTCCAGCGTTCAAAGTATTTGGGGGAAACTTCGCAGCAAATACTGACGAGTCGTATCACGCTTAGGCGGTTGTTTCGACTCCCGCTGCCCGTGCGGCTTGCAGCAACGCCCTATCCATCGTCGCAAGTGCAAGGTTCTTCCTTATCGCGAGTTCCAAATACGCGGCATCATAGGCAGACAGACGATGGGAGAGGGCGAGTGAGACGGGTACCCACAGCAGATCATCTTCGCCGAGACGACCAAGGAACCGATCGGCCCGCGTCGACGATTCATCGGGCAAGGCCCATGCCAACGCAAACGAGCTATCAATGACGAGAGGCATTACATGCGGCGGCCCGCTTCGATGAGCGCGCGAATGTTCACTCGACTCGAGACACGCTTGCGAATCGACCGGAAGGCATTACGAACTTCAGAGGGCTGAACATGACCCGTATTTTTGGAAGGTGGAACAAGCTGCGCGATGGGTTTCCCGCGGCGACAGATTTCAAAGGACCGCCCCTCTTCTACCTGGCGTAGCAAATCAGCCAGATGGGTCTTCGCCTCGAAGGCTCCAACCCGCTGGCCTTCAGAAGTTCTGGTAGCAGCCTTTGCCATGCCGACCAGGTTAACCATCCAGTTCGTACAAGGCAAGCAAACAGCCTCCAAGCAATGTCTTGTCACCCTATGTTTTCCCATTGGATGAGACGGGAAAGCGTTTGTATCTGATAGGTTTACGCGAGATCAGTGAGCTGCGACAGGTTCACATCGAACGCCACAACCGGCATGGTGATTTGCCAGCGTTCGAGCACTTCGGGATGAAGTTCGCCGATCACGCCGACAGGTTTGCCTGCAACAACGATCCGCCCTGCGCGGCCTTCCAGAAATGAAGGATGCTCCACCAGTTCAAGGCTGTACTCTTTCCCAAGATAGTAAAACAACACATCGAGGCAGGAATGAATTTCAGAAAAATGTGCTCCGGCATGGGCAATCAGGGCCCCCAAGACCGTATCAGTCCGAGAACCCAATTCATGCATAGCATCAGGAATCGCCACATCACCGGCCTCGAAGAGACGGTGTGGATAGAAGGCTCGACTCGAAGCAGTCTCGACACGCAACAGAGACGGCAGGATCCATTGCCGGAGACAGGAGAAGCTCAAGGACATGACATTGTCGACTTCGACCATACGCCCCCATGCCGTCTCATCGAGCCGCATCCGACCGGAATAATTCTCTGGCGAGCCAAGGATGTTGGAAATGATCTCCTGAAACCCCAAGCCCACCATCAGTTCCCGAGCTCGATCCGACGTCTGTTCGATGGCAGACAGGCCGCCCACGGTGAACTGCGCCGGCATGACCGGCGTGAAATGGGCATACCCAAGACTCATCGCTACGTCTTCCACCACGTCCATCGTATGCATCAGATCTTGCCGATAGGGAGGGAGTTTGGCTTTGACCACGCCTTTCCCGACCGACACGTCGTACCCATAGACCTCGAGCGCCTGCTTGACCACCGTGACACCGAGTTTCTGGCCGAGCGCCTGTTCAATGGTCTGAATCGGGATCGCCTTGGGTTTGCCAAGATCCTGTGGCGTTCTCACTCGCTTCCCCAACGTGGTGCGTGAGGGGTACTCCACGTCGACCGGTTCGATGACTGCGCCACGGTCGGCCAGATTGGTCGCAAAAATATTCAAGGTCAAGACGACCATCGAGAGGTCTGTCCCCGTGACTTCCACGAACAATTCCTCATCTCCGACTTGCACTTCACCGATTTCCCGGCTGTTGATGATCGGCGGGAAGGACAACGGTTGATTGGCCGCATCTCGGAGTATCGGCAATCGCTCCGCGCCCGAGAGGATCGCGCCATACTCCAACCCCTTCGGATGCACCATGAGCATTTCCGACAGGGTCATGACCGTTTCCATGCCCAACGGCGTAAACCGCGCTTCGTCGGGCTTCACCAGCTCGTAGGTCACTGGAAACTTGATCTTGGGAAGCTGGTAAATTCCGATCGAAATAGTCTTGCGCTTGTGGCCGAAAATGTCCGCCAATTTCTCCTGCGTTTGAATCAACTGGGCAAGTCCCTCGGTCGTGACTCGGTACCCTCTTGCCGCACAAGCCGCGACATAGGGACGGACCCGTTCCATCCCCGGCTTTACAATGATCTTCTTCCCGGACTTGGTCTTTCCGGATAAGAACGGATAGGGCGAGAGCTTGCCCCGTTGCTTGATCCTGATTTGTCGGGCGATCCCTTCGCAGCACCACAGATCGGGACGATTGCTGTCCTGGAGCTCAACCCGGAGCTCTCCGGTTTCGGGGGTGTACTCCTTCAACTCGCCTTTCACGAGCATGAGCCAGTCTTCCACCTCTTCAATCGAGACGGCCCGACGCACAGCATCAGCGCCGTGAAGGAGGGATTGGAAATCATCTTTATAGATCGTAATCGTAGGCATAGCCGTCGCTAGAACGCCCCTCTGGTCGAGCGGATCAATTCAAGATTGTCCGTGAACAGTTCTCGGATATCGTGGATCCCAAGCGCCACCATCGCCATCCGATCGAGCCCTAGCCCCCAGGCGATCACCGGAACCGTGACCCCAAGCGGCAACGTCACTTCCTGGCGGAAGAGTCCTGCACCGCCCAACTCCATCCACCCGAGGCGAGGATGCCGAACATGCAACTCGACCGACGGCTCGGTGAATGGGAAATAGGCGGGCAAGAACTTCACTTCCTT
The DNA here is from genome assembly GCA_050185705.1 of Nitrospira sp. Lineage (GTDB taxonomy): Bacteria > Nitrospirota > Nitrospiria > Nitrospirales > Nitrospiraceae > Nitrospira_D. Next base: position 9,381 of record JBFWZD010000031.1, on the reverse strand, counting down.
CGCCTGTGCCACTTCCCGGGCAAATAAATTCAGGAGCCCCAATAACATTCGAAAGTTGATGTCTTCTCCCAATACGATCCCCTCGACCTGGAAAAAATCCGTCGCATGGGTGGCATCGACCTGGTCATAGCGAAAACAGCGTGCGATCGAGAAGTACTTCCCTGGAATGCCCGGCGAAGCCGCGAGCGTTCTCGCCGACACGGCCGTCCCTTGGCTCCGCAAGACCAATCGCTTAGCGCGCTGGAGATCGAACGAATAGCCCCAGCCGCTGGAGCCGGTATCGGCCCCGTTCTCATGCACCTTGGCCACATGGGAGACAAACGGCTCATCCTTGGCGGACGCATGGGTCGGATGCTTCACGAAATACACATCGTGAATATCGCGGGCAGGATGAAATTGCGGCATGAACAGGGCATCCATATCCCAAAATTCTGTTTCCACCAACGACCCGCGCATTTCTTGGAAGCCCATGCTCACGAGTTTCGTTTTGACGGTATCCAGAAATTCTCGATACGGATGTTTTTTTCCGGTTCCCACGCGTGGCGCGCGCAGGCTGATGGTGTACTTGCGGAATCGTTTCTGGCGCCAACTGCCGTCCTTTAACAGGTCCGGGGTCAACTGCGAGACTTCTTCGGCGACCCCCTGCTTCAATAAATGTGTCGCGGCGCCGGCCCCTGATGGAGACAGCCTGAAGGAACGGGTCACTCGCTCGTCCACTCGGAACGGCTCTTTGGCATTTCCCCGCTTCACGGCGTAGTCTTCGATCACGCGTCGGTGCTCTTCCGAAAACGCCGCCAGCTCCCGCGAGGATGCTTCCAGCTGCTGCAAGACGGACCGAAGCGTTTCCACGGTTTGGCTTGGACGTCCGGTGGTTTCGATGCATCCACCCTGAACGATCAGCAACACTCCTTCCTTCTTCAATCGCCCCACCGCTTTACTGACATCGGAAGGATCAAGCCCATCCTGCGATTGAAGGTCGGGGATGGTGAGCCGCTTCCCTGTCCCGGCCGCTTCACGAGCAGCCTCGAGCACCCGTTCGATGGGGGCTGCACCACGGTGGTACTCCTCACCAATTTTCGTCAGTGATACGACAGGGGTGACGGTTTCCGTCTGGACGACGATCAATTCTTTAGCCAGCAGCCATTCGACTGCCATGCTGAACTGAGACGGTTCCAGTTCGGCAGCGGACGCCAACTGTTCGCTGTCCAGGACCGTATCCGACTGTTGCGCGCCTAACGCTGTCAGAACTTTGATTTCGAGAGGATGAAGGCTGTCGATGACTGCAGAAGAAATGTCCACCCTGAATGGCCTATCGATTGACCGCTGCGCGGGACGTGGGTTGAACGGCTGCGGCGGCTGTCCGCATGGCGGCGATGGTGGCCGTATAGTCGCGTTGTGAAAAAATCGCAGAGCCTGCGACCAGCGTGGTCGCGCCGGCCGCCACGATCTCTTGTGTGTTGTCCACCTTCACACCGCCGTCTACCTCAAGTAGAGCCTGGCTCTTGATTCGATCCAACTGGGTCCGTGCCTCGACGATTTTCTTGAGCACGGATGGAATAAAGGTCTGTCCACCGAATCCCGGATTCACCGACATGATCAAGACCAAGTCGACATCGCCCCAGATCTCTTGGAGCGACGAGATCGGCGTGGCGGGATTGAGCGTCACTCCGGCCTTCACCCCACGTTCCTTGATCGACTGTATCGTCCGATGGAGGTGCGGGCAGGCTTCAACATGCACCGTGAGATAGTCGGCGCCGGCGTCGGCAAACTCCGGAATGAACGCATCGGCGTTGGTAATCATCAAGTGCACATCCAACGGAAGCTTGGTGACCTTTCGAAGGCTTTCGACAATGGGAGGGCCCACCGTTAGATTCGGGACGAAATGACCATCCATGACATCCACATGCAGAAGATCAGCACCAGCCTGCTCCACAGCGGAGACTTCATCGGCCAGCCTGGCAAAGTCAGCTGAGAGAATCGACGGGGCAATGTAGATCGGATGAGGCATCACTCTTTCTTCCGTAAACGAACGGCGTAGAATCCATCCATTCCAAAGCTATTGCACAGAGTCGACAGCGCCCCTCGGTCAGTCACAAATTGAAGCGCGGTTGGTGGAAGCCAGGGAGCCACAGATTCGCGCATCCATCCGGGAGAGGTTGCACAAAACCGGCTTACAACCTCTTCAGTTTCCTCAGTTTCTGTCGAGCACGTACTATAGACCAGCACCCCGCCCGGTCGCAAGCTGGGAGCCACCGACTCAAGCATATCCGTTTGCAGTTTCTGATGCCGCGTCAATGACGACTCAGACTTCAGTCCTTTCGCTTCGGGGTGGCGACGCAACACTCCCAGCCCGCTGCAGGGCGCATCGACAAGAATCCGGTCGAAGGACGTTGGAATGTCCGGCTGATCGTAATCCCTGGACAGCTTGGACCATTGAGTAACCTGCCGCACATCTCCGACTACCGGCACAATACTCTGCATCCGAAGCCTGAAACAGTTCTCTCGCAACAGACCCAACCGGGAGGCGTTCTGATCAACGGCGATAATCGTCCCACGATCGCCCATGAGCTCTGCGAGATGGGTGACCTTGCCACCCGGAGCCGCACAAGCGTCTAGAATCACATCTCCCGGCTGCGGTTCAAGGATCGGCGGAATGAGCTGAGCTGCTTCATCCTCGACATAAAAATCCCCAGTCCTGAAACCCGGCAACGACGTGACATCCGGCCCCTTGTCCACCACAATTCCCACAGGGCTCACTGCTGTTGGATGAGCCTCTACTCCGGCCTCTTGTAGCCGCTTCAGGAAATCTTCACGTGTCAGGTGACAACGATTCACTCGCACGGTCACCTCCGGAACAGTGCTGGTTGCTCGACAGGCCGATTCTGCTTGCTCCATCCCCATTCGGTCCAGCCAGCGCACCGCCAACCACCGAGGGATGCCGTACGTAAGGGAAAGCCATTCGGCCGGATGCGTCGCCGGATCTGGCAGGGATGGCGCCGGCATGCGAATGAGATTGCGCAGTACCCCGTTCACCAGCCCACTCCAATCACGCCCAAGTTGTCTTGCCGAAGCCTTGGCTAGTTCAACCGCCTGATTCACCGCTGCAGAGGCCGGAATGCGATCCAGGAATAGGATTTGATACGCGCCGAGCCGAAGCACCATTTGAACGATCACAGGTAGTTTGTGGAGAGGCTTGGAAAGAACTACGCCGAGGCGCCAATCGATCGGTTCCTGGCGCCGCAACACGCCGTATACCAATTCCATGACCAGCGCGCGATCGCGAGATTGGGTGATCTTGGAGGCTTGTCGCTCGATCAGTTCATCGAGCGGACGATCAGTCCGCTGGCTTGCGAGAAGGATACCAAGTGCAAGAGATCGTGGTGATGATGCTGACACGGAAGTTCTGTGGGTCGTGTTCGTTTGATATTGTCAGAAGGCCGGTGCACCATCTCCGAGCGGTGATGCGCACAGATCACGCATCCTACACGCCCAGGTGTGTGCCGGTGACAACCTTATGCCCTGACAGAAACTGGCTGACGGGCATGCGCTTCGAATTCGCAGTCTGAATTTCTCGTACCTCGAGTCTGCCTTCGCCGGTTGCGACTAGAATACACTGCTTGTCTACAGCAACGATGGTTCCCGGCTTCTCAGTCGTCGCCCCTATGGTGGAGACCGCCTTCCAGATGTTCCAACGTTCCTCACCACAAAATGTATAGGCCCCAGGCCAGGGCGCAAGCCCTCGCACCCGATTGGCTAGCACCGTGGCCTTCATCGCCCAATCGATCAGACCATCTTCTTTTTTCAAGAGCGGCGCCAGAGTTGCCAGGTCATGGTCTTGCTTCTTCGGCGTCACCGTCCCGGCCTTCAATTGCGCAATCGTCTCGACAAGCAGTCGTCCGCCCAACTCCGCGAGACGAGGCGCCAACGTCCCAGCCGTATCGTCCGGCATGATCGTGAGCTTCTCCTGAAGCAATATGGCCCCGGTATCCATGCCTTCGTCCATCAGCATCGTCGTAATACCCGTTTCCGTCTCGCCATTGATGACGGCCCACTGAACCGGAGCGGCGCCCCGATACTTCGGCAACAGCGAACCATGCACATTCACACAACCTCTGGGCGGTAAAGACAAGATGCCCGGATGAAGAATACGTCCAAAAGCCGTGACTGCAATCAGATCAGGCTTCCAGGCAGCCAACGGCTCAAGAAACTCCTGCGCCTTCATCTTCACGGGCTGTAGAATTGGAATGCCTTCGCGCTGCGCGATGAGTTTGACCGGCGAGGGCGTCAACTGTTGTCCTCGACCCTTCGGTCTGTCAGGCTGCGTGACGATGCCTACGACCTGATCATCGGACTTCAGCAATGCGTCCAATGACGGCACGGCAAATTCCGGCGTCCCCATAAAGACAATGCGCATGGCTTGGCTTTAGCATCGTGGTTCTGAGAAAGCAATCGTGGGATACCGAAACTTGACTTGCTGTCGAGCGCTTTGTTAGTCTCCGGTCGCGGGGTGGAGCAGCCTGGTAGCTCGTTGGGCTCATAACCCAAAGGTCAGAGGTTCAAATCCTCTCCCCGCAACCAAGTCCCATCTTTTCGGATTCTCTTTAACCTTATTAACACCAGCCGCTGTAACTGAACCAAGGGATTCGTCCACCTGAAACCCGCTTCACAAAATGAAGGACGCTGGCTCGGATCGGCACGCATATGGATACGCCTCCTCGCTAGACGCCTCTCAAGATTTAAAGAGGTCGCGAACCAGGGAGAGATCCCGGCTTGTCGGGCTGCAGACCTTAGCGACCTCAGAGGAATTATCGCTCGCCGCTGGGCCAAGAAAAAATGGGGTAATGAGGCAAAGGAAGCCGATTCATCGGGTGGCCTCCCCGTGCGGCCCAGGGGAAGACTGTGGCTTACAGTTCTAACAAAAGGAAAACAGGTAATGAAAATAGAGGGAGTGGGGTGGGATTTTGCTACGCTTCATGCTGATTCTTCAACCACCTACGAAGCAGTGTCGCCGCTTCTTTTAAAACAAAAAGCTGTGTCTGCGCTAGAATTTTTGCATCAAACATGAACGATAGCCGACGGATATAGTAGAGATCATATTGCACCATCCGATGAGCATCACCCGCAGAAACAACACGGGGCAGTTTGAGCTGACTCAACCCTGTGATACCAGGGCGGACCCTGTATCTTAGATCGGAGGACGGAGGGATTTCCCCCACGTAATTCATGGTCACCGGTCTTATGGGACGCGGCCCAACTACACTCATCTCCCCTCTTAAAACATTGATAAGATATGGAAGCGTATCAAAGCCTGTCTTTCTCAGCCAGCCCCCAACACTAGAGATGCGTGGATAATCCGCTTGCGTCCATCGAGGGGCTAACCATTCTGGATCTTCCACCGTTGTTCGAAACTTCCAGATCTGGAAAGGCCGCCCACGCAATCCTATACGTACGTGCCGAGAAATAATAGGACCAGGCGAATCGAGCTTGATCAACAACGCAATGAGCAGTAACTCCGGCACGAGCAACAGCAACAGGCTGATTGACATCAGAATGTCTACAAACCTCTTTGTGCGATTGAAAGCCATCTCAATCTGGGATGGAAATGGTTCGTCTATTAACTGCTCGCACTCATTCGCCAGTACCGAACTTTTCCGGCACAACGAGATTGCTATCCAGAGCTTCGACAAATCCCCTGGAATATCTTCGAGGAGTGCGCTCCACTCCTCAAGCATCCGGGGTTGGTGCTCTTCGGGTAATTTTCGTGCCGTGGAGTAAACGATTTTCTGCGCCAGATCTCGACACCAAGCTCCTATTTCGGCCGCTAGTAAGTTTCCGACAAGCCCAAGCAGAAAATTACCCATCACAGTCTACTGTGCTCCGACAGGAACAGGATTGCTCAGCGGCTGAGTGACATTTGACAAGAGTCGGCGAGCCGTTTGCGCCCCGTGAGGAGTGCTTTTGTAAAGACGCCGCCGAGGACGCCCAACTTCATTAGGTTGCACATCTTCCCATTCGCTTTCCAACAAATTGTAATTCTCGAAGCGCATGAGGATGGGATAAAGTGTACCGCTTGAGAGGTTTGTGATCTTCAACAGATCAGCCCCACATAGCATCTTGCGTGGTCGGTCGAGAAAGGCACGCAGAACAAGAAGTCCTTGATAACTTAATCTGGGTGTTTCTTTATCGCTCATGGTTGTAAGTCTACATAGGGTAATATCTTATGTCAATACGAATTAAGGGTAACGGGCGCTCCAGTCCAGATGCAGCTGTTAGGTTTTCCCTGCATTTTTCTTTCCTTCTAGGCATAGCTTTCCCCTATGACTTGGTGACAGCCTGTGAGAAAATTCGAGACTATTGGAAGGGTATGCCCTAGGAAGCACCATGGACTTTGAAGTGTATTGTGACGAGAGTCGGCAGGACACGCTTATTCACCCAACTGAGAACTCGTTTTTGCTTATTGGAAGTTTATGGTTGCCAGCGAGTGAACGCGAGCGAATAAAGACAGGCATCAAAGAACTACGCGACCAACATTCTTTAAATGGGGAAATGAAATGGCAGAAGGTTTCTCCTACAAATATATCTTTCTACAAAGATCTTATTGATCTATTTCTCGAGTATGGGAGCTCACTCCGCTTTCGCTGCATCGCCGTCCCCTCAAAGAAAGTCAATTTCGTGAAGTATCACGAGAACGACAGGGAGCTAGGCTTTTACAAGTTTTACTACCAGATGCTCCATCATTGGCTCCTCGATTTCAATACGTACTCCATTTTCTGCGATATAAAGACAAATCGAAAGCGAGACCAGTTAGCTACACTGAAGCGATGTTTAGCCCTCTCGAACCTTACATCAACTGTCGATTGCGTACAGGCTCTACCATCTCATGAACAGGTTCCTATCCAAATTGCAGACATACTGCTAGGCGCAGCAAGCTCTCGGTTGAACCATAGCGTGGCGCCTGACGGTGCAAAGGATCTGGTTATCAGACACCTTGAAAGCCAGTTGCGTGTGAGAGAGTTGCGAGGGACTTCGCAGCATGAAGAGAAATTCAATATTTTTCATATGCGGCTAGAGGGTGGTTGGTGATGAATTCACCTCCTCTGGTGATCTATCAGAAGCCGGTTGAATATGTGACTCACTTTGAGATGAACTATTGCCGGGCAGTGATCAAAACTTTTGACGGTATCCGCGTGTACTTTCGTCAGACCAGGTTCGGGCATTGTTTCTACGAAAGTACGAACCGTGACAATACGAAGGACTTGTTCTCACGGACGCGAGCCGAGCGAATAGATTGGATAAAGGCGAACCTAATGGATCCATCAGCCGAGCTATATCAAGGTTGGGATAAAGACAAGAAAGCCAATGACACAAACTGCAGGGTAAGCGTGATGTACGGAAACTATGTCGTCATTATTAGAATGAATAGTAATAAGCCAGATAGAGCAGACTTTATAACAGCTTACGTCGCCGATCAGAGCATCTTAAAGATTAGAAGCGGCCCTAGATGGGGTAGAAATTGATTGGCCGCTGATTTGCCAGGCTGGCTCAGCGGCCGAAGCCTCTGTAGGTTCCCTACACTAGGCAGGGAACGGTATAAATATCGCCCTTCTATAGGTCTAAGTCAAGAACCTTAAATTATCAAACTTTTTCATCTATTTATCTTCAAATGCTACGGCGTGCAATTGGATTTGTACCGAAAGCCGGTAAAATTGCTCCTTGCTATCAACTTAAAACGATAGATTCACGCCACCAAGGCGATTTTTAGGGTGCGGCAAAATTGCAGACGTTGCGCCTCCCCGCAACCAACCTTCGCCGTGTATCCCCTCACAATTATTTCTATCTCGTCCCGCACAAATTAATCAGACATCCAAACTGACCGCTGATCCGTGTGTAAGAGATGCAGAATAGAGGAGTACCGAAACTACTTCACGTCTATCTATTCTGGCTGAAAGGTCTTCATGATGGATGGGAAGGAGCGGTTGGTCTTGTAGAGCGCGACAAGCGAGTTGAACTCCTTGATTGAACCGTTCTTCGTTTTAAAAGCCTTGAGTCGTTCAACAAAGGCATTGGCCTCTTTCATGGGGTCAGCCTGGTTGTCCTTTAACAGACCAGGGGCAAAGTCCTTAATGATAAGAATCGTTGGCCCAATATGGTCTTCCCCTCTGAAGGCCTCTTTGACAAAGTGGCTCACCAAAGCACAGAACAGGTCCCGAGAGGTAAGTCCAGCCTCTGGCCGCCCTGTGCCCTGTTTAGCAGTGCGAGAATAGGCTTGCGCCCTAACTTTAGTTTCTTCAGCAAAGGCATCCACGAAACCATCGATAACTTCGGCGAGTGTCTTCCGGTGATGCCACTTCTGTTCGCCGGCTGGTGTGGATGCTTCGTTCACCTCCAAAGTGTAGTCGAACGTTAAGCCCTTCACGAACTCTTGGATCTTGAGCAATTGCTTGGCATCGGGTTCTGACGTTCGCCATAGAGATTCCGGCGCTTGTGCTTCGCGACTATTACGCGCCCCTCGTTCATCGACGTGTTCTCCCGTCGTTTTAGCAAGCGCGTAACGGTCGGCATCCCACAGCAGTAGTCCGAGCAGCGCATAGGCGGCGTCCGTGGATCGGCACTGATCCTGGCACACCTCCTTGAGCGACTCGGATTTAACGAGGTTTTCATAGAAACCTAAGAACCAGTTGTCCCATGTTGCGTCATTCCATCGCTCCCTGGCCTTCCATATGGCCCATTCGACATACTCAAGTGGGGAGCAGTCCTTCGGAGGGAGTTGTCGTCCGGTGATTGGAACACTATTGGGATGTCTTTGTCTGAAGAGAGTATAGGCTGCTTCAAATCGCGAAAAGGGTTCCTTGGGAGCGTCCTGACCCTTATTGGAAGGCGGTCGCCTAACTTCGAAATGCAAGGAGATCGAGGGCTGATTTGCGCGGCTGTAGACGGACCCACTTGGAGAATTCTTCAGCCGTTCTCGCTGGGCCGCGTCGGCAGCGTGGCGGATACGGCCCATTCCGGTCTTGGCGCGATCTCTTTTTTTAGCTATTCGACGTGTCTTCATGCCTTTATCGCACCCTCTCATATCAAATGATACTCACCAGAGCAAGGACGGCAGGCTACTTCCCCCACAATAAAGCACATTCCTTCATATTCCAATAACTGGCCAGAATCGTTCTCGATGACGCGACCGTCGACAGACACGACACGGCCCGGAACCACTTGTCGTAGTTCCGGGCCACATCCTCACACCACTACCAACTCCAGCTTAGTACCCGGCCTTGGCGTTCGGGTTCACCTGGCTGGGGAACGGATCCAGAATGCTCTTCGGCGCATTGTTCCAGACCACGTCCGCCAGGTTCGACATGCGGCTCACGATCTGCGCCGCCACCC
>JBFWZD010000030.1:0-39831 GCA_050185705.1 Nitrospira sp. | reverse complement strand
TCGTGTTCCGCTACGACGTCATTCCAGGTCCGAAAGTCTTTGAGACGCAGATTCACGGGAAGCGGTTCGAGATGTACAATGACACCGTGTTGGGCTTCAACAAGTCCGGGAAGGAAGTGGCACGGGTTCAGGTCGAAGAACCGATCTACATTCGGCCGGCCGAACGAGTCACCTGGTTATAAGTCGACCAGGATCGACACCGTGTGCGAGGGGCGGGTCTTCTCCAAGGGGGCCCGCCTCTCGGCGTTGAGAGGTAGGTCTGCCGTTTGAAATAGCCTCGGTTTCTGGTTGGGCCTCTTCAAGGGGCCGAAAACCTGCTCAATTGGGAGAAACGTTGAGGTGGCAGGGAGCTAACCGAGCAGTTTTTGCAAAACCGTTCTCCATCGAGCCCAGCAGCTCGTGCAAGATCGCGGCGCGCCGCTCTTCTTCCTCGGCGCTGGTCGAGTTGTAGGCCCGTAAGAGTTGTCCGCCCTCCGATGATCTCTGCTTAGCTCCTGGGAATCGGCGCGGTACAACTCTCCCACAAGCATCTTATCCTTTTCACTCCGCTGGTTGCCGCGCATCATTTCTACAAACGTAACAGGTTATTACCCACTCTCATGCCAAGCAGATTGCTCTTAACGGAACTGCTACATCAGCCGAGAAGGTTGGTCGTCGGGCTCCCTGCTTCGTACTAGCAGCAGAACTACAAATACGACTTGCATCAGAGATTGTTTGGAAACTCCAACCTGGGAAGAAATAGGTACTGGTGCCAACACATCGTAATGGGTGACTACACTGTGGTTAAACGGCATGAGCCAATGACGACCACAGCGACACGTGAAACGTTCGTGAGAAGTCTCGTGCGCTACACGGCTCGTTGACTCATCCGGGCTCGATTTATATACTTAGGTTTCCACCGGAGGCAGTTGTGATGAAAATCCTGATAGGCCTGCTTGTCCTCATTGTGCTGCTGGTCGGAACCGTGCTGTCGCTGCCCTTCCTGGTCGATCTGAATAAATATCAAGACCAATACAAGCCGATCATCGAAGAAGTGCTGAATCGGAAGGTCGAGCTGCAAGGTATTCGTTTAACGGTGTGGCCAAGGATCGGAGCGACGATAGCGGGCTTCGCGGTGATGGACGATCCGTCGTTCGGCTCGGGTCCATTTGCGTCCCTGTCGTCTGTGGACGTGGGTGTGAAGCTCATGCCGTTACTCAGCGGTCAAGTCGAGGTCGAAGAAATCACACTCCGTAATCCGGTTATCACAGCGATCAAAAACCAGAAGGGTGTTCTGAACCTGTCGACGATCGGTCGCAAAGGGGTGGCGGCACCTGAGGCGCCTTCAAAAGCGCCGATTCCGTCGGCTGAAGGCCCTCTCAAGATTCTAGCTCTGTTAGCAGTTGATCGCGTTTCGATTGAAGGTGGGAAGTTGACCTACCGAGATCTTTCCACTGCGAAGCCGACGGAGTATGTGCTGCAAGATCTGGAGGTACACCTTCGGAATGTTCGACTTGGGAACAGCCCGAATCTTCACGTTGCGTCGCTTGTTCAGCCGTTTAATATGCCGGTGAAGCTTGATGGCTCGTTCGGGCCACTCAAAGAGACAATGGACCTCGACGCGCTCAATTTCCAGCTCGCGTTGGGGAAAACAGACTTTACGATCACGGGGAAAGCCGCCGGACATGACGCGGCTATCACGATCAGTTCCCCGGTGATTCATAGTGGGAATCTTCCCGTCGCACTTCCGCTAAAAAAGCCTGTCGACATTACGAATTTTAAGATGGCAGCGGAAGTGAAGGGACAAGAGGCCACGCTCAATACCCTTTCCTTCCAGCTGTTCGATGGAGAGGTCAAGGGGCAGGGCAAATTAGTTGCTGGGTCCGATGCGCCGCCGTTCAACGGGGGCGCTGCGGTTCAAGGAATACAGCTTGGCCCAGCTCTCCATACCGTCGCTGAGACGCCGGTCTCTATCAGTGGAACAGCAGGCGCCGACCTTTCGGTACAAGGGCGTGGGTTTTCCATGCCAGATTTGACCAAGGCCCTACAGGGAAACGGTCATATGGCGGTCAAGGATGGAAAGATCGAAGGCGTCAATCTGCTCCAAGAAGTCGCGTCCGCTCTCAAAGTTGCAGGGATATCGATCGACAATCCCAACGCGACGGTGTTCTCAACGATCGAGACGGATCTCACCATTAAGCAGGGGACCATCAGCTTGCAGAATCTCTTGATGGATAGCCATGACTTTCAGGCCACGGGTGGTGGCACGATCGGGTTCGACCAGAGGCTGAACTTACTCGTCAACATCAATCTCTCGCAGGAGGTGAGCCAGAAACTTTCCGGAGCCTCGCCCGTCGTTAAAATCGCGATGAAGGACGGCCGACTCAGTCTCCCGCTTACCATTACCGGCACGGCGCAAGCTCCGTCATATGGAGTCGATGTCAAAGGCCTAACGGGAAAGGTACAGGAGCAGGTCAAACAGAAAGTCCAGGAAGCCGTCGGAGGTCTGCTCAAAGGCACGGCAAAACCCGAAGACCTCAAACGAGAGGGCCAGGAACTCCTCAAAGGCTTGTTCGGCAGATAGAGGGGACAGATCAGGCTACTCGTGGGATTCGTAATATAGGTCTTGTTGACCGCGCACACAGGCTGCTAGGATTACGCCCTATCACGAGGTGATACTATGAACGCCTCCATCCATGGTAAAAGTCAAGCCCTGGCGGCTCATGAAAGCCATTCAGTAGGCTCTGACAGAGAAGGTGGGACCAGCCTCCCCGACGATCCCTCTGCCAGCGGGAATCTCGACAAGATTCGCGATATCCTGTTCGGGGCGCAGGCCCGTGAGCAGGAGCGGCGCTTTGCGCAACTCGAACAACATCTACTTCGAGAAGCAACTGATCTCAGGAATGATCTGAAACGCCGGTTCGAGAGTCTTGAGGGGTACATTAAGAAAGAAGTCGATGCTCTGGCTGACAGGCTCACGAATGAGCAGGCGGCCCGTGGGGCGTCGGTTACGAAACTGACGGACGATCTTCTCAGGCTGACCACGGCCCTCGAAGACAAATCGCATCAGCTCGAAAAGCAGGCGAATCATGTGCAGTCTCATGTGCTCCAACAGCTGACCGACCGGACGAACGAATTGGCGGCGGATGTTCGCGCTCGTCAGGCCGAAGCGGCATCAGCCCTCGATCGAGCGATTCAGGACCTTCGGACGGAGAAGACGGATCGTGCCGCACTGGCGACTATTTTGTTGGAAGCGTCCCAGCGGCTCTCCAACAATGACGCGCACAGGGTTCGCTCATGAGCGGATCAGCATGTTTGCTGCCTTGGTCAGTAACGATCGGGCCCTAGTCGGGTAGGCCGATGTCGATCGAATCGGACAGATCTCGCCACACCCCCCCAACTTCTGAAGGGTTCACGTCTGGAGACAAAGACTGGACTCAGCTCCGCACGCTTTTGCTGGCCCCGGAACATACGCAACTCGACGAACTTCGGGATCGACTCGACAATCGAGTGGTGCAGTCGGGTGATGTCAGCCGCGTTCTTCCGGAGGCGATTGCCATTCGAGGCCAAGGAGACCAGCAGTTATCGGCGGTGCTGACTCCCTACGTCGAGCAGGGTTTTGTCTCAGCGATTCGGAGGTCACCGAGGACGATCGTCGATGCGATCGCGCCGATCATGGGACCGGCCATCCGACAAGCCATCGCGCGCGCCATACAGAGCATGACGCAGTCGTTTAACCATACGCTGGATGAAAGTCTGTCTGTCCGAGGCCTGCGCTGGCGAATGGAAGCATGGCGGACAGGAAAGCCGTTTGCGGAAGTCGTGTTGCTCCATCGGCTCCGGTATCGAGTTGAGCAGGTCTTTCTTATCCATCGAGAAACCGGACTGTTGCTGCATCACGTCGCAAGCGATGGAGTCGTCGTGCAGGATCAACACGTCGTGTCCGGCATGCTGACGGCCATTCAACACTATGTGAGAGATTCCTTCGGTGCCGCCTCAGACCAGTCGCTTGACCAGTTTCAGGTGGGCGACTGGACGGTGTGGGTCGAACAAGGGTCTCAAGCCTACCTCGCGTGTGTCATTCGAGGCACTCCACCGGCGAGCCTCAGAGACCATGTCCATGACGCGCTCGACCACATCCATGCGCAACATACTGATGCGCTAGCTCAATTCTTCGGCGACGCAACCCCGTTTAAGACGGCACAGCCTCACCTCGAGAGTTGTTTGCAAGCCCACTATGACGCGCCGGCGACACAGGGGTCGCTGAAACTCTGGATACTAGTCGGTCTCCTTGTCCTGGGTGCGGTGTGGTGGGGATGGACGACCTATCAGGACCGTACTCGGTGGTCTACTCTTCTCGAAGGGCTGAAGGCAGAACCTGGCCTTATCATCACCGAAGCGGATTCAGGATGGGGTGAGTATCGGCTTGAAGGCCTGCGTGATCCGTTGGCGAAGGATCCGACAGCGATGGTGATGGGCTCCGGCCTCAATCCCTCCAAGGTAAAAGCGCTGTGGTCTCCTTTCTATGCGCTGGATTCTCCGCTTGTCTTAGCCAGGGCGCAATCGATGCTACGACCACCGGAGACCGTGCAGCTTCACATCGAAGGTGAAACGTTGGTGGCCACTGGCTCGGCGTCGGATGATTGGGCCAGAGAGACCAGACGGCTGGCGGTCTTTGTTCCAGGAGTCTCCCGCTATCGTGACGACCGTCTTGTCACGGCCTCGATTTCAGATCTTCTCGATCAGGTCAACCGCACCGTGATTCAGTTTCGCTCCGGTTCGTCGGTGGTCGAGCCGTCTGAACGTACCGGATTGGATGCGGCATCCACCGCGCTACGGGAGTTAAGTCAAGCGCTATCGCCATCGGGCCGACGAGTGCTGCTCGAAGTCTCGGGGTCGGCAGATGCGACTGGTTCGGCGTCGCTCAATCTTCAGCTGAGCAAACAGCGAGCCCAATCCGTGCTCGCGATTCTCAAAGCCCAAAATCTCGAAAGGGTTTCAATCCTAGTTACAGACGGGGACCGTCTCTCAGATTTACGAGGATCAATCCAGCAAAACGGGAATCAACGACTCGTGGTTCTTCGTGCTTCCCTGAAGGCTCCCGATCAAGATCTTGACGTGGTTCTTCCGTGATCCAAAAAAAGATCTGCATGTTGGGCGGATTCGCCGTGGGCAAAACCAGCCTCGTGCGACGATTTGTCAGCAATGTCTTTTCGGATCACTATCAGACGACGATCGGCGTGACGGTGGAGAAGAAACATGTCATGGTTGACGATCAAGAAGTTCTGCTCATGTTGTGGGATTTGTACGGAGAGGATGAATTTCAACACGTCCGCGACTCCTATGTGCTCGGCTCCTCCGGCTACATCTTGGTCCTGGACGGAACGAGAAAATCCACACTGGATACAGCGCTCGCGCTCCAACAATTGATCGTGAAAACCGTCGGACCGGTTCCGTTCGTGTCGATCATCAACAAGTCTGATCTTCGGTCCGAATGAGAGATTGATGAGACTACCATCAGACAGTTGCGAGAACGCGGCTGGACAGTACTTCTCGGGAGCGCCAAGCTTGGGCAAGGGGTGGAGGAGTTATTCGCGCATCTTGCCGACAAAATCATGCAGAGCTCACCGCCCTCAGGCCACTGCGCATGACAGGCTACTCGACACAGCTCGACCCATCCGACGGAGCACTGCTCAGCCATGTTCTTTCCATGCTGGACATTGCAGTATTTGAGCGCGATACGAATTCAGGAGCATTTCGCCTGCGAGGGCTCGCACCTGAGTGGTGGCCTATCCGTGGGGAAGACGATCCATCTACAGTGTTAGACCTTGAACCATGGTCCCCATTTTTGCGGGAGTATCTCGCCAGGGATCATTCAGTCAGGAACGCCGAACAAAGAACGATAGAAAAGTCTGGGCCATGGACGGAGCCAGATCGCCAGGGAGGCACCATGACCCTTGAGGCAACGGTGCTGTCGATGGAATCTAAAACGGTCCTGCTGATTGAGCGGTTGGGAGCTGGATTTGAGCAGATGCGAGCCATCGTCCAACGGGCACGAGATCAGGTGCTTGCTGAAGGTGTCGCTGTAAAGGCTCACCATAAGACCGAGACCCGTCTGAGTAATCAGCTCGAAGCCAGTGAGCGGACCAAGGATGATGCGCTGGCGCTCCTTCAACATCTCGGGCTCGCCGCAATCGTTCTCGATGAACAGGAGCGCATTACATTTGTCAGTGATCACGGCCTCACAATCCTAGGCATTTCGAGTGAAGAGGTAGTGGGGCATGAGTGGGAAGAGGTGTTGCCGATTGAGAAGCAGGACCGTGTGGCGCTCCGCTCCATATTGCAGACTCCCTCACCTGGGCTGATAGCCGGACCCTTTTGCATCAAGAATCCCCATCCCGTTTGGATTGAACTGGGCATTCATCGAGATCCACGACACGGAGGTCGGCGGATCATCGTGGTGAACGACCGGACGGAGCTCCACGTGCTCCGGCGGGAGTTGAATGAGCAGTCGTCGTTCCAGGATCTCGTAGGGAAGAGTCCTGCGATGCTTCGCGTGTACCAGTTGGTCCGCGATGTGGCGTCTGTCGATGCCACCGTGTTGATCGAAGGAGAAACGGGAACGGGGAAAGAATTGATCGCGCGAGCCATCCATTCCGTCAGCGGAAGACGCGACAAGCCCTTCATTGCCGCCAATTGTGCCGGCTTGACCGATTCGATCCTCACGAGCCAGCTTTTCGGTCACAAACGCGGAGCCTTTACCGGAGCGGTGAGCGATCAACAGGGTTTATTCGAAGCGGCGGAGGGGGGAACTCTGTTTCTCGACGAAATTGGGGACATCCCGCCGCCGGTTCAAACAGCCCTCTTGCGGGTGCTCCAGGAAAAGGAAATTACCCGTCTAGGTGAGGCCCGACCTCGCAAAGTCAATGTGCGTGTCGTAGCGGCTACGCACCACAATTTGAGCGAGGATGTGGTCCGTGGCTCGTTTCGCGCGGATCTGCTGTATCGGATCCGTGTTGCAAGGATACAGCTTCCTCCGCTCAGAGAACGTCGAGAGGATATCCCATTGCTCGCACACTCCTTTCTGAGGACCATCTGTGCGTCTGCAGGAAAGCCCGTAGACCGGCTGAATCCGGAGACGCTCCACCGGCTCATGAGCTATGTCTGGCCTGGAAACGTTCGTGAACTGCGGAGCGCCATCGAATTCGCAGTCATCAGCTGTAGGGGAACAGAGCTGGGGCCCGATCATCTTCCACCTGAAATCGTCGGGGCCTCGACCGTATCGAGCCCTTCGCCATGGGTCCCGCTCCAGGGCCTTGATGAGAAAGCGCGATTTCTTGCGGCGCTTTCCGACGCCAAAGGAAATCGAACCGAGGCTGCGAAACGACTGGGAGTGAGCAGGGCCACGTTTTATCGCCGCTTGGTTGAGCTCGATATCCAATTTCACTAGCTACACCTGCACAATCAGTTTCAGCTCTTTCTATAGGCCATTCTTCTTGGCCTTCCTGCTTGTCGATGACGGCTCCATCTCAGCCAGACCGTAACCTGTCTCATGAGACATCCACCTGTTTCAGAAAGAGACAGCGTAGAGAGGCCTAAGCATAGGCCAATACGATTGAACGCGTCGGAATCACGGGAGTCAGACTCGTTGATAAGCGGGCATGAAGTTTGATTACACACGTGTGATGTTGAGACATAATTCGAACGGGACTGACTCCCAACGGAAGGACTGTCATGATGAAGGTCTTGCTCGTTGAGAGCCAGAAAGATACTCGGCGCCTCTTCGAGCAAATCCTCGTATCCCGCGGTCATACGATTACGGTTTGTTTGGACGGGGAAACTGCCTGGGCTGCCTACGAACGAGATCCCTATCCTCTTGTCCTGACGGATTGGGGCCTCGCTGATTCCACGATCGATGGATTGCAACTGTGCTGGAAGATCAGGGCCCACGTGAGGGGGAGCCGCAGTATCATCCTGATGACGACCGCTCAGGATACGCCGGAGAACTTGATGGCAATCCGGAAGGCCGGAGCCAACGATTATCTGGCCAAATCCATGAGTCTGGAGTGTCTCAAAATGCGCCTCTTGATCGCAGAGCAATGGGCCATCGCTGAGTCTGCTGCCATGGACGCGGCACCAGGGTCATAACGAGAGGTCATACTCACTAGATCTGCAACGTCGGTTTCATCTCTTCCCCAGGCAGCTCTTATCGACCAGGTCTGATTGTCGAGTGCCATGAGCGTCTTAGCCGAGCCAGGATCTGTCTTATGAGACGTCCAAGTGTTTCATGGCGAGACAACTCGGATAGGTCGGTATATTCCCAGTTTCAGTAGAACGTATGGATTATCAACAGAGTGCGACTCTTGGCTGATCAGGCATGAAGCTTGATTAGTCCCGCACTCTGTTGGGGAGTGATGAGCATGCAAGTACGAATCAGTAACTCATTCCGAAGAACCAGACTAATGAGGCATCAAACTATGACGACTCATGGACTACTCATCGAAGATCATCAGGGGCAGCACTTCCTCCTAACGACCAAACCTTGCACGCAGACCAAGACGCATCGGTTGGTCGTACTCCAGCGCATTGACGATAGATGGGTACCAGTGAGGGGAAGGATTGCAGAGACCTGTCGGGAATTGATCATCGATGCAGTCATGGATTTCTTCCTAGACATTCACAAGGTCCTGAACTCATCTGGAAAGAAATCGAGCATAACTCCAGGGAGGAGTAAAGGGCCTCGACGTCCACGGATCAGGGCAACGGGTCAGCCGAACCGTTGGGCCATACGATGATGACACTGACGCATCGGCATCACTGGCCAATGAAATTGTTTGGACAGGACTTAACTGAAGAGCCTCAAGTCTGGAGTGCAAGTGCGGCTGGCTCGTCGTCGTCGAAAGAGAGGAGATACCGATGAGTACCCATCTCTCAACTGACTCCCCGGCGGCGATAGCAGAAGAGGCAAGACGTTCATTCGATAGGAATCAGACGATGAGTAGATCAGGCAGAGCGCAAAAATCCATCCGTGTCTTGCTAGTGGATGATTCCATGCTGACCCTGCATGGGCTCAAGGTCTTCCTTGCGAAGAGCAGTCACATCGAAGTCGTCGGTCTCGTTTCCTCGCCCAGCGAGGTGCTCACCACGATCCAAATCCACCGACCCGATGTCGTTATGATGGAGGTCGAGGTCGGACGAACGAATGGCATCGATCTGTGCAAGAAAATCAGGAGTGCGCATCCGCACATCGGGGTGCTCTTCTTCACTGATCATGACAACAAAGAGTTATTGCGCGCCGCGATCGTTGCCGGTGCGCAGGGATATCTCTTGAAAACCGCTGCGGCTGACGCAGTGGCGAAGAGCATCGAAATCGTGGCGTCCGGACAGGCGATCTTGGATCATCAGTTGACTGAGCACGTGATCGCTTGGGTGAAGAACAAAGGATCGGCTGTGTTCGGAACCACGAAGAGAATCTGTTCGGCGGAGGACCTCGAATTGTTGTCCTATGTCGCGTCAGGCAAGACGAACAGGGAAATCGCTCTGGAATTAGACGTGACAACGAGTATCGTCGCCACGCGCCTGCAACGAATCTACAAACGCCTCCGAATATCCAGAAGATCGGAGGCCGCACG
The DNA here is from genome assembly GCA_050185705.1 of Nitrospira sp. Classification (GTDB taxonomy): domain Bacteria; phylum Nitrospirota; class Nitrospiria; order Nitrospirales; family Nitrospiraceae; genus Nitrospira_D. The sequence continues at coordinate 30,220 of JBFWZD010000030.1, read as the reverse complement.
CTATTACGTTCGTCTTGAGAAGGGTTTGGAGGAGTGAGGAAGTGTTGAACTCCTGTCCGCACGAAATCAGCCCGTACATGTAGAAGCACCGACAACGTATTGCACAAACATTCGAAATTCGGTATACACCTAAGGCTGGGTAGCTCTAGATAAATACTTATGCATGCCAAGGAGGATCAATGAGGCATTCCATCGTAGCGAGTGGGCTGGTTGTCGTGCTTTCTCTGACGTCCGTAGCGGTGTGCGCGGCATTTCCGTTCGATGAACCGGCCCCAGTGCCCGAATCGGCAGTCCCAGCTCACGACGTTGTCACGCTCAAGGACGGCAGCGTGATTCATGGGGAAGTGATCGAGATGGTGGGGGGAGTGCTTCAGATCAAGAGCCTGCTGGCTGACGACTTGATCAAGGTCAAATGGGAGGAAGTGAGCAAGTTGGCGGTGTCGCATCCGATCCCTTTTCATTTAAAGGAAGGGACTGTATTGATCGGTACCGTCGAAGAGAGTGAGCCTGGGACGATGGTGGTCAAGGCAGCACCGACCGGAAGTGCTATAAGTGTGCCGATGGATGCGGTGAAACAAGTCAACCCAGTGATGCAATCGCCGGTCATCTACAGCGGCAGTTTGAATGCCGGATATTCTCAATCGACCGGGAACAGCCACCTCCGTAACGTGAGCGTCCTCGCAGATTTCGTGGCTCGGAGCGAGCAACTCCGGCTCACCTTACTCGGGCGGTACGTGTATGGGGACAATGCCGGGAGTCTCAATGTTCGGAATGCCCGAGGAACGATCAAGCTCGACTTCTTCATCACCAAACGTCTCTACTGGTTTGCGTCGGCCTATGTTGAAAACGATTTTCTTCAAAACTTGAAACTACGAACGGCAATTGCCAGTGGTCCTGGGTATCAATTTCTCGAACGTGGAGACCTCAGTGGAATTTTTAAGGATATGACCTTCTACGCCGAAGCCGGTGCCGCCTACTTCAACGAAGACTACCGCGACAACAGCATCGCGGGCGACAAGGCAAGTTTTCGAGGGCGTGTCGCGATGAAATGGGATTGGCCGATTTTTGACGGCCGAGTTACATTGTACCACTACAATGAAATTTTCCCATCGGTACAAAACTTTTCCGATTTCTTCTTCACCATGGATAACGGGGTACGCCTGAAAATTCTGGAAGGTCTGGCAAGCGGCTTTCAAGTGACCACCCGATATAACAATCGGCCTCCGGCCGGAACAGGTGATACCGATAACTTGTACTTGCTGACAGTCGGGTATGCGTTCGACACGACCCGAAAACGATAGGCGGGTCGTTGCTGCCCCCGAAGAGATATTCGAGAGGAGAACACTCATGCTAAAAGAATTCAAAGAATTTGCCATGAAGGGCAATGTCCTGGATATGGCGATTGGTGTCATCATCGGTGGCGCGTTCGGAAAAATCGTGTCGTCGATGGTCAGCGACGTGCTGATGCCGCCTCTTGGACTATTGATGGGCAAGGTGGACTTCTCAAGCCTTTTCATCGACCTGTCCCAAACATCCCCTCCCTCGCTTGCCGCGGCCAAGGCCGCAGGGGCTCCCACGCTGAACTATGGAGTCTTTCTCCAGAGCGTGTTCGACTTCCTGATCATTGCGTTCGTCATTTTCATGCTGGTGAAACAGGTGAACCGGTTTAAAAACGAAGCGCCGCCTCCTCCACCAGCGCCACCAGAACCGACGAACGAGGAAAAGCTACTGACAGAAATCCGAGATTTGCTCAAAGGTCGACAGTAGGCCGGAGTGTGTTCAGGGGGCAGAAGTCAATGAGCGGGCAATGGCCTCGGAAGTCCCACGAGGCGCAACCACAGGAGGTCGCATGCAAGTAGGTAAAGGCATCATCGTGATGACAGGGCTGGTTGCCCTAGTAGGGTGTTCTTCATCCGGCACGCACACTGGCTCCTACATCAAGCAGCCAGAAGTGTGCGTCGACAAGAAATGGTACGGCTATCACTTAGGCAACGGATGTCCTTCAACCGCAGCAGCGGTGGCATCTGATCCATCGGCCGATCGGCTCGCGGCTCTCGAACAAGAGCGCAACCGATTGGCTGATGAGCTGGAGGCGGCTCGGAAGGAAAACGCAGCCCTGCGCAATCGAGTAGCGGAGCTGGAACGCCAGCTGGCCGAACGTGATAGGGAAATGGCCGCCCTTCGTTCCGGATCGGGTGACCACGATGCGCTCGCGAGCCAACTTGCGGCGGCGCGGACAGACTTGGGGCAGTCACAGAGCGAAAAGGATCGGCTTGATGCAGAATTGGCCGCCGCGAATCGACGGATCGCAGAGCTGGAAGGTCAATTAGGCGAGCGTGACAAAGACCTCGCAGGCCTTCGAGGGGACTTGTCCGCCGAAATGGCCAAGCTGAAAGAAGCCCAGCGTGGACTCATCCGAGCGCTTGGTCCCCAGATCAAGAAGGGTGATATTACGGTCGATCTCAATGATGAGCGACTCCTGATCAATCTGGCGTCCAGTTATCTGTTTGCGTCTGGGCGAGATCAACTCAAACCTGCCGGAGTCGATGCACTCAGGCAGGTCGGGGGGATCTTGAAAGATTACCCCGAATATAATGTGGCCGTGGATGGTCATACCGACAATGTTCCAATTCGCGGAGCGTTGAAAAACAAGTTTCCAACCAACATGGAGTTATCAGAAGCCCGGGCGGCTAATGCTGCCAAAGCGTTAGAAGAAGGTGGCCTGGCCTCCGCCGCCACCCATGGGTATGCAGATACCAAACCCAAGGCGCCGAACAGCACCGAAGCAGGTCGGGCAAAGAACCGGCGTGTGGAAGTGAGTGTGACCAAGTAGGGTTCTCGTATGTGAACACCCACCACGGGCCTTCCCTACCAAGGAGAAGGCCCGTAGTATTTTGATCAAGGAGGGAGCTTGTTATGAAAACTAAGGCAATCTTACTCTGTACGACTCTGGCGTTTTTCGGCACTGGTCTTGTCACTGCAACATGGGCGGTCGACATGGGGGCCATGAAGCAAAAGGTTGAGACAGTGAAAGAGCAAGCCGGGAACGTAAAGAAAGAAGGCGGGGAGACCGCGCAAAGCGCCAAGGAAATGAAGGCGAAGGACGCCATGAAGAACGCGGGAGAAATGAAGGACGAGGGGAAGAAGCTCAAAGACGCTGTCACCGGCAAATAGCGTGTGAAGGCTAGTTCTTCCTGTTAAGGCTGGCGTGGCACGGACGCGCCAGCCTTTTGCCTACCTGCCAAACTGACAACTCCCTTCCGGGTGGCTCTTCGCAGTCGACTTCCTGAGAGCCCCCATTGAAGTCGAATTCCTGTGGCTTGTCTGCATTCGCTGCCTCGACTAGCTCTTGGCTGATACTGGTCAGAACCATCTGAAGCTCAAGACTCGATGCCATCTGACGGGTGATTTGCTGAAGGGCCGATGGTAACACGCTGGCTCTAGCCTGAAGAAGCAGATCGCGCAGCTAACCCACGCCTCAAGAGGAAGAGGCCATCACACAGTCTGAGTGTGGCAGCGTGCTATCTCGTTACAGCCTTGACACAAATTCCCGCAGTGCTTAGAGTCGCCAAGCCCGACTGCTGTCGCACCAAAGCTGGAGACGAATATGCCGATAGATCAAGCGTTCTTCATGGGCAGCGGCGACATCCATTTGATACGCGGCCAAACATCTGAACGGCTGGATCGTCGCCTCGTGTTTGGCGTTGTTCCTGAAGGCACGAAGCGGGGAGATGAATATATCCCGGCGAATCAAGATGTCACCCTCGAGTTTAAACCGCTGTTTAAAGGTACAAGAAACGGCGATCTGATTGAAGGGCATGGCCTCAAGGTCAATGTCAAAACCGGCCAGATCAAGGTTCTGAACACCGCCCCGGTGACGGTGAAAAGCAATTTCATCATCGAAGCGGTGGCGAAGAACCTTCCGGATGGTCCCACCTTTACGGAGATCATCCGGGTCCACATCCATCCTTCAGCGGTGCGTATCTGGTTGACGCCGGACCGATTAGTAGTCCGCCCTGCCGAAGCAACCAGGCCGGAAACAACATCGTCCAGGTTTACCGTGCGCGCCGAATTTTCCGACGGCGTCGTCGGCGACGTTACCAGAGAACACGGCGTCACCTGGTCGCCGTCATCCAATGTGACCGACGGCTCTTTTGCCGGTTCTCTGATTATCGCCTCGGGAAATAAACCGGGCGATGACATCACGATTCGAGCCAAAGCTCCCATATCGTGGGGTAATCTATCGGCGAAGGCGATTATGCATATCGAGAAGGCCTGGTCTGCTGAAACCCATCCCCCCAAGGCCGAGATCATTCCCGGTGGTGGCTGGCCCGGAATCCAGCGGCCGGAGATTGTGCCAAACATCCTGTTCTTGGGTGATGGGTTTTCGAAGGACGACAAGACCTCGTTCGAGAACATCACCAATAGTTTTGTCCAACACCTGAAGTCGAGTCATTTCACATCACCGTACAACCATCTCGCCACGTCGATGAATTTTTGGCGCACCTTCATCCCGGCTTCGGCGACCGGCATCTCCGTGCAGAGCGAGGTCTTTACGTTTACCGTTGACGGCAAGGTGTTCGCGAGGACTCTCCCGGTTGCCCGAAAGCCACACGACGCTTTACTGTGGACCATCGAAAATCTGCTCTACGTGTTCGGTCTACCCACGCCGAAGGATAGCGTGAAATCCGAGCAGGATTTGCGTGACGAGTGGAAGCAATCGGTTGATCCAAACATGCTCGATCCGGCAGCTCTGACAGATTGGGCACGGATCGTCACTCCTGCTCCAGAAGAAGTCGATCTCTACAACGACCTGATCGCGCAATGGAAAGCCATGGGCAGCCGCAGCTTCATCGATGAGATCGATAGTTTCCCGGGCATGACCTATGGCGATCCTCCTGCAGCCGAGCGAGCGGGTGACAATTTCTCTCTTGGTGTGCGCAATTCTTTCAGTCTGGCCGACGCATTGTTCCCGTTTTTGGTGGCTGCCGATGGCACGAAGCTCGATGACGACAAGCCCCTCGGATTGCTCTGGTCCAAGACCGATCCCAGTTTCAAGTTCGACAACACCAGTTTGGTCGTCTACCTCTCAGCAGTTCCTGGGGGACGGGCAAATTCCATGATCGCCATGAGCCTCGGTTCCGGCAACATTGACCTGCCCGTGGTCGCCGTGTCCGGCCGCAACTCCTTCAAGCTCGGCGCGTTTGATCTTCCGCAAGAGGCGCCGCCCGAATCCTGCCGTACGCTGGCTCATGAGCTTGCGCACAACTTCGGTCTCGGCGATGAGTATACGGAATTCAATCGGCGATTTGGTGCGCAAGACGAACCGCTCAGCGGATCGGCCAATCTACAGACGGAACAAAACGCGCAGAATCCGGTCGGGAAATTCTCCGGCGATGAGATCAAATGGAACTGGCACCGAATCAGCAAGGCCGCGGTGATCTGCACGAACAAGACCGATCCAACGAAACCGCCGATTACCGAAAGCTCCGGTCAGTTCGAGATACCGCTCCGTCTCGGCCACGGACTGCAATTCGTCAAAGGCGACAAAGTGCTGTTGCGTGTGCGGAAGTGGAACGAACCGATTCAGAAAAAACCGGACACCCTCAGTCTCGCACAGCTGCTTGAAATCGTCGAGATCAAGAAATTCGAATTTGGCGTGACGGATCCACCGCCGCGAGATCGGATTGTCGTCCGTCCGGTGAACGCCGGTGCGGTGACGTTGGCGCAGCTCGAGCGCTTCAAGGAGGGCAGTCTCGTCTATCTCCCGACGCCCGCGCCGGAATCGGTACGTGATCCGGTGACCTATCCATTTGCCGAGATGGTGCCGCTCAATATCAAGCACGCGATTACTGCCCAAAATCGACCGCTCACGCCGGTCCCCTGTACGGATGCTACGGGGGCGTTCTTGCAGCTACCCGATTTGACGAATATCGAGGTGAATTTTCGCGGAAAATTCTTCTTCACTCCGTTTATCGTCGGCCTTTATGAGGGTGGAGGCAAGGATACCTGTGGAATCATGCGTCCAGCTGGGAAGTGCATGATGCGGGCCCACTATGAGGAGCATGCGTTTTTCTGCCCGGTGTGCCGCTATGTGATCGTCGATTTTGTGAATCCGTTCGTTCATTTCGAGATCGATCAAGAGTACGGATTTATTTATCCGCAGTCATAACCGGCCGTTCGGTTACGCCGGAACGCATCGACGCAAGGCCAGGCAGATGAGCGAACATTCCAGCACGCTTGCCACTATCGGACGCCATCTCACACTCGCATTGCGCCCGCTGCGGGATGCGGTCTTGGACAAAGAACGTTTCCGCGCGCTGATGTATCAGTTGGGCTGGAGTCCCACGGATCTGCCGCCCAGTTATGCAGCCTTGGCGACCGTGATCGATGAGGCAACCGCGAAGCTCGACGCCCTTGCTGATCCACCGACACCCGAACAGGTTGTCGATCTTCTTGGTGCGGTCAAGAATGCCTACCACGCGATTCTGGCAATTTCCGAGGCTCCGCCGGGGGTCGATGCCGGCGCGTTTCTTGGCGAGATAGGTGAGCGAGTATTCGAGCTGTTGCTCACCGAATATCTCGCCGCGGCCCTCCCTCGCGTGTATCGCATCCTACAGATGCTCAACGTGATCGAAACGGAATCCATACCGGCGAGCGCCGGACGTTCATCGTTCATACGGACGAAGTTCAAATGGGCAGAGATTCCACAGATCATTAGAGAGCCTGACCAGCTGCCCGCGCGCGTCTATGGCTGGGGCACCAAGAGTCTGAACACGGATCGTGTGATCAACCATGCCGCCGAATTGCTGACGGCGCTCCACTTTCATGTTCGGGTCGAACGCCCGGCCGATCGTCTGATACGGGCCTATACCGGAATCGGGGGCGCACCCACCCCGCACACGTCTGCTTCATTGATTGCGCCGTTCTACTATATTTCTCTTGGCGGTAAAACTCATGAGGTCGCGGTCGCACTGCGCGGGTTACCGGGTGGCAGTGGACAACTCCCCGGACTCGTGATCGAGCCGCAGATCCCGGCGGACTTTCCGCTCACGCTCAAGGCTTCCGAGGAAGTGACGTTTCAGGTTCGTGCGGGCACCAATATCGCCACGACTTTAGGAATTCTCCTTCGTCCCGATGAGGCTTCGATCAAGTATCCGTTTCAGCCCGGCACCACGCCACCTGCCGCCGGCATCGGTGCCGGTTTTGAGTACAGCCCCCAGGACGCCACGGTCATCTTGGGGGCGCTCAATGCAACCAGACTGGAATTCAAGGGAGCGTCGGTCGATTTCGCGGCCAAGAGCAGCGAGGGTGAACCGGACATTTCCTTTAGTGCCCAGCTGAAACAATTTGCTCTGGTACTGGCCGCCGGTGAAGGAGACTCTTTTCTCAGTTCAATCCTCGGCAGTGGCGAACGGCACATCGAATTTCCATTCGGCATCGAATGGTCGCGGCGTCATGGCCTCCGCTTTTTTGGAAGTGGTGGCTTCGAAACCGTGTTGAAGACCAACCTTCGTCTCGGTCCCATCACGGTCGACGCGGTTTCCTTTCAGCTATTTGTTCCCGTCGACCGATCTGCTGATCTGGCGCTGGCAGTCGGCGCGAGTATAAGCGGCCGGCTTGGTCCCATAACGTTTGTCGTAGAGGGAGTAGGGCTCGCCCTGGAAACTAGGTTTACACCGGGAAATGTCGGCCCCTTCGACTTAAACCTGGGCTTCAAACCCCCGACGGGCCTGGGCCTGGCGATCGCGACAGCGGGAGTGACCGGCGGCGGATTCCTGGGCTTCGATCCGCAACGGGCGGAATACAGTGGGATGTTGCAGCTGGAGCTGGCCGAGACCATTGCCGTCAAGGCTCTAGGGCTGCTCACCACTCGTCTGCCCGACGGCAGCAAGGGCTATTCGCTCGTGATTCTGCTCACCGCCGAAGGCTTCGCGCCGATTCCCGTCGGCTTGGGTTTCACCCTCACCGGCATCGGCGGGTTGGTGGCGCTGCATCGGACCGTCCGCACCGACGTGCTGCGCGACGGGCTCAAGACCGGCACGCTCAACTCTCTTTTGTTTCCATCTGATCCCCTCCGGAACGCCCCGCAGATCTTCAGTGACCTGCGCCGGGTGTTCCCGCCGACGGCGGGCCGGCATGTGGTGGGGCCGATGGTGCAGTTGCGTTGGGGCTCGCCAACCCTGCTCACGCTCGATCTGGCGCTACTGGTCGAACTGCCCGCGCCGATTCGCGTGATCGTGTTGGGCCGTCTGCAAGTCTTGTTACCGAACCAGACCCATCCGCTCATTCAGATCCGCATGGATGCCTTGGGCGTGCTGGATGTGAGTGCCGAAACCGTGGCGTTGGATGCGACGCTGTATGACTCCCGCATTCTCCAGTTCACCCTGACCGGCGATATGGCGCTCCGTGCAGGTTGGGGGCGTCAGCCACAGTTTGTGCTGGCCATCGGCGGATTCCATCCGCGGTTTGCGCCGCCACCGGGTGTTCCCGCGTTGCAGCGGCTGGCGCTGCAGCTCGCTGACGGCGACTCGCTCCAGTTACGCTGCCAAGCCTATCTGGCCGTCACCTCCAATACGGTGCAGTTCGGAGCCCGGGTGGACCTGCATGCGGCCGGTGGCGGGTTCAGCTTCGATGGGATGCTCGGCTTTGATGCGATCATTCAGTTGGCCCCCTTGGCCTTTGAGGTCGACGTCGGTGCGGCGTTGGCGCTGCGGTATCGTGGACGGCTGTTGATGGGTATCTCGTTCAAAGGCCGTCTGGCCGGACCGACGCCCTGGCAGGTGGCAGGCAAGGCCTCGATCAAGTTGTTGTTCTTCTCGGTGTCGGTGTCCTTCTCACGCACGTTTGGCAGCAAGACCGCGCCGCCGCTCCCGGCTGCAGTCGATGTCGTGGGCTTGATCGCCGCCGCCTTGGCCGACCGGCGCAATTGGAGTGGAGCCGTCCCCCGCAGCAGTGCCTCGGTGGTGACCATCAGAGAGACCGCCCCACCCACGAACGGCCTGCGCGTGCATCCTTGGGCGGAACTGACGCTGCGCGAACGGATCGCGCCGTTGAATCGAAAACTCACAAAGCTGGGTACGGCGCCAATTATCGGCGGGCCCACGACAGTGACGGTCACGCTCACCGATCGCGCGGGCGCCCAACCCTGGCGCACGACGCCGGTGTCGGAGCCCTTCGCGCTGGCGCAGTATGAAGACCTGCGGGAGGATGAGCAGTTGGCACAACCGGCGTTTGTCCCGCTCCAGGGTGGCCTCACGGTCGCGGCCGACGATCTCGCGGTGGACGACGAGGCCGGGCTCGCCGCCCCGATTGCCTATGAGACCCTGCTGCTGGATCCGACGCGGCCGCCGGAGCGGCCCAAACCTGGCTATGTGCTCTCAGCGGCGGTATTGGCCCGGGTCGCCCCCTTCGGCGCCGCCGGCCAAGCCCCGGCTCGGAAACGGCGACAGAGAAACACAGCAGTCACGACATAGTTCAATTGGGATGACACACCATGCCTGAACCGAGCGCAGCCACCTATCGTTTCTACTCCTGGCTTCGCCAAGGACTCCTCGCTGGCCTCTCCGGTCCCGGCGCTTCCAGCCTGGCCATAGCAGGACGCCTTGCGCTGCCCGTCCGCCTCAGGGTGAACGACCGAGCGCCCATCGACGTGAACGTGCAACTCTATGGTCCCGGCGACATCACCGGCCTCGACGCGCGCGAGATCATTCGTACGGAACCGCATGCCCACATGACCGACTTCGAGCCGAATTATTTTCCGGCCATCGAATTCGATCGTCCCGACTTCCCCTGGCTCTTCACGCCAGCGGCGGCCGACGGCGCGCGACGTCTCCGTCCATGGATCTGCTTGATCGTTGTCCCCAAAGAACGAGCCACGATCAAGACCATTCCGCAGCGACCCTTACCGTCGATCATCTGCTCGCTCGAAGACTTACCTGACCTCGACCAGTCCTGGGCCTGGGCTCACGCCCAGATCGTAGTAGGCCAAAGTTCGACGCCCGATCCCTCACCGCGCGCGACGTTCCAACAGATCCTTAACGACCATCCCGAACGGACGCTCTCGCGGTTGCTGGCCCCGCGCCGCCTTGATCCCAATACCGCCTACTATGCCTGCCTTGTGCCCACCTACGACGTGGGGAGAAAAGCGGGTCTGGGCGAGCCGATCACGCCGGAAGACGAACAGGCCTTGAAACCGGCTTGGCCGAAGACCGCTGCGAGTGGACCGGTCACGCTGCCGGTGCTTTTCCAGTGGGAGTTTCGAACCGGCCTCGCGGGAGACTTCGAATCGCTCGCACGCCGCTTGAAAGCTCAGCCCCTGCCGTCTAGGGTTGGCTTGCGGCCGGTGGATATTCGAACGCCCGGCTGGGGCATGCCGACGTTGCCGCCTGGCGCACCGGGCGGCCTGTTGGATCTGGGTGGTGCCCTTCTCACTCCCGAGACGCAGCCGCGTGACTGGCCGGACCAACCGCGCAAGACGTTTCAACTGGCCCTCGGCGCCATCCTCAACGCACCGGCAGCGATGGCCGGTACAAGCGGAGCCCCGGCGCTCCTCGGTCCTCCCCTGTATGGGCAATGGTACGTAGACCGGGACAGCCTGCCGCCCGCTGACCAACCGCCGCACTGGTTCCGCGATCTGAATCTGGATCCGCGTCACCGCATCGCCGCCGGAATCGGCACGATGGTGATCCAACAGGAGCAGGAGCCGTTGATGGCCTCGGCCTGGGATCAATTGGAACAGGAACGACGGGATCGACAGCGGCTCAAGCGCGCGCAGCTGGCGGAGGCCGTCGGCGACAGCCTCTCGAAGAAACATTTCGCCGCGCTCGACCCGGCGAGACTGTTGCAACTCACGGGACCGGCGCTGCGAGCGTTGACGAGCATCGCCACATCTCCCACGCCGCCGCCGACTGCCGCCCGCAACTTGTTGTTGGGCCATCCGGCCGTGACCGGCACCTTTCGCCGTCTGACCCGCGCCCATGGTCCGATCGCCTCCCATGCCGCCAGACTCGACGCGCTTCGGCTCCCCCCCACATCGCCCGCCTCGACGGCCGGCCAGGCATTCCGCCCGCTCATGCAATTCTCCGTCGCCACCAAGCAGCGGCAGGCACCGGCACTGCGCGAATGGTCAGAGCTGAAGATGGAAGTGCTGCGGCGGCTGGCGCCGAAAGACGCGATATTGGCTGCGGTGAAAAAGACGATGCCTACGGTTGAGAGCACCGAGTTGACGACTTTCTCGCCGAGCTTCCCCCAGCCGATGTATGAACCCCTACGTGACTACGCATCTGACATGTTGTTGCCCGGCATGGACCAGGTGCCCTCGAACACGATTGCGCTCCTCAAGACCAATCCTGAGTTGATCGAGGCCTACATGGTCGGGCTGAACCACGAAATGAGCCGCGAACTCCTCTGGCGTGGGTTTCCGACCGATCAACGCGGCACCTACTTCCGGCAATTCTGGGATGCGGGTGGCGATGAACTCCCCACGACCGACGCGCAGCGTGAGGCTCGTTTCGACGTCACGCGGATCACTTCCTGGACAGCGGACAGCCGCCTCGGCTCGCACAGTGCGCGCGGCTCGACAGTGGGCCAGATGGTGCTGCTCATTCGCGGCGACCTCCTGCGGCGTTATCCAAGGGCCATGGTCTATGCGTTGGAGAGCGTCTGGTCTCCGGACGGTGCCAGGCGTGAGCTGGGCACGGCGGAACGGTATCCGATTTTCCGCGCGACCCAGGCACCGGACATCACTATGCTCGGGTTTCCGCTGACTGAGGCGGACGTGCGCGGAGCCGACAACAAAGCCGGCGGTCACCCGGGCTGGTTCTTCGTGCTGCAGGAGCAACCAACGGAACCGCGATTCGGCATGGATGTCGCCACGACCTATGGCGGTACCCCCTCGCATTGGCCTGACCTGACGTGGGGAAACCTGGCGCAGGACGAGGCCACGCTCAAACAGATCGTGTACGTGCCGATCGACGGCCTGTTGAAGAATGCTGTCGTCGATCAGATTCCGTGGGGAAAAAATTCGGCGCAGATGGCCACCATTACCAGACAATCGCCGTTCCGCGTCGCGGTCCATGCAAGAACCTGGCTGCCGGGCCGGCAGTAGCGACGGAAAGAGACCAGACCATGCCCTATTTAGAACAAGAGACCGCGCGACTCCAGATGGCCTTGCAGTCCTTGGCCGCGCAGCAGACGACGTTGAGCACCCAACTCACCACCCAAAAGCAGGCAGTGACGACGGCGCAGACGCAACACACCAACGCACAGAACGGCGTGGCCCAGGCCCAAGCCCGCATTCCGCCGCTGCAGGCAGCCGCCGCCGCAGCGGACGCTCAGGTCGCGGAGGCACAACAGGATCTGCTCGATACGTCGGAACCGCCGCAAGGCATCCCTCCCGCCACCTGGAGGGCCCGTCTGGCCGCGCTGAGAAAAAGACTCGCCGAGGCCAAGACCGCAGCAACCGCGGCCCATGCGAAGGTGACTGTCGCACAGCAGACCGTGGCGCAAGCCCAGGCGCAAGTACGGGCCGCAGATATTCAGGTTGAGGCAGCAACCGCTGCGGTGCAAGCCTCCCAGGCAGCGATCGACGCACTCCAACTGCGTCGTCAGGAACTCCAAGCGACGCTCACCGAGATCGAGCGCATGCGCGCAGAGATCACGCGCGACCCGCTGGCGAGAGAGGCCCTGCAACAGGTAGCGGAAGACCTGTCGGTCCGCACGGCGATGTTGGAAGATACTCTTCTCACGACGCGGTTCGAGCTGGAGGATGCCGAGACGCTCCTCGCAAGCCTGCTCACCAGGCGCAATGAATTGACGCCACTACTTGCCGACCTCGCCAGACAGATCCCTGAGGCGGAGGCGCAACAGGCAGCGGCCCAGCAGGCGCTGGTGGATGCCGAAGCCGAGGTCAACACGCATTTACAGGATGGGCCGTAGGTTTCGGCTAAGGAAAGGATCAGTCGTGTGAGACCGATATCTGAAGGACCAGAAATTCCTGAACGGGTGCCTCCGGCACTTCTTCGGGCATGGGCGACCAAACTCAGGCAGTTGCAGGCGGCGCACGACCGGGCCGTCGCGAGGGCTCAAGCCGCGCAACGGCGGGCCGCCCTGCTCATCAGGCAACGGGCGCTCTATCATGCCGAGTTGTCTCGGGTGAATGCCCAGATCACGGCCACGCAGGAGACGGTGACGCGGAAGAAAACAGAAGTCGCGACGTTGTCGGCGCAGGTCGACGAACATCGAACCGCTCGCGATGCCGCAACGGCCCGGCTGCTTGGCACGGATCGTCTCAGCGGCACAGTCGCGACGACACATCCACTGCTGCTGTTCCCCGTCCGCGTAGAAACCAGGTTTGCCGCGAGGCGGACGGGACCGGGTACCGACCTTCTGCTCCGCGTCTATCCCGACGACATTCATCTCGACAGCCACGAACCGGCTCTCACCGAAGAGGAGGAACGCGGCGGCAAGGAGTTTTGGACCCATGTCGCTGCCGCGCCGGCAGGTACGGACCGGCAGGAGCACATCAGGCAGGGCTGGCAACGGCTCACCGAACAATTCGGCACGACCCGTGCCGCCTGGATCGCCCATGTGCTTGATCCCGCCGAATCCAGAGCGGGCACTCGCCGCAACGATAGTTGGACCCGCGCGCCCCACACGCAGGTCCTGCCGGATCGCTGGGTCGCCGTCGGCTATCGCAACGATGCAGCACGTGTCACGGCCTGGGGCAAGGCAATCCCGGAGACCGTGGCGGTCGGACCGGACCCACGCGGCATAGGCCCGGTCGGCAGCAATAGCCTGCCGCCTGTCGATGAAGGCATGAAGTGGATTACTGATTTCGATACGGCTGAATCCATCGGGATGGGCTTACGTATTCCCGTTACAGAGGGAGACGCCCGGGCAGGTTTCGATCGGATCGTCGTACTGGGCCTCAAGGCCTCATGGGATGCTTCGACCACGGCCGACCGATTGGTCCGCTTGTTCGATGCCCACCATTACACCGGCAGCCTGGCCCTCGTGGATCAACAGATGCCGACGAACAACACCGCAGAAGCCTCCGCCGGGTATCGCTCGACCGGGCGTGATGTAGCCGACAGCATGGGCGTCGAACTTGGTTCCTTGCTCCTCCACCCCGGGTCCGACGGCGAGCTGCTGGCACAGGCCTTGGGCCTGCCGACTTCCGTCTTCGCGCATATCCGCGGTGCCGACGGATCGGAGCAGCGCTGGTCTTCCCTCATGCAGGCGGCTCTACTCGCGCTCTGCGACAGTCCTCTCTTGCGGCAACTATTCGGGGCAGCCGGAGCGGACGTGTTGCGCGACCATTTCACGAAGTATGTCCGTGCTCGCGGGCCACTGCCGGTCCTGCGTGTCGACAGCCAACCCTACGGCCTGTTGCCCGTGGCGGCACTCGACCGCTGGATCTCCACAACCGATCAGGACCAGGACAAGGCTTTTGCCACGTGGTGGCGTACCCAACGATTGACGCGTAGACGCCAGCTGTCTCAGGCTCTCCAGACCACGGTGGAATCCAACTCCGTCGTGCTCTTGGCGCAGGAAGCGAACGCCTTCCGCTACACCTTGCGCGAATTTCCCGAAGCCTCCATGCAACAGCCGCCCGTGCCGCAACGGCTACTGACCGAGGCCCTCCGGACGTTGCTACTGACGAGCGCACTCTCTACTCCGCACGAGCCGGCCTGGGACGAAGTGACGGCCCTGCCTGAACCGGTTCGGCAACAACTGCTCGCGGAAGTGATGGATCTGCTCACCTATCGCCTCGATGCCTGGGGCACATCTCTCGCGACCAGGCGGCTGGCCGTCATGCGGCAGGCGGCGCCCTCCGGCATCAGGCTCGGCGCCTACGGCTGGGTAGAACAGGTCAGACGTGCGGCCTCGCTGCAACCGGTTCCGGCACTTCCGGCCGGTGTCTCTGCACCACTCTCGCGCTCGGAACAGAACAAGGGCTTCGTCCACGCCCCTTCGCTCGGGCATGCGGCGGCCGCCGCAGTGCTGCGAAGCGGCTACCTGTCGCAAGAATCGAATCGCGCACCCGGCGCTTCGCCCTTTGCCGTCGACCTTTCATCAGAACGGGTCCATCGCGCCAAGTGGCTGCTCGACGGAGTGCGCCAAGGTCAGTCCCTCACCGTCCTGCTCGGATATCGATTCGAACGCCATCTCCACGAACGTGGGCTGGACCGCTATATTCAGCGATTTCGCGCCCTCACGAGCTTCACCGGTACCGACCGCTTCGCCGACATTCGCGATACCCTCACACGGGCTGAGTGGCTGGCGCACGAGGTGACCTTGCTGACGGCGCAACGTGATCAGGCCCTGCGCCGGGCTGAAGACGCCCGCGGCTTGAAGGCCGAGCGAGAGCGCCGCGCGGACACCTATCGCGCCGAACTGGGGACGATCGCCACGCTCGCGCAACAGGCGCAGGCCGCGCAGGCACAGGTGGCGCAGGCAGCTCAGGTGCTGGCGCAACAACAGGCGGCAAAACCGCAGGGCAAGGTGATCCAACCCACCGTGCGGCGTTATGCCGTCCAGTTGTTGGAAGCGCGGGATTTGGATGAGTGGGACAATCGCGTGGAACAGCTGACCCAGGCCCATACCACCGCCCAGGCCCAAGCCGCCGCCGCACAGCAGGCCGCCAGTGCTCGCGATGGCTCACGGCTGCTCGCGGAACGGGCCCAGGCCAAGCTGCTCAATGCTGCTGATCCGGATTCCATTCCCGCCGCGCAGCAGATGGCGGTAGGGCAAGAAACCCTCGCCGCAGAACTCGACCGCCAGGTCCTCGCCAAGGAAGGCGGGCAGCGAGGTAAGGCCATGAGCGATCTCCTTGCCGCCAGGGCCGCACTCACCACGCGCCTCGCCGCGCAATGGAATGAGGTACTGAAATCGTTGCCGGCTGCTGCCGTCGTCGACGGACTGGCCCTTCACCGGCGATGGACCGCAAGCCAACAACGCCAGGCACCGCAATCTCCCTGGGATGTCACCACCATTCCGTTCGGCAACGCGACTTTGGGATTTCCACCGCCCGGCAGCCCGGACTTCACTGCGCTGGTGGAAGCGCTCAAGGCGCTCGACGATCTGGTCGACTCCGTGGGAGACAGTGTCGTGGCCGAAAGTGTGTATCAGCTCGTGCAAGGCAATCCGCTGCGCTCGGGTGCCACATTGGATGCCATCGCCGCAGGGGAAGTTCCGCCGCCGGAATTGGATGTGATCCGCACGCCCAGAAGTGGCATCGGGCTGACACATCGCCTCTGCACCCTCTTCTCGGCGACCGATGGAACGGCACCGGCAGGCTGGCCGACGCCCACTCTATCGGCACGCGCCCAAGCCGAACCGATCCTCAACGCCTGGACGGCGACGTTGCTGCCCAACCCGGCTCAGGTCCGTTGTAAGGCGGACTACGTCAACCAGCAGGACGGACAGGTCTATCAAACAGTGGAGAGCTCGTTCACTTCACTCGGACTGGCGCCGCTGGACGCGGTCTATCTCACCGAAAACAACACTCGGGCACAGCAAGCCGAACTGGAGCAACGTTGGCGATTCGTGCTGCAGCAGGCGAGGCCCGCGACCGTCCCCCCGGACGCGCTCATTCAATTACAGTTCGGCCGCGATAACGGCTGGGGTGCGGAGATCGTCAGTGTGAGCGAATGGTGCGAGGTGGCGACCACGGTGCGGCGCCTGCTCAGCAACGCCCGCTCCCTCGACGGCCGCGACCTGTCGTTGCCCGAATCGCCCGCCGATTCCGGGTTGAACCATGAAGAATTTGCCGGTCGCACCATCCGAGCGTTGCAAGCGCTGGCTGATGCGCGCGCTAGGCTCAACGGCCTCCTGCCTCCGCCCTCGTCGGATGACCTGACTGCCAACCTCGACGAGGTGCGCCGCGCCCTGTTCGGTTTGGCGAACTACGGCATACCGAGCGCCGTCCCGATGGACATCGGCGGCACGGGACCGGAAGCGCGGTCGTTGCTGCTGACCCAGGCGCGGTCGGTCGTCCTCGAAGCGCAACGCAGGCTGGATCGCATAGCCGAGTCAGACCAGGGATTCGTGCGTGCGAGCGCCACGCCGGAAGAAGGGCGCGATCACGACATGGCTCGACTGCGCATCATCTTCGGCCAGGACTTCCTGGCGCTCCCCCGTGTGACCGCAGCCAACGCTGCGCAGTTGAACGAGACCTTCGCCGCCGGACTCTCGCTCCAAGGCCAAGACCCAATGGCAGCCGTAACCTGGTTCCAGCGTGCTGCCTACGTCCGCCCTGGCGCGACGCGGCTGAACGAAGCGATGCTCTATGCCGAAACCGTGGGAAGCGCCGCACTCCGGTTGCACGTCGGACAACTTCCGTTTCAGGCGCAGGATCGCTGGGTGGCCCTGCCGCAGGCTCCGGACAAGCCATTCGCGCGCGGACGCCTCTCGCTGGTGGCGCAGATGGCGTCGGCACAACCGCTCCGTTTCGATCAAGCCTTCTGCGGGCTCCTGATCGACGAGTGGGTGGAGACCGTGCCGAGCCACATCGAAACGACCGGCCTGGCCTTTCATTATGATCAACCGAACAACGCGCCTCCGCAGGCGCTACTGCTTGCCGTGCCCGCGGACCGGCGGACGACTTGGGACCTCAACAGCCTGGAGGCCGTCCTGCACGAGACGATGGACTTGGCCAGGCTCCGCGCCGTGGCACCAGACAGCGGCGAGGAACTAATATGGGTGGAGGATCAACTGCCGGAAGGTGCCACGCCTCTCGGCGACGGTGAAGGCTGGACCTGGGTGCGCGCGAAACCGGAACCGCTCTCCGGTACACGTGCCCATCAATCGGTGTTCGCCGCCGGCATTCACCAACACTTTTTCCAGGGCGCCAAGGCAGCCATGTTCGTCAGTGCGGGAGACCGCCTGTTCGCGCACGTGTATCTCGATCCCGCCCGTATGCCGAAACAGGTGATGCTGCAGTGGCACGCAGGCAATTGGGATCACCGCGTCTATTGGGGTGAGAACCTCATTCCCTGGGGTACCGACAATACTGTCAGCCGTCAGTACATGGGGCCTCTGCCGCCGCCAGGCCGATGGGTGCGGCTCGAAGTGCCTGCCGAAACAGTAGGATTGGAAGGACGAATCGTGGAGGGCATGGCCTTCACTCTGTTCGACGGTATGGCCACGTGGGATCGTTCCGGCAAACGTGCGCTGCAGCCGGTCGGTTCCGGAGAGCAGGACCCGTCGGCCCCGGCGCTGTTCTTCACCGGCGGCACCCTCGACTTCACCAGCGTCATCGATCCAGCAATAGGAGCCTAGACATGCCCTCTCGAATCAGACTCGACCTCAGCACCCACAACCCGGACTTGCAAGACGGGTTACAAGCGCGCATCCACGATCCGCTTTGGATGCTGGGCCGTCAATGGCAGTTCGGCGAGTTCAATGGGGCCGATGCCGGTTCACCTGCCGCCGCGCAGGTGATCGTGGACATCGCCGCCGTCACTCGCTATCAACCCGGCCCACGCTCCGGCCCGCATCCAGCCAGGCCCTACGCAGCTGCTGGCCTGGCGTTGGAAACGCTGGTGGAAGCGGAACCGGTGACGGACGACTCACATCCCAACTGGCGGCTCGCGGCCGAATCGGGACGACATCTACTTCGTCTGCTGGAAACGGCCAGGCTCGGGCCCACCCGAGCACAGTGGTTGGCTAGTACGTACGTCCTGGCTGCCTCCACAGCGGAGCAGGCCAAGCAGGTCGATGCCGCAAGCCTGTCCTTCATCCGTGTGCTGAGCGGCCGTACCATCGACGGCTTGCGGTTTGCCGCACGCCTGAGAGTGTTGCAAGTCGGCAACACGTTGGCGGAATTGTTTCGAGAAGCGCCGTTCGATCAGGTGAGCGAGGTAGATCGGCCAAAGCTCCTCGCCATCATGACCACCTGGCTCACCTGGCTCGATGGGCTCTTTCAACAGGGCACGGCTTCCTCCGCCTGGATTCCCGAACGGATGGAGTACGCCCTCAGTGTCTCCGCCAAGACGACGTCGAGCGAAGTGGTGCTCACCGCGCCGGAATATCTCAATGGACGGTTGGACTGGTTTTCGTTCACGACGAGCTCGGGGACCGGCCTAGGCGCGACCGAAAGCCACACCTCAGCCACGGAGGCCTTTCTCCTGGCGCCGGTCTCGTTTCGCGGCATGCCCTCCGCACGCTTGTGGGAATTCGAAGACGGCGCCGTGAATTTTGCGAGCGTCCAGGCCGCACCGCAGGACCTGGCCCGCCTGCTGCTCGTGAAGTTTGCGCTGGAATACAGCAACGATTGGTTCCTCCTGCCGCTCGAACTCCCCGTCGGGACCCTCTCACAGATCCGCGCACTCGTTGTGACCAACACGTTCGGCGAACGGTTCCTCATCTCCCACACGACCGACGTGGATGGGCCCACCACGCCCTGGCGCATGTTCAGCCTCACGAACGACACCCAGAATCTGTTCTTCCTGCCGCCCGTATTAGGACCGATGTTGGAAAGCCAGCCGGTGGAAGACCTGTCGTTGTTGAGGGATGAAATGGCCAACGTGGCCTGGGCCGTCGAGCGAGTCGTCGAAAGCGCCGCCGGTCGCCCCTTGGACCGGCATGAAGCCTATCAAGAGACACTGGTGGAACAGCCGCCCTCTCCTGCCGCTGACGGCGCGCCGTTGGCATACCGGCTCGGCACTACGGTGCCGGACCATTGGATTCCGTTGCTGCCGGTGAAGGACGGCACCACCTTGCGGCTCAAACGCGGAGTACTCCCGGCATTCGGCGAGGGTGGCATTCAGGGTCTGCAACTTCCCAAGGGGCGATTGCTTGAACCGGGTCGTGAGTTGTTGTTGTTCGAGGAAGAAGTGCCGCGCGAAGGCGCTCGCGTCACCAGGACCTATCAATATGCACGCTGGATCGACGGGACCACGCATCTCTGGATCGGCCGGCGCAAGAGCCCAGGCCGCGGCGAAGGATCGAGTGGATTGCAGTTCGACTCCGTCCAATCGTCTGGCGGCTGATCTGTAGACAAGAAGACTCTTCGAGGACAAACGAGACATCACGGTCGTCTCGGCCATGGGCGCTCCTCTCGGTGAACCACTTCAGAAGCGCCGGTTAATCAACGTTAAAGACCAAGGTCTGAGAGGGAAGGGTGACCCTCAGGCCGCCGGCCCAGCGGCCAGTGAAATTTCCGATCGGATTCTATGATCGGGAGGTCGTTGATACTGGCGAGACGCCGACGCATGAGGCCATTGTCATCGAACTCCCAGTTTTCATTCCCGTACGATCGGAACCAACTCCCTGAGTCATCATGCCACTCATAGGCGAAGCGCACGGCGATTCGGTTATCGTGGTACGCCCACAGTTCTTTGATCAAGCGGTAGTCCAGCTCGTGGCTCCACTTGCGAGTTAAGAACTGAACGATAGCGTCTCGGCCCGTTAGGAACTCTGAACGATTTCGCCACTGACTATCCGCACTGTAGGCCAACGACACTCTCTCAGGGTCTCGCGTATTCCAAGCATCCTCTGCCATGCGTACTTTCTGGGTCGCAGACTCCAGATTGAATGGGGGAAAAGGAGGCCGAGGTTGCTCAAGACTGTGAATGGTCATCGTCTCCACCTGGTTGGCTTGCAGGTTCTGGTGATCGCGTTGAGGTGCGAGGTGGGGGTGAACGGCATGGGCTATCCACCCCCGACTCTCACGATGCATGCTTAGCTGTGATAATACCGCTCTTTAACGATTAAACCATCCTTCCAGTCTGTCTTGACGACCTGCTCGAGGCTGATGGTTTGTCCGTTCTTCAATTGCACGGTCAGTACCGAGTCGTAGAAGCTGGTATTTCCAGAAACAGCCACGGCACCGATGGTGTAGCTGACAAAGGCGGCCACCCCGATCGTCTCTCTAAATTTGTCCAGTCGCTCAATAGAGGCCTGTTTGCCCACGACGGGTGGCTGGTTGCCTTCCTGTGTCACGACCGAATCCGCAAAGTAGATCTTCTGACCTTCGGTCATGTGCCCCTGCTTCAAAATGCCCAACATTTCTTCCACGGTGTCCTTCACTGACTTGCTCATGATGACTCCTCCCTTTATGCCTTGCGGCGGTAAATAGTGCTGCGACTGAATCGAGGAAGCTCTCACGGGTTCATCCGAGACAGTTGGGTCTCGAGTTCAGCAATGCGTCTCCGCAGTGGCCCCGCAAGTTCCTCGACTTCTTCCAACGAGTATCGTGGCGTGATGTACTTCGGGCAATTCCAGTCGAATGACACCACGTCGATGAAGACGATTCGTTCCACTCGTGCTTTCAGGCTGGAGCGTGTAAGTTGTGTCGCGAGATCTGGATGCAATCGAGCATCCTCAACCCTGGCATGGCCGAGGATCTTGAGCCTGGCCCGATTCGGGTAATCCATAAGAAACAAGGACACTCGATTGTCCACGGACAGGTTGCCCGTGCTCAACAATTGTCGGTTCCCTTGATAGTCCGCAAAGCCTAAGGTCGAGGGGTTGAGCAGCCTCAGAAACCCTTTGGGCCCCCCGCGATGCTGGACGTAGGGCCAGCCGGTTTCGCTCACCGTGCCCAGGTAGAAACTATCTCTGGCTGCGAGAAACTCAGCCTCTCCTTCGCTCAGAAGATCGCGCTCAGGAGCACCCGTGATGTTCGCCGCATGTCCATAGTAGTGGTGCTGGGCACGCAGCACCGACTCCGTCATCATTGTCTCGAGATATTTCATCGCCATTGGCTCGTCCTCCATCGAATCGGCCTGTCAACGGATGTCCGTTGCAGGCCGATCTCTTACCTATTCGTTCTGTCAGAATACGACCGTGTTCCAGCCCTCACTGACATACCGGCGCAAGCTCAACAAGCCCGACGTGCCAGCCAGGGCATGGTCCTTCTTGAGCGGGACGCCGCACGATTCCACACTTTCTTTCGCTCCAAAGACATCCGCGCAACCGCATGAGGCGCCTTGCACGACATCGCGCACCGCGTTATAGAGTCCATTGGCCGGATGCGAGAGCTTGGAGAGTTCCGCCGGCCAACGGGTGCCGGTGCCGTTGAAGACGACAGCGACGTCATCACCCTTCTGCTTGCACTCTGCGGCCAACGCTAGCGCATTAAAGACCCGCCCTAAGGCTTCCTCCGAGCCATTCTTGGGGTCTGACATCACGATAATTGCTGTCTTCATGGATCCTCCTTGATGATTGAGCGGTGGTGATAAACGGTTTGTGATGGGCTTTTGTGTTTGAATCGCCATCGTGCTGAGCTGATATGGCAAGGCGAGTGCCATGGCTTGTCATCATCGCCAAAATCATAGAAACTGCTTAAAATATAATGAGTTAGATGAAAGAACGGTTCAACATGATGTTAGAGGACAGACGGACACTTCCACGATATCTCGTGGATCTACGAAATATCAGAGAAGGTGGTCTGTCGGATGTGCGGTTAGGATGCGGGAGGTGGTTTCTTGATCCCAAGCTTCTGCATGCGGGATCGCAACGTGTTGGGATGAAGGGCGAGTCTCGTCGCCGCACCTTGCTTCCCTTCGACCACCCAATCGACCTCTTGAAGGACCAGAGTGATATGGGCACGTTCAACTTCTTCGAGCGTGCGTGACGTATCAGGAGCTGCAGCGGGGTCCGATTGGAAGAGGACCTCATCAACCTGGAGCATAGGTCCTGGTGAGAGGATCGCGGCCCGTTCGATGACATTCTCCAGTTCACGGACATTGCCGGGCCAGGCATAGTGCATGAGACGATCCATGGTCTGTTGTGGGATCTGGTCGAGCTGTTTCCCGAATTTCTTAGAAAATCTTCCGGCAAAGGCGCGCACGAAAAGCGGAATGTCGGACGAGCGATTCCGCAAGGGCGGCAGATCGATTGGAAAGACATTGAGCCGGTAGAGGAGATCGGAGCGGAATGAGCCAGCCTTCACCGCAGCAGGGAGGTCTCGATTCGTTGCGGCGATCACTCGAATGTTCACTTGTGTGGAACGACCGCTGCCGATCCGTTCAAATTCCCGCTCTTGGAGGACGCGCAACAGTTTGACTTGAGCGTCCAACGGCAATTCACCAATCTCGTCGAGAAAGATGGTCCCTCCATCCGCCAGCTCAAAGCGGCCGATCCGTTTAGCGAGTGCTCCCGTGAAGGAACCCTTTTCGTGGCCGAACAACTCGCTCTCTACCAGATTGGCTGGGATGGCTCCGCAATTGACGCGAACGAGCGGTCTCGCGCTGCGTGGGCTGAGGTCGTGCACGGCCCGAGCAATGAGCTCCTTGCCGGTTCCGGTTTCGCCCAAGAGCAAGACCGTTGAATCGGTCGGAGCCACTTGTTCAACTTTCCTCAACACGGCCTTCATCGCCTGGCTCTCACCGATGATTTCATCAAAATGATGATCTAGTTTGATCTCTTCCCGGAGATACACATTTTCGGCCTGAAGCCGGTTGGTGAGTTGCTCGACCTCCGTAAACAGCTGGGCGTTCTTGATCGCGATCGCTGCTTGATGGGCAAACGTGGCCAGCCGTTCACATTCCTCATCCGCCAAGGGGCGTCGTCCAAACATGGCGATGACGCCAAGGACGTCTTCACGAAAGACGAGGGGATATCCGGCAAAGGACTGGAGGTGGTTGTCGGTCATCCACTGTTTGTTTGGGAGTCGCTCATCGCCAAGCACGTCGTTGGTCTGCATTGGCCCCGACCCTTGGGCAATCTTTCCAATCTTCAGCGTCCCCAGCGGGATGCGGCGATATTCCCCATAAAGGTTCGAATAGAGACCCGCACTCGCCCTGAGGTGCAAACACTGAGTGCGGTCTCTGCAGTCAGAGACTTTGTAACAGTTGGAGCAGAGGTCGCCAGGGCCGAGGAGCCAGATACGGGCAAAGGCGCCATCAAGCTCGTCGACGAGTCCTTGTGTGATGGTGGTGAGCACGACGTGGAGATCCAAACTCGACGCCATCTGGAGTGCGATGCGATCCAACGCCTTGTGAGAATTAGAAGATGGAGGGGCAGGGAGCGAAGAAGATGAATCATCCATTGGGGGATCTCCGAGCCGGATATTCTTCAGCGTGGAGGACGATAAGTCTCTGTTGGGAGATTGTCAATCAGCAGGGGGGAGGCTGGTTGCGAGATTGAAATGCCCTACCCGCTAGGCGAGTAATACCTTTGCCGGAGTCCCACGAAGTGTATCAGTTCGCTGATGAGAATGACCAACGGCTTATGTCGCAATAAACGAGATGTTCAGCGGCGCCTCAGGCACCGCCTCGTCATGTTCGAGGCGATCGGCCATTGCATGAAGAGCCAAGGCTTCGACAGCCGCAAGCGCAGCACCTTTCGTGTGCCCATAGGCCATCTCGCTAGGGAGTGACGGGGCCGCGCCGATCCAGCGGCCATCCTCCTCTTGTTCGAACTCGATTGTGAGTTGGGCAACCTTGGCCATAAGCATCGGGTATGTCGGTCAAGATATAAAAGCCTGACCCCAGACCCAACAAAATGGCTGCGGTTCTCTCCCACCCATGATGGCAACTCCAAATCGACTGGATAGGCCGTTGGCCATGTGAGTCTGACCGGTATTCTCTTAGCTGGCCTTTGCCGTCACGCGTAATCTGACGTGCGCCTTTTTCTGAAGCGCGTTTACGATGCTGAAGAAGTTGTCTGTGCTGGGGTTTCCACGCGGAGCCAACATTCGATGCAAGCTCTTGCTTGGCTTCTTGATCGCCAGGGCCAGCTCTTCAAACCCGACAGTGGCATTGACGAGATCTCGGAGGATTGCTTTGCCTACGGCGGTGTCGCCTGTGAAATAGGCATTGAGCGCCTCAGTAAAAAGTGCTTCCCGAAAGCGCGGGTTCCGTTCCACACGCGCCGCGATCGTGTTTCTAAACTCCCTTGTGAGTGCCATAGGTTGCTCCGTTCTGTGTTACATCTTCTTGGTGGTGGTTCGGCGGCGATAGTCGGCCCAGCGCTCTCTTGCCGTCTCGATAGCCTGCTGCTGGCGTTGCTTTGTGCTGCCACCCAGCAGGATCACGAGGCGATCACCGTCCTTGCCGAAATAGATCCGATAGCCTGGCCCTGCATCGATCTTTCGCTCAAAGACTCCAGCCCCAACCCCCTTCACGTTCGACCAATTCCCTGCCGCTAGTTGATAGATGGCTGCAGCAACTTTGGCCGAGGCGACGGCATTGAGCCCTTCGAACCATACGGCGAAAGGTGAGCGGGACTGCAGGTCGAGATATTCAAGTACGCGTATCTCCGCCATAGTTATGGTAACAATTATGTTACCACCGAGCTTAGGGGACGTGCAAATGGTTTTTCCCGAGCGTGGGAAGGGAGCGGGCGTTGGTGGGTGAATGACAGGTCTTAATGGATAGGCAGAGGCACAGTCATTGGCGGCGAAAAGTACTGATGGGGGAGAGGGGTGTCAAGGACGGAGCAGGGAAATGCCACGGGGCCAGAGTGCCACTCATTCGCTAGGACCATTGCTGTGTCAGGATATCGAGCGTCATTTGGTCTGGCTGGCCGTCGAAGTATTTGAGCAGGGCGGCTTTGAAGATGCTGTTGTCGGTGGCAGCGGTCAGAAACAAGGTCATGCAGGATCGGAATTTCAGATTGTCGGGATAGCCGAAGATCTCTTCAACGGTGCGACCCTCTACATTCAGAACAAGCTGGGTACGGGCTCTAAGCCGCGGGCCTAAGACCGGGTGTTGCAGATAGCGCTTGGCCTCATCGAGGGAACCAATAGCAAACTGCTGTGCCATACTACCGTGACCAAGCCCGGCGATTTGCGGAAAGATAAACCAGATCCAGTGGCTGGACTTTCTCCCGGCGCGGAGTTCGGCGAGGACTGTGTCATAGACGGGCTCTTGGGCGGCGAGGAAGCGGTGGAGGTTATAAGCGTCGTCCATAAAGCATTAGCGGCCAAGTATGCATTGCAAGACCTGACGGGTCTTCCTTTACGAGTACAGCCTTTGATTTCGAAATGACGTATCACGCCCATCATGCCAAGACGAGCGTGTCCTACCACTGCTAGTAGCCACATCCACTGAACCGGTTATGAAGCGAACAGATTCCACCACGGTGAGCGAGGTCTCACGTCTTCAGGAAGTCGCTGCCAAGTTCCCGTGCTGTCGTTCACAGCTGTGGTGAGCTCTTCACGCGAACGGGAAATAGAACCAGCCATGCAGACACGAAAGACCGTCCCGTCATGATCGACAAACCAATTCGCCACTGCGTGATTTCTCTGGCCATTTACATGGAAACTGACATAGGTGCTTACCCCTGGCAGACCGTCACGTATTGAATACACTACCCATTCCAACTCAACCGCTGGGTCTCCGTCGCGTCCCCATCCACTCATATGCTCTTCGGCGATACGACGCAATTGCTGTGTAGCCTGCCGCCCCTTGATGGACAGAGAAGGCACACGCCACACATCAAAACTATAGGATCCCCCCTGTGGGACGGTCGCACGGATAAATGGGGTGAGTGACGAATCCATCTTTGCTGCCATCGCTGGACAGACACGAAACCGAGGTGGAGGAATGATGGAACATCCAGACCGTGGGAGAGTCATCGGTGTTTCTGGTTCGAGGGAAAGTGGAGTCCGGATACTCAGGTTGAGTGGTGTGGTCAGAGCCCAATGCAGGGCTCGCCGGATCGCGCTCAAGGGATGATCTGGGAACTTTTGATCAAGCGTGGGATCATCGATCATGGCCTGAGAAATCTCAGATAGTCCAGAGTCACCATCCTCTCCCGGCTGTTGACGGGTAATCACGAGAACGCTCTCCCGCACCCCGGTCATATTGGCTCGCCGAAGTGCGCTAAGATAGACTGTCCCCTGTTCAAGCGAGATCACAATCCGTCCGATGATCAATTCATCTCCGGCGCCGTAGGTCAGTCGATGGATCACCACCAGTACTGGAACATCACTGATCGTCGCTCGTTCAATGGAAACGACTGGAGACCAGTTAGGATCTCGCTTGGTCCGTGGTAACGAGAGGAGATTGTGCATAGTCTCTCGCGTGACAGCATCGATTTCTGCGCCCTGCTCCACAGGGGGAACGGGAGACTCGGTTTTCGCCATCTCAAAGTAAGACTCAAAGACGGTGATCGTGTCGCGACGAAGATCCTCTCGTAACACCGTATCGTGTCTGATCGAGAGATCCACGATCAGTGGTGAAAACTCCAGATACCAATCGACCCGATGCGTGGCATCGCGAAAAGAGGCAAACGTATCCTCATCAGCGTCGAGTTGCCACGAAGATGGAGGCGTGAACTGCAGACCATGAATGCCGGCACGGAGATCAGCAAGCAGACTCATGGGGCACTACTCCTCCCATCAGATACAGGCAAGTGAAACAAACATGAACACCGTCAGTATTCCCTCATGCCCATCACTTGCCACCATCAGACATGACTCATCCCTACCCATGAGCATACAATACCAATTCGTAGTTTGATGACCAAATTAGCAAAAGGTGTCTTGGGTGAATCCAGAAGGGTTCTCGCCCATTCTACGGTGGAACCTCGATATTACGTGCTGGGACAGACTGATGCCGGACGCCGCTTGTTTATCGTCTTCACCATCCGTCGGCGGCGTATCCGCATTATTTCAGCCAGAGATATGAGTCCCAAGGAGCGGAGGACGTATCGTGACCAAACTCAAAAAAAGACCGACGTTCAAGAGTGAGAAACAGGAAGCTGAATTTTGGGCGTCACACGACTCAACGGAGTAT
Source organism: Nitrospira sp. (assembly GCA_050185705.1). Lineage (GTDB taxonomy): Bacteria > Nitrospirota > Nitrospiria > Nitrospirales > Nitrospiraceae > Nitrospira_D. The sequence goes on along the minus strand of JBFWZD010000030.1, from coordinate 2,525 downwards.
GTCGACTATGCCAAGAGTCGTCAGATGGTATTTCCCCGGTTGAAGCCGTCCACCGAGACGATCTCGCTTCGTCTGCCGAAATCCCTCTTGGATCAACTCAAGACGATCGCAAATAAACGCGACGTCCCGTATCAGACACTGCTCAAGCTCTTCGTGCTCGAACGCGTCCAGGCTGAGTTGCATCACAAACCCGCCAAAGCCTCCTAGCGACGTTCGCGAGAAATGGGTGTGAATGTGGCGGGCGGGGGAGTGCGCATGCTTCCTAGCGCCGTGGCATGTTGTTTCGGGCCAAGACGTTCATCGTCAGTTGGTCTGGGTTGCCGTCGAAGTATTTGAGCAGGGCGTCGTTGAAGAGAGTGTTGTCGGTGGTGGTGGTCATGAACAAGGTCATACAGGACCGGAATTTCAGGTTGTCCGGGTAGGGGAAGATCTCGTCAGCGCTGCGCCTCTCCACGTTCAGAACCAGTTGGGTACATTCTCGAAGTCTCTGACCTAAGACTGGGTGTTGCAGGTAGGCAGTGGCTTCATCGAGTGAGGCGATGGCAAATTGCTGTGCCATGCTGCTGCGACCAAGACCGGCGATCTGCGGAAAGATAAACCAGATCCAGTGACTGGACTTTCTTCCGGCTCGGAGCTCAGCGAGGACAGTGTCGTAGACGAGCTCTTGGGCGGTGAGAAAACGGTGGAGATTGTAGCCATCGGTCATAAACTATCCGCAGCCAAGCATGTTCTTTCCAGCACGATATCATGTCTGGTAATCTTGGATTGCAAGACCTAACCCTCCTGATCCGTGTCCTGCCGTAAGCCAGCAGGGCAGCCGCATACCCTTCCGCGCTGATTACCACCTTAAGCCCACTATGTGGGTTAGTGTTAGATCCTATTACCGGTTGCGGTTCCAACCTGCTGGCCGTCCGTTCCCTCAGCATCCGAACCCTGAGGATTGAGCTGGATACAAAATGCCACGTCATCGCTGTCAAATATCTCACACAGGCGAGGCAACAACCTCTCGATGCCTAACCAAATACTCACGCAACATCACCTGCAAGGCTCCACGCCTTGCGGGTTTTACCTTTTAATGCTTTCATATCTTGCGTCCTGCTCCATGAATCTGTTCGAGGAAACGGTACCTAGTATGGAGGGCATATGTCCGTAGAAAAAACCAAAAAAGTTATCCGCAATTTTCTATTAAATGGCTCGCCAGAAGTTCTTTCCATCAAGGGCGATTGGGGTGTTGGAAAGACATATTTCTGGAAGGAAGCAATAAAACAAGCCAAAGGTGAACCAAATTTCTGCCGCGAGAACTATTGCTATGTATCTTTGTTCGGTATTACGAGCGTTGACCAGTTGAAGGCGACCATTTTTGAAACCTATGAGCGTAGGTCTGAAATCGGAAATGGCTTCTCATGGGAGAACTTAAGAAACGTCTGCCGAGATATGGAGATGCCAGCTCAAAAATTATATCCAGCATTTTAGGCAAATTCGGTTACGTCTTGCCCGAGGGAATATTTGCACTGTTACATTCATCTACATTTCACTTAGTGAAGGATATGTTGATTTGTATCGACGACGTGGAACGAAAGGGCGACCAGCTTTTAATGAAAGACGTGCTGGGGCTGATTTCTTTCTTAAAAGAGGAACGTAACTGCAAAGTAGCTCTGATATTTAGCGATGCCAATTTAACCAATGATGGCAAAGAAGCCTATCCACTCTTCAGGGAAAAAGTTGTCGATATGGAAGTGAAATTTTCGCCAACCCCGACAGAAGCCGCTGACATTGCCTTCGATAAGGCAGATAGCATCGATGCTCAACTTGGTACATTTACTAAAGCATTGCATATTTCGAACATCAGAATTCTGAAACGCATTCAGAAAGCAGCTTGTATCGCGGTTCCACTGCTACGGGAATGTGACCCACAGATTACACGCGCATCTTTGCAAACACTGGCATTGTTTGGCTGGTGTTACTATTCCCATAAGCAGGATCCAAGAATCCCACCGTATGAATACGTCACTACCTTTGGTTACCACTTGGGCGGGAAAAAGACGGAACAACAGCTAGGCTGGGATGCGATTTTGCAAGAGTATAACTTCAAAGCTACCGATGCACTGGATGTGGCACTCAGCTCCCTGATTGAGAACGGGTTTGTTGATGAAGAGCTAGTGCGGAAGGAGGCGCAAAAACTCAATCAACAGATAATCGCCACTAAGTCCATAGAGGAATTTCGTGAAGCATGGAATCTGTTTTTCACCTTTAATGGCACCGAAGAGGAGCTCGTCACAAAATTTGAGAATTCCCTGAGAGAGCATGTCCAGTATATCAGCCCTCTTAATCTGAATGCCGTAATCGGCCTACTAAGAGAGTTAGATCGAAACAAATTAGCCTGTGAGTTAATTGACTTTGACCTTCCCCTAATTCCGTGGACACCTAGTTAAGCCACCGCAGACCTGGCTTCGTACTCGGCTGGGGAGTCATAGCCGAGAGTCGAGTGACGGCGCTGTCGATTGTAGAACACCTCGATGTATTCG
>JBFWZD010000029.1:0-40017 GCA_050185705.1 Nitrospira sp. | reverse complement strand
CGTGAGGCGAACAGCTTCGGATTTGAATGCGTCGGTAAATTGACGTCGCGTTGTGATTGCCATGCTGACCTCCAATTCCATGATTCTCCCACTTATGGAGGTGTCTATGAAATCAGGGGAGGGTCACTATATAAACCCATGCCGATGGCGGTGGCCCGTAGGTTACAGTGACATTGACGTGTGGCCCCTCGGTTGGAGGATCAGATAAACCTTTGATAGCCGGGTATCCGGAGTGCTGTTCCAAGATCTTGCGGACAGCCTCAGGTTTCTGTGGCAGGGGGTTTGATCCTTCTCTTTCGTTTGTAAGGTAGGTAAAGGACAACGTTCCGAGCCTTTCACTTGCCGGAACAGGTGGGGTATTAGCCGACAGTGGCGGACTGTAGCTCTTAATGGCACATGCGGCCTGGAGCAACAGCACTAATGTAAGAAGAATGATTCGCATGCTACTCACAAAACCACCCGTAGTTCTCAAAACAATGTGCCCTACCGTTGTCTCATTCAAAATTCTCTTTTGACCGGTGTGCAGGGTGAAGCAACGGAACACTTTTCCTGCACGAATGGAAGCACTTGCTCATAATTAAAGGCCGCACTAGTTCCCAGTGCGGCGGCGCCACCACCAAGGATGAGGGCACGATTGGAATCCAAGAACTGTCCTATATTAATCGCAAGTGGATCAAGCCGGTTTGGCAACGAAGCATGAATGTTTCCAATCTTCCCTATGGGATGATATAAGTTTTTCAAAGTGTAGTTTCCACCCTCAGAAGTAGCAAGATTTATATTCCCTATTTTCGTAGCCGACGCAGAGAGTGGTGGAGCAACGGCTTGAAGACCCCCAGCAGTGGCCGCTCCAATGCCAAACCCAATTCCTGCATTTTTGAAGATATCAAGAACTGTTCCCTTTCCGCCGGCAAACCCCTGCGCGGCTCCACTGGAAGCCCCATACATACCTCCAACGCCTGCTGCTACTAGAATCTTCTCTGAATACGACAAGGTGTGGAAAGCCGCTCCTGTCAATTCATAAGCATTTCCGACTCCTCCCGTAATCCCTCCTGTAATCGCCCCAATGCTACTGCCAAAAAGAATACCACTACTCAGGTCTCCGCCATTTGCATGGGCGCTATAGCCTCCGACAGCAGCTCCAGTCCATGCACCAATTGCCGCACCAGCTGCCCAGCCTCCGCACCCTCCGCACCAGAAGGTGGCGACCGTGGTTGTTGCCAAGACAGCTCCTGACAGAGCATATCTCCCGGACTCGGACTGAGACATAATTGCCGCTGCACAGGTCCAGTAACCGGTGAAACCACCGACTGCGACACCAACTAATGTTGTTCCAACATCTCCAAACGCGCGCTTAAAAAACTTGCCAATTTTAATATGTCCTGACGGGTCCGTGTATTTGAGCGGATTATTCCCCGCGCATACGTATAGCGGTTCAGCTCCTGAGGATCATACAGATCCGGCACGATGGTATCCGGCGAGATAAACCGGCCGAAGACGGGGTGATAGTACCGGGTTCATAGAAATAGAGATTGCTGCTGAAATCGAGTTCCTTCCCCGTGAACTTGTAGGGCACATTGACCGCTGGCGTCGTGAAACTCTGGTTCGTCAGGATATCGCCATAGGGATAATAGGTGAGCGCCTGCACCTTCGCCCCGGTGCTATCCGTGATCACGCTGGAGCTGCCCAGGTGGTCTCCGTGCCAGTAGTGCACGGTGCCGCTCGTGACCGCGACTGTGGCCACGCGCGTGTCACCGGCCCAGATGAACCGGCTGCAACTGGTGGTGCTCCCCGTCGTGTCGCATTCATAGAGCTTGCTGATGTAGCGCGTCGTCGTCCCATCGATCTTCTTGACCCGACCGCCCTCGCCGTCATAGACGAAGGTGGTATTGACCGTGGTCGTGCCAAACGTCATCACCGCACTCGCCATGCGATTGTCGACGTTAAACGTGGTACTGGAGCTATAATCACCGAGCGTACTCGTGATGCCCGTTTGGTTGCCATTGTTATCGTAGCTGTACGAATAAGGACCGGCGGTTTGGACGGCATGGGGCCGGACCACCCCTGCGCCGCTGGTCAGATAGGTAAAGGTGCTCGCTACGAGCCACGTGTTCGTCAGGATATTGCCGATCTGGTTGTAGGTATAGGTGAACGTGTCCAACGGGTAGATGGCACTGGTGAGCCGATCGAGGGCATCATAGCCGAAGTCTTGATTGCCGTTGAGCGGATCGGTGATCAGATCCACATTGCCGTCGGCGGTAAATGTATAGGTGAAGTCTTGATAGAGGGGGTTCGTTCCCTTCTGGGTTTTGAGCGTACAGAGCTTGAAGCTATTGGCCGGCACACAGGTGGGATGGGCGGTATCGTTCTACAAGAACTCGATCACGATGGCCTGAGACAGGTGGCCCTCCGAGATATCTCACAATCCTTCATCCACGCGCATGCGGATTTTCTAGAGCAACCACTTCCTTCTTGTGTATCGGATGTCGCTTGCCGGCTGATCTGACGGTCTATGAATTCTTCTACGGCATCTGGGCCAACAACTGTTCGGTAAGCTTTGCGGCTCGATCCGCCTTAACTTGGGAGAGGATTGCCCCGGCGGTCTTAGATTTGACCAGGCGAAGGATTTCAAGCGCCCTTCGATCCGGCATACGCTCCAACCGAGCAGCGGCATCTTCGGACGGCATAGATTCATACATCTTCGCCAACCGTGTCCGCTCTTCTTGCGCCACTCGTTCTTTGTCCATCTGGGCTTTGGTCTGTTGGATCGAAGCACGGTCTTCTTTTTTTGCCTGGGCGCTCTGAATCTTCTTCTCCACCGCTTCGTTCTGCTCCAACAGTTCCTCGATTTGGCTCCGAACGATCATGAGCCGTTCTTCGTTTTGACGAATGGCCTCTTCGCGTCGGTCTAAATCTCGCTTACGCTGGTCCAACATCTCCAACACTTCGCGCGGAGTATCGATGGCCGGCCCCTGACTCACGGGGGGAGCGAGTAACTTGGCATCACCCTGTTCCCCGACAAGGTTGTGTTCTCCATGCAGATCGGCCCCCCCTACTTGCTGCGTCGACGTTGTGGCTGGCATCGTGGGTGCCTTCGGTTTTGGCTCAGAAGAAGCTTGTCCCAATTGCACCATCACCCAGAACAGGATGGTTGACAGGAGAAGTCCTCCGACCAATCGTAAAAGGTATGGACGATAGATCGATTTCGGCATTGAGCGGGAACGTCCGTCGCCGACAAAAGAACCCCGTTTGGCTTTCTGGTCGATTGAAGACGAGATCATGGACGAGGCTTTCATCGGGACCACATGCGGCGACTCGCCGCTTCATCCGTGGCCTGCTGTTCCTGACGAGTTACGCCGGCGCGTTTCATGGCCTCACGCCTTTCAAGTACACGATCAAGTACCTTGCGTTCCTGGTTCGCTTCGACAAGCAGCCTGTTGGTATTAGTCCAGGCCAAAGTGGCCTGTTCGATGTCGAACCGTACCCGACGCAAGGCAGCCTCCTGCGAGTCCATACGCGTCTGCCATTCCACCAACTCCTCGATGCTGAGGCCTCGTTTCGTGTGTGCCCGATACTGTTCGGCTTCGGTGTGCATCTCTGTTTCAATCCCACGCTGCCGCGCTTCGTGCAGCACAAGCGCCTGAGCAATCTGAGCCAATTCCATCGTGAGTGCTTCGACGCGCTGCCGATGGAGCTTCCGTAACGAATTCAGACTCATGCCTTGGGCTGCGCGAGCGCCTCAAGCTGCTGCACCGATGACGCAAAGTTGGCCTCCTGCTCGATATTCTGGCGCAAAAATTCGTTGATCCCGTCCTGGGCATCCACCGCACGATCGAGCGTCGCATTCACCCCCGGCTTGTACGCACCGAGCAACACCAGGTCCTCAGACTCACGATACCGAGCGACTAATTCCAGAAGCCGCCGTGCGGCCTCGTAGTGAGATCGGCCGACAATGTCCCGCATGACACGACTGGTGCTTTGGAGGAGATCAATCGCAGGGAAATGGTTGCGCGCCGCCAAGGCACGAGACAGGACAATGTGGCCGTCTAGGATCGACCGCACGGTATCGGCGATCGGATCATTCAGATCATCTCCATCCACGAGCACCGTATACAATCCGGTGATGGTGCCCGGTCCTGGCCCCGTCCCCACACGCTCCAGCAGCTTCGGTAAGAACGCGAATACAGAGGGGGTATAGCCTTTCGTCGTCGGAGGCTCGCCGATCGCAAGGCCCACTTCTCTCTGGCTGTAGGCTAATCGGGTCAATGAATCCATCAGCAACAAGACCTGCTTCCCCGCATCGCGAAAATACTCGGCAATGGTCGTCGCCACCAAGGCAGCTCGGAGCCGCACGAGCGGAGCCTGATCGGAGGTCGCCACAACCACGACAGAACGCGCAAGTGCCTCTGGCCCGAGATCACGCTCCAAGAACTCGTTGAGCTCGCGACCTCGCTCCCCGATCAGGGCGATGACGTTTACATCCGCTTGTGTATAGCGGCTGATCATCCCCAACAAGACACTCTTGCCCACGCCTGACCCGGAGAAGATCCCCATTTTTTGGCCTCGGCCACAGGTCAGAAATCCATTGATGGCACGCACACCGAGGTCGAGCGGGGCCTGGATGCGCGCCCGTTGCAACGGATTCGGAGCCTCAGCATGCAGCGGGTACCTGGCAGTCGTTTCGGGCATTCCCTTGCCGTCGATGGGAGTCCCACATCCATCGAGAACACGACCCAATAACCCAGGTCCGACCGCCAGGTTGGCCACGTGGCCGGTCATGGTAATTCGACTCCCTGGCCCAATACCCTGCATCTGTCCCAGCGGCATCAGCAACACCCGATCCTCACGGAATCCCACTACCTCCGCAGTGATCGGTCCATCGCCCACTTCCCGAGTTATTCGACAAAGCTCGCCGACCGTCGTCATCGGCCCATACCCCTCCACAACAATTCCAACCGCTTGCGTGACCTTCCCAGCAATTTCGATTGGGCCGACATCTTCAAGAACATCGCTAAGACTCACGACACACCCTATTCCTCAAGGCGTCGCCCAACCGGAACAACTGCGTATCAAGAGATGCATCCACCAACCGGGTGCTGGTGCGCACGAGACAGCTTCCCCTTGGCAATGAGGCCACCGGTTCAATGGTACACGTGGGTGCGGTATGTGATTGTCCTTCCAATTCAGCCCGAACCGTCTCAAGAACGGCTGCATCAAGTGGGTGCGCCTGTATCACGACGGCACCCGATTCTCGAACCGAACCTAACGCGTCTTTCGCTTGTATGACAATTTGTTCTCGGCTTGATTCTGCTGCCTCATGAAGTATTTTCGAGACGATCTGCAGAGACAAGGTGATCACCTCATCCTCAACCGTCCGTTGTAGCTTGGATCGAGCGTCATCAAATTTCCTCGCGGCATCGGCCAAGACGACTCGATCGTGCCGACGCTCTTCTTCAGCCTGCCGTCGTCCATCCGCCAGGCCACGTTCGTATTCAGACCGGACGGCAGCATCTCCCGTCGCTTCGCCTTCTTCCCCGAACGTCTGCAACTGAGGGCTGTGCAGCCGCACGGCACCGGACTGGACAGCCGCATGCTTCAACACCGTGTTTTCATCGCGCAGGCGATGGAGTTCCAGCGATCGCCGCACTGTAGCGAGTAGGAGCTCGGACCGGAACGGTTTCATCAAAAAGTCGATGGCTCCGGCCTTCATCGCGCGCACCGCCAATTCGACCGTCGCGGCTCCCGTCATCACCACACCGATGATTCGAGCATCAATCCTCTGAGCTTCCTCAAGTACTGCAATCCCGTCGTGATCCGGCAAGAGCACATCGGTAATCAAGAGCGAGGGGGCCATCTCTTTGACCATTGCGATCGCCTCTCTCCCGGATTCGGCGACCCGCACCGGTACTCGTTCCGATCGAAGGAGCTCGATAAAAAGATCGCGAATCCCTTTTTCATCATCGACAATGAGGATCGTGCCCTGCAGTCGGCTCAATTCCTGTTCGCGAAATGTCTCCGCGGTGATCGCCGCATGATTCACTACAGCATCTCCTCTCCGACGCCGGCGATCGCGATCCTACCCTCCTCTTCTAGCTTTCGGCAGACCTTGAGGATATTCTGCTGAGCTTTTTCGACATCTGAAATCTTGACCGGACCTCTGGTCTCCATATCATCCTTCAACATCTCAGCAGCCCGACTCGACATGTTCTTGAAGAATTTGTCTTTCACATCTGGATTGGCGCCGCGTAGCGCAACCGGCAAGTCATCCTTGCTGATCTCTTTCATCAACTCTTGCATCCCACGGTCATCGACCTTCACGATATCGTCAAACACGAACATCAGCGCTCGAATATTGTCGGCGAGGATTTGGCTTTTTTCAGAGATTCTGGTCATGATGCCGCCTTCGTTCGCCTTATCCATTCGCATCAGGATATTGGCGATGACCTCGGCCCCTCCCACGTTGTGCGCGCTCGCGTCCTTTCCCGTCAACAAGGTTTCCTGCAGGGATTCGCTCAGTTCTTCGAGAACGTCCGGTTGCACCTCTTCCATAGTGGCAAGCCGCAAGGCCACATCACCGCGCATCTCCTCCGGCAAGGCTGTCAACACTTGTCCGGCCTGGTCGGTCTCCAAATGCGCCAGAACGACCGCGACGGTTTGTGCGTGTTCCACCTTCAGCATTTGTGTCAGCGTTTTCACATCGACCCATTTCAACGCTTCGAGGCCGGGATAACTTTTCTGCGTCATGGAATCGATAATCCGCGCGGCCTTGTCGGGGCCGAGCGCCTTGGTCAGCACCGTCTTGATGAATTCCTTTCCCTGAAACTGAATGCCTCCCGTCGCACTTGCCGTTTGGAAGTCGGAAATCACCGCTTCTTCTTCGTCACGAGAAATCTGCGCCGTTCCGCTCATGAAACTCCCCAGCTTCTTGATTTCCTTTGGATCAAGTTGTTTCATGACTTGAGCGGCCGCCTCCTCACCGATGGCTCGAAGAAGGATGGCTGCTTTCTGTTCGCCCGTCAGAGTCTTTGCCATGTCTGCGTCATATCAGATACGTGAGCCACTGTGTCACGACCACTGGCTCGAAGAAGATTCGCCGCGTTCTGTTCGCCCGTCAGAGTCCACGCCATGTCTGTGTCACGTCGGATTCTTCAGCCACTGTTTCACGACGACCGCCGCCGTGTCAGGATTCTTACGAGCCATGTCGATAATCTGTGCTCGGTCAGGCATGTGTGACAATGCCGCTGGTCCCATACCGGTACTACCCGGAAGGGCGGACACCGACGCCTCCGTTTGCACTGGTTCGGTGGTCGATCCCAACATGGCCAGCAACGGACGAACGACGAACAACAGAATCACGGCGAAGAGGAGAATGCCCACTCCATAACGCAGATAGGGAAGCCACGCGGTACGACCTTCCGTCGCCGCTTCCGCCACCATGCCTTGTGGCGCATCTGGTCCGTCCCCAAATTGCACATTGACGACTTGCACTTGATCCTGACGCTCAGCGGAGAATCCCATCGCTTTTTTGACGATGTCTTCGATTCGTTTTAAGTCCTCTTCCGAACGGGGCGTATACTTCCGTGCCGCGGCCGAGGCGTCTGTAGCGTCTCCCTGGCTTGCTTGAGCGGGTTCATAGATCCCGTCGACAAGCACGGCCACAGACAATTGTTTGATGACACCGACAGGTTCCACGATTTTAGAGACTGTTCGGCTGATCTCGTAGTTCACGGTCTCATTTTTCGTTTGGCTGTTGTTGGAACTGGTTTGCGTAGGTTCCTGGTCCGTCCCCGGTGGGACGTTAGACTGCACACCCGGCACCCCTCCACCGACGTCGTTGGAGCCACTGGCTTTTTCTTGCCCGCGCTGTTCACTTCTGACAACTTGGCTGTTCGGGTCATAGCGCTCTTCTGTCGTTTCAACCTTTCGAAAATCGACGAGGCTGGACACCCGCACCACCGCCTTATTCAGGCCGACGATCCGCTCGAGCATCGACTGGATGCGCGTCTCCACATCTTTTTCGATACTGCGTTGATAATCCAGCTGTGCGTTGGTTAACCCCGACGTTTCATCCGTCGCCGTCGCCGACAACATACGACCATGCCCGTCCACGACCGTCACATCCCGAGCTTGGAGCCCTTCGACACTGCTTGAGACAAGGTGAATGACTCCCTGGACTTGCGTCTGACTCAGCTGTTGCCCATTGCGCATTGAAAGGATGACGGACCCGCGCGCCTTCTCTTGTTCGCTTGCAAACAGTCGACGTTCTGGGATCGCCAAATGCACACGAGCTCGTTCCACCTCCGGCATTTGTGCGATCGTCCTCGCCAACTCCCCCTGCAATGCCCGGCGATAGTTGAGCTTTTGGACGAATTCCGACATGCCGATCGAGGTCCGGTCAAAAATTTCAAATCCCACCCCGCCTCCGTGTGGAAGCCCTTGCGAGGCCAGTTGGAGCCGCAAATCATGGACCTGTTCGCTCGGCACCAGCACGGTCGCCCCACCACCGGTGGTTTCATACGGCACCTTTGTCTCTTTGAGCTTATCGATGATGGCCGCCGCATCTTCACTGCCGAGGTTCGTGAAGAGCACCTGCATGTCTGGCTGCTGGGTCCACAGCGTCAGGGCAATAAGGCCCGCGACAGATCCCGCCAACGCGACGAGAATGATCATCCGTTGATTAAGACTGAACTTAGACAGCATACCGGCCTCGTACCTTCATGCTTTCCATAGACTCACACCTGCATTCGTTGAATTTCTTCGTACGCCGACACCAGCTTGTTTCTGATCTGCATCATCAGTTGAAACGACACATCCGCCTGCTGCAACGCGACCATCGTGCGGTGGATATCCTGTGTTTCACCGGTCATGAGGGCATCGACGGCTCGACCGGCTTCCAGTTCAGCATCATTGACCTTCCCGATGGCCGACTTGAGCGAGTCCATGAACCCGGATGTTCCTGCGGTCGCGCCTCCTCCGGACGACCCAATCTGAGCCACATCGATGATGGGAGCGATCCCGGATGTCACGCCATGAATCTGACTCATCGCTACCTCCCGATCTCAAGCGCCTTATTCCACATGGCGCGTGTCGCGTTGATCGCTTGTACGTTCGCTTCATAGGCCCGTGATGCGCCGATCATGTTCACCATCTCTTCCATGACATTGACATTGGGGAGACGGACAAACCCTTTGGGATTCGCATCCGGGTGATGGGGGTCATAGATCAGTTGTCCTGGCTTAGAATCTTCCACCACTCGCGCCACAGAGACGCCTTCAAGCGCACGAGCCGATGGCCCAAACGCGACTTGGCGGAAGGTCCGCTGAAACGAACTGGGAACCGCCGTTGAGCGGAAGACGACATCCCGGCGTTTGTAGGGCCCGCCATTGGGGGTTTTCGTCGACTGCGCGTTCGCCAGATTGCTGGCGATGACATTGAGCCGTCGCCGCTGGGCATCCAACCCGGACACCGAGACTGCCAAACTGTCAGACATCTCCATAACAACACCTCCTAGACCTATCGAACCGTCAACAGCCAGTCCATGCTGAAACAACTATTCGCTATCGCGCATCTCGTATCGCGCTCAGCAACCCTCTGAACTTGGCGGCCAATATCGTGGCCGCAGCGTTGTACTGCATCGCGTTCTCAGATAACTTGGCCATCTCCAGCTCAAGGTTGACGGAATTGGCATCGAGAGGGAGATCACCTGCCGGCACTTCGTTGAGTTTCCCCGTCACGGCTTGAATCCCCTGCGGCCCGCGCACACCGAAATGCCGAGATTGCGTCGCAGCCAGCGCGATCGGAAGACGCCCTTTTTGCGCCGACTGCAGTTGGTCCATAAACGTCAATTCTGAGGCGCGATAACCCGGTGTTTCTTCATTGGCTAAATTCGACGCGATCACCCGTTGCCGCGCACTGCGGAGATCAAGCGTGCGCTGTAGCAGCCCCATTGTTCGGTCAAAGATCGTCATAGCTTTGGCCCTTTCTCCGGGACGGCAGTACGCTATCCTTAACTCTCTGCAACCATAGTGCCGTGCAGTCCATTAGAGTTGAAACTCTCATCCGGCCCGTACTCGCTATCCGAGCCATACCTCAGATGATGCCCTATCCGATTACAGAAATTGCCTGGCTCACACTTGCCGATCGGCAATTCTTGCCTCCTTCATGGTGCCGGAATGGTCAAGGGTCTCTCGCTTTCGCGATACTCGCGCAATTTGTTCCGCAACGTGCGAATGCTGATTCCCAGTTCTTTCGCGGCATGCGTGCGATTATCGTTCACACGAGCGAGGGTCTTAAAAATCAATTCCCGTTCCATTTCCCACAACGACCCGTTGACCGGTTGTTGAGAACGAAGCGGCGGGCCGCCTGGTCCGTCATACAGCTCGCCGGGACAATGTTCAGGTAGAATCGGTCCATCCCCCGCCAAGAGCACCGCCCGTTCCATCACATTTTCCAGTTCTCGTACGTTCCCCTTCCATGCCAACCGCTGCAGATGGGTCACGGCGGATTCCGAGACAATCGGCGTGGGACGACCGTTCCGCAACGCGGATTGCGCCGCAAAATGCCTGGCGAGCAATGGAATATCGAGTGTGCGTTCACGGAGCGGTGGAACGGTAATGGGAAATACGTTCAATCGATAATACAGGTCTTCCCGAAAACGGCCCGCTTCGACCTCTCGATAGAGCGGTCGATTCGTCGTAGCGATCACGCGGATATTGACCGGCACCGGATCACGCCCTCCGATCCGATCTACCTCACGCTCTTGGAGCACCCGCAACAGCTTCGCTTGAAGGGGGAGATTCATCTCGCTGATTTCATCCAACAGCAAGGTCCCCGTATGCGCCATTTCAAACTTGCCGATTTTTCTGATCAAGGCGCCGGTGAAGGCACCACGTTCGTGCCCGAACAGTTCACTCTCCAACAAGCCTTCCGGCAGTGCCGCACAATTGACCGCGATAAACGGCCGATGCGCCCTCGGACTTCTCGTATGGATAAATCGAGCCAGGAGCTCTTTCCCGGTACCGCTCTCCCCATGAATCAAAACAGTTGCCTGGCTCGCCGCGACTCCCTCGATCGTGCTCAAGAGCCTGATCATACCGGGGTCTTGGGTTAAGATAGCGCGGCTTTCGGTCGACTGAACGGATGGACCTGGAGGGAGCCCTTCTTCTCGTCCCGCCCTGAGGCTCACGATCATGCGCTCCAGAACATCCATAGAGAATGGCTTCAGGAGGAATTCGCTCGCACCAAGCTTCATGGCTTCCACGGCAGTTTCGATCGTTCCATAAGCCGTCATCAGGACGATCGTGACCTGTGGCGCACGCGCCCTGATCTCTTTGATCAAGTCGAGACCGCTCAGCCGAGGCATTCTGAGATCAGTCAGAACAAGCCAGGGGCGGAATCGGGCGATGCGCTCCATGGCATCGTTTCCATCGACCGCGCCTTGAACCGCATACCCAAGTCGCTTCACCGTCTCCATCAGGGCTGTTCGCATCGATGGATCGTCATCAACGATCAGAATACGTTCGCTTTCCTCGCTCGTATCCAGAAGAGAGCCGTTCTTCTCGCGTTCACTCATGGGGCCAATCCTCCATTACATCCGACTGCAGTCCACAGGCTCGCCCTCGCCACAGTCACTCCCGTTCCACTCCACCGTCCGATTCTCGCTTGTGGCCGAAGTCTCCGACGGGTAGGGCAGGACAATCGCGAATGTCGTGCCTTGGCCGACCGTGCTCTCGACATCAATCCGCCCTTGGTGGGCTTCAACGATCGAGTGGACGATTGCCAAACCGAGACCTGTTCCCTCATCCTTCGTCGTAAAGAATGGATCGAACATGCGTGAACGATGCTCAGGATCAATCCCCAGCCCGGTATCACGTACCGTCAGTCGGACGGCTGCCGTCCCAAGGGTTGGCGAAGGCTCTTTACCGAGGCTGACCGTCAGGAGACCACCGGTGGGCATCGCCTGCACTGCATTGACGACGAGATTCACGACCACTTGTTTCAGTTGCCCTTCATGACACCAGAGCGAGGGAAGGTCCTGATCAAGGTCCAACCGAATCTCGACCGGTACTTTGGTGATCACATGGGCAGCCAACTTGATGGAGTCGCTGATCAGTGACTTGGCATGGTGCCAGCCCCGAGCCAGCCGCGTCGGCCTGGTATACAACAGCAGATTTGCGAGCAGTCGGTCCATTGATTGGACGGCCTCAGATATCTGCCCCGCATACTGCTTCTCAGGAGAATTCTGCGCGAGATCTCGTCGAAGCATCGACGCAAAGAGCTCAACACTCCCCAATGGATTTCTGATTTCGTGCGCGATTCGACCGATCAGTTCGCCCATGGCGGCCAATCGCTCTTTGCGCTGTAATTGCTCCTCCAGTTGATAGATCCGCGTGACATCCTGCATCAGAATCAAGTGGCTGGATCCGCTGATGGAAGTTTTCTGGAGCGGCACTTGGCTGATCGACACGACGGCCCGTCCGAGCCGTTGCGGCCGATCACTCACGTTCAGCCGCCGTTCCATGAGGACCTCGGAGACCACGCGATCACGCAACTCCGCATCGGTGGCATTGAGCATGATCGAAGCGGCGTGATTACTGCGCGTAATGACCTCATGATCATCGACCACCAGCACTCCCGTGGATAATGATTCAAGTATGCCGTGGAGATGCACTCGCATCGCCTCGTTCTCGCTGAGCTGCCGGCGAAGCGCTTCATTGCTGGACGCCAGCTCACCATCCATCTGCTCCACACGCGCCGTCAACGCGTTATACGACTGTTGCAGAGTGTGCGCGGCCTCATCAAAACTCCTGAATGCGGCCTGAAGCAACGCTCGCTCCTCCGGTTGCCCACTCATCTCGCTTGTCATAGCCCCTCGGTCCGATGAGATTGCCGAGCTATTTGTAGACTGTTCTTAAGTGAGGCCGCGATCCGGTTGATCATCTGATCGTCGGTTACATTAAGTTCAGCGAGTGCGACTGTCGCTCGGTCGTATTGTTTCAGTGCCGTCCACTGCTTTGCGATTTGGAGCTGTGCCCAATCAGCTTGACTGGCATTCGGTTTCGTTGCCAAAACCGACCGATAGGCGGCAATCGCCGCCTCGTGTCGATTCAGGCGAGACAACGTGTCGGCGTAGGACAGCATCGTCGTAGTGGATTGGATTGCACCGGCTTTGAACCCTTCTTCATAGGCAAGAGCAGACTCCCCAAGCTTTTCCAATTCGCCCAACGTACGAGCCAGCTGGAGATACATGGCCGGGCGCTCGCCATGAGCCGGATGACGCGCGAGCCAGGTTCGGCAGAGGTGGAGGAGGCTTTGGAGATCTCGTTGCTCGCGCATGGCGCTCACTAAGAGACGGAGCGCCTCCCCTTCGTATTTTCCGAGGGGAAACTGAAACCGATACCGTTCCAGGACTTTCCTGGCCGCCTCCGGATCCCGCTGATCCAAGTACAGTTTGCCAAGCCCAATTAAAGCAGGCTCCACCAGTTCTGAATCTTTCTGCTCTTTGACCACCTCCTGAAACAAGCGTACCGCTTCAGTGGTAAACCCAAGGCGCTGGTGAGACTCCGCGATGTGCAGCAGCACCGGAGCGCGAGCGTACCGTTGCTCGGCCATGACCCCGTGTCGGTGAAACAAATTGATGACCGTCCAATCGTCATGCGACGCGATGGCTGCCTCGATCCATGGGATCAAGATAGCTGATAGGCGCTCGGCGGCTTTTATCGCCCATGCTTCACCTCCGCGCACGGTGCGAAAGGTGATCTCCTTGTACGTCTGGATGGCACGATTCAGGTCCTGTGTCTTTTCATACTCTTGCCCCAGGTGGAACAGCGCCTCACTGCCGGTTGGATTATCAGCCTCTCGAAGCGCGATCTCCTCCAGCAGCGCTCGATAGGCGGCGTTGGTTTCAATCGGAGCGGCGACGTTGCGAACCATCGAGCCAACGAGAGGGCTTAGGATGTCCCCTTCACCCGAGACGCGGTTCTGGGTAAGGAGCGTGGCGAGCCGTAGCTTGACCTTGGAGTCCAACTGACTCTGCGGATACATCGACGGGATGAAGGCATACATGAACTCGGCAAGCGATCGCTGATCAGCCCTTCGCAGATTTTCAGCCACGTGCAGCAAAGCCATCGGCGCGTAATCATGGCGTGGATACAAATTATAGAACAGCAGCATGAGGTCCCGCGCGGAGGCATCATGGCGCAATTTGACCTCCGTGACAGCGTACTGTTGAAGCGCGACGGGATCACTCTTGACCCAATGAGGCCAGCGCCGATAACTCAGCTCGTACATCGGCTGGGCGTCTGAAAAACGTTGCTGTTTGAACAATGCGTGCGCCAATCCCAGCGTCGCCCCCTGCAGCAATGGATCGTCCTCGGTTCGCTTGCGCAGATCGACAAAGGCGTGCTCAGCATCTTTCCATTTCCCTGCGGATAGGAACGTATGGCCGAGCCCAAGCAACGCGCGGTTCGCGTCCGACGGAAGATGAAGGGAGTGGGCCATGGCTTGCTCATAAAACGCCTGGGCCTCTTGAAACCACCCTTGCTCGAAATACAAGTCCGCAATCCGCCATTCCGCCCTCCTCGCATTGGCGGACTGCGGATGGTCGCGGAGGAGTTTCTTGTATTCCTGAATCGCCTCGGAACGGTTCTGTCCTGACGCCTGATCCCGAAGTGATAACTCCACCAAGAAAGCCTTTGCCGATGGCACGAGCGAGCTTTCAGGATGATCCTTTACGATCTTTCCAAAGAAGCGTTGGGCCTCGATCCACGCGCCTTTGTTGTAGGCAGCTTGGCCTTCCTGCCACGCCAGCCCATCAATCCCCAAGGACTGACCTTCGGCTCGTGGCCCATCATCGGGAAGAGGGTGCGCAAGCTGTGGAATCGATGCGGCAGCTGGTGCCGGTGCCTGGCCTTCAACTTGATGGGGCTTCGTAGAATCTGAAGAAGAGGAAAGAGCAGACGCACCGATCGCCACAGGAAAGCACGCCATCCAGACGGCAAGGGTGAGTATCCGCTGAGTTTGTCGCAAGTGATGTCGATACACAACCCGAAGGCATCAGCAAGGCTCATGCCCTAGACAGCCAGGAAAAATTCTAAGGAAATCATGATTTTTTGAAGGGATCAATGATACCGCGCGAACCATCGCGTCAGGATTGGCATCGGCTACGTCGCGAGGTCGTCAATCTTTTGACTGGAGACGCGAGGCCAGAGTGGAAGAGTTTCAACTTGGGACCGTGGATCAACACCTTTACGTTTCAGCTTTTCAACCAACGTCGTTCGATTGAGGTGAAGGAGTTGGGCGGCACGGGACGTGACGCCATTGGCTTTCTTCAACGCCTCCATAATGAGGTGTTTCTCATACTGCTCGACTTCTCGGGAAAGATGAATGCCATCTTCGCTCAGCCGAATGAACTGCTCTTTCAACTCCGGAACCATCGAGGTCCGGCTGATCTTTTGAGGCAGATCTTCGGAAGACACCATTCCATGTTTCTTGAGAACAACCAGACGTTCCATCATGTTTTCTAATTCTCGTATATTTCCCGGCCAATCGTATTCGGTCAGCAGACGAAGCGCCTCATCTTCAAGGCCGACGACGTGAGTATGCTTGTTCTGATTAAACCGACTCAGAAAGTGATCGATCAGGAGCGGGATATCGCTACGGCGTTCTCTCAGCGGGGGAATGACAATCGGGATCACATTGAGCCGATAGAACAGATCCTGGCGAAAGCGCCGTTCCTCCACCATTGTCTCCAAATCCTGATTCGTCGCGGCAATGATGCGCACATCGACGTGAATCGTCCGGTTTCCACCCACCCGCTCGAATTCCCGCTCTTGCAATACGCGAAGAAGCTTCACTTGTAACGGGAGGCTCATCTCGCCGATTTCGTCCAGAAAAATTGTGCCTCCATGGGCAAGTTCAAACCGGCCCATGCGCGCGTGTGTGGCCCCCGTGAATGCGCCCTTCTCGTGACCAAAGAGTTCCGACTCAAGCAGATTTTCAGGGATGGCGCCGCAATTCACGGGGACCAGTGGACGGTCTCGTCTCAAACTGTTGAAGTGGAGCATCCGCGCGACCAGCTCTTTGCCGGTCCCGCTTTCGCCTTGGATCATCACGGTGCTGTCGCTGTCGGCCACTTTCCGGACGAAGTCCATCACCTGCTGCATAGGCTCGCTGACCCCCACCAATTGCTCCAATTGGTATTGATCACGTACGGCTCGGCGCAGCAGATGGTTTTCCTGTCGAAGTCGGTGAAACTCCGCGGCTTTCCGCACCACTGCCGCGACAGTTCCAAGGTCAAACGGCTTCGTGATGAAGTCAAACGCGCCACACTTCATGGCGCGCACAGCCGTTTCAATCGTGCCGAATCCGGTCATCACAATGGGAATGATTTTCGCGTCAAGCTTGGAGAGGCGGTCAATGACGTCGAGTCCATCAATATCGGGCAATTGATAATCCGTGATCACCAGATGGACGACGGTGTCCTTCACCGCTTGCATGGCCCCTGCCCCGTCCTCCGCAGTGGAGACGGCATAGCCCTCCCGCACGAGCGATTCCTCGAGGATCTCGCGCAGCGCAGGATCATCATCGACCACCAACACGTGAACTTGGCTCATACTTGTTCCATCTCTCTCCATTTGGAATACGAAATTATCCGCGGGCTTAGAATAATAACCTGTGGAAGCCAAAGCAAGTCATATCAACTATTGGACACAGGCCTGAGCGGCTGGAGTTTTCTTGACAGGCTCTTGAACCTATTGATACTGTGCGACTCAACGTAGAGATGTACCCTCAGTAACAGGCTGGCGTAGCTCAATCGGCAGAGCAGCGGTTTTGTAAACCGCAGGTTGGAGGTTCGATTCCTCTCGCCAGCTCCACACATTCCGCTGATGTCTCAATGCGTAGCGGATTTGAAGACCACACTCTTTCCTCTTCAAGCGCTCCATGTACCTGCGAACCTGTTCACTTTCGATATAGAAAGGAGGGTGGATTGATGAGGACGTGGCACAGGATGAAACTGGGCGCCTGTATCTTGACCGCCATGGCAATCTTGCCGACCACACAGGCAATCTCGAATTCCACGCCCGCTCCTGACGGCCCGTCTCAGGAAGAGACGTTGACGTTTATCACGGACACGTGGGGAGCCTGTGCCACTATGCGGAGTGGCTGGCAACGTATGATCGCAAAAGACGGATCTGTCTGGGAGGGAGAGCGAATGGCAAAGGTAGATGCTGTGGCGCTGCCTCCGTCGTCGCTCAGAATCATCACCCGCCTGAATGAGCGGAGAAAGTTGACGGGACTCTTTGAGATTCAAGCACCGGAAGAAAAGATTCAGGAGTTTGATTTGACGGCATTGTCCTCTGACGTGGGCGTAGAACGAGATGGTCAGGAGAGCAACCTCTTTGGAATCCGGTTACGCTGCGCCCGTGCCGCATGCGTCACCGAATGGGTGGCATCGCTCGCCATGCCCGGGAAATCCATGCACGACCTCAAGACCGGAAAGCTGCTCGTCACGCGGTTGGATGACCTCGTCTACGAGCATCATGCTCCCAAGGATAACCCGAGTGAACAAAACGGCGAGGCGTACATTCCCGTCTGTGACAAGGTTGCCCTCGAGAGCCTGTCAAAGGCGTTTCAACACGCCATCCACAAGGCTGGAGGAAAGAAGCCGTTGTTCTAGCGCACGATCAAATCTCAGTCCGAAAGCGATGAGCATCAACACCCGTCGACGACCAAACTACCGCTCCGCTTCCGTGAGATCCCTTTCGTTCTCAAGCGCGTCCACATCCGAGTCGAATCGCTCCTTCGTGGTGGAAGGATGTAGACCATACTTCCGCAGCATTTTATAAAAGTCGGCTCGGTACCGGCCGGCAAACTGGGCAGCGCGTGAAATGTTCCCACCGGTCAATTGCAGGACATTTTTCAGGTAGGTCCGCTCGAACTCCTCCTTCGCCTCCGTGAGCGGCTTCAGCGGCGATTCGGCGGCCACGCTGACCGCCGGCAACAAGTCTGGCGTCAGCGTCTCCTGCCTCGACATCACCACAGCCTTTTCGACCACATTTTCCAATTCCCGCACGTTGCCTGGCCACGGGTTGATCATGAGACGATGCAGCGCAGCCGGGGTGAACCCCTTCACTTCTTTGTTCGCCCGCTTCGTACTGAGCTTGAGGAAATGCTGCGCCAAGAGCGGGATATCGTCACGCCGGTCCCGCAGGGGTGGAATAAAGAGCGGTACGACGGAAATGCGATAGTAGAGGTCGTTGCGGAAGGTCCCGTTCTTGACGGCTTCACCCAGATCCTTATTGGTCGCCGCGATGATGCGCACATCCACTTTCACCGACGTTTCAGATCCGACCTCGCGGACCTCTCGTTCTTGGACGGCGCGTAGGAGCTTAACCTGCATCGACAACGGCATTTCGCCGATTTCATCAAGAAACAGCGTCCCGCCGTTCGCCATCTGGAACAATCCCCGCTTTGCGCCATGCGCACTTGTGAAGGCCCCCTTCACATGACCGAACAGCTCACTCTCGAACAGCGTTTCAGGAATAGCTGCGCAATTGAGTGCGACAAAAGGACCTTTACTGCGCCGGCTATTGGCATGAATGACGCGAGCCATGACTTCTTTACCGGTGCCGGTTTCTCCAAATAATAAGATCGTGGCATCCGAATCAGCGACTTGCGCGATCTGTTGGAAGAGTAGTTGCATCGCCGGACTGCGCGCCACGACATTTTCCAACCCATACAGCTCCTTGACCAATGATTTGAGTCGTTGAATTTCCTGGCTCATCCGCTGTTGCGAGAGCGCCTTTTCGATCGTCTCTTTCAACTCTTTATCGTCAAACGGCTTCGTCAGGTAGCCGAAGGCCCCTCGCTGCATCGCCTCTACGGCATTCGGGATGCTGCCATGGGCAGTGAGGATGATCACCGGCAATCCGGGATGACTTCTCAGCAGCTCTTCCGTGACATCCAATCCATCTTCCCCACGAAGACGGAGGTCCGTAATGGCCAGGTTGAACATGGTTTTCTTAGCCGCTCCCACCGCCTCCTGACCGGTCGAGCATGGTGTGACCGAAAATCCCATGGCGGACAGCCGTACTTTCAAGAGGTGCAGCAATCCCTCATCGTCGTCGACTACGAGAATGTTTTCCTTTTCCATATTCTCCATAAAATCATCATTCCTTCCAATGACGGTTACGGCATCGTCTCGGGGCTGGGAACAGGCACAGTCGTCAGCGGCGGACGAATCGGGCGCACCTTTTCACGCATCTCCTGATCGATTCGCTTCAAGGCATCAAGCTGGGTCGAGAGTTCTTCGATCCTCCTGTCACGTTCCGCCACCTGTTTTTGGAGACTCTGAATCGTCGCCGGCGCCGCTGGTGTCTTCGTTGCATCTTTTCTCGTTTGGAGTGACTCAATCTTCTGCTCTCGCACCTCAAGCTCGCGCTGCAACGATTCAACCGTCTCAGATTCGTCGCCCTGAACGGAACGAAGTTGGTGAATAGCCAACTCTCGATCAAGCAAATCCCGCACCAGACGATCAGCAGTCGCAGCCAACGATATGTGTGCCTCCGCGATGGCTGGAGCGGTCGACACAGTTTTGGGCCATGATTTTGGTTCTGGATCTGCAGGTTGTTGTAATAATTGAAGCCATGCCCTGCTCGACGGTGCAAATTTTCCCCGCGGCGCCGCAGTCATCACCATAGTGAAATATTTTTCAGCAATTTCGCGACTTTCGTACAGCCCGAGTAAGGCACGAGTAAAATAGATGTGGTCACATGGACTTGGTCCTATACACCTCGCGATCAAATTCTCTTGTTCTTTTGCAAGTGATTGAAAATTCTTGAGTTCCTGTGGCGCTGCCATGAAGTATGGGCGAGAAACTGGAACGGGCGTCGTCCAAGCCGCGCATCCAGTCAGTAGGATAACGGCTGGCATCAGACCTATTAGCATTGAACCCACAGATCGTTTCACAATTCTTTATCCTTTGTCCGGTGTGGTCAACCGTAGGATAAACCGTACAGTTGCGCCTTTCCCTTTCTCACTTTCAATCCAGATTCTTCCACCGTGCGCCTCGACCACATTCTTAACCAACGCCAGCCCCAATCCGCTCCCTGCCATGTGCCTGACTTTTGTGCGACCTTGATAAAAGCGCTCAAAAATATATGGGAGATCCTCTGGAGTGATCCCCGGTCCGGTGTCGGACACTGACACCTCCAAGACCCCTGCTTCCGGATCTGGTTTCAACTGAACTTTGACGATTCCCCCCTCAGGACTGAATTTCAGGGCATTCGACAGAAGATTATCCAACACTTGCTCAAGACGAGCCGCATCAGCCTTGACCCAAACTCGATCACCGATCTTCTCCAGCACAAGCTGAACATGTTTGGCATCGGCCAGCAACCGAACTTTGTCGATAGAGACTTGGCCGATGCGATGGAGATCCACGGGAACGATGCGATATTCCATCATTCCGGCTTCCATTTTTGACAAATCCAAAATCGTGGAGATCAGATGGATCAGCCGTCGACTGCTATCAGCCATGATGCGAAGAATCGTCCGCTGTTCCTGCACCAAGGGACCGGGAATTTCATCAAGGAGCAGGTGGGTACCTTCCCGAATCGAGGCCATCGGCGTTCGTAACTCATGGGAGACGTGCGCGAGGAACTCGGTTTTCATATCATCGAGTTCTTGCAGTTTTCGACCCATCCAATTGACGGTATCGACCAACTCCCGTAACTCCGCGGGAGCCTTAATCTGGAGCGAAGCCCCCAAATTTCCCTGGCCGATCTTCCTGATATGGCTTTGCAACTGTCGCAATGGAAGCAAAATGGTGTAGCTGGCGACCCCAGCAAGCCCCAATCCAAAGACGAGAGCCACCAAGACAAGTTGCTCCGTGACCGCTTCTGCTTGAGCGGCACTGGCTCGCGATTCGCTCACCTCGACACTCATCCGAGCTTCATGGAGATCGATATAGTCCTGTAAGGTGACCGACATCTGATCCATCATGGTGTCGCGTCGGCTTTCATAGTCCGCACTTAGGCGGGGAAATCCTCCCCCCACTCCCTGAAGTTCACCCTGAAACATGGCCAACCGTTTCGCGAGTACCGCTTCTGTGTCCTGAAGAAATTTCAACCCTTGTGCGGAGCGTTCCTGACTTCGCAGAAGAAAAAGACTTCGTTGAAACTCATCCAGCTCTTCCTTCAAGTTGGTCAAAAATGTATGATCCTTCGTCGCAATGAACTTTTTTTCACTATTTAATTGCGCGAAGAGTGAGCTCAACAGTCGCTTCGCCGATTCGACAGCCGGATAATGATACGACGCCATCTCCGAGCTCATCGACGCGAGTTGCCGGAGTTGAAAGAGCGCGTAGAGGTTGACCCCCCCCATCACGGTAATAATGACCAGGGCTGTCAGAACCAACCGCCAAAAAATCGAAAGTCGCATGAGTCCGCCCCTCATCCGGACGGGATCACATCTGGGCTGAACTCAGGTGTAGGACAAACCATACACTATTCCAGCCATACTCCACAAGTCACAAGCCGTCTTGGGCTGGACAACGGGTCCTGGATTCCTCCACCTGTCCTAAAATAATCCACTGGCAGGCAACAGATATATGGTGAATCGAGCGACTACCGTCTGGCATCAAACTGGCGCGAGAACATCCGTTGACGTCTTGAAGAACCATGCAGCGCTGCAAAAAGATGACCACGAAAGAGTAGGATGGCCATCGCCAGAGGGGGAGTCAGAAGGAGAAGGAGAATCCCTTGCCCTTCAGAGCCGATCCCGACATACGACAGCCATCCCCCAATCGCCGTCACCGGCAGCATGAGGATTTGGAAGAAGTTTAGGCCGGCTCCCCGCCCCACCAGACCGGACAACGAAAAGAACTCTTCAAGGCCGGCGGGAGAAAGCACGATGGGAAGGATCAGAATGGCAAACGGAAGGAACCACTCGATCCAATGCTCCAATACAAATTCATAGCAGGTCTTAAAGACGTCAAGAGGTGAGTTGTGTCGAACTTGGTAGATAACCTCCGGTGCCGGATTCAACAGAATGAAAACCAGGAGGAAAAACGAGGAAGAAATAAATTGACCGTACGGGTTCGCTTGCATACCCATGTCCAGCAGCATCGTCGGTAACCAGAGGACAAATCCAACGCCGATCACGTCCCAGAAGTAGTGCCCAAAGCTGTCCGTTACATCCGCGAGTCGAAGACTTCTCGCTCCGCTCAACGATTGTTCGATCAACCGAAGAGTTGAGCCGACGAGGAGCGCATTGACGAGACCGAGCAGAAATCCGCCGGCGAGGCCCAACGGACCGACGATTCTGGCCACTCCGAGAAACACCACGGCGAACACAATGAGCGCGACCAGGACCAACCAACTCTTGATCAATGATCGCCAGGTCGCGGAGAGGACCTGGCGATACAGATGGACCGTCGCTGAAACAAGATTGCTCATGTGAGCCGTACCCTAGTCGGGATCGCTTCAGAGGTCAAGAACTAGTCGTAGTCGGCGGCGGAGAATCTGTTCATAGTTGACATACTCTGCCGGATGATTATCACTTGATGCAGGAGAAGACTTGTTCCTTCTAATTTGAGGTAGGTGAATGGCATGGACATGAACCGGATGACCATCAAGTTACAAGAGGCGCTCCAGTCTGCCTCCGCCCATGCGCAGCGGAGAAGCCATCAAGGCATCGATGTGGAGCACGCGCTGTTGGCCCTGCTGGAACAAGAGGGTGGCACGACACCGGCTCTGCTTGAGGGGGCAGGACTCGCCCTCCCAGCCGTTCGGCAGGCAGTCGAACAGGCCCTCTCAAAGCTGCCGCAAGTGCAAGGCTCTGGGGCTGCTCCTGGTCAACTTCATGTCGCCAACCGACTCGCGCACGTCATGAATCGTGCAGAAGACGAGCAAAAATCGTTGAAGGATGACTTCCTCAGCGTCGAACATCTCCTCCTGGCGATGGTCCAAGAAGGAGGCATCTTTACAAAGCTGGGACTGACGAGAGATCGTCTCTTAGCGAGCCTCCAGCAAGTGCGCGGTAATCAACGTGTCACCAGTCAAGACCCCGAAGGTACCTACCAGTCGCTCGTGAAGTACGGACGCGAGCTGACCCAGCTGGCAGGACAGGGCAAACTGGATCCCGTCATCGGTCGTGACGATGAAATCCGACGGGTCGTCCAGATCCTCTCCCGTCGGACCAAGAATAACCCCGTGCTCATCGGAGAGCCGGGAGTCGGAAAAACAGCCATCGTGGAAGGACTGGCACTCCGGATCGTCAAAGGAGATGTCCCTGAGAGTCTCAAGCAAAAAAAGCTCTTCGCGCTGGATATGGGATCGTTGGTCGCCGGCGCCAAGTTTCGCGGTGAATTTGAAGAGCGGCTCAAGGCCGTCTTAAAAGAAATTCAATCTTCGCACGGTCAGATTCTCTTGTTCATCGATGAGCTGCATACGGTCGTCGGGGCGGGAGCGGCAGAAGGTGCCATGGATGCGGCCAATCTGCTGAAGCCGATGCTGGCGCGAGGTGAGTTGCATCTTATCGGTGCAACCACACTAGACGAATACCGAAAACATATCGAAAAAGATGCCGCACTGGAACGGCGCTTTCAGACGGTGTTGGTCGACCAGCCGTCCGTGGAGAATACCATTTCGATCTTACGCGGCCTCAAAGAGCGCTACGAAGTCCATCACGGCGTGCGGATTAAAGACAGTGCCCTGGTCGCGGCAGCGAAGCTCTCGCATCGGTATATTTCTGATCGGTTCCTTCCTGACAAAGCCATCGACTTGGTCGACGAAGCGGCGGCCCGCCTCAGGACCGAGATCGACAGCCTTCCGGCGGAGCTCGATGAAGTCTCGCGCAAGGTCCTTCAGCTTGAGATTGAGCGAGAGGCGCTCAAAAAAGAAAAAGACCAGGGAAGCGTGGCCCGCTTGACCGCGTTGGAGACTGAGCTCAACGAAAAACAGCGGGACTTGCAGGCGCTCAAGACCAGATGGGAGTCGGAAAAAACATCCGTGGCCCGTCTCCGCAAGATGCGCGAAGCCATCGAAGACATCAAACTTAAGATCGATCAAGCTGAGCGCGCCTACGACCTCAATCGCGTCGCCGAACTCCGGTATGGAGAACTCCCTCGATTAGAGCGAGAACTTGAATTGGAACAGCAGCGACTTGGTCAGAAACAGGACGAGAGCCGGCTGCTAAAAGAAGAAGTCGATGAGGACGAAATCGCTGCTGTCGTCAGCCGCTGGACCGGTATCCCGGTCTCCCGCCTGCTCGAAGGCGAAACGGACAAGCTGCTGAAGCTCGATGAATTACTCCACCAACGTGTCGTGGGACAAGAGGAAGGAGTCCGCGCCGTTGCCGATGCCGTGCTTCGCGCCCGGTCCGGGATCAAAGACCCAAATCGTCCCATCGGCTCGTTTCTCTTCCTGGGCCCCACCGGAGTCGGCAAGACTGAACTGGCTCGGGCACTGGCCGCTATTCTCTTCGACGACGAAGGCAATCTGGTCAGAATCGACATGTCCGAGTACATGGAGAAACACACGGTCGCGCGGCTGATCGGCGCGCCTCCCGGTTATGTCGGCTACGATGAGGGTGGCCAACTCACTGAAGCAGTCCGCCGCCGGCCCTTCTCCGTGATCCTATTCGACGAGATCGAAAAGGCACATCACGACGTGTTCAACGTCTTGCTACAAGTCCTGGACGATGGTCGGCTGACCGATTCTCAGGGCCGTACCGTGGATTTCAAGAACACCGTGCTGATCATGACCTCCAACATCGGCAGTCCCCAGATCCTTGAAGCCCAACAGCGGGGCGCCTCCCACGAGCAAGTGCGAACGGTCGTCATGGGCGAACTGCGACAACATTTTCGGCCGGAATTTCTGAATCGAGTGGACGAAGTGGTCGTGTTCCATCCGCTTGGTACGGAACATTTGGTCAAGATCGTGGAGATTCAACTGGAACGTCTGCGGAGTCGATTGACCGAGCGGCGCATTCCGCTCGCGATCACACCGGCGGCACTCCAACACCTGGGAGAACGCGGCTATGATCCGGTCTATGGAGCACGGCCGCTGAAACGACTGATCCAGCAAGAATTGGAAACTCCGATCGCGCGATTGCTCGTGAAGGGTGAGCTACGGGATGGCGATACCGCGTCGGTTGATCTGAAAAACGGCCAACTGGTCGTGGTCTCGACCGTGACACAAGAAGGAACTTCTACCCAATAGACACGGAGCCCCCCTGCGCATCTTGCGTAGAGCCACTCTTCTGCTGCTTGTCGATTTGCCATTGTGTCGACGATACCTGCAGCAGGCGGCCTTTGATCGTATGAAACTCCCCTCGCGAGAAGGACACCATATCGGGAGCCTTCGCTTCGATTTTTAAGAGAATTTTTCCGGAGCCGACTTCCTTCATGGTAAGACTAGAATTCGTCTTCGTCACCTCGTAGGCTCGCCGTTCGTTGAACATGAGCGCGCTGTCCACCACCTTGGCCAGCATCCGGCCCGTTGAATCAAACAGCGCAAAGTTGACCAACAGCGCGCCGGTCGCAGCATGGCGCACCAATTGAATCTGCGGCACCCCCTCGATCTCGATGGTGCCGTTAGAGTTCCGATAAAGATTGGAGCCGACTTCGATATCCATAATTGACGTAACGATAGGATGAAATGGAAAGGAGATAGTTTGAATTACGATTTCTTGATCCGATCCAGAATCAACGCGATGCAGCCGCCCAACAACCCTCCGCCTATGATGGTGGTCAGGAGCTCGACAAGCTTCAACTCCCACACAGACCCTTGCGCCTGCATCACTTCCCTGATGCCGCCTTGCACCATGATGACCGCCAAGGCCATCGTCGCGCCCACAATAAACCACCAGAGAAAGACTTTCACCGATGCCACCAAACCCTCACACCTCGGGATTGCGATCAAATGAGCGGTATTGGATCGCTTCTGCGATGTGCCTCGTGTCGATCCGTTCAGAATCTGCCAGATCCGCGATGGTGCGGGCCACTCGTAGAATCCGCCCATGCGCTCTCGCAGACAGTCGCAGCCGCGCCATCGCATGCTCAAGTAATTCTTGAGCGGCCTGATCGAGCCCACAATACCGCTTTATCATCCGTGGCTTCAACTGCGCATTCGCATAAATCCCGTCCTGTCGATATCGCCGTCGCTGGCGTTCTCGAGCAGCCATCACACGTGATCTGATCGCAGCCGATCCCTCGGGAGCAGGGAGCTCCGTACGGAGCTCTCGCACTGGAACAGGGGGAACATCGAGGTGAATATCCAACCGATCCACAAGCGGCCCTGAGAGTTTCGCTCGATACCGGCGAATCTGCGTGCCCGTACAAATGCAGGACCTTGTTTTATCTCCATAGTATCCGCAAGGACAAGGATTCATCGCGGCAATCAACATGAATCTGGCCGGATACTTCAAGGTCCCGCTTGCACGGGTCAACACGACATAGCCGTCTTCCAGAGGCTGCCGCAGCCCCTCTAAGACTCCCCGTTTGAACTCAGGGGACTCGTCCAGAAACAGCACCCCGTTATGCGCGAGCGAAACTTCACCGGGTTTGGGAACCGTCCCACCACCCACCAGCCCGGCGTCCGAGATCGAGTGATGCGGCGCTCGAAACGGCCGCACCGTCAAGAGCGGACGTTCGGGAGGAAGTTGTCCGGCCACGCTGTGGACACGTGTCGTTTCAATCGCTTCCTCCAAATCCAACAACGGAAGAATCGATGGAAGTCGGCGCGCCAGCATCGTCTTCCCGGAGCCGGGAGGACCGACCATCAGCACATTGTGTCCGCCGGATGCAGCCACCTCCAGTGCCCGCTTGGCATGGTCTTGCCCACGGACATCGCTATAGTCCTCGTCTTCTGCCGTCCTCGTGGACTCCAGCGCATTAGCAGTCGTCTGGCTCTGGACAATCGTATGGATGCCCCTGAGAAAATCGACCGCTTCTGGAAGGCTCTGCAACGGGTAGACATTCACTCCCTGCACCAATGCGGCTTCAACACCATTATCGGTCGGCAGCAATAAGTCATATCCCGTTCGGCACCCAAGGGCGAAGGAGAGCGCGCCGGTAATCGGCTTGACTCGGCCATCCAACGAGAGCTCACCAATCAACACGCGCTTGTCCAGGGCGGCCTGAGGAATAACCTCTTCAGCAACCAGAATACCGATGGCGATGGCCAGATCAAGTCCCGACCCTTCTTTCTTGACTCCGGCCGGGGCCAGATTGACCGTGATTCGTTTGGCGGGAAAGTGAAAGCCCGTATTTTTCAGGGCGGAGCGAACTCGGTCTCGACTCTCCTTAACGGTGGCGTCGGGTAACCCGACGACCGAGAACTGTGGAAGTCCTCCGGAAATATCGACTTCGACATCGACGAGATGCGCATCGAGCCCAACGAGTGCCGCGCTCCTGACCTTGGCAAGCATGAACCCACTGCCTTTCTGTTCTGGACCGCGGCCAACTTGCGGGCATTATAGGAAGTCTCTGTAAGGGTTTCAATAGAACCTCTGTCCTCGACTTCCTCACTGGCACCCCCCCACCTCCACTCTGTATAATCCGCCCCATGAAGATGCAGGTCCGGACCGAACGGATAATTCTTGCGTTTCGATCACGATT
This sequence comes from Nitrospira sp., assembly GCA_050185705.1. Lineage (GTDB taxonomy): Bacteria > Nitrospirota > Nitrospiria > Nitrospirales > Nitrospiraceae > Nitrospira_D. The sequence goes on along the minus strand of JBFWZD010000029.1, from coordinate 12,398 downwards.
TCCTTGGACGGCTCTTGCGAGCTTGAGCTGGGTCCTAGCGTGCTCTCTTCTGTTTCTCCCGGCTGACGGTCTTTCTTCGTCCATGGCTGGTGACAACGCAGCAATCCAGACACAACGATCAAAGAGCGCCTCGCCTCATGTAAGGTCAGCTATGGCGGTACTGGCGACGCTCGAGCAGGCACAGGTTCTTCCACCTGAAGGAACACGAGAAGCCGATCACGTGATTCAGTCCGTCATCCAGCTCCAATCCGTCTTTGCCAAAGGCACCGATCCTTCGATACAGGAATTTGCACGCCGTGCCCTCACCGCGAAACATGGTGAGCATGCACACAGCGCCTTGGAGCGATTTCGCTCCGATGGGTGGACCGCCGATATGTTGGAGGCGCTGGCGGACGCGGAGGAGCACGCCCCTCCTGACGAACGACAGGTGCTGACCGCTGGTCTTCGCCAGTTCAACCTATCTGTTCAAGATTTTGAGCGATTCATGCAGTTCGTCCGCAATGGACGATCGGCACTTGAGGCACGAGGTAAAAGTTTTGAAGACGTGTATGCTCATCACAGAAAGGCGATGCCAGGAACGGCGGAACGGTGAATCGTGTATCTCGCAAACAACGACAACGATAGGAAGGTTCTCCATTTATACACTTCACGCTTCACGAACGACGAAACCTACAAGGAGGGACACATGGCAACCCGTGCTTACATTCTGATCAAGGTCAAAGCAGGCAAGACCAAGGACGTCGTCGGGGCACTCAAACGCATTCCTGGCGTCGAACAGGCCCACTCCTGCTTCGGTCGTCCTGATATTTTCGTGTTTATCAGTGTGCAGGACGAACGATCGCTTTCCGATGTTGTCATCACGAAGATCCATGCGATCGAGGGTATCGAAGAGACGGACACGCACATTGTCGCGGAGCCCTAGGCCGCGTAACGATACAAACGTATCTCGTGAAGCATCGTTCGTTCCTTCGATCCTGAGTTTCAGGTTTCACGCTTTGCAGGAATCAAAAAACCTGAAACATGAAACTCGAAACTGTTGGCTGATTCGCTTCACGAACGACGATCGAGGAAGACGCGAGCCCCGTCAAGCTCTGCCGACCGGTAACAGGCCTCGGCGATTTCCACGGCCCGCCATCCATCTTCCCCCGTAATAGGCATAGAAGCACGATTCCTCACAGCTTCCAAAAAGGCTCTCAGTGTGGCACGAACCGTTTGTGAAGGCGGCAGGTTGAACTCGTGCCTCCCGGTACTGTCATGGCAGCTGACTCGGCACATTCCCCAATCGGCTTCCAGTCGTCCCTTGGTTCCCCACCACTCCGCTCGACCAATCCGGCCGTCTGACACTCGCGCAATGTCTATCTCGCACGTCGTTCCCCCGGACGTGAGGAGATGAATCGCCGCTGTAGTCTCTGGTGATTCAGATGGCCGCACGTCCATCGTACAGCGTACCTCGTCGACCTCTTCACCCGTCATGAACCGAACGAGATCGAGCATATGGACACCGATTTCCAGCACCGCCCCTCGCTGGCCATAGCCATCGGCATGGCCGGGGGCTGTGTGCCGTTTCTCAATGTGGCTGATCAAATGGATTCGTTCGGACCGCCCGATGCGGGGGCCAAGCGCCTTCATCTGCTGGATCGTATGGTCAAATCGAAGCGTGTGCGCGGTCATCAGTGGAACAGAGGCCTCGCGAGCCATGGCGACCATCGCGCATGCGTCGGCAGCAATCGTGGCCAGCGGTTTTTCGATCAACAGCGGCTTGCGCGCTTCCACCACTAGCCGACAGATATCCGAGGCAAATATCGGAGGAGTGACCACGATAACCACATCCACAGTTGGATCGGCGATTAACGACTCCGCCGTTCCATAAACTATCGGTGCGGTCCCAGGAAGATCAAACCCCTGCTCCGGATATCGCCGACAGACAGCCCGAAGAGTCACGTCAGGCAGATCCTGTACGATGTGGCGAGCATAGCGCAGCCCATGCCGGCCGACTCCGATCAACCCGATTCCGATCCGTTCAGACGCCATACCTCATCACCGTTCGCTGCGCGTTATTGAACGTAGGAAGACATGCTCGGCGCGAATTTGACAATCTCGCAAGCCGCTTCATATAGTAACTTCACAATGAGTGCAAGGCTGCGTCCCTGAGGAAATTCCAACCATGATCATGACACATCCCGCACCATTCAGGTTGGACCAGATCGGAACAGGAACCGCCCGCTTTCCGAGCGGCGTGCCGATCCCCACCCATAGTGATCAGATGGTCGACCCCTACTTCAAGTCAAGGATGCCCAAGGAGCATCAAGTCGATTGCCTCCTCTTCTGGCCGCAAACTTCAGGTACTTATCCAGGGCTGGTGCTCTTACACGATCGCTGGGGCCTGACAGGACAGATGAAAGACTTGGGAGCCAAGCTCGCCTGTGAAGGCTATATGGTGGTTCTTCCCAATCTCTACGGCCGGTTGGGGGGGATGGTGACGGCCAACGATGACGTCGCAACCGCGCTGCTTGAACGCCAGAATGATGCCGACGTCCTCACCGATATTAATTCCTGCTGCGAATATCTCAATATACGTAACATCGCGAAGAAGAATATCCACGGAGTCGTTGGGTACGGAATGGGCGGATCCTATGCGCTGAAGTTTGCCTGTCAGCGGAAGCGCCTGCGCGCAGCCGTGTCCTATTACGGCTCGATGCTCTCTTCCAAAGAGCAGCTGAAGGATCTCTTTGCTCCGGTGCTGTACCACCAGGCAGGGAAAGACCCCTTGATCTCCGAAAACGAGATCGGACAAGTGCGTCAAGCTGCGGCCGACTATGCCAAGCGAATCGATATTCATCTCTACCCAGACGCGTCCTACGCCTTTTGCAACGAGATGAAACCGAGCGCATATGACGCAGAAAGCTCCGCCCTCGCATGGGAACGAACTGCCGGCTTTCTGAAGTCTTGCTTCCAAGGCACATGACGCGAAGCAATCACCCGCTCCCTCGTCCGATTCATCCAGAGGTTCATGGCCGACGACCCCTTCGAGCTCGCCGAGACGGTCCGCTACCCATGGCGAGATGTACCCTGCTGGCAGGATTCGTGACCCTCCTCGCTCCACTTGCGTCGGCGGCGGAACCCACATCCCCAATGCTGTTAGCCGATGTGGTTGCCCAACAAGCCGAGCAACTCGCGGCAATCGATTCTGATGAGAAAGCCATGACGCTGTTCGCGTCGACCGTCGGCCCCGCTGTGGGTTTGCGAGATGCTGCGGGAACACTGGGCGCCAAGCGACTGCCCAGCAAGGTCGCCAAAGAACTTCAATTAACGGATTTATCGGAGTCGGTCTTTCGGTTGATGGGTGCGTTAGCCCTGTGGCAACTGGCTGATGCCGTTGACCATGGTGCCAGCCAATCCTCAACAGCTCCTACGCCTTCTAAAGCCCGGCAGGAATGGTTGCGTACACGAGGCCAGAGCGCATCGCTCTCCGACTTATTTGGACTCTCTCAAGAAAACCAGGCCATTGAACAGTCCGAAATGTCTTCGGACCAACAGCACAGTAAACTGTTGTTGATCGCACAGCGAACGGCATTCGAGGCTAGTCGGCAGGCGACGAAAGCCTGGTGGGATATCTACGGATGGAAAGATCGGATTCGTCAGGCCAAAGGCCAAGCTCGGCTCTGTGGAACCTGGCAATGGACGATCCACAATCATCAGAATCATGGAGAGCAAAAGGCAGTCGTTATGTTCCCGCCGGCCGGACAGACATCGGCCCAGGCCGCAAGCCCGGCCGAGACCATTGTGCTGGGAGATGCCATCTACTTGAGGTGGGAGAACAACGGGCGCATTCAAGAAGACAGTCTGCTGTTCATCAAGGACGATGCTAAGATCGAAGGATCGTTCGTGAACAATACGGGCGGCTGGGGATCGATTACCGGCAAGCGAACAGCAGCCTGCCATCCCTAGACACGAGTTTAAGGTCTAATTAGCCTATCGGGCGAACGTATCGCCAGAATGTTCAAAAAGGCCTCCAGCGAGGCCGCAGCGAGCGAAGGGGCGAGGCGTACGCTTCGGTACGTTGAGTCTCTGAACAACGCGAGAACAAAGCTGGAGGGCTTTTTCAACATTCTGCGGAGCGCCAGGCGCGCCAACCCAAGATGAGCCATCCGATGATAAAGAGCAGACCTCCTACCGGCGTGACCGCTCCCAGCCACCGGATCCCCAGCAACGACACACCATACAAGCTCCCGCAGAACAGCAGCGTCCCGGCCAGAAACAACCATCCTGCTCTGGCGGCTCCACCATCGCGCCCGACACGCACCACGAGGCCACTCAAAACCAGGCCGAAGGCGTGATACATCTGATAGCGTGTCGCCGTGTCATAGACTGCCAACATGTTCGGCTCCAGGAGGTCTTTGAGCATATGCGCGCCGAATGCCCCCGCTGCCACGCCCAATCCGGCGCTGACACAGCCGATCAACACTAACCATCGCGATGAGGTATCTACATCCATTCCTTACACTCCTCTGATATGTCTATCGCAGTCAGCGCGATCATACGTGATCCCCGCCGAATACTCCATCCGACAGATCGTGATAGGGCCTCTCGATCCAGGCGTTCTTATGTTCATCAAATCAACCTTTGATTCTTTACCTAGCCTGCTGTATCTTATCTTTTTGTTAATAGAGCTATGGAGCAGGCTCGTGGCATCCGGCGACCTGTTTCTATCGCCTAAATATAGAGATGCAAGCTGACTCATTTCCCGCTTAACAGAGGATCGTCACCATGTGGGACAAAAAGAAAGACGAGAGCGAGAGTGGAAATTTTACGGTTCTTGGGAAGGACGTCACCTTCAAAGGCATCGTCCATTTTCATAGTACCGTTCAACTCGACAGCTCGATCGAGGGGGAAATTCATGCCAAAGGCATGTTGGTGATCGGTGAGAATGCGACGATTCGAGGCTCCATCATCGCCGAAACCGTCGTCAACCGAGGTAAGATCCACGGAAACGTCACGGCCACCGGGAAGATTCAACTCCTCAAGTCCGGAATCCTGCTCGGCGACGTCTCGGCTCCGTCATTTTCGATGGAAGAAGGGGCCTTCTTCAAGGGGTCGATCGACATGGGTTCACATCCCGTCGTCGATGAGCTCGAACATACCCCTATGGTCATCACTGAAGCGCCGCAACGGCTGAACGTTTCTCGTCCCGTTCTGGTCGAAACCGAGCGAGGGAACTGACGCTCCCTCGCTCTCGTTCTATCACTACAACAGCTCTTTGGGGATATTCCCTCCGTTTTCCGCCAACTTCTGCAACACAGTCTTGTGCAGCCACATATTCATCTGAGCTGAGTCGCCCATCTTGTCCGCAGAACAACCCAATTCGGTCGCGAGTTCTTTCCGCGCCGTGAGACTGCTGTCCAAATTCAAGAGCTTCATCAAGTCCACAATTGAGCTTTTCCAATTCAGCTTCTGTGGATTCTTCGCCGCAAGCCCTTCCAGCTTCCCCACCACATCAACAGACGACATTGCCGTCGGCTTGGGAGCAGTGGGAGCAGCAGGGGCCGCCGTGGGAGCTGCCGCCGGTGGTGGGGTCGCCACTTGCGCCGCAGCCTGACCGAATCCAAGTTTTTCCATAATTGCACCAAACAATCCCATACTTTATTCCTCCTCTGCAAATGGATGAATCGCGCGACCGTGGCGTCGAACAAATTCAATCTAATTACGCGGGAGTTCCCCACCTGGGAGGGTGGGGGTGTGAGCAGGGCGCCGTCTGTTGCTCGCCTGGTGCTACGATGGCCATCGATGAAACTCCATCGACAGGCGCATGTGGTGTACAAGACTCAGTACCATTTGGTGTGGGTGACGCGGTACCGGCGGAAAATCCTCGTGCCCGGAGTGGCTGAATACCTGAAGAAGGTCCTCCGCAGCGTGCGGGGATTTCACCCCGATTGGTTTCTGGAGGAAATTGGAGTGGACCGGGACCATGTCCATCTGCACATGGTGATTCCACCGAAATATGCGGTTTCAAGGGTGGTGGAAACCTTGAAAAGTGTCACCAGTCGGCAGCTGAAAGAGAAATTCCCGCACATGGTACGCAAAGTGTATTGGAGATGGTGGCGGAGTTTGGGCACGAGGGTTTTTCGCCTCCACGGTGGGGATCAACGAGGCGACGATTCGGCACTATGTCCAGCACCAAGGCGAGCAGGAGACGGGTCAAGCGCAGCTTGAATTGTGAGGAGACCCCGCCTGGAAGGGCGGGGTTCTTCATCACTTAGGTGGAAATAAAGTCACCCCAGCCACGCATCCGTCCGGACAGATTGGATATCCCCTCGACGCCATCGAGGATCCTCATGGAATCAGCTATGCACAAGGCAAGACTGGGACCTCAGCGACGCGAATGAGACAAATCAGCCCGCTGTTTACACCGCGAAAGTCTCAGTGTCAACAGTCCTGCCGTCACCCCACCCCCCAGGAGCTTCTCCCTAAACACATCTCTACTGCGGAATCCGGGATAATTTAGTTGTCTGGGTATAATCCCCTGAGCCGCGCTAGCAGAAACCAATGATGACCTCTGGGCAAATTCTCGCTCCCCGTTGGCCATTGTGAAGGGTGATGCCTTCACCCTCTACAGTCTAAAGGCCCTAGACGCACCCTATAAATACTCAATAAACAAAGATCTTACGCCATTTTTATCTCGGCATCGCTATTGCTCAGTGATACTTCATCTAGGGATATGAATTGATGGTGAACATCTAGCCTATCGTGATTGTGAGTCGAGTCAGGCCTAGTGACGCCAGTGGTTCTATCTGAATGAATACATCTTAGGAGTTCGACTATGTTGACGTTTGAGACCTTGATGAGTTTTGTTCGTAGCAAGGTAAATACCTCGATGGGTCGTCTTATTCTCATCGTTCCTTTACTCATGTCAGTACCTGGTTGTGCAGGTGACGAAGCAGGAGGGTCTGCGCCAGGGCTAGCTCATGTGGATGGAGGAGAGGAAGACCCAATCATTACTATGACTCCAACACTAACTGGAGTCACCGCACATGTGACCTGGGATGCTCCTCCTGATTTCGATGCAGCTCGGTACCACATCTACTATGGAAAGCGCTCATTAGAGGAATCTGGATCAGAAGAGTCGACCTCAGAGGAGCTGGGCTCAGAGGAATCCCCTTCGTGCTCACAGGGGGAAAAGCAAGCGGTTGATGCTTCATCAGCCACGATCACCGGGCTCGAACCAGACACCGAATACTTTTTCGCTATCCGTGCACTCAACGAGAACGAATCGGAGAGCCTGTGTTCAAATGAAATTGTAGCGCGAACGCCATCAGCTTAGTCTTCATAAACCAAACAGCTGAATCTTTATTGTCCAAAGCACAACGAATTTCGTCGGACTTATGGAGAGTAAGATTGCGATCGCTACACCTGTAATTGGTCAGTAGGACTTCTCACCAATAAGAACGCTTGTATATTAGAGGAAAGGTTGAGAGACCGATGATGCATTCAATGGCAATCACTTGGCAAACTACTCGATCTCACCGGGCAAACAGCCATTCGATCATATCTTGGCTGTCACAAATTGGGGTTATAACGCTCATTTGTGTTGGGCTCGCATCTGAAGGTTTGGCATGCCACCTTCCCATTAATCCAAAATCGCTGACGTTCTATGCGGTTCAGGGAACCACAAATCCACCAAAGCAGACCATAGCCGTCTCCAGAAGCGTTTCTAGTACCGCTACGCTCACGGCCTCAGATAATGGCTCTTGGCTGACAGTGTCTCCGACTAGCACAACCATGACATCGAGCAAGAACCTCACAGTCACTGCTAGCTCGAGCGGGCGAGGCGCTGGGACTTACAACGCAACGATCACAATTAAGGTGGGCACCTGGTGCACGTATACAGCTCCGGCGACGTTAATTATCTCGCCTGCTACCTCATCACCACCTCCAACAACATCTACATCCTCTGCAACGGTCACGTGGAATGCAGTCACCGGCGCATCAGTCACTGGCTATAAAATCTATGTGGGTGAAAATCCCCGCCAATATACACGAACCATTAACGTGGGCACTGTCACATCATCGACCGTGAACAGCTTAACTCGTGGGCGAACCTATTACTTTGCTGTCTCCGCAACTAATAGCGCTGGTGAGGGACAAACCTCCACCGAGGTCAGCAAGACAATCCCATGATTCAACGACGAGGCTCTCTGAGGAACTCTGGCGCACAACTAGAGGAGATGGCGGTTACAGAAGGAACCATAAAAACAGCAGCGGGCCTCCAGGCGCATTGAAAGTCCTGGAGGCCCGTTGAAATATACGTGAGGGTGACAAAGGAAAGAACGATTAGCTACGCAGGTTTAAATCAAGATCGAGGCTGATGCATCCGAGAGGTTGCATAACGTGTTGATGTTCAATGATGTCTGTCGTCCAAACAATTTTTCAAACCAGCATGTAACTAGCACACATCTTGCTCATGTCATTGCCATGACAAGCAATGATAAGCTTAATGTGTATCTCTGCTTCTTATTCTTGTCGTTGCTGGCAAAGGAGTTTGTATTATGCATACAGCCCATATGAAACGATTACTATCGGCAGGAAAGTTTAAGCGATTAATCTGTCTGAGTTTTACCGTGATTCTACTGTCTCCAGTGGCGCTTTTGGACGTATCCTATGCAGCAAGTCGAGTCTTTTATGATGATTTCGAGGATGGGACCACAAGTAAGTGGAGCCAAGACAGTTACCGCAATAGATGCACAGTCACAACTTCAGCTGCGGATGGTTTAAAAGGTGCCTTTGCAGGATCTAGGATGGCCCGTTGCAACTGGAACGGCACAGTGGCGTGGAATAGTGCTACCAAATATGAGTCACTAATGATTAATTCAGTGCCGTATTCGAACGAAATATTCTATCGCTTCAAAGTACGCCTTGATAACAATGTGAATCGGACCGATGGTTCTTCCTTAAAATTGCTACGTATCTACTATTGGGATGGTAATCAGGCCACCTATAGAGACATCTATGCTACCGCTTTCCCAGGACCAAGCATGAACAATCGGGGCAACGCAGGGAATACAGCATTAACTACTTATTGGGGCGGGGCCGCGGGGGATAACACTGGCCTCTCAAATTCCTGGCACACAGTCGAATATTACTTTAATCACGCAACAGGCAAAATCAAGGTTTGGCATGATAAAGTACTGGTCCGCGATAACAACGTGAGTATGGGTGGACAGAAATGGCTTCCATTTTATCTGACATCTAATTTCGAAGACGCCCATGACGCTACGAACTACATCTATTTCGATAACATTGAAATATACTCGGATGCGGGGACTGGGGCATCGGGGTCAATGTCAGATGCGACCATTGGTGGCTCGGGTTCAAGCACGGCTACACCACCTCCTGCACCGACCAACGTGAGAGTTCAATAATCTAGATTTGGGGTTATCCCCTTCGACTTCAAGGTAAGGAAGCTTGGGTTCATACTGAAGTGAGGATTATTACGCTTTTTGAGCGATACATGGGATCAGCTTTTCATCAAGTCCTCCCATCGCACGTCATTGCTATGAAAAACGACGTTTGGTGATCCTGGCAATGTCGCACCGATATATCCCAGTGATTCTAGAAGCTCTCTAGTTTCGCCATGAGGTGCCTCGATAATAAGGATCGGGCTGTCGCGGATCAAGGTGTTCCGCATTCCCCTTAAAACAGAGTGTTCGTGTCCCTCAGCGTCAATTTTTATTAGTTTAACCTTTTCCGGAATCTGAATAGAATCTAGGCTGACGGTCAAGATTCGGAAATTGCTGTCCGCCAAGCTTGTAACGTGTGCTTGGTAATAATTTAACTGACTCGTATCTGAATAGTCCGGTATGGATATTCCCACCAACTTAGTTCCTTCTGAAACAGCTGTATTGAATAGTGTTACATTGGTGAAGCCACATAGTGCAGTGTTACTAGCCAATAGCAAAAAAGTTTCCGGCACAGGCTCAAACGCCAGCACTCGGCCTTCCGAGCCAACTAGTTCAGCGAGGCGCTTTGTGTAGAAGCCAACATTTGCACCGATATCAACAACCCAATCTCCATTGGTAACGAATCGAGACAATATCGAAAACTCTGGTTCATCAGAACAAAAGGTGCCACGACGGATGCGGTGACGATAATGAAGGCGCTTAAGCTCAGATTGCCACGACCTAGGAAATCGTGCGGCAACATCCCGTAACACTTGCAAGCTAGCCTTTGCGACAGATAATCCTCTCATTTTTGGCAGCTCTCCGAAAAGCGAATGAAATCTGTAATACTATCCCCTTTAAACCCCTTGATGGATACACTTGTTTCGCAAATGGGAATCAACCTTCTACAACAACCGAAGATAAGTTCGACCTTAGATACTCTGCCGTTCGTACCATTCCTGAAACATTATCAGTGAAAAGAGCAACTTGTTGTTCTTATGGCGGCCAGCAAGCTGTTCTTCCAGCTTTGCAGATACATAGTCGCAATCAAACAGTTCAGACTTTCCCAAGCGATTCTTCCCCAAGATGTTTCGCGCGTAATTGGCCAAATCCGTGCGGAGCCATGCAGCCATCGGGGATTCGAATCCTTGCTTGCGATGCGTCATTATTTCGGATGGTAACCAGTGTGCCGCAATCTGCTTTAACAGGATTTTCCTCCGACGCCAATCAAGCTTGTATCTGACAGGAAGCTCAGCACTTAGTTCAACTAAGCGATGATCGGCGAGTGGCACGCGAACTTCAAGGGAGTGCCACATACTCAGTCGATCCGAAAGAGCAAGAATATCATCGGGCATGTACATCTTGATATCGACGTACAATGCCTTGGTCACATCGTCTGGAGCACCACATCGATCAAACTGGTCTGTAACGATTCGGTCAGTTGCTTCAAGGTCAATCTTCCTAGCCGTATCACCGACATAGAGGCGATGCCGCTCACGCGAATGGAGGGTCGACACAAAGCCAAGGTAGCGTTCGGCAGGTGATAGTAGCGCCGCGGAAGAAAACCTCTTCGCATGATCGATGTGGTGACCACCGTGAGCAGGTTCAGGCAGATATTGAACTAGCGGGTCGATCAACCGTCTATGTAAGACTCTTGGCACAAATGCAGAGTAGGTCCGACTAAGCAGCAGGCCAGAATATCGTGCGTACCCAGCGAACAGTTCGTCGCCACCAAGTCCAGACATGGCTACTTTGACGCTACGCCGTGTAAACTGCGAAACGTAATAGCTCGGGATCACTGAGTCGTCAGCAAAGGGCTCATCAAAGGCGTCAACAATCTCTCCAACAATGTGACGGAAGTCTGGTTGCACAGTGTGTTCACGGAAATTGCAGCTGTAACGATCAGCGACCTGTTTGGCTAGTGGGCGCTCATCAAGCAGCGGATTTTGCGCTCCACCAAAGCCCATGGTAAAAGTCTGTATTGGATCGCTCCCATAGCGACTCATTAATGCGACAACGAGGCTGCTATCTATCCCGCCTGACAAGAATGCCCCGATCGGCACGTCGCTGACCATGTGCGAGCTTACTGCATCCTCAATCGCTCGCTCAAAACGTTCAACCCATTCCTCCTTATCGGTACGGTAATCAGGCTGGGTGACTTTGAGATCCCAGTATCGCTGATTCTGCACCTTGCCCGACTCCCATACCAACAGGTGACCTGGTTCGAGCTTGCGAACGCCACTATAGATAGTGAGCGGTGCCGGAATATATGTGTAAGTGATAAAGGCGTCGAGTGCTTGATGATCAAGTTTCCGATCTACCATGCCTGATGCGATGATGGCCTTTAGTTCAGAGCCAAACAACAGCGTGTCGCCAACTTGTGCATAAAATAGCGGTTTGACCCCGAGCCTGTCTCGCGCAATGAGTCCACGTCGACGGTGCTTGTCCCACAAAGAGAAGGCAAACATACCTCGGAGGTGATCGACAAGCTTGTCACCATACTCCTCATATAGATGGACAATTACTTCTGTATCAGAATTAGTATAGAATCGATGACCACGCTTCGACAGCAGGGCTCTCAGATCACGATAGTTATAGATCTCTCCGTTGAAGACGACCCAAACCGTAGCATCCTCATTGTGAATCGGCTGGCGCCCCGTATCCAAATCGATCACGCTCAAGCGTCTCATGGCCAAGCCGACACCAGGCTCTAGAAAAGTTCCGCTTTCGTCTGGTCCGCGTCGGATCAGCACGTTGTTCATCCTTTCCAATGTGCTATTGGAAATTGCGCTGCTTTTACCAAAGAACCCACATATCCCACACATCCGCTTTTATCACCTCTTGAGTTCTAATTCTAAGTGCAACACTACCAGCCCAGATGGGCTAGGGTGGTGCCATGCACACGAGATCGTACCGACACCTGAGTGCCGAAGAACGTGAAACCTTGAGCCTGGGCTTGACCCA
>JBFWZD010000028.1:0-42423 GCA_050185705.1 Nitrospira sp. | reverse complement strand
GAGTACATTGAGGTGTTCTATAATCGGCAGCGTCGGCACTCGACCCTCGGCTATCACTCCCCGGCTGAGTATGAAGCGAGGACGGCTGTCGCGTAACCAGGTGTCCACGGATTTGGGGGAAGGTCACATTGAGTCTGGTAAGAGACGGACGGCCGAGGTGATTCATCGTTCAACAGCCTACTTCTTTGAGATAAGGTACGGCGATCAGGGTGAGTTCGCAGTCAACTTCTCACCTGGTGAGGAAAGGATCACAGAGTTTGTAGGTGACCTTTCTTGGATAAATGTTCAAGGGAGTTTTACTGGTTGGTTGCGCATACTTAAAAGGGAAATCCAGCAACCAGACCTCTGGGCGTCCATCTCAGGTGATACGCATCTAATGCGCCTTGCTTCGGATCAGGACAATCAACCGTTCAGGTCAGACGAACAACTTCAGGTTAAGAAAGCTCTGGGTGAGATCAAGTCGTATCTCATCCACACTCACGGCGTTTCAGGTGCCAGGCTAGAGGCGATGGAGAAACAGCTGAGCTATCTAGAAGAAGCCGCAACGCGTCTAGGTCGGAAAGACTGGACCGGTATTCTTGTTAGTAACTTGATCAGTATTGCTTTAACACTATCCCTGAGTGCCGATGGTGCCAGAGATCTGTTTCGCTTTGCCGGGCAGATAGTGAAGCAGCTTCTTGGAACAATACTCTATTTAGCAGGACCACACTAAGAGTTTTGGTCGCGACCGCACAACAAACTACCTTAGAAATCGTAGAGCATCCAGGGAAACGGGATGCCGCCGTGTGACTTTCCGGCGAGAGGATTTAGAAGGAATGGCGGAGAGGGAGGGATTTGAACCCTCGGTAGAGATTTTGTCCCTACGGCGGTTTAGCAAACCGCTGCCTTCGGCCACTCGGCCACCTCTCCACGTCACTATTCCTCAGGGTCGCGTCAAAGGGTCGCCCCGCATCCACAGCGGAGACCGTCGAGAGGGCGGGAAATCACCGACGCGTGCGCATCTTACATCAGCCCATATGAAGGGTACAAGAGAAGAGTCAGCCTTGGTGACCCTCACCGGAGCCGGTGAGGGTCAGAAACATCGGCTTGTGGAGCCGACGGAAGTTCTTTCGTACGAGAGACAGGAGTTGCCGCCTGGAGAAAAGTCAGGATGGGTTAGGCGGCGGTCCTCTGTGAGTGGCGATTCACGGTTTTTGCGAAGCCCTCCGACTGTATCATCACCCCATCTTTGAATGTCGCGTTGGCGGACACCAAGGGTAAGAGTTCCGGCGCATGCAGCCTCCGCCACGACTTCTCGGCGACCTGGAGCATTTTCCACATGATCGCCTTGGCACCCTCGACGCGCTTATAGTGCCGGGATGCTGTTGTGCGAAGCTGCACCGAGTTAAAGGGCGACACCACGATGTTCGTCGTGCGGATATACCGCCAATGGTCTTGTGGAAACCTATAGAACGTGATCATTCGTTCCCAGTCTCGCAGCAGGGCGTTGACCGCTTTTTCCTCCGTCTTCCGGTAGGTCCGCACGAATCTGTCTCGCCGCCGCTCACATTCGGCTTGCGTCTCAGCATACGCCATCGCCTTCAGCAGCTCCCTCGCCTTCAGCCGAGCCTCCTTCGGGAGTGTTTTGAGGACCGTGGCGATCTTACGATTCCAGCATCCTTGCTGCTCACCGGAGGGATGGATTTCGTCCAAGGCTGCCCACAAGCCGAGGCGGCTGTCGGCCACTGTGAGGCGCGGGAATGTGAGCCCACGGTGTGTGAGGTCGCGCAGGAGCTTGAGCCAGCTTGCCTTGCTCTCCCGATGACCACTCTCACATGCCAGCACAACCTTTTCGCCCGTAGTGAGGACGCCCACGATCGTGAGGAGTGCGCTCTTGTGATTCTCGATGCCTGCCTTGACATAGAGGCCGTCGGCCCACCAGTAGGCGACTGCGAGGTGCGACAGATCCCGTTTCCTCCACGCGTCATACTCCAGCTGGAAGAACATCTTGAGCCGTTGGATCGAGCTAGCCGGCAGCGGCGCCCCTTCGCCCAACAGATTTTGCAACGCTCCATCGAAGTCTTCGGTGGCTAGCCCCTGCGCATCCGGGCCTGAGGGGATGCGACCGACCTCCCGAGGGCGACGGGTGAGCAGCGGGAGGACCTTGCGTTCAAATCGTTGAGCGAGGTCTACTATCCTTGGGCGAAGGACCGTCACGGTCCCACTCATCATTGAGGTCGACTGAGGTGATTCATGATTCTGTGAACTCACGACGGGCAGATCGACCAACGCCACATGGCTTCGGTGCTCATGCTGGTCACCACGGAGGGGAGTCGTGTTCCTTTCTTCTTCCACGATCTGCTGCAGCGGGGCCTGTACGCTCTGTGTTACCAACTGCGTAAGCTCGTGATCACATGCGGCACGTGCCCCAATGATCTCTTGGTTGACTGTCTCAGCCTTGGCGGCATGGCTATTCTGCTCTGCGATGACTGCGGCGGTGGGTGATGGCAGACCCGAAAGGCTGTGGCTCTGCACCCCGAGTTCTACACCTAGCGATGATAAACCTCGGTCTACATATGGTCGAAGTGAACGCAGATCCATGACCAGTTGACGCACGAACTCCATGAATTGCGTGAGAGGACTAGACTGATTTGTGGGTGGCTGGGGCGCTTCTTGGTGTGAGTGGTGGGAGCCTTCCACCGCGAGAAGAGGTGTCGTGAAGCGAAGTTCCACATGGCTCGGGCGCACGGCGCCGCTAATGGCCAGCATCTGGAGCGTAGACCGTTTTTCCTGTCGCTGGTCCATGTAGGCCTGCAAGTGGTGAAACGGCCTTCTGAGCGTCTCTGAGATGGTCAATAACATCGCCCAGACTCGGGTTTTGCTGTTCATCCACAAGAGGCGCTTAAACTCGGCATCGAAACTCCTTGGATGATTGCATCGGCGACAACGGACAAACAGAATCGAGTCGTCCAATCGTCGTATCGATCCCACGGCGAGTTGGTAGGATTTCCCTCCACAGAAGGGACATGCTTTTCCGGGAAAGTCCTGCTGGATAGGCCCTCGACTCTCTTCCTGTTTTGCCATTGTGTTCCTCCATGCGAACATCGCGGTGATGTCGTGAGAATGGCGTTAGGATACGACCAAAGAGGCGAGTCGAACATACCGTGGAGGTACGACGATATGAGCCAAAGAGGGGAAACTCGTTTCGCCGGTAGAGTTGGGGGCGATCAGGAGGGTTATTTGACCACTGGGAGGCTTGTTTTCGATGTTTTGAGGCGCATGAGGTCAATTAGGGTGAAGGTAGGTCTCTTCGGGAGGAGGAAGAGACCTTGTACTGCCTTGGGTGGGCATCCTCGGCAGCGACCTTCACCCATGTATGAGCTCAACCGGCCTGTCTGGATAAGATCCGGTAGCAAGTCATCTGAAACGAGTGAGGTGAGGTCTTGTTGCGATCATGCGCGAATCAAGATCTGTTCACTCTTTCTTCGGGAGGATAGCGATGACGGGTCTTCAACGGACGCGAATTGTCTGAGACGTGCCTGGTCGTCGGGAGTTGTAGTGAGCACATCTACCTTAATCCAATGATTCTTTACCCACTGAACCTCGGCTACTTCGACGAAGATGCTCGAGCCGTCGTCAGGTAGCCACAGTCGCAGCATCACATAGTCCCCTGTGTGGAGCTTTTCCGGTTGGGAAATGGTGGGGGAGGAGGATGACAGGTCAAAGATGCATCCTTCGCCTATTAACCCATCATCGGTTTTTGAGAGGATGCACTCGATCATGGTTTGTGCAAGCAGCGCTGAAGGCATCTCCCCCTCCTTTTCTAGGTGGACGCGAGACAGTCCTTGCACGGTAATACAGGGATAGGAGTTCGGGCTACTGCCCTGGTAGGTGGCAAGGCCCCACTAAGGTGGTATCAACAGCGTGCTGATCGTACGCGGGAGCTATTGGTCTATGGCCGGATAGGACCTTGGTGGAATCAATGTGTGAGGTGGGCCTGCTCGATACGAGGAAGACAAGGACAACTCACATGCGCGATTGTAACACCTTCGCCACGGTTTCGTGAATTTGCTCGATAGCGGTATCTTTTGTTAAAAATGCGACAGCCCCTGCGCTGAGCATCATGCCCTCCACCTGCTGATTATTATCAACGGACAGTCCGATCACAGAGATCTGTGGCAGTTCTCTTTTCAGTTGACGCGTCGCTTCAATGCCGTCCACCACAGGCATGTTGATGTCCATGATGACAATATCTGGCTGGAGCGATGCTGAAAAAGCCACGGCCTGTTCTCCATCTTTTGCTTCGCCCACCACCTCAATATCCTGATACTCTTCCAACGCGGACCTGAGGCCCTGGCGGAGCAGCGTATGGTCATCCACCAAAAGTACGCGCGCAATCGAAGTTCTGCCGTGTTGTGGCGTGACAGACCGCTGCGCGCTGTTGATTGTGGTCGGATTCAAGGTCGATTGAGCACTGGATGCTTGCTGGAACCCATTGTTTCGAGTAGTCGGGGAAGGCGATGTGGCCGATGAGTGTTCAAGTGGGACCATTAATGTTACCGTGGTCCCTTGCCCCAGTGCGGAAGCAATATTCATGTGTCCGCCTAAATCCTCCATCCGCTCGCGGATACTAAATAGTCCGAACGTCGCGGCGCTAGTATTCAGGGGCGTATGAGCAGGATCGAATCCTGCTCCATCATCGCCCACGCACAGGTGAAGCATGTTGTCGTTGATCCAGGCTGACACCGAAGCCTGAGACGTTCCTGAGTGCTTTAAGACATTGATCAACAGCTCCCGGGCTGACTGAAACAGGAGCACTGCCTGATCTTCACTCACGACACGAGACTTCAGGTCGCAATTCACGGTGACCGTCAATTCCTGTCGTTTCATGTGCCCCGCCAGCCATTCCAATGCCGTGGCCAGCCCAAATTCACGAAGGACAGGAGGACTTAATTCCGTCACCAGAGATCGGGTATAGGCAAGGGCCTTCGCCAGCACTTCATCCAGCTCCTCTGGTACACTCCCGCTCCACGGAGTTTTAGAGTCACGCTTGGCTTGGCCTAGCTTGAGCCGGCCGAACACCAATAACTGGGCAAGGTAATCATGGAGGTCTGTCGCAAGCCGTTGGCGTTCTCGCTGCTCCGTCAAGGTCAATTCGGAGGCCAAGGCTCTCAATCTCGTACGGGAATGGATCAATTCGAGAGTCCGTTCCGATACCTTCTGTTCAAGTTCGGCTGCCCACTGTTGCTGGACACGCAGCAATTCCGCCTCTCCTTCCAGACGGGCTTGTTCATTCTGTTTTCGATCGGTAATATCCTCTGCGATGCCGAGAATTTGAGTCGGTTGCCCTTCCGCATTTCGAACAAAGATGACGATGCGCACGTTCACCCAACGCCAGTCCATGGAAGGACTCTGAAGGCGGCACTCGAACGCCAGGACCTCTCCATCGCTCATGGCTGGAAGACAGGCGAGGCGATCCCATACGTGAGGCAAGTCATTCGCATGCACCAGCGGCGTCAGAGCATCGTGGCCATGCCGCTGGAGCTCCCTCAGCGCATAGCCGAGCATGGTCTCGTTGGTGGCATTCATGTAAACGTTTCGGCGCTCCCGCAAATCATAGAGACAAACGATAGAGGGGGCCGCATCGATCAGATTCTTGATAAAGCGCTCTCGTTCGGTCAGCTCCTTTAACAAATTGCGCGTTTCTTCCTCCCGATCATAGAGGCGCAACAGTGCCTTCGCCGCGCCGAGCAGTTCAGCTGACTCGATCGGCTCGGTTAAATAGACATCTGCCCCGCCCGTCAGGCCTCGTACCCGGTCATTGGGCGTCACGCACGACGCGGACACTTGCAGGACCATAATGTGCGACGTCGTGACATCCTCCTTGATTAACCTGCAAACCTCCACGCCATTGATATCCGGAAGGCCGACGTCCAATAACACCAGATGCGGTCGTTGCTGGCGCACCAATTTCAGTGCATCGCTTCCGGTCCCAGCTTCCAGCACGTGATAACCGGCGCGCTCAAAAATCTTTGTTTTCGCGTAACGGGAGCCTTCGTCATCATCGACATTGAGGATGGTATGTCGACCAGTACTCATCATGATTGCCTCAACGGCATGTTCACATGTTCGGGTGCGCGCATCAATGAACTGGGGACGATCTCTTCAATTACCCGCCGGACAATAGATTCTGACAACTCACTTTTCAGTATAAGCGCACGAGATGACCGCTCGAGATGGATTCGATCTGCTTCAGAAATAGCGTGTGAGGTCACGACCACGATAGGAGTTCCGATGAGCTCCTCAGATGCGGTTAGATCCTGCATGAATTGCCATCCCGACCGTTCGGGCATGGCGAGATCGAGAAAAATCAGATCGGGTCGCACTTCCTGCGAGATTCGAATGCCTGCCAACCCGTCCGACGCTTCCACAACCGTACAGGGGATGTCCGGCAGACACTTTTTAAGGATATACCGAAACGACTCATCATCATCGATAATAAGGATCAGTGGCAGACGCTGTCTGTCTGTTGGGAGATCTGCCGGCTTCGACGGGGAAACCAATCGATCCAAAGTCGCCAGAAGCACGCCTCGTTCCACGGGCTTGACATGATAGGCATCGGCTCCCAACACGAGCCCTTTACTCCGATCATCGACGGTCGTCACAAGCACGATGGGGATATCACGAGTGGCCTCGTCGCCTTTCATCTGGGCGAGCCATTGCCAGCTATCTTCGCCTTTCAGCATGATATCCAAAATGATCGCAGCCGGCCTCATGCGCCGTAACCAATGCCGGGCTCCCCGTAGTCCGCTCGTGAAAATCACTTGATAGTGAGTGCTTCTGAGAAATTTCTCATAGACCAATCGAGTCTCGGGATGATCTTCAACGATGAGGAGGGGAACTCGGGACGAGTCGAGTTTCACATCTTCCGGAGCGAGCGGCAACATCGCATCGTTGCTTGCTGAATTCACATGGATGGGGATCGTGAGCCGGAAGACTGATCCCTGACCGATCCGGCTTTCGACGGTAACGTGACCTCCGAGAAGACTCGCCAATTTCTTGCATAACGGAAGCCCTAAGCCGGTACCCTTTACACGTCGCTGGAGGGGGCTGTCGACTTGAGAAAATTCTTCAAAAATCTGTGTTTGATCTTCTGCGCTGATTCCGATTCCGGTGTCGGACACCGCGACCGTCATCGCGTGCAGCTCTTCATCGACTGATGCGGTGACCCGTATTTCTCCCTGCTCGGTGAACTTCAGGGCATTGGAAATGAAATTTCTGAGGATTTGCGATACCTTGCCTTCGTCGGTATACAATGTGGGAAGGTGATCGGGTTCATCGAAGACCAAATTCACGGAGGAGGTCGCCAGTAAGGGCTTGAGCATCCCGCGGAGCGCGCTGAACATCATCTTCATTTCGAATTCCACCGGTCGTACTTCCACCTTCCCGGCTTCAATCTTCGCGATATCCAACAAGTCATTGACAAGTTCGAGGAGACTATCAGCGGCTTTGCGAATAAACCGAACCTGCTTGTCTTGTTCGGATGTCAGCTCGCCATCGGACCGTTCTAACAACAAAGATGACAGCGCCAAGATCGAACTCAGGGGAGTTCGAAATTCATGGCTCATATTGGACAAAAACCTGGTTTTCATTTGATCGGCTCTGCGAAGATGGTCGGCTTTTTCATCTAATTCAGCATAGAGTGCGACGACTCCTCGATTCGTATCTTCCAATTCCTGATTGGTGTGGAGGAGTTCGTTTTGCCGCGCTCGCAATTCGTCCAACACCCGCAGCAGCTCTTGGTTCTGTTGGCGTAGTTCGTCTTGTGCGTTCTGAGACGGCGCCTTGATCAGTTGGTCGACCAGGACCGCGAGCTCTTTGGGCCCGACCAATGGAGCACGACGGGGCAAGACCTTCTTCATGAGCACCGTGGTGCCCTTCCCAGCCTCACTGGAGATCTCTAGTTGATCCATCAGTCGTTTCGCACCGAGGAGTCCCAGCCCCATTCCAGTGCGGGACTGATAGTGGCCTTCGAGAATCCGGTTCAGATCATGAATTCCGGCTCCCTTATCGGTCACACGGATCAGCATGACCTGGGGCGCCGTGTGACCTTCAAGGGCAAACTCCACGATTCCGTCTTTAGCATATCGGAACGCATTGCGAGCGATTTCTGATATCGCTGTCGCAATACGCGTTTGATCTTGGGGTTCAAATCCCAGCAATTGGGCAATCTGCCGCGCTCGTTGTCTCGCGGTTACGACATCATCTTCATGCTTCAACGCGACAGTCACAATAGACCGGCTCATGGCTGAGCACTCCTTATGGAGGAGTGCAGACGAGGATTCTTGTTGTCGCCCGTCACTGGCTCAGATGGCCCTTCCACCGACGATGGTGGAGACAGTGGTTCCGTCGCCCTGTGTTTATAGACGACTACGGTGGCATCATCTCGTCCACGCGTGAAGTCGCGATACAGGACCGCGGCGATCAGAGCCGGGTCGCGACTCATCAAGCCATGATATGACGTCAGGTCCCACCGAGTACTGATGCCATCCGAGCACATGACCAAGATCGCGGAATTGGACCATGGATAGTGAAACTCCGTCACCTTGCCGAGATGATGACCAAGAATTCCGTTCAGAGAGACCATGTGTCGGCTCGCCCCGTTTTCGATGATCACGGCCATGATGTTGCCGATACCCGTAAATTTTACGATGCGTTGATCGTGGTGGATCTCCGCGATTCCCAAGGCCGCCCCTCTTGTCGCTCGGAGTGCTCCATGTACTCGAGTCATTTGTTCGACCAGGGGAGCAGCCCCATAGGTGCGGAGACTGTCGATCGCACAGGAGGCAGCCTTCGCTGCCAAAGGTCCGTGACCTAATCCGTCCGCAATCGCGCAGACCGTTCGGGTGCCCGAGGAAGTATAGAGCCAATCATCTCCGGACACCGTCTCGCCCTGCAGGGCTTTGCTGATCACGCCAGCTATGGATGGGGGAGCCTCACGCACGGCGAGTTGGCTGTCCCAGATGCGCGCTACCAGGGCCGTACCTCGTCCCGGCACGGAGTGAATGTCGAACTCGGAGGCCATCCGCCTGATTGCTCCGAGACCGGTACCGCTACTGCCCGTTGTGGAGTGACCATCTTGCAAGGCTCGAGTGAGATTCCCCATGCCCGGCCCACGGTCGAGCGCGATGAGTTCAATTCCACGAATCGACCCATGCACCAGGTCTTTCACAAATAGTTCTCCATCCTGTGCATGCTTCACCAGGTTGGTGCCCATCTCAGTGGCAATCAGCGCACAGACGCCGACGCGGGTTTCATCCAATCCAGCCTGAACTGCGAGAGCCGATACTTTCCGGCGTGCGTCAGCGACTTGGCTGGACTCATTGAGTGTCAGATGAATCTGTGCTTCCGTTGGCTCGTTGGTGGTCACGAACCCCTCACTTCCATCGTGCAATCATCACCCTCGTGCCCTTGCCGACTTCGGAATGGATTTCAAAATCATTCACGAGCCGTTTTGAACCGCTCAGTCCCAAGCCCATGCCATGTCCGGTTGTGAAACCATCTCGTAACGCGTTCTCAAGGTTCGGAATGCCGGGCCCATGATCGACAAACGTCAATCGGACGACTCGTCGGGTACCCTCTTGAAGCGCCTCGATACGAGCATCGCCACCACCCCCATGTTCGAGCGTATTCCGAGCAAGCTCGCTGGATGCGGTTACAATCTTGGTCTGATCTACAAGAGAAAATCCCTGCATTAAGGCGACTTCGCGGGTGATCTGTCGGATCTTAACGATGTCATCGGCCGATCGAATCGGAAATGTCTCATCCCGTAACGTGGCCATGCTCAGTAGCCCTTCGAGCTAAGGATTCTTTCAGCAGCGCGACCCCTTTATCCACATCGAGCGCCGTGCGCACGCCGGGGAGAGATA
The DNA here is from genome assembly GCA_050185705.1 of Nitrospira sp. Lineage (GTDB taxonomy): Bacteria > Nitrospirota > Nitrospiria > Nitrospirales > Nitrospiraceae > Nitrospira_D. Next base: position 32,515 of record JBFWZD010000028.1, on the reverse strand, counting down.
ATCCCAGTTCAACGAGTGTAATGGCGACGGCTGGTCGCATTCCCACTACAACCGTCTCTGCGTCCAACACCTTTGCCATGCTGGCAATATTGCCGATCATTCGCCCCATAAACGAGTCGACGATTTCCAGAGAGGAGATATCGATGAGAACGCCGTGGGCATGGTTCTTCACGATGTGAGTCGTGAGATCATCCTGCAAGGTCATGGCAAGGCGATCGTGCATGTCCACCTGGACCGTGACAAGCAAAAACTTTCCCATCTTCAGAATTGGAATTCGTTCCATGTTCAGTCCTTCTTGAGAACACGGGGCGTCTCGACACTTCCACCGATTCGACGCAATGCCACCATGAACGCATCCGCGAGCGTGGCTTTCGTGATGACGTCGCTGAGATCGACGCCGAGATGGACAATGGTTTGTGCAATTTGTGGACGGATCCCACTGATAATGCAATCGGCGCCCATGAGGCGGGCTGCTGCCACTGTTTTGAGAAGATGCTGCGCCACCAAGGTGTCGACGGTCGGGACTCCCGTAATATCGATGATCGCAATCATCGCGCCGGTTTCGACGATCCGCTCCAAGAGACTCTCCATGACGATTTGCGTGCGCGCACTATCAAGGGTCCCAATCAACGGCAACGCCAGGATATTGTCGTACAACTGAACGACTGGGGTCGACAATTCCAGCAGCTCCTGCTGCTGACGCTGTATGACCTCCTCGCGTTGTTTCTGGTACAGTTCAGTGGTGTATAAGCCCAAACCGTCAAGCAATTGGGTGAGTAGCCATATATCCGCGAAGACATCCTTCGCATCTTTATGGGTTGCTCGTACTTTCCCAAATAACGGTTGCTTCAACGAAAAAACAAATGTGGCTGTTTCCGTCTGACTGAATCCCTGCATCGCGCGTGATTTGACCACGTGGGCGAGGAAATTCTTCGTGTCCTTCCAGGAAGGATGCGTGATGTCGGTCCCACTCTCCAGGGCCCTCGTGAAGTGACTGAGGAGTTCCCTCGATTGATCGCGGAGCTCACTCTCTTTCATCAGATCGAGACGCAATGTCGTGGCGGTCATTTGTAAGTCGACCCATTCCGAGAGCAGGACCTGCTGATGACTACGGACCATCTCAGCGAGCGTGTTGTGATTCTCCATTTATTCTCCTCTTCCTCCCGGATGTTGGAAGGATTTCAACATGACAAATTGAGCGATTATTGTCACAGCATCCGGTCTTTCCCAATCCGACAAAGTTTCCAACCCTCCATGCATGAGTTGCATGACCGGTGACTTCCTGTTTGTGATGAAGAAAGCCAAAAGATTCCCTATGCGATTTTTCTCTTGGCCCTATACGATATCGGAAATGGTTGGCCATTCAGCAGTCTCATGAAGGGTGGCACACTGTACGTAAACAGGTCAAGAGGAGTGCTAGCCATCACGAACGAAGACGTACTGAGGAAAAAATTTCATGAGGTCGGGAATCAACGAATGTCGGTCACGGCAAAACACGGTCGACGTGTGGATGGTAAAAGCAACCTGGATCAAATCGTTACTACTATGGGTTTTCCTAGTACCACGCTCCTTCATGGCGTGTTATGCATAGCGGAGGAGCAGCGTAACGCCAAGCCCTTGGTCGAATTCTTCTTTATGAGTAAAGATATCGTCCATTTTGAGTGGCATCTGACTCCGCGAGGCTGGGTGCGGGGGGACTGGTCTGCCAATGAACCCCTTCATTCACGTGTGCCTCCGCCAGCCGATCGTGTGGAAACATGGGTCACAACCGAAATCACGTACGATATGCAGTTTGCGCAAGCAGAACGAAAATGGGCGCTTGCCTGGGCATCTTCTCAACGCAGTGAACTTGAGCGAACGGCATTACGGGCAAGCGTTCGTGGCCTGGCCCCAGAGTCGGAGACTGCCAAGCCCGTTCCCACGGACTTTCCGCTGAATTAGGTTTCAGTTTTTCTTTACCGTGCTTATGTAACTGGCCGGCAAGTTCCGAATGAGGTCTTCACGCTATGCTGCTATTGTGTGCGGGGCTGATCTAGGAGAGGGATTGAAAACACTTGCGGCACTCGTCGAATTCCAAGCCGCCTGCAGGCAAGCGCGAAAAGAGAATTTAATCCACAGCTCCGGCTAAAAGACCATAATTGCTAAGGAAAATATGGCGGAGGGGGCGAGATTTGAACTCGCGGATGAGTTACCCCATCTCCGGTTTTCAAGACCGGCACGTTCGGCCGCTCCGTCACCCCTCCATCCCTTGCTTGTCCCGACCAGGAGCCCTTATAGATAGTTCTTGGCGACCGGATGAACCACCTTCAGTGATCTTAGTTCAATTTTCTGCTTGCTCGACCCGGAACATACTGTTCCTACAAGCAGTTATGAGATCGCGCAGTATACGGTGTTCCAGCGGGCTTGGTAAACACCCATTTGCGTTTTGTCAGGAGAGTCCCAACACTAAGCGAACGAGCAAGTGATCGGCTTCTTCATACGAACCTTGCGCTTTTCGAGGAGTTCCCGTCTCCGGCATCCCAAGCAACGCCTTGTTTCCGGTGCGATGGTCGATTGATCATCTGTATACTTCGCAACTCGTTCAGAAACGCGCGCCAGACGCACTATGCATAGGGAATTGTTGGATTGTAGGGGAGTAGAGAAAAAGAAAAGCCACGAGGAACCTCCATAAGCGTGCTAAACGCTATGGACGTACGCCCCGTGGCCGCTTCGTTTGGTGGCGTGGCTCCTAGCCCCGCTAGGATCGTGACCTCACCGAGGCCACCGGCTTACCCAATCTCAATCGTCTCAGTCCGGCCTAGGAAATCGCTCCAGGCTCCTTCTGATTCGGCCCGTATGACTGATGGCCCATCTGTATAGGTCCATCCTGTATGATAATCAACAAGGCGATATAGATATCGCGCCGTGCCTAGAAAGCTAGGGCCTACAGATACGTGAGTACGAGCGAAAATCAAATGCCAATATATATGGCAGCACGCGCCCTCTCCACACGATCATCCCTCGCCCATCGGTAGTGGGTTGTTCACGCCTTCTGTTTCCCGCGTTTGGCCGAGTAGCGGGGATTGTCGTACACCAACTCTGCCCGTTCATGCTCTGCCCATAAGCGCACGCCATAGATGTCTTGTAATTCCTGGGCTGCTTTCTCGTCCCCCTTTCTCGCCTTGCGAAACAATTTCTGGCGTTCGAGGTCTTCTTCTTCCTGACTCAGGGACCACTGGGCTCCCATCGCGACTCCTTTGTTGTAGGTTACTCTTTCCGTGAGGGTCTGTTAACGGAGGCGGGGTTGTACACGAGTTAGATGCCCAATGCAAGGTGGTACAAATCGGAGCTGGGGTGCTAGAAATGGGCAGGGTATTAAGGCTGCGAGGCGCGATTAACGCAATGGTGGGCACAAACCCAATCGCGAGTTAGAGTAGACCCTCCTCCTGGTACACAATCTTGATCCGCTCAAGCTCCGACTCCTTTCCATCAGGGGAGGATAAGAGCGTCAGCGCATGCCCCAATCTCTTCGCCATCTCAGCGGTCAGCCAGATGGAGCCCCCGGATGGGGCGTCGTCTCCGTGGTATTCCGATTTGTTTTGAAAGGTTAACCGAACCTCGTTCTCTTCACGCACGACCCATACCACGTAGTCAGAGAAGGTATAGGCACGACACGCATCAGCCGGTAGATCGGTAAGCAGTTTCATTGGCTGCCTCCTAGGGGGTAGAAACAGTAGCATGGTAGAACATCAGAATGTAATTAATTATAGTTTTTAGGTGTAAGTAGGTACTGCTAGGTTGGCGCTCGTATGACATCGATTGCTCTCACCGGACGCTCTGAATGACGTCCTGAAAATGCTCAAACCGGCGAGGAAGATTTCGAGGGGGATTTGCTGAGGAAATGCACGAAAATAGTCGGTAACAGACGGTCAGCAACGGTAGAACCATCTGACATCGATTCATCAGTATTTTAGCAGGAGTGAGTGATTTTACAGGAGCGTAAGATGAGAGTGCTGCGGGGCTTCAAGGCCGGCACGTTGGGCCGCTCCGTCAGCCCTCCAAACCCAAGCTCCCTCAACTCGGAGCCCTACTCCCGCGTCAGCCGATCCATGCCTCCCATATATGGCCGCAAAGCAGAGGGAACTTCGACTGATCCGTCTGAATGCTGAAAGTTTTCCAGAATTGCCACCAGCGTTCTTCCGACGGCTAGGCCCGATCCGTTCAGCGTGTGGACGAACTCGCTCTTGGCGTCTTTTTTCCCTCCTGGTACTCGGTACTTGATGCCTGCCCGTCTGGCTTGGAACCCCTCAAAGTTGCTGCAGGACGAGATCTCCCGGTATTGTTGCTGAGATGGGAGCCACACCTCAAGGTCATAGGTCTTGGCGGCGGAAAAGCCCATATCACCGGTGCACAGTGCGACCACCCGATAGGGAAGCTTCAGGCTCTGTAAAATCGACTCAGCATGACCTGTCAACCGCTCCAATTCTTCATAGGATCGCTCCGGCGTCGTAAACGAAACGAGTTCGACCTTGTTGAACTGATGCAGCCGAATGAGGCCTCGCGTGTCCTTCCCGTACGACCCTGCTTCGCGGCGAAAGCATGGCGTATAGGCGGTATAGCGAAGAGGGAGGCTATCTCCGTTTAGGATCTCTTCACGGTGCAAATTGGTCACCGGCACTTCCGCAGTGGGAATCAACAGATAATCCTCATCCTTTAGGCGGAAGAGATCTTCTTCAAACTTGGGCAACTGGCCGGTTCCGGTCATGGCTGAGCGATTGACCATGAGGGGAGGCAGTACCTCTCGATACCCATGTTGCGTCGTGTGGGTATCGAGCATGAAATTGATCAATGCGCGTTCGAGCCGAGCCCCGGCTCCCATCATGACCGAAAAACGGGCTCCAGCGATCTTTGCAGCTCGATCAAAGTCTAAAATTCCAAGACCTTCACCGATTTCCCAATGCGGCTTGGGCGTCGTCGAAAACGAAGGGATCGAGCCCCATCGTCGGACCTCTACATTGTCTGATGCGTCGCTTCCGGCAGGGACCGAGGCATGGGGAAGATTGGGGATCCGGAGCGCGAGGTCGCTGAGCCCCTCTTCGACCTGTCGCAAATGGCCCTCGAACTCCTTAATGCGATCGCCTAAACGCTTCATGGCTGCCATCGCCTCGTCGGCAGGCTCTTTTGCGCGACGTAGCCGGGCGACTTCTTCAGAGCCCTTGTTGAGTTCCCTTCTCAGCTCTTCGACTTGGATCGTATGGGTGCGTCGCTCATCGCTTAGTTTGCGAAGATCATCCCACGGGACATCCTGTCCCCGCCGTCCAAGAGCAGTGCGAACCTGATCGAGATGTTCACGGAGAGTCTTGAGATCGTACACTGAGTGCTCCTCAAAAGCGGTTGGAATCTAGCACCTGAAATCTGGAGAGTCAATGAAAGGCCTACAGAGGTGAAGCGCCAGGACGATTCTCCTCTGGCCGATTGACACCGATTGGGTGCGAAGCAGAGGATGGTGAAGATGCGTTCGATCGCCAATCCCCCGAATCCATTTGAATCACGGCATCGCGAGCTCTTAGAACCGGCTGCCTCACCCCAAGTCATGATGTATGCGGATGACACGAGAGAGATTCTGAGTCGCAACGACAGCCCGGATTTACCGTTTCGGTGGAGCGTGAATCCCTATCGAGGATGTTTTCATGCCTGCGCCTACTGTTATGCGCGTCCGACGCATGAGTATTGGGGATTCGGAGCTGGTAGCGATTTTGAGAGCAAACTTGTGGTGAAGGAAAATGCCCCACGTCTGCTTCGACAGCAGTTTGAGCAGCCTGCGTGGCAAGGAGAATTGATCGTCTTCTCCGGGAATACCGACTGCTATCAGCCGATGGAGGCTGACTATGAATTGACCCGCGCCTGCTTGCAAGTCTGTGCCGAATATCGAAACCCAGTTGGGATTATCACCAAGGGCGCGTTGATTCTCCGCGATCTCGATGTGCTGAGACAGTTGCACCGTGATGCGTGGCTCATGGTCTATTTCAGTATTCCTTTTGCGTCGGACGAGATGGCCAGGAAAGTTGAACCGCAGACGCCGTCGATTACAAAACGATTCTCGACGATGAAGGCGCTGTCCGATGCCGGAATTCCGACCGGTATCTCTATCGCGCCAATCATCCCCGGCTTGAATGAAGACGTGATTCCGGACTTGCTCGACAGAGCGCGCCAAGCCGGAGCTTGTACGGCGACATTTAGTTTATTGCGACTATCGGGCAGTGGGGAGCAAGTGTTTCTGGAGCGGATAGGGGAAGCCTTTCCCGACCGGATCGGAAAGATTACGAGCCGACTCCGTGAGGTGCGAGGCGGAGGTCTCACTGAACGCCGATTTTTCCATCGCCAAGTTGGCCAAGGACGCTATTGGGAGATGATCGAACAGTTATTTGGCCTGTCCAAGCGGAGGGCTGGATTTTCTGATGAGTCTGCCATGGATATTCCCCGGACGTTTCGTCGTCCGTGTGGCACGCAAGGGGTGTTATTCTGAGGAGGCACGATGACGCATAACCCAGGATTTGTGCAATTGGTCGAGCAAGCCAAGCAACGGATTACGGAGTGTGGTGTCGAAGAGGTCAAGGCCCGTCTTGATCGAGAAGAGCCGTTTCATTTTCTGGATATCCGAGAGGATCACGAATTCGCCGTCGATCATGCGCGAGGCGCGAAACAGTTGGGAAAGGGGATTCTTGAGCGCGATATTGAGACCATGGTTCCGAACAAGCAGGATACAATCGTGCTCTACTGCGGAGGTGGGTTTCGCTCAGCGCTCGCAGCAGACGCCTTACAGCAGATGGGGTATTGCAACGTACGGTCTATGAAAGGAGGCATCCGTGCTTGGCGGGAGGCTGGGTACCCGCTGGAGTAGTGGAGGGGGCACCGGGGGTCTTACTTGTTTGTGCGGTCGAACTCCTTCACGACCTGCTCGGTTAAATCGATCGTATCTTTACTATAGATGACGATCTTGACCGTCTGCTCGCTTCCCTTGTCGACGACGAGCGCCACGCCTCCCTTTTCGGCGACGGTCTGCGTCGCCACGGAGATCTTCTTCATATATTCGTCGACCAGCTCCTTCTGCTTTTTCTGGAGCTCTTGGTTGAAGTCCTGGGCACGTTTTTGGAAATCCTGAACCTTTGTCCGAAATTGAGTCTCCTTCTCCTTCTTTTCCGCATCGCTCCATTTGGAGGCCTGTTCCTTGAATTGCTTTTCTTGATTGCGAAGATCTTCTTCGTCCTTGGCGAGCAGTTTCTGTCGGATCGAGACGTATTCCTTGAGTCCGTCGAGTGCCCGCTTGCCTGCCTTGGACTTTTCCAGCACCGATTGCGGGTCCAAGACGCCCATCTTGAAGTCGGCTGCGTGGCCCTGAGCGGTGAGGAAGAGAACGGGAGCGAGCAAGACTCCCACGAACAACGGTCGCAGAGCTGGAATACGCATCGGATCTCTTGTGCCTCCTGAGAAAAGTAGTGAACGCTGGAGGATAACCGGGGATCAGAGGTCTGTCAAGCGATCTCCCTCGGTTACCAGGAGTCAAAACTGATCGACTCTTCAGCGATCCATACGTCCACGCCGTAGTGCCACTTGAGGCGTCGCGCAACCGCTCTCAAGGCATGCTCGTCTGCGTGACGTGGATCGAACGGATTCTCCACCTTCTGGAGTTTTTCCTTTTTTAGCGGAACCGGGTGACCGAGATCTTTCATGGCGAGGGCCAAGATGTTCAACTGGTAGATGCGAGGCGTTTGGTTCAGCTCCACCAGGACGGTGTCCGGCGTCTCAGCAGAAGCGCCGTGGATCGTGAAGAGCTCAACGACTCGGCCCTTTAATTGGGTGCGTTGTGCTTCGGTGAGTTCAGGGATGGCCAACTCAACGAGGAGCGCATTGGTCGCGCCCTTGAACGACGGCATATTAAGAAGTTTGCTAAAAAATCCCATGGCATTCTCATCTTGCGACTGGATAAAGGGTAAGACTCAGTTTGTGCTTCATTATGGTGCACGGGAGAGTCTACTGAAAGATGCAGAGAGTTTCCACCCCGGTCTGTATCTATGATGGTTGACATATCCCTTCCTTGACCTTCCCAAGAGGCGGCACCTATAATCCCGCTACGAATTGATTGCAACGTACTGATTCATTGAACAAAATGGCTGAATTCACCCACTTTAATGACTCTGGTCTGGCTCGGATGGTCGATGTCAGTAAGAAGAGCTCGACCGAACGCATCGCCACTGCTCAAGCCAGGGTCTTTCTGCTTCCTGACACCCTCGAGAAGATCCAGCGAGGCAAGATTGCCAAGGGTGATGTGCTGTCTGTGGCCCAGGTTGCGGGTGTGATGGGCGCCAAGAAAGCGCCGGACCTCATCCCCATGTGCCATCCGATTTTGCTGACCAGCGTCGACATTGCCTTCACGGAAGATCCGCAGCCTGATCCACAAGGTCGCTGTTCGATCGCCATCACGGCGACGGCCAAGACGACAGGGCCGACCGGGGTAGAAATGGAAGCGATGACGGCGGCGTCGGTTGCCGCGCTGACTATTTATGACATGTGTAAATCAGTCGACCGAGGCATGAGTTTCAGCGATGTGTGCTTATTGTCGAAGTCAGGTGGAAAATCGGGGACCTACACTCGAGAAGGATAGGTTGACGCAAAGGGTCTGAAACGGTGATCACAGTAAAATTATTCGGACTGATGAAGTCACTCGCCGGGAATCAAAGCTCTCTTTCTCTCGCGCTTGAGAATGGGCGACAGGTGAAAGACGTGATCGATCAGATCACCATCTCTCATCCGCACATCGCCGAACTCATTCAGAAGAAGAAGGTTCTGGTCTCTGTGAATCAAGAAATTGCTCATGCCGACACGGCCATTCATGACACGGACGAGATTGCGCTGCTCCCTCCCTTTGCTGGAGGGAGCTCAATCAATGCTGTGTCGGACGACAATCAATTTGTCCGTGTGCAGCAGGAGAATTTTTCGATCGACCAAGAACTTGATCGAGTGCGCGGTCGATCCAAACGGATCGGAGGCATCGCTACATTTTTAGGCATCGCTCGTGATCGCTCTCGGGGACGGGATGTCGATAGCATCACATTCGAACATTACGAAGGGATGGCACAGAAGAAGTTGCGCGAGATTCGAGCGCGAGCGCTGAACGACTTTGATATCCTGGAGCTGCTGATCATTCATCGATATGGAGAGATCGCCATCGGTGAAAATATCGTCCTGATCATCACCGGGGCCGAACATCGGGTTGACGCGTTCCGTGCCTGCAAGTGGGCGATCGATGAGCTGAAGCAAATCACGCCGATTTGGAAACTGGAACATACGCCAGAAGGAGAAGTCTGGGTGGAAGAACACCCCTGATCCTATGGCACGAGGTCTCAATGGCTAGAGATGATCGATAATCCTACGACCCAGAGGTCTGCAGTTGTCGATATGTTCGGGCGGCCGCTCGGCAGCCTTCGCTTATCGGTCACGGATCGCTGCAATCTTCGCTGCAACTACTGCATGCCGGAACCAGAATATGTCTGGCTTCCCCGCGAGGATATTCTGACCCTGGAGGAAATGGCGACGCTGACAGGGTATTTTGCCGACCTTGGTGTTGACAAGGTCAGATTGACCGGGGGCGAGCCGCTGTTGCGTCGAGACCTTGCGCGATTGGTGCGATTACTCCGTCAAGATCGGCGTATTACCGAAGTGGCATTAACTACGAACGGAGTGCTTCTCGCCGAGTCTGTGCAGGAACTCTACGAGGCGGGACTTGACCGGGTCACAATCAGCCTCGATACGCTCAGACCTGAGCGCTTTCGTCAATTGACCGGACGGGATGAGTTTTCACGGGTCCTTGAGGGGATTGAATCTGTCGGGAAGACCGGCTTCGGCAAGCTGAAACTCGACACCGTGGCCATTCGTGGGTTCAATGACGATGAACTTGGTGCGTTGGTCGAATTTGCTAAGCATTACCAGGCCGAAGTTCGCTTCATCGAATATATGGATGTGGGAGGAGCGAACGAGTGGACGATGAATAAGGTATTGTCGCAAGACATGATCCTTGATCACCTGAGCCGACGCTACGGCCAGATCATTCCTCTGCCTGAACGTGGCGCAGCCCCGGCACAGCGATTTCGCTTGCCCGATGGAGCAATCTTTGGGATTATTCCTTCAACGACCGTGCCCTTTTGCGCGCACTGTGATCGCAGTCGGGTGACGGCGGATGGGATGTGGTATTTGTGCCTCTATGCTGCCACGGGGGTGGATTTGCGTAAGCCGCTCCGTCTGGGCGCAAGCTCAGGGGCAATGCGAGAATTCATTCGATCGGTGTGGGAAGCTCGACAGGATCGTGGTGCCGAGGACCGGAAAGCCCTAGAACGGGTCGGACTTCGATCGGGTGGGCTCATCGACATCGATCGGCTTCGGCAAGATCCTCACCTGGAAATGCATGCTCGTGGAGGGTGAGACTCTGTTCGCCGTATCTGCTACAATTGGCCTCCATCTGCCATGGCTTCATGACGATCGACCATTCGAAAGCGGATCATCGATGAGTAGGGTGTCCTAGACAATGATGCCGGAGGCTGAATGGGTGACTCTTTTGGGAGTCGGTTTTCTGCTGGGACTTCGGCATGCGCTGGATACCGATCACCTTGCAGCGGTCTCGACCGTACTGGCCGAACGTCCATCGATCCTTGCATCCGGCGCAGTCGGCCTCTGGTGGGGCATCGGGCATACGCTGACGCTGTTACTCGTCGGGTCGGTTGTGCTGGCCTGGGGGATTCGTATCCCTCCTGAATTTGAACGTGTCGCGGAATCCGGCGTGGCCATCCTACTGGTCGTCCTCGGAGGAACATTGGCGGCACGGTTGTACCGTGAACGATGGCATGTGCATCGCCATCACCATGACGATGGTGTTCCGCATGTTCACTTCCACAGTCACCAGCGACAGCAAGATCATCGACATCGGCATTGGATGGTGCAATCGGTTCGCCCGCTTTGCATCGGTATGGTTCATGGACTTGCGGGCTCGGCGGCCCTCATGTTGATGATTCTTGCGACGACAGAAAACGTCGGGGCCGGGCTATTGTCTATTCTGATTTTTGGTGTCGGTTCGATCGTTGGAATGATGCTCATCGGAATGACGATCAGCGTGCCGATCATGTATTCACGGTCGATCAGTCAGCGGGTTTTTCTGGCCGTGCAGGGGTTCGCTGGGTGCGCCAGTATCGTGGTGGGCGTGTGGATGCTCGTCAAGTTGACATTCGCGGCGGGGGTGTCATGACAGGTGCTCCCTTGAACCTGCTCCTGCCGGGGCTCCTCTTGTGTACAAGATGTCGACGCGCATAGGCACGATGAAGAGAGATTACGATGGCATGGTTTAAGAAAGACAAACCGACGGAATCCGGTGCGCCGCCCCGGTCTAAAGGCAGTGAGGGCATGTGGCTGAAGTGCAACCACTGTCGCGAGATCGTCTACCGAAAGGAAGTCGATCGAAACAATAAGGTATGTCCAAAATGCGAATATCACTTTCCTATCTCAGTGACTGAGCGGATTGGATTGCTGATCGACCTCGGCACATTCAAAGAGTGGGATGTTGAGTTAGAAGCGCAGGATCCCTTGACCTTTCACGACACGAAGTCCTATCGAGAGCGACTCAAGGCCCATCAAGAAAAAACAGGCCGTAAAGACGCGCTCGTGATCGGGGAGGGCCTGGTCAATGGTCGTCGCGTGGCACTCTGTGTCTTCGACTTCAGCTTTATGGGTGGGAGTATGGGGTCGGTGGTGGGCGAAAAGCTCTGTCGTGCGATCGATCGAGCCTTAGAGCATAAGCTGCCCGTGATATTGGTCACCGCTTCTGGGGGAGCCCGAATGCAGGAAGGTATTCTATCCCTGATGCAAATGGCCAAGACCTCGTCGGCGGTGGCCAAGTTGGGGGAAGCCAAACTACCGTTCATCTCCATCCTCTCCGATCCCACATTCGGCGGAGTCACAGCTAGTGTGGCGATGCTAGGAGATGTCATTATTGCCGAACCGAAGGCATTGATCGGGTTTGCCGGACCCCGCGTCATCGAGCAAACGATCAAGCAGCAACTGCCGGACCAGTTCCAACGGGCTGAATTTCTTCTCGAACATGGCATGATCGATATGATCGTTGAGCGGAAGCGTCTGAAGGAGACGGTCGGCACGCTCGTGAATCACTTTTAGTCCTCGGCTTCCTTCCGATTTGTTCATGAGCTATTCCCTCGTTATCGAGTATCTGTACGGACTGCAAAAACACGGCATCAAGCTGGGGTTGGAGACCATGCGCCTCCTGTTGGAGCGGGTCGGCAATCCTCAGCGATCACTCCGGGTGTTGCATGTCGGGGGAACGAATGGCAAGGGATCAACTGCTGCCATGGCGGCAGCGGTGTTGCAACGCTCGGGCCTGCGCGTCGGGCTTTACACGTCACCGCATCTCGTCGAATTTCGGGAACGAATTCGTGTCGATGGTGAGATGATCACGGAGGAACAGGTCTCGGAATTAATAGGACGTCTTCGAAGCATCCTCGGCCATGACCTCAATCCGACTTTTTTCGAGATGGTGACGGCCATGGCCTTTCTCCATTTTGCGGAATCCAAGGTCGACGTCGCCGTACTCGAGGTCGGTTTGGGCGGACGGTTCGACGCCACGAACGTCGTGATGGAGCCACTTGCCTGTGCGATCACTACGATCGGATTGGATCATCAAGAGCATCTTGGCCAGACGGAGAAATCGATCGCCTTTGAAAAAGGGGGAATCATCAAGCCACATGTGCCGATTGTGATTGGACGAATGGATCTTCACGCGGAGGGGGTGCTTCGCCGAATCGCAACTGAAATGTCGGCGCCGCTTCGGCAGCTGGGCCGTGATTTTGATATTCACGTAAAGGATTCAGATCGGTGTATGTATCGTGGTGCAACGTATGTGGTTGATGATCTGACCTGTGGTCTTGCAGGGCGACACCAGTGGGACAACGCCGCCTGCGCACTAGCGCTCCTAGAGGCTGCGGGTCGTGCTGGGATCCGGATTAGTGAAACGGCGGTGCGGGAAGGCTTGCGGACGGTACTATGGGAGGGCCGGTTGGAATCGATCGAGGAATATCCCACAGTCATATTGGACGGCGCACACAATCCCCCTGCTGCAACGGTGCTGGCGCAGTACCTGAAAGACTATGTGTCGTCTCACCCCACCGCTCGAATTATTTTGGTGTGGGCCATGATGCGGGATAAGGATCATCGAGGGTTTATTGCTCCACTGCAACCGGTGGTCTCTGAGATCGTGCTGACTCAGACCAGTCTGGCGCGGTCAGCCACGGTTGATGAACTTCGCTTCGCCGTGGATGCCTGGTCGGGCCCTGTGTGGAAAGCCGTCCATCCCATGAACGCACTTGCCGTCGCCAAAGGTAGAGCTGCCTCGCACGACCTCATCTGTATCGCCGGATCGCTCATGCTGGTAGGGGAGGTCAAAGCGGCAGTCCGTGGCTGTGGCCTATCACCGATCCATGGCTAGTCCAGAGGATCCTCTTGCACGGATCTTCCAGTGGTGTCTTCTCGTCATATCTTTTCCGCTTTTCCTGATTTTCGGATCACCTGTAGAGGCTCAGATAGGAGGGGGCGCTTCGCCTTCAGGATCCGATCCGCTCGATGTTACGGCAGAGCGTATCGACTATCGCCAGGACCAAGATGTCTATGACGCCACTGGATCCGTCGTGATCCAACAGGGACGAATGAAGCTGACCGCCGACCATGTCACCATTCAGACCCTCCCAGGTATTCTCACGGCGGTCGGCCATGTGCATTTGACCGATCCACAGGCCGATGTGACGGCCGAGCGGATGGATATCAACATCAATACCGAAGCTGGTGTGGCGACACACGGACAACTTTACATTCCATCGACAAATTCGCTCATCTCCGGGCGTTTGATGCAGCGGTTTTCAGAATATCATTATCGGGCGAAGGAGGGCAGTTTTACGAATTGCGATGCGCAAGATGGAGAAGTGCCGGCGTGGAGGTTTCGTTTTAAGGATCTGGATATGGGAGTCGGCGACACCCTGGCGTTTAAAGGAGGCTGGTTCTGCGTATTGGATGTGCCGACCATTCCATTGCCCACCTTTTCCTATCCCATGACGAAGCGGCAGACCGGATTCCTTATTCCGACGGTCACCTATGACAATCGATTCGGATTTCACATGCAAGGCAGTTTTTTCTGGGCCATCAATCCAAGCCAGGATTTGACGGTCTCGCCGAAGTACTACAGCAACCTGGGGTATGGATCGGATTTCGAATATCGGTATGTCTTGGATCGGCGATCTCGTGGGAAATGGTTCCTCAGCCTTCTGCAACAGACACACTTACCCAATGTGGCTGGAGTGACGGAGACCAGTGGGGATGTCGAAAGGGCCCGAGCGACCCTCACGGGAAGTCACACGCAATATATCACCGATTCCCTCTTGCTCCGGGCCAACGCGAATTTGGTCACGGACCCAAACTTTTTTCAGCAACTGAGCAATTCAGGCGTATTGCGTGCCTTGCCGAGTAGCGAATCAAACCTGATGGCGACTCAACGGTTGCCCTACGGCAACCTCTATCTGTTGGGTCTCTACCTCCAGCCGTTGCAGGCCGGAGGCAAAGATACGTTTCAGCGTCTGCCTGAAACCGGGTATCAGCTTCCGTATACCTCGCTGTTTCATTCGCCTGTCTTATTCGGGCTAGAGGGGAACCACGTCCATTTTTACCGAGACCAAGGTTTTACGCTCAATCGGATAAATGTGGTTCCGGGTATTGAAACGGAGGTCATTCAGCTCGGACATTTGGTGGGGATTCGGCCACAAGCCAAGTTTCGAGAAGTTTACTACACGAGGGGGGCTCAGTCGGAGGAAGGAGAACATCGTGAGACCTTTTGGGTAGGGGTGGAGGCGATGTCGAAATTAACGCGACGATTTTCACTCGTTGATGGTGGAAATCTCCTCCACACTGTAGAACCGTCGGTCATGTACGAGTATGTGCCGTCTACGAATCAATCCAAGTTGGCCATTATTGATCAGGTTGATGATCTGCCGAAGAAGAATCTCGTGACCTACATGCTCCGCAGCCGCGTCCTGGAGCAAGGCAAGCAGACAGCCTTCAATTGGCTCGATCTCACCGTGGCGCAAAGCTATCACGTCGGTGAGGTGCAAACGAGAGCCAGGGATTTTACGCCTGGGATGCTTCCTTTCTTGGGGTCCTTGAGCCAGCCGCTTCAGCCGGCCACCGTGCCGATCCAAGGCAAGCAGTTTTCGGATATCTGGATGCGGGCCGTTATCGGGAATAATCTTCCGCCGCAACTGGGAATGTCACAGCTGGATGCCCCAATATTCGGAAGGGCCGCGCAGGCGTGGGCATTGCGACCTCCCATCAACCGGTATCTGACTATTGATGCCTTCTTCGATCCCTATCGGCCTGGTGTGAGTCAGATTAACACCGATCTTCGCTTTCAGGAGGGAACCAATTGGTACTTTGAGATCGGCCAACGGTATACGCGGGAAGGCAATCGAGTCAGGCGGGGAGATATTTGGAATCCGATCTCGTTCAATGAAGTCTTTGCTCCGACGAATGAGATTCAGTTCGTCACGATGGGCGGCGCCTTTCGAACTCCATGGGGGTGGACCTTCGGAGCCAAAACCTATTATGACGTGAAGAATGGTCGAAGTCCTGAGCTGGATGCAGTGGCGCTCTATCAGAATCCCTGTAAGTGTTGGTCAGTCGGCTTCTATTATTTGAAGTTTCCCGATCGAGAACAGTACAGTGCTATGCTGAGTCTCACTGGGATCGGTTGGACCGACAGTGCCGGAACTGCCATGATGCGGACACTGTTGAGTCCGCTCGTGTGGGGTGAGCGTGGTCTCCCCTGGGCGGCCCCTGGTGGACCCTATGGTCTTCCTCCTCTCGCGTCGGAGGTGAAAGAGGGTTCGGCAGGAAACGCACGTGGCCGATGACCTGGAATTGACACCAAAAACACCGGTGGAGTACGATACTCTCGCTGAAAAGTAAGTTTGATCTCAACACTGAAGGAGGGAGAACACGTGGCTGGTGATGCCTTGAAAGTTGAAGACTCGACCTGGGATGGTGAAGTTATGAAGGCCTCTGAACTTGTCATGGTCGATTTTTGGGCCGTATGGTGTGGTCCATGTCAAATGGTCGCACCGATCGTCGACGAATTGGCAAAGGAGTATGCCGGAAAACTCAAAGTGTGTAAGCTCAATACCGATGAAAACCCTGAAGTGGCGGGTCGCTACCAAGTGATGAGCATTCCAACCATTCTGTTTTTTAAGAACGGCCAACCGGTTGAGAAACTGGTCGGTGCGAGGCCGAAACGACAATTCAAGGAAATGATCGACTCACTGTTGGTTCAACATGCGGGGACTGCCTAGTTCAACTTGCCGCAGCCATGCTCACTGAGCTGCGTATCACCAACTTTGCCGTTATCGAGACCCTGAGTCTGACGATCGACTCAGGGTTTACCGTGCTGACCGGAGAAACCGGGGCGGGTAAGTCTCTGCTCATCGATGCCGTCGCCCTCCTGGTCGGAGGTCGGGCCTCGAGCGAACAAATTCGATTTGGGGAAGATGAGGCCCAGCTCGAAGCATCATTTGAAATCCCATCTTCCCATCCTCTCCTTCATCGATTGCAGAGCCAGGAGATTCTTGGCCCGCAGGACTCCCACCTTGTGATCCGACGCATAATTGCTCGATCAGGGAGAAATAGGGTCTATCTGAATGGGATCTTGACGCCTGTCCATGTGCTCGAGGAGTTTGCTGGGACCCTGATCGATATTCACGGCCAGCACGACCAACAATCTTTGTTGTCCAGCGTGGCTCAGCTCGAGGTTCTTGATGCATTCGGCGACGTGGCTGAGTTGCGAGACCAGTATCGAGCCATTCATCAGGAGTGGGGCCGTTCCCGTCAGGCGCGTGCGGAGATTGCGACCGCCGTCCAGCAGCGCGCCCAACAAGAAGATCTCCTAAAATTTCAACGACAGGAGTTAGAGGAAGGGGCTTGTCGTGTCGGGGAAGAAGAGGCGCTGCAGGCCGAGCGGCTACGGTTGGGATCATCAGGGCGTTTGGCCGAACTCGCGGCTGACGCTCAGGAGCGAATCCATGGGGATGGGAGCGGTGTGCTGACCAATCTTGTGCAAGCTGAACGTGTGTTGGGGGAACTGTCTCAGATTGATCCCGACATGGACTCCACAACGCGTCTCGTATCCGAAGCGAAAGTGCTCTTAAAGGAAGTGTCGGATTCTCTCCGCAGCTATGTGGAGCGGGTGGACACGGATCCTGGACGGCTCGTTGCGGTTGAGGATCGACTAGCCGTTATTCAGAAGATGAAGAAGAAATACGGTGGGAGCGTCGAAGCGGTTTTGCAGACCTATAACCGGGTGAAGAATGAACAGGAACGGCTCTCGCAGGTTGATGCTCAACTTGCCGACTACGATCGTCTCATTCAACAACAGCATGGGAAGGTGTCTGAGACGGCACGGAAGCTTTCTCAGAAGCGGAAAGAGGCCGCCAAACGCTTAACGAAGTTGGTTGGGAAGGAACTCGAGGCGTTAAAAATGGGGTCGGTACGATTCATGGTACAGGTCACGCAGAACGAGCAGGACGATGTCTATGGGCCAGACGGGATTGATCGTGTAGAATTCCTCTTGGCGGCCAATGCCGGGGAGCCCTTAAAGCCCATGTCACGTGTGGCGTCCGGTGGAGAAATCTCACGATTGATGCTTGCGCTCAAATCGGCTCTTGCCAACATCGATCATGTTCCTGTGCTTATTTTTGACGAGATCGATACGGGTGTCGGGGGAGCCGTGGCCGCAACGATCGGGAAACGGTTGCGGGCGCTGGGGCACTACCATCAAGTGCTCTGTATCACTCATCTTCCCCAAGTGGCGTCTCAAGCGCAACATCATGTGTGTGTGGAAAAGTCTGAGGTGAAGGGACGAACCGTGACGAGAGTGCGCGCGCTTCGCGGGGTTGAGCGTGAGGGGGAGATTGCGCGAATGCTAGGCGGGGAGCGAGTGACCACAAAAACTTTGGCGACCGCCGCTGAATTGATCGCCGGAGCTCACGAATAAATTACGCTGCGGAAGTGACGGCCATGGTGGGAAGCGCGGACGTCGATTGTTTCGCAACCTCGATAAAGACCTCGAGCAGTTCTGGATCAAAATGGGAACGGCTGTTGAGCGCAATCTGTTGGATTGCAGTTTCAGCAGGAAGGCAAGATCGGTCCGGTGCATCAGCCGTCAGGTGATCAAAGGCCTGCGCAATGCCGACAATACGGGCAAGGACCGGGATGTCCATACCTGAGAGCCCATCTGGATAGCCTTGCCCATCCCATCGCTCATGATGGTATGCGATACAGTCATGGGCTTCCTTCGGTAATCCTAGCGTGACCGCCAATTGAGCGCCTCTTTCGCAGTGGTCTCTGCAAATGACTGGCTCACCAGACGGTAGGATCTGGTCTTCTGAAAATCGGTAATCTTGGAGGCTTGCTTTCCCTATATCGTGGAGGAACGCTCCCATGGCCAGGGATTGTTGGTCAGCGAGGGTGAGATTCAGACGAGCGGCCATCAATGTGGCGTAAAAGCTGACACGGCTCGAATGATTCAGTAAATGACGGTCCGTCGCTTCCAAAATATCCGACAAGAGTGGGATGAGAGACCTCTCTTCCTCCGGCAAAGCTCCATTCCCCCGCACATTCGAGCAGAGAGTAGAATATTCCAATTTGATCGGGCCCCACGCGTGGCTCTGGCCATCACCCGTCCTCCAAAGCTCTGGGATGGATCGAAGGCTCCGTCGGAGAAAGTCGAGCCGGCGTTTCTTCTCCATGGTCTGTTGAGTCAGAGTGATAAGCTCGTTGACGTTGAACGGTTTCAATAAATAGCCAGCGGCCCCCTGTCGAATACCTTCCATGGCAGATTTCAAGCTGCCATAGCCCGTGACGATGACGACCTCCGTATCCGGATGATGATGCTTAATGTCATGAAGAAGTTCCAGCCCATGGCGGTCGGGCAGCCGTTGATCGAGTGTAATCAGATCAATCGGTTCATTGCGGAGGATCGTCATGGCCGATTGGGCGTTTTCTGCTGTCCGGATGTTAAAAAACGGACGAAGAATGACTTGCAGTGCGTCGCGTGGTCCTGCCTCATCGTCAATTACTAGTACCGTCGGTTGTGTGGCAAGCTCTAGGTTGGCCATATATGCTTGATCAGTTCAACTTCCATGCTCCACAATCAAGCAAAAGTTATTCCTTTTCATATAGTTACGTAAAACTATTATATATAGTATGTAATTATTTTAGATATACTACATATAGATATCTGAATATATGGATACCTATGTTATCGACAATGCCATGAGGACAATATGTGTATAAATGTGACATCCTTGTGGGCAAGTGTGTCATTCCTGCACTGGATGGTCTGGCTCCGAAGGCGGAGAATTATCAGGGCGGCCGATACCTAGCGTATCCATTCT
Organism: Nitrospira sp.; assembly: GCA_050185705.1. Lineage (GTDB taxonomy): Bacteria > Nitrospirota > Nitrospiria > Nitrospirales > Nitrospiraceae > Nitrospira_D. Next base: position 12,995 of record JBFWZD010000028.1, on the reverse strand, counting down.
ATATTTTAACATTCGACGGCTGATTCCGAGAAGATTGGCGGCATGGGTCTGTACGTAATTGGTTCGTTTGAGCGCATCAAGAATGATTTCTCGTTCAAACTCCATCACGGCTTTTTCAAGGGACATACGCCCCGCGAGGGTGTCATCCCGAAGGGAGGTTGAGCGAGAGTCGCTCTTGATGGATGCTGGTAAGTGCTCCGGAGTGATTTCTGCGGCCTGTTGGGACCAGATGAACGCTTGTTCGACGAAATTTTCCAGTTCCCGGACGTTGCCTGGCCATGAATATCGGGTTAAGAGCTCCAAGGCATCTTTATTAAATTCGATCTGGGGGCGTTTTTCCTCTTCCAACCGTTTTTCGAGAAAATGTTTGGCAAGCAACGGAATGTCTTCGCTCCGCTCTCGAAGCGGAGGAAGATAGAGCGCGATCACATTGATCCGATAGTAGAGATCTTCTCGAAATTGTCCTTTACGAACGAGGTCATCAAGATTTTTATTAGTGGCTGCCACAATGCGGACGTCTACCTTGATCGGTTGAACTCCACCGATGCGTGTAAATTCTCGTTCTTGAATGACACGGAGAAGCTTTGCCTGCGTGACGGCGCTCAGATCCCCGATCTCGTCGAGGAACAACGTGCCGGTATGGGCCAGCTCGAACTGGCCGGTCCGTCTTGCGGTGGCGTCCGTAAAGGAGCCTTTTTCATGGCCAAACAATTCGCTTTCGATCAGAGTTTCTGGAAGAGCCGCACAGTTCAGCGCCACAAACGGGCGATCACGCCGCGAACTATTGTAGTGAAGGGCCTTAGCAACCAGCTCTTTGCCCGTGCCGCTTTCTCCAGTAATCAGCACCGTGGTGCGGCTGTCGGCAACTTGTTCAATTTTCGAGTAAATATCCTGCATGCCTTCGCTTTTTCCGATCAGATTGTGGAAGGCGTATCGTCGGACGACTTGTGCTCTAAGGCTCTTGACTTCTTGCTCAAGCTCGGAGGAATTCAAGGTGCGATCAATGACGATGCGCAGCTCGTCGACGTCGAAGGGTTTGGATAGATAGTCAGCCGCGCCCAACTTCATCGCATCGACAGCCGTCTTCACTGATTTCGTGCCCGTAAGCATGATAACCGGAGTGACATTCCGCTCCATGCGCAGCGTTTGTAGCACGGCCAGACCATCGGTTCCCGGTAGAATCACGTCAAGAAGAACGAGGTCCGGCTCATGCTTCCGAAAGATATCGAGCCCTTCGTGTCCGTCTCCTGCCTGAAGAATATCGTAGAGTGGTTCCAGCACCATCTTCAAAGAGGTTCGAACTCGCGGTTCGTCGTCGATCAGCAAGACTCGCTTTTTCGTAGTCACACTCTCCACCACAGACTCCTAATGCGCTATTGGCGATGACATGGAAGTTGGACACGGACGGTCGTGCCAACTCCCTCTGCGCTCTGTACCTGGACGGTTCCCCCGTGTTGCTTAATGATCTGGTGCACGATGGTCAAGCCAAGACCGGTTCCTTCGTCGAGCGTGCTCGAGAGGTTGGTCGTAAAGAATGGATCGAAGATGTGGTCAAGGTGTCCCGCTGAGATGCCACACCCTGTATCTTTTACTTCGAGCTGCACCCAGTCTTGTCCGTCCGGCTTCCAGAGCCTTGTTCGCACCTGGATCGTGCCGGAATTGTTTCCAATGGCATCCATCGCATTCAAAAGAAGGTTCATAATGACCTGTTGAATGTGTTGCCGATCTACCATGCCATGAGGAAGCTCGGACGCCAACTCTTTTTCAATCTTGATCCTGCGCCGGTCTGCCTGTACGTGGACGAAGGAAATGCACGAGCAGACGATCTCATTGAGGTCCTCATTTGCCGATGGTGGCTCTTTAGAGCGAGCATAGTCGAGCATCTCTTGGACCAAACGCTCGATTCGATAGACGTCATCGAGCACCATGCGGCTGAATTCTTCAATGAACTGGCTATCTTCTTTCCGCTCTGGGGCGAGTTGGATAAAGGTCTTGATCGATGTGAGGGGATTTCTGACCTCATGTGCAAAGCCGGCGGCGATGATTTCTAATGAGCGCAGTCGATCAGTGCGCCGCATGAGGGTTTCCGTCCGATGGGGATCGCTATTGAGTAAGAGGAAGTCGAGGGCATTGGCGGCACACTGAGTCATGGCAGCCAAGAGTTCGGTTGCCAGAGGGTGAATCGGAGGAACATCGGCATGGGATTGGATGATGACAAACCCAATCATGTGTCCGCGACTCAACAGGGGAATGGCCAACGTCATGGGAACATGTTCGAGCAGATGGCTTGTTGCCTCTTGAGAAGTCGTTGGACAAAGCAGGGCGAGACTAGAAGCGTCGCGGATGTGATGCCCCTGAGCAAGGTTCTGCAGAAGTGGATGGGAGCACGCAATGGCAGAAGGCTTATCAATAGAATCGGGCATTCCCTGGGACAGCACATGTCGATATCGCGCATGGCCCCGATCGAGTACGTACAGAGCCCCCTGCGGACTCTGGAAGACTTCCAGCAAGCCAACAAGAATGCGTTTTGCGCTACTGGATAGTGTGGTGAGGTGTCCCAAGTCTTGAACAAATTGGGTTAGGTTGTGGAGCGGCCAGAGGTCAAGAGGGGATGCGGCTGACGAAGGGGATTTGGCGATGGTCATGGGTGTGATCAGAGGGACTTTATGCCACTATCTGGTTGTACGTCGTAACTAGTTGCAGTACGTATGATCGCGAGTCTGTTGAGTATATATGTCAAGCACTCTTCCACCCAACGGATTTATGAATTTACGCAAAGCCGGCAGGAGGAAAATAGCTAGGGGAGAGCGATGGGATGTACCTGATGTCTTAGTGGAGCAAATCTTTAACTGAAGTAATCAGTTGAGGGAAAAGATCGATGCCCACCGACTGAACAAGCCGGTGGGCGAGGTGAAATACTTTCTATTGGGAAGCGGATGCGCTCTGGGCTGGGCAGGACTCTGGCGTCATGTAGAGCAAATAGTTGCCCATCCCGTGCTGGAACTCCTCCTTCTGCAGCGGGTGGTGGTGCACCATCACCATTTCATATTCTTCGTCTTTGGAGATGGGGAAACCCTGTCTATCTTTGTACACCTGATGAGGAAGGAATTCACGAAGCGTTCCGTCGCGCTCAACGTCCGGGACGGTTCTGAGCAGCGTCTGTTTCCTCGTCTTATTCTCCAAGGCGATCATGAGTAATTCATCGTGTCCGTGCGGATAGGCAAACTTCACGCATCCGTCGATGGAAAACTTCAGGGGTGCCGTATGAACTTGAACCCCATGCCGGATTTCAATGCCTTCGTCGGTCTGATCCGCTGGACGATCGCCAAATTTTGTGAAGCAGACGATATTGACGCCGACCTGATAGATATTCATGGCCTGGATCGGCTTTGCCTTCGGCGCAAAATACATCGTAAAGGTGGCGATGACGTCCTTTGTGGGTGGTGCGCCGTGATAGAACGCCACGACGGTCATCAACTTGTCATCTTTCGAAAGTTTGACGCCATACCCATCCGGGAATTGAGTTTCAGCCATCTCGAGTCCGGCGCCTCCGAAAAAGAGGGGTTCGCCGGGGCACGATACGCTGGGTTGGCTGTTGTTGATCATCAAAATGTGATGCAAGTAGTTGCGGGGCAACTCCTTCCCGTCAACCGTGGAAAGAGCCGACTTGAAGCCGATTAAATACTTGTCTTCAGGCAGCTGAAAGTTGAAGCGAGGCATGGAATCACCCATGTCCCCTTCGGTATGACCGGCCGGCAGGTCGATCGGACCGAAGGTGAGGACCGCGGTATTTTCCCCATAGGTGATCTTTGAGCCGACCTGCTTTTTCAGCGTAGGGACGGCATGGTGCTTGTGGTTTCCGTCGGCGTACGCTGACGGAACCATGAAAACAGTCGTCATCAGAGCGATGAGAAATCTGCGCATAAGACCTCCCACAGGAAATAAAAACAGTGATTGAGGACCGGACTTCGAGTTGATTTGTATGGCAGGGACAGATTCGGAGTGGCTCATTGGGTCGTGGTTGTCAGCTTTTTCCATTGGTAGGTGCCACCATGTTCTCGAGGGGGAATGTTCTTATGGTTCCCCACACGGGTGTACCACCAAATTCCCTTGGCTTCACTCCCATCTTCCGAGAGAAGTACTTCAAACCCACCTTCGCGATCGTTTCCGGGTTGCTGCCATGTCCCCTCCCAGAGCCGGTCGGCAAATTTGGTGGTCACGAAGCGCCCCCCGTGTTGGGTGTAGGGGCCGTTTCCGCTTTTGTCCAATGTGGCTTTGTATCGCTTCTCGTCCTCGACTTCGAGAATCTCCCATTCTCCACCGACATCCGGCATCACCGTTGTGGCGGCATCGCTGACGAGACGATGCGACCCAGCCGCTGCGGAGGAAGACGCAAGAGGGCCACCCAGCTGTGCCGAGCGAAACGACTCATGCCAAGACAGTAACTGCCACCGACCGGCTCGACGTTCCAGCACGCCGGTTTCTCGCAATGGCAGCAGCGTCCGCTTGACGTCTGATCCTTCGCCCACGTAGCGGATATAGTCGAGCTCCATGGTGAACCAGGCGAGGTCTCCCTTGGTCCAGACTTTGAGTTCAGTGATGGGAATCTCGATCTTCTTCGTATTCGCAAACTCTTCACGCATCTCACGTTCGAACTCAGGCCAGCCGACGTACTTTCGCCCACCGACCGTGTAACTCACGATGTCGGCGTCGTGGGCCATGAGGCGAGACAACGTTGGAAGATCCTTTTCAGCGTTGGCGCGCACCATCTGGCGAATGGCTGCTTCCGGATCGGGAGGATCTGCCGCGGATGCATGTGCTGCAGCGCCAATGAGAATGAGCAAGCTTGCGGTGACCGTCCATACCCACTGACGCATGTAGAGCTCCATATGAGTGCTAAGTGATAAATCTGATGGAAGGTACACGGCCTTGTGGAACATGTCAACAGCCAAGTGGCTCTACGCAGATTGATGAGCGACGACGACCACCGTGACGTTGTCCTCGCCGCCGCGATCGAGTGCCGTATTGACAAGGTGATTGCACAGGTGAGTAGGGTTGGGTTGGCCTTGGGTCAGGACCTGTTCAATGTCGTTATCCTCCAGCATCTTCGTCAGACCATCCGAGCAGAGCAGCACCAGATCAGTTTCGTGGAGTGGAAAGGCCGCGATGGTCGGTGTGGCCGATCCTGGGATGCCCAGGGCACGCGTGAGGACATGTCGTTCAGGATGAGTCTTGGCCGTGACGGCCGTGAGGATCCCGCGCTCCAGATATTTTTCGATCAAACTATGATCTCGGGTTAACGGAGTCAGCGATCCAGCTCGAAGCCGATAGGCGCGACTGTCTCCGACATGAGCCAGATAGGCTATCGGGTCGGGCGTAGGCACGATGGCGAGCAGCACGATCGTCGTCCCCATCCCTTTTAGTTTCGGTTGTGATCTGGTTCGATTGAGGATGGCTTCGTGCGCGTCGGAGATCAGGTTACTCAGCAGGTCGGTCGCCGACTGTTGGCCGGAGCGAAGGGCCTCGTGTAACGATAGCGCCTGTGCCTCGATCGTTTGGATGGCCGTATGGGCTGCGATGTCTCCTCCGCTATGGCCACCCATCCCATCCGCCACGGCCCAGATACCAAGCTGATCGATCGCCGCGAACGCATCTTGGTTGACGGTGCGGATAAGACCAACGTCGCTTCGGCCGATGCCGTTCCACCTGTTCATCGGCAGGAGACTCCGTAAAGGGCAGACGAGGCAGGTGACGGACCGAAGCGCAAGGCCAACTCTTCATACAATCGGTCGGCAAGGGCCACAAGATTGTCCGTATCCGCTCGGTTGTACGTCACGAGTGTCTCGCGCGCCGTGGCGTCCCCACGAAGCCATGCAAACCAGAGTCGGACAGCGTCCAGGCCGTCGAGATTGCGAATGGGATCCTCGCGGTGAATGCCCAGTTCTTGTTCGAGGTGTTTTAGTCCTCCACGCATGGCGAGCCGTCGTGCGGCGAAGCAGAGATCAAAATGCAAGGGAGGCACGCGCAGCGTCGGATATATCGCGCAGAGATACGGAATATCAAAGACCGATCCGAAAAATGTGACGAGGAGGTCACCGTGATCAAGCTCGACCTGCAATCGTTCCAACGTCAAGTTTTCGTGCCGCACTAGACTGAGCGATGTTCCGTTCCGATGCAGACCGACGACCGTCACATCGCCCTGATCCGCTGTGGCTCCGGTCGTCTCAATGTCAAGATAGACTGTGCGGGCGCGGCACAGTTCGTAGAGTCTCCAGTGCTCACGCCGGGGGAGTTGTGTTGCAACCGAGCGGAATTCTCCGTTCTCGAGGCGCTGTTGCGCGGTCCGGAGTTCACCGTCAAACCAGTGCTTTCGTCCGGCAGAGAGGCCAGCAACAGAAGATTGATTCAGAAATATACTCCAATCAAGGAGACCTTCGTCCCACCATCGACGTTCCGTCGTCGACCCGACTCCTGGAAGGAAAATGAAGCTGGAGGTGAGCATGACGGCGGATTGTAGCCTTGATTTCATACAGGAGACAAGCTAGAGTTCGCTGGCGATCATCAATGTTCGATTGATGATGAAGTTGTTGAAAGCTATTTGAGTATGCTGGAACCAGCGAAGCGAATTCGTATTACCGTAGGGAACGTCCAGTTGGAAGGTGAACTTCGCAAGACGAAGACCGCGGACCAAGTGTACGCCGCGCTTCCAGTCAAGGCTGCTATCAACACATGGGGAGAGGAGTTCTACTTTCCACTCTCCGGAGTTCACGATCATCGGGAAACGGCGACGACCCAGGTTAAGGTCGGAGATATCGCTTTCTGGGGGGCCGGACGAGTCCTTGCCATCTTTTTTGGGCGAACGCCGATGAGTGTGGGGGCGGATCCTGTTCCAGCTGATCGAGTGAACATTATCGGGAACATTGTCGGTGATGCGACGCAGCTGCGGCGAGTCATGGACACATCAACGATCCTGCTCGAGCCGAGCTGAGTGCGATGCGACTCTCTAAAGAGCGTGTCCGCCATATAGCCGAGAGCCTGGGTGGCCGTCTTCAGGCGGAGGGGCATATTGCCCTCACGGGCGAACACAAGGCATTCGTTGATGCCCTCGATCAGGCCATCACGCAGGAGCTGTCGGTCGAAGATCGTGTCAACGCGGAAGTTCGTCAGTTGTTGAAGGCCTACGAGCAGCAGATCGAACAGGGACACGTCGATTATCAGAAGATGTTCCAGATGGTGAAGCAGAAGTTGGTGCGTGAACGAGGCATCATCCTCTAAGGCGTGAAACGTGAAGCGTATTTCGTGAAGGGCCGGCGAACGACGAGATATGTGCGACGGACGACGCGTGTCACATGTTGAGTGAAGACAAGGTCAATCATCTTTCGCATGTGATTCTCACCGCCGTGAAGAACTATGCCGGGACGGCAGTCAAGAGCCCGGATGAACGGGTGTTGAAAGAGATCAAGCGAGTGTTGGGCCTTGAGCTAGTACAAGAGCAAGACATCGATCGAAAAGTCAGAACCAAGCTGGCCTCGTACTCGCGAGGCATTGTCGAGGGGAGCGCGGAGTGGGACGTGCTGTATCGTAAGACGTTTGAGGAAGAAACGCGCAAGCAGTTGAAGCCCTAGCGACAGAGGTGGAAATCGCATGAAACAGACCATCCGACAGGTTGTGATCATGGGGGCCATCCTGACGATTCTCGCGGCCGCAGCCTGTTCACACAAGCGCAAACCCCTGGTCCCGCTCGTCCTTGAGAGCGATGCCAAGCCCCAGGCGACGGTCCTGACCGAACAGGGGACGCAGGCCTATCAGAGCCAACAGTTTGAAGAGGCGAAGCAGTATTTTGGGCAAGCCGTTGCCGAGGCGCCACAGTCGGGTCAGGCGCACTATAACTATGCGTTGGCCTTGAACGCGCTCGGCGATATGGAAATCGCGCGCCGACATTTTTTGGAAGCGGCAGATTTAGCCCCTGGGGATAAGGTCATTTGGGATTCCCCGGCGCTCTCGCCGTACGGAAATCCGGAGAATAAGAATAAACCGAAGCTCCAACCCTATTCACCCAAGCGGTCGTCGTTCGGGACCGGTACGCCCGGCGGCTATTAATCCCTCACGAAGGATGGATGTATGAGCAAAGCACTTGCAGTCGGAGACCAAGCGCCGGAACTCGCGATTCCAGACCAACAGGGCAAGAAGGTGACGCTGGACAGCTTGAAGGGAAAACAGGTGGTGCTGTATTTCTACCCCAAGGACGATACGCCGGGCTGCACGAAAGAGTCCTGCGATTTTCGCGATGTCGAGTCACAGATTGTGCGGGCCGGCGGCACGATCGTCGGCGTGAGTTTGGACGGCAAGGAGTCCCACCAGAAGTTCATCAAGAAATTCGGGTTGCCCTTTCCGTTGCTCAGCGACGAAGATGCTAAAATCTCCAAAGCCTACGGCGTCTATAAAGAAAAGAACAACTACGGCAAGAAGTATTGGGGCATCGAACGGAGCACGTTCGTCATCGATCCTGAGGGAAAGGTGAAGGCCATTTTCCGGAAGGTCAAGGTCGACGGGCACGCCGACGAAGTGCTCACGGCGTTGAAAGCCTGACAAGGACCGATTGGCTGTGTGGGTACCGGCCAGGGTTCTCGCTATTCGAATTGCTCTCTTCTTCCCTCTTCTTCTTGTACTCGACAGCGCTCCGACCGTTGCAGCCGATAAGACCGCTGCAACGGTTGTTGTGAAGGATGCGCTGACCTCGCCGAATCAAGCTGTCACCATTGAAGCCAAGCTGATTGGGAAAGGGCTCGTCGCAAGCCGCGCGTTGGGTGGTGAACCCCTTGATCTTTTATTCGAGGGGAAGGTCGTCGCATCCGCGATGACCGGGGGCGATGGGCGAGCGTTCTTGACCTATACGCCTACGGCGAAAGGTGTCAAACCGGTGCAAGTGCGAGTCGGCCAGAGTCCACGGATCGATCACGCCGAAGGTCAGGCTTATCTCGTGGTCTGGGAGAAACGACAGCCTATTCTCATGATCGAACTTGCGTCGCTCATGGCGATTCCGCCACCCAGCCGAGTGCCCGCAATCGGTTTCGGGTCTGAATCGGGACAAAAGCCGATGCCCGAAGCGGCGGATGAACTCGAGAAACTGACCAGGTTTTACTACGGAGTCATCTACGTTGCGCCCCTACCGGCAGGGGGAGATAGCTTTCGAGTGAGCACCGAGGTCGGGGAGTGGCTCAAGACGCACAAGTTTCCAGCAGGCTACGTATTGCCTCTCGCGGCTGACATGAAAGCGTTGGGGGAAAAAATTGACGAGTTTCAAGAGGCCGGCTGGAAGACCGTGAAGATTGGAATCGGGCGGTCAAAGCCATTCGCGGAGGCATTTCTTCAACGCCGGCTTGACGCGATCATGGTGCCGGAGCCGTCGAAGGGTGACGCACCGAGGAAAGCCCAGGTGGCGAAGGATTGGAAGGATGTGAGGAAGAAATTGTAATGACTAAGCACAGCTGTATTTTCAATGGTCAGATAGAAACCGGCAATCCCTAACCATAATTGGCTCACATCGAGTGATGATCAATTCCTATTCGGTCCCTTGGTATCTTGAGCCAGAGTTAAGTCGTGGTCCTCAGTGCACCAGCCAGGTTGAAATGGCTCAACCGCCGTCCCCCTGGCTCGCATTCTGGCCCACTGTGGTGCGGACCTCTTTACCGAGCAGCAACAGTCTTGGTATCTCGAGCAGCCAAACTCGTTCGGCGATTATTGGAAATGGTGCGGTCGATGATGGCGCCGCAATTGATACATTTCCAGGCATAGAACACGAGAAAGAAATCCGAAAACCGTTCTAACATCATCATTCCCTTACACTTCGGACAATCCATTGCTTCCTCCAGGGTGATTACGTACGCAGCTGCCAGTGCGCTCAAGCAAGAGTTGCGCCACAGCGTCATGTCCCAGTATTTCAACGACTTAATGAATACGTAGTCACACGTATCGATCGAATTTCAGAAAATTGACGGTGTCAAAGAATTTAATCTGTCAATGTTTTGTCGGCCTGAGAGTGGGACACATGGGTCGCCTTGAGGATTCGCTCTGGGATAAGCATCGAGAGAGGCAGCGACAGCTGGATAGTGAAATGCTCGAATGTGCTGTTGCTGGGATGAGGCGGTTTAAGCCACCTTTTTATCGAGATAGTCGGTCGGATCGATTCTGGCTTGTTTGGGGTCGAGGATGGCGGTGATCTTTCGATGAGGAATTTCGATCTGTGCGACGAGATCTAGTTCCTGTGGGTTGGACAGCAACGTATTCCCGGCACTCTTGACGAGGAGCACCACCGGGGTGAGAGGGACGTGATGATGAATCCGTGTCACGATACCCACTTCGCCTGTATTGAGCTCCACCACTGATCCGACCGGATAAACCCCCACTACATGGATGAACCGCTGGACCAGCGCAGCGTCCAAATGCCCCTCCAGAGCCAAGCGATAGAGAAACTGGAGGGCTTCATGGGCCACCCGTCCCTTGTGGTAGCATCTGTCGCTCGTTATCGCATCATAGATGTCGACCACCGCGGCTATGAGGCCGAATTGGCTCAGCTCGCTTCTAGTTCTTTGATGTGGATACCCGGTGCCGTCCACCCGTTCATGATGTTCTAAAGCTGGACGTAAGTAGGTATCACCCAATCCGGTTGTGGTGGTCAGCACCTCCACCCCCCGCAGGACGTGTTGCTTCATGATTTCCATCTCGTGCGGCTCAAATCGGCCTGGCTTGTTCAGGATGTCAGGAGGGATTTTGGTCTTTCCGATATCATGCAGGAGTGTGCCCACTCCTATTTGATGGAGTGTAGTGCGGTCAAAGTCTAAGTTGCGCCCCAGAGACATCGCGAGGATCGACGTATTCACAGAGTGGTAAAAGGTGTATTCGTCGAACTGCTTCAGACGCGACAGGCTGGTGAGGGCATCGGGATTTCTCAGCACGCTGTTGGTCATGTCGGAGACGACGCGATTCACCGCGTCCATATTGATGGCTCGTCCGAGCCTGGTGTCGTGCATGGCGTTTTGCACGATGGTCTTGGCGGCGTGGTAGATCTGTCTTGCGGAAGGCAATTCCTCCTCAAATGGGCTGGCTGGTGGCAGCGATGGTGGTTCTTCCACCGCGGTGAGCACCGGATCCGTGGCAATGTCCGGCTCCGAGCCACGTTCTTCGTCGATGGCTTCTACATCCATGCTCACGACCAAGGTTCGCACCCCACAGGCCTTGAGCTGTGCGATCTGGGCCGTTGATGTGATCGTCATCTTATGGCGAAAGAACGGGGTATCCAGCCAAGAGCGATCTAGCTGTTCGATGAGCATGCCTGGCTGTAATTCGTCGATGCCGATTCGTTTTTTCATGGCAACAGCGAGGTCATCGGATCTCCCAATACGCGATATCGGACCAGTGCCAAGGAATCTTGAGACTCGCGTAGTCCAGCAGGGACTGGACAGTTGGGGCATGTGAACAGATGGCAAGAAGGGGGAAGAGCGATTAGGCAGCTTTCTTATCGAGGTAATTGGCCGGATCGATGCCGACCTGGTGGGGATGCAAGACCGCTTTGATCCTCCGAAGCGGGGTCTTGTCCCGTTGTGAGAGATCTTGCTCGTTTGGATGGGAGAGCAAGGTATTGCCGGCACTCTTCACGAGGAGCACCACCGGCGCCAGTGGTGCATCACGGTTGATTTGCTTGACCACGCCGGTTTCACCGGTGTCCAGCTCAACGATCGACCCGACGGGATACAGGCCGACGAGCTGGATGAATCGTTGGACCAGCGTCGAATCGAGGTGGCCTTCGAGCGAGAGCCGATAGAGGAGTTGGAGGATTTCATGGGCTGGCTTTCCCTTGTGATAACAGCGGTCGCTTGTCATCGCGTCGTAAATATCGACGATGGCTGTGATTAACCCGAATTGACTGATGTCTTGTTTCGCACGCTGGTGTGGATAACCGTCGCCGTTCACTCGTTCGTGGTGCTCGAGCGCCGGTTGGATGTACGAACTACCCAAACCGGTTGTGGTGGTCAAGACCTCGACTCCTCTTAAGACGTGCTGCTTCATGATTTCCATTTCATGGGTTTCGAAGCGACCGGGCTTGTTCAAGATTTCGAGAGGAACTTTCATCTTGCCGATATCATGCAAAAGTGTTCCGACTCCGGCTAGATGGATCATGGACCGGTCGAACCCGAGACTCCGTCCCAAGGACATCGCCAGCAGGGCGGTGTTTACAGAATGGTAAAAGGTGTATTCGTCGAACCGCTTCAATCGCGATAGGCTGGACAACGCATCTGGATTCCGAAAGACACTGTCGGTCATGTCGGAAATGACCGTCCGCACGGAATCGACATTAATCGCCCGTCCGAGGCGCGCGTCATTCATCGCATCTTGAATCACGGCTTTGGCTGCGTGATACACCTCTCGAGCCGCTGGCAACTCTTCTTCGAACGGGACGGTCGGCGGAGCTGATGCCTCTTCTTCCGCCTCTGGGGTAATGGGTTGCTCTGCAGTTTCGATGGGCGGAGCCGGTTCTTCAGAGAATTCTTCTGCTTCAGTTTCGACGAGGAGGGTCTGGACTCCGGAGGCTTTCAGCTGGGTGATCTGCTGGACTGAGGTGATCGTCATCTTATGACGAAAAAACGGCGTGTTCAGCCAGGACTGATCCAGCTCTTCGACCCGCATGCCGGGCTGTAGTTCGTCTATTCTGATCCGTATTCTCATAGCCGCATGAGGCTGATACACATCGCCTTCGATCAATATCGGGCTCCCAGGTAGAATTCTTAAGGTCGCCTTGATGGCCAGTGCGTCGAGTCCTTTCCTTCCCTCTAGACATCCTTTATGATGGTCCTGAGGTTTTCCTGTCTCTATGACCCTCCCCTGATTTCATAGACACCTCCATAAGTGGGAGAATCATGGAATTGGAGGTCAGCATGGCAATCACAACGCGACGTCAATTTACCGACGCATTCAAATCCGAAGCTGTTCGCCTCACG
>JBFWZD010000027.1:0-43095 GCA_050185705.1 Nitrospira sp. | reverse complement strand
CAGGGCCTCCACTTCGCCGCCCGCTTGGCCGAGAAGTATGTGGTCATGGCCCGCGGCGCCGTCATGGCCCAGGGCAAAAGTACTGAGCTCAATGCCGATATGGTCCGCCAGCACCTCACGGTGTAGGGAGAATACTCCAAGATTGCTCGGTCGTCTCATGCGTTCGGACTTCGCGATGGACTCTCCTGTTGCTGATCGACCAGGTAGACAAGCATCCCCATTCTGCAGTAGAAAACCGTGACGATATGAGTATTCGATGTCTCCACCAAATTGATAGCTATTTTTCTTGGGACATATGGCAGCGCTGCTGCCTTAGGGAGGAGGACTCATGCATCTGACCCCGAGAGAACAGGAAAAATTATTGATTTACGTGGCAGGCCAGCTGGCGACAGATCGCAAAAAGCGAGGCGTGAAGTTGAATCACCCGGAGGCGGTTGCGTACCTGACTGCTGCGGTACTTGAAGGGATTCGTGATGGAAAATCGGTAGCCGAACTGATGACCTACGGCACGACGCTCCTCACACGTAAAGACGTCATGCCAGGTGTGCCGGAAATGATTCACGAGTTTCAGGTCGAGGGGACCTTCCCTGACGGGACTAAGCTCGTGACGGTTCACAATCCAATTCGATAGGTATGGGCCTACGCCCTATCACGCATCTCATTTCCCTGCAGGAGGAACCTTATGCCGAAGAAGACCAAACGAGCTCCGGTGCAGAGAAAGAAGTCCCCTCAGCGAACACAGCATTCGCGAGCGGCGGCGATCAAGGCCGAATTGGCTAAGCCGGTGGTACCAGGTGAGATGTTCGTTGCCTCTGGAGACGTAGAGGCGTTCATGGGACGAGACACGAAAGACATTCTCGTGAAGAACGTGGCGGATCGCCCTATCCAGGTCGGCTCGCACTGTCATTTTTTTGAGTCGAACCATGCGCTCAGGTTCGATCGTGAGGCAGCCTTCGGATTCCGCCTCTGTATTCCTGCCGGCACAGCCGTACGGTTTGAGCCAGGAGAAGAAAAACGGGTGACCGTCGTCGCGCTAGCTGGGAAGCGAGTGGCCTATGGGATCAATGGATTGACGGAGGGCTCGCTCGATGACTCACAGGTCCGAGGCAATGCTCTTGCGCTGGCAGCGGATCGTGGATTTTCCGTGAAAGGAGGGGTCAAGTGAAGATTCAACGAAGACAATATGCCTCCCTCTACGGTCCCACGACCGGGGATCGTGTTCGGCTTGCTGATACGGAATTAATCATTGAAGTGGAGAAAGATTATACGGTCTACGGCGATGAGGCCGTGTTTGGCGGCGGCAAGGTCATTCGAGACGGCATGGGGCAGTCGCCACGGGCCACCAGTGCCGGCGGCGCGCTGGATACCGTGATCACGAACGCGCTCATTTTAGACTACTCGGGGATTATCAAAGCCGACATCGGGATCAAGGATGGGCGGATTGTTGGAATCGGCAAAGCGGGTAATGCCGACCTCATGCCGAATGTGACGCAGGGAATGGAGATCGGCGCGGGAACAGAAGTGATCGCCGGTGAAGGACACATCGTGACGGCCGGCGGTATCGATACCCATATCCACTTTATCTGCCCGCAACAATATTGGGACGCGCTGTCGTCCGGTATTACCACCCTGATCGGTGGGGGTACTGGGCCTGCCACCGGCACCAACGCCACGACCTGCACGCCAGGACCATGGAACATCTATCGTATGCTGGAGGCGTCCGACGGGATTCCGATCAACCTTGGTTTTATGGGGAAGGGAAATTCATCCCATCCGGATGGATTAAACGAGCAGGTGGAGGCCGGCGCTATCGGTCTCAAGCTGCATGAGGATTGGGGGACGACGCCGGCAGCGATCGACACCTGTCTGAGCGTGGGCGAACGGTATGATGTGCAGGTCGCGATCCATACCGATACGTTGAATGAAGCGGGTTTCGTCGAGGATACCATCAGGGCTTTCAAAGGGAGGACGATTCACACCTTCCATACGGAAGGCGCCGGTGGCGGACACGCGCCGGATATCATCAAGGTCTGCGGAGAGCCGAATGTGCTCCCATCCTCCACGAATCCCACCATGCCGTTTACCGCCAATACGATGGACGAACATCTCGACATGTTGATGGTCTGTCACCATCTGAATCCACGGATTCCGGAAGATGTGGCCTTCGCTGAGTCTCGTATCCGTCGTGAAACGATTGCCGCAGAAGATATTCTTCACGATCTCGGTGCGATCAGCATCATGTCGTCGGACTCGCAGGCCATGGGTCGGATCGGTGAAGTCATCATTCGGACCTGGCAAAATGCGCATAAGATGAAGGTTCAGCGAGGACAGTTGTCACCGGTGAACGTCAAGGATTCATCCAAGAATGACAACTTTCGAGCCAAGCGGTATGTGGCCAAATATACGATCAATCCGGCGATCGCGCATGGCATCGCCCACGAAGTCGGATCGGTGGAGGTCGGCAAGTTCGCCGATCTGGTTATCTGGAAACCGGCGTTCTTCGGCGTCAAGCCGGAGATGGTGCTCAAGGGTGGGTTCATCGCTCAAGCCCAGATGGGCGACCCGAACGCGTCGATCCCTACGCCGGAGCCGATCATCAGTCGTCCCATGTTCGGCGCGTTCGGAAGGGCGCTGGCCAGCACCAGCCTGACGTTCCTATCTCAGGCTGGTTTAGACCGGGAAGTTCCAAAGAAGCTTGGCTTGCAGAAGCGGGTGGCTGCGGTGAAGAATTGCCGAACGGTGAAGAAGCGCGATCTGAAATTGAACGACTATTTGCCGAAAATTGAAGTTGATTCCGAAACGTATGTCGTGACGGCCGATGGTGTACGACTAACATGTGAGCCGGCGATTGTGCTTCCCATGGCGCAGCGGTACTTCCTGTTTTGACGAGTCGATCGGCCGTCCGAGTCTATCGAGTTGGCCACCATGAAGACAGCGGCATTACTTGAAGGGCTGCGATTCGTCGATACGTTCTTCCCGTCCGGTGGATATGCGTTTTCCTCTGGTTTGGAAGCTGCCGTGCAAGCCGGTGCCGTGAAGAACTCGGATCAGTTTGCACGCTACATCGAAGATTTGTTGAGAGGCGGCATGAGCCGCCGTGAAGTGGTGGCTACGAAAATAGCTAATGTGGCTGGGTCTCAAGGAAGGATTGTGCCCGCGATTGAGATCGATCGACGGCTCGATGCGGCAAAACTGAGTCGCGAGTCGCGGATAGCCAGCCGTCAGATGGGGCGGCAGGTGATCCGAGTCGCAGCCGATCAAATCAACGCGAAATCAATCATAGGTGCGTATCGTGATGAGGTGGAGTCAGATCAAGCCCCTGGACACCTCGCGGTGACGTTCGGTCTTACCTTAGGCGTATGCGGCTGGAGCCAGGAAGAAACAGCAGCAGCCTTCCTGTACCAGACGGCCGTCGGTTTTGTCTCGGCAGCCATGCGACTGACTCCGCTCGGACAACATGAGGGGCAACGAATCCTAGGCGAATGGCTTCCCTTGATCGAGCGAGTCAGTAGAGAGGTCGACTTGCGTGCGGAAATGAGTTCCTGGTCGCCCATTCAGGACATTTATTCGATGCGGCATGGTTCTCTAGAGTGGAGACTCTTTCGATCCTAATCCGGATATCCGTGAACAGTCTTTTTTAATAAGGAGCAGAACGGCGGCTCATCCCTCTGGGCGCATAGTTGCTTGTTCTGTGCATGAACATGCATGACCTGAATCGTGAACACAGTCACAATTGGACTCCGACACAGGCAAGAAAGAAAGGGATCCCGGTTGTCGGCATCGGAGGACCCGTTGGGTCCGGGAAGACAGCGCTCGTCGAAGCGCTCTGTCAGCGATTGCGCGAGCGCTATAGCTTAGCCGCGGTGACCAACGACATTTTCACGAAGATCGACGCGGAAATCCTTACCAAACGTGCGGCCTTGCCGATCGACCGGATTGTGGGGGTGGAGACCGGTGGATGCCCGCACACGGCGATCCGTGAAGATGCTTCACACAACCAGGAGGCGATTGACGGTCTGCTTCGGCGCCATCCGGATGTCGAATTGATCTTTTTAGAAAGCGGAGGAGATAATCTTGCGGCCACATTCAGTCCGGAACTGGTGGATCATGTCATCTATGTGATCGATGTATCGGGAGGGGACAAGATTCCCCGAAAAGGCGGGCCCGGGATTACGCGATCGGATTTTCTCGTCATCAATAAGATGGACCTAGCGCCGTATGTACGAGCGGATTTGTCTGTTATGGATCATGATACTCGTCGGATGCGGGGCGACCTTCCATTTGCCTTTACCAATATCCTCAACGGTGAGGGCTTGGACTCCGTCGTCGCCTGGGTGGAACAGCGCATTCCCCAGCGAGCCGGACGTTCATAACCGTGCCGCGGAGAAAGAGTGCCTCTCAGACTACGACACCGTTTCGAAAAAGAAAACCCTCGCTGAAGCGGAAAGCACGGGGACCATTCGCGACCGAGCTGATCGGACGTGTGGGAGAGCTTACGCTTGGCTATGCCAAGTGTGACGGGCGAACCGTCCTCGCTCATTCCTATTTCACCACACCCTGGAAGCTGCTTCCTCCTATTTATCTCGATGATACCGGAGCTGCCTATACGCTCCTCGTCAATCCATCCGGTGGCCTGGTTGGTGGTGATGGTCTCTCCATCGATCTGAATCTGGGTCAGGACGCGCATGTCCTGGTCTCAGCTCCGTCCGCCAACCGTGTCTATCGATCAGAAGGGAAACTCTCTGAACAAGTCATCACCATTGCCGTAGGACCTGGTGCGATTCTGGAATGGCTGCCGGAGCACACCATTCCCTTTGCTGGATCACGATTTCGCCAGTCCATTCATGCGACACTTGCACCGGGTGCTACCATTCTCTTATGGGATGCGCTCGCTTCAGGACGAATGGCCCGAGAGGAGCGATGGGCCTTCACCCACCTCGAAAACGAAATCCAAATCACAACGGCCTCAGGAGATTCGCTTATCGAGCGGTATGTTCTAGAACCTACGTCGGACCTTGGTTGTATTGGTCTGGCACGGGAATGGGACTATGTGGCTTCCCTCTATGTGGTAAGTGATGCGGTGTCCTCTGAAAACTGGGCCGCGCTTGAATCGAAGATTGCTGCGATGTTGGAGAATTCCTCTGGCCAGGTTTTGGGTGGAGTTTCGACACCCGCGATTCCAGGTCTGGCCATCAAACTGCTGGCCCGGACCGCGCCTGCTCTCACTCATATGCTCGATCAACTATGGGCAGCCACTCGTGAGGCCTTGTGGAACCTGCCTCCGGTTTCCTTGCGAAAGTACTAGGACGGGCAGTTTCCCTCTGCATCCTATCCAGCGTTCTAGCTATGAGTGAAAACCTAAAGGTTGGAGACTTTTGCTTGCCCGGCAGACGCGGTGCGGAGCGACCACGCGAGTCCGACCAGCGAAAGGGAGAAGATGAGCCATTTTGATGGGTCGAAGTTATACCAGCGGGGACCATTTCGGTAATCGCTCTGATAGGTATGGTGATAGTTGTGATAGCCCTCGCCGAAGGTGAGGAGCGACACGATCCAGCTATCTCGACTGGAATCTGATTGACTATGTGGTTGATTTCCCCAGAGGTGGCAGACGGAATTGATACAGAAGGTCGAGTTCAGAACAGCGAACGTTCGGCCGACACCGGCCAACATGAAACAGCCGAAACCTTCCAGTAGGCCGCCGTGTATTGAACCCACAACGAACGGCAGCACGAGCCCTGACAGCACGATCGCGGTGTAGTTGCGATACTGCCACATGATCACCGGATCCTGCCGGAGGCGAGTCGCGTATCTCTCATCCACATACCGCTGGTCGGAGAACAACCACCCGCAGTGGCTATGCCAGAAACCGAGTCGCGCGTTGTACGGATCCGCGTCTTGATCACAGTTGGCATGGTGTCGAATATGGTCTGCCGCCCACTTGAGGGCGGAGTTCTGGAGCGCCCATCCACCGGCGATCAGGAATGCAGCCTTGACCCAGTCCGGGCAGGCGAAACTTCGATGCGAGATCAGGCGATGGTACCCTACGGTAATGCCCAGGCCGGTAATGATGTACAGCAGTCCGAACAGCGTCCAGTCCAGCCAGGTGTATCCAACGAGCAAACCATAGGCCGGTACCCCGATCACCGCACTAAGCGTTACCAGGCCGAATAGGATCTTCGTGATAAAGACCGGGTAGGTCCGTTTGAGCTGAATAGCGGATTCTGCAGATGTTGAAATCATATGGGTACTAGTGGAGGAGGGAGGATCAATCCATGGGTGTCATCATGGGTGTCATACTGAGGCTCTCGAACATAGACTCTCTATTGAAGAAAATTGAGCGCTGAATTGTCCCAACTCTACCAGGACGAAGAGGAAATAGCTACCGCAGAGATTATGAGAGATAGGATCGGGCAGCCTCTTGTTTAACGTTGACAGCAGGCGGTATTATTTCATATACATACTTGGTCTACACGAGTGGTGCCAAGTATTTCGATTCCAATCCAGAAGGAGAAGAATGGTGCTTCCCCGTCGAAGGGGAGCGCGGATGGGGCAAGCTGGACCCATGAGTAGGTAGTCTTTTACAAGGAGGCAGTCCAATGAAGAGTGCGTTATCAATGGTATTTGGCGTGGCCGCCGTGGCGATGGTTGCGGCGCCTCTTACAGCGTCTGCTGGCGGAGCGATCAGCGGCAAGGTGACCTATTCCGGCAAGGCGGAACAGAAAGAGTTCCTCTTTTCAAAGTTCCCGAATCCCAATTTCTGCACCAAGATTGCTGACAAGAGTAAGGTCGACGGGGACAAGCGGTTTTTGAAGCAGATCGAAGTCGGCAAGGATGGCGGTTTGAAGGGTGCGGTCGTAGCGGTGGTGGATATTGAAGACAAGGCCTTTATGGACGGTTATGCCGGTACGGAAGTCAAGGCCGAATTTTGCGATTTCCAGCCGTTCAGTGGAATAGTTGTGAATAAGCGGCCATTTAAGGTTGAAAATACCGATGCCGATCCGGATGATCCCAAGTCGGTGGCCGGTGTGCTCCACAACCCACATAGCTTCACAGTGAAGGGCAACACGTCAGCCACGGTGTTCAATATCGGTCTTGCCAAGAAGGGGGATAGCTTGGACAAGCCGGTCGTGTTCCGAGGCGGTGCGGAAAAGACCGGGTACTTCCGGTTGCAGTGCGACCAGCATGAGTTTATGCAATCCTTCTTTCTCCCCGTCACCAACGCCCACTATGCGGTAGCGAAAGATGACGGATCCTTCGAGATTAAGGATGTGCCAGCCGGCAAGCATAAGGTGGTGGTCTGGCATCCTTTCGCTGGAAAAGGTAATCGAGTTGAGTTCGACGTGGATGTAACAGATGGGGGAACCGCCAACCTCAAGGCTGAGGTCAAGTAAGCGACGGTTTTCCACTCGGTGTTCTGTAAGGGACGGGCAGCGGAGTACTCCGCTGCCCGTCTTGTTTTTTGTTGAAATTCAGCTAGTTCGTTGCCTTGCCTTTCCGTTTCCCCTGTAGGTAAGATGCCAATTTCTCACGGGTAAGGCCGAAGGGATTGGTGTGTCACGAGAACTCTCACTCGCGGAAGTGTTCCAGCTTGGGTATTACTGGGAAACGAAGATCCTGCTCACGGCCGTGAAGCTGGACATATTCTCTGTTATCGATACGAGACCGAAATCTGCGGAAGAGATCGCGGAGCGGATTGGCGCGGACGCCACGATGCTTGGTATTCTGTTAAATGCGCTAGCAGCGATGAAGATCTTGAACAAAACGGAAGCGCTGTTCGGCAATTCGTCTTCGGCGCTGACGCATCTTGTTCGGCATTCAACGCAATATGTGGGACATCTCCTGCTCTTGCATGATGCGGAATGGAACAACTGGGGTCGATTGGAAGAGACGATCCGGACAGGGCATCGCATGATCGATCGGCATGTCTTTGAGACCGATCCGGAGCTGGGAAGCAACGTGCTGGCAGTGCTCAATCGCATCGGTAAGCAAAGTGGTCCGGATTTGGCTAAGCGATTGAATCTGATGGGGAACGAACGAATATTGGATCTCGGGGGCGGGGCAGGAACCAACGCCATCGCCTTCTGCCAAGTGCATTCCGAATTGGTTGTAACCGTATTCGACCTTCCATCCACCCTCAGGTTGACGGAAAAGACGGTGAAGGAAGCTGGATTGGAGTCCAGAATTCGGTTGGTGCCGGGGGACTTCAACTCAGATCCGCTCGGTGGTCCCTACGATCTCGTCCTGATGTCCGACATCTTGCACTATCAAACGTTTGAGATGAACCGACGCCTGGTTGAAAAATCCTTTGCTTCTCTCGCGCCCGGTGGACGACTGGTGATCAAGGACCGGTTTTTGGAGGAATCTGGTGCCGGCCCGGCTTGGACGACCGCCTTCGCGGTTCACATCCTCGTGAATACGCAGAATGGGAGCTGTTACCGAGCAAGTGATGCCGTCAACTGGCTGACGGAGACAGGATTTAGCTCGGTGACAGAGCTGGAAAAAACGGCTGTGGTGCAAGGGGTGAAAAATCGTGAAGCATGAAGCGGAGTTCGAAAGGCGCGAACGGAATCGTGAGATACCCTTCACGAGCAATGAACGACGAAGGATGTAGTAGTGGATTGGTTACGGGAACCTGGGTTTTTCGGGACCCATGCAACGATCGGAGCGGATCTCAGTCAGTTGATGGCGACGGTATTTACCGGGCTGTTCATCGTCGGGTGGTTCCAAGCTCGAAGGCGACAGGCCGATGCGCACCATTGGCTGATGTTGGGCGGCATGATTTCTATGCTCAGCTTCTTCATTGCGTATTACCTCTTTCGACAGCTTGGTGTCCTGGCCGTTGAGGGGAAAGAAGGATTCGGCGGCTCGCAGTCACTCTATGATTATGTGTTCATTCCTGTCCTGACAATCCATATCATCCTTGTCATCATTGGACTGATCATGGCGGTCTACATGATCGTGTTAGGCTTTCGTTCCCAGCAGTTCACCCAGGGCGTTCGATCTCTTCGGGAGTCCCAATTGCTCACGACCTGGAAAAAGGTGAGCCTGATTTTCGGTGCGATTGCTACGGTGGTGTTGGGGCTGTTTTATTCGCGTGTGGCCACGGCCGGATTTTCAATGCGAAAGCTGGAAGTGTATCTGATCTTTCTTTTCCTGGTGGCCTTTGTCTTTGCGATCGAGATGACCATTCAACGGATTTGGCCTGATGGGGCAAAGCGACATCGAGCCCTCGGTCGGTTCACGATGATCATTTATTGCGTATTGTTCGTCACGGGAAGCTTTACCTACACGATGTTGTACATCCTCTACCCTGGAAAGATTGGATAACGTATTGCGATGTTAACGTGCGGCTGTGGTCGATGGATGCACACGGAAGGAATCGAGGAGCGGGTGAGCGCGGATGGTGCGCCTCAATGGTTTATCCGATCGGAATGCCGAGGGTGTGGATTGAAAGTCGGTATCGATGTGCCGGAAGGGCAGCCAGACCAGCTCGTTGATCGATTGCTCTGGACCGATGAGGCCTTGCATAGGCTTGATCGTATGCCGCCGTATGTGGCCGCGCTGGTTCGGGAAGAGGTGGAGCAGGAACTTCGTCACCGTGGCAGATGCGTGGTGACGTACGATACACTGCTCAGTCCCAGAACTGAGGAACGTATAGAGTGGGATCCGGAGGCGGAACGGCGACTGGAGCGAGTGCCGGCTCCGGTTCGCGCGATGGCGCGGATCGAGCTGGAGCGGACCGCGGCGGATCGAAGCCTTTCCCGAATCACCGTGTCGCTGATGGAAGAGGTCAAGGCTAAATATTTTGGTATGGGGGCCTCAAAAGCTTAGGGCAACGCTGAAACGACGATGCTACACAGAATGGCATTACGGGTGCTTCCGAGTTTGACGCTTGCGGTGACGGAGGATGCCGTCCGTCGGCAAAAACGGATCGTCATGTTTGTGCCTGGTCTGGTCGCCTTCGGGGTGTATCGGTTGGCGAAACATCTTGTGCCGATCACCGAACCGTTCGTCTTGCTGGCAGTCAGCAGTCTGGTGGCCATGGTGACGGCGCTCTTGGCCTATCGGGTTGGACGTGCCGCATCCTGGTCCTCCATTACCAGCCAAGATGGGCTGCGTCTCCTCGGCTGGGTGGTCGGTTGGATCGGTGCGGTGTATGGCGTTCAGTTGTCCCTGTTGGTGCTGACCTTGTTGTGGATCATGCACTACAGTTATCTTCAGCACCCTGATGGGCCGGCGATGATGGCGATCATTATTTCCTGTACGTCCGTCGCACGTGATGCGTTTGAGATCGGCCATGTGCGTAAGCTGTCGGTGTCGGGACGCCCGTTTTTGACGTTCCCGGACGGGGAGCAGCTTCGCGAGTTGGTAATGCGTCGGGCTGGGCAGTTGGCACCCTGGGCTCTGGCGGGCCTGGGGCTTGGCGCGATTGCGTCGTTGTCAGGGGCGGCGCTCGACGATGCGCATAACTCCGCATTGGCGCAGCTTCTGGGCATGACGGTCCTGGCTGGAGGGCTCGCGCTCTGTGCTTATTTGGGCGGGCTCAATCCAGCGGGCTCCTGGATTCAGACATTCCGTCAGATGGCGCCGGCTGAATTGCTCAAATATTGGTGGTGGCCTGGGATGGCATTCGCGTCGACCTATTATCTCGTGGCCATGGGGCTCGTGTTGTTTGTGGCCAAGCAGCCTGCGATTGCGCCGGGTGTCGCGGCTGCGATGAGTGCGCTCGTGGCGGCAATGATGGCGGTGTATGGGTACTACCTGGGTTATCGCCGTTACGTGGAAAATAAAGAGGCGCCACAACTGTCGAGCGGCATGTTGCGCTGCCCATTTGTGATGGGGATTCTTGGTAAACAGGTCAGTCCGCCGAAAGGGGTTGGAGTGGAATTAGCCTTTGAGAAGCATGGAACAAAGGGGTGAGGGGTATGGGGCGAGTAGTTCGGGTGATGCGGTCCACGTTTGGTACCGCGATCTGCGCGGCGATCTTGGCGATAGCGATAGGATCTTCGTGGAACGGCCCTGATCCGTCGTTCGCTGAGTCTTCGGTAGATGTCTATTTTGGGACGGAGGGAACGCCGCAGGGACCTCCGGCTCCGGTGCCCCAGGAAACGGTCTATCCGCAGATCAGTTCGTTGGACAGTCGACAGCTCATTTGGTTTATCACCCAACAGCACACGTATTTTGGTGGGTTTGTTCTGGCGCTTCCGTTGTTTTGTGCGTTGATCGAGTTCCTTGGATTGACGACGAAGAAGCCGGCTTTGGCGTTGCGCTACGACGGATTGGCTCGGGATCTGGCGAAGGTCGCCGTGCTGGCATTATCCGTGACCGCACTGATCGGCAGTCTGATGCTCACCCTGTTCATCATGCTCTATCCCAGTTTTATGAATTATATGGGGGGGACATTCAAGTCGTTCATGCCGCTCTACGCCGTGGTGTTTGTCGGGGAGACAATTCTACTGGTCGTCTACTACTACAGCTGGAGTCGGATGGCTGAGCGAGGGCTGAAGTGGATCCACGCGGCGATCGGGATCCTGACGAATATCGTCGGTACTGCGTTACTGATGCTGGCGAATTCCTGGTCCTCCTTCATGATGGCGCCAGCCGGAGTGGACGAACAAGGCCGGTTTTTGGGAAACATCTGGCATCTCTTGCACTCCGCGCTCTGGAATCCGCTGAACGTGCATCGGTTTCTCGCGGACATCATGTCCGGCGGAGCCGTGGTGCTGGCCTATGCCTGTTACCGGTTTTTTACCAGCAAGACCGACGAAGAACGGGCCTACTTCGATTGGGTCGGCTATGTCTTTCTATTTGTCACCGTGTGTGCGCTTCTTCCCATGCCGATCGCTGGGTATTGGTTGATGAAGTCGGTGTTCATGTTTCGTCAAACCATGGGGGTCACGATGATGGGCGGGTTGCTCACGTGGCTCTTTGTGGTGCAGGCGCTTCTCATCGGAGTCCTATTTTTGGGAATCAACTACTACCTCTGGCAAAGCATGGCACGGATTAAGGGGGGCGATCGCTATCAGCCCTATTACCAGCTCTTGCTGAGCGTGCTCATGCTGGCGCTATTCATTTGGCTGACGCCGCATACCTTGTTGATGTCTGCCAGCGAAGTCAAAGCCATGGGTGGTGCGCAACATCCCGTGATCGGCAACTACGGCGTGATGTCTGCTAAAAACGGCGCCATCAATATCATGATTCTCGTCACTGCGCTGAGCTTCTTGTACTATCGTCGCGCGAATCGAACGATGACGGTTTCATGGATCCAGACCGGCAACACTCTCATTACGGTGTTGTATGTCGTTGGGGCAGTGAATGTCATCTGGCTCTCCATCTATGGGTTTTACTTGCCGGCAAAGGTTCGCGTCGGTCTCTCGGCTCCGCAGGCCTTTACGACGTTGACCGTGATTGGGATGGGGGTGGTGGTCAACCGCTTGATGCTTCGAGGTGCGGTGGTCCATGGACCGATCCAGTGGGGGAAGATTCCGTTGCGTGGCATGGTCGGATTATTCGGTCTCGCTGCGTCCTTCAGCTGGGTGATGGGCTTGATGGGGTACATTCGTTCTTCCGGGCGATTGTCCTGGCATGTCAGCGAATTAATGGCGGACGTCTCGCCGTGGGCGTTTACCCCGGACCTTCAATACGCCACGAAAATGGTGACCGTGAATATGGTGGTGTTCTGGGCGGCGGTTCTCGCGTTGTTTTGGATGTGTCAACGGGGACAGCAGCCTGTGATGGGCGAGGAATTTCGAGAGGAGCAGGCTCCCTTGCTCTCCCCGGTTTCGTCGCACGAAACGTAAGAAAGGGAATGATGTCTATGGAGCGTCGCGTGTTGCTGTCTGTTGCGATTGTTTGTGGGTTCATCGCGACCGCATGTCTGTCCCATGATTCTGCTTTGGCGGAAGGACAGGCATTGGTCTTGGAAGACTTTCAGGCCAAGGAAGCCGATGGGTTTCCTTCTCAGTGGGATCACGAAAATCAACGAAGCCAGTCAAAAGGGCGTGAGGCATACAAGGTCCAGTCTGAAAACGGAGTCGGATTTCTATCAGCGAAGGATGCGGGCCAGCGGATCAAGAAAAAGAAGATTGACTGGGACCCTAAAGCCTATCCCGTCTTGACCTGGCGATGGCGTCTCAATAAGGCTGTGAGCGGGGCAGAACCGCTTGCCGCCGTGTATGCCTCGTTAGATACCGATCTGCTTTTTATTCCGGTGTTTACGAAATATGTCTGGAGTGGGTCCAAACCGGAGGGCACATTCACGGAAGGCGGCATGTTCAGCGGTTCTGAAATCGTCGTGCAAAGCGGGACGAACGAGATCGGGCAGTGGTTTGAAGAACGGATTAATGTGTATGAAGACTTTAAGCGAATCCATGAGCATGAGCCGGCCGCGAAGGCGTGGGGCATTTCAATCATTGCGTCCCCAGGCGTCGAGATTGATTTTGGCCCGCTGATTGCCGTTCCAGCCAACTAAGGAATCGGTTTTTTACTTGGTAAGGGACCACGCGATGGTGACGAAGGGAAAGGCATTCGACATTGCACTTGGGCTGGCCGTGATGGGCACTGTCGGCATGCTCATCGGCCAGACGATGGGCGGTGGATTGATGCCGCTCGCGAGCGCCATCGGAATGGTGCTTGGAGGGGTGATTGGGTTTCTTGGTGGCAGACGATTCCTCGTCAGTATCCTGGTGGGGACTGTTATCGGCGGAGCATTGGCCTGGTTGATGGCGGGTGCTGATCGCATCTGGGTCGGCGCCGGCGCTGGTGCTGCCATGGGAGGGTTTCTTGGGGTTCAGGTCTCAATGTTACTTGATGTGCGTGCTGCAAGGAAGGCGGCGAGTGGACAGGTTGGTCCATCGGCATCGCCATAGGTCATGACGATACGGTTGTAAGAGGTAGGTGTGGAAAATAAAGGAGTGCTCATCGGGTCCATCGTGTTTGTGTTCGCGTCGTTTTTTCTGATGATCGGCCTACTGGTCTATGAGTCCTATAAGGCCAATCAAATGAAGGAACTGGCCGCGTCAGTTCAGTCGGAAGCTCGACCGACGGCGGCTAATCAGTCGGTTCATGACTTCTCGATGTACAAGACGAGGATCGGGGACGAAGGCCGGGAAATGGTTCAGATTCCAGAAGGCCCGTTTACGATGGGAAGCAATGAGGGTGATCCGGACGAGGCGCCGGAACATCAAGTCTATTTGAAGGGTTTCTATCTCGACCGAAAGGAAGTCACGCAGGAAGAATATATGCGGTTTGCGAAAATGACGAAGCGAGAGAAGCCAAGAATCGAGGTGTTCGACGACGATCAGTCAAAAGTATTGAAACTTGAATTTCCGGTGATGAGTGTCTCCTGGGACGATGCCCTCGCGTACTGTAAGTGGGCAGGCAAGCGGCTCCCTACGGAGGCGGAATGGGAGAAGGCCGGTCGTGGGGAGAGCAAAAAGAAATATCCCTGGGGTGACAAGTTTGTCATCAATGCCGCCAATGTCGACGGCAGTGAGGACGGCTACAAATATTTAGCGCCGCCTGGATCGTTCGAAGCCGGGCGAAGTCCTTATGGTCTCTATGACATGACGGGTAATGTTGCGGAGTGGGTTGAGGACTCCTACGACGAGCATTACTATAGGAATTCCCCGTTTCGAGATCCCAAGGGGCCGGACAATGCAGACCTCAAAGTCGTCCGTGGAAGCTCGTGGAGAGAAACCGAACATACGGCGCGGTTGTCTAAGCGATTTGCCGCCAAGCATTGGCGAACAGACGTGACCATCGGTATTCGTTGCGCAAGTGATTTGGAATAGAAAAATAGGGCTCTTCTGTCTGAGGTGACATGCTAGACGCTAAGTTCAAGCTAGTATTTCTCTTCGTGGTGTTGGCCTGTGCGGCCATGCCGATTGTTGCGATCATGCGCGGGACTACCGTAACTCCGTACGAGAAGGCGGCGACCGAAACCAATCCAGAAATGGAGGGAGACGTAGGCATTCTTTCCGGGGAGGAAGAGCCGATCCAGGAAGAGATGGTGACGATTCCTGCTGGGCCGTTCATTCGGGGAACGAATGACGGTGGATTTGACGAGCAACCGCAGCGCACCATTTTTCTTGATGCCTTTTCGATCGATCGATACGAAGTGACGAATTATCAGTATCAACAATTTGTTGTCGCTACGGGTCATCGAAAGCCAGGGTTACCTTCGCGCTATGCAAAGAGCGGCAGCAAGGTAAAAGGTGTGAATCAACCGGTCGTCTATGTCTCATGGGAAGATGCAGCAGAGTACTGCCGCTGGAGAGGCAAGCGGCTCCCAACCGAGGCGGAGTGGGAGAAAGCCATGCGAGGTGCTGACGGGAGGCTCTGGCCATGGGGGAATAATGAGCAAGCAGACGGTGCGAATTGGGCTCGTGTGCAGGACGGGCATGAGGTCTCTGCTCGAATAGGGACATTCGAGACAGACAAGAGTCCATTTGGCGTGATGGATGGAGCCGGTAACGTGATCGAATGGGTAGCCGACTGGTACCATGAAACCTATTACAAGGATTCACCGGAAGAAAATCCCCCGAGTCCTGAGCATGGAACCTATCGCGTGCTTAGGGGTGGGGGCTATACGACGACCGGTTTGGATGTCCGGATTACCAGCAGAAGCAAGATGATGCCGGATTTTAGAGATGAGACAATTGGGTTTCGTTGCGCAATTTCGAAGTCGGAAGCACGGGGCGGAGAGGAAAAAAATTCGTGAAGCACTTAGAGGAAATCGAAGTAGTAGAGGATCAGAAACACGGCCAAAATGATGTTGACAACCATACCGGCCAAAACTATAATGTCGAACACTTTTGAGTTTTTCGTCACGATTTCTCCTGTTGTTTCGCTCACAAGCGGTTGAATTTGATAACATAGGGCTTAGTGCCTGTCAAGAAATCAGAGTAATTTTGAGCTGCCCGCCAAACTATTTTGACTTGGAGTAAAGACGCAATGGCAACATCTACCCCTGACAGCGAAATCAAGGTAAAAATTGGCAAGATGATTTTCTACATCACCTGCGCAGTTGGATTGTGGTTTTTCTATTGGTTCGCAGGGATTCAATGCCCTTGCTGAGTTGACTATTATAATCCAACTTCGCTAAAGTCCCGCCGCGCAATCATGGCAATGAGGGAGTGCGGTTAGGAGAGGAGAAGAGTGAAATGAGCGCGCTGAATAATCCGGTAATTGCGGTCATTGTTTCTCTCGTTATTTGTGTCGCATACTTTACCTTCGTCGATCATTACTTGATGGACATGCAGGGGCTCGACTACTGGTATCTGTTCCGTCAGTAGAGAAGAACTGTAGTTGAGTCTTCTGGTAAACGCGTTAAATATAATTTCAGCGTATCTAAGGAGGTATTCCATGGGCCTGTTAGCCGGCAAGCGCGTATTTTCGATCATGGCGCTCTGCATGATGGTCGGCCTCCTTCTTCTTCCGATCGTTGTCGCGTTGCCTTCGCCTGCAAGTGGTGAAGACGCGGCTGTGGCTGGCGAGGAAGCGAAGAAGGAGGGGGAGAAAATCGAAAAGGGCCGTGATGTTTATTATAAGACAGAGGGTATTGTAGCTGGTGCCCCTGCTCCCAAGACCACGGATGGGCCTAAGGATTATCCACGCTACAACTTTGAGAGTCGGGTATTGATCTGGTTTGCCAACCAGCAGCATCTCTATTACGGTAGCTTTGTGCTGGCGGTTCCAATTTTTTGCATGATCATTGAGTTCATGGGTGTCGTAACGAAAGACAAGGCTCTCGCCAAGCGGTACGACCAGCTGGCCTACGACTTCATTAAGATCAGCCTCACCGCGTACTCCTTGACGGCTATCTTGGGCGGGATATTGATTTTTACATTCCTCACGCTCTACCCAGCATTTTTCTCATATTTATCAGGAATTTTCCGTCCAGTCATGCACATCTATGCATTGATGTTCGTGGCTGAAAGCGGAACTCTCTACATCTACTATTATGGTTGGGACAAGATGAAGGAGGGGTTCCTGAAGTGGATTCACTTGAGCATGTCGGTGGTCCTGAATGTCATCGGGACTCTGCTTATGTTCCTGGCGAACTCGTGGATCGGATTTATGATGTCGCCTGCTGGAGTCGATGAGCAGGGGCGCTATCTGGGAAATATTTGGCACGTCATCCACACGGCCTTGTGGAATCCACTCAACCTTCATCGCATTTTGGGGAATATGGCGTTCGGTGGTGGCGTCGTCGCTGCCTATGCAGCCTATAAGTTTCTAGCCTCAAAAACGGATGAAGACCGTGCGCACTACGACTGGATGGGCTACATCGCAATGGCTCTTGGTGTTGCCTTCTTGATTCCGTTGCCATTTGCTGGGTATTGGCTAATGCGTGAAGTGTACGCCTACCGGCAGCAGATGGGGATTACCTTGATGGGCGGCTTGCTTGCTTGGTTGTTCATTATTCAAGCGACCATGATCGGCATTCTGTTTCTCAGTACCAATTATTACCTGTGGCAGGCTATGGGGCGAATGCGCGGGGCTGAGAAATATCAGCGATATATCAAATACCTGGTGTTTTTGCTTGCATGCGGATACATGGTCTTTATCACTCCCCATACAATGGTCATGACTCCGGCTGAGTTGAAGGCGATGGGTGGCCAGCAGCACCCCGTCTTGGGTAACTACGGTGTTATGTCTGCTAAAAATGGCGGAATCAACGTCATTATTACGACTACTGTGCTGAGCTTCGTCTGGTATATGCGGGGTAATAAGGTCTCGACTGTGTCGTGGGCGAAGTTCGGTAATATATTCATGGGGGTATTTTTTACCTGTGCCTATATCAACATCATCTGGCTCGCTATTTACGGCTACTACATTCCTGCCAACGTCCGTGTCGGATTGTCGGTTCCGCAAGTTGCGACCACTCTCTCTTGCCTGTTCTTCATGTTCGCACTCAATAGTGTGATGATGAAGGGGGCGAAGCAAATGGGGCCGATAGAATGGGGAAAGATCTCAGCCAGATCTCAGTACGCGCTCATTATGCTGGCGACGGCCTTTACATGGATGATGGGATTGATGGGCTATATCCGCTCATCCGTCCGACTGTTCTGGCATGTCAATGAGATCATGAGGGACAACTCGCCATGGGCTTACACCCACACAGTCGGGTTTGCCGCAAACATGATTTCAGCTAACGTATTATTTTTCTGGATAAGCATTCTATTTGTCTTTTGGCTGGGTAGCTTAACGGCTAAAAAAGTTCCCGTTGAGTCAAAAGCGGGAATTCCTGGAAGCGTTCCGCAGCCGGCTGCTAGTCACTAACTGACGTCGTCTATTGACGGTTGGCTCAGCGGCGAAAGAGGTTCCAGCTCTTCGCTGTAGCTGTAGGAGGTCAAGACCTTGGGTAACTTGATTACAGAAGCATTTTCCACTGGTTGGATGGCACTGGCCATACTTGCAGGCCTGTTGGTTTACTTTCAGGTATCCATTAGTGATCCTGTTGCGAAGAAACGTGCTGTATTCAAAACATTCATCGGAATTGTGTCGTGCTTTCTCCTGTTTATGGCGATCGCCAATTACAAGACTAACTTTTATGGCGAGAGTCGCCTTCTCCCTGTCTCATTGGTGATGATTACCGTGACGACTTTTGTCATGGCTCTCTACTTCACCAATTTAAGCGCGTTGTTAAAAATAGGCGGCATGATGTTTTTTATTGCCGCGTTTCTTTCAGGTTATGGAAACTGGCTTCCGCAAGTCGAGGGAGGTTTTCCCCCGGTTGAGGAGAAGGTCACGTGGGACACTATGTCCACGCAACAGCTTGCCGATAAAGGTGAAGAAATCATCTTTGGAGGTGTTGGAAAGAATAAAGAGCAAGGCGCGATTGGAAAAGGACAATGTCCACTATGTCACGCATTCCATGCAGGAATGCTTGGTGAACGCGCTCCTAACCTGCTCGGTCTTCCAACCAGGAAGGAACGGTTAGAAGATCCTAAATATTCTAAGGGGGATCCATCAAAGCGTATTTACTCTGTGAAAGAGGCGTTCCCTGGATCGGGTACGGCCGAAACTGTTCAGGAGTACATTGCGGAGTCTCATGCTTGCCCGAGTTGTTACGTGGTCGAGGGCTACGGTGTGAAGGGAACGAATGACAAGGAAAGCCCGATGCCCTCAATTCATAAGCCACCAATTTCTCTCAGTCTTCCAGAGCTTGCAGCGGTCGACACGTGGATGTATGTGCGTGAGGGGGTGGAGCCCCCTTCGTTTGACGAGCTCGTAAAATCATACGAGAAGTTTGTTCCAGAAGCTGACCGGCCGAAGGAGCAGACCGACAAGCCGGCTGGCGCGACTTCCCTGATGGCTGATGGGACCGAACCAGTCGACCAAATTCTAGCCAAGGCGCAATGTGTGGCATGTCATACCATCCCGGGAATCCCTGGGGCAGTTGGTACGGTTGGTCCTAAGCTAGAGGAGGGTACGACGGCCCCCCAGCGGATTAAAGAGTCGGATTACAAGGGAACTGCTAAAACCACGGCGGAATACATCATGGAGTCCATCGTGGATCCGAGTGCCTATGTGGTGAAGCCATTCCCTGACAATACGATGCCGAAAGTGTTCGGACAAAAGCTGAGCGCTGGTGCATTGAAAAAGATCGTTGATTATTTATCTCAAGTAAAAGTGGGAGCGCCGCCACCAAAGATTTCGTAATTCGTAATCGGAGGCGTTTTCTTTTGCGGAGAGTAAAGGGAGTCTGCTGATGAAAGCATTGATGTCACTCGGTGCCTTGATTGGAGTTGCTGGGCTGCTCCTTCTTGGTGGGATGACTTTTGATATTGTCCCATCCACGACCATACGCTTGGTGGAAGGCTACATGCCCATGCAGTTGTTATTTGAAGTGGGCTGTTACGTTCTAGGCTTTGCCGGTCTGAGCTATATCCTGAACGCTATGGGTATGGGTATCCCGCGGTTCTGGCAAGGCATCGGATTCTGGGTGTTTTTCTTGCTCTACCTCAAATACCGTGTGTATCCGCCCATTCCATTCAGCGTGCGAGCCATGTATGGAACGGTCAGCCTGGTTGCTGTGTTCATGTGGGTGTCGGCCAGTGAAGAGGATTGGAACAAATTTAAACAACCCATTATGAATGTGCTTGATGCGCAGACGGGTATGAACAAGCTGTTGCGGTATGCATATCTTTTTATCTTGCCGATCCTCATCGGCGGCTTTTCCTACAACGCCATGATGCCGAAGTCTGAAGAGCCAATTGAGTTAAGAACTGTTCATCCAGCACCTCCGGCAAGCACCAAGGTGCATGGGAAGACATATACTCTCCAAACCTCGCAAAATCCTTATCGCGTAAATCCAGAGGGTAAGTACGATCAAGAATATTCAAACGCCAATATCGTTGAGCAAGGAATGGGGCGTTTGATGAAACCGAATGCGAATCCATGGGATGAAAATAGTCAGGGTTATTTGAAATATGTCAAAGAGGGTGGAGAGATTTTCTTTCAAAATTGCCATTTCTGCCATGGGGATAACTTAAATGGTCGTGGTCTCCATGCATTTGCCTTTAATCCGATTCCTGCGAATTTTACCGATCCAGGTACGATTGCACAGCTGCAAGAAACCTTCATCTTCTGGCGTGTGGCTAAGGGTGGGATCGGATTGCCCAACGAAGGATTCCCTTGGGCATCAGTTATGCCTCCATGGGAACAGCATTTGACGGTGGATGAAATTTGGAAAGTTATTTTGTTTGAATATTGGCATACCGGGTACTATCCACGAACGTGGGATTAATACTTGGGACCATTGTGCTAATAATTAAACACGTATCTATTGGAAAAAGAGGGTAAATATGATGGACAGCATGAGTCAAAAGGCCGGGTTCTTAGCGGCTGCTGCCTTGGGAGTCGTTCTTGGCACCAGCTTCGGAGGTTCGGTTGTTTCGGCCGAAGGACTGCCGGAAGGGTTCAAAAAGGGGGATTTGTCTGCGCCCCCCTCCGCAGAAATGGTCGAAGCTGGAAAGCGTGTATATTTCACTAAATGCGTCTGGTGCCACGGAGTGGATGGTGCTGGAGATGGGCCTGGGGCCGATCGATTGTGGCCTAGACCGCGAAACTTTAATCAAGGCACATTCAAGATTCGCCATACCGCAAGCGGAGAGCTTCCGTTGTTTGACGCGAAGAAGCCAGTTGCCGGTCAAAACGACCTTTTCGAGACGGTTACCCATGGATTGCCTGGATCCGCCATGCCGCCTTGGGAAGGCATCTTGACAGAAGAGCAGCGGCTTCAAGTGCTCTCCTTTGTTACCACTCAGCTGGTAAAGGATCGTCAGTTTACGGACAAAGAAACGGAAACCCAGACAATTCTCCAACTTGACCAGCTTCAGCCAAAACAAGCGTCTGAAGAAAGCGTTAAACGTGGGGCTGAACTCGTTGTTGAGAAAAAGTGTGTGGAATGTCACGGGATGGAAGGGCGTGGGGATGGAAATGCCTTTAACCTGAAAGACGATTGGGGTTTTTCGATTCAACCGGCTGATTGGCACAAGTGTTGGAATTTCCGTGGCAGCCGTCAGGATCCTTACAATGTCAGAAATATTTTCCGGACGTTCTCAACCGGCGTCAACGGAACGCCCATGCCGTCGTTTGCCGATAACACATCGGTCGATGAAAGATGGGATATTGCCAATTTTGTGAATTCGCTCTGCGAGCGAGATACATTGGGCAATCCACTGCCGATCGATCCGCTGACTGATAAGCCCAAAATTAATTTCGTGATTCCGTCCGATCCGGTTGAAGGAGATATTCCGACTGATATTGACGCTGAAGCATGGCAAAAAGCGCCAAAACGCTATGTCGCGATGGGTGGGCAAATCACACATAAGCCAAGAAACTTTGTCAATCGAATCGATGACATTTGGGTTCGGTCTCTCTACAACGATAAACACATCGTGTATCTTCTGGAATGGGATGATCGAACCAAGAGTGTCGCTGAAGGTAAGCTTCCATGGGCCCCGACGGAAGTTAACATTGATGTGAAGGAACAAGACCCTAAAACAGGTGAGGAAGGGTCGATTGCTGCTCATCAAAACAATTACACGGTCTATAACGATGCCATCGCCATCCAGACGGCGGTGAAATGGAAAG
Organism: Nitrospira sp.; assembly: GCA_050185705.1. GTDB lineage: Bacteria > Nitrospirota > Nitrospiria > Nitrospirales > Nitrospiraceae > Nitrospira_D. The sequence continues at coordinate 20,991 of JBFWZD010000027.1, read as the reverse complement.
ACTTGCCGGCTCCGATTAAGCCTCGTTATCTGTTTGGAACCAATGAACAGTTTCCTGTTGATATTGTGAAGTGGGAAGCTGATGGAACAGTCCATGCGTTTTTAGGAACCGGATGGGACAAAGACTTCCAGCAGCGCTTTGATTATGAGGAGAATTTAACGGTCTTGAAGGGCGAGTGGAAGAACGGTCGGTGGTATGTCATGATTCAGCGGCCGGTTGGTAATAAAGACGATCAGGACTACGATGAGGATACGTTCTTTGAAGTCGGACAGTATATTCCGACTGTATTCTTTGCCTGGGATGGGCACAATGGTGACGCAGGACGGAAGATGGCGGTCTCAGCTTTCTACTATACGTTCATGAATCCGCCAATTCCTCAGGAGACATATATCTATCCGGCCGTGATTGCTGTGGGTGTCGTGCTTCTGGAGGGTTGGGTGTTGACCCGTCGTGCGAACAAGAAGAAGGGAAAGACACTCTAGCGTTTCATTCGCAGGATAGAGAGATGAAGGAGAGGGGGTAGATACGTCTACCCCCTCTTTTTTTTCTTCAGAGCCGTTACCCGTATGCTGATTCCTGATGTGACAGGTGTTCTATTGGCCGGTGGAAAGAGTAGCCGGATGGGGCAGGATAAGCGTTTTTTACGGATCGGGGATCGTACTCTCCTTGATCATGGACTGCATACGGTGCACGGGCTGTTCCAATACGTGTGTGTTGTGATTGCGCAGGACAGCCCGCCCCTTTCGCTCAGCGTGCCGGTGCTTCGAGATATCGTTCCCTCCTGCGGTAGTCTTGGTGGACTGTATACGGGCCTCCACGAAGCCTCAACACCGCATATATTTGTAGCGGCATGTGATATGCCATTTCTTAACGTGGATCTGATCAAGTATATGATCGGGTTCAAGGAAGAGGCGGATATCATCGTCGCCTCTTGGAATAACCGGATTCAGCCAACGCACGCCATATATTCCAAACGATGTGTGCCGGTTCTTGAGGACATGCTTAGTAGACGACAAGTGAAGATTCAAAATGCATTTCACCATCCTTCCCTCACGGTACGAGTGATCACAGAAAGTGAAGTGAGACCAATTGACCCTGAAGGCCGTTCATTCCTCAACGTTAACAACCCAGCCGATCTTGAAGCCGCACGATTGCTCAGTGATGAGGCGAGAGACTCATGACTTCCAAGCCATGAAGGCAACTAGATGAAGCGCACGGTTGTGGTCATTCATCCCGGCGCTTTAGGGGATGTGTTGCTGGCAGTCCCTGCAATTAAAAAACTTGCTTCAGAATTTCTTCAGCATGGCATTGTGCTGATCGCTGGTGCGGCCGTCAGTCGATTGCTGGCCGACTGTCGTGTGATCGATGAATGGATATCTATGGAGTCACAGGTATGCTTGGGATTGTTTGCGAAACCCGGCTGCCAATCTATTGAGTTGCAAGCGCACTTCAAACGATGTGATGCCGTTGTGGCATGGGCGGATGATGGTAAGAACTCTCTGGCCGCTCTGTTGCGTGAGTATGCGGTGCCAAGGATGTGGATTCAATCGCCATTTTCCTCAGCATTGCGCAGCACGCATCAGAGTGATCGTTTTCTTGAGGCGCTGGGTAAAGATGGGGCTAATAGTTTAGGAGATGGTACCTTGCAGATCCCTGACCTTCTCATTGAGGAAGGCAGAATCCGTCTTGAGCGCATGGGAATCAGGAAGAGCGGCTCACTGCTGCTTGTCCATCCAGGAAGTGGAAGTGCTTACAAGTGTCTGAGATCGGAGAAATTGGCCTCCATACTCCAGAAGTTGGAACAATGTGGGTTTTCTCCGGTGCTTGTGGAGGGGCCAGCCGATCATGATAGGGTCGAGGCTGTATCGAGGTTGCTCACGAACAAGCCGCCGGTTCTGCGAGACCTCGATCTCTCGCAGCTTGCTGGAGTACTTGTCCACGCTGAGCGATATCTCGGTCACGATTCGGGTGTCACCCACCTAGCTGCCTTGCTGGGTGTGCGCACGGTCGCGGTATTTGGTCCGACCGATCATCGCCGTTGGAGACCTCGCGGTTGCCAGGTGACGATCGTACGTGGTGCACCCTGTGCGTGTCCTACCTGGCAAGCCGTGAGAAATTGCCATGAGAAGCCTTGCCTTGATCTTCGAGTCGAGGAGATTCTGACGGCGTTAGGAATTGAAGAGACGCGAAAATCATGCAAGCTGCTGTAATACAAGGACAAACAGCCTTGTCTCTCCATTTCTCATGTGTTAGAGTACTCCGTTCATTTTCTGTCCTGTCAAGGATATTGGAGAGGTATTGTGTCACAAGGTGTTGTCCAGGAGAAGGTCACGACCGCCCTGCTGGGTGCGCTCGACGGGGCGAAGCAAAAGGGACAGCTAAAAGCGACCGCTTGGCCGGCACTGACCCTGGATGCACCCAAACGACCGGAATGGGGTGACTTGGCATCGACGGTGGCCATGTCCCTCGCATCGTCCGAGCAGAAAGCACCCCACGATATCGCACAAATCATCGCAGAAAATCTTGCACAACGTGATCAGCTGTTTGATCGTGTGGAAGTCGTCCGACCTGGCTTCTTGAATCTGACGATCAAACCTGCGCTCTGGCAGGAAGTCCTCCGTGAGGTTGAACAGCAGGGGGATCGATATGGTCATTCCAACATAGGAACCGGCCGTCGAGTCTTGATTGAATATGTCAGCGCCAACCCGACTGGTCCGTTGCACGTCGGCCACGGGAGAGGTGCGGCAGTCGGGCAGGCAGTGCTCCGATTGTTGCGAGCCGTCGGATATGATGTGGTGGGAGAGTACTATATCAACGATGCCGGCCGGCAGATGAAGTTATTAGGGGCGTCCGTCTATGCGCGCTACCAAGAGTTATCCGGCAAGACCATTGAATTTCCTGAAGACGGCTACCACGGCAGCTATATCACGGAGGTGGCTCAACGGAGCAAGGAACAACTGGATCGAGTTGCCGGCGACTTGACTCCGGATGATCTCGAAGCTCGCTGTCAGGCGGTTGCCTATCAGGAACTCCTCGGGCGCATTCGCGATGATCTCAACGCATTCGCCATTGAGATTCAATCTTGGTTCAGCGAAACCTCACTCTTGGAGTCGAGCGCTGTCGAGCGGGCCTTGGATGAGTTAAAGACGCGAGATCTTTTGTTTGAACAGGACGGTGCCTGGTGGTTTCGGTCATCGAAGTACGGTGACGAGAAAGACCGGGTTGTGAGGAAGCAGGACGGGCAGTTGACGTATTTGGCCTCTGACATTGCCTATCATCACGACAAGCTGCGACGTGGGTACGATCTGTTGATCGACGTGTTGGGGGCTGATCATCATGGGTACATTCACCGCATGGAAGCGGTGATGCAAGCCTACGGACATCCGAAGGAGCGCCTTCAGGTGGTGCTGGTCCAGTTGGTCAAGCTCTTGCGCGGCGGTGTTGAAGTCAAGATGTCCAAACGGACCGGCGAGTTCATTACGATGCGGGAAGTCATCGACGAAGTTGGCGCAGATGCCGCGAAGTTTTATTTCTTGATGCGCGATTCCAAGACTCATTTGGAATTCGACCTCGAGCTAGCCAAACAGCGGTCGGCCGACAATCCTGTGTACTACGTGCAGTATGCGCATGCTAGAATCTGCAGCCTCTGGCGTGTGGCTTCCGAACGAGGAATCGCTCGTCCGACGGCGACGGCGGCGGATCTTAGCGTCTTGACGGATCCCGATGAATTGGGGCTGATCAAAAAACTGTCCGCTTACCCTGAAGTTATTCGAGCCAGCGCGTTGGCGTTTGAGCCGCATCGTGTCACGTATTACCTTCAACAATTGGCAGCCCAGCTGCATACCTTTTACAACAAGCATCGAGTATTGCCTTCTGCGACCGATCAAGAGCGCGATGGGGCGACGCGTGAAGAAACGATCACCCCCCAGCAGACCGCAGCCAGGCTTGTTCTGATGGGGGCGGTTCAGCAAGTGCTTAGGAATGGGCTTGATGTCCTCGGCATTTCTGCGCCTGAGCACATGTAGCCGATGAAATTCTACACACGATGACACCGTATCAGGTTCACCAGCCCGATCCCTACTGTCAGGGCCGCGTCGGTCTGTTGACGACCGATCATGGGGCGATCGACACACCGGCGTTCATGCCGGTCGGATCCTTGGGGCCCGTGAAGGGGCTCGAGTCGGATGATCTCCAGAAGTTGGGCTTTCATCTCATCCTCAATAATGCGTATCATCTGTCGTTGCGACCTGGGCATACGCTTGTGGCTGATATGGGAGGCCTCCATGCCTTTACCGGATGGCCTGGAGCTATTCTGACGGATAGCGGCGGATTTCAGATCTTCAGCTTAGCGAAATTATGCGAAATTACCGACGAGGGCGTCACCTTTCAGTCGCATCTCGACGGATCCACTCATTTCATTACGCCTGAAAAGGCGATAGAGATTCAGGAGTCGTTGGGGGCCGATATCATCATGGTGTTGGATCAGTGTGTCGCGCTGCCGGCCGATCGAACCGTGATTGGGGAAAGCGTACGGCGAACCAAACTCTGGGCCGAGCGGTGTCAGTCGGTTCGACGCAGAGCGGGTCAGGCACTGTTCGGCATTGTTCAAGGGGGATTGGAGGCCGATCTGCGTGTGGCCTCAGCGAGAGAGCTCGTGACGCTCGGGTTTGAGGGCTATGCCATCGGGGGATTGTCGGTCGGGGAAGGAAAAGCCGACATGTACGCGATGCTCGATGTCACGGTTCCGGAACTGCCTGAGAAAAAGCCTCGATACCTCATGGGTGTCGGGCTGCCTGAAGACTTGGTCGAGGGTGTGGCTCGCGGGGTCGATTTGTTTGATTGCGTCGTCCCGTCTCGTCATGGCAGAACGGGTTCGTTGTTTACGGCTTCGGGCCGTGTCGTCATCAAGCAAGCGCAATATGCGGCTGATGAACGACCCATCGACCCAGCGTGTGGCTGCCCGGTCTGCCGTCGGTATTCGCGCGCCTATTTGCATCACTTGTTTCTCGTCAAGGAAATGTTGGGCGCACGGCTGAATACGATCCATAACCTTTGGTATTTTTCCGATTTGATGCGGCAGATGCGGAACGCACTCGCAGAGAAAAGATTCGCCGCATTCCGCGAGGCCTTCTACCGGCAGCGGGACCGGCAAGCAGCATCGATGAGTAATGCGGATCAGATGGGGGCGTCACACGCACAGGTGTAGAAAAGTTGTCATACATAGGAAGAGGAAGGGATACGGTCGATGTTGATGGAATCAATAGCATGGGCGCAAGGGACAGGTGGTGGTTCAGCTGCCGGTGGAGGCGCAGGGGGAATGTTACAGCTCGTCCCCTTTCTCCTCATCTTTATCGTTTTCTACTTTCTGCTGATCAGGCCTCAGCAGCAAAAACAAAAGCAACAACGAGCCTTGCTGGATGCGTTGAAGAAGGGTGACAAAGTGGTGACGACCTCAGGGATCTGGGGCACGATCACGAATCTCGGGAAGGAAACGGTCACGCTTCAGATTGCTGACAATACCAAGATCAAGATGCAGCGGGACAATATTTCGCGGCTGCGCGGAGACGATGAGGACAAAGACTAAGGACGTGTCGGCCACACGGGACGAGAGGGTGCAGACGAGATGAAAAAAGTAGGTGGGCGCTTATGGTTGTTGGCGTTGGTGATGCTTGCGTCGGTGATCTCCTTTTTGCCGTCGTATCAACCGGCGTATCAGGCGATGCCAGGTTGGTTGAAGGGAATTCTCCCAAACAAAGGGATCACGTTGGGCCTAGATTTGCAGGGTGGGATCCACATGGTGTTGGAGGTGGATGAGGACCGCGCGGTGGAGATTGCGGTCGACCGTTCAGTGACGGCTCTCCAGGACATGGTCGCCGAGAAAAAACTTGCGATCGAATCGACGAAGCGAACCGCTCTCGACCAAGTCACCATCCTGGCGAAGGATGCCGATGCGAAAACGTCGGTCCAGAAGTTGATCGACAACTTCCCTATTTTTGTGGAGAAGGATTCCGCGGGGTCGGCCACGACTGCCGTGTGGGAGCTACGCGAAGCAGAAATGAAGCGCATCAAGGATTCAGCGATCAATCAGGCGCTGGAAACCATTCGTAACCGGATCGATCAATTCGGTGTCACCGAGCCTATCGTCCAACGGCAAGGGTTGAAGCAGATCGTCGTTCAGCTACCGGGCGTGAAAGATCCAAAGCGAGCCAAAGATCTTATTAAGGAAACGGCGTTGCTTGAATTCAAAATGCTCGATGAGGATATCCAACTCGATCTGCCTGCGCGAATAACGAAAGACAAGGAGGTCGAGGTGCTGCAGGAGTTTGCGAGCAAACTCCCTGAGGAAGACCAGATCTTGTTCGAGCGAGTGCTCGATAAAGATACCGGCGTCGAATTTCGTATGCCGTATGTGGTGAAAAAGCGGGTGATGCTGACGGGCGACGTGTTGAGTGATGCGCGGGTAGCAATCGGGCAGTTCAACGATCCGTACGTGTCCATCACATTTGATTCAAAGGGTGGGCAGGAATTCGATCGGATTACAGGGGAGAACGTCAAGAAACGCATGGCGGTTGTGCTCGACAACACCATTTACTCGGCGCCGGTCATCCAAGAGCGTATTTCCGGCGGGCGGGCGCAGATTACGGGTACCTTCTCCACCCAGGAGGCGAACGACTTGGCCATCGTACTCCGAGCCGGTGCACTGCCGGCGCCTCTGAAGATCGTGCAGGATCTCACGGTGGGTCCATCACTCGGACAGGATTCCATCGATAAGGGTGTCAGGGCAACATTAGTTGCCGGAGCGCTGGTCATCATTTTCATGATTGTCTACTACCGGTTGTCCGGCGTGATTGCCGACTTTGCGCTGATCTTGAATCTCGTGTGTCTGATGGGGGCACTGTCTGCATTGACCGCGACGTTGACCCTCCCTGGCATCGCCGGCATCGTGTTGACGATTGGGATGGGGGTCGATTCGAACGTACTGATTTTTGAGCGTATTCGTGAGGAGCTTCGTGGAGGAAAGGCTGCGCGATCCGCGATCGATGCGGGCTATGACAAGGCCTTACTGACGATCATCGATTCGCACGTGACCACGCTGATCACAGGTGTCGCGCTCTTTTTATTCGGGACGGGACCCATTAAGGGGTTTGCCGTGACCTTGTGCCTGGGTATTGCGATCAACCTATTCACGGCGTTGGTGGGCACGAAAGTGATCTTTGATCTGTTGTACCAGAAGCAGAAAGTGGAAGCGCTGAGTATCTAGCGATGACTTCATCGACGATAAGCATTCAAGATGAGACGAAGGGTCAGCACAAGGGAGCGCGTATGTTAGAGATTCTCGGGAAGACCAACATTGATTTCATGGGCAAGCGTAAGTTCGCATTTCTCTTTTCAGGAGTGATGGTCTTGCTCGGGCTCATTGCCCTCGTTCAGATCGGATGGGGGTCGGCAAATCTAGGCATCGACTTTGCCGGTGGAACGGCTGTTCAGCTGAAGTTCGAGCAACCAATCAGAATCGATGAGGCCCGGAAGGCGTTGGAGAAACATGGGTTAAGCAATGCGGAGTTACAGGAATTCGGACAGGATAACAAACTGCTTATCAGAGTGAAGGCGTCAACGACAATCGAAGAGAAGGTTGCCGATCGTGTAGTGGAAATCTTCGGTAAGGAGTTCCCGAGCCACCAATTCGTGGTGGATTCCACGACCGAGATAGGACCGACTATCGGGAAGAAACTTCAAGAAGATGCGCTCGTGGCCATTGTGATCTCCTTTGCGGGCATCATCTTGTACATTGCGGCGCGGTTCGAGCTTCGGTTCGGCGTCGCCGCTGCCCTCGCCACATTTCACGATGTCTTGGCGGTGGTCGGGGCTTTTTACATACTGGACAAAGAAATCACTCTCTTAGTCGTGACGGCGCTCTTGACGCTGGCTGGGTACTCATTGACGGACACGGTCGTCGTCTTTGACCGGATACGAGAGAATCTGAAGTCGCGCCGCCGTGAGAGTGAAGAAGCGACGATCAACGCGGCCGTTAATCAAGTGCTGAGCCGCACGATCGTGACGAGTGTGACGGTCGTGCTGGTCCTCATCCCGCTGACCTTAACGGGCGGAGAGGTCCTGCACGATTTCTCCCTGGCGCTTCTCTGGGGCGTGATCTTCGGCACGTACTCATCCGTCTTTGTCGCCAGCCCTCTCCTGTTATTGTGGCCTGGTGCACAGGGTCGACTCTTGAAACGCCGCTGAGCGGATGGTGGAATAGAGCGGCGTCGCTCGTGAAGCGTCGTTCGCCGCTCGTTTCCGACGATTATTCAAAACGCTTCACGAGATACGTTTCACTCTTCACAGGTTTCCGCATCCTTAGCGGAGCTCCCTTATGGCACTCTGGAGCCGGTCTCACAGTCTCCAGCAGAAGATCATCGCAGCGATTGTGATGGTCGGGCTCCTTCCACTCGTCCTCCTCCTGATTCTCATCTATGTAGAAGAACGACGCGCCTTGCGTGACTCCACGGGGGCCAACTTCAAGGAGGCAGCCGTCGAAGCGGCCCGTCGGATCGAGTTACACGTGAGCCGAAGCATGAATGAGGCTCAGCAACTCGCGACCACGCCCTTTCTTCGTACGGCCGTTTCAGAGGCCAACCGAACCTATGAAGGGAAAGACGCGCGGAGTATTGCTGCCATCATCCAAGATTGGCAGCAGCGATGGAAACAGCGTGACAAGCGAAGCGAATTTCCGCTCTTCGTCAACCAAATCGTGACCAACTACTTGATACGATGGCACGAAATTCGAAAGGTGGATTATGTCGGCATCCTGATCACTGACGGCCAGGGCGCGTTGGTTGTCAGTTCCATTCCGCAAGTAGAATATTCCTATGCGAAGACCGCATGGTGGCAAGCGGTGGTGAAAGAGGGAAGTCCACAGCCCTACGTGAGTGAGATCGCGTTCGATCCGGCGTTTGGGACTCACGTCGTTGTCGTGGCGGCACCGATTTTTGATGATCAACGTCGCAGCGTGATCGGAGCCGTGACCATTCTGCTTCGGCGTGACACCTTGTTTCAGTCCATTACGGAAGGATCGTTCGGTGTGACGGGTCATGCCATTCTGTTTGCGTCGGATGGAGGGGCCGTGATTTGTCCGGTTCTTGGACCTGAAGCCCATTCCGTTGATTCCACTCTGCTCGCTGCGTTGGAGGCAGCCAAGCCTGGATGGGCGGTTGTGACTGACGATTCTCATGGGCATGAGAAAGCGCTGATTGGGCATGCGCCGGTGCGGTTTGCTGAACGGCTTGCGAGCGGCAGTCTCGGTGGAAACCGCTGGGTCACCGTCGTGCGTCAAGATCCGACGGAAACCTTTGCTCCGCTGGACGAGCTGATGATCAAGATAATGGGGTTTGGTGTGGCGGTGTTGATCGGACTTGGGGCGATCGGAATCGTTGCCGCCCGTCGGATCGCGCAACCTATTCGGTTGCTCCAGGACGGGGTTCAGCAGATCGGAAGCGGTCGCTTGGACCAGCGGGTAGACCTACGAACCGGCGATGAGATTGAACAGCTCGCCGGGGCCTTCAATCACATGGCCGCCAACCTCCAACGCTCGTTTGCTCAGCTGGAGCAGCGGGTCACAGAAGTTCGGCAGTTGGAGGAAAAGTATCGAGACCTGATCGAACATGCCCCCGAAATGATTTGCCAACTGGATCGTGGGGGGCGGCTCGTTCATATCAATACGACCGGCCTCGATAAACTTGGATATGGGCAGGATGAGATCTTGGGCAAGAAATTGTGGGATCTCGTCCCCGACGGGCAGGAATCAAAGGTGTTGCACTATCTCGAACAGCTTGTCAGCCGTGGACAGAGTTCAATCGAGACTGTGTTGTTGGCGAAAGACGGCCGTCAGATTGATGTCGAGATCCATGCCACGGCTTTGATCGATCACGATCGAGGCGGGTTAGTGCATTCGCGCGCCTTTGTCCGAGATGTGACCGAGCGGCGTCGGTTGGAACAAGAACTGCAGCGTTATACGGTGGGGTTGGAACAGACGATTTCTGATCGTACGAAAGAACTGACGGTGTCTCAGGCTCGTTATAAAACCCTCTTCGATGTCGTCGCCGATTCCGTCTTCACGGTCACGCCGACAGGGACGGTGGTCGCTGTGAATCAGCGGGAAGCGCAAGTGCTCGGCTATGCCGAATCCGATATTGTCGGAACCAATATCATCAATATCATTCCGAGCGACTACCATCGAACCTTTACAGGCTGGTTGCGTGAGGTGAGCTCGCAAGAAGGACAGGTCCCCACGCAGGAAATTGCCGTGTATCATGCGGATCGGCATGAGATGGCGGTGGAAATGGATTTGATCCGTGTGACCGAATCTGATCCGTTCCTCGTGATGGTCCAGCTCCGCGATATTACCGATCGGAAAAAGCTTCAAAATCAGCTGCAATCATACCGTGAAGATCTCGAAGTCAAGGTACGGGAACGCACGAGGGAAATCGAAGAAACCAAACAGTATCTGGAAAATCTGTTGGAGAATGCCAACGATGTCATTTATGTTCTCGACCTTGACCAACATTTTACCTATGTCAATGGAAAGGTCGCGGTATGGGGCTATCGAAAAGACGATTTGATCGGGCGTCCCTATCTCTCGCTCTTGTCTCGACGCCATCGAGGACGTCGGCTGAAAAACACATTGGATATCGGCGCCAAGCAAGTGTATGAGGTGGAAGTCGTGACCAGGCTGGGTGAACCACGCGCCGTCACAGTCAGCGTGTCTCCGCTACAAGGGGTCGACGGCAAGATCCTCGGGGTGCTTGGGATTGCACGTGATATGACGGAGACCAAGAAGCTGGAGCGACAAATCAGAAACGCCGAAAAGCTGGCGTCCATTGGCAAGCTTGCTGCCGGTGTGGCGCATGAAATCAACAACCCGCTCGGAGGAATCCTGAATTGTCTCTATAACCTTCGAAAGGGCACGTTGTCGGCCGCGCGTCAAGAGGAGTACTGGGCCTCGATGGAATATGGAGTCCGACGCGTCCAGAAGATTGTTCGGCAGTTGCTCGATTTCTCACAGCAGCATGAACCAGAGTTCAGCCCGGGTGAGATCAATCGCATCGTCGAGCAAGTGCTGGTTCTGACCACCCATCTTTTCGCTCCCAATCAGATTCAGCTTGAAGTGTTCCCGGGACATGATTTGCCGAGTGTCATGGTTGATCGGCACATGATCGAACAGGTTCTGATGAATCTTATCTTGAATGCCGTGCAGGCTATGAAAAAAGGTGGCACCTTAACGATCCGGACATCCGTCGTAGAAGGAGTCTGTCGTGTGGATGTGACGGACACAGGGTCGGGGATTCCCGCGTCCATCCTCCCGCGCGTCTTTGATCCGTTCTTTACGACCAAAGGGGAGGGGGAGGGGACGGGGCTCGGCTTGTCGGTCAATCTGGGGATCGCGGAGCGCCACGGCGGGAAAATCCTGGTTGAGAGCGAGGTCGGTAAAGGCACGACGTTCACGCTCTGTTTACCAGTGTCGAACGTACGCGCGCTTGCGGAGAAGGAAGCATGAAAGGGTTGAACCTGTTGCTGGTCGACGACGAGCCCTTAATGCGCCTCTCGATGATGGATGCGTTGGAGGCCATCGGCTGCACCGTCCATGCGGCATCGACGGGTACGGAAGGGATTGAAGCGCTCCACGCGAACGCATTCGATGTTGTGATTACCGACCTTCGGTTGCCTGGCGCGGATGGATTAGCCGTGCTTCAAACGGCCAAAGAAAAGGATCCCTCGACGGAGGTGCTCGTCATTACGGCTCATGGCTCTGTGGAAACTGCGGTGGGAGCCATGAAGCTGGGGGCCTTCGATTACGTGACGAAACCGTTTCAGATGGATGAATTGCTGTTGATCATCGAGCGGGTCGGCGCGGTGATCGCCTTGCGCCGTGAGAATCAGGACCTCAAGCACCAACTTGAAGACAAGTTTTGTTTCAACGGCATCTTAGGGGCGAATAGTCACATGCGTGCCGTTCTGGAAAAGATCAAATTGGTGGCGGAGACCGACTCGACCGTGCTGATCGTCGGCGAGAGCGGAACCGGCAAGGAGCTGGTCGCGAACGCGGTGCATCAGAACAGTGCTCGACGAGGGTCTCCGCTGATCAAAGTCAGTTGTGCGGCGTTGCCGGAAACGCTCCTGGAGGCCGAACTCTTCGGCCATGAGAAGGGCGCATTTACGGGAGCCCTCCGTCAACGGCGAGGCCGGTTCGAGATGGCCAACCGGGGGACACTCTTCCTGGACGAAATCGGCGAGATTTCGCCTGTCGTGCAGGTGAAACTTCTGCGTGTGCTCCAAGAACGCACGTTTGAACGGGTCGGAAGCAATGAGACGATGGATACGGATGTGCGACTGGTCTGTGCGACGCAAAAAGACCTGCGGAAAGAGGTGGCGCAGGGGCGGTTCCGTGAAGATCTGTTCTATCGCCTCAATGTCGTACCCATCATGGTTCCTCCGCTCCGGCAACGGCAGGAAGACATTATGGTCATTGCCCAACATGTGCTGGAAACGTGCTCCAAGAAGTTGAACAAATCGTTGCGTGGGTTTTCTCAGCCGGCTCGGGAATTGTTGCTTCGCTATTCATATCCTGGGAATGTCCGGGAGCTGGAGAATATGGTCGAGCGGGCCGTGGCGCTGAGTCGCGATCGTACCATGGTACAACCGGCAGATCTCTGTGGTTTCCAATTCTGTCCCTATCTGGGCGGGACACCGCAGGACTCCTGTGGCTTTTGCAACGAAGGTTTGACGGGAGGACAGAAGAAGATCGATGCCCCGCTGACGTCGCTTGCCTCGGCACGTGAAGGCTTTGAGAAGGACTATATTATCTCGGTGCTGGAGCGAGTGGAGGGAAGTCGCACGACTGCCTCGAAGGTTTTGGGGTTGTCCCGGAAAGCGCTTTGGGAAAAGTGCAAACGCTACGGGATTCCATCAGCGTACAATGACGGGGAAGGGGACACCTAGCGGTGGCTCGACGAGAACGTCGAGTGGCTGTGGTACGCTGTGCTCGTTCATGTGCCCCTTAAAGGAGGATTGAGACGATGACTGTGTGGACTCGAACCATCGGTATTGCATTGGGGGTGGTGCTTTCTCTCGGCGTTGCGCATGCCGCAGAACCGGCCGAAGTGGAACAATTCGTCAACGCACGAATCGAGATCGGTGAAATGATGACGAACTATTTCAAGGGTGGGACGGGGTATGGGGAGGGGCAGCGCCCCTCTCAGGAACAAATGCGCCAAATGGGAGCGGATATCAATACGAAGCTCACGGCACTCTTATCGAAACATCATCTGACTCTCGACGAATATCGCCAGCGCAGTCGGGATATCTTTGCGGATGATGCGGCAGTCAACCAGTATCTCAATGAGCATCCGGACCTCAAGCAACGCTATGAAGCCCTCCCACTTGACCGGATGGGGCGAGGGGGGAGTACAGGGCGAGGATATTAGGCCGGTCAATCCCCTGTACAGGAGAGAAATTTCTGTAGATTTCCAGGAGCAGGATTGCGATCTAGTAAGCAGGTACACATGGTATATAGACATCTTGGGCGATCAGGGTTGAAGGTGAGTCGCCTCTGTCTGGGCACCATGAATTTTGGGCCACACACGACGGAAGCTGATAGCTTTGCCATGATGGACCGTGCCCTCGAGCTGGGGATCAACTTTTTCGATACCGCTGATGTGTATGGTTGGAAACTCGGTGAAGGGGTGACGGAGCAGATCGTCGGTCGATGGTTCGCGCAAGGTGGAGGTCGCCGGGACAAGGTGGTGCTGGCCACCAAAGTATTCGGCCGTATGGGGGAGTGGCCGAACCAGTCTCGCCTTTCGGCCCGCCATATCAAGCAGGCTTGTGAAGCGAGTCTGCGTCGGCTTCACACAGACTGGATCGATCTGTATCAGATGCATCATGTGGACCGTGAAACGCCCTGGGAAGAGGTCTGGCAGGCGATGGAGCAGTTAGTCAGAGAAGGCAAGGTCGTCTATGTGGGCAGCAGCAACTTTGCCGGGTGGCACCTCGCCCAAGCCCAGGAATCCGCACGCAACCGAAACTTTCTCGGCTTGGTATCCGAGCAAAGTTTGTACAACCTCACTGAACGCACGATCGAGTTGGAGGTCATTCCCGCTTGTGAGTCCTATGGGATCGGCCTGATTCCCTGGAGTCCGTTGGGGCGGGGGCTCCTAGCCGGAGTGCTGCAAGCAGCCAATAGCGGGCGCCGTGCGGACGAAGATCTGAAGAAAGAGATAGCGAAGTCGCGCACCAAACTAGAAGCCTATGAAGCACTGTGTGCTGGAATTGGCGAGCGTCCGGCGGATGTCGCCTTGGCATGGCTACTCCATCAAAAGGCCGTCACGGCACCGATCATTGGGCCACGCACCATGGAGCAGCTCGATGGGGCGATGAGAGCGCTGAGTCTCACGCTGAGTCAGGAAACCATGAAGCAGCTGGACGACCTGTTCCCCGGTCCCGGTGGTACCGCACCGGAAGCCTACGCGTGGTAACAGCAGATCAGTGACCGTCCTGGGACAACGCTGCACGGCCGCTGTCGGTTTCATCGGGTGGCTGAGGATCGAGTTTCGAGAGTCGTTCGATGAGAGGCTTGGCTTCTGGGGTACTGGTACGTGTCGGTTCGCTGGGGGCATGGTCCCAGGCCAAGATCTGAATCCCAGCTTCGGTAAGCCCCGCCCGTATTGTTTCGACCATCGCCTCAACCGTGAGCTCGGTCCAGGGTCGGAGGTCCAGGACTCGATCTTCCGGTCTGCGGGGCGGAGGAGTTTCATGAATGAGCGTCCAGCAGCGGTTGAAAATCGTGATGCGGAGAGATGGAGGGACATTCAGCGTAGTCAAGCGAGACGTGCAGAGTGCCGTCACAAATAGGACGAACTGAAGGTCAGGCATATCGGGGCGATGGATATCAAGTGTTTGCATGGTCTGTCGCTTTTCGCCTCAGCGCATTTCTCTCAGATCCGCAATAGGGCCTATCGGTTGAGGGGTAGAAGATTGCGCAGGCGCTGTGAGCCTTCTTTGGAATCTTCCACCCCTAGCCGGATGATCACACGTTTGTGATGGCCGCTACCGGTTTCTGGGTGAACTCCTTGTACCCATATCGCTCGGCTAAATAGGCCTTGGCGTCCTCGCTGACATATTCGGCAAACTTATATCGGTCATCCTCGACAGCCTTCGCATCGGCCATGACCTGATCGGTTGGGATCGCATACTCGATATTGCAGGATGTATAGGCCTGAATATAGGTCGGACCGACTTCGCGTGCGATCAACACGGCCTTCTTGATGCAACTTTCCACCCGGCGCGGATTATTCGGCACGACGGTGGCGATATAGGCGCAGCCGGCGATCTTGGCCATGGCGACCATGTCCATTTTTTCGAACTTCTTGCCGAGCGGGGCCATCTTCAGCACCGCTCCTCTGGTCGTCATCCCGCTTTCTTGTCCGCCGGTATTCCCGTATACCTCATTGTCCAACATGATTGTCGTAAACCGTTCTTTCCTGAACCAGGAATGGAGGACCTGTTGGAATCCGATGTCGGCGGTACCCCCGTCACCGGCCATCACGACGACATCCTTGGGCTTGTCGCCGAAACGGATTCGCAAGCCGCGTGACAATCCACTCGCCACGCCGTTCTGGTCTCCATAGTTGCCGTACACGAATGGAATGGCCGCCTGTGAAATGGCCAGCCGGCCGCATCCAGCCGTTCCGACGGTAATTGTGTCTTCGGGATTCGGGAAGGCGACGATGGCGAGCCGGATGAACAGGGTCATCGCACAGCCGGCGCACATGGGATGCTCTTCGAGGATTTCTTTGAAATTGCCCATCTGCGACACAGTCGTCTTCTTCCCGAAGGGCCCGTGCTCCACCATATCCCGATATTCTTTCGGCATGAAGGATTCGAATCCTGGTGAAAATTTTACGTAGTCGAGACTCATATGGGACCTCACTTTCACTGTTGTCCGCAGTTGCGGTGGTGATCGGTAACTTGCGTATGCAACCAACTAGGGTGCCGCTGCTCTATCCGTCTGTCAGGCTCATCCGCCGCGTCCAGCCAGCACGCCGGATCGCATGCCGATGGCTTTCTTGACTTCCTCCACGATCACTTCCGGTGGCAGGGTCATGCCGCCGCAGACGCGCGGTCCGGCGACGACTCGCTCGCTCTTGGGGATCGTGGCTTTGATTTCTTTGGCCATCCATCCGATGGCATTGAACTCAGGCACGATGATGTGCGAGGCATGTTTGGTCGCCTCGCGAAGCTCTTCTTCCGGCCATGGTCGCAAGGTCTTGATCTTCACAAGTCCCACGCGCACCCCCTCATCGGCCAGCAGACGGATGGCTTCCCGTCCTTGGGAGACGGCAGTCCCCGAGGAGATAATAAGGACGGCGGCGTCGCCGTCTTCGATCTCGATCAAGCCGTCCAGCCAGGCGATCGTGTGCTTGCGCGATCGTTCCGCGGCGGCCCAGACTTCCTGCTGCCAACTTGCGTGCGTGGCGTAGCTGATGTAGTTGCTCTTCATCACGAAGGGGTCGCGCATCATCCGGACCGGGGGACATTCCATATCCATGCAGGGAACCGGTGAGCGATAGGGATCGTACGGCGGCAGGCACATGTCCACCGGTGTCAGGTCGACGACGTCTTTCGTATGGGTCACGAAGAAACCGTCGCAACAGAGGGCCAAGGGCAAATGCACGTCCGGCTCTTCCGACACCAGGTAGCCCTTGAGAATCCAGTCGTAAAAATCCTGTGCGGTTTCCGCATGCCAGACGAGCATGCCCGTATTCATGAGGTAGGCGATCTCAATGGTATCCGGCTGGATCGACAGCGGAGAATTGATGCCGCGGCAGGTCACGATACACTGGATCGGTAATCGGGCTCCGGACCACATCGGAAAGTTTTCCATGGCCCGCATCGTGCCCGGCCCGGCGGTCGTCGTGAAGACGCGGGCTCCACCGAAGGCAGCGCCGGCGCATTGGGACATGACCGCAAACTCACTCTCCCCGCGGAAATAGTCGCCGATATAGCCCTCAGCAAACAGTTCGCCGCAGAGAGCAGCTGCCTCACTCTGGGGTGTAATGGGATAGGCCACCATCACATCGACGTTCGCGCGCCTGACGGCCTCCTTAATGACTTCGCTGCCGGTAAAAAACGACGGCGTGCGCGGTGCCTCGTTCATCATCACACGTGGATCGGTGATGACTTGACCCTTCTTATTCTTCGTTCCGATGACAACTGTCTCGTCCATAGCTCGTTTCCTTTCTATAGAACGGCGGTGGCCGGCGATCCGGTGCACCGTACGATGTCGTTATGCGCTGAATGAACTGCCGCACCCACAGGTCGTTTTGGCTTGTGGGTTCTTGATTGCAAAGCCGGAGCCTTGCACGCTGTCCATGTAGTCGACTTCGCAGCCGGCCAACAGCGGGGCGCTCTGGGAGTCCATGATGACCTTGACGTCGCCCTTTTCAATGACGGTGTCGTCTTCGCTCATGGCGGACTCGAAACTCATTCCGTACTGGTAGCCATGGCAGCCACCACCCTTCACGTAGACACGCAGGCCGACTGTGTCTTTCTCCTCCTGCATGAGCTCCCGAATTTTTCCTTCTGCCGTCGGTGTAATGGTAATCATGGTGTTGCTCCTTCTATCTGCATTGACTGATGTGATCGATAAACCTCAGTTCCACGCCTGTGTGGAGGGCACCTCTGCCATCCCAAGCGATTAAGCCTCTTGGTCAGAGGGCGTCTACAGAGGTATTTCCTGGAACGTGCGGCGCAAAAGCGGCGGAGACCAGGGGAATCGGTCGCGCAGGAAAGGGAGTGAGAGAACGTGACGCGCGAGGATAGGACGGTCGGCGTGGCTCAATACGTCATAAGATCACCCTGGGCGCATTGGACGCCAGAGTCAAGTGTTATTAAGGGAAAAAGAGGTAAAAATGATGGTGCCGACGGCAGGTACTTTGCTGCTATTGTATATCGCACGTCGCAACGTGCCAGTATCGTTAAACTATTAGGCTTGTAGTGAGTAACTTACACTCAAACCGACGTTCGGTGTCGGATTGGGTCGAGAGTTTCGGGTGAGAAGCGGCAAGATTGACTGTTCGGGATGGCCGCAATGGCCACGAGCGGAAGTTCGGCATTGAAATCGCCCCGCCATAAATCGGTCCTCAGCCCTGCCGCATTAACGTTTCGCTTCAGCGGCGGGCAGCGAAGCGGACCGTCCGTTACAAGCGCTGGTTATGTGTCGCCATCTGGCACCTGATCCACCGTGCCATCCAATCTCGACGAGAGCATGTTGGCAACCAGTGTCTCAGTCTCCTTGTTCCACTTTACACCAATGCCGTCCTTCTGAGCGTCAAGGAGGAGCTTGAGAAGTTTTGCTGACCAGAGGGCGGAATCGATGCCCGGAATGTAAAAGGTCCCCACGACTGCCGAGGTTTTGATCATGATCGCAGCCGTCTGGCCGCTTCGAACGACCTCTCTGAAATCCAGGCATTGATATTTTGCTAACGCCTCATCAAGTGGCGTGTCGTCTAGCAGGACGGGAACAATATCCTTCTTCAGTTGAATTCCGCGCGAATACTCAGATGCAACTGCCTTCGAGTCGGAGGCTGCAGTTGACCAAAACACAATAACCGTATGGCAAGAGATCAACGACGCACCGATAACTGACTCCCATCGCTTTCCGAGGGGTATTGAATCTTCGTCACGAAATATGACGGAACGCGTGACACGCAAGATTTTGGCAATCGGTTCGACAACGAGCCGATCATGCCGACTATACGAGAGAAAAACATTACAAGGTGCCACGTGCTCTGTCATCGGCCTCTATGCCACCTCGAACGCATAACTATGTTTAGGCCGATCCGTATAAGAGCCGGATTTTCAATTTTCTGTCCGGATAAGACGCCACTATGGTTCGTAAAGAATACGCCATGCTCGTTTATGTTATCCGTCATCCCGTACGAGAGGGACACCAATGCCTACATGTTGATCAGAGTTGTAGGCGAGACCACCACCGAATTTGTAATCATCTGTGTAAGATTTGAGACGCGTAGCATCTGATTCAAACAACGTAAACCTAAAGTTCCTAGAGAACGGAAGCGCCATCTCAGCTACGCTGACACTTAGGCGAAGTTTGTACTCGCCGGGCTCCCAAACATACAGTCGCTGGAACATATCGAGGAACGGCTTAACGAGTTGTTCTCCTGCAACCACCATATTCTTGTCGTTTTCAGGCCTCTCTCGGAGTTTTATTTGGATGTCAGCTCTCAGCGCGCTTTCGGCTGCTCGATACGCTTTCTCGGTGTTGCGGTCAAACCACCGCAGAAAATTCGTGACATGCGCCCATGCTTCATCTGGAGAAAGTGCGAAGGGCGTAAACAAAATTGAATCATTCGAGGAGGCACTCGCGAAATAGGCTTGGGCAGGAAATGAACCAAGGAAAATGCCGTCGCGCCACACGTCGAGCTGCGCTTCCTGAATCCACAATCTACGCCCCCCGATGTTGCGAAGACTCAGAAACAGGCTGAGATTCGGGTTCCCGACCTTATGGGTGACGACCAATCGGCTATGGACCTCTATTTCTAGCCTTTTTGGCCTGAACCATAGAACTACTGGCGGAAGCTGTGAAAGTACGATCGCCAGGAAAGCCATGACCACTGTCCAGAACTCCCAGTTCAGGTAAAACGGAGAAGCCGAAACAGTAAGAGCTGGATCTGTCATTTTCTTTCCTTGTAAGACGCCACTACGGTTCGTGAACATTACGCCATAACTGGCGCTGTTTCAATGAGTTGCAACTGGACGACCATGTCCCACGCGTTCTGATGCGGGTCGGTGTAAGCCTCTGCTTCTAATAGCGGTCAGTCGTGCACTTCAGGTTTGGGTCGAGGACTGCCATCGGCCAGGAGCTGAAGTTCGACGCCAAGGTTGCACCGCCATAAAGCGGTCCTCAGCCCTGCTGCCTTAATGCCAGGGTCCAGCCGCAGGTTTGCCATGGCGAAGTGGAGGCTTGCCCGTCAACTGGAACCGTTTGTTAGCCGTGATTTGATGGGACATATCGTGCGCTTCCTTTACAGCCCGTGATCTTAAACTGCGTGCAGCCCCAAAAGGGCTTCCATGAATCGTTTGGCCTTGGCCGAATGATGCGCATGGCGGCGCCGCAGTTTGGACAATACGGTTTCGACGAATCTTGCTCGACTCGGGCCTTATGTTCTTTGCGCTTCCTTGTGGCCTGGTTGCCTCTCCAAACGCCCCACACTGCTTCTTTCCGATCTGACAGCATGTCCCACCTCGCTTTCCACCGTCCCTGATTGCGCGTGACGCCCAGAAGTTCGGCAAGACGAGGCCCGGATTCTTCGGTCAGTTCTTGCGGCCCTTCGATGGATTTGGCGCACGTGGTGCATTCAATCTCGATTGCATTTCGTCCGCTATAGAGCGTGACCTTGATGTGGGTGTCCCCGCACTCAGGACAGCCGAATCCATATGTTTTGGTCAGTTCTTTTAGTTCTTCAAGCGTAACAAGCTGCAATCGACGGAGGTGAGCGCGAACGGCGTGGGTGCCGGACGCCGCTCTGTTGGAGCGCTCGTGCTCACACACAAGTGTGAAGTAGCGCGTCTTGATGTTCCCCCAGATTCTTTCGTGCCCCTTTTCCGGTTCTAAGGCATGATGAAAATCGCAAAGCGAAACCAAGTTGCCCGGCGCGTGCTCACCACCTTCCGAAACAGGCTTGATGTGGTGAATATGAAGCTCTAGCCGTGATGGACAGCCGGATACTTGGCAGCGCCCGTTATCCTTTCTTAGCACCACCTCGCGTAAGTAGCTCCAGAATGGTGGATTGACCCTCCCCTGATTTCATAGACACCTCCATAAGTGGGAGAATCATGGAATTGGAGGTCAGCATGGCAATCACAACGCGACGTCAATTTACCGACGCATTCAAATCCGAAGCTGTTCGCCTCACG
>JBFWZD010000026.1:0-44696 GCA_050185705.1 Nitrospira sp. | reverse complement strand
CTGGGTCAAGCCCAGGCTCAAGGTTTCACGTTCTTCGGCACTCAGGTGTCGGTACGATCTCGTGTGCATGGCACCACCCTAGCCCATCTGGGCTGGTAGTGTTGCACTTAGAATTAGAACTCAAGCTGTGTGATGCTGAGCCTGCAAGAAGCACTGGAGCAGCGCATGCACACCCAACCGGACCTTGTGCCGCTCTTCATCCAGTCACGCGAATTCGCCGACCTGGCTACGGCGCGGGAGCGCCAAGCACAGGGCCTATCGGAGCAATGGGTAGAACAGACCGCCCGCTTGGCGGAAGACGCGCATGTGGTTGTGGTTATCGACTCACTGGATGTCTTATCCATCGCCCGCGAGCACAGCGTGTTGACGTACTTTCTGGCGCAAATTGATCAGCTCCTATTGATTCCGAATGTCACCGTGGTCACAGCGTGTCGCGACTTCGACCGCAAATACGACCGGCGCATTGCCGCACGGCAATGGGATTGCGAATTGCAGTGCCCGCCGCTGGACTGGGAGACTGAAATTGCGCCGTTACTCGGCAAGTTCGGCGTCGATTCAGCCACTATTGATACCATCACCCGTGAACTAATCCGAAATCCACGCGAACTGGCCCTGTTTGTCGAACTAGCTCAGCGTGAAGGCAGCTTCAACGTAGTGACCAGCCAAGCGCTGGCACAACACTATCTCGATACCATCGTGCGGGCCAACCCTGCGCTGGGTGACGCAGCGATGCAAGCCATTGAGGCTATAGCTGACGCAATGCTGAAGTCACGCAGCCTGGCGATTCCTCATCAGCGCTTCAATACCACGCAGGACATTCAGCGGCGGCTGCAAAGTCTCAATGTGCTCCAAGATACCCATGATGGGAAATTGACATTTGGTCATCAAACTCTACTGGATGTTCTGGTGATAAGCGGCGCTGTGCGCCGGGGCATCACACTCAATGAGTTCATAAACGACTTGCCGCCAGTACCATTCGTGCGCCCAAGTATCCGCAGCTTCGTTGCTCAGTTGGCAACTGGGGATCGCCGCGAGTTCAGGAGACAAATACGCGCGGTATTAACTGGTAGCGCCGCCTTCCATATCAGGCGTTTGGTTGCTGAATCGTTTGCCCAGCAAATACCCAAGGATGACGACTGGCCCTTGATCCGTCACTTGCGGAATACACACCGCGAAGTGTTTCAGGTGATTTACACCCAAGCAGCGGCGATAGAGTGGCACCGTTTCTGGTTCGCCCACCTAGTTCCTGTATTGAAAGACACCCGAGATGCTGAGGGGTTTACAGCGCATGTGCACCGGGTAGCACAGTGGAAAAATGGCGATGCCGCAGGAGTACTGAGTTTCTGGATGGATGCTCTGGCTCTGGACTGGCTGGATAGCAATAGAATCGCCGAGCAGTTAGAGGTTTCTCTATCCGAGTTCCAAGCAGAGAATTTGCCGTTGGTTGCGCCCTTACTAAACCATCTACTTAGCAGGCCGAGGCCAGCGCATAGCCTCTTGGGTCACGCTGTCGCGCGCTGTGTAGCCGCCGATGCTGTTGATGACAGATTGCTATGGCGCTATATCGCTGGGGACATCAGCAACGACGACGCAATAAAGTTTCACTTCGACAACAAGCTACATTGCGAGCCCCATGAATTTGGAGATAAGAACGAAAACTTCCTGAAACAACGGATGGTGCAATCCACCATCCTCCTTGATTTAGCGCTGGAAGCAATCAAGCAGTGGAGCCAAATCAAGTCGTTGCGCTATCGCGAGCCCCAAATAGGCTATCGCAGTGGGTACCTGCACAATACATCATACGGTGATATCCATACACAGATCGATGATTCACACCTAAGCAGTGAACGCATTCTGCTGGATGCAATTGAGGCGGCCATTCTTGACCATGCCACAAAACACTCTGACTGGTGGCAGAAAAACCGAGAGCGTCTCTGCTTCAACCACGAAGGTGCATTGTGCTATTTCGGCGTCCGTGCTGTCACAATTTCACCAGAACCCAATCTAGATTTGATAGGACGCCTGCTGTGTGACAAAAACCTGCTGGAATTCGAGCTTTCGTTCGAATTATGTGCGCTGATCCAGTCAGCATTCATACACCTTGATGATGCCATACAAGGTGCAGTGATGACGGCAATACAAGCCTTATGGGAAGGACCCGCAAGAGATGAGGAGACACGTTTCTGGAAATTGAAGAATCGAGCAGAGTACATATCCGCTATCCCATGCCACCTGCGCTCGCCAGAAGCGCAAGCGATACTAGATGCATGCGAAAAAACAAATGGGCCATTGGTTCGACAGCCGCCCATCGGCATGCGAGGCGGCATGGTCTCCGCTCCATTTTCATTTGAGGCGTTTCAGAATGTCAGCGATGCGGGTGTAATTCGTTTGCTAGCGCATTACGCTGACTACCACCGCGAGTTCGATGATTTCTTAGTTGGTGGAGAGCGAGAAGTTGGCCGGCAACTGCTCGAGGCTTCATCTCGACACCCATTGCGATTCTTGGGATTGATGATCACCCATTGGGCCAATATTTCAGCAGGTTTTCGGGACGACATCATGGAGGGCATCGCCAACTACCTGGCGCATCGCTATGGAAACTTACAAGCCAACGGCACTTGGGTACCGCGGGAAGAACCCGATGCTCCTGCCTTAGGAAGTCAGATCCTTGACGAGCTGGAAAGACACCCCACCCACTGGCAACTCAATCGCTCCGCAGCCAAAGCCCTGGAAGCCTGCGCACATGTCATCCAGGACACACACACTGCTGCACGGCTGGTGTATTTGGCAACCGGCTTTGAAGAGCTTAGGGAAGAAAACACCATCCATGGAGATTCGATCGATCTACTTACCACCGGCATCAATATGATGAGCGGAAATATTGCTGAAACTTTGATGATTTCGGCCAACAATCTGGAAGAGCGTGGCGTTGCCCTACCCGAATTGTTGCCACACGTGCTACGCCGATTTGCCAGCAACAAACACCCTGCAATCCGCGCCCTGATTCTGCGACGTTTGCCATACCTCCAAAACCGAAACCCCGAGTTGGGCTGGGAATTATTTCACCTTGCCCTGCAGGATGCTGCAGGGCTTTGGCAATACGCCGACCGTTGTCTTTATTACGCCCATCACGACCACTTCCAGAAAGTTGCCCCCTTGCTTGACCGCATCCGTCGTGAGGGCAGTAAGGAAGACATGGAAACTTGGGGGCGGATTTCGGCCTTGGCCGTTCTGACAGGGCATATCGACCTTGTCGAATTGCTTAGCAAATTGAACACACTAAAGTTTGCCGAAGCTTGGCAGGGGGCAGCGCACGTTTGGACCCACCCTGAAAATATCAAACGCCATCGCGAGCAGTGCCTTGCAGGTATCGAGGCAGGATTGAATGCGGACAGCCCTCAAGCAGTGGCGGTCGCTCGACAAGCAGACCATGTCTTTCGCGACAATACACAGCCTATCTCTATCCCAATAGAATTGATACGTCTCTGCTTTAGGGTGTTTGAAAACGATAGCGATCACAAACATCACCGACTGTTCGGATTTGCTGAATGGCTCAACGCCATTTCGCAGCACGATCCAGAGCTTGCTTTAGCCGCAACGGAGATTTACCTGACCTATGTCAGTCGTGCCAAGGCGTACATTTACGACCATGAAAATCGACTGGTCCAGCTAATGACCCGGCTTTTTGCCGAAGCCGAGGAACGGGAAGAATCCGATCATGGCGCGATGCTTCAACGCGTGGTATTGGTGCAAGATTTGCTTTTGTCATTGAGAGTTAATTCTATCAGCGATTGGCTAAAGGCGGCTGAGAGGCAATAAGTAAGTGCTCATAAAGGCAGGGAGAAGGAAAGAGGTCAGGCTGCTTTGCTGTGAAAGACTGAGTGCATGTGGCTTTGGCAGGTGTGTGAGTGGTGATGAACGATCTGTGGTGAAGCCGATGACACTATTGAAACTTCTGACTACTGTTGCCTGCATGCGGATGCGCTGTGCTATGATCTCGACGCCTGCTTCCACCAACAAGCTCCAATACATCTACAACGACCTGGGACGGTTGTGACGTTCCGTCCGATATGTCCCCCTACCTTAATCCCCATCGTTCTGAACGGTTTGACTCCCTGAAAATCCTTGTGATAGCGTAGCTTATCGAAAATCTTGCGGAGCGAATGGAACAGGAGTCATTATGAAATTTGTCTGTCTCAATTGCGAAACATACATGAGCCTCGAGAAGGTCGAAAAGCCGGAGGAAGGCTCGCTGGGTGTGTATTTCGCTTGCCCATCCTGCAGCGCGAAGTTCTCGATGGTGACGAACGCCGGCGAAACGAACATGATGAATTCCTTGGGGCTGAAGCTGAGTCCGAAGTCCGCGCCGGAGACGTCCATGGAAGGGTTGCGAGCGCTTTCTGGCAACGGCCAGGCCGCTGTTGCGGCGAAGCCGAGTCCAGCTGCCCCAGCCGTCGCGGCAACCGCTGCCTCGCCTGCCAAAGCTCCTGAGAAGGCGGGTGGTTGTCCATTCTCCGCCATGGTGGCGGAGATGGGGCTGACGAATTCCGGTAAGCCGGCCAATGGCGGACCTGCTGAGTTCACCTGGACAGCCGACGCCAAGGAAAAGCTCGATCGGCTTCCGGCATTCGTAAAGCCGATGGTGCAAAGCAGTGTGGAAGGGTACGCACGCAAACAAGGATTGAAAACCATCTCGCTTCAGGTGATGGACGATTCCAAAAATTATTCCCCCGAGGGTATGACCTGGTCGCGTGAGGCGGAACAGCGGTTGGAGAATATCCCCGACTTTATTCGCCCCATGGCCCGCAAAGAAGTCGAACGGATGGCCAAGGAACGTGGGGAATCCACCATCACGGCACAGGTGATGGACGAAGCCAAAGACAAGTTTATGAAATTCATGTAGGCGGATTGAATCATAGTGGACGATGGAAGGGCCCATCCGGCCGTCTGGATGGGCCCTTCTCCTATCTGCATCATGTTTCCATGGTTCGTTGGTATGAAGTGGCAGCGTCTTCTGCTCGTATTCTCAATGTTCCTGGTCGCGCTGTTCACCGGGCCGTTCCACGTCGGTGCGCAACCACCCCCGGAACAGCATCACATCTCGGCTACCTCCACCACGACTGCGACGCATAATGCGCATGGTGAACATGGTCGCGATGGGTGGGAGGGATCAGCCGAAGGGAAGGCCTATTCGGAGTTTAACCATCATCTCGCCGGGTTCTTTGATACCCTCATTGGGCTGGCCGAATTAGGCCATGCGCTTGAGTATCCTCTTCCCTTCTGGACCCGGCATATTCTGCCTGCTGCCCTCGGAACCATGGGGGCGTATCTGTTTATTTGGAGCGACCACGATGCATGGCCGATCGGTACCCTGAGTTTTGTGGAGTCGTTTTTCGGAGGGGATCGAGAGATCCTTGAGCACAAGTTCTACGGGCTACTTGCTACACTTATGGCCGTCGTTGAGGCACTTCGCCGGACAGGCAGGCTTCACCACCCGGCCTGGGCGGCTCCGTTGGTTTTCTCAATTCTCATTGCCGGACTGCTGTTGTTTGTCCATTCGCACGGCGATCATCCTGGCACGGCGAAGATCGAGTTCCATCATGCTGTGTTAGGGACAGTCAGCATAGCTGCGGCCTTGTCTAAAAGTATAGCCTCCTGGTTCCCAGGTGCTTCCCCACGTACGGTCAAACGATGGGAGGTCGCCTGGGCGGCCTCCGTGATTCTCTTTGGTCTTCTGCTTCTTGCCTATTCTGAATAACGGTCCGTTCCCCGTGCACCGGTGTCATTTGACACCTTTCCGAGGCCTGTGCTAGGTCTAACCTTTCGCGGTTATTACGGTTCTATTTCGCATCTCTAACCAGCCAAGAGAATCAGGTTGGGATAGAGGAGGGACACATGGGTGGACATAGCCATTGGGCGACGATCAAACGGCATAAAGGGGCCCAGGACGCCAAGCGCGGGAAAATCTTTACGCGAATCATCCGAGAACTCACCATTGCAGCTCGTGGCGGCGGTGATCCGGACGGGAATCCCCGGCTGCGCCTGGCTATCGCCAAGGCTAAGGAAGCCAATATGCCTGGCGATACGATGAAGAAAGCCATTCAGCGAGGGACAGGAGAATTGCCTGGCGTGGCGTATGAGGAGTTTTCCTTGGAAGGCTATGGACCAGGGGGGACGGCTCTGCTGCTTGAAATTACCAGTGACAACCGGAATCGGACGGTGGCGGAGATCCGGAGTCTGTTCACCAAGAACCACGGCAATATGGCTGAAGCCGGTGCCGTCGCGTGGCAGTTTCAGAAGAAAGGGCTCGTCGCGATTGAAAAGGCAAAGGTCGAGGAAGATGCGCTGCTTTCAGTCGCACTCGATGCCGGGGCGGAAGATGTAAAGGTCGGTGAAAAGAGTTATGAGGTGCTCACCGGTCCGCAAGATTTTGAAGCGGTGAAGAAGGCCCTGGCCGATGCCAATATCGAAACGACGCTTGCTGAAATAACGTATGTCCCACAAAATACCATTCGGTTAGAAGAAAAATCCGCTGAGCAAATGTTGAAGTTGATGGAAATCATGGATGAACATGATGATGTGCAGAAAGTCCACGCCAACTTCGATATCCCGGATGAGGTGATGGAAAAGGTTGCTGCGACGGCGGCGGGATAATCCCCAGCAGACTACTATGGCCCTTGCGCTCGAATAACGAGACGACATGATCGCCTTTCTCACGGGGCGGTTGGCATTCAAGGCACCCACCCTCCTCACACTTGATGTACAGGGGGTCGGGTACGAAGTTCATATTCCTCTCAGCACCTATTACGCCCTTCCAAACCTCGGTGACGTCACCGCCCTGAATATTCATACGCATCTGCGTGAGGATGCGATCCAGCTGTTCGGATTTCTCTCGCAAGGCGAGAAGGCGGCATTTTTGCTGTTGACCAGTGTCTCTGGAGTCGGCCCCAAGCTGGCACTCAGCGTGCTGTCGAGTTTGTCGGTTACAGACTTCGTGCATGCGATCCGGACAGCAGATACCGAAAAGCTCGAGACGGTCCCAGGGATCGGGAAGAAGTCGGCTGGTCGTCTCGCACTGGAACTCAAGGATAAGGTTGATAAGATTCACAGTGCTCACCCCCAGGCTGCCACAGCCGAAGCATCTGATGCGGATGGCCCTTACGAGGACGCGCTGTCCGCTCTGATAAACTTAGGCTATCGCGCACAGGACGCCAAAGATGCTTTGAAACGGGCGATGAAGGCTGCGGCAGGGCCTCTGGCGTTGAAAGACCTCATACGCGAAGGTCTCAAGGAACTTTCAAGGGGGTAAGCATGATGCCATCGAACATCAGGAATGTCGTCAAACCGTTGATGGGTGTTATCGTCATGGGCGCACTGGTCGTGATCGCTGCTCCTGGCCTCGGTCTTGCGGAGGATGCCGCGCAGCCGAAGAGCATCAGAATGACTTGCGGGAAGTGCCCTGACGGGTATGCGACGACCGGCGTGACGCAATCTCCGGAGATCTGTAAAGACGAAGATCCCACACTGGTGCAATGTGTGCCGCTGGGGGCCAATATGCTGGCTGTGTGCGGGTCATGTCCTGAGGGGTATGCCGAAATCGGCGGGTCCTCGGTCCCTGCGCGCTGTGGTAGTACTGATGGGGGTCGGCTCAGTCAGTGCCAATTGAGGAACATGGAAGCTGCCTTGCCCGATCCGAATCAAGGGTATAAAACCTGTCCCCCGGATTGTGGAAGTGCGGCGAGGCCTGGTCAGGGGGCGTTACCGCCGCCTCCAAAGTATCAACAGATGCAAGAGAGCAAAGAATGATGCGTGTCGTGTCATGAGCGATCGTCTGGTGACCAGCCGTGCCACGGATGAGGAGCGAGGCTTGGAGAATGTGCTCAGGCCTCAGACCCTTGACGAGTACGTCGGTCAGGAGAAAATGAAGGAGTCGCTCCGGATTTGTATTGAAGCGGCGAAGCAACGGGGAGAAGCGCTCGACCATGCGATCTTTTACGGCCCCCCCGGCCTTGGGAAGACGACGATTGCCCATATCATTGCGAAAGAGATGGGGGCCACATTGCGGTCAACCTCCGGATTGGTGCTGACACATGCGGGCGATCTCGCGGCCATTCTGACCAATCTCCAAGCGCATGATGTGCTCTTTATCGATGAGATTCATCGGTTGCCTGCGTCGGTTGAAGAAGCGCTGTATCCTGCCATGGAAGACTTTCAACTGGATCTGGTTATCGGCCAAGGTCCTGCCGCGAGAACGGTGAAGCTTGACCTTCCGCCCTTTACGCTCGTAGGAGCGACGACGAGGGCAGGGGCGCTCACCTCGCCGCTCCGCGATCGATTCGGGTTGGTCTATCGACTGGAATTCTACGGGCCGGTCGAGTTGGAGGCGATCGTGGTGCGGTCTGCCGGGGTTCTCGATGTCGAGATTGAACGCGATGGGGCGGCGGAGATCGCGCATCGGGCGCGGGGTACCCCGCGGATCGTGAATCGGCTCATCAAGCGCATTCGTGACTATGCCCAAGTGAAGGCGGATGGGCGAATTACCAAACAGGTCGCGCAAGACGGGCTGGCCTGGTTGGGGATCGATGAGGCTGGGTTTGACGACATGGATCGGAAGATTCTCCTGACGATCATCGAGAAGTTCAACGGGGGACCGGTCGGCGTCGAATCGTTGGCCGCGGCGGTTCAGGATGATAAAGGGACGATCGAAGACGTCTATGAACCCTATCTCATTCAAGCCGGCTTTCTCGATCGGACCGGCCGTGGCCGTCAGGTCACCCGATCAGCCTACGACCATTTCAAGCGGGTCTCACCGTTCCTGATGTAACCAAGCGTTCTGCCCTCTTTGGACTTCCGGACGGCCCAGTGCGATCCTTGCAATCGTTTCTCGCGTTCCTGTAGAATTCTCCACTTGTCTGTGCGGGTCCGCTTTCCCTCACTGGGATGAACGCAGCCCTCCCGAATCCTGTGCCAGAGGCTAGGGTCACCATGCCAAGAGATATGCAGGAATACCGTAAGGAAATCGACAGGATCGATGACGAAATCATTCGCTTGCTCAACGAGCGGTCGAAGAGTGTCGTCGAGATCGGCAAGATTAAAAAAGAGAAGGATGCGGAGGCGAATCTCCACACCGCGGGGCGAGAGGCCGAGATCGTTGAACGATTAACCAAGCAAAGCACCGGCCCGTTTCCGAGCGAAGCCATTCGGTCCGTCTACCGAGAAATCATGTCGGCGTCTCTTTCGCTGGAGTCGCCACAGAAGGTGGCCTACTTGGGACCGCGGGCGACCTTTACACATATGGCCAGCATGCAGAAGTTCGGGTCATCTGTTCAATACGTGCCGGTCCATAGCATCAAAGAAGTGTTCAGCGAGGTCGAGCGAGGTCGGGCCAACTTCGGCGTCGTCCCGATCGAAAACACCACGGAAGGGGTCGTGAATCATACGCTCGATATGTTTATCGATTCCAACCTGTTGATCTACGGGGAAATTCTTCAGGAGGTGTCGCATCATCTCTTGTCGAAGTCCGGGGTGATAGAGGACGTCAAGAAGATCCATTCCCATCCGCACGCCCTTGCGCAATGCCGGAACTGGCTCGAGACGAATCTCCGGCACGTCCCGGCAGTCGAGGTGGCCAGCACCGCTCGAGCGGCCGAACTGTGTATGGATGAGCCGACGTCGGCCGCCATCGCGTCGGAATTAGCCGGACAGCTCTATGGCCTTAAGGTCATTAAATCCCGCATCGAAGATAATCTGAACAACTTCACGCGTTTCCTGGTTTTGTCGCAGAGGCCCTCGGAGCGGACCGGCAAAGACAAAACCTCATTGATGTTATCCGTGAAGGATAAAGTCGGCGCGCTCTATGACCTGCTCCGGCCGTTTGCGTCCCACGGGCTGAATATGACCAAGATTGAATCCCGGCCGTCTCAGCGAAAGGCTTGGGAGTATATCTTCTTCGTAGATGTCGAGGGACACATCAAGGAAGAGCGGGTCAGTCGGGCGGTGGAAGAAGTCAAGGGGCGCTGCCTCTTCATGAAAACGCTCGGATCATACCCCATTCACACCTAATCATGGGATTACAGGTCCACCCAGATATCCAGTCTCTCAGTCCGTATGTTCCGGGAAAACCCGTCGAGGAGCTCCAAAGGGAACTCGGTCTCACTCGAGTGATCAAGCTGGCCTCCAATGAGAATCCGTTGGGAACCTCGCCGAAGGCGATGGCAGCGCTGAGCGGGGCGCAGACCGCACTGCACCGATATCCCGACGGCGGGGGAACGCAACTGCGTCAGGCGATCGCCGATCGTTGGAAGGTGGCGGGAGACCAAGTTATTCTGGGGAATGGTTCGGACGAAATTCTTGGCCTTTTAGCGAGAACGTTCTTAGCGCCTGGTGATGAAGCCGTCATGGCGGATCATACCTTCGTGATCTACAAGATGGAGGTCACCGCTGTCCATGGGAAACCGGTGATCGTGCCGCTTGTTGACTGGACTCACGATTTGGAGTCGATGGCACGAGCGATTACACCTCGCACGAAGTTGTTGTTTCTCTGCAATCCCAACAATCCCACCGGGACAATGGTCTCGGCTGACGCCGTGGATCGGCTGATGGCGCGGGTGCCGCAAGATGTCATTGTCGTCTTCGATGAAGCGTACTTTGAGTATGTTCGCAATCCCCGATTTCCGGATGTACTAGGGTACGTGAAACAGGGGCGGAACGCGATCGTGTTGCGAACCTTCTCCAAGATTTATGGGCTTGCGGGATTGCGAATTGGATATGGGGTTGGTACATCGGAGATCATCGGCTTCTTGAATCGAGTGCGGCCACCGTTTAACGCCAACAGTTTGGCTCAGAAAGCCGCCCTCGCTGCGTTGGGAGACGATGAGCATGTGGCCAAAAGCCGGGCGGTCAACGAAGCTGGAATGGAGCAGCTGGTCCAGGGACTGCGCGACTTGGGAATGACTCCGATCCCAAGCGAGACGAATTTTCTCTATTTTGATGCGAAGCGGGACGGCCGATCGGTTTTTGACGCACTGCTGCGGGAAGGGATTATTGTGCGGCATATCGAGGGCACCATGCTTCGCGTTACCATCGGTCTAACCGACGAAAACGCCGCCTTTCTTCAGGCCTTTAAGAAAGTCTTGGCTGGAGCAGGATAGCGATAGAGTGAGGGAACCATGATCATCGTGTTGAAACCAGAAGCTTCTGAGAACGAGGTCGATCATATTATCGATCGGCTGCGCGATTTGGGACTGAAGTCTCAAATCTCCACTGGGCAGGAACGCACCATCATCGGCGTGATCGGGGATGATCGAATCCTGCACAACCAGCCGCTCACGGCACTCCCCGGTGTCGAAAGTGTCCTGCCGATTCTCGCTCCATGGAAATTGGTGAGCCGCGAGTTTAAGAAAGACGTGACTATCATCGACGTCGGTGAGGTCAAGATCGGGGGGAAGAAGTTGGCCATCATGGCTGGGCCTTGCGCGGTTGAGCGTCTTGAGCTCACCGTGGGTATCGCCCACGAAGTGAAGGCTGCTGGAGCCTCGATCCTTCGCGGCGGGGCCTATAAGCCGAGGACATCCCCCTACTCGTTCCAGGGTTTGGGTCGGGAAGGGCTCGATTATTTGGTCGAAGCGAGAAAGCAGACCGGATTGCCGGTTGTGAGTGAGATTTTGGATACGAGAGACATTGAGTTGTTTCTCGAGAAGGCGGACATTATTCAGGTCGGCGCGCGGAACATGCAGAACTTCGAACTCCTCAAGGAGGTCGGCGCGTATGACAAGCCGGTGCTGTTGAAGCGAGGCCTGTCGGCGACCATCAAGGAGTTTCTCTTGTCGGCCGAGTACATCATGTCGCGTGGAAACCAGAACGTGATGTTGTGTGAACGGGGTATCCGTACGTTCGAAACGCAATATCGCAATACGCTCGATCTTGCCGCTATTCCTACCTTGAAAGAGCTTTCACATCTGCCCGTTATCGTCGACCCCAGTCATGCCACTGGAAAGTGGGACTTGGTTGCGCCCATGTCGAAAGCGGCTGTGGCAGCCGGGGCCGATGGACTCCTGATCGAGGTACATTCAAACCCAGAATGCGCGTTGTGTGACGGTGAAGAGTCGATCAAGCCTTCCAAGTTCAAATCGCTCATGGGCGACCTCAAGAATATTGCCAAAGCCGTGGGGAGAGAGCTCTAACAGACGATGGCCGTTCATTTTGGACAGGTGGTGATCATCGGCGTAGGGTTGATCGGAGGATCGCTCGGCATGATCATCCGGCGACAGGGTCTGGCCGACCAGGTGGTCGGTGTCGGACGGCGTGTCGAGAATCTCAAGACAGCCGTTTCGTTAGGCGCCATCGATCGATATGTGGCCGATCCTCAAGAGGCGGTGCGTGAGGCAGATTTGGTCGTATTGGCGACGCCCGTCGATACCTATGAACGTCATCTCCAGGAATGGGCCCATTGCCTCAGTGCAGGCACGATCGTCAGTGATGTTGGGAGCGTGAAGGGTACGCTTGTCGAGCGGTCGGAGGCGGCGATGCCGCCTGGTGTGCATTTTGTCGGAGCCCATCCCATTGCAGGGAAGGAAAAAACGGGAGTTGCAGCCGGATCCGATCAGTTATTCAAGAATGCTCGCTGTATCCTGACCCCGACGAAGCGAACCGATGTCATGGCTCTGGCTCGAGTGACACAATTGTGGAAAGAAACCGGTTCGATCGTTCTGACGATGGATCCCTATGTCCACGACCAAATCCTTGGGGCCGTCAGTCACTTGCCGCATGTCGCGGCATTTGCGCTCGTGAATGCCCTCGCTGAGTTACGTGATCAGCAGGTTCCGTCCCTTGATCTTGCCGGGCATTCCGGTGGAGGATTGCGGGACACCACGAGGATTGCGGCAAGTTCTCCGGAAATGTGGCGCGACATTTTCTTGTGGAATCGAGATAATGTGGTGTCCTATATCGACAGGTATACGAAGGCCTTGGAAGAATTGAAACACCTGATCAAAGTTGGAGATGCCGCCGGTATTGAAAAATCGCTCGAACGGGCGAAAGGTGAGCGTGAGAAATTGAATGCCTCTGCGCTGAGTCAATCATGACATCCATGACGATTACGCCGGGGAGACCACTCAGAGGAACGATCACAGTTCCCGGCGACAAGTCACTGACCCATCGAGCCATTATCCTGACCGCGCTCGCCGAAGGGACGAGTACGATCTCGGATTATTGCCAAGGTGAGGATTGCCTGAATACGATGAGGGCGTTTCAGCGCCTTGGGATTTCGATCGCACACAGCCCCACGCAGTTGACGATCAGCGGAAAAGGATTCTGGGGGCTCTCTGAGCCGAACGAGCCGATTGATTGTGGAAACTCCGGAACCGGCGTCCGTTTATTGACCGGCCTCTTGGCTGGACAGGATTTTTTCTCGATCCTCACCGGCGACGAATCGATCAGGCGACGTCCGATGGGACGAGTGGTCAAGCCGTTACGCGAAATGGGAGCGGTCATCGGTGGTCGGAAGGGTGGAGAACTGGCTCCGCTTGCGATTACAGGGTCCGGCCTGCATGGGATCAACTACACGTCAGCGGTGGCGAGTGCGCAAATCAAATCGTCCCTCCTGCTGGCTGGGTTGTATGCGGAGGGAACCACTCGCTACAAGGAACCGAGCTTGTCGCGAGATCATACCGAGAGAATGTTCCAATTCTTCGGCATTCCGCTCACGAAGGAAGAAGGGACCCTGATTCTGCAGGGACGCCCGTCGGTTGGATGGCATGGCGTCCACATTGCCATCCCTGGAGACTTCTCAGCTGCGGCGTTTTTCCTTGTCGGTGCGACGATCGTGCCTGGCTCGGATGTCACCATTCGCCAAGTGGGGATGAATCCAACGAGAACCGGCCTGATTGACATCATGAGAGAAATGGGCGCAGATATCGAGGTAATGGACCAGCGAGAAGAAGCCGGCGAGCCGGTCGGGGATCTTCGTGTCAAGTCCGCTTCGCTGAAAGGGATCGCGATCGGGCCTGAACGTATTCCTAGGACGATCGATGAATTTCCCGTGCTGTGTGTCGCTGCCGCCGTGGCAGATGGAGAGACCGTAATTTCCGGAGCCGAAGAACTGCGAGTTAAAGAGAGCGACCGGATAGCGACTATGAGTGGCGAGCTGCGTGCTATGGGAGCCCGGATAGAGGAGCGGCCCGATGGAATGTTTATCCGAGGATTAGGGCAGGGCGGAGAGAACGGGCGACTCAAGGCTGCAAACTCGGCGCAGAGTCACGGAGACCATCGGGTAGCGATGTCGCTGGCCATTGGTGGCCTTACCGCGGAGCGCAGCATGACGATAGGAGACACAGGCTGTGTGGATACCTCCTTCCCGAATTTTGAAGCAGCGCTTACTCAGCTGGTGAACGTTCGATAACGAGTTTGTGTGGCCTTATTAGATTAGGTGGGTCGTGATCGTTGCGATTGATGGGCCGGCCGGCGTAGGGAAGAGCACGGTGGCCAAAATGTTGGCGGCACGATTGCGCTGCCTTTATCTAGATACAGGAGCGCTGTATCGCGCGGTCGCGTGGAAAGTGTTGCATACAGGCATCCGACCGACGGACCATGAGCAGGTGGTCGGGCTTCTGCCGTCGACCTCGCTTCATATGGAATTTCAAGACGGCGCGATGCAGGTGTTGATCGATGGGGTCAACATCACTGGAGAACTCCGCACACCTGACGTGAGTGCGACGGCGTCTATCGTCTCGACCATTCCGGGCGTCCGCGCATGGTTATTGCCGGTTCAGCGTCAGATCGGCCAGAGCGGTTCGGTGGTGGCTGAAGGGCGGGATGTCGGCACGAAGGTATTTCCTACTGCGCCATACAAGTTCTTTCTGGATGCGGATCCAACAGTGCGAGTAGAGCGGCGACATCGCGAACTCGTCGCCGCTGGTCGTGGGGGAGCGATTGAGGCGACATCTCAGGATCTATCGGACCGAGATCATCGTGATCGGACTCGTCCGATCGACCCCCTGGTTCCTGCACCTGATGCACGATTGATCGATACTTCTTCGTTGAGTCCTGAGCAGGTGGTGGAACACATCCTGGCAGCGGTATCGACGTCGTCGTGAGCGGGATCGTCTACGGCTTCTTGTGGGTGTTAGCCCGAACCGTTGGGTGGATCTGCTTCCGGTATCGAGTCGAAGGGCAGATTCCTCGCACGGGAGGGGTCTTAATTGCTGCGAATCATGCCAGCTACCTCGATATCCCCCTGCTGGGCTGCGGGCTGAATCGAAGAGCTTGGTATTTGGGACGGAATGATTTGTTCCCGATCCCGGTGTTGAACGGGATATTGCAAGCATTAGGCTGGATTCCGGTGCGCCTTGGTCGTCTCGATCGAGAGGCGTTCGGCAAGGCAGTGAACTTAATTCGATCGGGGAACGTCGTGGTAATTTTTCCCGAAGGCAGACGGAGTCATGATGGCTCCTTGCGGGAGCCAAAGGCGGGGATTGGAGTCATTGTGTCGCAGACTGGCTGTCCGGTCGTGCCGGCGTACCTGAAGGGGACCTTTGATGTCCTCCCACCTGATGCGTCTTGGCCGCGATGGCGTCCGGTAACGGTACGATTGGGAGATCCCATACACTTCGAAAGTGAACAACGACAGGACAGGGCCGCCACCAAAGAGTTCTATCAACACGTCAGCCGGACGGTGATCGAGCAGATTGCAGCCTTAGGGCAAGTTCCCGTTCCAAAAGGCAAGGACAATCTGGACGTCGCTCCGTCGAACCGGCAGACCGCCGATGTGCACAATGCTGAGTGAGGTCGGCGCATTCACCATCAGCACCCGACGTCAGTCGGAAGAGTAGGATGTTTACTTATGGGTACGGTATCCAACAGTAGTGATGCGCAGTTAGACCGCGATGCATTGGCCGCCTTGTACGAGGAGACCTTCCGGAACCTGGAGGAAGGCACGATTACTGAAGGCCGCGTGGTGGCCCAGACTAAAGACAAGGTGGTTGTCGATATCGGATACAAGTCCGAAGGCATGATCCCTCGCGATCATTTTTCGTCCGAGGAACTTGAAAACCTCAAGATCGGTGATCGACTTCAAGTCTACATCGAAGAATGCGAGGATGCAGACGGCAATCTTGTCCTGTCCAAAGAAAAAGCGGACAAGATGAAGATTTGGGAAGAACTGGAAAAGCTTTACAAGGAAGAAAAGAGCATAGAAGGAAAGATTGTGTCGCGCATTAAGGGCGGCATGATGGTCGATATCGGCGTCAAGGCATTCCTGCCAGGCTCGCAGATCGATTTACACCCCGTCCGGGACCTCGATGGCCTGGTGGGAAAGACCTTTCCCTTAAAGATCATTAAGATCAACCATCGTCGGGGGAACGTCGTGGTCTCGCGCCGAGTGTTGCTCGAGGAAACACGAGATAAGAAGCGGCAAACGACGTTGGCTACCTTGAAGGAAGGCCAATTGATTCAAGGGACGGTGAAGAACATTACCGATTATGGATCATTCATAGACCTCGGTGGGATCGATGGATTGCTGCATATCACGGATATGTCATGGGGGCGAGTCGGTCATCCTTCAGAGCTATTTACAGTGGGGGATAAGGCCGAGGTGACGGTCTTGAAATACGATCGAGAGACGGGCCGCATTTCTCTCGGACTCAAGCAAAAGACCGCCGATCCTTGGACGAATGTGGCCGACAAGTATCCGATCGGTACGAGGGTGCGCGGTCGTGTGGTGAGCCTCACCGATTATGGAGCCTTTGTGGAGCTCGAGCCGGGTGTCGAAGGATTGGTGCATGTGTCGGAGATGTCTTGGACACACGAAGTGCGACATCCGTCGAGAGTGGTCGCAGTGGGTGATCAGGTGGAAGCGGCGGTGCTGAATGTCGATCCGGCCAGCCGTAAGATTTCCTTGGGGATGAAGCAAACCGCCCCCAATCCGTGGGATATGATCGAAAGTAAGTATCCGATCGGGACGCGGATTGAAGGCAAAGTGAAGAGCCTGACGGATTTCGGTGCGTTTGTGGGATTGGAAGAGGGGATCGATGGCCTCATCCATATTTCCGACATGTCGTGGACGAAGCACATCAAGCATCCGTCGGAACTATTCAAAAAAGGACAAAAGGTGGAAGCGGCGGTGTTACGGATCGACAAAGAGAAGGAACGACTGTCGCTCGGTTACAAACAATTGACACGCGATCCCTGGGATGAAGCGATCCCATCGCGTTACCATGTCGGAGACTCAGTGGTCGGCAAGGTGGCGAAGGTTGCCGACTTTGGGATTTTCATCGAACTTGATGGCGACGTTGAGGGACTGATTCATGTGAGCGAATCAGGCCTGGAGCCCTCCGCGAAGCTCGAAGAAAAGTTTAAGTTGCAAGAAGAAGTCACGGCGAAGATAATTAAAGTCGATGCGGAAGAACGCAAAATTGCCCTCAGTCTTCGAGACCATCAGCTGGATTGGGAGCGTAAGCAGGTCGACGACTATCACTCATCGCAGGGTGTGCTGGATCAAAGCCTCGGGCGTGCCGCGAAGCAGAGCCGGAAGCGTGCGCAACCGGAGGATCAAGAGTAGCTACTGAAACAGGTTGTGTGTAAGCGTGGATGATATCGCACAAGCCGATCGTCCTCAAAAACGTCACCTCTTCCGCAGAGTTATTTGGCTGCTGGGGGGGGTGATGGGGCTTGTTGTGGTGATGAATCTCCTGTTTCCAGACCTCGATTTCTCTACGGAGGATCGCATTGCCTTGATTCGGATTGAAGGCGTGATCGTCGATTCACAAGCCACTGTCGGGGAACTCAAGCGGTTTAGCGAAAACCCCTCCATCAAGGCGATCGTGCTGCGCATCGATACTCCTGGAGGTGGCGTGGTGCCGTCGCAGGAGATTTATGATGCGGTCAAGCGGGTTCGAGGCAAGGCCAATAAGGCGGTCATTGCCTCCATGGGGAATGTCGCGGCATCCGGGGGTTACTATATTGCGGCCGCAACCGATCGAATTGTGGCGAATCCTGGGACCCTCACAGGGAGTATCGGTGTCATCATGGAAACAGCTAACCTGGAAGGTCTGTTGCAGAAAATCGGTGTTGAAGGGGTGGTTATCAAGAGTGGAAAATACAAAGATGTCGGCTCTCCTCTGCGAAAAATGAGCGCGGAAGAACGAGGGCTGCTCCAAGCGGTGATGGATGACGTCCACAAGCAGTTTATCGAGGCTGTGGCTGAAGGTCGGTCGATGGAACTCCGTGCAGCTCAAATGTTGGCGGATGGCCGCATCTTCACCGGGCGTCAGGCCAAGGACGCGAAATTGGTCGATGAATTGGGAGACCTGGAAGATGCCATTCAGCTGGCTGCGGAGGTCGTCGGGATCGAGGGAGAGCCCAAAGTTGTCGAGCCTAGGCGGCGATTTTCCATACGAGAACTCCTCGATTCTAAGCTCAGCCTGATGTTTCCCAAGTTGGATGTTCAGCCAGGTGTGAGTTTGAAATATCAGATGGCCTTCTAGCGGCGGTAAACAGGTGCAGTTATCATCAAAGTGGAGGGAGAGTGGATATGACTAAGGCGCAGATCATCGAACGAGTTTCTGAGCAAGTCACCACTTTGACGAAGCGACAGGCGGAGGTGGTCGTCAATACGATTTTCGATTGCGTGCGGGATTCGCTGAAAAACGGTGACAAGACCGAAATCCGCGGATTCGGAAGCTTTCGTCTTCGGGCTCGACGAATGAAGGATGGACGGAATCCAAAGACCGGAGAAACCGTGGCGGTCCCGGCCAAACGCGTCCCATTTTTTAAAGCCGGGAAAGAGCTGAAGGAATTACTCAATCAATGACCCCTATCGATCGCTGAAAAAGGATCAGAGTGATGTCCGATTCTCACGAGTCTGCTGCGACGGAAATTCGCTGGACAGATGGTGCGCTGAAGCGCATGGAGCGTGCGCCTATCTTTTTGCGAGGCATGGTTCGCCGTTTGGCCGAAAAGAAGGCGCGAGAATTAGGCTATGAGGCGATTACGGAAGAAATTCTTGAGCAGTTCAAGGGGCAGATGATGGGACGGATGGGCGGTGAGTCCGGAATGGCCTCTGCCGTCGAAGACATGGCGGATGGTCGTCTTCCCTGGACTGCGGCGGCGAATGAACGGTTGGACACGGTCCCCGAATTTATGCGTGCGATGATCCGACAAATCGCAGAGGAGATTGCGCGAGAGCGTGGGCATCTTGAGGTGAACGTTGAATTGTTCGAGAAGGTTGAAGCGCTCGGCGACCTTCACGAAGATGTCGGACCGGCGATGGTGTGGACGGAAGGGGCACTAGCTCGACTTGCAGAGAAGGCGAAAGAGTCCCCATCGATCGCCTTAGATTTTGTCACCGATATGTTGAAGCGAGACGCCGAAGATCTTGCAAGAGAGAGGCAATTGACCTGCATCGACGAATCCGTGCTACAGGATGTGTGGAATGCGCCTCAACAACAAGTTGTGTGGGCTGATGAAGCGTGGAAGCGGCTTCAGACGGCCCCCGATTTTGTGCGTAGCGGAATCAGGAAAGCTGCTGAAAGGCGGGCCAGGAAGCTCGGCTTGAAGGAGATCGACACCGACCATTTGACGACATTTCGAAACCAAGCCATGATGAAGGCCGTCAAGCGCATCCGCTCCTTCGGATATCAGGAGCTGACGTTTGATGCGTTTGACACGGCTCTTCAGAAAACAAAGCGCCTTCAAGGCAACGATCAGGCGGAGAAGCGGCTCCAGGAAATCAGAGGGCACTTTGCTGACCCCTCCACCAAGAAGCCGGAAGGAGGAACGTTAGGAGCTGACCTAATGGAGCGCTTTAGAAAGTATCTCAAAGGCGAAGGAAGCCTCTGATCGCTTGTCCGGCTCTTTTCGCTGCCATTACCCCTGCATCGATATCGATACAGTAGCTCCGGGCAATGCTCCTAATGACTTGCGGCCTGCTGAGGCCAGAATTTGTGTCGGATCTGAGGCAACGGTTCGTTGTCGAAGTTGGGGATATCGTAGAGACAACGATCGATCGTGGCGACTTCTTCCTCCGTCAACGGTAACGTCACCTTCTTTTTCCAGAACTGGTCTAGTGTAAAATAGTCGCCCGACTGTGGCTTTTCAGCCAGCAACTCCTGCATCTTCTTAAAGCCAGCCGTATCGACGCCTGGGACTCGCCCTTTGTTTTTCTCATGGCACCAGCTGAGGACTTCCGCGATTCCATACATCGTAATGTCGACATTCACAATATTGCTCATGATTCTCCTCCCAAAATTAGCAGATGATCATAGCGCAAACTATGAGTGAAATTCAAAGCCTGAAACCACCGGTCCGTACGTTGCGGGGTAGAAGAGCGCCTTTGTATACTACGAACTCAGCGTGAAAGGCCTAAGATCGAGCAGCCCTAAGACCTGACGAATGTGTGGAGACCTATCGCGGTTCATGAGAACACTGTCCCATTTGGCCAAAGTCATAATTGGTGTGACATTGCTGAGCCTCGGTGTTGGTGGTGGGTTTTGGGCCTGCACCAAGACCGAACCCTACATTCCGCCCGATCTTTTCTATTACTTTGCGAGCTATCAGGTAGGCAAGAACCCCACCACGATTACCACCGAGGATCTTAATCGTGATTCGTTCACCGATTTGATTACGACGAACATCGCCAGCAATACAATTTCGATACTCTTGGGCAATGGTGATGGGACGTTCAAGAACCAGATCCAGCTCCACGTCTGTCAGGAGCCCCGTGCGCTTGCAATGGGTGATTTCAACGAAGATGGGGATTCTGATGTCGCAGTGGCCTGCTCCGGCGGCGACGAAATTGCGATGCTATTAGGGCATGGCAACGGAAGATTTGAAGAGGGTCAACGATATCCTGTCCATCGAACCCCAGTTGCCCTCGCAACCGACGACGTCAACAGTGACGGACATGCCGATCTCGTGGTGGCATTGCGGAATGATAAGGTCAAGGTCTTTCTTGGAAGCGGAACCGGTGAGTTTCGCCATGGTTTGCAGTATGAACACGGCGATACGCCGACATCAGTGGCCCTGTCGGATCTCAATGGCGACGGCAAGCTGGACTTGGTTGTGACGAATGGTGGACCGATGTCGAATGCGGTCTCGATTTGGCTTGGGAATGGGGACGGCTCCTTTCAGGATCCCAAAGACTATCGTACCGGCCATCGTCCATTGGGAGTGAGTTTTGCAGATTTCAACAACGACCATCACAGTGATCTTCTTGTCATTAATGGGGAAAAGGATTGTTTTACGACGTTCTTAGGGAACGGCAATGCGACATTTCGACCTGGTAAAGATTCAGGTGCCGATGCCGGTCCGAATTTCGGGTTGGCGCGGGACTTTAATGGGGATCGTCTGATGGATGTGGCCATTGTGAATCTCCAGTCGAGTGATCTGTCGATCTTGTTCGGAAAGGGAGATGGCACCTTTCACTATCCGCCCAGAAACTACCGCACGAAACCTGGCCCGTTTGCCCTGTCCTCGTTTCGCGTCACGACGGAAGGAATGGATGAACCAGGCCTGGCGATCGCCGATAACGGGAGTGGAACAGTCTCGATTTTCCTTCACAAGGGGCTCAAACCAGTTCGCTACGCGGACCCCAAAGGGTAGCGGCAAAGGATCGGCGCCAATTCTTGACAGCTCAGGGCCCCTTCGCTAGAGTTGCTGATGGGTATAGCAGAAGAGGTTGACGGGCTGAACGATGGCGCTTCGATCATTTACGTGGTGGTTCATGATGGGGGCCCTTCTGACCCTCTCCGTTCTGATGGTCCAGGGGGGCGTGCGGGATTTGTGGGAAGGGACTCAGCCGACTGGAGGCACGAATGTGTTCGTGTATTTCGGCACCACGTTGATCGGCGGCGGCCTACTCGCGGGATGCGTTGCCTTAATCATGAATCGACTGCGGTAGTTCGGAGAGAGTGAGATATGTATGCAGTGTTTAAAGTGCAGAGGATTCATGCTGGTCGAGCGTCACTACACGCTCATTAACCGTAGAATTTATGCACGGTGCCTCAATTGCGGGTTTTGGATTGATTTGGCGGATCTTCTTCGGTTTTTTCACAAAGTTATCGATAGCGGGCGAAAAGGCGATAAGGTACGGGAGTCCTTCACCTTCTAAGCGATAGGCGGATGGGAGTGGGACAGAAGGACTGCTGGTGGTCTGATCGTCGGCTGCTGCGAGGCAGGGTTGTCTTTCACTTTACGCTCCTTGCCATCATCTCCATCACCCTGCACGGTGTGTCTCTTGCTCCGGCCTTGGGAAAAGGGCTCGAGGGTGAGAAGGCGAAAAGTTCTCGTATCTCTTACGCACCAAGAGCGCTTCACTGGAAACGGATTCCAGCCCACAGCATTCTCCTGAAAGAACTGCGGTCCGGCCGGGTTCTGTATCAACACCAAGTTGAAAAACGTCTGTCACCGGCCAGTCTGACCAAGATCATGTCGGCGCTCATTATTCTTGAGAATGGGCAGCTTGATGAGTTGGTGACGGTCAGCAAGAATGCGGCACGCGCGCCAAAAACTCACCTACGATTGAAAGTCGGCGAGGTCCTTCGGCTTAAGGATTTATTGAAAGCGATGATGATGGTGTCTGCGAATGATGCCTGTCTCGCGGCGATCGAGCATGTGGGTGGAAACGAACAACGGTTCGTCAGGTTGATGAACGCCAAAGCTGTGGCGCTGGGTCTGCACGATACGCACTTTAGCAATGGTTGTGGGTTTGATGGGCCTGATCATTACTCGACGGCGGAAGATCTCGGGACGCTCAGCGAAGTCGCGATGGGGAACAGCGTATTTCGTGAGCTGGTGAAGGAAGAACGTGAGATCATCACTCCGGTGAGTGGATACCGGGCGTATGTTCTCCACAACACTAATCGCCTTCTCGGTCGTATACCAGGGGTGCAAGGGGTGAAGACGGGATTTACCTCGAAGGCCGGGCGATGCCTGATTGCCAAAGTGTCTCAAAACGATCGCGACTTGCTGCTCGTC
This sequence comes from Nitrospira sp., assembly GCA_050185705.1. Classification (GTDB taxonomy): domain Bacteria; phylum Nitrospirota; class Nitrospiria; order Nitrospirales; family Nitrospiraceae; genus Nitrospira_D. Next base: position 21,728 of record JBFWZD010000026.1, on the reverse strand, counting down.
ATCCTGAATTCCAATCGAAGATGGACGACGGCTAAAAGCTTGATTGATTACGGATTTCGTCTGGCCGATGCCAGACCCTGATCAGCCCTAGCTGCAATCTCTCCAGTCGACAGAAATTCTCAACGCTCACAACAGGAGCCATTCAATCACGGCCGGAAGAATGAGTTTGTGTTTAGTTGGGTCTCACCGGTGCGTTGCAATGTCGTCGGCAAGGTGTCGAGAAGAGGGGCTAGTGAGGTACCGCGAACTCGATGTTGACATCCTTCCCAAGATAATTCACTTGGAAGCCTTGTTTATCATACGCCAGGATCGCACCCATCACGTTCTCATCGCCGTACTCCTCTTTCCCTAACAACTTTCGAATCTCATCGGGGCTTTCGCTATTGAGGACATGGCGAAACAGGCCTCTCGTCTTGAAGGCGAAGCGATTATTGATAAAGAGGAGATCAACTTTGCCGTCCTGGATGCGAACTCCGGCCATGGGGCCCGTGGGCTTACGTTGGTCAAGAATAAAAATGAACGTCCCCTCCTGCTCGGCCTTAATGCCGGAAATGTTCGCATTTACGAGGGTATCCACAGATTTATTTTCAGAGTCACCGAGTTTGACGCCAAAGAGCGAAACGTCGACACTTGAGATATGCTGAGGTTCCGTGACATCAGTTTGAGTTAATTCGTATGGCTCCGCGTAAACCAAAGACCATGTGCTGACGAGGGCCATGAAGACGACGGTTACGGTCTGATACAGGCGCTGCTTCATAAGACGTTGGCTTTTCTCTCACATGAAACGATCAAGTGTTCGAGTAGTCGTGAATAGAATATATTCAGGGACGTGTAGGATATTGTAGCCAATCAAGTGCCGAGCCTGCAAGGAACGGTCGGCGCCGTTGAACGATGGCCGCCTAGTTTCGGCGGTTGAGTCGAAGAAGCTCTCCGATCAGGGCGATGACTGTACGGTTAGCAATAGTTCTCCCAGCTCACGAAGACGGCCAAAATAGGGCAGACAATCCGCGTCCAGCTCGGTCGTCAAAGCATCAAGTTCTTGGAGACAATCATTGACGATGGCCAGTCGTGGCTCATCCAGACCATCAGGGCTATCGAGGAAATACACCACGCAGCCGCTGATGACCGTATCGAGCGTCATCAATTCTCCCTCATGCGGGCTCGAAAATTGAGGCCAGCCGTTGGAACGATGTTGTTCCCACGCCGTTTCGATCGCACGTCGCGTCATGAGATGCTCTTTCATCCTACAAACCAACCTCACCCTAACGCACCGATGAGTTGCGAGGCAAGCACCAGAGAGAGCAGTGAAAGTCGAATGAGGCGGGGGCGGGTGAACAACTATGGATACAAACCACGTTGGAGATGGGCTTGAGCGACCTGGTCTATCCCACTCATGAGCGCGGCCATGCGCATCGAAACGCCGCGTTCAGTGGAGAACTGAAGGGTGCGATGAAAGGCGGAGGTAATGATGGCCTGCAGCCGATTTTGAATATCGGTCGCGCTCCAGAAAAAACGCTGGAGATCCTGAACCCATTCGAAGTAGGAGACTATGACCCCGCCTGAATTTGCAAGAATATCAGGGATCACGAAGATGCCGTTGTCTGCCAATATACGATCGGCTTCAAGAGTCGTCGGCCCGTTGGCCCCTTCGGACAAAATTCGACATTTCAGGGCGTTAGCGTTGCGATCGGTGATTTGTTCGGATAGGGCGGCAGGAATGAGCACCGTGCAGTCCGATTGGAGCAGTTCCTCATTCGTGATCCGGTCTCCTTGCTTGGTGTCATGGAGCGGCTGATTGGGATCACGACGGAGCAGGCGCACAATATCAAGCCCCTTCTCGTTATAGATGCCACCGTGGACATCGCTCACGGCAGTTACGCGCGCGCCTTGTTCATTCATGATACGCGCCGTATGCGAGCCCACGTTCCCAAACCCTTGAATTGCGACGGTCGCATTCTCCAACGACAACTTCAAATGGCGTAACGCTTCCAGGGTGACATAGACGACGCCACGACCGGTGGCTTCTTCACGACCCAGACTGCCACCGAGTGCGAGCGGTTTCCCTGTGACAACGCCGGGCACGGCATAGCCGACTTGCTGGCTGTAGGTGTCCATCATCCAGGCCATGATTTGTGCATCAGTACCCACGTCAGGGGCCGGTACGTCCTTGTCCGGTCCGATCAGGGGGAAAATTTCCGCAATGTAGCGTCTGGTCAGCCGCTGCAGTTCGCCCAAGGACAGGCTCTTGGGTGCGACTTGGATCCCGCCTTTCGCGCCACCATACGGCAAGCCTGCGAGCGCACATTTCCATGTCATCCACATGGCCAGGGCTGCTACCTCGCCGAGATTCACATCGGGGTGGTACCGTACCCCCCCTTTTGAGGGCCCGCGTGATGAATCATGCTGCACACGATATCCCGTAAAGACCTCGACATGCCCATCATCCATGAGGACGGGAAGACTGACGGCGAGCGAGCGCTGAGGGAGCTTCAGGCGTTCCCGAAGGTTCGGATCTAGCTGCATGGCCTCCGCGGCCTGATCAAATTGGGAGACGGCGAGACGAAAGGTCGGCGTCAAAAGTTCCTGCATAAAGCTCCTTCAAAACGGCTTGAGTGTCGTCCTGTCTTTGCGTGTCAGATCCGCGGAGAGCGCGTGAAGGAAGTATCGTCGTGAAGATGTGAGCAAGTTGCTGCTTGATTGTTTCGACAGGGACCGTTCCTTTAGACACATCCGCCATGGAGGTGACAGCGCAATCGGGAAATCCGCATGGGTGAATACGACGAAACGGGGCCAAATCGAGATCCACGTTCAGGGACATTCCGTGGAGCGTCACTCCTTGTTGGATTCGTACGCCCACGAAACCGACTTTCTTTGGCTCGGGGGACATGGCCCATACGCCTGGTTTGCCACTGATGCGAACACCTCTGATGCTCCAGCACTCCAGCACACGAATGAGGATCTCCTCGAGCAACCACACGAATTGCCGGGCCCCTTGAGCATACCGATTGAGTTTCAGGATTGGGTAGAGTACGACTTGCCCTGGGCCGTGAAAGGTCACGGACCCACCACGGTTCACATGGTGCAGTTCTGCGCCGTGCTCACACAATGTTGCTTCATTCCCACCCCAGTCCGATAGACGTGTTCTGCGTCCCAGCGTATAGACGGGTACATGTTCCAGAATCAGCACAGTGTCTGGTTGGTGATCGAGCAACCGTTCGCGATGCAAGCGCGACTGTATGTCCCACGCGGTAAGATAAGGGACAGGATCGGGAAATATGTGAACGAAAGTATCGTGGCAGCGAAGAGAATCAAACGATGGGGGTGTAGCGCTAGTGAGACTGAGTAGGCCGCTCATAGGGGCAAGTTGATCCACCAGAGATCCGAAACGCCTAGGACATCCGCCGTGAGTGATCGCGGATGTAAAACGGAACCATGGATTCCGCACAGCGAAGAGCATTGTTACACAACTTGCTGGAAAGAGGAAGGTCGAGGTCCGAGGGAGCGTAAGCTTCCCTCGGACCGGAGAAGGCGTAGAGATTTATTTAATCGCGGCGAAGAGCTCTTTAATGGCGGGCGTTTTGAGTTTTTTGAGCGCCTTCGCTTCAATCTGACGGATGCGTTCGCGCGTGACGGACAAGCTTTGGCCCACCTGCTCAAGCGTGCTGGCTTCGTCGTACCCGATGCCGAATCGAAGCCTGATGACCGTTTGTTCTCGTGGAGTGAGGGTGCTGAGGATCCGGTCCAGTTGTTCGGTCAACTCACCTCGGTGCACATGGGCGTCCGGTGACACGGCTTGCCGGTCCGGGATGACGTCTCCAAACTGGGTATCGCCATCACCGATCGGCGTTTCGAGTGCCACCGGTTCTTGGAAGGCTTGTACGGTTTCGCGGAGCCGTTCCGGCCGCATGCGTAACACATGAGCCACTTCGTCGAGCCTGGCCGGCCGTCCAAACTGCTGCCCCAGCCTTCGCATCACACGGAGGATCCGATGAGAAGCTTCAGTCTGGTGGACTGGAATGCGAATTGTTCTGGCTTGATCCGCGAGCGCCCGTGTGATGCCTTGTCGTATCCACCACGTGGCATAGGTGCTGAATTTGAAGCCTTTGCGATATTGGTATCGCTCGGCAGCTTTCATGAGCCCGATATTGCCCTCTTGCACGAGGTCTAATAGGGTCAATCCTCTTCCTGTGTAGTGTTTTGCGACGTCGACCACTAAGCGCAAATTGCACCGTACGAGTTCGTCTTTGCCCCGTTCCAGTACGATTCTGGCAGACCGAATTTCATGTAATACCGCCTTCAGCTCCTTCATAGTACCGGCTGCAGGCTTGGTCTGAAGTTCGGATGAATCCAGAGCTCCAAGCAATGCCTTCTCTGCAGTATCGAGAGCGGTAGCCGACAGCCCGCTTAAGCGCTTGACCAACTGAAGAGCCTTCACGGTTTCTGCCAGCGCGGACGTCCGTTTAGACTTTAGAAGGGCCCGTACGCCCTGACGCAAGGCAATGCGGATACGCTGTGTTCCCTGATCGACCCGCTTCGCGATGGCGGTCTCCTCTTCTCGAGTGAGGAGACCACGCTCCCCAAACGAACGAAAATAGAGGGACTCCAGAAGGAACGGACTTGCTCCTTGGTTGGCCCTGACGGCCTGACGTTTCTCGTCCGCGCTCGATTCTTCAGCCTCCGCACGCCCGATCATGCCGAGCATACCGCTGGCCTTGGCGTCGTCGGCATCGACATCGGGGATAAACGTTTTCGGGATATCTATTTCCTCAGCGACCCGAAGTTCATCTTTCATCGTGTCACCCTTTGTGGTTTGGTTGAACATAGTTCCCTTTCCCCTTAGAGCCTCTTTCATCGGAAAAGATTCAACGTCTTGCAGTTGCTATGAATGATTCTATGAAGCAAAACGGATGCTGGATCGAAGATGAGAAACAGCAGGAGAGATCATCTCGGAAAAATAGGAAGATTAAAAAAGGCTAATGAGAAACTCTAGGGAAAAGTGTGGCACTTATGAGGCATCTCTGTGGGATTGGCGCCAGCTGTTCGACGAAAATGCAACACTATTTTGAGAACAGCCCCTTTATGAACGGCGCGAGCGTATCGACCGGAATGGGGAAGATCGTGGTCGAATTCTTCTCTCCTGCAATCTCGACCAACGTCTGGAGATATCGCAGTTGCAGGGCCGCAGGATTTTGACTGATAACGTTTGCCGCTTCCGCAAGTTTTTGGGCCGCTTGAAACTCACCCTCGGCATGGATGATTTTGGCCCGTCGTTCCCGTTCAGCTTCGGCCTGTCTGGCGATTGCCCGTTGCATGTCTTGAGGGATATCCACATTTTTCACTTCGACGGCGGCGACCTTGACTCCCCACGGTTCGGTCTGCTGGTCGATGATACGTTGCAGCTCCGCGTTGATATCGTCGCGTTTGGCTAACAAGTCGTCGAGTTGGCTTTGACCCAAGACACTGCGAAGCGTCGTTTGAGCGACCTGGGAGGTGGAATACAGATAATCCTGTACGGCGAGCACGGCTCGCTGAGGATCAACGACTCTGAGGAAAATGACGGCGTTCACCTTCACGGAGATGTTGTCCCGTGTGATGACATCCTGCGACGGGACTTCCATCGTGACGGTTTGGAGATTCACGCGGACCATCTGCTGAAGGGCAGGGATCACCAATCTGATTCCTGGCCCTTTCACGTTGTGAAACTTGCCGAGGACGAACACCACGAGGCGTTCGTATTCCATCACGCGCTTGAAGCTCGCGTAGAGCAGCATACCCAAGAGGAGTAACGGCAACAGCAGTGACATGATGGCTCCTTCCCTGCGGTCAGGGTGATTGATGAGTCGGGGCCACGTTCAGGGTCAGCCCCTCTATGGACATCACCTCTACGGCCTCGCCCTGGCGAATGGGAGTGTGGCTGACCGCTTCCCAGATCTCTCCCTGTACGGCAATTTGGCCGTGTAGATTCAAATCTGTCTTCGCGATCCCGATCGTTCCGATCATCCCCTCTGCTCCGGTGATTGGTTTCCCCCGCGCTCCCTTGACGGCCACCCACGCGACGATTCCGGCCAGCGCCCCGACTGCCAGGACGGTGGGTAACAAGAATGAAAGGGAGACTTGCATAAACGGTGCGTCGCTCTTGATGAGGAATAGACCGCCCAGCGTCATGGCGGTTAGGCCGCCCAATGCGAGCAATCCATAGCTCGTGACGGAGATCTCGAGCAGCAGGAACACGCCGCCAAGTATCACGAGCAGCGCACCGGCATAGTTCACGGGGAGAGACTGAAGCGAATAGAAGGCCAGAATCAGACTAATTGCGCCGATGATGCCGGGCAAGATCGCTCCAGGGCTATAGAGCTCAGCCATAATGCCGATCGTTCCAATGGACATCAACAGATAGGCGATATTGGGATCACTCAGAGCTTTGAGCAACTCGAGGCGCGTGCCCATCGGAAACTCTTTCAGGCTCGGGGGGTCACTTGATAGCGTGACTGGTCCATGAGGAACCACAATCTTTTTTCCTTGTAGGTGCTTCACCAGGGTTGGGATGTCTTCGGCGACGAGATCGATGATCTTGAGCTTCAAGGCTTCTTGTTCCGTCACCGACACGCTCTTTCGGACCGCATCTTCCGCCCATGCCACATTTCGGCCACGTTGTTCGGCGATGCTCTTGATATAGGCGACCGAATCGTTTTCTACCTTCTCCTTCATCGTATTGTCCATCTCGCCGCCGCCCATCGCCACAGGATGTGCCGCTCCAATGTTGGTACCTGGCGCCATGGCTGCGACATGGGCCGCCATGGTGATGAACACGCCTGCTGAGGCAGCCCGCCCTCCCGAGGGTGAGACGAACACAATCACTGGAAGAGGTGAACCTGTAATATCCTTGATCATCAGCCGCATGGAAGTGTCCAACCCCCCAGGCGTATCGAGCCTTAAAATTAAGGCTTTGGCCCCGGAAGATTGTGCGAAGTCGAGCGCATCGTGCAAGTATTCCGCCGCGACGGGATTGATAACCCCTTCATAACTTGCGATGACAATCTCGTTTGCGTGAACAGACTGGCTCACGAACGTTGGGCAAACTGCTAGGGCCAGTCCGATAGTCAGCCGAGAGAGGACAGAACCTAACCAGGTGTTGGTCGTGCGATCAGCATCAGTCATCATGAAAAACTTCAATAATGATAGGACGTTAGGGCTCTCAAATACCCTATCAAGGAATAGCACTTGGTTGCAAACTAAGGAACGAACCTCCTAGAATGCCGGTCATGTCTACACTGTCCAGCGGTGACCGGATTCATCTCGTTGATCACAAAAGACGGCAATACGCCCTGACGCTCAAAGCAGGGGAGACGTACCAGTTTAGCGGCCAAAAGATTGCGCATGATGCGCTCATCGGTCGTCCAGATGGGTCTATCGTCACACTGTCTGGCGGGAAGAAGATGGTGGCGCTCCGGCCAACGTTCGGCGACTATGTCCTCAAAATGCCTCGAGGAGCGCAGGTCCTTTATCCCAAAGATCTCGCGATCATACCCATGTGGGCTGATATCTATCCTGGAGCTCGGGTCTTCGAGGCCGGAACTGGCTCAGGAGCGCTCACCATGGCGCTCTTGCGCGCGGTGGGTCCAGACGGTGTGGTGGTGACCTATGAAATCAGGGACGACTTTGCGAGCACGGCAGCGGCCAATATTTCGCGGTACATCAACCCAGCAAACTTGATGTCATTCAGGAAAAGCGCCTATGAGGGTATCGATCTCCTTGATGACCACATCCCGTTTGACCGAGTGGTTCTCGACCTCCCCGAGCCCTGGCAGGTTGTCCCCCATGCGGCCGCCGCGCTTCGTTCCGGTGGCATCTATCTAAGCTTTGTACCCACAGTGCCTCAAGTCATGCGCACCGTGGAGGCGCTCGAGCGAGCGACTGTGTTCGGGATGATCGAAACGTTTGAAACGTTGCTGCGAACGTGGTCGGTACAGGGCCGCAGCGTACGCCCGGATCATCGCATGGTTGCACATTCAGGTTTCATCACGGTCGCTCGCAAGGTAGAGCCAGGGGTTCTTGGACCAAGGCCTGAGGTAGAGGCTCGTGGCGATGGAGATGGGTCCGGAACAGATGAAATAGAAGAGGATTTGCACGCATGAAACGACTAGAGGGGAAGGTTGCAGTTATCACGGGAGGAAATGCAGGGATCGGTGAGGCGATCGCCAAGCGTTTCGCCGATGAGGGCGCATCGGTCGTGATTACCGGACGCCGGCAACAGGAGTTGGATCACGTTGTAAATGTTATCCGACTCCATAAAGGAACTGTGCTCGGTATTGCCGGATCCGTGACGGATGAAGCTCACGTGCAGGATATGATCCGTCGCACGCTCGATAGTTTTGGGAAAATTGATGTGCTCGTCAATAATGCCGGGATCGGGGCCTTTGGAAAACGGCTCCATGAGACCGATGATGCGACCTGGGCGAACGTGCTCGACGTCAACGTGACCGGGGTCTTCCGTATGACGCGAGCCGTACTTCCTCAGATGCTGAAACAGGGACGGGGAGCCATTATCAATATTTCGTCAGTTGCCAGCTTGGTGGGCCTCTCGGGTTTGGCCGCCTACACGGCATCCAAGGGGGCTTTGGATGCGTTCACGAGGGCGGTGGCAGTTGAATATGCACAAGAGGGGATCCGATGTAATGTGGTGAATCCCGGCCTCATCGATACACCCATGGCCGCTTCCTTGATGGCTAATCCCGACATGCTGCAGTCCATCCTTGCACAATATGCGATCCGTCGTCCGGGAAAGCCGGAAGAGGTGGCGAATTTGATTCTCTATCTTGCCTCCGATGAATCGACCTGGGTGACCGGGACGACGTTCCCTATTGATGGAGGAATGACAGTGTCAAAGGGATAGTAGCTGAAACTTGCCCATCGTGCTGCCTGCATACAATGATGCATATCAATACTGAGACAAAATTTTGTGGGGTGATTGGAAATCCAGTCGGGCATTCTCTTTCCCCCGCCATTCACAATGCAGCGTTTCTGAAACTGGGGCTCAACTTTGTCTATCTCGCGTGGCAGGTAGAAGCGATCGGAGATGCGCTCAATGGACTTCGTGCGCTCGGGAACTTTCGGGGAGCGAGCGTGACCATTCCTCACAAGGTGGCTGCGTTGCCGTTTCTAGATCATGTGGAGGAGACGGCACGGCGAATCGGGGCGATCAACACCGTTGTTTCAGGTAAAGGCGAGCTTACGGGATATAACACGGATGCTACCGGCGCCCTACGAGCCTTAAGAGAGGGTGGGGTTGAGCTGAAAGATCAGAATGTTGCGCTTGTAGGATCTGGCGGGGCGGCGCGCGCCATTGCCTGTGCCCTGACAGCAGAGGCATCGTTAAAGAAACTAACGTTACTAGGAATCGATGATCGCGAGCGGACCGCACTGGCTAAAGATCTTCGCGCTCAAACAACGGCGACCATCGAGGATTTTCACCTTGACGAAACTTCACTTCGCAGGACCCTGCCTGACACGCGTGTGTTGATCCATTCCACACCTATCGGGATGGCTCCGAAAACCGATGCCAGCTGTGTTCCTGCTTCACTCCTGCACCGCGATCTCACCGTCATGGACATCGTCTACAACCCACGCGAAACCAAATTGCTCAGCGATGCAAAGCAGGCAGGGTGCCAAACGATTCCCGGTTTGGAGATGTTTCTCCACCAAGCGGTCGCTCAGTTTGAACTTTGGACTGAGCAAGCGGCTCCCATCGCAGTTATGCGCGAGGTATTGGAATCTCATTTTCGATGAATAACGTCGTGCTGATTGGCTATCGAGGGACGGGAAAGAGTAGTGTAGGGAAGATTTTGGCTGCACGGCTTGGTCGCCTTCTTCTCTCGACGGATGCGGAAGTCGTGAAATTCGCTGGGCATCCCATCCCCGCTATAGTTGAACAACATGGCTGGGAGTATTTTCGGGATCTTGAGTCCAAGGTGTGTCAGGAATTGGCAGGTCGGAATGGACTGATCATCGATACAGGTGGCGGCGCCATCCTTCGATCACAGAACGTCGACGTGCTCAAGCGGACGGGAAAGTTGTTCTGGCTGACGGCTTCGGTCGAGACCATTGCTAGGCGAATTGGGTCAGGTACGCAAAGACCATCTCTCACAGGAACCAAGTCGTTTATCGATGAAATTCACGATGTTCTTCAGGAACGTCTGCCAAAGTATCAAGCGGCGGCGGACGATGTCGTAGAGACAGAAGGACGATCTCTCACGCAAGTGGCTGAAGACATTCTGGCGCGGCTGTAGCTATGTCGGCCCTTCTTCTCGCAACCTTGACAAGACTCGCCCTAACATGATCATGTAGCACCGCTGCGCCCGTAGCTCAGTTGGATAGAGCGCCGGGCTTCGAACCCGTAGGTCGCAGGTTCAATTCCTGCCGGGCGCACCAACGTTTTCAATGGTACGGTCTATGCCTTCTCAACCGACTGTGCTTCATTTGTAATAAAACTCTGCAAACAGACCGCACTCAACAAAATCAATCGAATCAGTAGAAACCCATCAACGCCCTGATTTGCGTGATAAGACGGGGAAGCCGTCACGATTTCAAGCCACTGGTATTGTTGGAATTGTAAAACTTTGAAGGCAAGGGCGGTTCATGCGCCTCCTGTGGCAAGAAATTGGCGAATCCTATCCTCAATTTCATCGCGGGTTTTGCGAAAGACGATCAACTGCTGCTCATAGGTTCCCGCCGCCTTCGCTGGGTCGTCAAAATTCCAATGGAGCTTTGCGGACGCACCAGGAAACACCGGGCAGGCTTCCTGTGCATGGTCGCAGACCGTAATCACATAATCAAAGCGTTGCTCTACATAGGGGTCAACCCGTTCCGATACATGGTTGGAAATATCCACGCCCACTTCACCCATGACCGTCACGGCATTGGGATTCAGCCCGACTGGATGCGTTCCGGCACTGACCGCCTCGAAGCGGTCTCCAGCGAGGTGGCGGAGCCACCCTTCCGCCATCTGGCTACGGCAGGAATTTCCGGTACAGAGAAATAGGACCTTCTGTTTCATCGTACCGCCTCTGGCTGAAACCAGCCTTGTGTACGGTTGCAGAACGTACAGACGGACAACATCACCGGCACCTCGACTAACACCCCTACCACGGTGACGAGGGCTGCACCGGACTCAGCCCCAAAGAGGGCAATGGCCGTGGCAACTGCAAGTTCAAAGAAATTGCTCGCCCCAATGAGGGCGCCGGGTGCGGCTACCGTATAAGGGACTTCCAACCATTTCATCAGCCCGTAAGTCAGTGAGGCATTGAAATACACTTGCAGCAGAAGCGGGATAGCAATCAACGCCACATGCCACGTTTTGCCGCTAATGTTCTCAGCCTGAAACGCGAAGATGAGCACCAGCGTAGCGAGCAGCGCAAGAATGGTGATGGGGGCGAAACGAGGAAGCAGGATCTGTTCAAACCAGTCCTTGCTGTGGTTGCGGACAAACCATTGCCTGAGCAGCACACCGATGGTTAAGGGAATCACAATAAAGGCCAGCACCGAATAGAGCAGGACTTCATAGGGAACATGCAGGGACGACGCACCACTCACTAAAAACCCGACCAGCGGCGCAAACAGCACCAGCATGATGAGGTCATTCACTGAGACTTGCACCAGCGTATACGCTGGATCGCCGTCCGTCAGATAGCTCCAGACAAATACCATCGCTGTACAGGGTGCCGCCGCAAGGATGATCGCCCCGGCAATATATTGGTCGGCATCAGCATCCGTGATCCACGGCGAAAACACGAACCGGAAGAACAGCCATGCGAAGAAGGCCATCGAAAAAGGCTTCACCACCCAGTTCACGAACAGGGTCACCAACAAGCCACGTGGCCGTTTGCCGACATCGCGCACCGCCGCAAAATCCACGTTCATCATCATCGGAATAATCATCAGCCAGATGAGCACAGCAATCGGGAAATTGACGTGACTGCCTTGACCAAACTCCATGCTGCGCAGAGCTTGTACTGCTGCCGGAGCTGATTGGCCGAGAAGAATCCCCGCCACCATGCACAGCCCCACCCAGACGGTCAGATAGCGTTCAAACAGGTTCAGCCGTTTTTCACTGGTCGGAAGAATTTGTGTAACAGCAGCGTCCATAGAATGAGTCCCCCGCATCAGTCACAGCAGCCAGTGGTTTTTTCCGAAGGTTCGCAGCACCCCGGCGTTCCCATCGTCTGCGGAGTGCAACAGGCACTGTCAGCAGTGGGGAACTTGCCTGAGTACAGCTCGGCATCCTCCATCGTGCGATAGGCTTCCCAGGCAATGCCCGACGGGTCTTGCACCCACGATTTGTCAGATTTGGCATAACAGCAGACCGTTTCACCCTCGTCGATGGCAGGTAGCTCGGCGGCTTCGATCTGTTCCCGCAGCGCGGTTAATTCCGCCTCGTCATCCACCTGAATGCCGAGATGGTCAATGCCTCTCGTCTTGGCACGGGCCGACACCGCAAAATTCACGTGCGGGTCATCGAGCAGCCATTTGGCATAATCCGCTTTGGTTTTCACCGGAGCGGCGCCAAAGAGAGCACTGTAAAAGCGAACGGACTCCTCAATATTGTCAACCCCCATATGAATGTGCAGACGTTTCATGAGCGTTTCTCCTTTCCCTTCGGTGGACAGCACGCGGGTAGTTCGATCACTGAACAGCCGCGCGTTGTATCCTCGCGAATGCTGGCAAACTCCATACGGCAACAATCCTTCACCATATAGCGGATGAGGTCGGTGAAGAACTCAAAATTGGCCGTGTAAATAATAGAGCGGCTTTCACGGCGCGACTCGACAAGCCCGGCATGGCTCATCTGCGATAGATGGAATGACAGTGTGTTATGCGGGATGCCGAGCGTCTCGCTCAACGTTCCGGCTGGTGTCCCATCCTGTCCGTATTCGACGAGCAAGCGAAACACGCGTAGGCGAGTATCCTGTGAGAGAGCGGCAAATGCGGCCGTGGCTTGCTTGATATCCATATGTCCAGAATAATGGACATATTAGTGGTTGTCAAGGACTCTGCCGCAACAGTGTGGTGAATTTTGCGACAAAACATGCAGGATTGGGCGGGAAGTGAAGGCGTGGGAACCTATAGAACTAGTGGGAGGCTGTAGCCAGTTCATGCTGCAATCAATATGGGGGAAACCATTGCTGATCCCTCTCAGACCCGCCGGTTTCGGCCTCTGCCTCATGTTTCCTCGGTGAACTGGGCGGTGCCTCCCCTCATCCCGTGAGAGACGTATTTTGAGGTCACGAAAGGAGGAAACAAGATGGCGACCAACAATTCAAACAAACGACCGGCGACGACGTTGCGCTGTGGCAACATCAAGGCCACGATCTGGCAGAACGTCAGTGGGAAGAGCTCGTTCCTCGCCACGACCTTTTCTTGTCCGTTCAATAATCAGTCCGGTGCCTGGCACAATGGCACTTCGTTGGGTTTCAACGACCTCGAGGCCCTCTTGAATGTCGGCTTTGAGGCGAAGCAGTGGATCACCGCTTACACGCTGAAGCGCTTCACGGGGAAGTCTTCGGCCCCTTCCGGGAATTCGTTCACTGCCACACGATGCTGTGAGTCACAGGATATTGGTGAGCGGTCGAATGGCGCAAAGGTGAGACGGCATTGCGTTGCATTCAGGCGCTTCATTTCCAGTGCCTGAGTCTCGCCGGTCCAGATGATACGCGAGAGAAGAACGGTCCCGAGTAGCCGGGCTCGGTGAGGCATGGTGAACGGTATCTACCTTGGGTCCGATGTTGTTACATGTTCGCTCACAGAGATGATGAGAGCAGTTTTATGAAGAGCGTTTTCATCCCTCGTTCATGCTGTCTTCATCTCTCTGAGATAAGCTTTTATCATTGCTTGAGCTAACCAACAAAAGGGGGAGTCATGGACGCGAATTGGCTGATTTTCGGTGCCGCAATTCTTGGGATGGTGGTGACCGCCATCGTGGTCTACAAGAAGGATCAACAAAAGTCTCAGTAGCCTCCCAAGGGCGAAACCTAGAGGCCGTCCTGGCCGTATCGGTAGGACGGTTCTATAGGCTGCTCCGTTTTGTGGCCGAGAGAGAAACATGAAGAAATGTTCACGATATCGTCATCGACAATTCATGTTCGCAGTGTAGTCTTGAACACATAGGAAAGGGGGTGAGGACGTTATGTTACTCGTTGAAGGATTGATATTGGCCGCCATCGTGGGGCTGTCGTACATGGTGTTCCAACCATTGAGTCATTGACCGATGCGAGACCCCCATCCGATGCACGACACGGCAGACTTTTTGAACTGGCAATGAGGGCATGCTCCTAAATATCTAGGACTGTGCCCTCATTCCCCTGCTCATGAGTCCATGAGGCTCGCTTTGCAGTTCGGTCAGTGGGACACTCCGCGATGCGCATCATTCCGCGAGACTCACGCATTGCTGACACACCAGCTATGATCTGAGCACAATCTTTCGTAACTTTCACTCCTTTCTCTCTCGCTTCGGCTGTGTCTGGCACTCAGCAGCCTTCGCAGACCGACTTACACCTGCGAGGCGCACCGCTCGCGCCAGTTTCTCTGTCACTCTCGCTGCGTGACCCTCTCCGGTCCGCCGGTTCCGGCCGCTGCCTCCTGTTTCCTCTGTGAACTGTACGATGCCTCTCCTCCTGATGTGAGAGAGTCATCTTCATTTCACACAAGGAGGAAACACCATGGCGACCAACAACTCATTCAAACGACCAGCGACGAAATTGCGATATGGGAACATCAAGGCCACGATCTGGCAGAATGTCAGCGACAAGGGACCGTTCTTCGCGACGACCTTTTCTCGCCCGTACAAGAATCAGGCAGGCGCCTGGCGCAATGGCACCTCATTCGATCTCAATGACCTTGAGGCCCTCATGAATGGCGCCTGTGAATGACGCAATGATCTGTCACGCGGTAAGCTTTCAGATGACTCAATACGCTTACTTGACCTCAATCACTCCGTTCTTGTAGCCTTGCTGAAAATTGCGATCTCGCAGTCGTCATCGCGTGCATGACGAAGTTGCTTGTAGAACCATGATGCGAAGTCCTCAGGCCGGGGGGCTATGCAGAGTTGGGAGCACCGCAAACAGTTTGTCCGTCTGACCAAAGAGGAAGAGCGGAACATCACACTTCTTCAGCCTTTGGTCGCGGACCACGTCGATGAATTAGTGGCTGCCTTCTATCGTCACCTACTGACATTTCCAGCAACAAGAAAATTCCTCACCAACGAGTTGATCAGCACCCGCTTGCTTGAAGCCCAGAAGCGGTATTTGCTGTCGTTAGTGACAGGCCCCTATGACGAAACCTATGAAGAGAGTCGGCGTCAAATTGGGCGGGTGCACGCTCGCTTAGGCCTGACGCCGGAGTGGTATTTAGGCGCCTATGCACTTTACCTGTCCCTGCTCGATCCATTGATTTACGAGCATTATCAGGATCAGGCTGAGGCCTATGTCGCCACTCGCATTGCGCTCACCAAGGTCATCTTTCTTGACATCCAACTGGCGATGGAGGCCTATATCGATAAATCTGCCGAGGCCCAAGAATTTGCGACGCAACAGCTTGCCGGCTTGAGCCATGAATTGGAGCGAGGATTGAATCGCAATCGCCAAGCGTTACTCGAAACGCAGCGGCAACTCCGATTGACTGAGCGTGTCGCGGAATTAGGTACTTTAGCCGCAAGCATGGCACATGAGATCGGCACTCCGCTGAATGTCATCATGGGACGCGCCCAGTATTTGCTAGAACGGACCAGCGATGAAACGATCAAGAAGGGGCTGAGCACGATCGTGGCACAAGTGGATCGGGTGACCAGGCTCGTCAAGCAACTCTTGTCCCTTGCGCGTCGCAGTCCAGGCACCCTGGGACCGGTACATCTTGGTGAGACGATCATTAACTGTCTTGATGCCATGCGGGAACAATTCAGTCGACACAAGATCACGACGGTAACCGAGTTTGATGAAGGGCTCCACCCCATCCATGGCAATCATGATCAACTGATGCAAGTCCTTCTCAATCTGGTCCTCAACGCCGTGCAGGCCATGCCCAATGGTGGACACCTGACAATACGAGCCAACGATCAATGCGAGGACCGGCAGGTTCGGCTCAGTATTACAGACAGCGGCCATGGCATCCCCACGGAAATACTTCCGACGATTTTCCATCCGTTTGTGACGACCAAGGAACCGGGGAAAGGAACAGGTCTGGGGCTTACCGTGGTGCATGGCATTATTCAGGATCATGACGGATCGATTACCGTGGACAGTGTGCCTGGGCAGGGCACGACGTTTACCTTACACTTTCCGACCGACTCCTCTGCCTAACCGCTCAAATGCAAGCCTTCAAATCTTCGAGGGTTCGGTTCTTTACCGCTCAGGTCAACCTGAACGGCAAGCCACCTGCCTGTCATCGATTTGGAGACGCTGGTGGTGGGTCCTCACTAGTCTCCACTCCATTGACGAAAAATATCCTACCGATCCACAGGGCCGTCTGCTGAAGAAGGCGCTGATTTTGTGCTAACAGGTTTGCGAACGACGAGATCCGGTTGAATCACTGGAACTGCCTAAGAGCCCGATACATTAAGAGAAACGTGGAAACCATGTAAAACACAGAGCATTTAATTATTTACAGTAAATTCATTCGAAAGGTAGATAGACTCCTGCGACGGATCGTCTTATCATGCCGCATACCCTCTGTGTTTCCATTGTCGACTCAAGACTCAGATGCAGCCAAGCGTCTTTCCCTCACATCGGTCCAGCGAGAGCTGGCTCATCCGATATGGCATCGCGGTGTTGCTGGTGGCTGTCGCGACTGGGATTCGAATCGCTCTGCGACCGATCATCCCCACCGGGTTTCCCTTCCTCACATTTTTCCTCGCCGTCATGCTCGCCGCCTGGCGCGGAGGGTGGGGACCGGGTCTCTTGGCATCATTACTTTCCACGCTCGCCGCTGATTTGCTCCTTATCGAACCATTGTATGAATTTCATCTTGCGGCCGGCTATTACTGGGTCAGTCTTGGTGTGTTTGTTGTAGAAACCGTGGCGATTTCGATGCTGGTCGAACGTGCCAAGCAAACCCAAGAGACCCTACGGGAGAGCGAGGCGCGACTGAAATCGATTTTGAACCATGCGCCAGCGGCCATCTTTATCAAGGATCGTGCCGGACAGTATCTTTTTATGAATGAAGAATGCGCACGGGTGCTAGGCGTGAATCGCGAACAGGCCATGAGCCATACCGACCACGAACTGTTTCCATCTGAGTTGGCCGGTCAATTTGTGGCCAATGATCGACGAGTGTGGGAAACGGAACGGTTGCTGACTGTGGAGGAACGGGTGCCGCAAGCGGACGGGGTCCATACCTCTGTGGTCAAAAAGTTCTTGTTGCATGACGAGCATGGCCGACCCTATGCCTTAAGTGGGATTGCGCTGGATATCACCCATGGTTTGAAGCTAGAGGCGGCCATTCAGGCGAGCGAGGCCCGACTGCGGTTAGCCCAATCGGTGGCCAACATCGGGGTGTTTGATTGGGATGTCCTCGCACAACAAGGCGTCTGGTCCCCTGAACTGGAACAGATCTGGGGGTTACCGATCGGAGGCTATGACGGCACGACCGAGGCCTGGCGACGTCTCGTCCATCCGGAGGACTTGGCAACGGCCCTCGCCGGGAGCCGACGGTCGCTACAGGACCCCACGACGGTTTCTGAGTTCGAATATCGAATCATACGGCCAGACGGGACCGTGCGCTGGATCTATGCGAAGGCTAAAACCCTCTGCGATGCAGATGGTCGTGCGACCCGTATGGTGGGGGTCAATCTTGACATTACGGAGCGGAAAGAAGCGCAGTTGGGCCTCGAGCGTTTTACCCAGGAACTCGAGGCGCTGGTCGAGGATCGCACGCGGGACCTCGTGCAGTCTCAGGACCGCCTCCGTGCGCTGACGAGAGAATTAAATCTGGCCGAGCAGCGCGAACGAAAACGCTTGGCGGGTGAACTGCACGACCATCTGCAGCAGATGTTGGTCGTCGGGAAACTGACGATCGGACAGGGCAAGAAGAGCGCACGCGGGGTGCCTGCTTGTGAAGCGGTGCTGCACAAAGTCGACGACATCTTATCTGAGGCTTTAACCTATAGCCGCACCTTAATAGCAGAACTCTGTCCACCGGTCCTGCGCAATCACGGGCTGAGCGCCAGCCTCACCTGGCTCGCTGAGTATATGAAGACTAAGCATGCGCAAACCGTGACCGTCTTCGTCCCTGATGACCCGGGATTCGACCTGCCGGAAGACCAACGGGTATCGCTCTTTCAGTCCGTCCGAGAGCTGTTGATCAATTCGGCCAAGCATGCCGGCACCGGACAGGCCACGCTCACGGTGGAACACCGAGGGGACCAGCTTCGCATCACTGTAAAGGATGAGGGAAAGGGATTCGATCTAACAACTGCAACAGCCGCGGGAGCGTCTCCCGGCGAGATGTCTTCCAAATTCGGACTCTATAGTATCCAGGAACGCATGCGGGCCCTGGGAGGTTCATTGGAGATTCTCTCCGCGCCCGACCAAGGTACCAGCGCGAGTATCGTGTTGCCACTGATCGAGCGTGTGATCGACCAAGGTGCAACCATCGCGGATTCGCCGTTGACCGATCGTCGTTCTCCAACGGATGCCGTTCCCGGTGATCCCTTTACGATCCGCGTGGTGCTCGTCGATGATCATGCCATGATTCGGCAAGGGCTTCGCACAATGCTCGAGACGTATCAGGATATCCACGTCATTGGTGAAGCGGAGAATGGGGAGGAAGCGATCACATTGGTGCGCGCACTTCAGCCCGATGTCGTGTTGATGGACATTAACATGCCACAACTGAACGGTATTGAGGCGACCGCCATGATTAAACGGCACGCCCCTGATATGGTCGTAGTGGGATTGTCGGTGAATGCGGACAGGGGGCATCGTGATGCCATGATCCGCGCCGGTGCCGCAACCCTCCTGACGAAAGAAGCGCCGGTTGAACAGTTGTATCATGCCATTCACACGGCGGTGAACGTCCGCCTCAAACGAGGATCAGCGATCTGATTACGCGGGAGTTCCCCACCTGGCAGGGTGGGGGTGTGAGCCGGGAGCCGTCTGTTGCTCGCCTGGTGCTATGATGGCCATGGATGAAACTCCATCGCCAAGCACATGTGGTGTACAAGACCCAGTACCATTTGGTGTGGGTGACACGGTATCGGCGGAAAATTCTCGTGCCCGGGGTGGCCGAGTACGTGAAGAAGGTCCTCAGAGGCGTGCGGGAATTTCACCCCGATTGGTTTCTGGAGGAGATTGGAGTGGAACGGGACCATATCCATCTGCACATGGTGATTCCGCCCAAGTATGCGGTCTCAAGGGTGGTGGAGACCTTGAAGAGTGTGACCAGTCGGCAGCTGAAAGAGAAATTCCCGCACATGTTGCGCCGAGTGTATTGGGATGGTGGCGGGGTCTGGGCACGAGGATTTTTCGCCTCGACGGTGGGGATCAACGAGGCTACGATTCGCCAGTATGTGCGGCACCAAGGCGAGCAGGAGACGGGTCAAGCGCAGCTTGAATTGTAAGGAGACCCCGCCTGTCAGGGCGGGGTTCTTCATTAAAAGGAGTTCAAAGATCCCGCACCGAGTGATCATCCCCCGCGCGCTAGATACATTCTCTTAAGTGTTGAATGTCATGAACCATTTCATAGGAAGGAAAAGCAATCGTCGGAGAGGCTTAGTAACAGTCGATGCTCAAAGCTCTTCAGTGTGAAATCTGTATAGGCAAGGCCGTTGTCATCGCGATGAGCTATCAACTTCCTATGACTTCACGGTGTAGGGCTAGGACGTGAGCAAGGACAGAAGGTGTAACAAGTACGTTTCTCCTTAGGGTCCATCCCATTGTTCTCTCTATTGCGGAAAGTCTGGTCGTCACCGACAAGAGCCAACCGGCTAGCACCTGCAAGGCGCATCATTCGCGCCAGTAACTCTGTCACTCTCGCTGCGTGTTCCTCTCCGGCCTTTGCTCCCTGGTTCCTCCATGAACTGGGCGGTGCCTCTCCTCCTCGCGTGAGAGAGTCACCTACAGTTCAATATATAAGAAGGAACCATCATGACGACCAACACTTCCTCCAAACGACCAGCGACGATGCTACGATGTGGTAACATCAAGGCCACAATCTGGCAGCACGTCAGCGAGAAAGGCCCGTTCTTCGCGGCAACCTTTTCTCGGCCATTTAAGGATCAGTCCGGCGTCTGGCGCAACGGCGCCTCGTTCGGTCTCAACGATCTTGAGGCCCTTATGAACGTTGCCTTTGAGGCGAAGGAGTGGATTGCTGCCCATGCCTTGAAGCGCTGACCCATTTCACAGGGAAGCCTCCGGCCTTCCGGGGGCTTTCCTTATCTTCTTGGAATGAGTGGTGAGCGAAACGGGGATCCGAAACACTGCCGAGCGGTCGGGACAGACTCTTTCAGGATTAGGCCGAGGTCAGGGCTTCTCGGCTTTGCTCAATGTGCTTCCGCACTTTCCCCGACAGAGCCCGTTCGGCGAGGCGCAGGTCATAGGTCTTCTGCAGGTTCATCCAAAACTCAGCGGTGGTGTTGAAGAAGGTCGCGAGCCGTACGGCTGTATCGCCGGTGATCCCCCGCTGTCCTTTGATGATCGCCGTGATCCGGTTTGCCGGCACTTCCAGCGCTTTGGCCAGTGTATTAGCGTTAATGGGTGGATCTGACGGCTTCATGAACTCTTCCAGTAAAATTTCTCCTGGATGAACCGGCCGCATACCGTTCTTGATCATGGTGCGCACCCCTTCAATGATAATCCGTGATTTCCACGTCGTGGGGTCCGTCGGCCATCCAGACAAAACAGATCCGCCATTGATCGTTGATCCTAATACTATGCTGTCCGACTCGATCACCCTTCAATCTTTCCAGCCGATTACCTGCGGGTGAGACCAGATCCTTCAGGTCCGATGCGTTGTCGAGCATTGTAAGTTTCCGCTCTGCGACCTTCCTGAAGCTGGAGAATTCCCTGACCAGCTCTCCAGCGAAGAACTGTTGGGTCTTCTTATCCCGAAACCCTCGAATCACACCATTCACCCTATCACAGTTTTACGAGTTACGTACAGCGTATGTGCTAACTTTGTGCTAAAACTCTGCAAAGAAGACCGCACTCGACAGAATCAATCGAACCAGTAGAAACCCATCAACGCCTTGATTTGCCTGATAAAACGGGGAAACCGTCACGATTTCAAGCCATTGTTAGTATTGGTCTTTTAGAGCTTTTAAGGCGAGGGCCCTGGGTTCGAGTCCCAGCCAGCACACCACCTAATCCAACAGGTTACAAGCCTCTCCTTCCACCATTGGCACGTGCTGTATCAAATTTGTGTCGACGGCGTGCGGTTCTCTACCACCCTGACACTAGCGCGTAAGCTACCATGGCAGTGATGGGAATAACGTTGGGTCATCGTGCATTGCCGCTTCAGCGGCGCAAACCGATCCCGCGCAGGCCAAATCCTCAGGTCAGGATTGGTCTACATGAGCGGGGTTCTTCACACCTATATTGTCAGTGAAATTCTAATAATTCTTGAGTTCTAACTCCAAGTGCAACACTGCCAGCCCCGAGGGGCTATGGTGTTGCTATGGACACGAGATTCTATCGACACGTGACTGCGGAAGAACGTGAGACCTTGAGTCTGGGCCTGGCCTACGG
>JBFWZD010000025.1:0-55188 GCA_050185705.1 Nitrospira sp. | reverse complement strand
TTCTGGAATGAGGGCGGCCAGGGTCGGCAGGTTCAAGTTGGGGGTACGGAACAGCTTCCAGACCGAGTCCCATTTCTGATCTTCAGGATGAGGAATAATGAGACCAATCTTGTGATGCCCCATAGCGTATCCTCCTCGAGCGAAATGAGTTTAGCGTTTCGTCGGATACCTCACACTGGACATATCCCTAGGCCACCTACTCATTACAACAGAGTCGCACATAGTGGAAAATGGAATAGGATTCAACCCGAGCCGTGTGGATCACGATACGAGGGAACACACCGCACCAGTTGCCGGCATGGTCAAAAACAGATGCGTGAAGTGGATTGATCATTTGGGATGCCGTCGAGCAAGAACCTCAGCGTGCATCACATGCGAAGTGGCGCTTAAGATTAGCTGCTTTGAATGAGGAGAATCAAGAGTCAGCAAGCAACGGCCATGGGAATTCGGGCAGCGAGCACCTTAACCAACTTCATGAAGCTTGATGAGATTCGTCCCTCCCGGTTGTCCCACTCGAGTGCCTGACAGAATCACGATCTTGTCTCCGGTCTTGAGCAGCCCTTCTCGTTTTAAACGCCGCTCCGCTTCTTCTACTCGTGCATCGGTCTGTTCGATTTGTGGCACAGTATACGAGAGCACACCCCAATAGAGGGTCATCTGTTGCCTGACCGGTTCAAACGGCGTGAGCGCGATAATGGAGGCAGATGGTCGTTGTTTCGAAATCAGTCGCGCGGTATTTCCTCGTTCGCTGAATGCGACGATGGCGCTCGCGGCAACCGATTTCGCAGCGGAGGCAGCCGCAGTACAAATGGCTTCGGGAAAAGACAAGTCTTCCAAATCAGTTTGTCGCTTGCGCATCACTCCAGGTTCAACCTCCTCCTCGGCCACCCGGATGATGCGATCCATGACCTGCACTGTTTCGACTGGATAAGACCCGACAGCCGTTTCGGCTGAAAGCATCACCGCGTCCGTGCCGTCGAACACGGCGTTGGCAACATCCGACGCCTCCGCCCTTGTCGGACGCGTCGCCTTGGTCATCGATTCCAGCATCTGCGTCGCCGTGATGACCAGACGTCGCCGACGGTTAGCTTCGACGATGATCCGCTTCTGCAACACCGGCACGGCTTCAGGCCCCATCTCAACACCCAAATCTCCTCGCGCGATCATGACGCCGTCCGCCTGTTCCAGGATGTCTCCCAATGCCGCTATCGCTTCCGCCCGTTCGATCTTGGCAATGATGGGGATGGCACGACCAGACTCACTCAACAGGCGACGTACGATCTGAATATCCTGCGCCCCTCGAACAAACGAGAGCGCGACATAATCTACAGCATGTTCGACAGCAAATTGAATATCGGTTCGATCTTTGTCGGTTACGGTAGGAGCGCTCACGGTCGTGCCAGGCAAATTGATGCCCTTATGTGAGGTAATCGTGCCGCCGATAAGGACAGAGCAGTCGATCAGATCATCTGCCACGCGGACGGCCTGTAGCTCGATGAGTCCATCGTTGATCAGTACTTTTGATCCTACGCGGAGATCTCTGGTCAGAGCAGGGTAGCTGACCGGTATTTCCGGCATGGACGAGAGGGCATGTGCCCCTCCTCCCTGGACCAGCTCCTCGGATGAATCCGAGACCATCCGTAAGCGGACCGCCTGACCGACCTTCACCGGAATGCCTTCCACTGGAACCGGCCCTATGCGAATTCTCGGTCCTTGGAGATCCTGAATAATTGCCACCGCGGTCCCATGCCGAGCAGCGGCTTCGCGTATGGCCGTAATGGCGGCCGCGTGTGACTCATGAGTGCCGTGCGAGAAATTGAGTCGAGCCGCATTCATGCCGTTCTCAATCAGTCGGCTGAGAATCGACGGCGAGTTGGTCGCTGGGCCAATGGTACAGACGATCTTTGCTTTACGCATGGTCCCGTCGGACCCCTTTTCACTGGTCAATCAAACAAGATGGATAGGATAACATAGATTCCTTCGATGGCGTCGTTTTGTGAAGAGTAGAGATATCTACGCTCCGCTTCACGTTTTTGTTGTGTGATCTTTGCCGTCATGTTTCCTGCATTTGCTTTTCCTTTTCACTATCGAGCCGTAGAATGAGGTCATCGCTAAAAGAAAAATTCTCTGAGCAGAGTGCTCCTATGGCCATTCTCCTTTCAGTAGCATCCGGAAAAGGCGGCGTGGGAAAAAGCGTCGTCTCCGCCAATCTGGCATTGGCGCTGGCAAAGACCGGACGACAGGTCTTGCTGGCTGACCTCGACGTGGGCGGGGCTGACGCCCATATCATGTTCGGGGAACTGAACCCGTCGGTGACCTTGACAGACTTCTTACACAAGCGGGTGAGCCACTTGGAAGAGGTCGCGTTACCTGTCACCTTTCATCCGAATCTGCGCCTGATCGCCGGTACCGGTGAGACGTTGGCAACGGCCAATCTGGCCCATGCTCGCAAGAAGCGGCTGATAAAGCAGTTTCAAGGGCTGCATGCCGACGTCGTGGTGATCGATATTGGCGCCGGCACAAACTATCATGCCCTCGATTTCTTCCTGATGGCCGATATTCACCTGGCGGTCGCCACACCCGATCCGACGGCGGTATTAGACCTCTACCGATTCATTAAGTTAGCAGCGATCCGTCGTGTCTTGGCCTGTTTTCTTGCAAGAAGTCCTATGGCTGAAGTGCTGTCGAACCGGGATTTTTCGAGCGTGGAAGAAGTCTTGGAGGTCGCTGGTACAACCGATATCGAGGGACGTGAGATCGCTATGACCGCGTTGCGGTCATTCCGGCCTGGCCTCATCATCAATCGTGCGTCGAGCCAGTCGCAGGTTAACGTCCTGTACCTCCGCAAAATTCTCCATGAGTACGTGGGTGGGGATCTGACACTGCTCGGCGAAATTCCTGATGATCCAGCTGTGAGCCAGGCAATTCGAAAGTTTTTGCCGGTCATTGAAGCTGCCCCAGAGTCCCCGGCCGGCAAAGGGCTGTTGGCTATCTCCGCCGCAGTCGAGCAGCTTGTCGTCTCATACAGAAGAACGACGGAAGCCAATGAGCCGCAATCGGATGGACGGTCGTTAGATGTACAGGATACCTATGCCGAGGTAACGGTACCTCTTCTGATTCCTTCCCCTGTCAAATCTGAAGTCCCGCTACCATCACACGGTGCGAGATCCAGTAGCAGTACAGAGACGGCTCAGAATATGAACGAGTTTCTCGTCTAAGAATACGGACTCTTTGAAGGTACAATTTTAGATTTCAGAAGCAGTGGGAATGCATCAAAAGCCGAGTTCTTTTTCTAAGTCGGCTTTCTTCTTGTCGAATTGCTTTTGCTCGGCTTCGCTCTTCTGGCTGAACATGCCTTTCATGCTCTCACCGGCCTTCTCCATGGCTCGCTGAGACTCTTCGGTTTTCATCTTGATGTGCGAGGCCAGGTTCTTCGCCTTCGGCGAGCCGGAGAATTCGTAATATATCATGGCCTGTCCCTGTGTGAAGGTCGGATCAGGGCGCTTCATGATGGTGTCGCCTCGCAATTCAGCCCGATCTTTTGCAGGCTTGTCCCCACCATGCAGGTATTTCATCCATAGCGATGCGCTTCTAAGTTGCTCGAGCGACTGGGTCGTGGCGTTCGCCAGTTCCCCGATATTGCCGGTCAACCCATGAGCCGCCTTTTCCTCTGCCTTCATCAATCGGTCGGCATTCGCTGACGCCACTTTACGCAACTCTTGCTGGAATGTAGGCGGGGAAGAATAGAAGGCTCTCGATCCGGTGTTGGGATCGACCGGACCGTATCGATTGTTGTCGATGTTCCAGGCGGTCTCAAAAAGACGGAGATCGTCCGGCTTCGCCTGAACCGCCTTGAGCAGTACCCGATTGGCTTCTTGCTGGTCGCCGATCGTTTCGAAGTATCGGAATGCAGACGTTTGCCCGTCTGACCGTACCGGTTCGCTGGAATAGAGCGCCCCTTTCGTCTCGGCGGCTTTGGCTAAATCCCGCCCCAGTTTTGGCATGTTGGCCTTGGCTCTCGTGACCGCGTTCTTATCATACCGATCGATACAGTCATCACTGCTGATTTGTAGATAGGCGACAAAGAGGGCAGCCGGCTGCCCCGTTTGTTCAGCTTTTTGCAGCGCAGCTGACCGAGCCAACGCTGCCTTCTTTTCTTCATCACCCAAGCACGGATCATCCGCATGGACCATCGAAGCGTTGAGGGCAACTACGATCAGAATCGATCCAGCTAATGTCAATAGGCGCATGGGTGATTACCTCCACTTACTTGCCGAACAGGCCTTTCATCATTTTATTCACGTCGACAGGAATATCGCGGTCGGTGTCTTTCCCCCTGTCGCGGTTTTCACCAGCCTGTTTTCGACCAGCTCGGCGCTGCTCAGCACTTTTCCTAAGTTCGTCAAGATTGGGCATGCCAGCCCCTCCCATTAGGGCACCCATGTCATTTTTGGTGTATCCGGCAGGGATTTCAAAGAGAGCGGGATCCTGTTTTTCAAGCTTGATGTTCGTCAGCTCGCTGGTCATGCGCATCTTCCTGTCGCCTTCTTTGGACAGCATGTCCATCTTGACAGTGATGCCTTCATTCGTCGTCCAGAAGAAGCCCCCGAATTTACCCGATCCGTCCTTCTTCACGGCAACGACTTTGGACTTGGTGGCTTTCATGCCGCTGATTGTTTCCTGCCCGACCTCGGTCTGCTCGACGATCTCGAACGCGTCCGTGCCGGAGGCCTTGGATTCATCCATCGGCATTTCCATATACATATTTCCCATCAGCTGCCATATGACCTTCTTATCTTTCCGAATGATGGACGTCATTCCGTCCGACCCACCCATTTCCATCCGGTCCATGCTGGGCTTATGGTAAATCCTGGACTTCATGGTCATGCCACCTTCCGTCTCCATCGTACTATCAGCAGAGTAGTCGACCTGTACCTCCGGTGGAGGTGCCGCGTTCACGCTGACGGAGAGAAGGAGCATACACGTCAGGATCCCAGCATCGCGCAACAGTTTCATCGGCACACCCTCCCTCAACAGGTTGTTATGGCAGGCGAGAGTATCGGGGTTTGCGAGGGTCAGTCAATAAGCAGAATTTCCAAGGCCTCTCCTCAGCCAAGTTCCAGACCGATCGGAAACGTCGCGGCATAGCCGTTGTTTGTCGCGGTAGGTTCTACCAACAATTCCTCCCCACCATGACGAAAGATGAAATCCTGACGATTCCGCACCCTCCGTTGGCCCATCGCCGCATAGGGAGCACCACGGTGGACCTGGTCAGTCACTTCATCTGGAAAGTACAGTTGAGAGGTGAATTCAAA
This sequence comes from Nitrospira sp., assembly GCA_050185705.1. Classification (GTDB taxonomy): domain Bacteria; phylum Nitrospirota; class Nitrospiria; order Nitrospirales; family Nitrospiraceae; genus Nitrospira_D. The sequence goes on along the minus strand of JBFWZD010000025.1, from coordinate 49,873 downwards.
TCGCCTACCAGAGACGAGCCCGGTGCGAATCTTAAAATGAATGTGCACGGTTCGGATCGGATACCAGCCTGGATAGATCGTCATGAAGCGGACTTCGCCTCTTGGATCAGTCAGCTGATATCCCCGCAAAAACTTCTTCCCGACCGTATTGAACCCAGGATCTCGAACATCCGAATAGACCCCTGAGGCATCGCAGTGCCAAATATCGACTTGTGCATTGGGGAGGGGAGCACACTCGCCGGCGCGAACGCCGGACACCTGAACAGTCAGAACAAGCGGAGTCCCAGATGTCAGCGTTCCATTGCTCGGATCTGAACGAATGTCGACACGATGCAACCGCTCATCGACAAAGTACGGGCCTTCGGTCTGTTCGGGACGGACGATGCAGGGGGAGGAGGGGATACCGACGAATGACTGTGCCCCGACCTGTCTTCCACTCATGAGGCAGACAACCGCTGTCGTCCCCAACAAGACGATGGCCTCCCGACGAGAGAGTAGCTGTCTAATCTGGTCAAGATCCGAAGACATTAATCCTTACCTGCTTCTGAGACGTGGATGAACGGCTCGTGGAGGCGGCGGAGGGGACGAAAACGATCCTGCACCTGGTGAAAAACCACGCGAAGGTCCGTAGAATCCCCGCGGTCCATAATACCCACCAAACGGCCCCCCCCAATAGCCACCGTACGCCCGACCATAGGGATAAAACCCACTATATGCATAAGGCGGATAATACGCACCATAGTATGGGCCTCGATCTCTTCCTCGTTGCGAGGCAATGCTTTTCCAGTCGATGATATGTTTCACCTCGAGAATTGGATAGGTATAGTTGCTTTCATCCAGTGGTCTTGTGGTCTCACCGGTGACCGTACCGATCACGGTAATGGGTGTTCCTTCCGGCAAGCTGGCCGGATCGAGAAATGTTTCTCGAACGGCCAGGAATCGACCTTCGGATTGAAGACGCTCTTCGGTCATGGGTCCTTCGTTTGCACTCGGTAGTTGCAACACTTCCACCTCAGTACCTGCGTTGGTCCGCTTGGCCCGAATCACGCTCCCACCGATCATCACTGTTCGCCCGACGTATTCACCGGGAGCGGTCTTTAAATCGGCAAACCGCACGCTGGTATCAATTTCTCGTTCCAACCAGAGCGGAACCCCGAGGAGTTCCGTATCACGTTGGACTTGATGGAGAGACTCCGCACAGGCTGAGAAGAGAAGTGCCACACCGACCAGAGACGCCAGCTGGGTGAGACGCGACATGGCTTTCCTCCTCTCTTAGAAATGATACGACAATCCACCGAGGAGATACTGCGCCCGGTAGTTTCCGCTGAAACCGCCCAAGTCTCCAAACGCTTGGTCGAACTTGAGCGTGGCACCGGTGTATTTATACTCTCCGAAAACGGCGATTTTAGGTGTCACAAATGCGCGCAACCCAACAAGTACATTCCAAGCGACCGCCACATCGGAATCACTTCTTACCGTAGGTGTATCACCAATGTGAGCAATCGCAGCCCCCACTCCAGCACCAGCGTAAGGTTGGAATGTCCTCCCTGGATATCGAATGATGAGGTTCACTCCTGCCGTCGTCAGTCTCATATGAATGCCTGGGTCGGCATCCAACTGTTTGATGTGAGGTGTTGTGTGTAAGACTTCCCCCTCGATGCCATACCAGCTATGTCCCGGGAAATATCCAAGTTTTGCCCCGTAAGTGATTGAGTTCTGCAGGTCGAAGTCTACGAATGGACCTGGCACCCCAGCCTGAGGCCCTGTTCCCGCAATACTGTTGATGCGATCCGCAAAGTTTACCCCAGCCGTTCCGGCGACATACATTTCTGCAGCAACAGGAGGGGTGTTACTGAATAAAATGAATGAAAGCCACGCCAGGGTTGCGCCGGCAATCGACCAGTTGTTTCGTTGCATGCTCGTCCCTCCTGCGAAACATCATACCAAAAGTTTCGCTTCTGCATAGTCCCCAACCTCACTACGAAGCCGTTGATCTGAATGCTGATGCTCCGGGCATGATGTCTCTGTCAGTTCCTAGACCGTCCTCGGTGGTAAAAAATTGTGGTTGACAGGTCGAATGCCCGCAGGACATAAAGTATCATCCTTAGGGAATACAGCAGGAAAGCAAGATGCTAACGCACACTTCACTCCAGAGGAAGGAGACTGCCATGGGATTGATGGATCAAGTGGGACAAGCGGTTGGTGGTTTGATGGGCGGAGAGAGCGGTCAAAATCCGCTATTGCAAGCGGTGGCTGGCCTTCTTGGCAAGGATAGCGGGATCGGGGGACTTGCCGGACTCGTGGCGGGATTCCAGAAAAACGGGCTCGGGGACCTCGTCAATTCCTGGGTAGGTACGGGACAAAACCTGCCGGTAACACCAACCCAGATAGAACAAGGCCTCGGGGGAGATCTATTGAACCAGCTAGCAAGCAAAGCGGGACTGTCCTCCGGCGTTGCCAGCTCGCAGCTCGCTGGTCTACTGCCGGATCTCATCGACAAACTGACGCCAAACGGAAAAGTCGAAGCAGGCGGACTTGATCAGCTCATGAAGCTCGTGCAAGGAAAGTTTGGTGCCTGACGAAAGAGGGCCTTGGGCCGATCATAACATGTCGGCCCAAAGCCGTGGTACCAGCACGCGGGACAAATCTATTACCTGGATGGCTGTCGGTCTGGTGTTGCTGTCAGTTCTCTGGACGCTCCGTGAGCCAGCTCCATCTAAACAGAAACCAATCCCCTCAGCGGTTCCCGTACCAACCGCGGAAACCATGCCGTTAGTCACAGGCGATGAACCCATCATCGAAATATTCACTCGAGCCGGATGCCCGGTCTGTCATATCATTCCTGGAATCACTGGCGCCAATGGGCGAGTTGGTCCACCCTTAACGCTCGGTACCACCGGGAAAGCACGACTCAATGACCCTGTCTATCGAGGGAACGCCACGACCGTGCGTGACTACATCCTTGAATCCGTGCTAGAGCCGCAACGATTTATCGTACCAGGATACCCAGAGCATACGATGCCGGAATGGTATGGATCCAAGCTCAGTGCCTTGGCGTTGGAGAAGATTGCTTCGTATCTGGAACGTCAGGCCGAGGAAGGTTTGACCCCTTAGGATAGGAACTCTCGACGGCTATCGCTTGCGGAGTGGGGTCACATTGCCGGCCGCACCCCCCTGAATCTTGAATGCGTCCGTCCCGTGCTCTCCCATCTGCTTATCGAGTAACGCATTCACAGCGTCATCGCCTTTTAAACCTTCAAGTTTAATCTTGAGGCGAAGATTATTGGCGCTGTCCGCGTTGATTAGCGCCTGCTCTAGTGTAATCTTGTTGGCCTTATAGAGCTGGAATAGAACGTAGTCAAACGTCTGACAGCCTTCTTCGATACCCTGTTCCATTGCTTCTTTCAAAACGTCGACTTCAGCCTTCTTGATAAGATCTTTGATACGCGGCGTATCCATCATGATTTCCAACGCGGGAACCCGCTTGCCGTCGACTGATGGAATCAATCGTTGCGAGATGATAGCCCGCAAATTCAACGACAATTGCAAATAGATTTGCGCGTGCCGCTCGACCGGGAAAAAGTTCATGATCCGTTCGATTGCTTGATTCGCGTTATTGGAGTGGAGCGTCCCAATACAGAGGTGACCAGTTTCAGCAAAGGTAATGGCGGCTTCCATCGTTTCGGTATCGCGAATCTCACCGATTAGGATGACATCAGGCGCTTGACGAAGTGTATTTTTGAGCGCGTTCTGGAAGTTTAACGTATCGAACCCGACTTCACGTTGCGTAATGATCGACTTCTTATGTTGGTGGACGAACTCAATCGGGTCTTCCACGGTAATGATATGCCCTTGATGAACGGTATTGCGATGGTCGATCATGGCTGCCAGCGAGGTCGATTTCCCGGATCCAGTGGCGCCGACCACGAGCACGAGCCCGCGTTTAGTCATCGCGATATCGCGAATGATCGGCGGGAGTTGCAATTGATCGACGGTCTGAATTTCTGCCTTGATGTGACGAAAGACTAAGCCGACGTTGCCTTTTTGCCTGAAGATATTGACCCGGAAGCGCCCCAACTCCTTATAGTAGAGCGCGAGATTCATCTCCATCTTCTCTTCGAACTCGCTCCGCTGTTGACCTCGCATGAGAGCCAACGCCAGCGCTTCCAGCTGTTCATTGGTGAACGGTGGAGCATCGGTCTGCTGCGTGGCTCCATGGATTCGGTAGATCGGAGCGGCATCGACGGTGAGATACAAGTCCGACGATTCGCGATCCACCATGACTTTCAAGAGACTTCGAACATCCATACTGATACTCCGTGTGTGCGCCTGTGCTAGGCAGCTCCTGCCACCGATGTCCCAAAGAGATTAGGATTCATGCTCCGTGATTGTGCTTCCGCTTTGTGCACAACGCCACGAGTTGCCAGCTCGAGCAACGCCATGTCCATTGTTTGCATGCCGTCTTTCTGGCTGGCCTGCATGATCCCTGGAATTTGATGGAGCTTGGCCTCACGAATAAGGTTTCGCACTGCCGTAGTCGCAACCATAATTTCCAAGGCTGCGACTCGTCCCCCGGTTTTCTTCTTCAGCAGGGTTTGGGTGAGCACGGCCTCGAGTGCTTCGGACAGCTGCGTTCTGATCTGAGCCTGTTGCGCCGGCGGAAACGCATCGATGATGCGGTCGATCGTCTTCGGCGCGCTGGAGGTATGGAGTGTGCCGAAGACCAAGTGCCCGGTTTCGGCCGCGGTTAATGCCAGCTGGATCGTTTCGAGATCCCGCATTTCGCCCACCAGTACGATGTCGGGGTCTTCACGAAGCGCCGACTTCAACGCGTTGGCAAAGGACAAGGTATGGACTCCCAGCTCCCGTTGATTCACTAAACACTTTTTAGATCTATGAACGAACTCGATCGGGTCTTCGATCGTAATGATATGGCCTTCAAACGTGCTGTTCAGATAGTCCACCATGGCTGCAAGAGTCGTGGACTTTCCTGAGCCGGTCGGTCCTGTCACGAGAATCAGGCCCTTTTCCTTGTCGCAGAGTTGTCGCAGGATCGGCGGCATACCCAACTTTTCTAAGGGAAGAATGGTCGTAGGAATGTTTCGAAACACCGCTCCCAGCCCTCGCTGCTGTACAAACACATTGACACGGAAACGGGCGATATCGCCGAGTTCGAAGGAAAAGTCGCACTCCCGTTTTTCCTCGAAGCTCTTTCGTTGGGAATCATTCATCATGTCGTAGATGAGGGCGTGCGTTTCATCGGGCGTGAGGGGAGGGTGGTCGAGCTTTTTCAAATCACCATGAATACGAATCATCGGTGGTTCACCGGCGCTGATATGACAATCCGAGGCACCTTCTTTGACAGAAAACGTGAGTAGCTTGGAAATATCCATCGCCCGTCATCCTCAGTGCTAGGGGTTGTGTGCGAAGCGAAAGTCTCCTGTGCATCATGCCATAGCGACCCCGGAAAGCAAGAAAATAGGCGGAAGATGCGCTGCTTAACGGTGGAGACTAAACGAGACCTGTTTCGCGAATCGCGAGACGCACGGCATGCAGTGCTTCATCAAGCTGATCGACTGTGTGTTCAGATGTCACGGTGAACCGGATCCTGCTTGTTCCATCCGGAACTGTCGGCGGACGAATCGCCGTAGCATACACCCCATGTGCGAGCAAACGTTCGGCGAATGTTGAGGCGGAGGCGGCATCACCAACCAACACCGGGAGAATGGGACTGGCCGTCGAAGTAAGGCGACATCCGACCTTCTTCAGTCCGTCGATGAAGCGTTGTTGATTAGACCACAGTCGGGCCCGACGTTCAGGTTCTCGATCAATGACAGACAACGCAGCCGACGAGGCGGCAGCAACCGCCGGTGGGAGCGCAGTGGTAAACATGAAGGGACGGGCCATATTGATCACATAGTGGATGAAGGTCTGTGTCCCCACGAGAAATGCACCATAACTCCCCAGCGCCTTACTCAACGTGCCCATGTGAAATGGGACTCGGTGCTCCAGATCAAAGTGCTCGATGGTACCTCGCCCGGTAGGTCCCATAATCCCGGTCCCATGTGCATCATCGACATACAACATCGCGCCGCACTGTTCGGACAGGCTGGCCAAGTCTGGTAATGGCGCGAGATCGCCATCCATACTAAATATGCCTTCAGTGATGATCAGCGCAGGGCGTTCTCCGGCACGACCACGGAGGAGGGATTCGACATGCTCACAGTCGTTATGACGAAAGACCCGAAAATCTGCTTGGCTCAAACGACAGGCATCGATCAGGCTGGCATGGCACAATCGATCCGCCAGGATCAGACCGCCCCTTTCAATCAGAGCCGGAATGACACCACAATTTGCGAGATACCCAGATCCAAACAGTACGGCTGCCTCGGTTCCTTTAAACATCGCAAGGGTGGTTTCCAGTTGAGCGTGGGGGGGCAAGGTTCCGCTGACCAAACGCGCCGCGCCAGACCCCGTCCCGAATTGTTTCGTCGCCTCGATCGCGGCATGCACCACGTCGGGATGTGTGGCTAGACCGAGATAGTCGTTGGACGACAGTAGGATCACCTCGCGTCCTCTATACTGGATCGTTGCCCCTGTCGCCGATTCTAGCGATGTCACCCCTCGAAGCAACGAGCGCTCACGGAGCAGTCGGAGTTTTTCATGAAACATGCGTTGATCCCGATCACCATCCATAAGCTGCTCCGCTGAACCCGGTTAACACACCAAATACGTCTCTCCCTTGCATTGACAAGGAAAACCTATCCCTAGTATAAAACAACGGTTCTGCTGCAGAAAACTGGTTGTAACCGTTAACCGACTTGATGGATTCAGGATGTCATACCGAATTAAAGTGCCCCCTCGTACATTACCGGTAGACGAAGCCCACATGGTGAGTGGGCTTGAGCATTGGGTGCTCGGCTTGGAGCGCTATCGATGGTCGATTATCGTGGGATTCCTGTTGGTGTTGTTAACGGCCGGGGGAATATGGGGCGTTTTTTGGTATGACTCGCAGAATGCCAGCAAAGCTCAAGAAATTGAACGAGAGGCGACACTCCATCTCTTTCCGCGACCGGGCAACGACCCGAAGAAAGCTGCGGCGAATCTCTCGGAGGCAATTGCGCTCTACAAGAAGGTGATCGAAGAGTATCCGCGAACGCCGACAGCCCCGCTAGCGCAATTTAGTCTCGGGAATGCGTTCCTTCAGTCCAACAACCTTGACTCAGCGATTGAATCTTACAAACAGTTCATCACCGCGTACGGGGCCAAGACCTCGCTCCTGGGCCTCGTTCATCAAAAACTTGGGTATGCCTACCTGTTGAAGGGTGATTTCGACCAAGCGGCCAAGACCTACTCGGCGATACGTGACCTCCCGGGGGCCTTGAACCGAGATTATGCGATCTTTGAATTGGCGAGGCTGGAGGAAACGAGGTCGAAACCAGACGAGGCACTGAAACACTATCAAGATCTGATCAAGACGTACCCTGACTCTCCTCTAACGAGTGAGGCCGCCGTGCGCGTGAAGGTTCTTGAGGCCAAGAAGACTTCTGAGCCGGCAACAACGACAGCCACTCCCAATCCATCAACACCCACTCAACCATAGAATTCCTCTCTCCATCCAGATGCAGGACGAGCGTGAATATTCCCAGAAACCCTAATGCGAATGGAGTGAGTTTTCCACCGACACTACCGAGTGATATTGAGAAGCTCACCGGCTTTGATGAGGCTACTGGAAAGATTGTTGCGGGCCTTCAGCGTCTGAATCGAAATACCGAATCGGCGGGATATCTTTCCCAGCGTATCTCCCCCCTGGACTCGATACAAGCGAGAAGAGCTCACCTTTCCTTGTCGAGCTTGTCGAGCCTTCCGGACCTGCGTCCGCTTGGGCTCGGGAGAGACTTTTGCAAACTTGTGAGTTGGAACTCGTTCCAGCAGCTTGAGCACCTTGGCACTCGTCCCAACCGGAACTTTCAAATGATAGGCTGTATCGTCGGGGGGGGTCGCATCTCGCCGAAGCTCCGGATTCAGTAATCGGAGTTCATCGTAAGGAATACCCGTGACGTTGGAGATGGCCCGAAAGTGCAGTGAACGCGTCACGACGACTTCCTCAAAGGCATGAGGAGCGACTGGAGCTTGGGGAAATCCGTATTGATCGGGATTCCGCGCAATAATCGTGGCAGCCATAATGCGCGGGACATATTGTTTGGTCTCTCGCCGAATCAGCTTCGTCCTCGAAATCTCTGAAAATGATTCCGCCTGGGCCTTGTTGAGCGCGCGCAGAACTTTGCCTTCTCCTGCGTTATACGCCGCCATGGCCAGAGGCCAGGTTCCAAAGAGGTCATACAAATCCCTCAGATACCGCGCTGCCGCTATCGTCGACTTAATAGGATCTCGCCGTTCGTCCACGTAATGATCAATACGCAACCCGTAGATTTTTCCGGTTCCTTTCATGAACTGCCAGGGTCCGGTCGCTTTGGCACGAGAGTATGCATACGGATTGAACCCGCTTTCGACCAGCGACAGATGGACAAGGTCGCTCGGAAGGTCAAACTCGGCAAAGATATCCTCGACGAGTGGGCGGTAGCGATTGAGACGCACGAGCCATTGTTCAAATCGATCTCGGATCGACGTATTAAAGAATCGAATGTGGCTTTGGACGGTTTGATCAAAGACGACCGGAATATTATAAACGGGGCCTTGCGGCTCTTCACGCTTGGTCACCTCTGCTGTCTTGTCCGATTCTTCATTTGGTACCTCAGCCTGGTCCTCTGTGGCGGGCGCATCGACATCTGATGACGCCGTCGCTTCAGGTTCCAGCTCGGGCTCCAAAGGAACCAGATTAGCGTCAATATCCTCGCCCTCTGATGACGCCTCTGTTTCTTCAGGAGGGGGCTCAGAGGGAACCTCTTGAGGCAAAGTTTCCCCGTCGGCCAAAGGCGGTTGCTCAGCGGTGGTCGGCTTTTCAGCCCAACTTTGTGGTTGGGAAAAAACGAAGAGGGCGCCCATCGCCAGCACCACCAGGATCCGTCTGTTCGTGATCCAGGGAAGTCTTACCGGCTTTAGTAACATCGATAACATCAGAGAGAGCCTATCGATCCACTGCGAACTTGTCAAGAAATCGCAAGAGGCCAATTGGTACCACTCACTGTGACGTCGAAGAACCAAAGGTCGTGTCGACCAGCGACGCGTGGCGGACAGATGGTTTAGGTGAAAACGGAAAAGCCGTGAAACGACCAGCAGTTCGGTCTTTCAGTTTCTTGACAGTTTCCCGGCGCAAATGGTAGCGTACGCCCTCTCCAAACAGCTATCCCACCAGATTTTTTAGAGTGTGACTGAGGAGGTTTGATCAATGCTGAAGCGTTATCTCTTGGCCCCTGGCCCCACGCCTGTTCCCCCTGAGGTGTTGCTCGCGATGGCTCGTCCGATGATCCACCATCGCGCCCCCGAATTCGATCCGGTGTTCGCTGAGGTCCGGGAGGGACTCAAATGGCTGTACCAGACCCAGAATGATGTGTTGATGCTGGCGGCTTCAGGGACAGGCGGCATGGAAGGGGCGGTCTCCAACTTCCTCTCACCCGGTGACAAAGCGCTTTATGTCAACGGAGGGAAATTCGGTGAGCGCTGGGGCAAGATCTGCAAGACCTTCGGCGTACAGGCTACCGAGATCAAGGTTGAATGGGGACAGGCTGTTAAGCCTCAACAAGTAGCCGATGCCCTCAAGAAGGATCCGTCGATTAAGGCCGTCTATGTCCAGGCCAGCGAAACATCGACCGGCGTCTCTCACGATGTAAAAGCACTGGGAGAACTTCTCAAGGGCTATGACAATACGATCTTGGTCGTTGACGCCATTACTGCACTCGGTGTGTTCGACATTAAGACCGACGCATGGGGCTTGGACGTCGTCATTACCGGATCTCAAAAGGCCCTGATGCTGCCCCCAGGCATGGCATTCGTCAGTGTCAGCGAAAAGGCCTGGGCATTGGCCGACAAGGCAAAGAATGCGGCGTTCTATTTCAATTTCAAGAAAGAACGTGAAAGCCAGATTAAGAATCAGACCGCCTACACCCCGACTGTCTCGCTCATCATCGGCCTTCAAGAAGTCTTTCGAATCATGAAGGCCGAAGGACTTGAGAAGATGTTTGCCCGACAGGGTCGATTGGCTCACGCCATGCGTGAGGGTGTGAAGGCCGCTGGAATGGCCTTGTTTCCAAAGGAGTCTCCAAGCGACGCCCTCACAGCCGTCTGTGCACCGGATGGAGTCGACGGACAGGCCATTTACAAGAATCTGCGAGTCCAGTATGGAATGACGGCGGCCGGAGGCCAAGATCACCTCAAGGGGAAAATCTTTCGGCTCTCGCACATGGGCTATGCCGATTCGTTCGATGTCATCACAGCCCTTGCTGCCACCGAAATGGTTTTAAAAGGACTCGGACATCCGGTCAAACTAGGAAGTGGTGTTGGAAAAGCTCAGGAACTCTTATTGGCAAAGTAACCACGGCGAGGATGCACATGGCCGCAGCAGGGATGAAAATTCTGATCAGCGACAGCCTGTCGAAACAGGGAGTGGACGCGCTCGAGAAGGCAGGATTCACCGTGGTGGTGAAATCAAAAATGCCGAAGGACGAGCTCTTCAAAGAGATTAAGGATGCCGATGGGTTGATCGTGCGATCCGGCACGAAGGTAACGGAAGAACTCATTGCCGCCGCCGAAAAACTCAAAGTCGTGGGACGAGCAGGATCAGGCCTGGACAATGTCGACACGCCTGCGGCGACCCGTCGTGGGATCGTGGTGATGAATACCCCTGGTGGGAATACGGTCACCACCGCCGAACATACCATGTCGATGATCTGCGCTATGAGTCGCCGCATCCCCCAGGCGACCGCGTCCGTGAAAACCGGAAAATGGGAAAAAGAGAAGTTTATGGGGGTCGAGCTCTACAACAAAGTGCTTGGCATCATCGGAGCAGGCCAGATCGGAAGTCATCTGACAAAGATGGCTCAAGGCATCGGCATGAGTGTCGTCGCATTTGATCCGTACTTGACGTCGGAACGAGCTGAGCAGATGGGCGTGACCATGTTAGACCTCGACGAGCTCTTCCGGCGTGCGGACATCATTTCGGTTCATACACCACTGACTCCAGAAACACGCGGCATCATCAACGCACAAGCGATCGCCAAGATGAAACAAGGCGTCTTAATCGTCAATTGCGCACGCGGCGGCATCATCAATGAAAGCGACCTCTGTGAAGCGCTCAAAACGAAACGGGTGGCTGCCGCTGCCTTCGATGTGTTTGAAGAAGAGCCCGTCAAGGCAGACAATCCACTTTTGAGCCTGGATAATTTCATCTGTACCCCCCACATCGGAGCACAGACGACCGAAGCCCAAGAAAATGTCGCGATTGGGATCGCCGAACAGATCGTCGATTACTTTACGAAAGGCATCGCGAGAGGTGCCGTCAACATTCCGTCAGTTGCTCCGGAACTGTTGCCCCGTCTGCAACCCTTTCTCACACTGGCCGAAAAGCTTGGCTTGCTCCAGACGCAACTCGTTCAAGGAGGAATCGAGCGAGTCGTGGTGGAATACAGCGGAGAAGTGGCCACGCTGTCGGTCGCGCCGCTGACCATCGCAGTCTTGAAAGGTTTGCTGAGTTTGATCTTGGAGCACCCGGTCAATTACGTCAACGCACCGATCGTCGCGAAGGAGCGAGGCATCGAAGTAAAAGAAATCAAGAGCACAGACGCAGGGGATTTCATGAGCCTCATACGAGTGCGTGTTGAGACCGGCAAGATGTCGCACCAAGTCGCGGGAACGCTCTACCACAAGAAAGAAGCCCGAGTCACGGAGATCGACCAGTTCAAGGTGGAAGTGGTACCAGAAGGGCATATGCTGCTGATCCACAATGTCGACCGACCAGGCGTGATTGGCATGGTCGGAAAAGTCCTGGGCGATCATGGCATTAATATTCTCCGGATGCAGTGTGCACTTGAAAAGCGAGGAGGGGATGCCTTGTTGATCATCGGTTCCGACACGGAATTTCCCGCTTCAGCATTGGAGGAAATCCGTTCGAGCTCAAATATTCGCTCAGTGAAGATCGCAAACCTCTCCTAACGGTGTTCGTCATTAGGTTACTATGGCCTTAGCTCCTCCGACCCGTCGTCTTTCTTCGGAGCGGGTCCCTCCCACCCATGAGCATTCACGGGTTCCCGTAGGAACGGCTACCATCCTCCCAGGGGCGGCCCGCCGCGTGAGACAGCTCGAATCGGATCTGCTCAACTCCTGTGCTCGCTATGGATACGAAGAAATTATCCTGCCGACATTCGAGTATTTTGATGTCCTCGCGCCCGGCCTCGAACCGGCCTTACTGGAGAAGTCCTATAAGATCGTCGATCGAACGACGGGCCGTATTTTGATCCTACGACCCGACGTCACTGCGCAGATCGCACGCACAGTGGCGATGGACATGCTCGGTGCTCGCTTACCGCTACGGTTATCCTACCGGGCAACGGTCTTTCGCTACGAACCGGAACACGTCGGACGTGATCGGGAACTCTTTCAAGTCGGAGCCGAACTGATCGGAGCGAACGACGTGTCCGCCGATTGTGAAATCATTATGCTAATGATCGAATCCTTACGGCAGGTTGGACTATCGTCATTCAAGATCTCGCTCGGCCACGTTGGGTTTTTTAAGGGATTGCTGGTGCATGCTGGACTGTCTCCCGAAGGCCAACGGCGCGCCGAGCAGGCTGCGGCCAGAAAAGACTTCCCCTGGCTCGAAACGATTCTTTCACAAGAGCGTGTGGCCAAACGGCCGGCACACACGATTTTAGATACGCTGGAACTCTGTGGACAGGCGGACGTTCTTGCGAAAGGGCGCGCGTTGGCCAAGGGCAAACCGCCGCTCGTACAAGCCGTCGATCGATTGGCACAGGTCTATGACTCGCTCAGCACGCTGGGATTTCAGGATGCCGTCCTCCTCGATCTTGGAGAATTTCGCGAATTCGATTACTACGATGGGATTGTCTTCGATGTCTTCACCGACGGCATCGGGATCGAATTAGGCGGCGGCGGACGATACGATCATCTCATCGGCCGCTTTGGTCGTGAGATTCCGTCCACCGGGTTCGCTCTCAACGTGGATCGAATCTTTCGCGGTTTGAACCTGATCGAGCACTGACGGAGAAGAGGGGTCATGAAATCTGTAGGCGCGCTCGACCTTGCTCAACCAAAGCTTCCGCCACAGAACCTTGAGGCAGAACAGTCTGTGCTTGGGGCTATCCTCTTGGATAACGCAGCCATGCCGAAGGCGATGGAACTGCTCGTCGAGGAAGATTTCTATCGGACCGCTCACAAACGAATCTATCAGGCCATGCTGGAACTGTCCGACACCGGGGAAGTGATCGATCAAATCACGCTGACGGAACGGCTGAAGTCGCGTGGAGAGCTTGAAGCGATCGGCGGCGCGGCCTATCTCGCAGAACTCGTCCAGATTGTCCCGAGCTCAGCCAACATTCGGTACCACTGTAAGATCGTGCGTGACAAGGCTGTCGCCCGTCAGCTGATCAGCACCTCTACGGAAGTGCTGACCAGAGGGTATGAAGGAACAGCCTCTATCGACGATCTGCTCGATTTTGCCGAACGGTCGGTCTTCAGCATCGCACAAGGCAAGCTCGAACGAGCCTTTAGTCCGATCAGCCAGGTCATCAAAGAGAGCTTGGATGTCATCGATCAGCTCTCAAAACGAAAGGAACACGTGACCGGTGTCCCGACCGGGTACTACGATCTTGACGACCTCACGGCTGGTCTTCAAGCCTCCGATCTCGTCGTGGTCGCCGGACGCCCAAGTATGGGAAAAACGAGCCTGGCCCTGGGGTTTGCCACACATGCCGCCATCCATGCCAATGCGGTCGTCGGTATTTTCAGCCTGGAAATGTCGAAGCCCCAGATCGTTCTGCGCATGCTGAGCTCGGAAGCGCGAGTGGATTCCCATGCACTGCGAACCGGAAAGCTTCAAAAAGAAGATTGGTGGCGTTTGGCAGAGGCAGCAGGACGGTTGGAGCAAGCACCGATTTTTATCGACGACACCGGCGGTATTACTGTGCAACAGATGCGAGGCAAAGCTCGCCGACTGATGGCTGAGAAGGGGCTGGATCTCCTTATCGTAGACTACTTGCAACTCATGCAAGGGCGAAGCGATTCCGAATCTCGTCAGCAGGAGATCTCCGACATTTCTCGCTCGTTAAAAGCCTTAGCCAAGGAACTCAATGTCCCTGTGATCGCCCTCTCCCAGCTGAGTCGGGCGGTGGAAGCACGCAAGCCTCCCATTCCAATGCTGGCAGATCTCCGTGAGAGCGGCGCGATCGAACAAGATGCCGATGTCGTCATGTTCATCTACCGAGAAGACGTCTATGACCCAAATTCAGAACGCAAGGGGATCGCCGACATCATCGTGAGCAAGCATCGAAATGGACCCATCGGAAAGCGAGAACTGTTTTTCCAAGACCGCTTCGCCAAATTTGAGAGCCTTGATCTTCGCGAAGCATAACCTGGTTTGCGCAATGTGGCCACACTCGGTATAATTGTTGATGTTCCTCCTTTGTCTTTTTCCGTTTAAACACCGCTAGGAGTACCGTCCATGGCTTTACGCACTCGAGCGGCTGGACATGATTTCATTGTCTTGGGCATCAGACTAATCTCGGTGTTTCTCCCCTGTGTCCTCGTGGCCTGTGCGGCTGCAACGCAACCGCAACCAATCCAACAAGCTGCGCCCTCGCCTGTCTCGACCACGCCGCAACCGACGAACACTGCCCCGGAGTCCGATGCCACCTATCATTTCATGCTGGGGCATCAAGCAGAGCTCGCGCAAGATCTTGAGACTGCGTTAAAAGAGTACCAAGCTGCGCTGAAAGCCGATCCTGCATCAGCCGAAGTCCAATCGAGACTGGCGGCGCTGCATTTCGCGCTCGGTGATTCGACCAAGGCCGTACAGTATGCCGAAGCGGTCGGGAGGGGATCTGGACAAGACCCGCAACTTTTAACACAGATGGCCGGCATTCTTGCGAGCGCCGGAAAACCTGAGCGTGCGCTGGAAGTCTTGGATAAAGCGATTGCGAACAACCCAGAACGGGGTGAGTCCTACTTTCCAAAGGGACTCATCTTACTCAATCAAAAACGAATTGCCGAGGCGGAACAAGCCGTCAAAATGGGATTGCAATATTCCTCGGACTCGCCGGTCGGGTACTACTATTTGGGACGTATTGCCATTGAAGCCGGGAATCTCGAACAAGCTTTGTCCAGCTTCGATCGTGCGATCACGGTGAACCCGTCGTTCGAGCCAGCCTATCTTGCCCAAGCATCGGTCCACGAGTCACGTCAGGAGCAAGAGAAAGCCATTGCCGTTCTTAATAAATATCTCCTTCAGGTGAATCCCAGAAACCGAGAAGTGCGTCAACACCTGATCCAGCTCTATATCGCGACCAAGGACTATGCCGGTGGGCTTGCAGAGCTGGAAAAGATGCTGCAAGACAACCCCGCCGATCTGGATGTTCAATTACGCATGGCATTGATCTATGGGGAGAAGAAAGAATTTTCGAAGGCCATCCCGCAGCTGATCGAGATCCTCAAGGTGAAACCGGCCGAGCTCAAGGTGCGCGACTATCTTGGGTACCTGTACGAAGAAACCAAAGACATTCCCAAGGCACTGGAAACCTACCGGTACAACCTCCACTTGGATCCAAGATTTGCCGACAGTCACATCCACCTTGGTGTGCTTCTCTATCGGCTGAAGCAGTTTCCCGAAGCCGTCACCCATCTGGATGAAGCCGTCCGCCTGATGCCAAAACAACCAGAGCCTCACATTGTGTTAGGTTTAGCCCACCTCCAAAGTGACGAATTCGAGAAGGCGTCGCAGGCCTTTCAGGAGGGGATTCGGCATAACCCCAAGAATGCCGACCTCCATTTTAACCTTGGGACGGCCTACGACAAGATGAGTCGTTTTGACGACGTGGAGCGCGCGATGGAAACCGCGCTTTCTCTTGACCCCCATCATGCTGATGCGTTGAACTACCTCGGGTACAGTTATGCAGAACGAGGGGTTAAGATCGAGCAGGCCCTATCTCTCACAAAGCGCGCGGTATCGCTCAAGCCGGAAAATGGATACTACGTCGATAGTCTTGGTTGGGCGTTCTATAAATCAGGCTTACTCTCAGAAGCGCTCACCGAAATCAAGCGAGCTGTCTCACTCGTCGGCGATGACCCCGTCATCTACGAGCATCTGGGAGAGATCTACATGAAACAGCAGAACATGGCGGAGGCGCGAGACGCCTGGCTTCACTCCTTGGAGCTTGATCCTTCCAACGACAAATTGCTCCAGCGGTTTCGCGAGCACGGCATGGCCAGCCCTGCCTATGAAGACCGAATCCAACAGGCTAAACGCCGGGTGGCGGAGAAGGCACAAAACCTTCAGTCGACTCCGCAAACACACCCCAACTGAGCTGCAGTTGAAAGAACTCTTCTCGTTTTCACAACGCTGAATGACCCTGTCTTCGAATTTTCCCCAATGGGAGGCGCTTGCCCGCTAGGGATTAGAGCCTCGCCAGAAGTGCCAATTCTTGGCAATCTCGCGCAGTTTATGGGAGACAACCGGACTTTTACCCCGGCACGCTTTTACCGTTTTTTCATAACTTGTTGCATCATAAGGGGCCAGTGGTAGGCTAGGCCTTGGCACTGACCGGCACCAAACCTGCTATAGGCACAGGTAGGCGGCAACAAGGCGCCGCGGATTATGAAAGGGGCCGTCAGTGAACCATCAACAAGGAGGCAGTACGATGTTGAAGTCGCTTCGTAAACAAGAGGGTTTTACCCTCATCGAGTTGATGATCGTCGTGGCGATCATCGGGATTCTGGCGGCCATCGCCATCCCCAACTTCTTGCAATATCAGATGAAGTCTCGGCAATCCGAGGCTAAGACTAACCTGGGCGCCATTAAGACCTCCGAGGTGTCGTGGCAAGGCGAACGAGGATGCTTCCTCACCGTTGCTCTCGCGCCAGCCACGGCGCCTGCCGCTGGTACCAAGATGCAACCGCAGAACTGGAACGCCGCTGGATCGCCATGGCTTACTCCGACACCAGCAGCTGCAACCGGATGGTGTGTCGGTGCCGCCGGTGCTGGTGTATCGCTAGGAACATTTGCCAACCTGGGATTCCAGGCAACCGGCAATGTCAACTATCAGTATGGTACGGGAACCTATGCGGTTTCTTACACCTCTTGTCTGGGGCCGACAGCAGCACCTGCTGCATTGATCACTGCTGAGACTGGCGCCACAGATGTAGGCCCAACAGCGGCTGGGTTCAGAGCGACAGCCGCAAGCAACCTGGACGGTGATGCTGTAATCTCGGTCTGGGCCGGGGCTGATGCCACGGGAGCATCAGACTGCGTACCTGGTGTGTTCTAATACTGGGGAGGCTCTGTGTGAATCGAGAGTCCCGCCGATTGGTGACAGTCGGCGGGACCTCGTGTATTTAGAGATACTGTCTTCATGTCGCGATCAACTTCCTCGACTCTTAAAAACCACGTTGACTCCAAAACACCTGTCCTTGAGTGGACCGGTGTGACCCTCATCGCGCTCAGCTTTCTATCGTGTATCGTATTCCTACAACGAAATCTCGACCTTCGGATCGATGCGCATAAAGCAAAGATTGAAGAGCTCGCCCAACTTCCTCGTGGTGAGTATCTCAAGCCAGCGTTGCTGGGCTATCACCATCTCGGTGCTGATGTCCTATGGCTGCGACTCTTACAAGTCTTGGGCAAAAAGAAAAATACCGCCGATGAATACGAATGGTTGTACCACGCGCTCGATGTCGTCACTACTTTGGACCCACAATACGCCTACGCCTATTATGTCGGCGGTGTGGTGCTGAACAACTATGCCAATCGAGTCGATCTGAGCAACCGCCTTTTAGAAAAAGGGCATCGTGAAAACCCCGGTGAATGGGACCTTCCCTTCTTGCTCGGCCATAACCATTACTTCGTCCTCGGAGATGCTCAAAGGGGAGCCGACTATATCGGCAAAGCTGCGCGCACGTCTGGCGCCCCGGACTTTCTTCCCGGGTTAGCAACACGCATGCATACGGAGGCCGGCAATCCCGAAGTCGCGCTGGAATTTCTCGATGCCCTGTGGAAAGAAAATCCTGACCTTGTCGTACGCGAGAAATTGGAAACGCGAGCCAAGGAAGTGATGATCGAGCGCGACCTCCGAATACTCGAACGCGCAATCAAGCAACACAGGAGACAGCACGGAATGGTCCCGAGGACGCTCTCAGACCTCGTCTCTACTAGGTATCTTTCGCACATTCCAGAAGAGCCATTCGGCGGTTCGTACGTCCTCAATACGAAGACGGGACAAGTTACGAGCAGTACCCATCCCACTCGACTGAAAGTATTTCGGCGTGATCTGGAAGGCGGCATCTAGTTACTGGATCGCTTTATGAATACAACGCGTGAACAGATTGTGAGAATCGAGCACCTGTCGAAAATGTTTCGTGTCGGTTTTTGGGGGCGTCGTGTGACCGCCATTGATGACTTGTCACTTGAAGTACAGCAGGGAGAGATTTATGGGTTTCTAGGACCGAATGGGGCTGGAAAGACCACGACGATCAAAATGCTGATGGGACTCATCTATCCCAGCTCAGGAGCCGCGAGTCTTTTTGGACGGCCGATCGGTGACCAGACAGCCAAAGCGAAAGTCGGATTTCTGCCAGAATCCCCATACTTCTATGACTATCTGACCAGTCGTGAATTTTTACGCTTTTACGGGCATCTCTTTGGGCTGCTCGGATCGACGCTTGAAAAACGCATTGATGGGTTGTTGGAGCTGGTCGGCATGACCCATGCGCGCGATCTGCAACTACGAAAGTTTTCTAAGGGTATGTTGCAGCGGGTCGGGATCGCCCAGGCTATGATTAATGATCCGGAACTCGTCATCCTAGATGAACCGATGTCCGGACTGGACCCCATCGGTCGAAAGGAAGTGCGCGATCTGATTCTTCGTCTCAAGGAGTCGGGCAAGACAGTGATGTTCAGTTCGCACATCCTTCACGATGCGGAGCTGCTGTGTGATCGTGTCGCCATGATCATGAAAGGACGATTGGTGGCCTGTGGTCAGGTAGCCGAGTTGATTGATCCCGGAACCACTCAGGAGGTGGAGATGGTCGTTGATCGGCTCTCTCCAGATGGCATCGACACACTACGGCCACTCACAGTTAAACTATCACTTCACGGTGAGCGAGTCGTCGCGACATTGGCCAGCCAGCGACAAGTCGATGAGGCGTTAGAGGTGATTCGATCGCAGAGGGCCAAACTCGTTTCGCTGCTCCCTCATAAGGCCTCACTCGAGGATCTCTTTATTCGCCAGGCGAAGGGAGTGCAACAGACGGTAGAGGTTTCTGTATGAAAGTACTCTCCATTGCAATTAACACCTTCCGTGAAAATCTCCGAGATAAACTGCTCTATAATCTGTTGATCTTTGCGCTGCTCATGATCGGAAGCTCGCTGATCTTGATGCGATTGACTTTGGGCGAATTCCATCGGCTGATCTTGGATATCGGACTGGGCAGCATCAACTTCTTTGGTGTCTTGATCGCCATCTTCGTGGGAATCGGTCTCGTCAGCAAGGAAATTGAAAAGAAAACCATCTATACGATCGTTTCAAAACCGGTTGCTCGCTTTCAGTTTCTCCTCGGAAAATATTTAGGTCTCGGTCTGACTCTCGTCATTAACACCGCTATCATGGCGGGTGGGTTGCTGGTGGTCCTCTATGTACAAGAGGTTCCCATTCATGCCGTGCTTTTCAAAGCGCTGGGCCTGATCGTCGTCGAGTTTATGGTGATTACCGCTGTCGCGCTGCTGTTTTCGACCTTCTCAAGCGCCACGTTCAGTGCCATTTTCACCTTGGCCCTCTATGTAATCGGCCACCTCACGCCAGATCTCAAGGCTTTTGGCGAAAAGATGGGAGGGCTAGGAAAGACGATACTGGAAGGGATGTATTACGTCTTACCGAACCTCGACCGTTTCAACCTCAAAGGGCATGTTACACATCAGCTCGATGTACCGGCAGGAGATCTCTTGGTGATTGGTATTTACGGGATGGCCTACGCCTCATTTCTTCTCATCCTTGCCTCCATCATCTTCCAACGGCGGGATTTCCGATAACGATGACAGGGGCTGGACTGCCTCAGATGCCGTGAGCGCAATACAACCACCTCCATCACGTCGTAATCGCACCTTCTGATGCAGAGGAGACCTGCCTGGCGTATTTTCCCATCACGCCGGCAGTGTATCGTGGAGTAGGGAGCTTGACCTTTTTGAGTCGAGCGCTAATTTCCTTCTGTGATATCGCAACATCTAATCGGCGTTTGGCGATATTGAAGGTAATGACGTCGCCGTTTTTCACAGCAGCGATCGGTCCTCCCTTCACCGCTTCAGGAGCAACATGCCCGGCCATCAGCCCATGTGTGGCTCCGGAGAAACGACCGTCCGTAAGCAAGGCTACGGAGTCGCCGAGTCCGGCCCCCACGATAGCTGCCGTCACGCCCAACATCTCCCGCATGCCAGGCCCGCCTGCCGGACCTTCATACCGGATCACTACGACGTCACCAGGTTTTATTTGGCCGGCCTTCACGGCCACAAATGCATCTTCCTCTCGATCATAGACCTTTGCAGGCCCTTGAAACCTGGTGATCGAATGGCCGGCCACCTTCACGACGCAACCATCTGGCGCTAGGTTCCCCTTCAGAATCACAAGTCCACCTGTTGGCTTGATAGGGTGGGCAAGCGGACGCAGCACTTGTTGATCGGGCGCTTCTCTGGCAGTCGAGGCTTCTTCACCAATCGTTCGCCCCGTCACCGTCGGTTGATTGCCATGCAGGAGTCCGGCATCGAGTAATCGTTTCGCAACCAAGGTCGTCCCGCCTGCGGCAAAAAGATCCGCCGCGACATAGTGCCCTCCCGGTTTGAGATCGGCCAGGAGAGGGACCTTCCGATTGATCTTGTCAAAATCGTCGATGCTGAGTTTGACTCCGGACTCACGAGCGATGGCGAGCAAATGCAGGACGGCATTGGTCGACCCTCCTGTGGTGGCGACTGCGGCAATGGCATTCTCCAGCGACTTTCGCGTGATGATCTGGCGCGGACGGAGATTCTGTTTGAGGAGATTCATCACCATCTGGCCGCATTCAAAAGCCACATCGTCTTTCCGGCCATCCATGGCAGGAACCCCGTTACGACCCATCGGTGAAATGCCCAGAAATTCAAACGCAATGGCCATCGTATTGGCAGTGAACTGTCCGCCGCAGGCTCCAGGCCCAGGGCAGGCATGGTCTTCTAGGTCTTTGAGTTCCGCATCGGTCATCTTTCCCGAAGAGTGTTTGCCGACCGCCTCAAAAACGTCTTGGATGGTCACATCATGCCCCTGAAACTGCCCTGGCATGATCGAGCCGCCGTAGAGCATGAGCGAGGGGAGGTTCAGTCGCGCGAGCGCCATGACAGTCCCGGGAATCGTCTTATCACATCCAGATAGTGCAACGACGGCATCAAACATGTGCCCACGCGCAACGAGCTCGATCGAATCCGCAATGACTTCACGGCTGATCAGGGACGCCTTCATGCCCTCGGTCCCCATTGAAATCCCATCTGACACGGCAATGGTGTTGTATTCGATTGGAGTTCCACCGGCAGCTCGTATCCCGGCTTTGACTCGCTCAGAGAGACGGCGCAGATGAAAATTGCACGGCATCACCTCAATCCAGGTGTTGGCGACACCGACAAGCGGTTTGGAGAGGTCGTCGTCCGTAAAACCCACGGCTTTCAACATTGCCCTCGCCGGAGCACGCTCTGGACCAATCAACAGATCGTGACTTTTGAGCCTCGCTTCATCTTTTTTGTACATAGTATTAAGTACTCTGAACTATTCGACAGCCATATTGCCTGGCGCTGCAGGGCTTACAGCCGAATCATGCGGATTCTTGCCGTGTGGATTTGCTCCATGAGGGTTCGTGCCATGTGTGGAACTGCCACCGTGTGGATAGGCCCCGTACGGCATCATCCCTCCGTGATGCCCTCCTTCCCCTTTGTGCTGCTGCATGACCTTGCCATGTTCAGACTTTTCCTTTTCACGCTGCTCAGGCGTCAGAACCGACATCACCTCACGCCGCATTTTGATGGCGGCCATGCGCAGCCCAACTTGAAGGTCTTCACTCTGCTTCAGTTTCCCCTGGATCGCACTGAGATCGGATTGTTCGTCGTCCGTCAACGCCTTCAATTCACGTTCGGCAATTTGGATATCCGCTTCTGCCTTAATTCGAACTCGGTCGAGATTCAGTTGCATCTCCTTGAGTTTGGCAACCTGATCTGCCGTCAGACCTATATCTTTCTCGTGTTTGAGCAGATGCCGGATCAGATGACCGGTACCGCTATGCATCAGCCCCTTGCCATAGCCATGTCCGGCTCCACTGCCATGTCCATAACCAGTATGACCATAGCTCGGACTATTCGCCAGGGAACTGGGGACGCCTGACATCAGCAGACCGATCGACGCTATCGCGATGACAGCTGTCGTTTTGGCTACAGAGTTCATGAAATCCTCCTTGGTTGAAGCACTGTGTCGGAAAGCTTGCCACACGGAGCGTCGCAACGCAAGCGCGTACCGTCGACTCAGACGCAACCGATTAGCTCCTTCGTGCGGTATAGAGAAGCTCTGTACGTGGATCGGGGTGCCGGTGCTTGCTCAATCGTTCGTACAGCACTCGCTCTTCGTCAGTCACATCCGTCGGCATCACAATTTGCAGCGTGAAGAACAGATCGCCATGGCCGCCCGTTGCAGACGGCAGGCCTTTCCCTTTCAACCGCAATCGGCCATCGGCCTTGCTGCCGACCGGTACTTTCACTTTTACTGGTTCCGTTAAGGTGGGAGCCATTACCTCCGCTCCTAGTGCAGCCTCCCAGGGATACACCGGAAGGGTCGCATGCAGGTCAGAACCGCGCGGGCGAAAAATCGGATCCTGCAGGATGGCTACCTGGAGATAGAGGTTGCCGCGTCGACCGCCATAAGTCCCGATCTGCCCCTTTCCAGCAACCCTCACGCGCGTCCCATCTTGAACGCCAGCCGGGATTCGCACTTCGATTGTTTTCTGTTCGGTCATCATCCCAGTGCCATGACAGCTCGTACACGATCGCCCGCGCACACTACCGCTTCCGAGACACGTCGAGCACGTGTGCGGCTCACGAAGATTGACACGCTTGGTCACACCTGTCAGGACTTCCCGCAGTGAGAGCTGGACCTCAGTTTCGAGATCATCGCCCGGTGGCGCGCCACGCTCATCGCCCCGTTGGTCAGCACGACGCCCGCGGTTACCGAAGAGGCTTTCAAAAAAATCGGAAAAGTGTTCATTTCCGCCAGCGCCCTGACCTCCGGCCTCCTGCTCAAAATTCCACGGACCGCTGCCGAACCCCTGTGGCTTGGATTGTTGACGAGCTTTGTTGAAGGTTTGTGCTTGCTCCCAGCCTGCTCCATACTGATCATACTGCTTCCGTTTTTCGGGATCGGATAGGACCTCTTGCGCCTCGTTCAGTTCCTTAAACTTCTTTTCCATCTCAGCCTTCTTCGATCCGGTGTGAAGATCTGGATGGTACTGACGGGCTAAGCGACGAAACGCTTTTTTGATCTCGTCGGCGGATGCACTTCGAGGAACGCCGAGAATTTGATAGTAGTCGCGTGGGGTAGTTGCCATAGCCTACTTCCGCTGAGCCTGCTCAGCACGGGACGAAAACAGGAGGAATGCCGGCTGAAGCTTACGGAGTGTCGAAACGGTTTGCAAGAGCCGAGTGGGTCAACGTGACATAGAGCTCTTGGCTCGCGCCATCAGTTTACAGTACGAGCACGTATCCGCCGTGGTGGGTTGGCCGCAGAGGGAACAGGGATGCAAGGTGGTTCGGTCTTTGACCTCCATGCCAGCAGTGGTCTCGGTCTTTCGGTGTTTCTCAAGAAACCCCCAGTAGAACATGTGCTTGGTCCCGGGCGATTCTGTTTCCAATCGGTTCAGGACCTCCTTGTACAGCAACGTACGAGCCCCCTGTGCCATCGGACATTCCTCAACCACATAGTCGATCCGATTCAGCACACAGTAGGCCGCCAATTCACGCTCGGTCAGGCGGTACAACGGCTTCACTTTTTTCGCAAAGCCCTCCAAAGAGGCGGGGAGACTAGGGCCTTGCTTCTCAAGGTACTCATCCTGCCAATGTAGAACATTACCAAGCAACCGTGCTGCTTCATCATCCAGATTATGCCCGGTCGCCATGACGTCGTACCCATGTTCAATGGCAACGTGGTTAAACTGATAGCGTTTAATCGTCCCACAAGTCGAGCACGTGGGACGGTGAGCAATCATCGCCAGCTCCCGGATTCCAGCTCCTTCCTCGCGCTCTACGGTATGGAGATGCAACATCGCGCCGAACTTCGCCGCCGCGGCTTCGGCAAAACGAGCAACTTTCCTCAGGGATGACGCGGAGTAGGCGCCAATCCCAAGATTCACGTACAACGCATCCACCTGATATCCCAGCTTGAGTAGAATATCCCAGAGGGCCAAACTATCCTTTCCACCTGACACTGCAACCAGGATACGGTCCTTCTGAGAGAACATCTGTTGAGACCGAATCGCTTTCAAAACCTGATCTTGCACAAAACTATTCAAGCATTCGTTACAGAACGCCGCATTGTGCCGAGGCAACTTCAGGACAGCTTTGCTCTTACATTTCGTGCATTTCATAGGACGGATCATACGAGGGCAACGAGAGTGATTGCAATTGAATCCGGCGTCCTCGCGATGATCAGTTGTTAGACGAATTGCTATTGTTCGAAAGCTAGTACCGGTGTGTGGCCATATTTGTTGAAGGGATTTGACGACAGACTGACAATTCGTTATGAATTACAAGTGGAGTAGGCATCAGATTGATGGGGCTCACGTAGAGTTTGCAAGCAGGCAGAAACGTAAGTTTACATAATCTATCTTATCGGAATATGACATTTGAACTATTTGGCCGGGTTCAAAAAGAACTCTCGGTCACCAGTCACGCCGTTTACGAAACCATTTTGGCCATCTCCGAACTGGTCAACCGAAAGGTGCAAATTATCCGATTGCATTGGCATGCCTCGACATTGCTGAAACAAATCGATGAGGTGACCGGCACGCTCGGGGCGCACATCGTCACGCAGGTGTCCAATCGCTTGGTTGGAAGTCCATCACTCGATTCCGGCATTGGTACGATCGATGGCACGTTGACCGAAGCCAGCACCCAGGTCCAGCACTTAAAAAGTCTCCTCGCCCGTATCGACACAGATATTCGCGATCTCAAGCTTGAAGCGATTCATCACGACCTCCTTACATTTCAACGCGATCTGGTGCGTCGGTCAGGAGGGATTGCACGCCTGACCGTCACCCGAGGGGCCACGGCAACCGCTGAACCACTAAGTGCGCTTCCCTACTCTGCCTCTGCACACATTGCCACAGTGTTCCGAGGACCTTTTCTCCTGGCCCCAACCAACGATCTTCTCTTGCGACCCGGCGATATCGTCATTCTTATCGGCACGCAAACGGAACTGGACAGACTCACGACCTGGTTCACCGGTCAACGAACCCTGTCACCTGCTTTGACACGAGCTTCGTAGCAGACG
This sequence comes from Nitrospira sp., assembly GCA_050185705.1. Lineage (GTDB taxonomy): Bacteria > Nitrospirota > Nitrospiria > Nitrospirales > Nitrospiraceae > Nitrospira_D. The sequence goes on along the minus strand of JBFWZD010000025.1, from coordinate 24,152 downwards.
GTAGGCACGCACACGGCGATTGGATACAATAGCAATCGATGATCATGATCACATCTCCTACGCCGTGTAGTCCTCAATCTCTGTGTACTGTCGCCTTCCTCCTTATTTTTCTCTGCCTGGGCGCGAGGCATGCCGAAGCACTTTCTGCCGATTCGCCAGGCATTCGCATGCTTGAAGAGATTCAAACCGTCATTACTGAGTTGGCAGAGGAAACCAAACCGTCAGTGGTCAATCTCTTTCCTATCACGCGCGGTGGGAGATTTCGGGACGGTCAAAGCGAGCGGATGCCGAACGCATCAGGCTCCGGCTCCGGGCTCATTGTCGATAGCGATGGTCATATCGTGACCAACAACCATGTCGTTGGCGATGCCACGGAGATTGAAGTGCGACTCTCAGACAAAACCAAGTTCATCGCACATGTGGTCGGGAAAGACCCGGACACGGACTTGGCGTTACTCAAGGTTTCCGCAGATCGTCCACTAACAAGTGCGCGTTTCGGTGATTCAACCGGCGTCAAGGTGGGACAATGGGTTCTGGCCGTTGGAAATCCATTTGGACTAGACCAGACCGTGACGCTCGGCGTGGTCAGCGGGATTGGCCGTGAAAACATCAATCTTTCGCGCTATGAGAACTTTATACAGACCGACGCGTCTATCAACCCAGGCAATTCTGGAGGACCACTGTTTAACCTTCGCGGCGAAGTGATCGGCATCAATACGGCGATCATCAATTTTGCGCAAGGCATCGGCTTTGCCATTCCGTCGAACATGGCCAAACAGGTCATCGAACAGCTCCTCGCTAAAGGGAAGGTCGTCCGCGGGTGGCTCGGGGTTGGCATCCAACCCTTGACCGCAGAACTCGCTAAGAAATTCGGTGTCACGGAAGGCGGAGGTGTACTGGTGAATGAGGTATTTGAGAAAGATCCGGCGGCACTCGCAGGAATTCAACCCGGTGATGTCATCGTTCGCATCAATGGCGTGTTGGTCGATTCTCCGAACAAACTCTCCCGTCTGATCGGAACACTTGCGCCTGGTGCCACATCACAGATCGAAGTCGTACGAGATCTGCATCGCCTGCTGCTCGATGTGCCACTTATTGAGCGGCCCGATAGTCCCATCCTGGCATCCATTCCTCGAATTGAAAAGCTGGAGAGCAAACTTGGGATCGAGGTGCAAGAATCAACTGCGACGCTTGTTGAAAAGTACAAACTCCGTCAGTCGAAAGGCGTCATCATTACAAAGGTCGAGCCGAACAGCCTGGCGCTAGCCGAAGGGCTTCGTGAAGGAGATTTGATCATCGAGCTGAATCGCAACGAGGTGTCGTCCCTGGTTGACTTCACCGCCACGCTCTCTCAATCGCGGCGCGGTGATGCCGTTTTACTTCGCGTGTTACGCGAACAACGCGCCTTTTATGTCGTACTCAAATCAATCGACTAACATTCCGTCTCAATGGGCAACAGCCCCGAGACGCTCGGCCCTCTGCTGTTCGATGAGTTTTGCCGTGAGCGCGTGCGGGACCTCATCGTAGTGATCAAACTCCAAGACATAACTGGCCCGTCCTCCAGTAATTGCGTTGAGGACCATCGCATACCGGAGTAATTCGGCGAGCGGGACCATTGCCGTAATCTGTTCCCCGTGAGCCAGTGCGTTGACGGACACGATCCGACCGCGGCGCGCGTTCAAGTCACCCATGACAGCTCCAACGATGTCGGCTGGACTCTCAATGTCGACCTTCATGATGGGTTCGAGCAAGACCGGATGAGCCGTTTCCATCGCGTGTTTGAATGCCATGGCGCCAGCAATCTTGAAGGACATCTCCGAGGAATCGACCACATGATAGGAGCCATCAAACACCGCAACTTCAATGTCAACGACCGGTGATCCACTTAACGGCCCCTCGTGCAAGGCTTCGAGGACACCCTTTTCCACGGCAGGAATGAACTGTCGTGGGATAGTTCCTCCAACAATGCGATTATCGAACACAAATCCCTGGCCACGAGGCCGTGGGGACACCTTCAGCCAACAGTCACCATATTGTCCGTGACCACCGGTTTGTTTCTTATACTTCCCTTGCGCCTGTGATGTGGCCTTGATCGTTTCCCGATACGGGACCTTGGGCATATGCACGGTGACTTCGACTCCAAATTTGCGCCGCAACTTCTCCAGCGCCAGATCGATGTGGAATTGCCCCGTCCCACTGAGCACCATTTCCTTGGTTTCAGGGTTGCGCGTGAACTCGAGTGTCGGATCTTCCTCAATCAGCTTGTGGATTCCAAGACTGACCTTGTCGATTTCCGCACTCGATTTTGCACCAATGGCAAACGAGACGATTGGCTTCGGCATGCCACGTGCTGCATAGTGGATAGGAGCGTTTTCTTGACACAGGGTGTCTCCGGTCTGCGTATCTTTCAGTTTCCCAATCGCCACAATATCACCGGCTCTTGCGGAATCAACCGACACATGACGCTTACCCAACACCTTGTAGAAATGCCCGAGTTTTTCTCGTCCTTGTCGTGACGAATTCCACACTGCCGCATCAGCCTGAACAGTTCCCGACAACACACGACAATACGACAGTCGTCCAACGAACGGATCGATGAGGGTCTTAAAGATGTACGCTGAAAAGGGCTCTTCGGCAGTCCCCTTCCGTTCGAGCGTTTCGTTGGTCTCGGGATGCATTCCTTGCCATGGCCGATTTCCTCCACGTTCTCCGGGTGAAGGCAGCACTGCCACCAGCGCATCCAAGAGTGACCAGACTCCGATATTCTGAGTGGCAGATCCGGCATAGGTTGGGATCAGTCGCCTTTCTTGAGTTCCACGCCGCAACCCGTTCAACAGCTCTTCTTGCGTCAGCTCCCCCTGTGATAGGTACCGATCAAGAAGGAGTTCATCGGTTTCAGCCACTGCCTCCACCAGCTGCTTGTGCGCGTGTGTGACGAGTTCCTGCTGATCGGTCTCAATTGGATGCTGTTCGACGTTGGAACATGTTGGCTTCGATCGAATGATGGTCTTATGCCTGATATCGTAGACCCCGTCGATCGTCGTCCCCAGATAGACCGGCACCGTCAAGGGGATGGGAGTCGAGCCAAAGTGTTCGCAACAGGTTTCCAGCACAGTTTCAAAAGATGCCCTTTCCCTGTCGAGTCCATTCACGAAGAAAAGGCAGGGAAGCTGTCGATCCATGATGCTTAGCCAGAGTCGCGCCAGTTCTGTTCTCACACCGATGCTCCCTCCCACAACAATAATGACTGCATCGACGGCGTGCAGCGCCGCCATCGGTTCGCCAAGAAGATCAAGCGCCCCGGGTGGATCGATCAGGTTGATACGGGTGTGATTCCAACTGAATTGGAGAAGGCTGGTGCTGGTCGAGGTACGATGACGGAGTGCTTCCGGTTCAAAATCTGAGACGGTCGTCCCTTCCGTCACAGAACCCATGGAGGGAATCACTCCACCGATGTACAGTAAGGCTTCACACAGTGATGTTTTTCCGGCCCCAGCACTGGATACGATCGCCACATTTCTGATGGGCTCTTCGCGTGTGCTTTCCATGGCAGGCCCTCCGGTTGAGAGTGGAATTGGTTAGTTCATTGACGTCCTCACAGTGAAGCGATGTGATCTGCGATCAACCCTCTACCCTTCTACGCCTTCTTTCTCGTCTCGCGGCCCCACCAGCCATCCCTCATCAGCAAAACTGAGGTACCGGCCATCGCCAATGATGAGATGGTCCAACACGCGGATCCCTAAGACGCTCCCTGCCGCCACCAATCGATCGGTCAGGTGTCGATCCTCCAGGCTAGGTGTGGGATCTCCGCTTGGATGATTATGAAGAAAGATGACGGCGGCCGCCGATTCGCGCACGGCGAGTGCGAAGACTTCCCGTGGATGGACGATGCTGAGCGTCAGACTGCCTTCGGACACCGTCGCTTCTTTGACAACCGTGTTCTTGGCGTCAAGAAGCACAACTTTAAAGAGTTCATGTTTTACGTCGCGGAGAACAGGATGAAAATGCTTGAAGAGGTCGGCACTCGACGAAATCCTCATACCAGTCGAGAGCGGAACCGACAGAGAACGCCGTCCTATCGCAAGTGCCGCCTTGAGTTGAGCCGCCTTGGCACGACCGATCCCCGGAACGGCGCACAGTTCCTCAATGCCGCATGCGACGATCCCACCCAAACCTCCCATGCGATCAAGGAGCTCGATGGCCACCTGAACCGCGGAGGAATCCCGCCTGCCGGTCCTTAACAGGATGGCCAGGAGATGCGCATCTGAGAGGGCCTCTGCCCCTTTTGCCAGAAGACGCTCGCGAGGACGTTCGGTTTCAGGCCAGTGGACAATGCCCCGCTTGTGATCATTCGACTCCGCCATGACACCCTTCCTTGGACAAAAAGTTGACGGGCCGGACGCTTTTGTACCGTCAAGGACGCCGAAATTGCCGACTGATGACAAATACGTAGTTCATAACCTGTTGAAATACTGACAGGTGACAAATTGGTGCAGCTCTTGCTTATGATTCGCCCCCAGCAGTGCACGCAACCACCAGAGGAGGACTCAATGGAATGTCCGAAGTGTAAGGGGATGATGATGCTGGAACGGTTTTCAGACTTTTTTCTGGTCTTCTACGCATGGAAGTGCATCAATTGTGGCGCCATTATTGACCGCACGATTTCCAACAATCGCAGAAAGAGCCTTGCAGCTCGAGAATCTCACACAGTAACCACTCGGTAGATTGCTTTCTGTCTCAGGCTCTGTATTCGAACCAGCACGGGGATGATTCGTCGCTCGGAGATCATTTTTTAACGCTGCTCTGAAAGCGTCTGCATTATAGTCTTCATAGTCTTCATCGACAAGGCCGTCAAAAGAGGCTCGAGAGCCTCTCTCCATCTATACAAACAATCCATCCCTCTACCATACGCTTCGCAACTGCTATTCATGTCCTAACTGTGCTCTCCTTTACTCATTCTACATTCCTTGACCCTCACAAAAACGCTATGTTAGAGTCTTCCACCCAGGGTAATATTGGCTGGTATGCGTGTGATCGCAGGTACCAATAAAGGTCGGCGACTCTACACACCCCGGACGCACCACGTGCGTCCAACCTCAGATCGGGTTCGAGAAGCTCTGTTTTCAATACTTGGGAATCGGCTCGCACATAGTCGCATGTTAGACCTCTATGCAGGAACGGGGGCTGTGAGCATCGAAGCATTAAGCCGTGGAGCGGCTCATGTGACCTCCGTGGAAGTCGACAGTGAGGCCTTGAAACTGCTTAGGCAGAATATGGAGATCTGTCGTACCGGCGATGCCTGTTCTCTGCGGCCTCACGCCGTCGAAGAGTTTCTTTGCAACCCTAGTCAATGGAGCGGTCCCTACGATATCGTCTTTGCCGACCCTCCCTATGCGGATGCCCTAAAGTTATCAACATTGCTTGCCGATCCGGTCACCGACCGACTCTTTGCGGCCGACGCCTGGTTGGTGATCGAGCACGCAACCCGAACAACCTTGCCCGTGGTCCTAGGAGGCACGCACTTCCTACGCCGGTATCGATACGGAGATACTATGCTCTCCGTCTACTCCGGTCCCTCTACTGTACGACCATGAAGATCGGTATCTACCCCGGCACATTCGACCCCATTACCCATGGTCACACCGACATCATTACCCGCAGCCTCCGTGTGTTCGATAAGGTTGTTGTCGCCGTGGCTCCAAACCCATCCAAGCATCCACTCTTCAATCTGACGGAACGCCTTGAGATGGTCAAGCTGGTGATGAAGGATCTTGAACAGGTCGATGTCACAGCATTCGAGGGGCTCTTAGTCGACTATGTCGAGCGTTCCGGTGCTCACGCCATTATTCGTGGTCTGCGAGCTATTTCAGACTTTGAACATGAATTTCAAATGGCCTTGATCAACCGGAAGCTGGCCGAAACCGTAGAGACCGTGTTTCTGATGCCCAGCGAGGAATATTCCTACTTATCTTCCACGATCATCAAAGAAGTAGCGCGCCATGGTGGAAACCTAGCGGAGTTTCTCCACCCAGATGTCGCACGACTCCTCCAAGATCGCATTGAGAGGCGAAAGCCATGAAGCTTGCTGCCCGCGTCAGCCGTATCGCCCCTTCCCCCACGCTCGCGATGGCAGCCAAGGCGAAAGCCATGGCGGCACAAGGGGTGGATGTCATCGATTTCTCAGCTGGGGAACCGGACTTCGACACACCTGAACCGGTGAAGGCAGCTGCCGAAGAGGCCATTCGTGCCGGGTTTACAAAATATACACCTTCGTCTGGAATCGATGAGTTGCGCGAGGCCATCGCGGACAAGCTGCGAGTCGAGCTCGGAGTGCGCTATGACAAATCTCAGATCCTGGTGTCCTGCGGAGCCAAACACTCATTGTACAACCTCGCGGAAGCCTTACTCGAAGCGGGCGACGAGATCATCATTCCAATTCCCTACTGGGTGTCCTATTCAGACCAAGCCCTCTTGAACGATGCGACACCGATTCTCCTGACTACCAACGAAGACGATGGGTACGCTGTCCATGCTGCTGCGCTCGAACCACTCATCACGCCGCGAACCAAAGCTATTCTTATCAATAGTCCATGCAACCCGACTGGGGCAGCCTACGATCGGGCAACGCTGGAGGAAATTGCCTCAGTAGCGATCCGGCACGATCTCCTCGTAGTTTCCGATGAAATCTATGAAAAGGTGCTCTACGACGGAGCCACTCATGTCAGCATTGCCTCGTTGGGGCGCGAAATCGCTGCTCGAACCGTCATTGTTAACGGGGTTTCAAAAGCCTACGCCATGACCGGCTGGAGGATCGGATACGCGGCCGGCCCTAAAGACTTGATCACCGCGATGGCCAATATTCAAAGCCAGAGCACCTCCAATCCCTGCTCGATCTCCCAAAAAGCCGCCGTTGCCGCTCTGCGTTTGGGAGAACCGTTCACCGCCAAAATGGTGGAGGAGTTTTCCCAGCGGCGGACTGCGATCGTGAACGGACTAAACAAAATATCGGGTGTATCCTGTCGGATGCCGCAAGGGGCATTTTATGCATTTCCAAATATCAAAGGAGTATTGGGAAAACAGGGCCCCTCAGGTATGCTGAAGACACCGAATGATGTGGCGCAGTACCTGTTGAACGAAGCCCAAATCGCGGTGGTCCCTGGAGAGCCATTCGGGAGTCGAGAACATCTGCGGCTCTCATATGCGACCAGCACGACAACAATTACACGAGGCCTTGAACGCCTTGAGCAGGCGTTGGCGAAGTTACGATGATCTGTAGTTGAACGCCCATGAAAGGGCCACGCGCAAGGGAGGGAAACCGTGCCGATTTACGAATATCAGTGTGAGAGCTGTGCGTATCGCTTTGAAGTGAAACAGAGCATAAAAGATGATCCCCTCAGCATCTGTGAACGCTGCGGGAGCGCTGTTCGGCGACTGATTTCCTCGCCTGGAATCATGTTCAAAGGGAGTGGGTGGTATGTGACCGATTACTCCGACAAGCTGAAGCCTCCGTCAAGCACCGGGGGTGAAACTAGTGGAACGGGGGGCACAGGTGAGAAAAAAGAACCTGCATCCCCCGCAGCGACGAGCGCCACACCGTCGTCTACGCCCGCAACGGCCCCTGCGACAGCAGCCCCCGCGGCACCATCAACCGCACCATCCGGTACAACTACGTCTTCCTCATCATCGTAACGGCACGTGGTGCACTACCGTGCACCGACTCCTTTCGATACAGATTGTTTCGTGGGTGGTGTCTTGAGGGTGCGTTTCGGTGTCTGGCTAGCAGACTTCGCCGTCGATCGCGCGGAAGTTTTTCGCGGTGAGGATTTGGAAGCCATCGATTTCATGGATTTTGCACGAGCCCTATCCAGCTGTTGCTGAAGGCTCATGATCATCGCGCTTTTTTCACGATTCATCCGGTTCAGTTCGTCCACCTGACTCTGAAATTCCTGTCTCGTTTTCGACAAGTCTGAGATCTGTCCTTGCAGCTGCGCTTTTTCTATCGCCAGCGTTTGTGTTTCTGATCGCATTTGTTCGATCTGAGCCTGTAGGGCCGGCGGCCAATAGTCACATCCTGCAAGGATGAGACTCACGCCGACAACTGCGCACATGCCCCGACTCGAATGGCTGGTCATCGTCATACAGTGAGCCCCCCTTTCATTACTTAGGATCGAAATACCCCTCGCGATCGACACACGAGTCTCACCCATGTTCCTGTCGGTATGTGACTCGACGCATTGTAGCAGATCGATCGATTCTGCCATCGCAGAAGATCGGCTCCGTCTATTCATCCCTAGTCGTGGTTACGCACGAAAACTGCACTGAGAACGTGGGGTAAAAAACAGAATGGTTCAGCGAGAGTCGATCGAAGCTTCGTTACATCTTGAACGCACGATGTGCAATGTCTGTCCGGAAATGGCACCCTTCGAAGGAGATCGCGTTCACGATCCGATAGGCCTCGCGCTGCGCATCCGAAAGCGTTGGCCCCCGACCTACGATACCAAGCACGCGGCCCCCGGCTGTGACGATCTCGTTTCCTTGCCGAGATGTGCCGGCATGAAATACCATGGATGTAGCGGAGGTCGATGGAGGAAGGCCTCGAATCATCACCCCCTGCCGGTACGAACCAGGGTAGCCTCCTGAGGCCATCACAACACACACGGCAGTCTCGCGAGACCATTCAACGGGGAGTTGATCAAGCCGATGTTCAACCACCGCCTCGATGACATCGACCAGATCGGTCTTGAGGAGGGGCAACACCACCTGGGCCTCAGGGTCGCCCATACGTGCATTGAACTCCAGGACGTACGGCGTTCCTTTCACGACCATCAGTCCCGCATACAAGATACCTTGGAATGGGGAACCGAGACGCGCCATCGTATCGACCATCGGCTGTAAGACCTCGCGAACGACGTGATCCTGGAGCTCAGGTGTTCCGAGCGGTGCAGGGCAATAGGCGCCCATCCCTCCTGTATTCAACCCAGTGTCACCATCACCGACTCGTTTGTGATCTTGTGCGGGCGGCATCGGTACCACGACGTTGCCGTCTGTGAAAGCCATGATCGTCAGCTCTTCGCCGTCCAAAAACTGTTCGATCAACACCCGCTGACCAGCCCGGCCAAAGACGGATTTTTCCATGGCATCCACAATCGCCTGCTTCGCGTGATTGCGCGTGGTTGCGATGATCACACCTTTCCCTTGTGCCAGTCCGTCTGCCTTGATTACAACCGGAAGTTCATGCTGCTCGACATAGGCCAGGGCCTCAGCCGCCTGTTCAAAACTTTTGGCCTGAGCAGTTCTGATCTTGGCTTGAGCCATGACTTCTTTGGAAAAGATCTTGCTGGCTTCCAAGCGAGCCGCATTCCTCGTCGGTCCGAAAATCTTGAGCCTCGATTTGCGGAATTCGTCTACAACACCCAGTGCAAGCGGCACCTCAGGGCCAATGACCGTCAGGTCAATCTGCTCTTGAAGCACGAACTGTTTCAGACCGTGAAGATCATTGGCTTTGATCGGGACACAGGTCGCTAACGAGGAAATCCCCGCATTCCCAGGAGCGCAATAGAGGGTAGGCTTACGCGGACTCTGCGCCAGCTTCCACACAATCGCGTGCTCCCGCCCGCCACCGCCGACAACAAGGATTTTCACAGGTCGATGTCTCCTAAGTTACATCGTGAGAATGCTCAAACAGGTCAGCCAACGAGGCCGCAGGCGGGAAAAAGCCGGAGGCGTAGCCTCTGGGCTACGTTGAGGATTTTTTCGAGCCGAGAACGAAGCTGGGGGCCAGGTTTCAGCATCCGATCAGTGGCGGAAGTGGCGCATACCGGTGAGAATCATCGCCATCCCATGTTCATCTGCCGCCTTCACGACTTCAGAATCTCGAATCGACCCCCCTGGTTGAATGACAGCGGTAATACCGGCTTGCGCCGCAGCATCGAGGCCGTCACGGAACGGGAAGAACGCATCCGACGCCATGACGCAGCCCTTCACCGGCATCTGCGCCTTCATCGCCGCTAACTTCACAGAATCCACTCGGCTCATCTGCCCTGCTCCGATGCCCACCGTCTGCCCGGGCTTAGCGTAAATAATGGCGTTTGATTTGACGTGTTTGCAGACCTTCCAGGCAAACGCACAGGCGGCATACTCTTCGTCCGTCGGCTTACGGACCGTCGGCACCGACAGCGCACGGAGGTCAGTCAACACACCAAGATCACGGTCCTGCACGATCAGCCCACCCACGAGTTTCTTCAGATCGAATCCTTCCTGTTTCACTTTTGTTAGCGCGCCCACATCCAGCAAGCGGAGATCCTTCTTGCGTTTGAGTTCAGCCAACGCATCCTCAGCGAACCCGGGAGCGATCACCACCTCAACGAAGGTAGAGGTGATTTCCTTTGCCGCCGCCATGTCTACGATCCGATTGAAGGCGATCACGCCGCCGAAGGCCGACACGGGATCGGTCTCTCGTGCCTTGACGTAGGCCTCGACCGGAGTCGTACCAAGGGCCACGCCGCAAGGATTGTTGTGCTTGATGATGGCAACGGCCGTCTCATCATATTCCTTCACCAATTCCAACGCGGAATTGGCATCAAGGAAATTGTTGTAGGACATAGCCTTGCCATGAAGGATCTTGCCGGCTGACACTGACGGCTCGCTATTGTACCGTTCACGGTAGAACGCGCCCTGCTGGTGAGGATTCTCCCCATACCGCAATGTTTCGGCCAATTCAAACTGTAGCGACAATACCTTCGGGAACTTCACTTCTTCGCCATGCGCCTGCTTTTCCAAATACGTGGCAATCAATCCGTCATAGCGCGCCGTGTGTTGAAACACCTTCATCGCCAGCTCCCGGCGCAAGGCCGCCGTTGCCGTATTGCCCTTCACCGCGTCAACTACCCGTGCGTAGTCGGCAGGATCCACCACCACCAACACATCGTCATGATTCTTGGCGGCTGATCGCAACATCGATGGTCCACCGATGTCGATATTTTCAATGGCATCCTCAAAACGGCAATCCGGCTTGGCGATCGTCGCTTCGAACGGGTAGAGATTCACCACCACGACATCGATGGGGCCGATCCCATGTTGCTTCATCTGGTCAAGATGGGATTGGACAGATCGCCTGCCCAGTAAACCGCCGTGAATCTTTGGATGCAACGTTTTCACCCGTCCGTCGAGAATTTCTGGGGAACCGGTGTAGGCAGCGACATCGGTCACCTTCACGCCAGCCTCACGAAGGGCCTTTGCCGTACCCCCAGTAGACAGGATCTCGGCGCCGAGCCCTTCCAATTCCTTCGCCATCTCAACGATTCCGGTCTTATCCGAAACACTCATCAATGCCCGCTTGATGCCGGCCATGTTCGACTCCTTCGAATTGTATGCAAAATTGGATGGTTACGCTGCGTTTTGTGCTGTTAGGCGGGCGAAGATTAACAAATGAATCCGGCAAGTGCAAGGCACGTTCAGAGACGGTACGGACGCATTATTGACGCCGGTCCTCACAATCGGGTAACTTCAGGCCGCAACGAGGAGGACGTACATTCCCCTACCGTACCCACTAAACCTAATAAACCTAACCAAGGAGGTGTGCCATGCTGGCTGGCCGATTGGTGAAACTGATCGAGAAGAACTCCGAGCAACTCGCCCGGGAGCTCAGCGAAAAGGTGTGGAACTCTCCCCGCTGCAGTGACCTCCACAAAGTCCCTCCAGATGAACTTCGATCCCGTACCCGCGAGATCTACGACAATTTGAGTAACTGGCTGATGCATATGACTGAAGCCGAGATTGAGCAGCGCTACACGGAACTCGGCGCTCGGCGGGCTGCGCAAGGCGTGGCCTATAGCCACTTCCTCTGGGCCATTACCGCCACAAAGGAGCACATGTGCGCCTTCGTCCAGCGGGAGGGATTATCCGACAGCGCCGTGGAGTTACATGGAGAGCTAGAGCTGATGCATCTCCTGAACCAGTTCTTCGATCGCGCCCTGTACTTTACTGCGGTGGGGTATGAGAACGAACGTTCTCGCATCGGGACCAACCTCAAGAGACGCAAGGAAGATCATCAGACAGTGTACCGCTAGCCTCGGGTCTATGGGCGGGCTCACCCACCTGGTGTGGGCCCAAATCTCACCTTACCGATATCCTTCATGTGATTCACCCCCACACGCATTACGGTACCCTTTCCTTATGCCTGAAGCCCTCCTCGCCTGCACGGTCTCCCTGGCATCTCACCAAATTCAGCCCCTAATCGGTCGATGACAACTGGGTGCGCTGCCTGTGTCACATGCTTGGCGAGGTAGATTTCATCCTAGTACATCGGTCATGAAATATGGTACCGTGACGCATCGTATAGTAGGCCTATCAACCATAGCGGACCGATCTCATGAGGCGTGCGGCAATTCTGACCGGCGGGGTCATTAGTATTGAACTCCTCGCCGGGGTGTGTATCGCGCAACCTCCTTCCTCGCAACTCAGCGTTCACGCTTCTAGTGACTGCAATCAGCCATGGTCCGAGTGGGCTGTCTCTTCAGATGGGAACCATCGCCAGGCCCTCCCATTCTCCCTCAACCGATCGAATTACCCACAGCAAGGAAATGAGTGACTTATGAGCACACTGAGTAAATGGTTGCAGACGCCCCCCAAAGATTCGCTTGAACAACAGTACCAGGAGCTCGTCAATCACTTGCGCACAAAGGAACGGGCGCTGGAGACGACCTCGCATGATTTGAAGGTCAAGACGGCGGCGATGCAGATTCTCGAACAGAAAATTATGGCGTCTGAGAGCACAGCCACCTCCGTCCAACGCGAGCTCAGCACGCGGACCGAACAGATGAAGGCGCTTGAATCGGAATTGGCTGCACGGTCTAGTCGAGTGACCGCCATGGAAGCAGAAGCCGATATGGTCCGCCAACGCATGACCGATCTCAATTTGATCATTTCCGACCAGGCGGAAGAACTCCGTGGAGCCCAGCAGGCTCGTCACGCCGCCGAACAAGCTCAGGACGTGCTGAAGGAAGAGATCCGAGTCCTGCGCGACCACATCACCCAACTCAACGAAGGCCTCACCGATCGGAACTATCTCCGTACCCAGCTGGAGAAGATGGGAGCGGCGCAAGACCGCGTGCACCGATTGGAAGTCGAGTTCAGTGACCGAGAAGCTGCCCACCGGAGCGCGATTCAGCAACTCGAACGAGCCCTCGCCGACCGCGACAAGCGGATCAGCAACTTTGATGCAAGTGTCGCCGCTCAAGTCGAGAAGCTTCGTGATGCCCAGCAGGCTCGTCACGCCGCCGAACAAGCTCAGGACGTGCTGAAGGAGGAAATCCGGGTTCTGCGTGCGCATATCGAGCAACTCAACGACGGTCTCGCCGACCGCGATCGGCTCCGCACCCAGGTGGGGAAGCTCGATTCCATGCAAGATCGCGTACATCAACTGGAGATCGAATTAGGTGACCGGGAAGCCGCCCATCGAAGCGCCATCCAGCAACTCGACCAGGCCATTGCGGAACGCGACCAGCGGATTGCCAACTTTGATACAAATGCCGCTGCTCAGCTCGATGAGCTCCGCGGGGCCCAGCAAGCCTGTCACGCTGCCGAACAGGCTCAAGCGGTATTAAAAGAAGAGATCCGCGTACTGCGTGAACATATCGCCCAACTCAGCGAAGGCCTCGCCGACCGCGACCGCCTTCGTGCCCAGGTCGCAAAGTTGGATTCCACGCAAGACCGTGTGCATCAACTGGAGGTCGAGCTCAGCGACCGCGAAGCCGCCCATCGTGGCACCATCCAACAACTCGAACGGACTATTGCCGAACGAGACCGGCGGATCAGTAAGCTCGATACGAATGTCACGGCTCAGTTGGAAGAACTCCGTGAGGCCCAGCAGGCTCGTCATGTCGCCGAACAGGCTCAGGAGGGGTTGAAAGAAGAGATCCGGACCTTGCGCGACCACATCGCCCAACTCACTGAAGGCCTCGCTGAGCGCGACCAGCGGATTACGAACCTCGATGCGAGTGCCGCCACCCAGGCAGAAGAACTCCAGGAGGCTCAGCAGGCTCGTCACACCACCGAACAGACCCAGGAGGTGTTAAAAGAAGAGATTCGGGTGTTGCGCGACCACATCACCCAACTCAATGAAGGCCTCGCCGAGCGCGACCGCCTTCGTACTCAGATAAAGAAACTTGACTCTGTGCGAGACCGCGTCCATCAACTGGAAGTCGAGCTCAGCGACCGCGAAGCCGCCCATCGCGCCACCATTCAGCAGCTTGAAGGATCTATCGTCGAGCGTGATCAACGGATCGCCAACTTCGATACCAGTGCCGCCGCTCAGGTAGAGAAGCTTCACGAAGCCCAGCAAGCCTGTCACGCTGCCGAACAGGCCCAGGACGTGCTGAAAGAGGAAATCCGTGTTCTGCGCGAGCACATCGCCCAACTCAGCGAAGGTCTTGCCGACCACGACCACCTTCGCGCCCAGATAGACAAGTTAGGCGCCACGCAAGACCGCGTGCATCAACTGGAAGTCGAGCTCAGCGACCGCGAAGCCGCCCATCGCGGCACCATCCAGGAAATTGAACGGGCACTCGCCGAACGCGATCGGAAAATTGAAAAGCTTGTGCCGGTCAACCATCTCCTGAAAGAAAAGGAATCAGAAATTAAAGAATGGGAGAAAAGACTCACCCGCACCGTCCGCGATCATGAAGGGCAAATCAGTAAATTCCAAAAAGAGTCCGACGCGCATGACCAACTCCGCGAGCAACATCGACTCGCAGAACTTCAACTCCATGAGCGAGATGAACAGATCGCGCGTCTCCAGCGCCAGCTGCAAGATCTTGAGTCTGCACGCCAAAGCTTGGCCGCGGACGTTCAACGTATTCCGGAGAAAGATGAGCAGATCAATCGCCTTCGCAAGCGACTGAGAGAGATGCAAACTGAACTCCGTACCGAGGCAGCCGCGTCACCGAAAGGACCTACCGCGCTCAAAGCAAGTCCGGTTTCCAAATCCGTCCCCGGTACTCAGCCAGCTCCGAACACCACGAGTGCTCCGAAGAGGCATCAAAACGGCTCAGGGCAAGACTCTCACGTCGAACAGGCGAAACCCAGCCTCGCATCCAACACCAAAGCTGAGCCTATTGCCAAGGCCGCCCTTAGCGGTAAACCATCTCCTGGTGTCAATACCAAGGTAGCTTCTACTGCGAAAACCAGCCCTATGACGAAAGCAGTCTCAGCAACGTCCGAATTATCTCAGGCTCGTCCAAATGGTGCGGAGAAACATGCTTCTACCGCCCAACCCAAATCCGGTAATGGGAAGGATATTCAGAAAGACGATCTTCAAAAGATCAACGGGATCGGGCCTGTCTTCGCGCAGACCCTTAACAAACTGGGCACCTACACATTTATCCAAATTGCTCGTTGGAAACCGGACGATATCAAGAAGATCTCAAAGAAACTTGAGACCGATCCCGATCGGATTAAACGGGAGAATTGGATCGCAGACGCCAAGAAGCAGCACTTCCGAAAATATGGAGAGAAGCTTTAGTCATTCAACTTAAGCCCGCTTCTGGTGTGATCACAAAGAGGCACGTTCTCTACCAGATCTACCGTAATCCCTTCGCTGCCCCTAGAATTACCCGAGCCTCTGGTTAACGCGCGGCTGCTAGCAGGAATGCGTTGACCAACGGATGTGGCTCACCAGCTTGCGATCTCGCTTGCGGAACAAACAGTGTCCCAACGAAGAAACGATGTTGAGGGAGTTCCATCACGCGGCACTCACCCTCGGCATCCATCCCCACCAGGTTAAAACCAGCAAGAGAGATCTGATTGACATAGTCAGGATTGACGCCAAAGTTACAGTAGTAGCGTTCAATGATCTGGGCTGCCCTATAGGCCGCTGCAGTTCTTGATCCGGGAGCGAGCAAGATCCCCAGCTCATGACCAACAAGAGAACAATCCAGTCGCGACACAATCAGGCAAGAGGCGTACGGCTCATATTCCTCGTGTTGGGCATCACGAATCCCTACGACGTTGCGCGCGAATTCAATAACCATATGCTGATACCCTCCACAGGTGCCGAACGTCGGTACATCGTGTTCCCGAGCAAACCGTATGGCGTCCAGTGTGCGGCTCAGGTTCCGGTAGGGACTTCCTGGTGCAAACCAAATCCCATCAAATTCCGAAAGGGATGTGATGCTGACGTCAGCCGTTGAGATCCACTCGGACTGCACGTCGAGTCCCAGCGCAGACGCAGAATGGGCGATTGCCGCATCGGTTTGCACATGTGGTTCGAAGTCCGGATCATATTCGGCGATGATGGCGAGCTTCATGGATGAGCATTACCTTAGACGTGCAACTCGAGACGTGCAACTCGAAAAAGAAGATAGAGGATTAACAGGATCACGGTCGTTACGAGTCGCGGAGTCCCTTTCTGATTAGAAGAAGGGCCTATTGAGGTGATACTCTTATCAACTCCGTCCTCCACCGT
Source organism: Nitrospira sp. (assembly GCA_050185705.1). Taxonomy (GTDB): domain Bacteria; phylum Nitrospirota; class Nitrospiria; order Nitrospirales; family Nitrospiraceae; genus Nitrospira_D. The sequence goes on along the minus strand of JBFWZD010000025.1, from coordinate 7,690 downwards.
TTGACTTCCCTTCTCCATCCCCATAAAATCTCACGATGGCTTCGTCCTTCGTCCATCTTCATCTCCACACCCAATTCAGTCTCCTCGACGGCGCAAACCAGATCGAGCCGCTTGTTCGCCAGATCAAGTCCTTCAACCAGCCCGCGGTGGCCATGACCGACCATGGCAACATGTTCGGCGCGGTTGAATTTTATCGCAAAGCGAAGGACGTGGGGGTCAAGCCGATCATCGGGTGTGAAGCCTACATGGCGCTCGGAAGTCGTCACGCGAAGAAGGATAGTGGACTCGCACACAACGACTACTATCACCTCATCCTATTGGCGCGAAACCTGACCGGCTATCAGAATCTCATTAAGTTAGTCAGTAAAGGGTATCTTGAGGGATTCTATTACAAGCCACGGATTGACAAGGAGCTTCTTAGGCTGCATCACGAGGGCATTATCGCGCTCTCCGGGTGTTTGAGCGGAGAAATCCCCTACCTCATCGGCCAAAAAGATATGGATGGCGCCATGGCGGTCGCTGGGGAGTTTCAAGAAATCTTCGGGAAGGACCATTTCTATCTCGAGGTCCAGGCGAACGGTCTCGATCATCAGCGCGTAGCCAATGCCGGGCTCATAGACATTCACAAGAAACTCGGAATTCCTCTGGCCGGAACCAACGATTGTCACTATCTTAATAAGGAAGACGCGCGGCCACATGAACTGATGCTGTGCCTCCAGACCGGCAAGACTGTCAGCGATCCCAACCGGATGAAATTCGATACGGATCAGCTCTACGTCAAATCGACGGAGGAGATCGCCCCGGCCTTCGCAGAATTTCCAGGCGCCGTGATGAATACCTGCCGGATTGCCGACCATTGCGACCTTACGCTCCCGTTGAATCAAACACATCTCCCGCAATATCGAGTTCCGGACGCATTCAAAGATCGTGAATCCTACCTCGAACATCTGGCTATCGACGGTCTTCGCGAGCGTTTACAGGAACGACCGAGCCGGATCGCATCGGCTGTATACGAACAGCGCCTGAGGGAAGAGCTGATGGTGATTTGCTCGATGGGGTTTGCCGGCTACTTCCTCATCGTCTGGGACATCATTCGGTTTGCCCGGTCCCAACGCATTCCTGTGGGCCCAGGTCGCGGTTCAGCAGCCGGCAGTTTAGTGGCCTATGCGTTACGGATTACCGATCTTGATCCATTGGTATACACGCTCTTATTCGAGCGTTTCTTGAATCCTGAACGCGTCTCTCTCCCGGATATCGATATGGATTTTTGCATGGATCGGCGCGGTGAGGTGATTAACTACGTCGTCGACAAGTACGGCACCGACCATGTCGCTCAGATCATTACGTTCGGGACGCTTGGCGCAAAAGCCGCGATCCGCGATGTCGGACGCGTGCTGGAAATGTCGTACGCCGACGCAGATAAAGTAGCCAAGCTTGTACCCAATCAGCTGAACATTTCTCTCCAGCAAGCCTTGGAGACTGAACCGCGCCTCCGCGAGTTGGTCGAAACCGATCCCAAGGTCAACGAGCTGATGACGAATGCCCGATCGCTTGAAGGGCTGGCTCGCCACGCCTCGACCCATGCCGCCGGCATCGTCATCTCCGAAGGTCCGCTTACGGACCACGTTCCGCTCTACAAGGGCGCCAACGACGAAATTGTGACCCAATATTCGATGGGAGATGTCGAGAAGATCGGTTTGGTGAAATTCGATTTCCTCGGGCTCAAGACCCTCACGATGATCCGGCGAGCTGAGACGTTGATCAACCAGACCCACCCCGACATGCCTACACTGGTGATCGATCAGGTGCCATTTGATGACCTCCCCACGTTTGCCCTGCTGAGTTCTGGCAAAACGACGGGACTCTTCCAGTTGGAAAGTTCGGGCATGCGAGATCTGCTCACGGGACTAAAGCCCGATCGATTCGAGGATATCATCGCGATCATCGCACTTTATCGGCCTGGCCCAATGGATCTCATTCCTGATTTCATCAAACGTAAACAGGGTAAGGTACCCATCACCTATGAGGCACCGGAGTTGGAGCCGATCCTCAAAGATACCTATGGCGTGATCGTTTACCAAGAGCAGGTTATGGCCATTGCCAATAAGGTGGCCGGCTTCTCCCTTGGACAAGCCGATATTCTTCGTCGCGCGATGGGAAAAAAGAAACCGGAGGAAATGGAAAAGCTGCGCGTCCAATTCATCGAAGGCGCGCGGCAGAACAAGATCCCCGAGAAAAAGGCCGAAAAACTCTACGAGTTGATCCAGAAGTTCGCCGGATACGGGTTTAATAAGTCGCATGCCGCCGCCTATGCGGTCGTTTGTTACCAAACCGCTTACTTGAAGGCACACTACCCGACGGAATTCATGGCGGCACTCATGACGACCGATATGGGCAACCAGGACAAACTCGTCGGCTATTTCACCGACTGTCGAGACCTTGGCATCAAGGTATTAGGGCCTGACGTGAACGCCAGTCACACGCACTTTGCCGTGGCTGACGGCGCTATCCGGTTCGGGTTGGCGGCCATCAAGAACGTCGGGGAAGGTGCGATCGAGTCAGTCCTCGAAGTACGATCGCAGACCGGCCCATTTGGATCCTTCTTTGATTTTTGCCGACGCATCGACTTGCACAAAGTCAATAAGCGGATGTTAGAAGGCCTGATCAAGGCCGGTGCGTTCGATTCTACCGGGGCGAAGCGCGCACAATTGATGGCGGTGCTCGATCAAGCGGTTGAGGAAGGCGCGGCAGTCCAGCGAGAACGCGCGCAGGGGCAGATCAGTATCTTCGGCGAGGAACTCAATGGACACAGTGCTTCGGTGCCACTCCCCACACCTGGATTACCGTCGATCGCCGAATGGGACCAGGCCCAGCGCCTCAAGTACGAGCGTGAGTTAACTGGATTCTATATTTCCGCCCATCCCCTCACTCGGTACGAAGCGACGCTCGGCGTGCTGTCCACCACATCGACGATCGGCTTGAAGGATTGTCCCGACAATCGCGAAGTGAAACTCTGCGGCATCATCGCCGCGGTCAAATCGATGCTGACTAAAAAAGGCGATCGCATGGCCTACCTGACCGTCGAAGATTTACACGGCACAGCCGAAGTCATCGTCTTTCCCGATCTCTTTAAGATGGCCGGCGAGCTGATCGCACCGGAACGGATCGTCCGGGTGACCGGGACCATCGATCGCGGCGACAAAGGCACGAAAATCCGCGGCAGCAAGATTGAGCCGTTGGCCGAGGTGCAGGCTCAGTCCATCAAACGCATTCGGATCCGCCTCACCGATCGTCCCGACGTGCGGGATCAGCTGCCTCGCTTGCTTGAGGTGCTTCGGAGGCATCCCGGAGGGACTATGATTTCGATGTCGGTCCGAACCGAGAACACCCTCGAAGCGGAAACCGCTCCATTGCCGCACCTGACGGTCTGTCCGAGCGACCACTTTATTTCGGATGTTGAAGAAGTGCTAGGCAAAGGGGCCCTTTCTTTGCTATCCTAAAGAGCGATCTAGGGAACAAGTTCAGAACCTCCTTACCATATTCATGCATGCGTGGATGGGATTGTTGAAGGTCTATGCGCGATTACCTCGAGTTTGAAAAGCCGATCCGAGAGATCGAAGAGAAAATTGAAAAACTCTCTACCGCCGCTATCGGCGGTAAGACGTCATCCCAAAACGACATTCGGAAGCTTCGTGCGAAGCTTGCCCAGGTTGAACACGATCTCTACAAGAACCTCACTCCCTGGCAACGCACGCAGCTCGCCCGCCACCCCCAACGTCCAAGTACATTAGACTATATCGGCGAGCTGACTCGTGATTTTCTTGAGTTCCATGGAGATCGTGTGTTCGGCGACGACCGGGCTATTGTGGGAGGATTTGCCCGATTCAACGACCGTCCCGTGATGATGATCGGTCACCAGAAAGGCAAGACGCTGAAGGAACGTATGCAACGGAACTTCGGCATGCCCAATCCCGAAGGCTATCGCAAAGCGATCCGCCTCATGAAGATGGCGGAAAAGTTTCATCGCCCGATTATCACGTTTATTGATACCCCAGGCGCCTATCCCGGTATCGGGGCCGAGGAACGCGGGCAAGCGGAAGCCATCGCGCGGAATTTGTTCGTTATGTCTCGGTTGACCGTTCCGATCCTAGCCGTGGTGATCGGCGAAGGAGGAAGCGGCGGGGCCTTGGCCCTCGGCGTCGCCGACCGTGTCTTGATGTTGGAGCACTCGGTCTATTCGGTCATTTCACCGGAAGGCTGCGCCGCCATTCTTTGGGATAGTCCGGAGAAGGTTCCCGACGCCGCATCTGCCCTCAAGATGACGGCAACCGACTTGGCTGACTTGAGCGTGATCGATCAGGTCATCCCTGAACCACTGGGTGGCGCGCATCGAGAGCCTCGAGCCATGTACGATCAAGTCGGGAAAGCGCTCACCAACCAGCTCTTTGAGCTGCTCGATCTACCGGCTGAGCACCTGCTCGCGCAACGAGATCAGAAATACCGAAAGATGGGGGCCGTGACCGGCCTTATCGCTTAAGTAACTCTGATCTCGCCTTATTTGCCTTCGCTTTTTCCAATCGACAGAAGTCCGGCTCCGGTGAATCGTCGTTCGACCGCCGCAAGAATTTGTTCGGCCAATGCCTCGCGGGTCGAATCAAATACCTTTGCCGTCAGATAACGATTGACGGTCTTCGGCAGTTTTCGCCACCATGCCACCGCCGATTGTTGAGCCTGCGTGGCCTGAGGACCGCCGAGGATGCGCCGAATCTCTCGCTCAAAGAATGTGACGTGCACCACCTCATCGTCAAGAATCGAGACAAGATCAGGCCGAAGTCCACAGAGCAATCGGGCGAATTCCAGCCCAAGCGACTCATAGCCGTAGATCTGAACCGCTAAGACGGGCCATTGGCGTGGAACGGAAGGAAGACGTTCACGTTCGCGCGGATGACGGCCGATCATCGCTTCGAACTTCGCCAAGTGCTGCTGTTCATCCTCTTCGTGTTTGCGGAGGAATGTGTACACGTTCTGAGGAACGTCCTGATTCTGGGCCGACCGCACGGTCCACAGCGCCATCGCTTCAGCTTTGAGAAACCGTTCCAATAAAGCAGGCTCGCACTCCGGTGGGAGCCGAATGGACGTATCGTGATCACCGGCCATCATGGACTCATCGTACGCAAACGGCTCCGCATTGTCCAAGCGTGCGCGAAGGAGGGTTGACTAGATCCTCAGATCTGTGTACATCCATAGCTACTTCCAGGAGCTGATGATTCGTGAAAGGTGGCCCGCGGCCCATTACCAGACCGACTACCCCATCCGAATACACGTGTTCAGAGGTCGGTCAACGCATGAGGTTCTGCCCATGACAAGCCGTACAAGATCTCTGCCGCCTCTGGTTCGACTGCTTACGCTGTGCCTGTTCGCCTTGTTGCTCTTGATGGATATCGGCTGCGTCAGTCAACGCGCCTACGAACAAATCAGAGCAGAAACGCGCGAGCACACCCAGGCGCTCGCAGTAATTCAGGAAGACGTCAAAGGGTTGGATCAGCTCATCGCTGAACTCCAAGCCGCCAATCGGCACGAAGACGCCGTCACCGGTGAACTCCGTGCGACCATCCAACGGGAAGAGGAACAGTTGCCGGTCATGCGGCAGGAAGCAGAGGAACGGCTTTCTTCGCTCAAGACTCAGGTGGCCAGCTTGCTGGACCAGAGTTGGCACCTTGCTCGCAAGATCTCGGATATTCGCAGCGATAGCGCTTCGCTGAAAGCCATGGCGGCTGAGTACAAGCAAGAAGTGGAGCTCGCTCAGACCCACGCATCGGCGCTCGTCGTCTCCCATCCGGCCTCGCCACCCATCGCAAACCGAGACCTGACGGACGAGGAAGAACCGTTACCCCCAGCCATGCTGCCTGCTGAGGAGAAGGGCCCACCACAGGTCGTACAAGCGGTTTCCCCTACGTCTGATCCCATCCTGAATACTCCAACCTCACCGGCCGCTCCCCCTCCAGCTACAACTGTTGAGCCACCGACTGTAGCCGACGAATCCTGGATCGACATGATTGCCGGCTGGCTTCTCGCATTCTGGAATTGGTTACTGAGTTAGCCGAAATCTCTCGGACTTTTTCGAACTTCTCTCTACTCCTTGCCGGCAGAACTCGACCTGCGCGTTGCCCATGCAGCCGCTGCAGCCCCAGCGACACGTCCTGTAGCAAAACAACCAGTGAGGAGATAGCCACCCGTTGGAGCTTCCCAATCCAGCATTTCTCCCGCGCAAAATATTCCAGGGAACGAGCGAAGCATCAAGTTCCCATCTAATTCTTCGAATACAACTCCCCCAGCTGTGCTGATGGCTTCATCCAGCGGTCTCGGTCTGACTAGCCTCAAGGGGAGAGATTTCAGCGCCGCTGCCGATCGAGCTGGATCGGTCAGGATGTCCTGGGGCACCAATTCACGGAGGAGACCTGCCTTGACACCGTCAATACCGGCTTGTCGCTTCAGATGTGTTGCGATCGTACGTTTTCCGCGTGATCTTGCTAGGTCCTGCGCGAGCCGCGGTTGCGTTCGGCCGGGGATGAGATCAATCCAGAGCATCGCCGTCCCATCTTTCTCGATCACATCCCGTAGGGCAGCCGAAACCACATAGATGGCGCCTCCCTCCACTCCACTTTCTGTAATCACAAATTCTCCCAGTTGCCGAATCACCGTCCCCTCAACCGTTCGAACAAGAACCTCAACAGTCTTTACTGGATGGCCTGCGAACTTCATCCGAAAGTGCTCGGACCAGGGTACGTCAAACCCACAATTAGCTGGTCTCAGTGGTGCAATTGCGATGTGTCGTTCGCTCAGAGTCGGAACCCATGCGGCATCAGACCCAAAGGCTGGCCAACTGCCGCCACCTAAGGCGAGTACAACAGCATCAGCCTGAACGGTCTGTCGGCCTTGAGGAGTTGTGAAACACAGCGCTCCATCCTGATCCCATCCGCGCCATCGATGGTTCATATGAAACCGTACGCCGGCGTTTCGCAATCGACGCAGCCACGCACGGAGCAGCGGCGCCGCTTTCAGATCCCGCGGGAAGATCCGACCAGATGAACCAACAAACGTGTCTACGCCGAGCCCATGCACCCAATCTCGCAGTATTACAGGGGTAAACGATTTGATTGCCGGCTCGATGAGCGCCCGGCGACTCCCATAGCGTGTAAGCAACGACTCTAACGGCTCAGAATGAGTAAGGTTTAAGCCGCCTCTTCCCGCCAGCAGGAACTTTCGCCCGACGGACGGCATGGCGTCATACAGATTCACCTCTACACCATTTCCGATAGCCGCTTCTGCCGCCATGAGTCCAGCCGGCCCACCGCCAATGACCACTACCACTGCCATGACTCTCGCCATCTTTAGCTAGAAGGAATTAACGGTCACTCGTACTTCAATACATACATTCAGAGAACGAGGAAGACCAACTGTAGGGCGATGCCTGTGCAGGGTTACACATACGTAGGACTTTGCCAACGGAGATCTCTTCATTCACTGATTACACTCGACTCGGAACTAAATTTTATTATTTCCGCTGGTTTCAAGTTCCAAGTGCAACGGGTGAATGATGGCGCAGGTGCGCATAAACTTCCAGCGGCGTGGCAAAGCCGAGACATTTTCTTGGTCGTGTATTGAGCCGATGGGCGATGGCATTCAACTC
>JBFWZD010000024.1:0-58150 GCA_050185705.1 Nitrospira sp. | reverse complement strand
CGCTTCCAGTCCTACCTTCGCCTTGAATTCCGCACGATGCACCTTGCGCTTCTTGCTTTCACTCATGCTATCGCCCTCCTCGGACAATAGCTTAAACCGGTGTCTCAAAATCGGGGACCACTATAACCGTCAGACAGACGTTGTCTCCGCCCTTTTCCTCCAGAGAGACGGGATACACGGTGAACGTCGGCACCAAGGTCACGGCGGTCACGGTTGACGCAACCAAGGCAGATCCGAATGCCGTGATCTCAGGGAGCCTTCCCAACGAAGGGCAAGCCACCATTCAACTCAACGGACCGGGAAATCCCACCCCGGTATCGATCACGGTGACTGCACAGAATGGAATCAGCAAAACCTACACTATCACCGTCAATCGAGCAGCCCCTTCAAGCAATAACGATTTGTCGACCCTCAGTGTGACATCGGGCACGTTGCGCCCCACGTTCACGGCTGAGGAGCTGACCTACACGGTAGACGTGCCGACCAGCACCACCAGCGTCGATGTCTCCGCCACAAAGGCTGATCCGGATGCCGTGATCTCAGGCGATCTCCCCAATGAGGGACGTACGACCTTTCCACTCGGAGGGGCCGGTACCAGTAAAGTTGTGTCAATCACCGTGACGGCTCCGAACGGAAACAGCAAAACCTACCGCATCACCATCAACCGGCTCGCCTCCAATGACAGTAGTCTGTCAGCCTTGAATGTCAGTGCCGGCACTTTGGAACCGGGCTTTGACTCCGGTACGGTGAACTACACACTGCAGGTCGGCATTCTCGTCGGCAGCGTAACTATCACCATGACGAAGTCCGATCCGAATGCCGTGATGTCAGCGTTGGGATCGGTCATCGCTGCAGCCGGATCTCAAACCGGCCAAGTGACCGTCTCTCCAGGGCTCGGACTCAATCCACCGATAAATATTCTCGTGACTGCCCAGGATGGCGTCGCCAGCACGACCTACAGCATCACCATCACACGATCGTTCTGATGTCCGTTGATCAATCAGAATTTTGCCTCGCTCTATCCGGTCTGTTGACCCGACCGATCCAATTCGCTATTGTTTTATTCGTCGCTCTACTGCCTCCAACCCTAGCAGAGCAATTCCGCACTGCGTGTCGCATGAACTCCAATCATTTGGGTTCGGTAGAATAGATCGGCAATTTTCACGCAGGAAGAACAAATCACGAACACAACATGAGGCCTATGCTCACATCGTCGAATCGACTTCTATTCGTCGTCCTTGTCGTTGCCATGGGATTGACTACCGATGGCTGCTCCGACTCAGTGTCGACCTCTGATGACACGCAGGTTCCGCTCTCCCGCCTATCCATCACTCCTCCCGGTGCGCTCCAGCCGTCGTTTTCAAGCAATACCACGAGGTATTCAGCCAATGTCCCGACGGCGGCCACGAACGTCACCGTTACGGCCAGTCCCAAGGACAGCACGACAACGATGGAGATCAATGGGACCGTCACCGCATCGGGGGAAGGCCGATCTGTGTCACTCGGCTTGCCAGGATCCACGACGCCCATTCAGATCGCTCTGACATCACAAACGGGCCTCGAGAGCACCTATACCGTCATGGTGACGAGGCTCGTCTCGAGCGACAACGAGCTCTCCGCCTTGCGCGTGAGCGCCGGTTCTTTGGATCCGGCCTTTGCACCTGGCACTGAGAGCTACACGGTGAATGTCAGCAACCTCACTGAGAATGTGACCATCACAGCGACGAAGTCCGATCCAAATGCCGTGATGTCCGGTTCAGTAACAGCCGGAATCGGACAATCGAGCGGTGAAGCGATCATTCCGCTCGGTGCACCGGGTACCGCTACACTGGTATCGATCACCATCACAGCCCCCAGCGGCCTCTCCAAGGCCTACGCCGTCACCATCAACCGACTCGCCTCGAACGACGCCAACCTGTCGAACTTAGGTGTGAGTGTCGGCCCCCTTAATCTGGATTTGGATCCGGCCTTTACTCAGGCCAGGACTGAATACGCGGTGAAGGTCGGCATCCTCGTCGGCAGCGTGACGATTACTGCCACGAAGTCCGATCCGAATGCCCAGATATCGGCGTTGGGTTCGGTGATCGCCGGAGCAGGCACTGCAACCGGCCAAGTAACTATCTCTCCAGGGCTTGGAGAGAATCCACCGGTAGAAATTCGTGTGATCGCGCAGGACGGAGCGACTCAAAAAACCTATGCCGTCACGATCACACGAAGCCTGTTCTAAACGCAGGCCGACTCTCCACGGCAGTCGGTGTTACCGTTTTGGATCAAGTTCGATCAGCCCCTTGCGAATAGCAAGAATGGCGGCTTGTGTGCGGTCATAGACCTGCAGTTTGTGGAAGATGTTCCGAACGTGATTCTTCACGGTCTTTTCGCTGAGGTCGAGATTGTTCGCGATCTCCTTGTTGGTTTTTCCATCCGCAACCAGTCGTAACACGGTAATTTCTCGTTCAGTCAAATCATGTTCGGCCCACGCCGACTTCTTCCCCTTCTTCTGGGCCATCAATGAAAATTCGGCCAAGATCTTGCTGGCGACGGAGGGATGGATCAGCGACTCACCGCGATAGATGGCGCGAATAGCTGCTACGATTTGGGACGATTCCGTGTCTTTCAGCAAATAGCCCGTCGCCCCCGCGCGGACCAGGTCGAAGATGTACTGCTGTTCTTCGTACATCGTCAGCGCGACAATGCCGATGTGCGGGAGCTCGCGCTTGATCTGTCGCGTCGCCTCGACCCCGCTCATCCGTGGCATGCTGACATCCATCAGAATGACATCGGGAAGCAGCGTACTCGCTTTTTCTACGGCCTCCGCTCCATCCTGTGCTTCGCCGATGACCTGAATATCATCCTTGGTCTTAAGAATGGCTGCCAAGCCTTCTCGAACCACCCGATGGTCGTCGGCGATGAGGACTTTAATCTTCTCCATTACCTATCTCCTCCTTATTGCCCAATGGGACGTCCACAATAATTTTGGTGCCCTTCCCTGGTTTCGACTCCACATGGCCTTCTCCGCCGACCAGTCGCGTCCGCTCAAGAATGCCCTTGATTCCAAAATGATCCCATTTTTCCGGATCACGGAGCACCGCTTCCATATCGAAGCCGACCCCATTGTCCGTGATGGTGACCTGCAACCAATCCGCACCGATATCCAGCTTGATCGACACCCGATCAGCTTTGGCGTGTTTCTCGACGTTGCTCAGGGCTTCTTGGATAATTCGGAAAAGAAAGATCTTGGTTCGTGGGAACAGGATCTGTTCATCTCCCGTCACCGTAAACTTCGTAACGATGTGCGTCTGAGTTTGATAGGACGCGAAATAATTGGTGAGGCCTGGAATCAGATCCATCTTGTCGTAGTGGAGTGGGCGCAGATTAAAGATCACTTGGCGCGCTTCCTGAATAGCTAGTTTCAATTGGGCCTTGCTTTCCTTGAGCGTGGCGAGGCTGGCCCGTGGATTCTTTCGGATCAGCTGCTGGCACAAATCCAGCTTGAAGTTCACACCAGCCAAAATTTGCACGAATCCGTCGTGAATCTCGCAGGCGATTCTTGTCCGTTCGTCCGTGACCGCTGCACCTGTTTCCTTCACATAGAGCCGATAGAGGGACTGATATTTGTTCAGCGTCTTCTCAATTTCCGCCGTAGCGCGAATGCGGGCTTCGATCAATTCCCACATGAACTTTGCGCTGGCCCCACCGATGGCGGTCACACCCATCCGGTGAAAATCCTGAAGAAATTTCCACACGTCCGGATCCCCGGACACATCGATGATCAAATCGACACGTTCCATCGTGAGCAACTGCCGATAATCGTGGGTGACTGGAATCTTCAGTTGGCGGGCAAGGTTCAGCCCCGGCGCGTCCGGAACTACCTCCGCCACCCCAACGATTTGGACAAGCGGATCATTCGCAAAAATTTCCATTAATGCGGTGCCACCGCGACCGGCGCCTATGATCGCCACACTTGTCGACCCTGAAGGCGGCGTATCTCGTCGCCCACGCTTTGAGAGTGATGCGGTCATCAGTTGCAACATTCTCCGATCGTCGTCATCTGCATCTCTAACGGGAGGAAGGTAGAAGGGAAAATCGCAAACGAAGTTGAGAGCGAATGGTGAGCGGGATAACGGTCTGAGATCAATGGTCGCGTTGCTGGTCGGCCAAAGTCTTCAACTCGTCCATGAATTGTTCGATGTCCTTGAACTCCCGATAGACGGATGCAAACCGGACATAGGCAACCTGGTCGAGTTGATGCAACTCTTTCATGACTTCTTCTCCCACCACTCGGCTTTCGATCTCCGTTTCGCCCATTTCTTGAATCCGCTTCTCGATTCGATCAGTCACGGCTTCGATGGTGCCGGTGCTGATCGGTCGTTTTTCACAGGCCTTTTTGAGGCCTGCAAGAATCTTCGTACGGTCGAACGACTCGCGACGGCCGTCCTTCTTCACGACTACCGGAAGAATTTCTTCGACGCGTTCATAAGTCGTATAGCGACGCTTACAACCAAGACATTCTCGGCGGCGACGAATGACCTCGCCTTCCTTGGCCATGCGAGAATCGACCACCTTGTCTTCGAGTTCATCGCAGAAGGGACATTTCACTGGAAGCGACCTGCTCTCTCACTCGGGGCCGACTAGTAGGGGTGAAAGATCGGGAACCGAGAACACAACGCCTTAGCCTGCATGCGAACGTCTTCCAACACCGCGGCATCTTGACGATGCTGGAGCACACGGTCGACTAGGTCGACGATTTGCTTCATTTCCGGTTCACGCATTCCACGGGTTGACACGATGGGCGACCCCAGACGAATTCCACTGGCAACTGCGGGCGGCTTTTCATCATAGGGGACGGCGTTCTTATTGACGATGATTCCGGCCGCGTCAAGCGCCGCATCGGCCTCTTTTCCTGTGATGCCCTTATTGGTGAGATTCAGGAGCATTAAATGGGTATCCGTTCCGCCCGAGACGATCTTATAGCCGCGGGCAACGAACTCCTGAGCCAGGGCTCTGGCATTGGTCAAAACCTGTTCTTGATAACGCTTGAACGACGGAGACAACGCCTCCTTGAACGCCACCGCTTTGGCGGCAATCACATGCATCAGCGGTCCACCCTGAAGACCCGGAAAGACCAGCTTATCGACCGCCTTGGCATATTCGGCTCGGCACATCGTGACCCCGCCACGAGGGCCACGCAGTGTTTTATGGGTGGTGGTTGTGACGAAGTCGGCATAGGGAACAGGGTTCGGATGCAGCCCCGCTGCGATCAGCCCTGCGATATGGGCGATATCTACCAACAGATAGGCTCCCACTGACTTGGCAATCTGTTGGAATCTTGGAAAATCAAGAGTGCGCGCGTAGGCGCTGGCCCCGACGACGATCATGCGGGGACGGCATTCCTCAGCGACCTTTTGTACGGCATCATAGTCGATGGTTTCAGTCTGGCGATCGACGCCATAGGAGAACACTCGAAAGAGGATGCCGGAGAAGTTGACCTTGCTGCCGTGTGTGAGATGTCCACCCTGAGCAAGATCCATCCCGAGAATGGTGTCTCCCGCCTTCAATACCGATAGGTACGCCGCCATGTTGGCCTGCGAACCTGAATGGGGCTGCACATTGACGTGCTCGGCGCCGAAGATTTCCTTGCAGCGCTGAATCGCCAAGTCCTCAACCGCATCGGCATGTTGACATCCACCATAGTACCGCTTGCCGGGATACCCTTCGGCATACTTGTTCGTGAGCAAAGAGCCCTGTGCCGCCAGCACGGCGGGGCTGGCAAAATTTTCCGACGCGATCAGGAGCAGCTTTTCACGCTGCCGGACTTCTTCCGCTTCAATCGCGGCGTAGACGTCTGGATCGGCCGTCTTCAATGCGTCCCATGAACCCATCGCGTCGCTGCTCATCGTCTCCGTGCTCCAGATTTCTACTTTTCCGCTGGGGCCTCTTCAGGCTCTTGCTTCTTCACCACGTGAACCTTCACCGTTGCCATCACATCCCGTGGCATCTTAATAGGCACCGCGACGGTTCCCAGCTCCTTGATCGGCTGTGCCAACTGAATCTTCCGTCGATCCACTGTCACCCCTTGGGCCGCTAACCCTTCCGCGATGTCTTTGGTGGTGACGGAACCAAACAGTTTGTCGTCCTTGCCCGCCTGCATCTCGATCGTCACGGAAACCGCCGAGACCGTCTTGGCATGGGCTTCGATTTCCAATTTTTCCTTCTTGGCCTTCTCGGCCGCCACTCGCTTGACATGTTCAAACGCCTTGATGCTCCGGCTGTCGGCTTCCACAGCCTTCCGTCGCGGCAGCAAGTAGTTTCGCGCAAATCCATCGGCGACATTGATGAGGTCACCGAGATGCCCTACCCCTTCCATGGTCTCTTGAAGAATAACTTTCATACCCCTACTCCTTCACATAAAAAGGGGTTGAGAATACTGAGACTATGGCAAAAAGTCAATTCAGAGAAGGGTCTTCGAGAGGCTTACGACATCACCCCAAGCGCCCGGCCCACTCTCGCAAACGCGGCCACGGCCTGTTCCAGCTGAGCCGGGGTATGGGCTGCCGACATTTACGTCCGGATCTTGCTTGCCCTTGTGGGACCACCGGATAGCTGAACCCACCGACGTGGTGATCATGTTATCTGGCTTGCTGAATCGCGGAAAGCACCCACATGCCTTCTGAAGACTGTGTAAACGTCCAGGTTTCCGTGGATTCCGTCGATTTCTTCTCATTGCCCTTCACCACGTACCCTGAGTCGCCAGGTTGTTTCGTGAGCGAGACATAGTAGTTACGGGCACTCCACCGAAGTTTCGCCGACGCATGGCGTGTCTCCTGCGCGACCCATGCCTCCACAATCTCTGCACGGCCCAACACCACATCCTCCACCTGATGTCGAAGCCCTTGGCTTGTGTTATCGGCGAGGGCGGCGCTGAAATAATTCAGCATGTCCGGTGTCACGAACTGCCGCAATTCCTGCAGATCCGGCTTACTCCATGCTCGATACACGTCGGTCAGAAGTTGCTGAAACGCGGCCTTGTCGGCGGAAGTAATACTGTCAATCGACAAGCTCTGTCGGTCGCTGGAAGACTGCCTGCTCAATTCTCCCTTGCTGGAGGAACCTTGCCCAATGGGCTCCGAAAAGTCTGGAAGAGAAGGCCGCTGTAGTTTGAGAAAGTAAAAGAGGGTCGCGGCAATAAGCACAACCAAGAGCAGCAGAACTCCGACAGGACCGAGACCTTCGCGCGGGCGTGCCGGAGCCGATTTGTGCTCAGTCGTCGCGTCGTCAGTGGTCTGCACCTCGCTGGCTGCGACTTGGAAACTCACGTAGTCGGCCTCTGATCTGTGTTGTGCCTCGGCAATCGGCAGAGCGGCAATGCCCAGGCCCGCCGCCATGACACAGGACAGCATGAGTCTTATGATATTCACATCTTCCTCCTGCGGTAAGCTGTGCGGCCACTAGGCTAGCGAATACTCGTACGCTCTGGCAACAACGGTCTCAAAAATGCGCTGTCGCCAAGAGAATGGAGGGCAAAATAAAACAGGCTACGTTTCATTGCCTTTGAAGCGGTTTATGGGATGATGCCCAGCGCTCGCCCCACCTTGGCAAATGCCGCCACGGCTTGCTTCAATTGGGCCATTGTGTGAGCTGCGGACATTTGCGTGCGGATCCTGGCTTGTCCTTGCGGAACTACCGGATAACTGAACCCGACGACATAGACCCCTTCCTTAAGCAAGGCCTCCGCCATTGATGTTGCGAGGGTGGCCTCGCCAAGCATCACGGGAATGATGGGATGTTCGCCGGGAACGAGGCGAAACCCGAGCTTGGTCAGCTCGTCTCGGAAAAAAACGGCATTCGCGCGAAGCTGCTTTCTGAGGTCGTCGCCTTGCTCCACAAGATGGAGCGCAGCCAACGCACCGGCAGCAATAGGAGGAGGAAGCGAGTTCGAAAACAGGTAGGGTCTCGACCGTTGACGCAAAAGCTCAACCACCTCAGCTTTGCCGGAGGTGAATCCTCCGGTTGCGCCACCAAGAGTCTTCCCTAAAGTGCTCGTCACAATCTCGATGCGGTCGGCTACGCCGAAATGAGCTGGTGTCCCTCTTCCCTGCGGACCCAGCACGCCGGTCGCGTGGCTGTCATCGACGACTACCGCTGCATCGTATCGTTCCGCCAGCTCGACGATTTGATCCAGCTTCGCCAGGTCGCCATCCATGGAGAAAACCCCATCCGTCACGATCAGCCGCAGGCGGCAGCCACTCGCTTCCTTGAGCTGCGCCTCGAGATCAGCCATATCAGAATGGGCATACCGAAACCGCTTGGCCTTACAAAGTCTGATGCCGTCGATCAGGCTGGCATGGTTTAGGGCATCACTGATGACGGCATCACCCTCATCCAGCAACACCTCGAATAGGCCGCCATTCGCATCGAAGCAGGAACTGTAGAGGATGGTGTCCTCCGTACCGAGAAACGCACTGACCGCCTGCTCCAGCTGCTTGTGCAGATCTTGCGTGCCGCAAATGAAGCGAACGGACGCCATGCCATAGCCGTGTGTCTTTAAGCCCTGTTCAGCGGCCTGCACAATCGCCGGATGATTCGCGAGTCCCAGATAATTGTTCGCGCACAGGTTGAGAACCTGACCCTGCGTGACATGGATATCAGAACCCTGAGGACCAAGAATGCGCCGTTCCGATTTGTAGAGACCTTTGGCACGGATCTCGGCGAGCTGGGTATCGAGAATACACTTGAGGGAATCGTAGGCCATTCTTTTGTGAATAACGGATGATCCGTGAGAAGTGAAACGCAGGAAGGTTACACCGAAGAAGTCTTACATCTTCACCTCTTCCTTTTCACTTCTCACCTTTTACCCATCACGGAACCAAGACCACCTTCCCACACTGCCCGGATTGGATCAAGTCGAACCCAGCCGCAAACTCTTTCAGGGGTATTGTATGCGTGATGATCGGCCTGATGTCGAGACCGGCTTTGAAGAGGCCCGCCAAGCGATACCAGGTACTAAAGAGGCGTCGCCCGGTGATTCCATAGACACGAATCCCTTTGAAAATGATTTCATTCGGCAGATCGAATGGGACGGAACCGGTCGGAATGCCAAAGAGGGTTACCCGCCCACCGTTCTTGACCGCTTGGAAAACCTGGTGCAACGCTGCGGGGTTTCCTGACATCTCAAGCGCGGCATCGACTCCTTCTCCAGCTGTGATCTCATGGATCGCTACCGCAATCTGTTCGGACGAGTCCACCTTGGCATTGAGAACATGGTCCACCCCAACCTGCTTTGCTAGCCCAAGTCGATACTCGCTCACATCCGAGGCGATAATCGTGGCCGCACCGGCCGTTCGCGCCACAGCGGCGGCAAAGAGTCCCGTCGGCCCACACCCCGTAATCAACACTGTATGCCCTGTCAGGTCTTCAATCAGGGCCGCATCCACGGCATTGCCAAGTGGTTCTTGCGCACAGGCGAGTTCTGGCGGGATGGCTGAATCCGTACGCCACAGGACACTTTCCGGCAGCGCGACGTACTGGGCGTACGATCCATCTCGATCAATCCCCAGAATTTTGTAGTTCTTACAGACGTGAGCTTGCCCGGTGCGACATTGAAAGCAGGCCCCACAGGTCAGGTGCGATTCGGCAGCGACATAGTCCCCGACCTTGACGAGGGATACATCTCGCCCGACCTCCACCACATGGCCACACAGTTCATGGCCGATGATGCGAGGTGGTTGCACACGTCGTTGCGCCCATTCGTCCCACCGATAGATATGGGCGTCGGTCCCACATAACGAGGTCGCTGCCACCTTCACCACAGCATCGCGGGGACCAGGCGTGGGGTCAGCCCATGTGGTGAGGGTCAAACCAGGACCAGCGGTGTCTTTAACGAGCGCTTGCATGGATTCATTCTATACCAGGTTGAACCGTTGGCCCCTACTGTTTCAACAAAAGAACCACGTTGCACCGAGATCCCGACGTGGGTAGGATGCTGAGAATATGGTCTACCCAGCCCTCACTAGCATCATGGTGGTCGTCGGACTGCTGAGCATCACATCGTATCAAACTCCTGCTCGCGCGAATGTGCAGTCACCAGCTCGTCCCGTCATTCCTCAGGATGTTTCCGCTGAGCCACAGTGGGTGACGTTCGATATCATAGGTTCGAACGACTCAGGCAGTCTCCAGATCGGTGAACCACTTGAGCTGTCAATCACACTCGGTGGCACTCCTCATGACTCTATGCCCATTGTGGCCATCTGTGAAGCGACCCATTTTGAATCGCAGATCGTCACGTTGAAGCCTGAGCCCGGCTCTTCGGTGATGAAGGCAACCACCATCTTTACACCGGTCGCACCCGATCGACTCTCTCCTGGCCCACAGGTTTCTCGACTCCACGTGACCTTTGCCAGATCAACCGAAACAAAGTTTGAGCGTCTGATGACGCGTGTAGTGTATCTGACCATGGGCTCCACCAAGCCCGCTGGTGGAGAACTTCCAGCACTCACGGTCACTGCTGAGCAACCGAACGAACCGGATCTAGCGACCAAACAAGCCGAAACTTTGCCTGATGCCATCCCTCTGGTCAGCGATGAGATGGTGGAGGAAGATCTCATTCCGTCGCGTTCCACACAACCAACACCAGCCTATTGGGGGCAAGTTCGTGACCTCCTGAACCGGAGTTGGCACCGTGCCACCGGCCATAGACCGATCTCCTTGCCTCACCAAACGGTGCAGGTGCAATTCCGACTGTATCCCGGCGGAAGCGCGCAGTTGATGCAGATCGCGGACGGATCAGGCGCTTCCGACATCGACCAGGCCGGCATCCAGGCCATCGCCGATGCGCAACCGTTCCCACCGTTTCCCATAGGCGTCGGGAACAAGCCGATCGATATCCAGGTGCGGTTACAGACCCAATCAAAAAACGGAGTGCGGGACTTTCGAACGAGCACAGCCCAGACTCTTGGGCAAACCATCAGCACGCCGAAGAACTGAGCCGGCGGCTCAACGGAGGAATTATGAAGGATGTACGTCGCGCAGGGAGGCCCCTTTCACAGAGCTGGACCTCTTGGATGGTACTAATAAGCCTCTTCACACTCCTTTCGACCGTTGCCCACGCGGAAACCGCCCGCTGGGACATCGATCCGGATCACTCGGCAATTGAATTTCGCGTCGCCCATATGGTGGTATCCAAAACATCCGGTCGGTTCACCGACTACCAGGGATTCGTGCAGATGGATGCGGACGCGAAGACGTTGAAATCAATCGAGGCCACGATCAAGGCAGGATCCATCGACACCAATCACGAGAAACGGGACGCACACCTGCGCAACGCCGATTTCTTGGATGTCGGACAATTTCCAACCGTGACCTACAGAATGTCACAGTACCAGAAGCAGGGGGACACCTACACCATCGTCGGCAATCTCACGCTCCGAGGCGTGACCAAAGCAGTCACGCTCAGTGCGACATTCAATGGCGTCACCAACGATCCCTGGGGAAACACAAGGGCCGGCTTCAGCGCCGATGGCACCATCAACCGCAAAGATTTCGGTATGGTCTGGAACAAGGTCCTCGATAGCGGCGGGCTCGTCGTCGGCGATGACGTTCAGATCCATCTGGACATCGAGTGCATCAAAACGAAATAACAGAGAACGCCCAAAGAAGTTTCAAGTTTCTGGTTTCACGTTTCACGTGCTCTGAATAGACACGAGCGTTCCGCATTAGCTTTCAGACTCGAAACCTGAAACCTGAAACCTGCAACATGAAACTCATCCTCCCCAATACTTATGAAAGCCATGGTCCTCGACCAGACAGGCGCCGTCACCAACGATCCGTTGCACCTTCGAGATCAGCCGACCCCAATTCCAAAGCCCGGTCAGATCCTCGTGAAGATTCATGTCTGCGGCGTCTGTCGCACAGATCTTCATGTGGTGGAAGGGGAACTGCCTGACCCTGCGCTGCCGCTGATCCCTGGTCATCAGGCCGTCGGTACGGTCGTTCAAGTCGGGCCAGAGGTTTCAGAGATCAAGGAAGGGGATCGGGTGGGAATTGCCTGGCTGCAAGGCACATGTGGTCAATGCGAGTTCTGCGCGAATGAACGGGAGAATCTCTGTTTGAACGCAACGTTCACCGGCTATCAGGTCGATGGGGGCTATGCCGAATATGCCGTCGTGTCTGCGCGGTTTGCCTACCCCATCCCATCGATCTTTTCAGATGATGAAGCTGCGCCCTTGCTCTGTGCGGGTATCATCGGTTACCGAGCTTTACGCCTGAGCGGCATCAAGCCTGGTCAGCGCCTCGGATTGTATGGCTTCGGTGCGTCGGCTCACATCGCTATCCAGATCGCGCGCCATTGGAGTTGTCAGGTCTACGTGAGCTCGCTCAAACGAGAACATCAAGAATTGGCTAGGCAACTGGGAGCGGTCTGGGTCGGCGGAGCGACGGAGATGCCGCCGGACAAGCTTCATGGGTCGATTATTTTCGCGCCGGCCGGTGAACTCGTGCCTCCCGCACTGCGCGCGCTCGACCGAGGCGGAACACTGGCCTTGGCGGGCATTCATATGTCGCCCATTCCTTCCTTGGACTACGATCGTGACCTGTTTAGCGAGCGCGTCATCCGCAGCGTCACCGCCAACACCAGGCAAGATGGGATTGATCTCTTGCGCGAAGCAGCCGCGATCCCGATCAGACCACACACGGTCCGCTTTCAGTTGGAGCAAGCGAACCATGCACTGCAAGAGTTGAAGGCCGGGAGTTTTCAAGGAGCGGCGGTGCTCACGATGTGAGTGTGCATGGACAGAAAGCAAGTTGATCCCTATCATTGCCGACCGAGCTAAAATTGTGCAGAGAAAATTTTACTCGCAGCGCAAACTCTGCTATACCACACATTAACAATCACCATTTTTTTGATCGAAAGGGGGTGGAGGACTCATGGCAACAAAGAAAGCAGCGAAGAAGCCGGCCAAGAAGGCGGCGGCCAAGAAGCCAGCCAAGAAGAAGAAGTAGTCGTCGTATCGTGAGGAGGCATCGTCCAGATCGCCTCCTCACAATCCCGTATCCGTGATCTTCCTCATCCACACCATATCGCACGAATCGCCGTCTGAACGATCCCCTTATCGGCCATGCTTCCGAGAGACTCGACCTCTGGCGTGAACCGGTGTCACCGAGTAGAGCTCCCCTTCACTGATCGGACCATCTATCGCGATGGGAGTAGCGAGCGTATCTGGCTACAACTGGGTACCCCGGTGAAGCGTACTTTATGCGATGAAGAAGAGGGGAGCAGAGGAAGAACCGACGTTGGTCTGAAGATCACCACCACATAAGAAACGGCAGGGCAAAAAAGAAGGGGAGGTGATCACCACATCACCTCCCCCGTTTCCTTCGCACCAGGAGAGACTCCATGGCGTAAAGAAAGCAGCTTCAGAATCCTAGCATGAACATACCTCTCAAAAACACACTAAAGATGCTATTATAATCAGTGACTTAAGAAATCATCACCCAGCGTGCTCTAGCGAAACCACTTATCAGCCAGCGTTCTGAATACCCGACAGCTCGCCCCGGTAACCTCGATCGCAATCTACGGCTTTCGGACGAGAATGCTCGAAGCCTGCCCAGATACTTCTTTCACCAAGATTCCCATCTTCGGATGTGACGGTTCGAAATCGACCGGCCAGCCGTGGTGACGCAACCGCTCGCTCGCAATGGGACCGATCGACGCGACGACCATCTTCCTTAAAGCCGCTCGAAAATTCTCTACCGTTCTATCCTGCTCTAATACCTGCATGACATGGTCGACTTGCACGGCGTTGGTAATCAGCATCACTTGGATACGTCCAGCCATAATTTCATCGGCGACGTGCCGGATTGGACCCAGGTCCTCCGGGAGGACCCATTTGTAGATCGGTACTGGAAACACCTCTGCCCCTCGCTCCTCCAATGCGTGCATGAGGTCTGGGTTAGAGACTCCATACTCTTGCACGGCAATCCGGAGACCTTTCACAGAATGGTGTTGATCCAGCACAGCAATCACATCAGTCCAGGTATTGGGCTCCGGCGCGGTGATGGTCGGGTGAAGCCCGACGGCTCTGAGGGCTGCAATTGACTTAGGACCACGTGTAACGAGGATGGTCTGTTGGAGAGCCATCATGATTGATGGCCAAGGGAAGTGCGTCTTGAGCAGATGGAACAATATGGTTGTACCCACACCGGTCAGGAGAATCAGCAGATCAACGCGTCCAGCCATGAGACGGGACCCGAACTCGTGCACAACCGGACTGACTTCCAGTGGGATCTCTTGAAGAACGGGAGCAACCAATGGCCGACCCCCGTAGCGTTCGATTAGACAGGTGATCTCGATCGCCATCCGGCTTTCAAACGCGGCAACTGTCATTCCATTGAGTGTCATGATTTCACTGTTCATACCATACCTCTCGCCGCTCATCGTCGGGGCGGAATTTTCGTTGACGGCTTAGCCATCCCCTCCCTACTATACAGACTTCATGGTGACGCACTCACTCCTTGCTCTGACATGACCACTCCACTTCATCAAGGCCTCCGCCACGTAGCCTTACGGGTCATCGATCTTCCTCGCTCACGCCGGTTTTATGAAGAGCTACTTGGCTTCCAGCTGGTCTGGGAACCCGATCCTGACAACCTGTATTTCAGCTCGGGGAATGACAACTTGGCCCTTCATCAAATTTCACAGGATGAGCTGGGTTCCTATGATTCCTCGAAGACGCAGTTACTCGACCACCTGGGAGTGATCCTCGAGAGTCCACAGGCTGTCGATCAGTTGTACCAGAGTATCGTGCCTAAGATTGTGGCTATAGGTGGACGCATCACCAAGGACCCGAAGCAACATCGTGACGGCAGCTATTCTTTCTATTTCGCCGATCCCGACGGCAACCTAATCCAGGCCCTGTATGAGCCGACGATCAGCCAGCTGGAATGGGCGAAAGGTAAGGTGTGAGGAGCGGGCGGGGGGAACGCGGCCGTGATGCATGAACTTTCTATGTCCCCTGGTACCTTACCCCTCACCTCCTGACGGATCATGAAAATCTTGGACAACCTGCCTCGTAACCATTACTTGAGTCTCGCCCCCTGGTGCTGGGTGCAACTGGAGAGTGCCGCACCGCCTGGTCCCTTCCCTTTCGTCGGTGGCGTCGCCCCTGACGTCGTCGCCGGCCTCCAGGAAGCCCACAGCCTGCTGTCCAGCGCGATCGATACGGCGATCAGTGATGTCTTTTCCAGGCGGGCGCCGCTTGATGACCCCGATCGTCGGCGACGGCTGGAGGATGCCTATGCTGAACTGATCAATGCACGTCCCTACTTGAAACAACACATTCGTTGCGGTCGTGGACCAGATGGAACATTTCATTGGGATTACCCGGTCGATCCGACTAAATCGGCGACCGTCACCAATGGCGGCCTGCGCATTTTTCATGCGGTCAACCGCCAAGCACTCCCAATGGGGTTCAATGACCACCGCCTCGGCCCGTCTGTGGGAAAACTACTCGGCTTGCTCGACGGCACTCATACGGCTGAGACGCTGCGATCCGCAATGACCACCATGCCTCGTGAAGCACATGGTCTGCTCATGAAGCTACTCGAAGCCCTGCAGCAGTACGGATGCCTTTCCACCTCACCCACCTCTTCAGTCCGTCAACATTGGTTCGAGATTGTCCGGGATCAGGACATGGTCCACCTTGGCCATGCAGCCCTTCTTTATAGACAACGGGAGACCGTCTTCTTGTTTGATCCATGGCTCCTGCCTTGGTTCGCCGAATCGCCGTTGCCATCACTCTGGGGTGAGCTTCTCCCCAAGCCTGCCGCCGTATTTCTCACGCACGACCATGACGATCACGTCGATCCCCGCACGCTGCTCCACTTGCCCAAAAATATTCCGATCATCGTCCCAAGTCGCCGAAACCGAAATCGGCTGTACTTTGACTATCGAGCCCTGCTTACAGAATTGGGGTTTGATCACATCATCGAGCTGGCCCACGGTGAAAGTTGGGCATTCGAAGGCGGCGCAGTCATCGCTGTTCCCTTCTTCGGTGAAGACCCCTGCGACTTGGAAATGCCCAGAAATTGCTACCTGATCTCTGATCGTGGATACAATGTCCTCGTTCATGCCGATAGCGGCCCGACAAACAACGGGCGATCGGCGATTAAGGACAACGTCATCCAACAGCTAGTCGAAAGATTCGGACCGATTCCCTTGGTGTTGGCCTCGCAACAGCAGCTCCTCGAAATCCGAAGCCATGCTGCCCACGCTGCGCTCTCTCACCCCGGACAATGGTTGGATGTCGGCGAGAACGGCTACCTCACGAACGCGTATTTGTCCGACGTCTGCGCTGCCGCCCAGGCGCGATTGTTTGTTTCCTACGCCACTGGAGGCGCAGACTGGTACCCAGATCACCTTTCGTTCATGTTCAGTCGCCGCAATCCCTCCAGAACCGCGCTTCTGACGGCGCACTGGGAAGCGCCCGAGAAATTAAAAGACCTTCTTCTTTCACAGGAATGTCGCTATCATCGTGGTCACGCCCTAGATTTGTACCGAAGGATAGACACTGGCGTGGTCGACGTCTTGTCAGCAGGCGATGCCCTCGCTCCGTTGAACCTGTACCGATTGGATCACGGCGATCCTCCATTCATGAAGACCGACACGACACGATAATTCCTCTTCGTCTTTCAGGAGCAGTTATGGATAAGACTCCTTCTTCCACTCTCGTCACAGGTGCTGCAGGGTTCATCGGATTTCATGTCGCCAATCGCCTTCTGGACAGAGGCGACCATGTCATTGGCCTGGACAATATCAATACTTACTATGACGTCCGACTAAAAGAAGCGCGCCTCGCGCAGTTGAAGGCGCGCGAGCGATTCAACTTCGTCAAGCTCGATCTCGCCGACCGACAGGGCATGCGTGACCTCTTTGCAGACAAAACGATACGGCGGGTCGTTCATCTTGCGGCGCAAGCTGGTGTGCGTTACTCACTGGTCAATCCTCATGCGTACACGGAAAGCAATCTCGAAGGATTCATGAATATCCTGGAAGGTTGCCGGCACGGTGAAATCCAGCATCTTGTCTATGCTTCCTCCAGCTCCGTCTATGGCGGCAACACCCATATGCCGTTTTCCATTCATGACAATGTCGACCACCCGGTCTCGCTTTACGCCGCCAGTAAGAAAGCGAACGAGCTGATGGCCCATTGCTATGCGCATCTGTATCGACTCCCCTGCACCGGGCTCCGCTTTTTTACCGTTTATGGTCCCTGGGGGCGACCTGATATGGCCCTTTTTATCTTCACCAAAGCGATCTTGGAGGGAAACCCGATCGATGTCTTTAACGAAGGAAAAATGAAACGAGATTTTACCTATGTGGACGACATCGTCGATGGCGTCATCCGGACACTGGATCATCCGGCGACCGCGAATGCGGCATGGTCAGGTGAACAGCCGGATCCGGGAACCAGCTCCGCTCCGGCGAGAATCTATAATATCGGCAATCACCAGCCGGTTGAACTCCTGCGCTTCATCGAAGTCCTGGAGCAGGCATTGGGGAAGAAAGCGGAGAAGAGACTGCTACCGATCCAACCAGGCGACGTTCCAGCCACCTATGCAGATATCGACGATCTTACCAACGATGTCGGCTTTAAGCCGACCACACCGATCGAAGTGGGAGTCCCGAATTTCGTGAAGTGGTATCGGGAGTTCTATCGAATCTGACGTAACCGATCAACGCTTAACTACACCCAATCGGCACGAATCCCGTGCCGAAGAGTCTCGACAAGGCAATATAGCGCGTGTTGTCGTAGAACGAGTAGCTCGGTCCACGTTGGTTACGGCCGGTAATATCACCGCCATAGGACGGATCAGTCCCAAAGAAAAAGCCCCCCCGAGTCTTCTGCACAAGATGCATCCATTCTGAATAGAGTGCGCAGACTTCTTGTTGTACCGAACCGGATGGCGCGATACCGCCATACCAATCTCGGGCCCAATCCGGTGCCTGGGCGACAATCACACCAGATGCATGGTCCTGGGTGGAGGACACCTCATGGTATGGCGCGGCGGTCGGCTGAGGTCGCGGAGCCGTCGGCATATGCTCTAAGTTGGGCACAATCGAAATCGGTTTGAGCGCCAAGACGGAACACCCATCTTTCTCTTTGTTCGTATACAGATGGCTACCGTCTGCTTGAGTACAGTCCCAGGTCGCCTCGCCCCCGGGTGACGCGTCGTCGAAGGCCGGAACTGGGGAGGTCATCACAAGGATGGTTGCCGACAGACAGAGCCCTTGAATCAGACGCATGGAGCACCTCCGAACCATGGGGGAAACCGTCGTTGCATAACCCACGGTGCCCACACCCTACGCAATACTCTCTTTTTCCGTCTATGCCCCTTTGGAGGGGGAATCCTGAGCTGGAGTTGAGCGCAGGAATCAGGAAAAAGTCACAGGCTCGCCTTTCCTTCACACGCATTTTGAGCTCCACAGACGTAGCTTTACCTTGTCCGGCATGGAGAGCTCAGGTATCCTGCGTAACACCACTGTGATGATCGATCGTGGTAACACCCGAGTTGGAGCACTGATTCCGAAGAGCACCGAGATAGCAGAATCGTCGAGTGGCTAGGGTGAGATAAGCCGGCAACATGACTGACTATGGCGTGCTTGGAAATTTGCTTCTGATTTACACGGTCTCCATTGCCGTGGTGTTCCTCTTCCATCAATTTCACTTGCCTTCGATCGCCGGATTTCTTGTTGCCGGCGCGTTGATCGGCCCACATGGGCTGAACCTCATTTCCGACATCGAGACCGTGCAGGTCTTGGCGGAAATCGGAATCGTCTTACTCCTTTTCACAATCGGGATCGAATTCTCGCTGAAACATCTCGTCTCGCTTCGCCGACTTCTCCTCATCGCCGCTCCAATTCAAGTTGGGGGCGTCATTACCATCGCATTGGTAGGAGGATTCTTGGCCGGCTTGCCGGCCCCGCAGGCGATTTTTTGGGGGTTTCTCCTGTCACTCAGCAGCACCGCTATCGTGCTGAAGGCATTGGCAGCCAGCGGGGACAGCGATTCCCCACATGGACGGGCCACCATCGGCATTCTCGTCTTTCAAGACTTGGCGGTGGTGCCCATGATTTTGCTTACGCCCATTCTGGCCAGTCCCAGCGACGGTGCACTGGGCTCGGTCTTGTTTACCTTGGGCAAGTCCATTCTGGTCGTCGGCTGTATCGTGGCAGGCGCATGGTTTGCCGTGCCGAGACTCCTGGAACATATTGTCCGGAGTAGAAGCCGAGAACTGTTCCTCCTTACCGTGATCGTCATGTGCCTCGGGATCGCCTGGCTCACGTCGCTCGGAGGGCTGTCGTTGGCGCTCGGTGCATTCATCGCTGGACTCGTGATTTCGGAGTCCGAATACAGCCATCAAGCTATCGCCGAAGTTCTACCCTTTCGGGATAGTTTCAATAGCCTGTTTTTCGTATCGATCGGCATCCTGATGGATTGGCGCATCTTGCTCGAATATCCCATGGTCGTCATCGGCCTCTTGATTTTTGTTCTCCTTGTGAAATTCGTCACCGGGGCGGTAGCTGTGTTGGCAGTATCCATGCCGCCTCGCTCTGCCGTGATGACCGGGATTGCCCTGGCGCAGGTGGGTGAGTTCAGTTTTATCCTGGCCCAGGTAGGGCAGGACGATAAGCTGCTGTCGGGAGCCCCCTACCAGATCTTTCTAGCCGTCTCCGTTTGCTCGATGATCATCACTCCGTTCCTCATGCAGGTATCCCCTCATCTTAGTCGTCGAGTCGAGGCGATCCAGCGACTCCGTCACTGGTTTCCCGGTCAGACGACGGCGCATGTGCTGGAGACGGAAGGACAGCATCTTCGAATCAAAGACCACGTCATAATCGTGGGCTACGGACTGAACGGACGAAATCTCGCTCGAGTTTTAGGAGAGACGGAAGTGCCTTATATCGCATTGGATTTGGATGGTGATACCGTTCGCCGAGAAGCGGCACATGGACTTCCCCTCTACTATGGAGATGCCACCAATCCGAATGTCTTGCGGCACGTGAAGGTCGAAGAGGCGCGAGTACTGGTCATTGCGATCTCCGACCCCTTCATGGCTCGCCGGACTGTGCAGGTCGCCCGAAGCTTGAATTCAAAAATTCATATCGTGGTGCGAACCCGATACTTGCGGGAATTGGAAGAACTTCATCAACTGGGAGCCGATGATGTCGTGCCGGAGGAATTTGAGACATCGATCGAGATCTTTGCGCTTGTGTTGCGGACCTACAACATGCCGCAAGACTTCGTCACACGGAAGGCCGAACAGGTTCGTCGGGAGGGGTACGCGCTTCTCCGACGAAGCGAACTTCCCGAGCTGGCGCACCATCTTCGTGGTGGTACGCTGGCGGATGTGGAAGTGGAGACGTGTCGGATTGAGGAGCAGTCTCCTGCCGCAGGCAAAACGATTCTCCAACTCGCGCTGCGCCCGAAGACCGGTACCTCCATTATTGCGTTGACCAGAGGCGGGGTGACGGAATCCAATCCGTCAGAGAAAACCAAACTCTTAGTCGGCGATATCGTGGTCCTGCTCGGATCGCGCGATGAGATCCAGCGCGCGATGGGGTTTATCCTGCCCAATACGCCAGAAGAGTAGCACACCCCTGGTCGTACCACGCTTTCGTGAGCAAAGAGTTTAGCTCCGCCACCGAAGCGTCGCTCGCTCTTTGAGCGGATGTTCGAAGGGTCGTCCTGTCTGAACCGATTCGAGATGGGCGGCCTTGAGTTTGTAGTACCATTTGGCCAACATGTCGGCATCGCCGATAAACATCGACGAGGGCTTATGCCGCAGCCCCACCGCGAGTTGTTTCATCGCCCGTTCATCTTGGCCCAGAAACATTTTCGTCAACGTCCTGAAGATCAGATTCCCAAACGGCAACCAATGGAGGCCACGCCAATAGGCAGAGAAATCGATGCGACATTCCATGTCCGACATGGGCGTGGCCATCAATCGGTTGGCCAGCCATGCCGTTCCACATTCCATGAGTTCCACACGCTGATTCGGCAGTAAGAAGTCGATGGTCGTGGTCAACGGCCCTCCGTAGATCCGTTCCATCCAATGGAACGGACCGCTGTTCTTGGCCGGGCGATGGGCGGTCATCCGAAATCCATTCGGGATCGGATCGAAGATTTTTGTCTTTTCGTGCATGCGGGCATCACTGCGCCACCAGGAATGGACATACGGACCATGGACAGGATCGATCAGACCGATGATACCGTCATCGGCCGAGCAGGTGTACTTCAGCGAAATATGAAACGATTGTCGAGGCTCAGACGGGAGCGGCATACGCGGTGCCGACGGTAACGGGTCGATATTCCCCCGTTCATCGGCGAGATACAACCAAATCATCCCGTCCGTTTCCTCCGCCGGATATGTGGCGACACCGATTTTATCGGTCTTCAGCGTGAGTTCATCTGGCAGAGCGGGAATGCGCTGACAACGGCCCTTCGTATCGAATTGCCATCCATGATAGGGACATTCCACTCGTTCGCCATCGAATCGGCCGAACGACAACGGCATCCCTCTGTGCGGACAGATATCGCGCATGGCTGCAAGCGAACCTGCCCGGTCACGGCACAGTAGGATCGGTAATCCCAACATCTGCAGCGCCTTCATCGCTCCTGGACGCAAGGTGTCGCTGGGCACAGCCGGGTACCAGAACCCCAAAAGAGGCGCGCTTCTGGACGTGACGGTTTCGGATGATGGTTGTTCGGTCATTCGCACGGTCGGAGACTCAGTCGCTAGGCATCATGATAATGAAGAGGACTATACTGGGGGTAAAGGACTAGGTCAAGCAAGGGACAAAGGACGCATACCGGGCCTGTTCCTTGACACCCCAAACGATCACATACTATTCTGGTTGTGTAGAATAACGGCACACTATGTGGGCATCAGCTCGATGAGGTGAGACGATGATTGCAACGCAAATAGAGCCGACTGCGACTCTCGCGCAGCTCCAAGAGTCCAAACCCGAACGAGTAACCATTGTGTTATTGAGCGGTGATCTCGATCGCGCGATGGCGGCGTTTATCATCGCGACAGGTGCTGCCGCGATGGGAATGCGCGTGACGGTATTTTTTACATTTTGGGGATTGAACGCCATTCGACGAAAAGGGGCCACCAGTTCGGCGAAAGATTGGCTCCGGCGAATGTTTGGTCTGCTCAATAAGGGTGGCGCCGACAGCCTCCCGCTGTCACGGTTCCATTTCGGCGGGCTCGGCACCAAGATGATGCAGACCGTAATGAAACAAAATAGGATGCCTGGAGTCCCGGAGTTGATGCAGACAGCCCTTGATCTTGGCGTGCGGTTTATCGCCTGCACGACAACCATGGGTCTCATGGGCATCACCAAGGACACACTGATTGACGGCATTGATCAGTTCGCTGGTGTGACGACCTATCTGGCGGAAGCCAAAGAAGGTAGCGTCAACCTGTTCATTTGAGCTGCACACAGAAGCGAGGGAACGTTGATGATACAAGCCGATGTCACACTCGATACCTTGGGTTATTTCTGTCCGATGCCGATCATTATGACGTCCAAAAAAATAAAAGAGTTGACCTTAGGACAGGTGTTGGAGGTCGTCTCTGATGATGAGGGCATCAAGAAGGATATGCCGGCCTGGTGTGAGACCACGGGCCACCAAATGATGGGCCTGGAAGAAGAACCGGTGAAGTCGGGTCGAATCTACAAGGCTTTTGTCAAAAAAACTAAATAGTCGGATCTTTTTAGGATCGGTCAGCACGAAAGCCGGAAGGACGATACTCGGTCCTCCGGCTTTTCATTTTGGCAATAGGGCGGTATGGACCAGATCGTCGAGTGTGTACCCAACTTTAGTGAAGGTCTTAATCGCGCAACCGTTCAGGCTCTCATGGACGCTGTGACGTCGACCGAAGACGTAGCGTTGCTGGACCACTCCATGGATACGGACCACCATCGAACCGTGTTGACGTTCTGTGGAACGCCTACGGCAATTATCGAGGCCGCCTTTCGTGCGATTCGGATCGCGACGGATCTTATTGATCTGCGCGCACATATCGGCATACATCCACGCGTCGGAGCGACCGACGTCGTCCCATTTATCCCGATCAGAGGCGTAACCATGCAGGACTGTGTCCAGCTCGCGAAGCGGCTGGGAGAAAGAGTTGGGCGTGAACTCCAGATCCCAGTGTTCTTGTACGAACGTTCGGCAACGCGCCCGGATCATGCCCCACTGGAGGCCGTCAGACGAGGAGGGCTTGAAGGCTTGGCCTTTCGCATGGCTTCCAACCCCGACTGGACGCCGGACTTTGGTCCGCCTCGGCTTCACCACAGCGCGGGAGCGATCGCAATCGGCGCCCGCCATCCCCTGATCGCCTACAATGTGAATCTTCGTTCCACAGACCTTGGTGCAGCTCGGTCGATCGCGAGGAGCATACGCCATTCGAACGGTGGATTACCCCATCTGAAATCGATCGGCGTATCGTTAGCAAGCCGCGGCATGGTTCAGGTGGCGATGAACCTGACCGACCATCAGGTCACTCCAATCCACACTGCATTCCAAGCCGTCAAGATGGAAGCTGCGAAGCATGGAATAGAAGTAGCTGGAAGTGAATTGATCGGCTTGATACCACAGGCGGCACTGGACCAGGCGGTAGCCGCATCGCTAGATTTGAATGCATTCGATTCCGCTCAGGTACTGGAAAAACGAATAGGCGAAGCCTTACGCAGCAATACCGCAATGGACCAGACGGTATCAGACTTTCTCGCCGCAGTCGCGGAAGCCAAACCCACACCTGCTGGTGGTAGTGTCGCGGCACTTGTCGGAGCACTGGCGGCTTCTCTTGGAGTGATGGGAGCCCGCCTGAGTCACCAACCGAATACTGTGAAAAGTCTACGCCTTGTAAGCCGACGGCTCCGCCAACTTACTCAAGAAGATGCAACCGCATATGAGGGGTTGCTAGCTGCCTACAAGATTCCCAAGGATCGCCCAGATCGTCACCACATGGTCTCGATCGCTCTCAACGCAGCTACGGAGGTGCCCCTAGAGATTGCTGAGCTCTCTTGCGAGGCGGGGAAGTCGATTCATTCCATCTTTCCCTCAGCAAAGCTAACCGTCCACTCGGATCTTACAGTAGGTCTCACAATGGCTATTGCGGCGGCTCACGCTGCACTCCACACCGTAAGCGTTAATCTGAAATCGCAATTAAATCAAAAGCTTGTTGATGCTTTACGGCCAAGAATTAGGCAAACTGAGCAAAGCCTTGAGGAACTGAGGGGGTTGTGCTAGACTCCGACGCCGAATTCGTGAAAACCCTAAGCAGCAGGCTGACTTAGCCTGAGAAAGTCGAAAGTCAAGAGAATGGAAATCAAGGTTTTTAACAACAACGTTGAAAAAGCCCTGAAGGTCGCGAAGAAGAAATTGGCGGGAGAGGGGCTATTCCGTGAACTGAAACGTCGTCGTTTTTATGAAAAGCCCAGCGTCAGAAAGAAAGCCAAACAGCGCGAAGCACAACGACGCCGACAAAAGTGGCTCTCCAAGCGGAGAGCAGATTGAGCATATTCGGATAGTCTTTGCATTCTCCTCGGTCATCCACCCCTTCGTTTCTATCCAAGCCTGATGCGCCGAGATGAAATCCACGAGGCAATCCGGCTTGTCAGGCAAGAAGTTTGCCGATGGCAAGAGCCCGTCCTCGGTATCGTCGCCAAGCAATCCGACCGAGATCCTTTTCTCATCCTCATCTCCTGTCTGCTCAGCCTTCGTACCAAAGATAGGACCACCAGAGAAGCCAGCGATCGCCTATTTGCCATGGCACGTACGCCGGCATCCATGCTGAAACTGCCCCTGGAAAAGGTCGAACGGGCGATTTACCCGGTCGGATTCTACAGAACGAAGGCCAAATCAATTCATCAGATCTGCCGCCGGCTGATCGATGAATACAGAAGCACAGTGCCAGACTCTATCGAGGAGCTGGTGAGCCTCCCTGGGGTTGGAAGAAAGACCGCCAATCTCGTTGTCACTGTTGGATTTCAGAAACCTGGAATCTGTGTCGACGTACATGTCCATCGCATCAGCAACCGGTGGGGCTATATCAAGACGAAGTCTCCGGAGGAATCGGAACAGGCCCTCAGGCGCAAGCTACCCAAAGAATACTGGATCACCTATAACGACCTCCTCGTCCCCTATGGACAAAACCTGTGCTTTCCGGTCTCGCCGTTCTGTAGCCGATGTAAGTTGAGCGATCTCTGCGATCGAGTGGGTGTGACAAAGTCACGTTAGCTGTGAAGACTGAACCGTGAGGGGATATCGCCCCCGAAGACTCCTTCCTTTCACCTTTTACGTTTCACTTTCCACATCCCTCAGATGAACAATTTCGTTTCCGCCTCTGCAGTCAGCGAAAGGATGGCCGGTAGCCCCATGACTTCATCGACATTCTTTTCGACCGTGCCGGCTTCCACGCCCATATATTCCAATCCGGCACTGCAGGCGATGAGCCGTAATTTCCCGACCTGTTTGGCATCTTGAAACATTTCGGAAATCTTCGGCACCTTCTTCTCCTTAAGCAGTCTGGCGACCTGGTCGGCTGAGCCGGCATATTCCGGTGGAAAATCAATCTGATCGATCTTGCCTTCGGCGAGTTTTTTGATCGTCCAGAACAACAAGACGATGATCACATCTTTGCCCATTGCGGCAGCCGTCATACCCAGCGTCGCGACTTGGTGCAGCTTATCGTACGTGGCGTTGTGGGCAAAGATCACAAACTTCGGCGTCATCGACCTATCCTAATTCTTTCGGGCACGCATTTTCACGCTGTTCACATAGCCGCTAATGGCCGCATCGACTTCATCCAGCGTCATGGGGCGATCATGGGTTTCACTTTCATCGACGATATAACGATCATGATCCTTCTCTTGCCTGATCACCACAGTGTTTTCGGGAGTCACCTCGATCAGCAAGAACCATTCACGCACTCCGTCTGAAATGACGACCTGTTTACCGGCTCCTTTGTTCGTCACCTCGACCCGAAGATCATCGCCGGTATCAGCGGCGTTCTCCGCGGTGCCCGCGAGTGAAACGCACCACAGCCCCAAGAACAGCCAAAGCACAAACCCGACGATCATGAAATACGGTCGAAAGAGTACCATGCCTCGGCTCGATGCCAGGCGATTATAACCACCACGCCCAAATTTCGTAAATATGAGACTTCTGCCAACCTTGCCTTGAGGGGCACGAACACCCATGCTAGGATGCCGCCCGATGGATTGGCTTCTGACGACGGTTCAGCAATACGTATCGACCGAAACCCTTGTAACTCTCACGGCGCTCTCGATCGTGTTCTTTGTCGGATCGCTGATCGCAATCCCCTTCATCCTCGTCAGACTGCCGACAGATTTCTTCGACACGCGTGTCCCTCGCCAATGGATGGAAAATCATCACCCGGTGCTTCGACTACTCGGACACATTGCGAAAAACGTCATCGGGGCTATTTTCTTGTTCGCCGGATTCTTAATGCTGTTCTTACCGGGGCAGGGCATTCTGACCATGTTGATCGGCGTAACCATGTTGGATTTTCCCGGCAAGCGCAAATTGGAGGCGAGGATGATCGGTCAACCGGCGGTGCTGAACACCATCAACAACATGCGCCAAAAGTTTGGGAAGCCGCCG
Source organism: Nitrospira sp. (assembly GCA_050185705.1). Classification (GTDB taxonomy): domain Bacteria; phylum Nitrospirota; class Nitrospiria; order Nitrospirales; family Nitrospiraceae; genus Nitrospira_D. The sequence continues at coordinate 31,460 of JBFWZD010000024.1, read as the reverse complement.
CTTACGATCGCGCCGGCTCCCTAACGCAACGTGAGACGGAAGCACTGTGCGCTGAACATTCCTGGGTTATGCTGCCCTAATCCTCAGCACTCAGGACCGAGTATTCGACCGGACCACACCAAATAGCCTCCAGGCTCATGATGTCACCACACACCGACACACACCCCACCCTCTATTTGATCGACGGTAGCGCCTACATCTATCGGGCATTCTTTGCCCTTCCGGCCCTGAACAACTCCAAAGGTCTCCAGACCAATGCCGTCTACGGATTCATGACCACACTTCTCAAGATCATCCGTGAACATCAGCCTGACGGTCTGGTGGTCGCATTTGACGAGAAAGGACCAACGCTTCGACACGAAGAATTTAAGGAATATAAAGCCCAGCGACCGCCGATGCCGGACGGCATGAAAGCCCAGATTCCATACATTCATCGTGCGGTGGAGGCGTTGAATATCCCTTCCGTAAAACTGGCCGGATACGAAGCGGACGATCTGATCGGCACATTGGCTCGACAGGCAGAACAAGCCGGCTACGATATCGTCATTGTGACCGGTGATAAAGACATGCTCCAACTTGTAACGCCTCATGTCCGGATCTATGACCCGGTGAAAGACAAATGGTCCGGTGAATCGGAATGTATCGCGAAGTTCGGCGTCGAACCTGGACGCGTGGTTGAAATCATGGGGCTGATGGGAGATGCCAGCGACAACATTCCCGGCGTGAAAGGGATCGGCGAGAAAACCGCCATAAAACTGATCACGCAATTCGGGACGATTGACGACCTGCTGCACCGACTCGAGGAGGTCACGCCAGCTCGCATCAAGACCCTCCTGACCGAACAGGCTGAAAATGCACGACTCAGTCGGAAACTGGCAACCATCGATACACAGAGCCCGATCGAATTTCACCGAGACTCCTATCGGATTAAGCCGCCGCATGATGAGCAGTTGATCGAACTACTGCGCGAGCTGGAATTCACCTCGATGCTCAAGGGCTTGCAGTCATCCCAAAAACAACCCGAAGCGAAGACTCATGCCACAGTCGTCATCGAAGACGAGGCAGCGGCACAACAATTTGTCGATGGTCTGCCGACAAACACGTCGCTCGGCATACACTGTTTGTTGGCCGGCCAACCTGGTGTCCATGCAGAGGTGCTCGGTTTTGCCCTTTCTACCGGTGAGCACACCGCCTTTATTCCTATCGACGTCCACTCGTTCATGCGGCCGATCCTACCGCTTCTGCACGACACTCACAGGACGAAAGTCGTCCACGATCTCAAAGGAACCCTGCTTGCCTTCCATCGCATCGGCATCAGCTTGGCTCCTCCCTTTCTTGACACAATGATCGGAGACTATTTGTTGAACCCCAATCGTCGTGACCATAGCCTCGAAACAATCGCCATGGAGCGATTGGGGGAACGGCTGGGATCGCGCGATCAGGGTACAACGCAGGTACAGTCGCTCTTTGAGGTCGATGTCGGCTCGCGCGAAGCGGCGGCAGAGGCTGCGACTGCCCTGGCCAAGCTCGGCTCGATCCTGATGGAACAGTTGAAAGAGCAAGGAAGCTTGAAGCTCTTCACTGAAGTTGAAATGCCGCTTGTGCCGGTCCTGGCTGACATTGAGCGCAATGGATTCCTGCTGGATGTCGAGGGGCTCCACGGGCTGAGCAAGGAACTCGAACAGGAACTCGATCGCATGATGGAGACCATCGGCGGGCTTGCCGGTGAAGCATTCAACATCAATTCACCAAAGCAATTGGCAGCCGTTTTGTTCGATAAGCTGGGCTTGAAACCACTGCGTAAAACCAAGACCGGCTACTCCACCGATGAAGATACCTTGACGCAACTCGCGGCGCACCATGAGCTACCGGCTCAAATCCTTAGCTACCGGAGCCTCAGCAAGCTCAAATCAACCTATGTGGATGCGCTCCCGGAACTCGTTAGGCCGGAGACGAAGCGGCTCCACACCTCTCTGAATCAGACTGTCGCCGCCACCGGACGTCTCTCATCCACCGACCCCAATCTCCAAAACATCCCCGTCAAGGGGGACTACGGTCTGAGGATTCGTGAGGCATTCATTGTCCCCAAGGGCCATGAGCTCCTGTGTGCCGACTACAGCCAGATCGAGCCCCGCATTCTTGCCCATCTTTCGCAGGATTCCCGTTTGCTCGACGTTTTCACGAAGGGAGAGGATATCCACATGGCCACAGCCATGGAGATCTTTAATCTCCCTTCCGGTCAGATCACAAGGGATATGCGCCGGGCCGCCAAGACCGTCGTCTTCGGGATTGTGTATGGTATTAGCCCGTTCGGCCTCTCACAAAACCTGAGCGTATCCCAGGCCGAGGCTAAAAAATATATCGACACCTTCTTTGAGCGATTCGCTGCCGTGCGTGCCCTCATGGATCAAAACATCGCCGAAGGACGAGAGAAGGGCTATACCACAACCATCCTCGGCCGCCGACGTCCGATTCCGGAACTACAAAGTGGGGATCCAGCGCAACGTGGTTTCGGCGAGCGCATGGCGGTCAATAGCCCTATCCAAGGTTCCGCCGCAGACCTCATCAAAGTGGCCATGATCAACGTCCATAAGAAACTCCACGAAGAACTGCCACATGTGAAGATGATCCTCCAAGTTCATGATGAATTGATCTTCGAGGTGCCAGACCATGACCTGGAGGAAGCGAAACGGTTGGTACGGCAGGAGATGGAAGGCGTCGGTACACAATTGGGCCTGTCAGTACCGCTTAAAGTCGACCTAGGCGTCGGCAAAAACTGGCGAGTGGCGCATCCGTAACTCACAACTACGATGAGGTGACCTATGCTGACCATACGAATCTCTGTCGCGTGGATGATAGCTGCGCTCAGCCTTGGGGCCTTAGGGCTCGTACTTGTCCTTGGCCGTCCGTTCGCCGTTAAGGCGCAGGAGCCGAAGCGGTTTCAGTACAGGATCATCGAGGTCCTTCCTGACACTCAGAATATGCAAACCAAGTTGAACGAATTTGGAGCAGCAGGATGGGAACTCGTCGCGGTGTCGATGGGAGATATGACAGAACCGAGGCTGATTTTTAAGAAGTGAGGTCTGCGGCTAGTGAAATAGGCTTGGACATTTACCTATTGAAGCAACGATGCTTAAAGCTTACATGTACCCTCCCAATGGCTTTCGTTGTTGACTAACAGCCGTGCTAGGGTGCGGCCTTGAACGGGCTCAGCCTGGCAGTACCAAGCTCCACCATCTTGGAGAGTTTTCAATGAGAAAAGTCTTCGTCTCTCAGAATTTGATTGAGGTCGAGATGCGCAAGGAGCGGCTTGATCAGGCCGGTATCCAGTGCATGATCAAGAATCAACGATTATCGGGTCTCGCAGGAGAAATTCCCTTTGCGGAGATTTTCCCAGAACTGTGGGTCATTCAAGACGAGGATGCCTATCGGGCACGACAAGTCCTCGATGAAGAGCTGATCTCCCAGCCATCAAACCCTGACGCGTGGGTTTGTAGCGGATGTGGCGAGCATCACGAGAATCAATTTTCGGATTGTTGGAAATGTGGCCGAGCGAGTGCATTCCCATAACTCAGCCCCACCCCGACCTTCGTGACCAATCACTTCTTTCCGCACACAAACTTCCAGACTGAATGCGCCAGCGTCCCCCGTGGAACCCCTGTCCAGCCCGATGCCGCTGCGTTTCGATAGACCATCTCACCCGCGCCCATATTTTCTGAAAAGTTCTCCAAGCTCAGCAGCCGAAAGCGCTCATTGGTGCAGTCGTGTTCTTCTTGCGCACGAGACGACAAATACTTGCTGAATCCTCTCGTATGACCAGTCTTCAGATCATCCAACACCCATGCTCTCACCAAGTCACCATGTTGAGTTATGGTTTCAGCCTCAACATAAACCGTGGCCTTGGCATTAGCCTCGACCAACAGCCACTCGGCATAAACACGCGCCTCACCCAACCAATACAAGAAGACCAGCGGAGAGAGTACTACTGCGACATTTCTACCGCCGATAAACTTCCGTAACGCTGGTCCAACCACCACAGAGAAGACCGAGGCCATTGGTTATCGAAGGGGTTACGGTTTTTGACCGGTTTCATCTGCCCGTTTTAGACAGTCATTAAACGCGACGCGTTGTTGGACAAACGACCAGAACATTTTGTACCGATTGAGTGCGTCCAACTCCTCCACATACTCGTTACATTGCTTTTCCTTCCACGGTTCGACGTTATCCGGTGGCGCGGTTACAATCCATGCCCCCCCAATAAGGGCTGCAACCCCTAACACCACGCTTGCTATGATCATCAATCCTTTCTTGCCAATCATGAATCCCTCTTTCGGTACGTTGAAGGTCAAGAAACCAGACGAGGCTTTGTTGACTCGTCCTTACCCGCTGAACCTGGTGCCGGAGACCGGGATCGAACCGGTACGGGCCTTGTGAGCCCGAGGGATTTTAAGTCCCTTGCGTCTGCCTATTCCGCCACTCCGGCGAGAAGGCGGATTTTAGCATAGCGAATCTGTCGCCCACAGCCACTTTTCTCACGGCCCGTACCTACCCACGAACATGCAAACGATATCGAGGTTGGGCTACAATGCGACGGGCGGATGATAGGGTATCAGTAAAGCGACGCATGCTAGAGAGGTGAGCCGCTGAGGACGTACGTTTCACGCTTTTGGGTTGTTCTTTTCATACTCACAACGGCGCCGCCCTTGTCGGCAGCCGGGCAGGAAGCGGTTCTCGATCTCCTTCCGATCCGTCCGTTCAGTTTCGACGTGTCATTCAATGATCGCTCCTTTGCACCCACTCGTAGAGTCATCGCCGTTCAAGCAGGTATTACAGCGCTTCGCTATGGCCCCCTCGAATTGAGAGGCATCTACCAATATTACAGCCACCATACACCTTCTTTTATCACCGACCAACATTCCATGTATGCAAACCCGCGTTGGAATAATTTCATCGACATGTTGGATTTCCCCAGCGGCAAGCCAATCAGTCGCATTCTTCGCCATGTTCTGTTCGGACCGCTGGAGCACCGGGCGGTCCCGTATGTGGGAGCAATGCTGGGAGGAACCCTACCGGGAAGAGGAGCATTTTCACCAGGCTACCTGTATGGAGGACAGATCGGCGTGCGATTTCCTGTCGCCCAAGGATTTTCCGTCGACATGGGACTTCAATACACACGATTCGAGATTGATTTCCAGGGCAAGTCCGACTTGTCACGTCAGTGGCTTTTCACTATTGGTGTTCGGTTTTAAACCGATGGCGATTGATTCTAGCGCAAGATCAAGACTGGGAGGATATCAGGCGTGAGCCTTCGTGCTATCGATAGACTTTTTGGTTCGCTTGTCCTGACAGTGCTGAGCATTCTTCTGCCGGGATGCGGGCTTGTGTATGATGCCGTTGAGCTAATCCACCCGCTGACACGTGATGAATTATCATCAATCTGTGCGCGGGGGCGATTGCGCGTCGGCATTTCAGTGGAACCGTTTCGCCCGTTTGTCTTCCATGCGGTATACACGGACGCAGGCATTCGGGTCACAGGCTTAGATATCGAATTGATTCGAGAGGTCGCCGCCGCATTGACATCACACTGTCATGGCCCACGTCCGATCGTTCCTACTTTGCACGTGACTCGTTTTCCCGATCTCTTCATCAAAATGAACGAAGGGCAGCTCGATTTATTTGTCTCGTCGGTGAGCGGGACCATTCCCGGGACAAGGTTGGCCGGCTTATGGTTTTCAGCTCCCTATTTTCACGACGACGGTATCGCCGCCATTATCCAAAGGCCCGAAGTGGCCGAACGTGTCTGGGCAGAATTTCAAAAACAAAGCGGACATAGTGATACTCTAACAGCCGTTCAGCATGGCTTCACCGGCTTGACCGTGGCAGTTCAGAAGGGGCGCTCAGCTCACCTCTATGCCCGAGCCAACCTCAAGCAAGTCCACTTGGTCATCTGTGATTCGCTTCCCGCTGCGATCGAAACCGCCGATCCACGTATCGATGTCATCCTCTCTGAACGATCTATTCTCGAGTACGTGACAAAACGGGTCTGGCAACACTGGCACCTCCTGACACGCACCGACGGAATCCCCTTGATGCTAACCCACGCAGATTTCTCCATCGTCACGAGCGATGAGAATCGAAGGTTACAATGGTTCCTCAATAATCTACTCTTTCAGCTCCAGGAATCAGGGCGATTAAGTAAGATGCGAAGCCGCTGGATCAATGCCGAATATGCACCTACCAGGCGTGCCACCACAGAAGGATTACCGCTCGAAGTTACGCAGGTACCCGACCACTATGATCAGGGACAATGCCGGCTGGCGGAAGAATGACAATATGGAGGCATGCATGCTCGTGCACTTGAAGGCATTCGTTTTGCTCGGTTTCACGGTGATACTCCTCTCTTACCCACAGGGATGGGCGCAAACACCCCAGAGGGACACTGAGCGGACGGCTGAACTTCTGGCAACTCTCCTGGATGCCGGACGTGTCGTGGTTGAGCAAAACCAGCTGTTGATCAATGACCCGCGAAAAGGAGATAAAGGCTTCTCACCCGAAGCCTTTGAACGGCTGGTCCTCGATGAATTCTTTCGTCAGTCGCAAATCGACCTGAAGAGCTCCGCTTCCTCATTGCCTTCCTACGCAAGAGATCTATTGTCGCGACTGCTCCAGGCCAGCAAGGAAGTTGTAGCGGATGCGCAATTTGTGATCAATCAGCGAGGGATCGGATACAAGAACTTTATCCCGGCCACCTTCGGAAGCCAGGCCGCGCGGAGGTTTTCCAAGCAATCGCGGGTCACCATAAAACAGACGACTCTCGATCCGAGAAACCTGCAAAACACGCCCGACATGTACGAGGAAACGGTCCTGCAGCGACTTGCTCACCAACCGGCCTCAACCACGCCGATCGTCGAATGGATCGATGGTGGGCGGTTACTCAGAGCGATGATGCCGATCTACTATTCGGAAGATTGCCTGATGTGCCACGGAAGCCCGAAAGGGATCCTTGATATCTCAGGCTACCCGAGAGAGGGGGCTCAGGCAGGTGATCTTGCCGGTGCTATCAGTATTCAGATTCCCGCGGACCATCGGTAGCAGATCCAGCCGCGATAGAGAAGGGACACAGCGGGTGAATCTGCCACCGATGATCTTTCGTGATACTAGTTCAGTACCGCCGCGAGTTGGGGACGATGCTCTTCACAACTCGGCACAACGGCTGGCTTCTTCTCGAAGGCGACCTGTACCCCGGACTTGACGGCTCGGCCCCAACGGTTGGTCTGCGCCTGCGCCTTCTTTGCATAGCGGCTGATGCCCCGACGTGTTTCACTGCCGGTTTGTGGCGCAAAGAGAAGCCCCAGTCCCGCTCCGATCACGGCTCCACTGGCGATGTAGGCAGCTGCCTTGGCGACGTATTTCCCCTGCTCCGACATGGCGAACCTCCCTGGTGATGGTTGTGATGGCATCAAAGACCGTCCGATCCCTCATTCTACGGAAATGATATCAGCATGCTTCATGCCAGCAGACACCCGGACAAGCACCCGGTAATTCCATCGGAAAATCAACGGGGCGATATACGGCAATGAGAAGTGACAATTATTGGGTCTCCTTTTCTCAACAGAAGACGCACAGTCGTTTCAGAAATCCAACACTTTTCTTCCTTCGATTCCTGTAAAGCATCTCTAGGCAACGTTTTGCCATGACCATGTTCTAATCATCCTTTAATCCAATAGGCGCTTGCATTGACAAGGAGGTATCCGTATGATCCGTCGGCAAGTCCGCTCCATGGCGTACAGGAGAAGCTGAGATCGGTGAAGCCTAGTGAATCCATTCAGAACACGAACGCCGCCTCCCTGAGAACACTTCCCTTAGAGGATAGATGGGTTCTTTAGCCGCAATACCGTACCCAAATATCGATCCAGTCCTTGTCTCTCTGGGCCCGATTCAGTTGCGCTGGTATGGCCTGATGTACTTGATCGGCCTGACCGCAGCCTACTTCCTGATCCAACATAAGGTTGCTCGCAAGGGATTGGAGATTCGGAAGGATCAGATCTACGATATGGTCGTCTATGCAGCCTTCGGCGTGTTTCTTGGCGGACGGATCGGGTACACGCTTTTTTATAACTTTTCGTATTACATTGAAAACCCTCTGAAATTGCTCGCGGTGTGGGAGGGAGGGATGTCCTTCCACGGTGGGCTCATCGGAACGATTGTCGCCCTGATTTGGTTCAGCCGGCGGCAAGGAATTCCTGCCTACACGATCGCAGACCTGGCCGCCTCCGTCACTCCAATCGGCTTAGGGTGTGGCCGGATTGGGAATTTCATCAACGGAGAGCTCTTTGGCCGATCTACCGATGTGGGGTGGTGCATGGTCTTCCCGACCGGAGGTCCTGCGTGCCGCCACCCTTCTCAACTCTATGAGGCAACACTGGAAGGCCTCGTATTGTTCTCTGTTCTGTGGTGGATCGATCGACGGCCGACTCCACACGGGACAATCTTTTGGACTTTCGTCACCGGATACGGTATCAGCCGACTGATCGTCGAACTGTTCCGTGAACCGGATCAGCACCTCGGCTTCATCCTCGGCCCTATTACCATGGGCCAGATTCTCTCCCTGCCCATGGTCTTGGTCGGAATCACCATGCTCGTCTTAGGCTACCAGCGAGCCAGGGAGAAGCCTGCGTACTCTTGAAGAATCCGACGCTGGGTGCTAAGCGACAGGACGCACGACGCTTTTTACTCAGGGCTGATACTTCAAGACGGTCTTTCGTCATCCTCCAAACCGACAAATGCCCGAGTTCAGGCGGTATCACCTGGTGGCCCCCTCTTCCATCACAAGTTCGCTCATTACCACGCCTTGACAGTCCCAGCAAGCGATGGCAATTCGAAGTTTAGACATCCCGATAGTAGCCCCTGACCCTGACGACCATCAACCTCCTCGCGATGTGCTATTGTCCGGTTTTAATTTCAATGGACTAATCCTCCGCATGTATACGGAGCGGGCTCAGGAGTCACTCCATAATTTGATAACCCTGAGCCCGTCCCTTTGTAGCCTCAGCGAACCGGATGGCTCCCTGTTCTTTTGTCACTCGTGCCTGGCCACTCGCCCTTGGGAACATTCTTTTTAATAAGCTCCCAATCAACCTGTTGACTTCCCGGCGCAAACTTCAGCGGTTGAACTCTTGGAGCATCCTTCCCTCTCCCAGCTTTTTCCATCGTGGAAACTTTTTGAGCTGCTTGGCTCACTGCCAGCCCTTCGAATGGTTTGAGTAGCTCACGGACCTCTGCCAGTTTCTGCTTAAGTTCCTTGCTGCCTTTCGCCTGAATCACTTTGGAGATGGTCTTAATCGATTCAATCACCAGAGGCGGGAGGACCGGGTCCTGCGATTTCGCTAATCGCGCAGATCCTTCAGGCTCCTTGAGCGTCTGACCAATACGTGAGAAATGTTCCACAATGACCTGGGCAGCTTTTCTGGACTCTGAATCCCCGATCAGCAAGATAGCCATTTCCGGGCTATGGCTATAGTACGACTGCATCCACTGGCGCCCGACGACCATCGGTTTCATGACTTTGTCACGAAATGTGCGAAGCCCATCCAAGACCTTGGCATATTCTGGACTCATCGCCATGGCTACCTTAGAAGCCACACAGAGGGTCTCGGGAACTGGCACCGTCAAAGGCGGAATCTGCCAGTTGTAGGACATGATGTCATCGGCGAGAACTTGCGTGGCACTTGCAAGGTTGGAGCGCAATTGCAAGTAGTAACTGGTGAAGTCACCGAAATCGAACCCCCACATACTGTCCCGGTAGATCGTGGCTAGCGAAATGCGATCATTCACATTGGCATCTTCATGACCATTTTTCCCTTGGTTTTCGTTTCCTCCATTATTGTCATTTGGGGCATCTAAGAAATCAGTAATTGCCGCTGCCACCCGACCTTCGTGGCGGTCTCCTCTTCGATTCTGATGGACAAAATCAAAACCTTCAATCCATTGGTACCCATCATATTGCAAGGCATAACCATCTGATTGTATGGCGCACGCTGGCCACTCCTGAGAGTCTTCATAGGGGCCTTCGTTCCCAGAAAACAATCCATCAGGACAGACTGAAAGTGCAAAGGCTGAAGCCCATCCTTCACTGAACGCCAGCCCGTAATCCTGCTCATAATCGCTGAATGAATGAGTTCCTCCTCCTATAGAATGTCCGAACGCGTAATGCATGAGGCCATGACCATATTCATGAAGGATGATGTCAGGGGCATCGTTAGTTCCCGCTTCAAGCCTAACCACTTCAGCACTCGGATCCCAACACGAGGTGACCCCCCCGTTGCTCGACAAGCAAAAATCGGGGTGCTGAACCGCGATCAACCCCGGGTCTTGCCCTCCTTCGGTGACAATATGATTCCAACCCCGATTAATGGTGGAAAACACTTGGGCTGCCTCGGTGTTGATTGTGATAGCTTCTTGCCCAAAATTGACGGTTCCTGTGGCTGTTCGAATAGCAGAAACCATAACGTATTCGTTGCCTGCGGCATCATGTACGTTGAAATTGTCATTATCCAGGATAACCATGTAGTACACATCTGAACCCTCATACGTGGATCCAAGAAAAGTTGACCAATTCCCATTGTCATCGGTCACTGTAGTACCGATGAGGGCATCGTATCCCTGGACACTCTCAATCACCCAAATCGTGGCATTCGGCAAGCCGCTTGAGACCGGTGGTGGTCCTGGGATGCAGGGATAGTATGGATCATTTGGATCAAATGGATTGCAAGGAGTATTCGTATACCAATCCTCAAAGACTACCTGTCCTCGTAGTTCGATTAGTGGTCCAGGTTGGACTTGCGCCACATTCGGCTTTTTGGAACGAGAGCGATCTTCGACTTTTCCATTCTTGGGCTTATCACGAAGATAGGGTTTGATCACAGCTGGTGGACCAGCTGCCGCCGCTCGTTTTAGTACGGGACCACTATAAGGTTTGATGGTTTTCGCCAGGTCGGGTGATACAGGAACCAGATCGTCCATCAAGAGTCGGATATCCGGATCCTTCGGGTTTCTTGCCAATGCTTCATGGAAAGCCTGTTTGTTTTCTGAGACTTGGGTCCTGCGCAGTTCCAGCGGTGTGGTGAGTCGCTGTACCCCTTTCTCAACGACTTGAATAAGCACCTGCTTACTCACCACTCCCGTTCTCCCTTGCCGTTCTATTTGCAGAGCCGCTTCAATCCGATAAAGGCCGTTCTTGTCCTGCGCAGGAATCTGCACCTCAACGGTTTGAGAGTCTCCTTTCTTCAATCCCTTGAGCGGATAACCTTTCCCATGTCCCTCTCGCCGCCCCAAGGTGTCCATGGTCGTCGCTCGGACGGACAAGGTGATCTGCTCAATATCCTGATGTACTTTCACTTGAGCGGGGACAATAAAGGTTCCCTTGTCCGGTTGTAGCAACTTCAGCGCCTCTGCTTTCGGCAATTGAATCTCCACTGGTGGAGTGGGTGGGGTAGCTTGGACGGGTGTGGATACGTACAGAGTTCCCATCAAAAGGCTAAGAGCGACAAGAGTTTTTATGATTTGCTTCATCAATAACCTCCAGGTGAAAGGATGTATCTGACTCTCGGACATTCCTCATCCTGCAAGCGTCGGACCCAATGGACGCTCACACGGTCCGTTCCACTGATCAGTGGAGATTTTTGTAACAGCACAGAGGTTTATGGAGTAGGAACATGCTACGTCGAATAAACTGGGAAGGGTAGCTGAGCAGGGACTCTGTATCCATCAAGATACGTAGTTATCGAAAGGGATACATCCTCAAGGGCCTAAGGCACAGAAACGATCAAGAGTGAATTCACATGAAGGGAGGTTACAGGATCAGTGTGAGGAGTTCGGATTAGATGGCCACTTTGATCTGAACGCAGGTCTAGTACGGCATCTCGTCATCGTCCAGGCCGACATGGTGCCCAAGTTCGTGTACCACCGTGTCGTACACTTCCTGCACCACTTGCTCTGGACTGTCGCATATCCGGAGGATCGGTCCGCGATAGATGGAAATCCGTGGTGGTGCTTCACCACCCGGCCTAAAGAAGGAATCGGCTGCCAACGACTGGCCTTGATAGAGACCAAGCAAGTCATCTTTCTCATCCAGCTCTAAATCTTGCAAGACTTCTTCCGACGGCTCTTCCTCGACGACCACCGCAATAGACTCCATGAGCTTCGCGTAGGGAGGTGGGAGGTCTGCAATGGCCTGTTGGACCAACTCGGCGAAGGCTTCAGAGGAGATGGGTTCTTGTTCAGCCATTTCGATCATCCGCCGAATTACAGTTCTATAGCAATCCCACAGCGAAGGAAAAGACAATGGAACCGTGGTTCGGTTCCCAGGCCCTGTTTGACAGCGGCTTTGTAGATCTCCCCTTGCGCCCGATACTGTTCAGCGCGACTCAGCGCCTGATCCGCCGACACCCCATCCGTCTTATAGTCGGCAATCCACAGCTCTCCATCATGCCGATACAGAAGGTCGATGACTCCTTCCATCACTTGCCGATCACCCCACGGCATGATGAACGGAACCTCACGACCAAGGATCTGGGCTGATCGCAATCGTGCATAGGCTTCCGATCGACTGAAGGTCGAAAAGAGCTCATTCACGGAGTCCTTAACTGCTTGGGCGTGGGATTGTTCATCAGGCACGAGAACCGACTGAAGAACTGGACCAACCTGAGCAGATATCTGGGAAGGATCTCGTGAAAAGTCCCATCGTTCCAGCAAGCGATGAGCCACCACGCCGACCAGCCGACCGATCACCGCCTCCTGTCGACCTCCTGTCGTTCCGCTTCGTGCTCGTCCAACCCGTTTACCCAACCCCGTCGGTGTCAGGTGGAGCATAGTCTCGCACGCTGTTCTCCATCGAGCAGTCCTTGCCTCCCACTGAAGAGCGATCTCCTGTGGGTCGATCGCCGTCACAGCGTCGACCCTGTCCCCACGTCGACGTGGCCGTTTTCGTTCCGGCGCCGCCACGACTCGCTGAGGTATCCGACTGGCTCCGATGGTCAAGGCTTCGGCCGAGGGGTTTCCGATCTCTCCTTCCCCGATGTTCCGCATGAGTTCGAACACCGTTTCGCCGACCGAACGGGCCGTCATTCCACCGGACAAGAGCAACAGTTCTTTCGCTCTGGTCATCCCCACGTAGAGCACCCGGCGCCGCTCCGCATCCTCTCGTAGCCGCAGCTTGTGTTGCACCAGCAACGAGCCGAGCGATCGATGGCGCCCCAGGGACAGCCCATAGGTGGCGCTCGACCAGTCGTAGGAAACCTGTGGCGCGCTCCGCTCACGTCCACTCCCCTGATGAAGGCCGGGCAACACGACAATGGGAAACTCCAATCCCTTGGCCTTATGAATCGTCAATACGTGGACCGCATCGAGCGACTCCTCGGCCAGCAGGCTTTCCGATTCATCGGGTTGTTCGTCAAGCCGAGTGATCATGAGTTCTACGAACCCGCTGAGCGTCATGTGGGGCCGGTCCGCGAGTGACGCAGCCGTCTGTTTTACCTTTAGGAGATTGGCCACAGCCTGTTCGCCATGGAGCGAGGCGGCAGCTAAATCGAGGACGGGCAATCGGTCAAACACGATATCAAGGTTCTCAGCCAGCGGCAGAACAGGAATGGCCCGGTGAAGCCACGCCAGATGATCGTACAGTCGCCGAACGGCATTGGCACGAACATGGGGCCAGGTCTCAAGGTCGGCTGCGCGAAGATAATTGAAATGGCCTGCCTCCTTCAGCTCATAGAGCTCTCGATCCGTCAGCCCTCCGAGCGAGGAACGGAGAAGACCGGCTAAGGCAATCTCATCGTGAGGATGGTCGATGACACGCAGGAGGTTGACGAGGTCGATGATTTCTTGACGACGATAAAAATGCTTTTCACCTTCAATGACATAGGGAATCTCATGCCGTCGTAACGCATCGAGGTAAGCATCGGCCTGTGTCAGTTTTCGAAACAGCAACGCCACATGGCCCGGCTTTACCGTTGGACGACTCAGGACCTCCTCGGTCAACCATCGAGCCAGCACTTCGCTTTCCGCTCTGGTCGCCCCTGCCGCATCAAACGGATTGTCATCACCATCCGGCGCTGTGACGCAGAGGCGAACACCCGGTTCGACTGACGCCGGCTTTCGTTGGGGGCGTACCTCCAGCCGGACATTGGCCGGCTGGACGAGTGGTTGCCGCTCAAAGAGGCGGTCGAAGGTGTCATTGACCGGTCCCAAGACCGCGCCGTCGCTTCGGAAGTTTGTCGTCAGGGACTGTGCGACTCCTCCCTCCGCCGTGATCTTCTCCACCACTCGATCGAATGCCTCGATATCCGCTCGCCGAAAGGCATAGATCGACTGTTTGGGGTCCCCCACGATGAAGAGTTTTCCCGGTTCGAGGAGCATCTCCCGCCATCGAGCCGCCTGCGCCCCTTGCTGCTCGGAGACCGCGAGAATGATTTCGTACTGCGTCGGGTCTGTATCCTGGAACTCATCGACCAACAAGGCGCGATACTCTCGCTTGATCCGTTCTCGGACGGACGGCTGCTCGAAAAGCAACGCCCGCGCCCGCGCAAGCAATCCATCGAACGAGAGCCACCCCTGACGAACAAAGTTCTCTCGGACATGTCGCACCAGCGGGATAAGAAGTTGGAGGAGGTCATTAAGAAATGCATGGTCGATCATGAGGAGTTGTTGTGCGGTCTCGATAAGGGCAGCAGCTTCCTTAAACTCGCGTTTCTCCCATCCAGCAACTGCACCACCGAGGTCTTTACTGAGCCATTCCCGCTGTTCTGCTGCCAGATCTTGCCGACCTGCTAGCCCCTTCTGTGCCACGAGGTGCATCACAGAAGCCGCAGCTCCCACCATGTGTTCGACCTTACGGCGCTTCGGCCTGTCGTGTTCGCGTAAGAGTTGTTCAGCTCGCGCACCCATGTGTTGGATCCAGTCCGACATGGCCGGCGTTATCGTCCTAGCCCTGAGTTGTTCCTGGAGCGCATCAAGATCGACTAATTCACTGCACAGGGACCGGCTTAACGACCTGACCGCATCGAGCGTGGTTGATGATAAGACTGCTCGCCACAAGGGATGTTGTTGCCCTGCTCGACTCAGCTCCTGATCCAGCCAGCAATCCCACACGGCCGTGAACTGTTCGTCAAAGCGTAACCCATCATCCTCCTTGAAATCAGGATCAACTCCGCTTTCCAGCGGATGGAGTCGTAACAAGTGGGCCGCGAAACTATGGAGTGTGCCGATCTGCGCTTTTTCCAACTCGCGCAACGCAGCGTGGGCACGGGCGACAATCACCTCGCTGCCTAACCCATATCGTGCTTGGAGGTCGCTCTTTGAAACAGCCCCTCCGTCGGTGGCTCGCATCGAATCAGATTGCGGATGAGCCAGAACAGTCAGCCGCTCCCGCAAGCGCACCTTCATCTCAGTTGCAGCCTTGTTGGTGAAGGTTAAGGCGACCACCTGTGTCATCGAAACTGGATCCGGTTCTTTCATCAACAGATGGACGAGACGATTGACGAGCAGCGTCGTCTTCCCGGTTCCTGCGCCGGCCACCACGACGACATTACGATCGAAGGTGGTCTCGGCCGTCTGTCTAGCCAATCGATCCTGGATCAGGCCATCGTTAGTCATCACCGACCTTCTGTGTGCGTAGCAGCCTCAGCGCTTTCGGTTCTGCCGCGCGGTAGGCTCTCCACCACGTCGGAGCATGTTCTTTCCGGCAGACCACGCGAAATTCACAAGTGTCGCAATAGCTGTCGGGGACAATGCAAAACGTCCCGGTCCTGATCCCGTCGATCACGCTCTTAATCGTGCGGTGGATCAAGCTCTCGGTCTGGGATGTCCACGAAGTCGTATTAAACGGCGAACGCTCGATCGGCTTCGGCCATCCAGGCGCAAGAAACACAAACTGCACCTGGCCTGGCATGGACTGGCCAAGCACGTTAAGACGACTATAGAGAGGTGGTTGTAGCCGATACCCACGGGCTGCAGACTGGGCGAGGGTGCGATCTTCCGGTTTCATGGCCGAGCCGAGTTTGTATTTGTAATCAATCACCCGCAAGGCGCCGGACTCTTCGTTCCGATCGAGACGATCGATCCGCCCCCGGATCTTCAGTGATTTGCCGTCGACAAGGCCTTGAATCACCCCTTCACTATCCAGCTCAAATGCAATGGGCTGATACTGATACTCGGCATACTCCCTCTCCTCCGCTTCGACCGCCGCCGTCACAAGACTCAGGATCTGTTCTTTCGCCAACTCCCACAGGAGGTAATGCCCGGTCCGATGCTGCGATTCGAGCTCGATCCCTGCCTGTTCGACCGATGTATGGATTGCCAGTCGTTTCATCTGGTCGGTAGCTCGTTCGCGTGGCCACCCAGTCTGCACCAGTTGTTCGTAGCACCGGCGTAATGCGGCATGGCAGAGCGTCCCGACCAACGCGGCATCCGGTTCTTGTGATATCGACCCCCGGCTCGGTTCTAGTCGCAGGACATCCGAGGCAAAGTATTGAAACGGACAACGGGCATACCGCTCGAGCGGTGTTGGAGCAACACCTCGTTGGAGAAGCTTGGTCCAATACGGGTCGACAGTTCCGATTATTCCGTCGAAAAGATTCAGCCTGGTTCCCTCTTCTTCGATGCGATCCAATGCTTCTGCCGCATGGCGAAACGTCTCCGCATCACGACCGAGTGCCTTGATGAGATCCATCGGATCTTGTCCGTTCATCGCCAACCACTGAGTCAGTTCAGACGGCGGTAGAAATCGCGTGATCGTCGGCCGATTCACCACTCGATCGCTCAAGCGGCGAGGCACGACCTCGATCGGTTGTTCGTGCGCACCGAACCGGCGACGAGCTTCTTCAAGGTACGGAGAAGTCGCCAGCATCCGCCCCGCTTCATCAGCCCGTTGATAGGAAAGATAGAGTCTCTGAGACGCAGCCTGGGATAGGAGGTGAAACAGGAGAGTCTCCTCGCCATACGCCGTCAATTTTTCGTCGATTTTAAACCCAAGCGTGGCGTCGAGTACGCGCCGATGGCGATCCCGGAGAAAGGCATCTTCTCGGATATAGCGCGGAAACACCTTTTCATTCAGGCCAAGGACGAACAGCGCTCTGAATGGAATCCCGCGAGCTGCCATCACATCGACGACCGTCACCCCTGGCAGAGCCTCATCCTGAAGCGGTACTCTTGTCCGCTCGAAGGTATGCGTCAACAGCTCCACAAATTCCGTCCAGGTCATTTCCTCGGTGAGTGGTTCCAACTCACGGAGTGTGTCCCAGGTTTGGTCGATCACCTCCCATATCTGCGATCGATGGGCAAGCTGAGCCTCTTCGACGTCCGACGCCTCGGCATTGGAGTCCCGCAAATGACGTTCGACGATTGCCTGACAGGCCGTGACCAGTTGGTTGATCGTGCCGCGTGAAGGAAAACTTGAGCAGTCTTCCATGAGTTGGAAGACCACCTGCCAGAGCAAACCGATCACCCCTGTGGGAATCGCAAGCGAGTCGATCGGACTGTCTTCCCCATCGAGGACCAATGTAGCCTGACTTGCCCGTTCCAACCGCTCCCACTCCTCAAGTCCGCGAGTAATATGCAGCGCGTCGACAAGGAGTTTCCATTGATCGGGTCGATACGACTCCGACAGGTCATCAACCAGATCTGTCACATACAGCGGAGACGTCACGACATCGAGGACGGTTGTACGATAGAACTCCTGTAACGGCAGCGACGCGAGTTGCAGGACAAGCTTGCAGATCGGTTCGTGAATCAACGGTCTCGATGCGGTCGTCTGGAAGGGAATTCGATGGCGATCGAAGATCGACTGGAGTGACGAGCTGTACGGATCAAGTGTCCTGGCCGTGACGCCGATCTCCTCGAACTGATAGCCGTTGGTTTCGACCAGGTCGAGGATCGTACGACATGTGGCCGCCAATTCTTCCTCCACGCCGATCACACTTCGAAGCGTGAGCTGCACGGGATGTTCGGCCATGTGACCAGGGCTCTGCCCCGATGGAATCGTCTTCTCGTGTGGCGCGGCCAACGGCTGGATATGCCGATCGAAAAAGCGCCTGGCGAATCCATACCCAGGATCATCCTCCAACGGAAAGAACAACGTCGTGTCTCTAGTCCGGCCGATGGTTTCAAAGAAGGATAGTTGTACCTGTGTCAAATCATAGAAACCGTAATAGAACACATGCTTCAAGGATTGGAGAAACGGAGCGGTCCGGACAGACGGAATAAGCGCCTCGGCCAAATCGTCTTGCGTGCCGACCCCCAGCGCCTTGCCCGCTTCCTTCACGGTGGCATACAGGGAGATGAGGGCGCCGAGCCACTCCTGGCCGTCCTCTTCAAAATACCCTTCCCTCAAGCCCTGTAGCGCCTGGCTTGGGTCGACATCGGCATCCCGCAAGTCACGAATGGTCGCCCAGAGCGCTCCCCACGTCCCGAATGATTGTCCGATTCGTTGAAGCGGAATCTGACTGGAGAGTTGACTGCGAACAATATGACGAACCAATTGTTCAAAGAACAACTCGTCCACCACCCGCGGTAACGGACAACGATCAGAGAGCTCTCCGGCCAGTCGCAGCGCCAATTGATGGAAGGTCAAGATGTGGAGGTTCAGAAACGGCAGCCGGTGATCTCGGGAAAAGAGAATGCGCAGACGGTCGGCTAATGGTTTGGACGGAACGAAGACCGCCACTGGTTCGAGCAAATCAGTGGCTTTGACACGCGTGACCTGCTCGACGAGCGCGGTTTCGAGAACAGGGTGGAAACGACCGGTGACGACACGCAACATCTACCGCGTATTTCGTGAAGCGTGAAGGGTATCGGCCAACGGTTTCAAGTTTCATGTTTCAGGTTTGAGGTTATTGGATTCTGGGCAACTTGAAACGTTGAACTTGAAACCTGAAACTCAGGATCGAGATACGAACAACGCGACTAGCCGGTCTCTGGTCCCAAGAGCTCGCCGTTGCAATCGACACAGGCCCAGTCGCCGTCGATAAACGACATGGGATCGCCGCAGATCGGACAATCCGGCGGAGGTCCTTTGGCAATGAGTGGAAGAAGATCTGGAAGCTCGTTATCGTCTTCGTCCATCACTGTCTTACCCTTCCCTCTGTTTGATCTTGAGTTGAAGAGCCTTTTCTGCACTCTCTCGACTGGGCACGCCGACAAACGTCAACTTTCCATCAAGGATCGTCGCTGGCACGGCACGGACTGAGTGGCGGTCGGCCAACTCCTGACCATCTTTCGTGGTGATATCCACTTCGCGATAGGAAAAGCTGTACTTCACGCGCAATTGCTTCCATAGACTCTTCGCCGAGGGACAAGCACCGCAGCTGGGCGAGACAAGCAAGGTAATGTTCGGCATAACGCTTCCAGAATCAGTCAAAAAATATTCAACTGGTGGGATCTTAGCATCCGCGGAAAACGGCACGCAAGGACGGAGAGAGCTCATTCCAAATTTCATGCGCCACTAGGTACAGCTGGCAGTAGAAAGGCTGATCGCAAAGGCGTATGGTATTCGTATCGCCTATGAGTAGACGCCTCTCGTACAGTCTCCTGTGGCTGGTCGTCACGGTATTCTTCTGCCATTCTGCAGCTGATGCAGAAGAAAACCGACACAACGCGGCTGCGCTCCGTGTCCTCACCTACAACCTGCTGCATGGCGGACCGTGGTCGGGATTCTTCGAGCGAGGCACCCATCTCGAGGAACGGCTCAATCTGACCATTCAGGAGCTGCAGCGCCTGCAACCTGACGTGATCGCTCTGCAAGAAGCCTCGGTCAGCCGAACGCATGGCAATGTCCCGCAACGGATCGCTGAAGCCCTTGGCTATCAGTTGGTATTCGAGCCCGCCACCCAGCACATCTTTGGTCTCGGCCTCGTGGATCGATTGGTGACGTCGGTCATCGGATTCAAGGAAGGGCCTGCCATTTTGAGCCGCTATCCGATCGTGGCCTGGGAAGTCTACGACCTGCCTCGCTGTGAGCGGCGCCTGGATCCTCGCATTCTTTTGCGCGCCGCCATCGACGCCCCAGATGGGCCGATCCAGGTCTTTTCTGCCCATACCTCCAAGGGAGACGACTGCCAGCTCGAACGTGTCGGCGCGTTGTTCCGTGAACATCAAGGAACGGGGCGAGCGATTCTCATGGGTGACTTCAATACCGGTGAGCAATCTCCGGTGCTCACCGGATGGCAGAAGGAGCCGGGATTTATCGATGCCTTTCGGATCGCCAATCCAGGAGTCTCAGGCGGGACCGTGTGGCAAAACATCCACGTCGAATGGCCCACCGCAGATCGCCGTGTCGATTTTATTTTTTTGGCGGATGGTACAAATGGAAGGGATCCGGTCGTGCGCGCCAGCCGCGTCGCGTTTGATCAGCCCGGTCGGCTCCCCAACGGCGATGCGCTGTGGCCGTCAGACCATCGCGGCGTGCTGGCAGATATTGAGTTAGCGCCGGTCGTGAGGCCTCGAATCGGCACCCCCCCGAAGACAAGCCCTCGGGAACATGGAGGCCCACGGCAAATCGGCCTGCCCTAGCGTGTGAGGAATTACGAAAACCAAGCAGTCAACGCCCTGTCCTCCAGCCATAGTTCAGCCCCTACGATTATTGCTATTTGGCGAATGCGGTGCCGGCGAGTTTATTGGCGACTTTCGGGAGTTCCTTTTCGGCATCGACTCCCTGAAAGCCGAAGGTCAGCACGAACCCAGAACATCGCGTATATCCCGCTCCACCGGGGCCGCTCTTGTTCTTAAAATCGCCGACCACCATGTCACCGCCTGTGCAGACCGGGAAGGTTCTTCGTTTGAAGGCCGGATTCTGGATGTTGATCTCCATGACTTGTTTCATCGCCGCTACTGCTTCGTCCTGCCCATTGATATGCACATACATCGAGAGCGCTTGACCGTTCGGCCATTGCCAGGCACAGCCCTCACCCATGCCCATCGTTGCATGGACTGAAACCAGCGAAGGATTGGAGAGCTGGTTACACACCTGCGCGGCCATGGGGCCGGCCGCATGGCTGGGAGACGTGAGGAACAATCCGCAGATGGCAAGAAGATATCTCGCTTTCAAGTTCCCTCTCCTTTAGGAGTGGTGTTCGCCACCAAGCCGAGAAGCTCCCTCGATACCCACAGGCATACGTCAGGTCAATCAAATGAGGTATTGGCTGACCCACTCTTTGAATTCTTTTATTCTAGTGCTTGTAAGCTTTCTGTTCAATGGTCTGTCGTTGACCCTCGCCGATCAGATCCAGCGATCGAAACCTCTAACCAACACTTCATATTGACACTGACTCCCGGAGTCCATGACAATGCGCTCCTGCTTAACCTTAAATCTTGCCACGTGGGGATCTGAGCAAAGAAAGATCATTACCGATGCGCCCTATTCAACGATTCAGAATGACTGCTTTAGCTGAGGGTAGTTCTTTTCTCCTTCTCCTGTTCGTGGCGATGCCGATGAAGTACGTGATGGGAATGCCGCGAGCCGTCACCGTCGTGGGAGCGATTCACGGAATCTTGTTCTTGGCCTATGTCGCCCAGTTGGCCAAGCTCCGAACCACATATCAATGGGATAACCGATTTTCCCTCTATGCCTTCCTGGCGTCTCTTCTTCCGTTCGGACCATTCGTGTTCGACAAGCACCTGCGCGAGAAAGAAGTCGTTACGAACTGCTAGCCATTGTTAGGGTGTTTCCCCCATTAGCTGAAACGCGCTACGCGTGCCGCCCTGCACCTAATGCTCGGAAAAGAACCGTCAAAGGGATAGCAACTACAGCGACAACGAGTGCGAAAAGAAAACCCACTATATCTCCTCCCTCGCCCATCCACTCAAGAGCCCTATCAACTATTTTGTTTTCCCGAAACACAGCGACGTACATTAGGAATACTCCTATAGCACCGCATGCAGCTAAGACGGTTATCGTCAATATCACATCCCATTCGGAGGAGCCCAGTGACCGCCACTCAACTATAACAAGGATGCCTATGGCGAAGAACGGTACTCCCCAGAGGAACATGCAAACCCGGATGAAGAGTCGATCGGTAAGGAGTTCTCTGATATATGCATGGAATCTCACTAGGTCCTAACAGTCCCATCACCTTCGGAAGAAGGCAAGCGAAGTACTGGTTTTGCCTATTACAGGCACGCCTTCATGGGGGCCGTGTCTTGTGCTAACCTAAGTTAACTACCGTTTTCCATCGTAGCCCCGCTCCTTCCACCGCTCCAGCAGTTGAATCCGTTTCTTGAGTTGCTCGACCGTCGCCTGGTCGACGCGACTCCCGGTGCGGGCGATCAACTCCGCGTTGAGTCGTCGATGGTCGATACCGCTGGCTCTAGAGACGGCGCTGACAAGCAACCGATGGAGATCTCGTAACTCGTACTTCTGTTGGTGGAGAGACACCGATGGTTCTGGAACAACTACCCCATCACCTTCTCCGCGGGTGTCGTCTTCCCCAATCAGGCTATCCATCCTCGCCACTGCCATCAGCGGCATGTACTCATTGGTCGAGACCGTGACACGGCCAAACAGGTCTCGCTGACCTGCCGGCATGATGTCTTCCAACACATGGTCTCGCTCCGCCTTGATCTGTTTGGCATAGTGCACCAGGATCGGATCTTTCGGCAGGTATAGCCAGGCCCGTTGAGGTTTCGGCAGGCCCTCCTGCATTCGGACAAACCGCCCAACGACCTGTCGAAAATACATTTCCGTCACGACATTCGTCCCATAGACGCCGACACGGAGTCGTGGAATATCGACGCCTTCGCTCACCATATTCACTGCCACAAGCCATTGCTGTTTTTTATGACCGGCGAACTCCTCGATCGTGCGTGAGGCGGCAGGGTCGTCCGACACAGCCACAGCGGCTTTCGTGCCGACGATACGACCGACCAGATCGGCTACCCAGCGGGCGTGTTCCTGATCCATACAGACGATCAAGCCACCAGCATCCGGCTGTTCCTGCTGGCGAAGACGCGTGAGTTGTGCGTGGGCATCGGTGATCACGGGCCCAAGCCAGGTTTCTTGGAGAAGTGCCGTTTTCAGCCGTTCCCGTTGCCGGTTGAACGTCAACCCATCCTCAAACGTCGCCTGATGCTCACGCCCTTCGGACAGCCAGCTCAGCTCACCTTCGTAGCTTGGAAAAACGATCGGTCGACAGACGTTATCCCGGATCGCGTCGGTATAGCCATAGGCGAAATCCGCCCGGCTTTCTCCCTGCTCATACCGGATAAACGGGATCGGATTGTTATCGGAACGGAAGGGTGTCCCGGACAGGATCAGCCGAAAGACCGCTGAGTCGAATGCCGAGCGCAGGGCCTTCCCCCAGTTTTTTCCGTCGCCGGCATGGTGCAACTCGTCGAAGATGAGCAAGGTCTTCTTGCTCTTACAGACCCGCTGGAAAACCGCCGGCGCCAGACAGACCTGCTGATAGGTCACCACGGCGCCGTGATAATCGGACGCTTCGGATGTCTGTTCATTGGTGAGGGTCGGATCGAGTTGCAATCCCATCTTCCCCGCCGCCTCGGACCATTGCGTGCGAAGATGGTTGGTCGGGCAGACTACCAGCACCCTGACCGCAGCCTGCTTGGCCATAAATTCATGGGCGACACGCAAGGCGAAACGAGTCTTGCCAGCCGCAGGCGTGGCCATCGCCAGAAAATCCTTGGACCCATGGGCACAGACCTCGGCTACGGCACGCCGTTGCCAGTCACGAAGGGGCGCAGTCCAGGCAGGCAAGCTTTTCATGGCCGATGCGTCAGGTGATCAGTTCTTGGGAAATGGGCTAGTCGAGCCAATCCCGTTCCTGAAGTTTCTTCGGCAGGTATTTCTTGGTGAGATACTGGAAGTCCTTATTGGCCAACGCATCGAGTTCGTACTTCAAGCCGCTGGCCAACATCCGCTTAATCTCCGCTTGCCAGGCCGGTTTCTTGAACCATTCGTAGTTCAATAATTCCTTGGCCCGCGCGATGTCCTTGTCGTTCAACTTGATGCCGACATTGCGCGGTAGTTCATAGTTCTCGGGATCAGCACTCGACAGGCCGACGAACTTGGCTTTCGGAATAGCCATCCGCTGGCTTTCGAACGCCAGATTGATGGAGCCCTGTTTGATGACGGAATAGATGTAGTACCCCCAGGGATCATTATCGACCAGCACATACACCGGCAGCCGATGTTCCTCGTGCAACCGGCAAGCCAATCGCCGCACACCTCGAGGAGGCTGACCATTTCCGGTGAGGAGAATACAATTATAGCGCCTCCAGAACTTATCCTCTGAGAGCCGATTCCACTGAGTTCCTTTTTCCACAAGCAGCACAAAATCGGCGGTGCATCTGCGGATCTCCAGATACTCCGGCTCCACGATCGACGGCACCGAATATCCGCCCTTCCCCAGCCTGGCACAATCGACTCGATCCCCGTCATCGCCAAAAACCACTGGCCCCACGATGCTGCCTCTATTTTCTGCACTGACATGGAGCTCTTCCCTAAGCGCCGCGAGGGACACTTCCAAATCTTCAATGACCGGGTCGGATTCGTCCTGCGCATCAAAGGTATTCTCGTGAGAATCTTTGATCGTGTGTTTCGTACGGTAGTAAATTTCTCGAAGCGACGTGGTCAGATCAGCCCGCTGCAATTCGGAGAGGGCATCGGCGACCAGCACCGTCTGCATGAACCTCTTGGCCATGCCGACGTTGAAAAACGACCGCTCCTGCTTCTTGCTGCCCATCTCAATCAAGCCCTTCCGTTCATTGAAGGCCACGTTCGACAGGGCACGGATGGGAATTTGAAACGTGGGGTCTTTTGATCGCTCCGCCGATTGGATCACAATATCCGCCAATCCAATCAGCTTTTTTTCCACCACCGTGGGTTTCTTTGTCTTGGTCGCCATGATGTCCTATTTGGGTTTGCGCGACGCCGCGGGTTTTTTTGTCGACTTAGAAGACTTTTTCTGGGATGTCTTCGACGCACCAGGATTTCCAGCGAAGCGTACCGTTTGCTCTGGCTTTGCAGATGGTTTCTTTGCCGACTTTTTCGTCCCAGTTTCCGCGGCAGCGTTCTCTTTCAATGCCGGCTTATTAGATGGCGGCGAGGCATCGGCCAGATCCGGTGTGGCGACCGGCTCCGCTCCGGCTTGATCCGCCTCAACTTGCGTCGCCAAGGCTGTCTCCCCCTCAATACCCTCCGCAGTGACAATAATGGAATGGGGCAGCCCGGCAGGCCCGGACCCAGTCCTGCCCAAGGCTTCGTCTGTCTTCTGACCCCCGGTGCGGGTAGACGCGATCTTCTGAAGCTGCTCCTTTAACTTCTGCGTCGGGAGCTTGCCTCCCTTGAGGCGGTTGCAGGCCTCAACCACTTCTTCAATGTACAGTTCAAAAATATTTCGCCGTCGAAATTCACTGGCCGCCCGCTCCCGACGACGCACAAACAGCCCCAGCCGCCGGCCGCACTCGCGAAGTGCCAGCGTGATTTCCTTCTGGATTTCATCGTAATCGGCGATCGCTTCTTTCGATTCGCTCGTGAACGGTACCCAGACCGACGCCATATGGACAAAAATCACCATCGGTCCGCCCGGAAGGGCGCCACGTGATTGCGTCAAGCCATAGTTTTTCCAACCCGTACTCAGCACCGCTTTGAACGTGGAACAGGCAGACTGCTGGTACAGGAGCGGAACTCGATTGGCGTAGCGAATCACACGGGCGAGTTCCGAATCTTCCTCCTCATGCTCCCCTTCCGCTTTCGGCATCGCCGGTTGCTGCGGCTTGGTTTGATCTTGCGGTCGATTGCCGTATGCCAGCCCCGCTTCGATGATGAAGGGATTGCCGCGATAGACCGCCGGCGGCCGACTGACCGCCGTATAGAATTCTCCTTTGATCTGCTTGTACAGGCCAGAGAGGATGGCCTTCTCGCCGATCGGAGAAATACAGTTGGTCGGCGGCGCCATGATCTTTGTCTCTTGCAGAGTTTTATACAAGGTCTCTGCGACCGGTCCCTTCAGGTCACGAGGCCTGTCATCGGGTGATACCTTTGCCGCTTTGCAGATCTCTACAGCCAGCTGCGGCGAGATACGGCAAAAATCTTCGGCGAGAAACCCCGAGAGCGTATGGCTCTTGGTGTCTTGCAGCATCTTGAGGAGCATGCCGAACTCGATCCCGTAGGGGTGCGGCTTGATTTCACGTGGCTGAGGCGGCAACTCATGATAGGTCCGCGGATACTCTTTCGTCTCCCCTTCAGGAGTCTTATAGATCAATTTGACATGCGGGTTGGCGATAGAGGTTTGCTCCAACCATTCATCGACCGACGCGCGACCTTTTTGATACTTGCCTTCGACCTCCAGCGTGACTTGGGTGCCTCGAGGCTGCTCCCAGTCGATCTGTTTATTCTCATGAACCAACGGCTCGTTCTTCTTGGTGTCGATCTGCACTTCGAAGAAATGGGCGGCGGCCTTCGGACCGATACGCGAAATAATTTTCACCGGTTTGCCGGTCGTCAGCTGTCCATACATGCCGGCAGCCGAAATGCCGATACCCTGCTGGCCACGGCTCATCCGCAGACGATGAAACTTTGAGCCATAGAGCAGCTTGGCAAAAATTCGCGGTATCTGCTGGCGAATGATGCCCGGCCCATTGTCGGTGATCGTGACGCGAAACCGGTTCGCCTGGCTCGGCGCCACCGGCGCCCCATTCGACACGACTTCGAGATTGACCGTGACATCCGGAAGGATTCCGGCCTCCTCACACGCATCAAGCGCGTTGTCGACCGCCTCTTTGACGCAGGTCAGCAACGCCTTGCGCGGATTGTCGAATCCAAGCAGATGCCGGTTCTTCGTGAAAAATTCCGAGACGGAAATCTCCCGCTGTCGCGCCCCCATCTCAACCGCAGTGACCCGCTCTGCCGCTTTCGCGGTGGCTGGCTTTTTGGCGGCTGGTTCAGGGTTGGATCGAGGAGTGGAAGATTTCGAATCAGGTCCTGATGCGGAGTCGTTCCTTTTTCCCATTCACCCTCTCAGCAAACAATCGTTGATTGTTTGGTACCATAAAACTTTCCAGGAAACAATGGGACCATATGGTGAAGGAGCAAAACGAAGAAAGACCTAGGCGTGCCTTGAATCGCCTTAGTCTGTCACCAAAGGATCTCTCAGATAGTGTGCAGGCTCCATTGTCTCGACAGACCAGACGAGCACTTTTCGGTCGAGTGTGCCGACGATCACATATTTCCCGTCGCTTGTCCAATGAAGATGAGAGGGAGTTTTCACGTGGAAGGCCTTCTTCTTCGTTTGCGTCGAAAGATCCCACACCGCGAGCTGCTCGCCGACACGGGTCGCCACCCATCGATGTGACGGATCGACAGCCATCGCCGTCCCCAACGCAATCGCCGGTCCTGTCTCAAGCACTTCGGTATCCTGCTTCGTAAAGGTATCGAGACTCGCCACGACCCTATTGCCCTTGGTATCCCACAGGGCAAGCGTCAACGCTTGTGGATCACGAGCACGCACCGTCGTGGCCACATAGGGACGATTCCATCCAAGCCCCGACCAGGCCGTGGGAAGCCCGACCGGCGCTTCCACCGGCTTCCATGTCGAGATATCCCAGACCATACGGCCGGTCCGAGATGTCGTGAGCAAAAAGGGGCTTCCATCCAGCAGGCTCAGGGTCTCCACCACATCGCCCTGAGGCGCCCGCTTTTTGAGACACCCTTTCAGATCGCAGCTACGGGAGTATCCGGTGTGGACCAATTCCCTGAGAACTGCTCGAACCAATAAATCCACTACAAGAACTCGCGGTTGTTTGCCGGCAATGACGAGAAATCGATTGCCGGTCAGAAACTGGAGCGCGTTGATCTGGCCCAGCCCACTCCCATAGGACGGAAACTCCCTCCAACTCTGCGTGTCCCACAGCCGAACCTCTCCCTGGGTCGTCCCTGCCGCCAGAATAGCGCCATCGGCGCTGAAGGCCAACGCACTGGCCGGTGCAGACAAGGCCAGCTGACGCAGAAGCCTGCCCTGCCCCGGTTCCCAGATTTTGAGCAAGCCGTCGTCGCCGCTTGTGACGAGTAGATTTGCGCTGGGAGACATGGCCAGCGCGCGCAACGCCCGTGCATGCACCAAGGCCGGGCCGGCTTCGGAAGATGATAGCACGGGAGACTTTGCGGACAACTCAGCGTCAGTGGCCGATGGAGCAGGCCGTTTGGCCAGTACTTTCGCTTGAGACCGAGTAGGGTCCAGCACCAACTCCGGTGAGCGACTCTCCACATCCCACACCGAGATGGTGCCGTCCACATCTGGATTCAGACCTCCCTTCAGCCCAAGCACGATCTGTGATCCGGTCGGCGACCACTTCAGCAGGGGGATGCGCGGATCCATATTCCGACAATCGTAGCCACAGAGGTCCGATACCAGGGCGCCGGTGCGCAGGTCCCAGATCTGTATCGTACCGAGTTGTGCAGACTGCCTGACTACATAGTCGCCATCGCCTGAAATATCGGCGGGAGCCAGATCGATAGACGACCCGTCTTGTTCTTGATCGGGATTCGCCAGTTGGGTCGAAGATACGAGCTCCCCAGTGCGGGTGTCGAAGAGCGCATAACTCTCTGCTCCATTCGCTGCCACTAGCCGGGAGCTATCGCGTGAAAACCGACGTGGCAGGAGAGGCCCGCTGCCTCCCTCAGCAGTCGCCGCCACTGTGGCCCGCCCACGAATCGATCCCACGTCCGGATCGATGAACAACACCGTGTCTCCAATGCTGGCGGCCAACGTCGATCGATCCGGCGCGAAGAGGAGGTCGCGTGGTTTTCCACCTTTGACACTCGCATCACGAATCGTCGTACCGGTAAGGTCGTGCAATCGAATTGCACCTCCTTGGGCGATCGCTAGTAATGTCGCATCAGGAGACGCGGCCACCGGCTGACTCTCCGCCTTCGCATCCAACGGAATATGTTTGAGCGGGATCACCTTGTTTCCAATCTGCCAGACCGACACAGCCTCGCTCCCGTGACGGAGCACCATCCGGTCTGTCTCCTTCGAATAGGCGAGTAAGGTATAGGGCTGGCGCGATTCCTGTGGAACCGTCGCCACGGGCGTTTGGTTCTTCCAATCATAAATCACGACGTCGTGCTTCACACAGAGTACCCATCCATCTTGTCTTAGTATGGTGAGCTGCTGACATGAATTGAGCGGAACCTTCGTAACGAGCGTCTTGGACTCAAGATCCCAGAGGATGAGATTCTCCATCTGAATCAACAGTAAACGCCCATCTTCCGAGAACGCCGTGGGAATGTGCGTACGAGACGCCTCTGCTTGACGGACTGCTGGCGTGAATAGAACAGCGGCGGCGAGAAGCAGGACTTTCAGCTGGCTTCTATGCGACTTCCAATGAATCACGTACGGCTCGTTCCTTGAGCGTGATGGTTATTCACTCAATCGGTGGATGGTGCCAGATTCTCCAAGCCTGTAACTCCTCGTTGCGGCTACCGTGTCTTGAGACGGGGCTTGCTGGATGGGATTCCTAACTCTGCTGAGCTCGGGAACATCGGCAACACATCGACAAAATGATCGAGGCCTCGTTGGTCCTTCCACCGCTGTACCGGAGCCTTGGCGAACGATCGAGCCTCATCGAAGGTTTGCCACGCACTCGTGAGCGTTGCCTGCTGAGGGTGGAGACCCACCACGTCCAGATGAGCCGTGTCCTCTGACGCATACGGTGTGCGCGCTGATTCTGGCAAGGGATGCACCAGAGCTCGAGATCGATCAGGCGCTGTCGGCCTTAGTGTGGCCTTCTTGGGCTGAGTGGATTGAGAACTGGGTTTTAATGCTGGACCGGACTTTTTGCCCTGGAGTTCCCGAGGTAGAGCGTCAGTAATATGAAGATTCCCTTGTTCATCAGTCCACTTATACAGCTCCGCCAGCCCGATAATGGGCCATAAAACAAGAACCGTAATGATGGCTACCATAAAGCATTTCATATCGCTGACTCACAGAGGTTGCGCGATGATGTGTCTATTGACCAAAGTATAGCAGGTGGTTGTAGTTGTGCCTGGTATCACAAGCACAGCTTCTGGGCATGGTCATGATTACGGAGCAGGTCGTGGAATTGAGAGAGCAGCCGATAGACGTTAAGGTGGGAGGAGCACGCACCTAACCGAGGACGATTAGGTACGGCGGTGATCTTGGGAGGACTTTAGGCTTCCCAGTACAAGCTGGTCCTGCACACCGTCCTCACGCTTGATCTCCTTATGAACCATATTCCCTCGGGGCGTTAACTCCTCCCACTTATGTACGATAGGCTTCACGCAGCGATGAGTCAAGAGGTATGGATGATTTGATTCACCTGTTTCCCTCAAGTGGTGATTGCCTGAGATGGATGGTATGTTGTTATCGCACTTGTTCGTGAGCCTGAGTGGTTTATTAATCCGGAGAGAACGCCGATGGCAGCCGCATTGACGAGTCAAGATGTCCAACATGCCTGGTCGGCCCTGACTGACAGCGTGCGGACGGCGGTCCTCTTGACGCTACGGAATGGGCGACCGTTTGGTTCGCATGTGCCTTATGTGTTCGGTTCAGATTGGACCAGGGCCTACCTGCACCTCAGTCGGCTGGCGCTCCATACGCAACATCTCCTCGATGATGCTCGACTCTCCCTGTTTATCGCGGAACCGGATGGACCGGAGAAGAATCCGCTCGCGTTGAGACGCCTGAATCTGCAGGGTGAAGCCGTGATACTTTCTCCCGATGCACCGGCGTATGACGAGATCAAGCAGCGCTATCTCGATCGGTTCCCGCAAGCAGAGATGATGTTTGGGTTTGGCGACTTTGCGCTCTGGGAACTGCGACTTGCCGAGGCCCACCTTGTACTCGGCTTCGGTCAGGCTTTTGTCTCTAGTTCCACAACTCCATCCAGGTGGGTGCATCAAAAGGTGGAACGGCCGAGTTCCAAGGAAGATTGATCGTTCTTGCGAGAATCAGCCGGCCCTAGGATTGCTTCGTTGCGGTGGGGTGAACACTTGGTTCAAATCGCTGAAAGATCCTCCTGGCGTAGGCCCACCGCTGATCACGTAGATGTGCCCTCGGACCACCGCTGACCCGAGACCATGACGAGCCGTGGGCATCGGGGCCAGGCGCTCCCATGTATCACGCACAGGATCGTACGTTTCGTTCTCATTGAAGGTACCGGCAGCCCCTTCACCACCAAACACATAAATTTTGTTTCTAACCACGGCGACAGTAATGCCGCTACGCGCTGTCGGTAAATCTGAGACTCTCTTCCAACGATCGATGGCGGGATCGTACTGTTCTACGACAGCAAGATTGTGAGAATAGTCTCTGACCCTCCCCTGATTTCATAGACACCTCCATAAGTGGGAGAATCATGGAATTGGAGGTCAGCATGGCAATCACAACGCGACGTCAATTTACCGACGCATTCAAATCCGAAGCTGTTCGCCTCAC
>JBFWZD010000023.1:0-72423 GCA_050185705.1 Nitrospira sp. | reverse complement strand
ACCGCTTCAGCTCCAGCTTCGGGTCCAGGTTCGCCAGGTTGCGATCCCGCGTCACCCAAATCCAGCCTACCGCCACGGCAAAGAAGATGGCGTTGGCGACGATGTTAAACCGCCACAGCCCCATCCAGACCGAATCGAACTCCGGGGTCATCGAATCCAGCCCATGGGAGTACCCAAAGGTCCGTTGATACACGACCCAAAACACCCCGATCGCCAACATCCCAAACCAGCCGAGCTTCGCCGGTTTCGAATCGTACCACTGCGAAATGTCGTACCCTCGGCCCGAACTGTCAGCAGCCATAACTTCTACCTCCTTGTGTTGAATGAAAGAGCCCGACCACTGAATGCCACGTTTCAAGAAAGGATCTTCCAGCAGGCAATTCAGACTGCTCTGCCGGAAGGACCCGCAAAAGGTGCACAAGTATCTGACAAATATTCAAGACGAGTCAAGCAAAATATCATGCGAAAAGCCCACTAAAACCTTTGCGGAGGGGATGCCCTGAGGTATGCCTAGCGTGGCCCCAGATGTACCCCTACTAGGTACAAAAAGTCAAGATCGACAGGTCTGATGCGGGATTGGTTTCTCTTGCCGACGAGGTTGAGGGTGCCGGTTTGTATCTAGAGGGAACCGATCTACCTCGAAAGCGGGGAGTGATCAATGAACGTGATCACCGGGCGGCGGCAGGATCTCCTGCTCTTGGTTGAGATGGGTGATTTGTTGATTGAGAAAGTCAATATCCGCCCATCCGGCTCCGTCTCCATTTGTTGGAATCCATCGTGCACGTAAGTACCCAAAGCGGTCGAATAGAAATTCAATATGTTTTGGATGGGTGCCTTCGCCGATCAGGTCCGGGATAGACAATGTTCGACGGAACAGAACGTAACTACGCCAAATCTCCCGTGCTCCCTGCGTCACGATAGGGAAAGGCATTTCCTGTATGGCCGAGGCTAGTTCTTCCGACGAAAGCTCTGTCATAGGAACTCCCAAGACAGCCGTCCCAGCTTTATTGATCGTCGTGGAAGCCGAACGGAGTTGCTCGAGTCGAGCTCGCGACTCTGGCCATGAAAAAAGGACTAGGAGCAAACCTTGTTTCCCACGGTAATCCTTCAATGTGCCGCTTGAACCGTCATGCGCCGCATAAGAGAAGTTCGGTGTAGCCAAGAACGGTTGCCCGGGCAGGATACGGGGCGTGATGATTCTGGATTGATATCCTCGTGCATTCGCATGCAAGAAATTCAGTACGTCCCAACGCTCTTCTTCTGAAAATTTCTCTCGGAAGGGAGGCATGACCCCGTTAAATCGACCGTAGGTCAACCAATGAAAGAAGTCACCCGCCGTATGCATGGCTGTGTGAGGTTCCGTCAGCAAATCTACCGGTTGCTTTGGTAATGTCTTCGCTAGTACGCCGTTCCCCTTGGCTTGGGGCCCGTGGCAAGGAATGCAATTCGCGGTAAAGAGGTCGATGCCGTTGGCGATCGAGATGGCGTCGAACGGGACCGGAGTCTTTCTGTAGGTTTCCGGGTATGACTGCACGGCGATCGGATAGGTGATCGCCGCAGCGCCTACGAGTCCTAATACCGTCGGAATAGCGATGCGCCATGAGTTGGACCAGCGTTTCTTGCGACCAAGAGGAAGGAGCGAGCCGGCGAGGATCAACAGGACAGCGCCGAGCCCAACGATCGCTCTCACAAGCCAATCGTCCCACGTGGCGTCGATCGAGAAGCGGAATGGATACGGCCAATTGTCGATGGTGTCATGCTTGGCTGGTACCGCGTTTGCCAATACCGTCGCGACGATCACGAGGATGACGGCAAGAACGAACTCAACAGTGACCCATGTTCGTAGCTTTTGCCCGCCGGCTGCCGCGGTGTCTGTGTGTTGTTTGAGGGATGGAACCCACACAGATTTTGCTCGGGAGGCAATCGAAAGGATAACGGCGAGCAAGGTCAGCTTCGCAAGGAGGAGCCAGCCATACGTCGTCGCCACCAGCCCAGCATAATTCGTGTCGATCATGCGGATAGCCACGATGACGCCTGATCCGACGATCGCGATCATCGTGGGCAGAGCGAGCGCTGAAAAGCGGCTCAGAACTTCCCCTACACGAGTTCTCTCGTCTATCGAGTCCGCATTCGCGCTGACCGAGGAAGCGACTAGGACAACGCCAGGAAGACCACCGAACCAGACGCTGGCCGCAATCAGGTGCAGAGCATAGGGCAATATAGCCGGCAGAGCCGGTTCTTCTGCTGCCGAATGGCTAGCGAGCGAACCGAGCGCGATCGTGACTGCTGCCGCTGACGCACACACAATGTAGCGCCAGCGTACCGGTGGCGAGACTCGAACATACAACGCAATTAAAAGGACGACGAGCGCGCTGGTCGCTCGTAGTGTCCAAATAAAGCCGACGCGGGTTTTTTGCAAAAAATCAGACCAGGCTTGCGGACTCCAGGCATTGTCAGAGACTCCGGTCGCTTGAGCGGTCGTCGTCGCCAACACACCCAGGAGGCCTACCAAGAGCAGGAAGGCGAGCCATGGAAACGAGTTTTTTATTCGAGGTATCCATGGATACCTGGTACTGGCAGCCGCTCCGGTAATCGCCAAAAAGGCGCACCCGCCGAGCAGCATCATGTTGGCCGCTAGCTGTAGACAGCGAAACAGTGCGCCAGCGACCTCAATCATTTATCCTGAGCGGTGCCCTTTACCGTGAAATCAAACGTGGATTCAACCACATGCCCGTCTACCGATAGTACCCTAAACTTGACGGAGTACGTACCGGGTGCGAGCTCTGGAAGGGGGAGGATAATCGATTTCTGGTCGTCGGAAGCGAGCGTGGGCTTTGTGTCAGTGACAGGCTGCTTCTTGGCATCAAGCACAACGAGGGAGGCGTAATCCCCCTCAATGTTCTCATTGAACCATAAGCGAACCTGAGTCGGCGATTTTGTGAGCGCGGCTCGTCGAGGAGGCTCCGCCTTGACTAACTGAGAATGGGCCCATGCCGACGCAACGGGTAGCCCCAACGCGATCACCACGATCAAAACAAGACTGGAAAACGAACGAAAGCTTAGTAAGGCGATCATTATCGATATTTCCCTTCGTGCCCAACTTCAGCCCATGCACCCATCGGTCTCCGTGAGTGCTTCGCGGGTGTCCAGCTAGAGGATTAGCTGCCTGCTGTGCGCGTGATGTCCGAGGCCTTTCGAGGATCCTTCCTGAAGGCGAAAAACAAGACGACAGCGAGACCTACCACGACCGGCACAATCACCATGATGTAGTGCGACAGATGTGATAAAGTCCCTGTTTCACCGACTGAAAATGGAAGGCGTGAAATGTGTTCACCATTCTCGCCTACTGAAACCAGTCCGATGAATTTCCCGGGCTTGTCAAAGTTGTGCTTCACATCGATGGATCCGGTTGGGTAGACCTTAGCCGGGAGATGGGCGACCGTCACGGCCTCGAGATTCTCCTCCGAGCCGGTATCACTGATAATGCGCACTTCTACGGGGAGTGAGCGCAACTCCTTCTCAACATAGTCGAACACCAAGACCGCAGTACCGATTCCTGGTAGCTCCTGGCAAAATTGTCGCTCGTAGTAGGTCTCTGGGAGATAGCTGTGGAAATACATCTTATAAGGTCCGATGTGGAGTACGCAGGTATCCGGTGCCAATTCGTGCCCATGCTGAGCGAGCGCCGGGAACGGCGCGGCGACAAGGAGAAATAAACCATACACACAGGCACGAATTAAATTGTGACAAGACATGTTTAACCTCTTCCGTATCGGGCAATCAGCCGCGCCGTACGCTTACGATGTGGCGGTTTTCGGTGGCTTGCGATCGCGCAGAAAATAGAAAAGCGCTCCAACGATGATCGTGGCAACAACCGGAACCATATAGATATTCAGGAGCTTAGAAAAGAATTTTGGCTCACCCACTGAGAACGGAAACCTAGAAACATGTTCTTGTTTCTCGCCTACGGTCACGATGCCGACGAATTTACCAGGATTCGGGAAGGTATGCGTGAAGTCGATAGAACCATTTCCATAGACTTTCGCGGGAAGGTGGAGAACCGTAATGCTTTCCAGATTGTCTTCGGAGCCAGTATCTTTGATGATGCGAACCTCTGCGGGCAGCGAACGC
Organism: Nitrospira sp.; assembly: GCA_050185705.1. Lineage (GTDB taxonomy): Bacteria > Nitrospirota > Nitrospiria > Nitrospirales > Nitrospiraceae > Nitrospira_D. Next base: position 68,292 of record JBFWZD010000023.1, on the reverse strand, counting down.
AGTTCTTGCTCGATGTAATCCAACACGACAATCGTTTGTCCGGTCGCAGGAATGTCCTCACAGAACTGCTTTTCTTGTGTATTCTCAGGTTGGTAGCCGCTGAAATGCATCATGTAGGGACCGACCGTGAGCTTGCACATGTCTTCAGCCATCGAGAGCCCGCCGTGCGCAAAGGCTTGCGAGGACAAGAGGGCAGTCAAGGCAAATACCATGCAACCAACCGTCGGCTTCAGGAAGAGAAAAAGTTTCATGAGTGACCTCTCTGGATAGATAAGTGAACACATAGACGGTGACATTAACAGTGCGAGGCTGATCACGACCGACGACGCGCAGCCCACCAGTTACGGAATCGGCCCGATTTTGAGAGCTCATACCCAACGATCCCTAAGACCAGGAGTAATGCCAGCGGGCCTAGGGCGGATCGTCCGATTTTTGAGTAGTCAACCTGTTGCACTCTCAGAAGATAGGCGGAAGGGCTCAGCCCTTCTGCCGTGATGATGAGCTTGTACAGGCCTTTATCGAGATTTGCCTCACCCCTGACGACCCCGTCCGGGTGAGACGTCGGCTTCCAATAGGCCACTGTTTGGGTCTCGTCCTGTTCGTTTTCATTGACACCGCGTATGATCTTGACGCCGACCGGCAGCGTGCGCAGGCTTGGGTCGACCAGATCGACCACGAGGAAAGTATCGCCTACATCAGGGATCTCCGTGCAATATTGAGCCTTTGGTTCAATCTGTGGCTGGTAGGCGCTGAAATGGACGATGCTCCCGCCGATTTTTCTGACACAGGGATCCTCTTCAAGAGTCACATTGCCGTGAGCGGCGACCATGCTAGGGTTGAATCCCATGATCAGGGCCAGCAGAAAGATGGATGAACTGAAACGCGTCGTGTGTGTGATCATAACGTCATCAGCCGTATCGTGTTGCAAGCAGTTGTGAATCACAAAAATTTACCACCCTGCAGACCGGTCTTTCAAGTGGTTGATCGAGGTGCCCCAGTCCAGCGAGAGGTGTGGGGACCCCCGGCATCCCCATTCTGAGCCAGAGATTGAGAATGCAAATCAGCGAAATTGATACGCGAAGTCAAAATGGATGTATTTAAAAGTTGACGGAGGTGAACAGACATGATGATAATGAGTAAGAACGTCGCGGGATCGTCGCAAAAGGAGGTCAATCATCATGAAAGCAAAAGAAGGGGTCATTAATCTACTGAATAAGATTTTGACCGCGGATCTGACGGCCATCAACCAATACTTCGTCCATGCCAAGATGTGTGACAACTGGGGGTATGAACGGCTCCACCACAAGGTAAGAGAACGGAGCATCGATGAGATGAAGGATGCCGATGAGATCATCGGCCATATCCTCTATCTTGAAGGTGTCCCTAATCTGCAACGAATGAACACCGTCCAGGTCGGCGAGACGGTCGCGGAGCAACTCAAGCTTGATCTGAAAGCCGAACAAGAGATGCTGGTATTGCTCAACGACGGAATCGTGCATTGCACCAAGGTCACGGACTTTACGACTCGCCATATGTTAGAAGATATGGCGAAGGACGTGGATGGGCATATCGACTGGATTGAAACCCAGCTGGAAACCATCAAGCAAGTCGGGTCGGAGAATTACCTGGCCGAGCAGATCAAAAAGGAATAGTGAGGACCATCATGAAAGCCAAAGACGGTGTCGTTGAGCTTCTTAACAAAGTTTTAGGAGCGGAGTTGACCGCAGTACACCAGTATCTGCTGCACGCGGCACTTTGCAAGAATTGGGGATATGAACGGTTGCATGAGCATTATGCCCATCTCGCGAATGAAGAAGTGCAGCACTCTGCCGGACTTATCGATCATATTTTGTATTTAAACGGTACTCCGGACGTGGAGCATATTGATTCCATTGCGCATGGAAATGCTGTCGAAGCGCTGTTCCGAGCCGATCTGGATTTTGAACGGGAAGATGCGGACTTGCTCCGCAATGGGATTGCGCACTGTGCGCAGGTCGGGGATTTCACGACGAGGCATATCTTGGAACACATGGTTATTGATACCGAGGAGCATATTGATTGGTTCGAGACGCAACTGAGGACGATCGATCAGGTCGGCGGAGAGCGGTATCTCTCAGAGCAGATTAAGAAGTAGGGATCGTATGTTTCTATCCAAGAAATGACCCACTGAGTGTGGCACACTCACTCCGGCGAGAAGGGGCGAAGGCTCTGATGGGAGACAGAGTCTCCACTCCTTCTCTCTGCCGGCTAAGTCCGAAGTTCATTTCAACTCAAAGATGAGCAGAGCGAAGATCGGCGGCAACAGCCCACCGAGGACCAACCATCTTCCTCGGCGAGCCAAGCCGTATTTTCCCTTCAAGACAAACAGCCCGGTCAGACTCAAAACTATGAGCACCAGCGCGAACACGTCTGAAGCCCACTTCCAGCCCTTCAGCCGGTTGAGGTGGAGCGCGTTGACTTGATACAGCATCGGTCTGCGGGAGACCTTTTCATAGGTGCCCTGGCCGGTCGTGAAGTGGAGATGCAGGGAGGCGTTGTCGTAGTAGATTTTGACCTGATCAGTCGTCGGAAAATCATAGACTTTATAGCGGTCTTCATTGACGATCCGTCCGAATTCTGCGATTCGTTCCTGGGTAATGTCCTCCTTTGCGAACGGCTGAGGCAGCGATACGGTCTGTTTCGTGATGACAAAGTCCGGGTTCCAATCGCCGATGTGGTTGACCGCGATGCCGGAGAGGCAATAGGCCAGAATCAGCGAGGCGCAGGTATAGCCGATGTCCCGGTGAACGGCCACATTGAGCCGCGCCAGCGCATCCTGGTTGATCCAGGGCATCCGTCGTTTCAGCCAGTTCCGCATCAGTTCACTCTCGATACCCGTGGTTGAATTCTGCGAATGTACTCGTCGGTCACCGACAGGACCCAGTGCTCAATGTTCGCATCGGGAAGGATCGCATCCGGCTTATAGACGACGCGATTCTTGTTGTCCGGCACTTTGGCGATGCCGTCGCCGATGATTTTGATTTGAAACATCTCGTCATGGGCGACTAATACGGGGATGACAAGGGCGGTATGGGAGGCTTTGAGGACCGACTCAATCGCAGCCGTCGTTTCTTCTGGTTTGTAGTTCGCAATGTGGCCGCACCAACCGTATGAGTATCCCGTGATGCCCGTGCGCTCCCTGATGAATCCCGCGACCTTATTGAAGAGATCGACCCATTCCTTGTCGTAGGTCTCATCCCCGTAGCCGATGAGGACCAACCCCTCCCGGGAGGGATCTTTCGAAAGATCCGACACACGTCTCAAAAGATTCTTTTGGAGGATGTCCGTGAAATCGAGCGGCGGCGTGATGTGGGGTTTTGCTTTCGGGGTGTACCGCTGAATGTTTTCGATCTTGAGCTGCTGCATGGAGTGGGGATCTTCTTTCATTCCCACGATCGTCGGGATGTCGTCGAAGGTATGGGGACTGACCGTCAAAAAGATCGGCACGATGATCACATCGGTAAACCCTTCTTGGTCGAACTCCTTCATGCGAGTGGCGATGGAGGGTTCGGTGTATTCCATGAATGCCGTTTTGACGCTGCCCACCTCCTGATGGGTCAGGATCGCGGGAGCCACCCGTGATTCCAGATGGAGCAGGGATTCACGCCACGTCGCGGATCGGGATCCGTGATTGACGAGAAGCACGCCGATCTTGGGACGTTCGTGCGATGCCGATTTGTCGAGTGTGGAAAAAGCCTCAAGTGGAGACAAAGCAAAAACAAAGACTGAGAAGAACACGATCAAGAGCGTCATACTTTCCTCCTGGTTTAGTGGAGTAACTCCGCCGAGTAGACCTCCCTGTGAGCTGCGTGATCACTGCGCAAACACAATGTCGTTCATGGGTTGTTCATATGAGTGAGCGAGGCGAACCGATGTGAGCGTACGATGGCCGCCGGGCTATGTTTCCTCCACGTTTGGGATGAGATTGACTGTGTGTCATGACGCTTCTCTCGCAGTAGGCTGTTCAGTGTTCTGTTGCAGAGGCAGTCACATGCCGACGTATTGGAGCGGCTTTACCGCCAATACCTTTCATCCGCCGCTTCGGATCTAGCGCCTTGTTCCGCTGCCATTGTCGGCGCAAGCATCGGAGACCTAGGCGAGTGTGTGAGCGAATCGAAGCTCGATCCTCATCTCCGTCGAATGTTCCTTGGGTAGTAGGATAAGCTGGAGCGACCGGCTTGAGTTTGAACCCGACGCCCTTGATCGTGATCAGTCGGCAGAGACGATCGGGATGACGATTCAACTGCTGCCTGAGCGTATGGACATGCACATCCAGCGCATGCCCACCGATTGCGAAGTTCTGTCCCCACAGCAAATGCGTTAATTCCTTTCTGGTGAACATCCTGGTTGGTTCCCTCATAAGCGCTTCGAGAATAGCGAGTGGTTTGGCTGAGAGGTGGACCGGCTGTCCGGCGACGGTCACCTTGTAGGAATCGCCGTCGAACTGAACGGCGCCGACCTGATAGATGCCACGATGGAGCCCCGACCCGCTCGCTCTTCGCAGATAGGCCCCGACTCTGGCGACCAATAGACCGTAGCCGTCCCCCAAATCGTGAGCGCCGTCGAGCCCGCGTTCTAGATCTGCGAGGCAATGCCCTTCAGTGTAGGTGTTGTCGGGAGGCACGACCGCCATCAGTTGAACATGGCGAAAACGTGGATCCGTCCGAAGCATGTCCCAGTCCTGAATCCGTTGATCGACCAACACGAGCGCCAGGGCTGCCGGGTCGGAGACGGAAACGATCTCGTCCGTGGAACCGACGACACGCGCGTCATAACCCGCGCCATGCAAGCATCCTTCGATTTCATCGGCAAATGCCTCGTCCTGTGAGAGCACGATCACCGGGCCCAGCAAGCTCGATCGCTTCGGGTGAGAGATCTGCCGGGACGAGGCTCTCCGGACGAGCGGTTCTCTCTGGACTGCGACCCCAAGCATCCCCAGCAAGGCGGTCATGAAGAGGAGCCCCGAAGGAGGCGAGGGCGAAACCGGCGTGATCGGCGCCCGGCTCTGCAGTTCGACCGCGCCGGCAACAAGCGGCCCCGGGAGGTTCATCGAAACAGCCGGAAGAAAGGGGGAGAGGGGAAGTTCAGCGGCGCTCAATGCGTCATCGGCGGCGTCGACATGAAACAGCTGCAGCGCGTCGGCCTCACGGCTTGTTCCGCTCAGCAAGATGAGCAGGGCCATCATGCCGAGACGCATAGCCCACTTCCGTAATCCGACATAGAATCGAGTCGCGTGATTCCACTTCATTGCATGCCTCGTGGTGTTTCAGTCAGACCGCCTGGTTCCTGTTGCATCGATCATGGTCATGTCGCATCAGAACGTCATCGACGCGAGCAGCCGAACGTTGTACCCCGGCGCTTCCTGACCGATGCCGCCGCCGAACCCGTTATTGAGGAAGTAGCGGGTGTTGGTGAAATTATCGACGGTCAGGTTCAAGCTGAGGGATTGCGTCGGCTGGTAGGCCGCGAACAAATTGTGTATGAGATAGCCGGGTTGATCGCCGATGATGAGGCCGGTGTTGCAGGGGGAGACGATCGATCCGGTCGAGCCGGTGATGACGCGGCGTCCATCCACGGCGCGCAGGCGATACCCGTATTCGAGCCGATGGTCGAGCTCGCTGCGTCCCAGCGTGAAGACCAGCGTATCGCCGGCGATGTCGAAGAGATCGCGCTCGCCGTCGCACACCTGTTTGCCTCGCACGGCCGCGACGGCCAGGTTGCTGAACCAGCGCCCCGTTCGGAATCCAAGCTCGAACTCCATCCCTTCCCGTTTTTCTTCTCCGTCTTGCGTGAAGTTCGTGCAGATATTGTTGCCGCCGCCAGCGTTGAGCGGCTCGCAGAACGCGCCGCTTGCCGCGCGGGCTGCGAGTGAATAGAGGGTGTTGAACACGCGACTTCGGAAGTACACGATCTTGGCCGTCAGCAGGTCGCCGCTCGTCAACAGGCCGGGATAGTTCAACGACAGGCCGAATTCATGATTGCGCGAGGACTGGGGGATGTAGCGATCTCCGCAGACCCCGGAAGGTGACGCGAGCGCGCCGAACAGGAAGCCGGCGCAACGGCTGAACGCGCCTTGCGTGAAATATTCGTCCACGAGCGGCGGCCGGAAGGCCTCGGCGTAGTTGTAGAAAATCGTCAGGGGGCCGCCCAGCATGTTCCAGGCGATCCCGGCGCTGGGTGTGGTCTTGGCGAAGTCGATGACGGGGCTTCGCCCTTCAGCCTGCAGCAGCGCGCGGGTCTGTTGCGCGTCGACTTCGACCGTGTACTTGTCATGCCGGAGGCCGGTCGTGAGGCTCACATGGCCGATCTCGGCTCGACCTTCGAGCATGTAGGCGAGATAGGTTCTGGTGCCTGAGGGTTGCGCGAGGTTCTCCACCGTCTCACGGAGCCCTGCCGTGGGGTTGAGCTGGTTGATCCTGGCATCCCGGTTATTCCGATTGTATTGAATACCGTACGTGAGGGCTGTTCGAAGGGGACCGAGACGGAGCGAACTGGTGTTGGTCAGGTTGAGCGTCGCGATCCGGTAGTCGAAGAAATTCGTGGGCGAGTTCGGAACAATGATGCCGTTGGCATCCTGCCGATCGGAGTCCGTGACGCTGGTGCCGGTGTAACCGACATTCCCTTTCACGTTGATCCAGGGGATAAAGGTTTGGTCGATCGGTGTGTATTCAAAATTGGCGGTGGAGGTGCTGTCGGTCACGGCGCGCCGCACGAATCCGAATACACCCGGTACCCCGATCGTCGCGTCGAAGGGCTGCAAGGTGTCGTCCTGGAAATATACTTCTCCGAGGCTGAGCATCGCGCCGGGCCGTAGCCGATAGGTGGCTTTCATCAAACCGCTCAAGCGTTTCGCGGTGGTGTTCTGCAATTTCCTGCCGCTTGCCGTGGTAATGTCATCGGAGTCGCGCCAGGTGATGTTCGCGAGCAGGTCGAGCTTACCGAGCGGAACGCCGTACAGGCTGGCCGATCCGTATTTTTCCGCGTTGTTCGTGGCGAACCCTCCCTTGAGTCTGGCGCCAAATCGTCGTCCCGGCTGCAGGAGGTCGGAGGCGTCTTTGGTCCGCATTTCGACCACGCCGCCGATGGCGCCGGAGCCTTGCAGCGCGCCGGCCGGACCGCGCGTCACTTCGACGGCTTTCAGCAGTTCCGGCTCGACGAACACGCCGCCGCCGAACCGGTATTTCTCGAAATTTCGCACGGCGCCGTCGAGCTTGATCAGCACATCTTCGGTATCGCCGAAGCCGCGGATGTTGAATTTCATGCCGCCGGCGATCGGCCCCCCGTCGACCGAGACGCCTGGGATGTCCTGCAGCACGTTGAAGATGTTGTCCGACTGGCGTCGCTCCAGTTCCTTGGTCGTTACCGTCGTGCGTGAGCGCACCGGATCCACCACAATGGCTTCCCGTCGCCCTGTTACCTCCACTTCCGCAATCACCAGCGTCTCCTCCGGCTCAAGTTCCGGCGTAGCATGGGTTCGATTCTTTGCCGCCGATTCGATTTGTTCGGTTGCGGCCGTCCGGCCCGGCGTCGGCCATACAGCCCCCAGGGCGACGAGCGCCATGACACAGGCCCATCGTTGGTAGTTCATTCGTCATACATCAAGCTGCGTGGCCGCTTTTGGAGGGCGGCCACGCTCACATCAAACGGTTGAGAAACGTTAGACTTTCTGTTGTTTCCGCCGAACCAGTGCGGCCAGACCCGCAAGTCCGGACGCCATCAAGTACGCTGCGGCAGGCACGGGCACCGCACTCACGGCACCGACATCGAGGGAGAGCTGGTCCAGGCTGACGCTGTCGCCGATGGCTTCCCATGTAAAGATGAGCGGCTGGTTGTTTGGGGCATCTTCCCAGACCACCAGACCCTCCACTTCTTCGCCGCCGAAACCGCCTGTAATGGTTTCTTTGAACAGCTGGCTATAGACCCCGTCCACGCCGTTCAGCTTAAAGTTGGTGAAGCTCCGCTGGAGTGTGTCGTCGAAGCTGCCGACCGAGGCGAGACGCAGATAGACGTCACGGGTTCCGGTGGGATCCCCCCCTAGGCTATCGGCCACAAAGTTAAACGCTGTCGCCGCGGCGGGGCTGTAGATATTGCCCCCACTGGTGATGAACGCGCCTCCGGTGGTCTCTGACACGGTGTACGAGCCGCTGCCGATCAGGCTGACGTCCGGCGTGCTGTCCTGAATACCTGCCGCTGCTCCATCGTCATTGAAAATATTCCACTCGGCATAGTTCCCGGCCCCCAACGGTGTATAGGCACCGTCCCACATGGCTTGCACGGCTTGCGCCGGCTGACCACCGCTCAACAGGAGACCCAGGCTGAGCATGCTGCCCGTCACGATTACTTTCATACTGTTCATGGCACGTACCCCTTTCACTGATGAGCCGCCACCGCCTCACCCCCTGAAGCCGGAAAACAGCGTGTGTTTGTTCACCATCATGCAGCGGCCCCGCGCCGCCTGCCCTCAACACTCAGTCACAAGAACACGTTCACCTCATCGGCAACCTCCTTTCTCCATCGCTCGGAAACATGAGCGCAGTCGATTACGAAACGATATTGTTTGCCGCAATGGAGGATGACCTCTTTCTGCCCGCGCTTCAGCAGGCGGATCTCCATCCGCATCTCGGCAAACCCGTCATGGGTGATGAGGTCGTCGTACAGCGCGCAGAGGCGCATTTTGATCTCCTCGTTATCGGCATGTTCGGACATTCGGCACTCCTCGTCCTTTCCCTCGGCGGTGGTTCAGCGCTCGCTCGTCTGCTGAGGATCGGTCTCCGCGGCCTGCCGGTTCTGCGCCGGGATCAATGTGGCCGTCATGCGTGTCAGCCCATCATCGAGCCACTGAGTCAACACAGGATCGACGAGTCCTTTTTCGTTCAGCTCGAAATTCAAACCGGCGAGCATTTTTTTGTAAGGGCCCGACCCGTAGAGCCGGTTCGCGATGACGAGCACGCGTCCCTGCCGTCCACCTTCCTCGACGGCGAAGCGGGCGGCGGCGACGGCCCTTTCCCGTTCTTTGGGCCAGTCTTCCCTGACCGTCAGCGCCTGAATGGATTTCAGCTTGGCGCAGTGCGGATCTTGGCGCAGCCGCTCGATGTTTTGATTCATGACGGAGATCCACCGGTCGTTGCCTTCATCCGTTCCCTCGCCGTGCGCGACGAGCAGCACGGTTTCATTCACCGGATCCTCGCTCAGCTCCGCGATCCGTTTGTGCAGCACGAGGGCGATCTCCGGGTGCTGCTCGTAGCCGCCGAAGGTCGAAAAGCGGACGGCAGTGCGGACTTGCGGGGGAGCGCCGGCGGATCCGTGGCCATGGCCGTCGGCAGGGGGGCGATTGCTGAGGCCGAGAATATAATCGGTGATCGGTTTCATGTGATGGTCCAGGGCGTACATCCGTACGAAGATGACGTGGCGGATGCCTCGTTGCTCCAGACGAGACACCGCATCTTGAATGATGAAGGGATCCCCCATGCCGTAGGCCATTTCGATGGGGTATTTGGACATCAGCGGCTGGATCGTCCCTTCTACCGCATCGTTCCAGGGTTGAGTCGAGCCGTGCGGCATGATGACGACGCCGATCTGGCCTGCTGTCAACGGGGTCTCGCGGTTCGCGATCTTTTTCAGCCACAAGAGCGCATTCGGATGAGGGAGCAACTCCTCCGGCTTGTAGGCGACACGGGTCTTTCCAAACTGCATGCCCAACCAACCGGTCAGCGACATGGAGGAATCGAATTTAGGTCCGATGAACGAGGGGATCAGCAGGGTTCGTCCGGACTTAGCCGTTTGAGCGAGGATGTGCGCCTTGATGGCCTCGTTCTTTTGCCATGCATTCTCGGCGTCCCGGTCGTAGTAGACGACGGCCTCCGTTTCTCGAAAGGCGTGATAGCGCCCGACGTAGGCGGCCAATTTGTTCAGGTCGGCCTTCAACGCCTTCTCGCTGGCTTCATCCGTCGCCCCGGTTCCGACGAGGATCACCCGCTCCGATTCAGGATGTTCGCTGAGCGCGGCGATTCGATCGAGCAGGATCTGGCCGATGAGGTGGTCATGCGCCATGGCCGGCGCCCACCGAATGGGCAATCCTTCCGTGTACGCAGGCATCAACGGCACGATTCGCCTGAGCAAGGGATCGGCCTCGGAGAGGAACAACGGGACGGCGACGATTTCCGTGACGCCGCCCCGTTTCAGTTCCTGAGCGGCGCGAGTGAGATAGGGCGCATATTCCCCTTCCACGCCGGTATAGTCGTTCCCCACCAATCCCAGCGCGGCCGGGTAAGACTGTTTGAACTCATCCACCAGCCCGCTCACTTCCTGATTTCCGAGGTAGCCTCGATCGGGAGCCACGACCAAGAACCCGACCTTGGACGGAGCGGCGCCGACGGGCTGCATGGTGGCGCTGAGCAGAATGAGAACGACCGTCGCGTATATCGTCATCGCTCGTCTGAGCATGGCGTGTCCTCCTTGTGTCATCATTCAAAACCGTTCAGGCGGTAGCGAATGGGGATCATGACTGCGATCTTCGACTTCCCGAGATCTCGCGTGAGATGGACGGGACAGACTCGATGCATCAGCTTGACTGCGTCCTCATCGAGCGCATCAAACCCCGAGCTTTTCGTCACGACCGCGTCGAGCAAGTTGCCGTCGCTGTTGATCGTGGTTTTGACGACCACGACCCCTTCCCATCCCTCCGTGCGAGCCAGGCGGGGATAGGCTTGGAGGTCTATGATTCGCCGTCTCAGCAACTCCATGAGCCATGCGTACTCCGATCTGGCGGATAGCGATTGCGTGATGGCGGGATGGGTTCTCGCGACGGATTCCTCGGATGGAGCGGCAGAAGAAGCCGCGGCATCTGCTGGAGCATCATCATTCATGGCGGTCGGCGAAGGAGCGGCGTCCTCCTGCGGCGACGACTCAGCATGATCGGTGACGGTGTGGGCGATCGGTTCCGGAGGGGAATCGATGGCTGTCGCGACCTCGGTCTGCTCACCCGCCTCAGCGGCTGTCGGTGGTGTAGATGGCTCCGGTTCGTTCGTTGAAGCTGACGGGTCGTTTGGATGCTCGATCGCTTCGGAACTCTCAACGGGAAATTGATCGATGGGTGCCGGGGGCCTCTCCGTGGTTTGAGGCGGCGGAGTCTCGGCGGCGACGCGCTGAGTCGTTCGCCGGACGATTGAAGGAGAGGGCGCCGGCACGATCGGTGATGAGTCTTCGGTCGGGGCGATGGTCTCTTGCGGCGCTGTCGGATCGATTTGGTCCAGCGAATCGACAGCCGTCGCCTGCTCGGCCTCCTGTTGCGCATCGGTCAGAAGGATCTCCAAGCGAGCCACAGGGGCCTGTTCCGGGGGAGCGTTTCGGAGACCCACGACGGCAACGGAAGCCACCGCCAGCGCCAGGGTGTGAAAGCAGACGGAGCAGGCCCAGGTGAACGCCCGGTCCTGCAGCGGGAGGATCTGCGGAATTTCGGCGAGAAACGGGGCCGTATGCTTGTCGAGGGCCATTTGTATCCGTGTTGTTGAAACCATTCGACTCAGAATTGAGATCTATTCTCAAATTCATATACAGGACTGTGTCACGCCATGACCATGTTTATTCGCCGGGTGCGCATGTTTATTTTCCGGATGGCCTGGATCCGCAATCGAGGTGAACCGGCCGTTCAGGGGGTGGCCGGCGACGACACGACCGGTATGGCTTTCCCCTTATGGCCTTAGGAACGCTCGGTCCGGATGCGTGCGTCATGAATTTCATAGTTCGGTGGCAGCGCCTGTTCTAGTTTTTCGAGACTCTTCGCTCGATGAGCGCCAGACAGGGCACGCAATAGAGCGCATCCGGTTGAACGGCGAGCCGCTCGTTCGGAATCGCCTTGCGGCACCGGCGGCAGTATCCATAGTTCTTGGTCCGAAGCCGGCAGAGCGCCCGCTCGATGCGCTTCAGCTTCGTGATGACCCGCCTTTTCACCTCATAGGATAAATTCCGCTCTAAATCGTTCGATGCCTGATCGGCAGGATCGGCAAAGTGCGCGTGTTCCTCCAGGTGAGGAAATGATAAGTCCCAGTCGGCGAGCAACAGGGTGCGTTGGCGGGTCAGTTCCTCTTGCCAGCGCGAGAGCATCACCTCAGGAGCGCGCACTTGGAGGAGCCGCGGCCCGAGTTTTCGGCTGAAAGGCTCTGGATGTGGGGTGCGTCGTGGCGCCATGCGCATATTCCTTTCCTGTTTCCCGGGCATTGATCCAAGGACATCGCTCCCGATGAACCACTCCGTGCTCATGTCGCCCTCCGAGCCATCGCGCCGAGTCCCAAGAGACCGGATACAAACAGCGGCAGCGCGGCAGGAAGCGGAACTACGGCGACCTGGTAATCCAACGTGTAGGTCGTGCTTCCACTCGTTTCCTGGAGCCAGAAACTATAGGTGCCGGGACCGACTGGGCCACCGGCGAGGAAGCTGAGCGCATCATCCCCGACCGAGGGACCGGGCGGACCTCCGATCAGTCCCCAACCGTCCACGCCGCTGAACCCCAAATCCGTGAACTGGCTTCCCGCTTTGTAGCCGAGAAACGACAGATCATCGGTGTTGGTGTAACTCGACAGCAGGACGGCATTCAGCACGTGACCGGCGCCGACGGTAATCGTGAAAAAGTCCCGATCCAGCGAGGGTTTGTGCACGGTGGAACCTGCTATCAGGTTCCGTCCGACGCTCAATCCGACGGTGGTCGGGCTCAAGTTGTCGTTGGAGAGATCACCGTTCACCGCTTCGTCGTAGACGGTTGCTGCGTGCGCGTTGAACGCGATCATGCTGCAGAACAGGGCAACCGCACAGGTTCGAACCATGATATGGGCTGTTGAATGCATCTGCGCCTCCTTCCTAAAACTCTGAGGGTGAGAGCTATTCTCAACTATGAATACAGGAAGCGCCGACCCGACGCTATGTTCGGTGACCGGAATGACATGCTCATTTTCCTGATGGTCCGACCGGACACCAGAAGACGGCGGGGAGAAAACAGCCTGTGCGGTTACCGGCCCGGGTCATCCGCTTGGCCGGGATGGTCTTCGCGAATCAGCCACTCTAATAGCGTGCGGATGAATTCAGGCGACGGCTGTCGGTCCTTCGGTAAGATTCCCGGATGATCATGGTCCGGCAGGAGGCGGAGTTGGGCGTTCCGCGTTTGCGGATGAGTAGCAGTTTTGGAATCGGGATCAAATTGCGGAATTCATGCGGAATTGGGGGCGGAGAGAAATTTCTGAGGACGACTATTTCCTGACTCTTGCCACATCCTGTGAACGTTGTCGTTCGGTCACTCACTCCAAATTCAAATTCTTCAGGATCTTCTTCGCTAATGGTTCTTTGATCTCGGAATGACGCGGGATCGCTTCCACAGCTCCGGTTTTGGGGTTGATCCAAAGAGAGTGAGAAGCGCCTTCCCGTTTCAAATAGCAGCCGGCTATCCGCAGTTAGCGTTCCAAGTCTCGCCGTTTCACCCGATGAGCACCTTGTCCTGGATGGCGTCTTCCGGTAGCCCGCGAAGGATGTCCGTCTTGCGGTCTTCCAGGATCAATTCAATCGCCTGCCGCAAACTATCCTTGGCTTCCTCAATGGTTTCCCCTTGCCCGTTAGCACCGGGAATCTCCGGACAAATAACCCAGTAGCCCCCCTCGGGTGCCGGTTCAATAATTGCCGTGAACTCAGCTTTCATTGACTCTCCTTTCTCTCATGAATCGAACTATGGCGCATCCAGTTCTGCATAACAACTCGGAGAGCGTCCCAGGGTAGTATAAGGCCCTCGGTTTTCTCGCAATATTACCTTGCGTATTGAGCCGGCTTGTTGTGTCTGCTCAGCCTCTTTGGGGTTCTCGAAGCTGGTACACATTGCCTTCCGGATCGATCGCATCTTGGACCGCATGACCACGGAACGACCACCTCTTCGAGCCATCCTTACGCCTGCCTCCAAGCGCTTCCGTCGTGTGTAGTATTTGATCGATCGACGAAACAACAAAGGCCAGTTTGACGGGAGTGTTCCCGCGAGCAATCGGTGGGGACGCAATGTCGATGTGAGCCGCGATCGCTTTTGGCACTTGCACAAGAGATAGCTCGTATGCCGGCCCGGTTAGAACGGCGTAGTCGCCGCGTTGAACCTCATCGAGAGTCAAACCAAGTGCAGTATAGAACTCGACCATACGGTCGAGTTCTTTCACGTACATGACAGCCGCGTGGATCATGCTGTGGCTTACCGACCCTGAGCCTGTAACGCGTTCGTCACCGGGAGGCGTGCTGCGCGTATGGCCGGAGGAATGCCGCCGAGCATGCTGATCGCAAGCGCGAACAACATGGTGGTCAGAGCGGCTCCGGGCGTCAGTGTCAGGCCGAAGGCGAGCTCCGAGAAGGTGCCCCAGTTCATGGTCGACAGGGTGACGAACTGCAGAGCTGTGCCTCCGCCGATGGCCAGCGCCCCGGCCGTGGCGCCGATCAGCAAGGATTCGAACAGAAACACGGTAAGAATCTTGGAGCGGGAAAATCCCAGCGCCCGGAGCATGCCGATCTCCCGAGTGCGCGAGGCGACCACGCCGTACATCGTCATGGTGCCGCCGAGAATGGCGCCCAGCGCGAAGATGAGCGTGAACGTCAGGCCCAGCACGCGAATGAAGGTGGCCATCGTCAGAGATTTTTCGCGATAGTAGTCACGCTCATGTTTCACTTGGAACAGCAGTCGGGTGTCCGCTCCGATGGTCTCGCTGAGCTGCTGGAACGCGGCCTGGTCCGAGGCGCGAAGCGTCATCGTGGAGTAGGAGTCCCGTCCGTATGCGGCCATCAGCTGGTCGACATCCCCCCATATTTCCGAGTCGAACGCGGTGCCTTGGGCGTCCAGCACTCCGACGACGCGCCACTCGCCTTTGCCGATTTTCAGCGACGCGCCGATTTTTCCTGGAAGAAAACGTTCGGCGATTTGCGTGCCGACGACGACCTCTGCCGTGCCCGGTTGCCACACCCGCCCTTCTGCGAGGGTCACTTGCGGGCGCAAGAGCAGGGCGTCAGGATGCGTCCCTCGGACGACCACGTTGGCGGGGGAGTCGGCGCCGGTTTTTGCAAGACTGATGAGGGCGACGAGCTCCGGAATCGCGAGGGGTTGTCCGGCGTCCGTACGCGCGATTCCCGGGAGCGTGCCGACCACGTGCGCTTGATCGCGATAAATCCCGCTCGCAATTTCCGTCGTCGCCCCCTTTCGGAGGAGCAGCACGTTCTCCGGCGAGCCGCTCTCGACCAGCGCGCGGTCTAAGCCGTTCCCGAGCATGAGCACCGCCAAGAGGATGAGACTGACCAGGGCCAGTCCCGCCATCGCCAGCGTCGTCGTGCTGCTCCGTACCCACACGTTTCTGGCGCTATAGGCCCACAGTAGTTTCATAGGACGCTCCTATCCGACATAGCGTAAATCTTCGGCCACTTTCGCGCGGAGAAGCCTTGCGATCGGAATCGCGGAGGCACAGACGGCGATGCACAACGTGATCGAAGCGCTCAGGATCAATGTTCCGAGGGACAAGTCAAGGTTCTGGAAAAAGTTTCCAAGTTTGTTCGAGACGATGGCACCGAAGAGTCGCGTGCCGGGAATGGTGAGCGCGATACCCAGGCCTGACCCGAGCAGCCCAATCAACAAGGCCTCGCCTGTCACGAGCGTAGTCACGTGTGAGGATCGGAACCCGAGCGCCCGTAAGACGGCGTATTCCCTCGTTCGTTCACGCACCGCCATGATGAGCGTATTCGCGAGCACCAGGATCGTGATGCCGTTCAACACGATGGCCAGGAGTTTCAACGCGCTGATGATGGCGCCGGACATGGCGACAAAGCCGGCCTGGAACGCCTGTTCGGTTTCCGTTCTGGTTTCGGCGGCCGAGTTTGAGAATTCCGTATCCAGAGTCCTCGTCACCTTCCCGGCAAGGCCGGGATCCGCAATACGAACGACATACCAACCCACGGTGCCGGCTCGGTCCGGATCGAACTCTTTTCGGCGTTCGTTCATATAGTCCCATCGCAGGAGCATCCAGTTTTCATCGGCTGTAGCATCGGCGCCGCGATAGATTCCTCGCACGACGAACTCCCAGTCGCCCGGATAGAGCGTTCCCTTGAGGGCGATCACATCGCCGACCTTCCACCCGTACTGCTCAGCCAACCGCCGACCGATCACACAGCCTCGACGGTCGCCGAGGAACGATTCGCGTTCATCATCGGATACCACGAGTTCTTGATGGAGATCGAGAAAGGAGGCGGGCTCGACGGCAAACTGAGGGAAGAATCCCTTGGCCTCCCGATAGACTCCGCCGAACCAGTTGGCGTAGGTGACGCCGGTCACTCCGTCGATCGAGGCGATGCGATCTCGGTAGGCGACCGGAAGATGAATCGAAAGCGACGCCGCATGGCGGGTGATCAATCGATTCGGCACCGAGGCTTCGACTCCGGCATACCATGCCTGCACCGTGGTGACGATCAGGTTGAAGGCGAGAATCACTGTCGCGATTCCGAGCGCCGTGAGGGCGACCCGGAGCGTGTGCCGGCGCAGGTTACGAACGATCAGCGTTCCGAGGGTCATACGTCAATGTACCTTTCCCTTGTCGAAGTGGAGGATTTCTTGCGCATGGTCCGCCGCGCGGGGATCGTGTGTCACCATCAAGATCGTTTTCTTGAGTTCTTGGTGTAAGCGGCTGAGCAGCGCCATCACGGCTTGAGCGGCATCCCGGTCGAGGTTGCCGGTCGGCTCGTCGGCCAAGAGAATGGTGGGGTCGCTCACGATCGCGCGGGCGATGCCGACACGCTGTTCTTGACCGCCCGACAGTTGGCGGGGGTAATGGTGTATGCGATCGTTCAATCCGACGAGACCGAGCGCCGCTTGAACGTGCTTGAGGCGCTCTCGTTTCGCCAGCGAGCTGAGCAGCAACGGCAGCTCCACGTTTTCAGCGGCCGTCAGGACCGGAATCAGGTTGTAGAACTGAAAGATGAATCCGATGTGCCTGGATCGCCAGTGGGCCAGATCCGACTCGCGCTGTTGTGAGACCTCGATGCCGGCCGCGTGGACCGACCCTTGCGTCGGACGATCAAGACCGGCGATCAGGTTCAGAATCGTGGTCTTGCCTGATCCGGACGGCCCCATGATGGCCAGAAACTTTCCTGGAGGGATCGAGAGGCTGAAATCCCGAAGCACGGGCACTTCCTGCTCGTCTCGAAAATAAGATTTTGTGACACGCTGAAATTCAATGACAGGCTGACTCATCTAGTCGCTCCTCTCACGGGTGCGGACCCGCATGCCGGGTTCAAGTGTCGGTGAAGGTACGAGAATCACTCGAGAGGAGGCCGTCAGGCCGCCGCGCACCTCACTCTGTTCTCCGCTATTGGATAGTGGTTCGATCGGGATTTCTTGCACGATGTCGCCCGTGACCGTGTACAGCAGCGCTCGGCCTTCCTTCCACGTCACGGCGCTTGTCGGGACGGTAAATCGCGGTGGGGATGATGCAAGCGATTGTGTCGGCGCAAGAAAGGAAACTTTGGTGCTCATTTCCGGAAGGACACGGTCATCGATGTTGCTGAAGCGGACCTTGGCAAGTACCGTCCCTTTTGAGCGGTCGGCCGTGGGGACGATCTGCGCCACGACTCCCGGATAGTGGTGCTCAGGCGCCGCGTCCAAGGTAATGTCGGCCGTTTGGCCGGGCGTAATCCGAGCGATCGAGGACTCTGAGATTTCGGTTTCCACCTCCAACGAGGTCATATCCGCGATCAACACGACGGCTCCACGAGAATTCGCGGAGCTGGCCATCGGGGCGACGACTTCTCCGACTTCGGCGAACTTCTTAAGAACCGTGCCGTCGAACGGCGCGCGGATCACGGTGTTTGTCAGCATGACATCCGCCGACTGCACGTCCGCCTCTGCGGCGGTGATCGAGGCGGATGCCGACCGCACGGCCGCCTCTGCTCGTCTGAGCCGATTCGACGCGGCATCGAACTCGGCTTGTGAGATGAATTGGTTCGGCAGCAGGGCTTCGGCGCGGGAATAGCTCAACCGGGCCTCCCGCATTTCAGCTTGGGCGTTCATCAAGGCGGCCTTGGCTACGTCCAACCGCGCGCGGGCCTGATTCTGAACGGCGCGGACGTCGTCCTGTTGCACCCGTGCGATGACGTCTCCCGCCTTCACCCGGCTGCCCACGGTGACGCCCAGATACTCCAACCGTCCGGTCCCCTTCGTCGCGACGGAGGCCTGCCGCTGCGCGACGATATATCCGCTGGCATTCAGGGCCGGCGGAGGCGCCGGGCTTCCGATCATGCGAATCGTCGCCGTTTCTACTTCAGGAACCGAGTCGACCATCGGCAGGACCCAGTAGGCGCCTGTAAGGCACAATCCGGCGGCGATGATCCAGGCCAGCCACGCGAACCATCGCGTTCTTCTGCGGGGCTCGTGCGGTGGTTCGTCCCTCGGCAAGCTTAGGACGGAGACATCTGCATCGCGGATCGACGAACCGGTCATGGCGACTCCTTCGACGGGAGACGCGACCGTTTGGGTGATCGCCGGTGATGGTGCGACCTGAACTGCATCGGCGATCGGCCGGTTTCCCGCTTGAAAAAATGACTGAAGGCAAACTGATCGCTGAATCCGATGGCGGTGGCGATATCCGCCACCCCTTTGTCCGTGGTTTTGAGCAGCGCCTCGGCGCGTTCGATCCGCTGGCGCTTAAGATATCCGGAAAATGATTCCCCCATCGTGGCTTGGAACAGGTCGGAGCAATATTTCTCGGAATAGCCGAGAAACTGCGCCAGCAGTTTGAGCGTCAGGCCTTTACGAAGGTTGGTCCGGACGAATGCGCTGATGCGCCGCGAGAGCACATCGTCGTCGGTCTGTTTGCGTGACGGTTCTAGGGCATGGCTGAGGTTGAACAGCGAAGCCACGACGTTCAGCAGTTCTCGCTCGGACGACACATGGCACAATCGATCCGCCCATTCGGAGTCATGCCGGCGAAGCTCGGTTGCCAGCGCTCGGATACGGGTCAAGAGCGTGAAGGAATGAGACTGTTTCGTCATACTCCCAGCGGACCAATCATGCTCCTCGCCTGTGGGCAGGCGAGCATGAGCAAACAATATGGAATGCCGATCAACGTCGGCGGGCTCAGGATTCATATCCTCTGGCCTTGCCGCGCAACAGGGCGCGGCCTTCTCTTTAACGTCATCCCACAGTCGGTGCCGACGGGATACGTGGGCTCGATCCACTGCTTGACTGGAACGGGATGTGCACAATGCGGCGGCACCGCTTACATTTGATTTCCAGTCCGTTCGATGTCCACCGGGCGATGAGTTGTCCGCAACGGCAGCGAACGTCATGGTCGAAATCTTGCTTCAGGTCTTGTCGCCCCACGGTCTGGTCTCCTCATGTCGCAGGGAGCAGTTCATAGGCTCCACCACGGTCGGTTCTGCCGGTACAAAATAAAAGCCCATGGCCGTTATCCGACCATGGGCTCTGGACTTCTAGTCCTTTGGCCTAGTCCTTCCGAAGAATCAGTCGATGAGTCAGCGAGTCACTCGATTGCTCCGTATCGTTCAAAGTGAAGAAGTCTCCGCGACAACTTCCAGTGATAGTCAGGTGCTTGCAGTCCCCATTATGGAACGGTCTTCAGCCATGCCTTGAGCCGTCTCGTCCTCATTGACCTTGCAAGCCCTCTGGCCTGCCCTCGTTGGTGCCATACCCGGCGGCAGCTCCGGCACCAGAGGATAGGGCTCGGGTGCCCGGTCGGCCTGTTGCAACGCCGGCAGATCGTCATCGACTGACTCACATCGATGTGTCCAGCGTGGGGATCTGTGTACTGCCTGGTACGACAGGTTTCCATGTGGCGCCCCTCTCTTATTGATAATCCTCGTTCAACGCATTGAGGAATGCGACAAGCGGCGCGACGTCGCTGTCTGTCAACGCGATGCCTTGAAGCTGTTCCGCGCCGTTTCGGAGCGTACCTGCGCGGGCTTGATTCGAGACATCTTTGTAGAACTCAATCACGTCCTGCAGCGCGTCGAATTGACCGTTATGCATGAATGGCGCGGAATGCCCGAGGTCGCGCAGGCCGGGAGTCTTGAATCGGGCGATGGCCCGGTTCAAGAGGTCGCTTTGAGAAACGGAGCAGGGTTGCGCATCGTCGCAGAGAATGTTTCGGATTTTATCCTGCGGCTCAGGCATGTCGGGATTCGCGAAGACGTTCCACAGGCCCAGGTCGGTGAAGGTCGTGCCGGCTGCGGGAACAGCACGAAACCGCTCGCCGGCCGTTGGGTGCTGTTCGGTAGCCGGGAGATCGTCGGCTGTTCGTGTGGCCAGAGTGGGAATAGCCAGATTCCCAAAGGCGCCGTCGCCGTGGCTAGGGATTTCATCATATTCCTTCTGGGTTGTCCCCGTATTATGGGCCTTGAAATCGGTGAAGTTCGGCGCGGCGTGACAGGCGAGGCAGTTGCCGATCTTGCCGGCGGTCAACTCAGCCGATGAAGCTGGAAGCGCTGCCGGTTCCGAGAGAAATATCTTCAACCCGGCCAATTCCTGCGCTCCAAATGTAAACGGCTGAGTATGAAACTGGAATTGACCGTCGGTTCTATGAGGGTTCGAGGTGACAAACTGAAGCGTACCCGCCGACTCACGCGCGTTGATGAGTTGCAGCAGGCGACGACTGTAGTCGAGGGGAGATTCATTGGAATCCGGAGTTTGCGGGAGCCCGTTGGATTCCACGAATACATCGAATGGGGAGCGGATCGGCGCTCCGCTGTCCTCGCTCTGTGAAAAGAGTAGACCATTGACATAGGCGGTGACGACCTTGACGACGGCACCGAACACCTCCTCATCGGTCGCGGAACCGATCGCCATCCGGAATTCGGACGTGAGCTGGAACTCCTCCGGTATGGAGGCATCAGTCCCGCCGAAAAGAGTTTGGAAAGGTGTTCCGTCGAACTCTTTTGCGAGATCCCCCGTACCGTTGTCGGAGCGGACTACACGAGCGATATGGGCGATGGCCTGATCGCGTTCTCCAGGCAGCCAGCCGAAGTTTCTACCTGTGAAGGTCGCGGCGACCAGGTCTTCCATGGAGTTGAATTCAGCGTCGAAATGGAACAGGACGCCCCCTGGCCGAACCAGGGCGGAGTTCACAAGAGGCGGTGAATTACGGACGGCGACCGTTTTGCCGTCCGCTCGGGCCGGGATGGGACTGCGACGCGCAAAATCCGTGTAAGTCCGCATGCCGCCTCCCGGCGCATCCAGCACGTCGTCGACCAAATGACAAGCCCGGCAATTCATGGACAAGCCCTTGAACGGCCCGTCGATCGGCGTACCAAGCGTTTCGACGGTATCGACGACCGCGTCACCGATATTCGGGTCATTGATATCGCCGCCGTTGTCCAGAGCCACTTTGAACGATTGGGCGAATCGCGTTTCAAGAAACAGCCGTTCGCCGACGGCCTCCTCGGCGCCGGGCGTTCCGGTAGAGGCGATGGGGGGTGAAGGGGACGGGTTTTCGTCCCCGGAGCAGCCAATCGCTCCGAAGAGGAACAGCATCGAGCATAAAAAGGCCAGAGAGGTCTGAGTGTGAGTTACTATCGTGGTACGACTCATAGAGCACCATTCCTTGTGATTGGTTGTGAAGACCGTCGTGCGGTTCGCACTCTTGGTCATGTGAAGAATCTTGGATAACAAGCGTTTCATGAACAACAATCCTCATTGCCCGTGCCATATCGGTCTTGCTGGGTAGTCTCATTTCACCACGCCGTTCAAACTAAGGGCGGCAAGGGTCCTCGGGAGGCGAGGACCCTTGCCTGTCAAGTGGGAGGGGTGGGCCTCCCACTTTGAAGCCGGCGTAGGGCGGACGCCGGCTGTGTGCGCGATCATGTGTTGCCGTCATGCGCACCGCCGCTGTTCCCTGAAAGAGATTCACTAGAAGGTTGACGACAGTGGGATCAAATTGAGTGCCTGAGGCTACCCGTAGGATTCGGAGCGCGATGCGATCGCGTAGAGAGTGATCCTGAACATGGGGAACCTGAATGGCGTCGAATGCATCGGCAACCGCAAGAATTCTCGCTCCCAATGGGATGAATTCCCCCCTGAGACCATAAGGATACCCGGAGCCGTCCCATCGTTCGTGGTGATGGGCGATCATCACCGTGGCTTCATGGAGAAAGGAAAACGGTTCCAGTAGCATCGCGCCAAGGCGAGGGTGGTTCTGCATCGCCACGTAGGAATCGGACTCCAGCCATTCTCGTTGAGTTTGTAAGTCGAGCGGAAGCATGAGAATGCCGATATCGTGGAGCAGAGAGGCTAGCTTGAGCTGGTGCAATTCCTCGTCCGTAAGATGGACCGCCTGTCCGATCTGCAACGCGACAGCGGCTGTTCCCTCTCCATGCCCCGCTTGCCACGGGAGAAGCCGATCCAATTCGTGTGCCACTTGCAGAACGAGGATGCTCTCCAGATCACGCCGCGAAGAAGGAGGAAGACAGACACGGTCGATCTTCTTGAGCATGTGTTGAAGTCTGATTACGGTCGTTTGGGAAACGTCGACCGCATCGGTATCAATCTGCATAATGTCACCTCCAAAAAACAAAGAGCCCAGGATCATCCGTGTGATCCTGGGCTCTGGGTGAAAAACCGCTGGCCGCTAAAGAAGGCTAGAATTGATGCCGGTGGTCTTGCTTCTTAGGAGCGCTTCCCTCCCATCAACGGTTGTCCGAGTATCCACATTTCATAGAGAGGGACCACCATCATGACCAAAAAACTAAGCGTCATCAGGGTATCCCCGGTCAGCATCAACAGCACAAAGCTAGGGGAGACATAGCTGATCAGCCACGGTGACGCGAGATCGAGCATCACACCTCCGAACCCGGCCCATGTGACGACCGCTTTGAGCGTGTGGCTGACGCTCGTCAGATACATGACGTGAATCAGGATCATGAAGACAACCGGCATCGTAAATAGATGGAAGTGGGTGATCTCCGCCAGTTCTCGGAACGACATCGGCTCGCCGAAGGTCGCGTCAGATCCTCGGTAGTGCTCAGCGATGCCTTGCGGTGATAATCCGGTCATGCTATGTGCCCAAAAAAATGAAAAACAAAAACCGACGAACATCAAGAGCAGGAACAACGTGTATAACAGCCGTATGTGACGATCCGAATCACGAAGTCTGAATTTTTGGTTGAAGTTACGCATGTCGGGGACGCGGGGTCCGCTTCGATTAATTTCCGAATATCGACGGGAAAAACCCCTTGTCCTTCTTGGCGGCTAGTGTGTCGCTGCCGATTCCAGCGGGCTTCAGATAGAACTCATCAATTAGCACGAGCACGCGTTTAATTCCGGCACTCATGGACCTGACGGACATCGTGGCACCGCTGATATTGATGATATCCTTGTTGATGCGCACCGGATCGAGGACCGACTTTCCTTCATACTGAGCATTGAATCGCTTCTGTCGAACCTCGCTTCCACGGGCTTCACGGAAGACAAGAAGTTCAACGTCTGAGACGAAGCCTCTATTATCGATACCGACCATGTAGGTCATGGGCTTATGTTTGCCGATGGTATTTTGTACGACCGCATAGCCGTCAATCTGGGTTCCGGATTCTCCGATATAGACTTCAAATGATTCTTCCGGAAATTTCCAGCCGATACGTTCTTGAATGATGGACTTCTTCTCAGGATTAAGCGAGATGAGTTCCTTGCGAACCCGCTCAGAATTCGGGAACATAATTTTGAGTCCCTCTTCTTCCTGAAGGTAGACCTCGGCCATCATCATCTCCTGATCGGTGAGAAAGCGTTTGAGGTCATTGTCCCAGATCCGTTCAGCGCCATTTGAGGGAGACGGCAATAGGGTAAGGGTCATGAATAAAAGGAAAAGGCTGGTAATCATCAGGTCCCTGCACATCCTTTTTCTTTGAGGCGATCATTGAGCTTGGTAGTAATCTCGTCCAGCACTGCTTCTGAAGGCTCGACCGGCCACCATCTGGTTGCTTGTTGGGTTGCCCCGCCTTTAGCATGCCAGCGTTGCCTCGTTTCGAGGACATTCACTGAGGATACGCCATTGTTGTTCTTGACGACGACCGTGAGACGGGCTCGTTCACGGTTGCCGAAGCCCTCACGCGCGAAGAGACCGTAAGGTCGTCTTTCCCCCTCCATTTCAACCCAGGCAGTTTCAATCGTCCCATTCGTCTTGTTCTCTGAGCTCACCGAGTAGCCTTGCATGGTTTCTGATGCTGCTTCCCATACCGTGTCGTAGGGGCAGACAGCGGTATGATCTCGGCTACCGCTCAATGAAACGCAACCCGTCAATGCAAGAAATGGAAGGAGAAGAGTTATACGCATGGCCAATTCCTATTCGAGTGTTTGGGGAGGTCGGCTCGACCGACCTCCCCACGTTCCTAAAAATACGATGCGACTGAAACAACAAAGGCACTATCATGAATGCGCTGTCCATCATTTGGGTTAAATGATTTCGGCAGATACTGATAACTCATCTTGACCACGGCATCCTCGACAGGGCGATAGTTCAAACCGAACGAAATTTGTTCCAATTCCCCGGCATTTTCACCCTTGTTGCCTAGGTTCAAGTTGACTCGGTCATACCGAATGACTGCCGTGAAGGTTGAACCCTCACCAAAACGTTTTGGGGAAAGTTTCGTGAGGAACGAAGGCATGAAGTGATAATTGCCTTGAATGTAAAAGCCTTGCATCCTTTCGGGAGGTAGGCCAAGAGGATTTATTGTGCCAACACCGGTTAGAAGGGACCCCGGTGAAAATCCATTGAATGTGCTTCCAGGGATGGCTCGAGTGTTGTTTCGTGCATGGGCCCAGGCTGCCTCACCGATGAGTTCAAAGGGTCCCCGTTGCAGAGTCCAATCTACGGCAAAAATGCTCAGAGGGTTATAACTGGATGGGGACTGGTTTCCAAAATATCCGGATCCAGCGACTTCCACACCCAGCATCGGACTGAACGCCAGACGTCCCGAGACGGCCTTCCCGTTATTGATGTCGAACCCGTCATCAGAAAAACATTTCCTTTGACGAGTATTCGCTGTCCCCTTTTCCTCGTTTATCCGGGGCGTACCGTCATTGAGATAACCGCAAGGACCAGTTGTCACGTAGACTTCATAATCTAGTTTCCCGGTGCGACCAGGATAGAACGTTCCGTACAAACCTGCGCCTGTTTCCGCCATGGTCGACGGAATGATCAACCGGCTGACAAGCGGCCGATCCGTTAAGTCGTTGAGGGGAGAATCGTGCAAGAGGTTAAATTTGCCAAGGGGGATGAGGACGATACCTCCTCGCAGGTTGATTTTCTCATTAATCAGGTAGTCGATATGGGCGAATTCCAGACTGATCTCGTTGTCGCTGATGCCGCGGATCCCATGTTCAATTTCGATTTCCGAGGCAAATTTCACATGTTCGGTAATATCCGCATAGATGAACGGAACAAATCGCTGTTGGTCAAAGCCATTTGTTGTACCTTGATTGTTTCTGATATCTCCATAGCCCGTTTCAATCACCGGTTGGCGGTGAATGCGATATTGAAGGTCGAAATAGCCACCGACGATCGCTTTGGGGAATGACACGAAAGGTTTGGCGTAGATAAGCCGGCCTGATCCGCTTGTTCCGAACGACAAGGGAGCCTGGCGGTCTGTACGACGCTCCTTGCCGACTTTAGGAAGAGCACCAACCCCGGGTTCGTCCATAGGGGCTGTCTCTTCCAAGCGTTCCATCGGCCGTTCCATCCGTTCATGTTCTTGAAGCCGTTTTTCTACTGCTTCATCAACCAATTTTTTGATTTCCTCTGGGGTCAAATTGTCAGCCAAAACCGGCGATGCCGATAAGCCGATGATCAGAAGAGCCCCGAGGATAAACCGCATCTTCATGGGTATCCTCCATATATGAGTAAGTGTATGGGTTTGACTCGGGACTCGACGGTCTCTGGTCTTCTAGAAAACAACACACTCGCATGAGTACAATTTCAAATAGGACTGCGCTTCCTCCTTTCGCAAATACCTTAGGATGGACCGGTTCCCCAACCCTCGATTGAGGAGAAGGGGATGACGACCATGCGCTTACATCGTTTGCACTTTAGTTCAAGACCCTGGTCGCAGACTTTGGCGATCAATTGCCCACACTCGCAGCGCGTCTCCAGGGGGTGGCATGGTTCTAACGAAGAAGCTTTTGCAATGGCCATGGCGTCAAGCGAACTAGCATAATGAAATTGAGAACGATTATTAATATCCTAGGCAATCCTTTATTGTCAAGCGAGAAAATGAGATATGGGTAGCAGCCTTGGACGTTCCTCAGGTCACAGGTTTTCTCTCCAGTCCATCAACCAGAAGTCGTTGGTTTCCTATACCCTCGTCTCGATGCTCCTTTGTGGTGTATGGAGTTGCGCCAGGCACGTATCATCGATGGTGGACCCGACTGATGTGACATACAGCTTGGTCGTGGGACGTGTGGTGACATTTCTGACCGGAGACAGGGCAAGACGGTATCTACCAGAAATGCGGTTTCTAGAATTGGAGCACCAGGACTCTCACGCGCGATTTCAAGTGGAGATCGATTCGTCTGATGAAACCGTTGCTCTCAATTTGCCATCAGGAAGCTATCGACTTACCAGGGTACAGATCAGCGAAGGGCCGTTCCTCTCCATGGCAGATTTGCCAATGGCCTTTACCGTTGATGCCGATGTCGTGACGCATGTGGGGACTTGGAGATTCGGAGTGGATTCGCCTCGTTATGGACGGATGGTCGTAGCCTCTGTCGTTGTCGATCAAGCAGAAACGGTAGGGACACGAGACTTTCTACGCGAACGGTATCCCGAGCTCCAAGGGCGCCCCTTGGTGGAAAGACTTCCACAGCCATTACAGGCGGAGGCACGGCTTTACGAAGTCATGCCCTATCCACGATATCCAAGAATGTTTCGCCGGCATTGGTGGTGATGAGGCTGATCGTTATGAAACAAGTTGGATTATTTGCCGTGCCCGACAGAATGGTGTTCTGCCTCATCATGCCTTTGTTGGCTGGTTGTGTCGCAACACAACCGGTACCTCAACAGGTCGTCTCAAAACGCGCCCAGATGCATATGGGCACCCTGGTCACACTTACGGTTGTGGCACCTGATACGTCGGTGAGAGACCGGGCCATGCGGGCTGGCTTCGATGAGATCAAGCGTCTCGAGCAATTATTAAGTACGTGGCGACCTGACAGTGAGCTTTCCCAGGTGAATGCCGAAGCCGGACGTCGACCTGTGCGGGTGAGCCAGGAGACAGTGGAGTTGGTGGCCCGCTCTCTGGATATGGCACAGCTGACCCGCGGTGGCTTCAATATCGCCCTCGGTCCTGCCGTCGATGCTTGGAGTGTTACCGAACGACAGCGCATTCCGGACGATGAGGAGCTGCAACAGTTGAAGCCACTCCTCGATTGGACGAGCATTCAAGTGAACAGGGAGACGCAAACCATCTACCTCCCACGCGAGGGGATGCGTATCGACATCGGTGGGATCGGGAAGGGATATGCCGCTGATCGAGCGATTGAACAGATGAAACGAGCAGGGGCGACAGGAGGAGTCGTCGCTCTATCAGGTGACATCAAGACATTCGGTGTTCTTCCCGAACAAAGTGGATTTCCTGTCGGGATCAAGCATCCCCGCAGAGAGGGTGAATTAGTCGCAATCGTTGAATTGAAGGATGAGGCTATCTCGACCGCTGGGGACTATGAGCGGTTCTTTGAGCGTGAGGGGGTTCGGTATCATCATATCTTGGCCCCCCAGACCCTACAGCCGGCCCGGGCTTGTCAGAGCGTCACGATCATCGCGAAGGAAGGGGTTGTGGCTGATGGATTGGATACAGGAATTTTTGTCTTGGGGCCTGAGGAGGGGATGGCGTTGGTGGAAGGCTTACCGGGTGTGGAAGCCGTCATTATTGACGCTGAAGGAACGATGATGGTGTCGTCAGGGCTTCGAGATCGACTCCGTACACCCTGAGATCAGGGGTGCATGATCACCGCGCCCTCTTTAAGTCGTACCTGATCGAAAATTTCACCGGCATCTGCGTACGGTCCAAGGGACGAACAAGGTTGATCGACGGACCGTTCTGTACGTCTTCAACGGCAACTTGATCGAGGGTGGCGTATCCTGAACTCTTCACAATGCGAACGTTGCTCAGCGTTCCATCCTCATGAAGGACTGCCGCCAGCGTCACTTTCCCTTGCACCCCTTCGGTACGGAGCAGAGCCGGGTATCGTTTGTCCAGATTTTCAATCCATTGTGCCATGAGCGCAGCAAGCCATCCGTAATCAGTCTTGCCCGTGTGAACTTGATCAGCGGGTGAGACGGCGGCAACCGTGGGAGATGAAGGAGCTGGTGGTGAATCCGTCCCAATAGGTGGCTCATTGTGCGGGAGGATGGCCTCCTCGAGTGTTGGAGTTGAGAGAGGTTGCGGAGTAACAGTAGGCGGCGAGTCGGTTGATAGGGTGGGCGTTGTCCTAGATCCCGTCAGCTCGGACTGAAGAAATCGGTCCTGAGAGACATTTGGCGGAGGTTCGGATGTTGCTAGTGGGGGCGGTTCCGTTCTTGCCGGTGCAACCGACCGCCTCGCTGGGGAACCCGAAGCCGCCGAGGGGGCAGGAGGCTGAATTGCTGTGGGAGGTGAAGATGCTGATTGAGTGGCAGGTGCGGAATGAGCTGAACTGAAGGGTGACGCGACGACTGCGACATCCCACTGGAAGGTTTCAGACTGGGGCACAAGCTGCAGGTTCCGAACGAAGGCGAATGCTGCGATGGCCAGCATCACGTGCAACAAGCATGAAACGACCCAACTTGCTGTCATTGGGCCAGTCTGTTGTGGAAGCGGACCCCCGTGACCCATCACAGTCGAATCACCTCCAAGCTGACTTGCTGAAACCCCAAGCCGCGAATCTCATCGACCAGCGCCACAAATTTTTCCAGCAAAGTGACTTTGTCTGCCCGTACGACGACCGCCGACTCGCGAGGTTGGGTGCCCAGCGCCGTCGAAAGGCCTCCTTCCGAGACCGGTGAGTCATTGACGAAGAGGTCGCCGTCGGCGGTCAATGAAATGACGATGGGAACATCTTTCCGATCTCCCACTTCCTTTGCCTTGGCCAAGTTGACAGGGATCTGTCCGGTGCTGATAAACGTCGCGGTGGTCAACACGATGACGAGCAAGACCAGCATGACATCCACGAGTGGGATGACGTTGATCTGATCAATGTCTCGATTCATGTTGTACCTTATAGTGGGTCAGAATTTCGGTGACGCGACGACGAAGCAGATTGTTCATGACGACGCAGGGAATGGCAACCAAGAGACCGACGGCGGTCGCCTTCAAGGCCAGGCTCAAGCCGATCATGATGGTGCTCACCGCCATCGTACCGGATGTTCCCATCGTATGGAAGGTTAACATGATCCCAAGAACGGTTCCGAGGAGGCCGATATAGGGGGCATTGGCGGCGACGGTCCCGATGATCACGAGCCGCCTCGTCAGGGTGATTTCCAGTAATTGTGTGTTGGAAAACTGCGAGAGATCGACCCGTTTGTAGTAGAGCCACCGTTCGACGGCGACGGCAACAGACCAGAGGCTCAAGACCAGCAGAAGGCCGATCACTCCATAATCAATCGTGTGCTTCAGCGCATCCATGAAGACTCCTTACAGTCTGGAAGAGTGGCTCAATCCGGTGGGTTGAAAGCCAGCGTACTGGTCCATCCTTGCCAGATCACCGGGGAAACTGTCAATCGTGTCGGGCATGAGTCGGTTCCTGTCCTGCTATGTGTGCAGTTGTTCTTCGGCAGGAAAGAGCACGGTGTGGGTGGCGGATACACGGAGTTCGACGGCGGTGCCTTCATGGAAGACGCTGGTTGAACTCTCACTGCTATGTACCACCTGGCCGGACGGCAGTTGAACGGTATACAAATTTTCTGAACCTCTGAACTGCCTGGCCACGATTCGTGGTTCCGCGGATTTGTTCGGGATGAGGTGAATATCATCCGGGCGGATCATCACCACAACAGGCGACCCCTCGGCCCCGTCGATGGTATTGGGAAACTCTCCCAGTTCGGTGTGCACGAGGCCTTGTCGAATCTGTCCGGTCACAAAGTCGGCCTGACCGACAAAGTCAGCCACAAACCGGGTAGCCGGGAGATGGTAGATGAGCTCGGGGGTGTCCAACTGTTCGATGTTCCCTTGGTTCAGCACGGCGATGCGATCGGCCATCGCAAACGCCTCCTCGTGATCATGGGTGACGAGGATGGTGGTCGTCTTGGTTCGGCGAAGGAGGGCGTGGAGGTCCTGCCGCATGCGGCTGGCCATATCGGGATCGAGATTGCTGAACGGCTCATCCAAGAGGAGCAGAACAGGGTTTTGCACCAACGCTCGGGAGAGTGCCACTCGCTGTTGTTGTCCTCCGGAGAGTTCATGTGGGTACCGGCGTTCGAGTCCGTCCAGGCCGGTCAACCGAAGCATTTCTTGGACCCGGCAGCTCCGTTCCGCTCGTGAAAGATGGTGGAGTCCGAAGGCAATGTTGTCGGCCACGCGCAAGTGTGGAAACAGCGCATACTCCTGGAAGACCATACCGACTCGGCGTTCCTCAGTTGGGACAGTGTCGGAAGCGGAAGAGACTAATCGGTCGGAGAGAACGATCTGGCCGGAGCAGACCGGCTCGAGGCCGGCAACTGCCCTCAGGGTTGTGGTTTTGCCGCAACCGGATGGTCCGAGGAGGCAGAGGATTTCCCCTTCACAGATGGAAAATGAAATGTCCTGGATCGCCGGGCGGCTTGGGTCATAGGCACAGGATACGGACCGAAGCTCTAAGATCGATGAGCTCGGCCGGGACAGATCGCCAGTCTTGTCGGACGGGCCGGTATCGTGAGGGGCTGCATGCAAAGATGGCGGCATCATGCCTAGGCCGCCCTCCAATCGCGGGAGAGCAGCAAAAATAGAGCCGGTAACCCGACCAATACGATCAATAAGGCCGATGGTGCCGCCAGCTGATAATACTCCTCACTCGCTTCCAGCCACACTCGGATCGCCAAGGTATCGAAGCCCACTGGTCTCAACAGTAACGTCGCCGGAAGCTCTTTCATGGTTTGGAGAAAAACAAGCACCCACGCGACGATGACACCGTTGCGGATCAGCGGCAGCGTGACACGACGCCAGGTATCTCGAACCCCCAACCCTAAGGTACGAGACACTTCTTCAAGGTTTGGCGTGATTTGCTGGATTGATGGTTCCAGCGATTGAAGACCGGCAGGGAGAAAGTGAAGGACATAGGCGACGATCAACACGAGCACGGTTCCGTAGAAGAACGGCAGAATTTTCAAGAAGAGGACCAACACCGCCAACGCTGCCACTGGGCCTGGAAGGACATAGCCTGCATAAGCAGCCTGCAAACAGCCGAGATTGAGCCACGTCGGTTTCCGACTGGCGAGGTACGCAAGGGGCAGCCCGACCACCACGGCAGCCGTCGCTGCCAGGCTGGACAGGAGGGCGCTGTTCCAAACAAACCCAAAGAAGCGGGTATCCACGATGGCCAGAGCTTCAGGGGAGAGGCTCCAGGCCACGAGTAGAGCAGTGGGGATTCCAAAGGCCAATCCAACGATGGTCGCGAGACCGATGGTCAGGAAGCCCGTGTGGATCCACCCGCATTGGATTCGTTGGGGTGCGCGATAGCGCCCCGTCGTCTGATAAAACCGGCTTTTCCGTCGGAACCAACGTTCAGTCAACAAGAAGAGGAGGGCCAGGATCACTAACAAGATGCCCAAGATGCTCGCGGCCTGATTGTCGGATCGGCCGGTCATCTGCTGAAACACGGCGTAGGTCAGCGTTTGAAAGCGTAAGAGAGAGACGGCGCCGAAATCAGAGACCACATACAGCACCACCAGCGCGACACCGGCCACGATGGAGGGGCGCAACAACGGCAATGTGACCCTGAACATCGTGCGGAATTGCGATGCTCCGCACGTCCGAGCCACTTCTTCAAATGAGGCATTGAAGCTGAGGAGCGCACTGCGGGTGAGGAGATAGACAAAAGGGAACGTATCGAGCGCCATGACGAGGGTGACTCCCCAAAAGCTCTGCGGGGAAACAAGTCTCGCCTGCGGTCCAGCCGCCAGTTGCCACAGTTGCTCGACAGGGCCGTTAAATCCCAGCAGATAGTTGTAGACATAGGCAAGAACATAGGTCGGCATGGCCAAGGGCAGTACCAGCGCGACTTCCCAGAGGCGGCGTCCAGGAAACTCGAATCGGGTAACCATCCAGGCCGTGAGCACGCCCAGCACGAGTGTCAGCACCGCGACGGCACCGGCCAGGGATACCGTGTTGAACAAGAGTTCGGGGACTCGAGTCGCCCAGAGTCGACTCCAGACCGCCAGGTCAGCCGACAAGGCGAGCGTGATGACGTACCCCAACGGCAATAGGATCAGCGCGGCACTGGCCAGCACTACCAATTGCAACACAGAGGCTGATGAGCGATGGACGGCAATCACAAGTCGTCTCGACGATTTATCGCATTCCGACTTGTTCGATGAGCAGCATCGTGGGCTCCCGTAGCTCGGCGAGCTTGCTCAAGGGGACGAGCGCCGCGCGGAAACTTTTCCGTTCCGGGAGTGCTGGATCACCCTTCACCTCTGGGTGGAGCGGATATTCCTTATCGAGGTCGGCGAACATCTTCTGGCCCGCTTGCGCGACGAGGAATTCTACAAGGAGTTTAGCGTTCTCCATGCGTGGGGTGTGTTTGAGAATGCCGATGCCGGCCACGTTCATGATAGCGCCGATTCCGCCTTCCTGTTGATCGGGCATCAAGACTCCCAGCGGAGCGGTCGGTTGTGTCGCGAGATGGCGATAGACATAGTAGTGATTGACGATACCCAACGCGACTTGTCCTTTGGCGACGGCCTCAACGATTTGCGAACTCTTTTGGTAGACCTGGGTGCCGGCGTTCTCGCGGAGTCCTTCGAGGTACTTTTTCGTGAGGTCGTCACCGAGGCTGGCACGGATGACCGATACACCGGCTTGGAGGTATTCGCTACCGGCGTTCGGAATTGCGACTTTGTTCTTCCATGCAGGGGTGGCGAGGTCCAGTAGTGACTGAATCTGATCAGGCTTGATCATGGTGGTGTTGTACACGATGATCCAAAATCTTCCGGATAAGCCGATCCAGCTGTTATCCGCCGCGCGAAATTGCGGAGGAATAGCCCGTTCGACCTCTCGCATGCTCAAGGGGCGGAGAAGGCCGGCGGTGCGGGCCAGCTCCAGGCTCCCGGCATCGTTCGTAATAAACACGTCGGCAGGACTCCGGTCTCCCTCTGCCTTCATCCGATTCACGAGCTCGGTCGTGCCGGAGGAGAGTAAGTCGACCTGAACGCCGGTCTTTGCGGTGAATGAGTCCAGAACCGGTTTGATCAATCGCTCGGCCCGTCCGGAATAGACGGTCAACTTATCGGCGGCAGACGCGTCGAGAGGAGATGAGAGCCACAAGAGCGGTACGAAGCATGTCGCGAAGACGAATCGTACGAGGACACCAATCGGGCACAGCGTGTGTAGTGTAGACATGAAGATCCTGTATCGCAAAATGTAAAGGACTGTTGAAATTGATAACCCGTCTCAAAAAGAATACCAGAAAGGGTGTCCAGGGGTCAATGGCGGCAGCGAGAGCAGAGCCCATAGAGCTCGAGACGGTGGGTTTGGATTGTAAAGCCGTTTCGTGTCGCGACTTCCTCTTGGAGCCGCTCGATATCGCAGTTTTCGAATTCCACGATCTTCCCACAGCCGGTGCAGATGAGATGATCGTGGTGGCCCTTGTGCGAAATATTGTCGTACTGTGTTTGAGTCCCGAAATGCCGGGCCTGGGCGAGACCCGCTTCGCAAAAGAGGTTCAGCGTGCGGTAGATGGTCGCCAGTCCCAAGTGGGGATCTTTCCGCGCCAGTTGGTGGTACATCTCTTCTGCCGTGATGTGTTCTTGTTTCAGAAAGGCGTCAAGGATCAATTCACGCTGGCGGGTAAACTTGAGCTGGTGCTTTCCCAGATGCTCCTTAAGGACTCCCATTTCTTTGACATGTTTGGACATCGCGATCGACCTGAGCCTCCTGGACCGGAATTAAAGACGAAACTGAAGAGCCGGTCAAGAGTGTTTCTTCGATCTTCCGTGACCGACCGACTTTGACGGCCGCGTTGGTCGCCGTTTATAAGTACCTGCAAGAAAGTTCTCATCGAGAGGCATCGTTGCGACTCCCCAGCCAGATTACCGTTGACCGAGCGCTCCTCCTGTATGTTCTGCACCTGTCGGAGCCCTATGGGCACTTGAGCGATGTGAAGTTACAGCAGCTGTGCTTTCTGTGCGAGCTCCAAACATTTGCCAAAGGTTTCAAAGCGTTTCATTTTGAATTTTTCAGATTCGCCTATGGAGCCTTCAGCAAAGACCTCGACAACGATCTCACTTCCCTGCGTCGAAAAGGGAGGATCGAAAACTTCACGCTTTCTGATCAGGCCAAGGAAGAGGCGATCCCGCTATTCCTGAAAGCGACCGAAGGGGTGGAATCGAATGAGAAGGTCAAAGAGATTATCGATGCCGTTGTCTCGGTCTATGGGTCACAAGACGTCGGTGCTATCACCGCATCTGTCGAAGCGGTTCAGCTGAGCACTCCCCAAGATCCTGAGTCGAAAATTCCAATTCGGGATATCGTCTTTCATACCACGCTGCTGGTGCCGCACCGGATCGACGTCCAGGCCGAGTTTATTTTGCCCCCTGCCATGCTGACCAAACTCAATGCCGCACTGGGGTACGACAATAGGTCAGCGATCGACGCTCAAAGCTGGTAGAGTTCGCCGTATTTCTTTTCTACATATTGTAAGAAGGGCTCGGGGTTGATCGTGGAACCCGTCACGCGTTCTGCCAGATGAGCCGGAGTAAACATGCGGCCCCAGCGGTGGATCTTTTGTTCAAGCCACCGACGCAGACCCATCAGCTGGCCGGCGGCAATCTCCTCCTCCAAATGTGGGATCTCCCGCTTGGCCTGTTCGAAAAACTGGACGGAATAAAGATTGCCCAGCGTATAGGTCGGGAAGTAGCCGAATGCGCCGAACGACCAGTGCACGTCCTGTAGCACGCCTTCCGCGTCCGTCGGAGGAACAATCCCCAGATACTCTTCCATCTTCCGATTCCAAATTGTAGGGAGGTCTTCGGGTTGAGTCTTGCCTTCAATCAAGCCCTGCTCAATTTCGAACCGTAGCATGATGTGGAGATTGTACGTCAGTTCGTCCGCTTCCACGCGGATCAACGAGGGTTGGACACGATTGATCGCGGCGTAGAACTGCTCCATCGTGACGCCATGGAGCTGGTCGTGGAAGGTTTGCTGCAAGACCGGGTAGAAGAACCGCCAGAAGGGGCGCGAGCGTCCCACGCAATTTTCCCAAAGACGGGATTGGCTTTCATGGATGCCGAGAGATACCGAATCGCCCAACGGCGTACCGAAATATTGCTGGTCAAGCCCCTGATCATAGAGCCCATGTCCGCCTTCGTGGATGCAACTGAAAAGACAAGACTGTAACTCATGCTCATGCACGCGCGTCGTCACGCGCACGTCGGTCGGGTGAAAGGACGTGGTAAAGGGGTGAGCCGAGAGGTCGAGCCGACCACGCTCGAAGTCATACCCCATCGCGGTCAGCACCAAGCGGCCAAATTCCAACTGCCGGGCGTGGTCGTAGGAGTAATGCAGAATGTCGTCGTCGATCTGAACCCGGCTTTGTCTGATGCGTTGGAGCAGCGGCACCAGGCGAGCCTTGAGTGCGGCAAACACCGGCTGGAGGCCGGTGATCGTCGCGCCAGGCTCATAGACATCCAAGAGCGCGTTGTAGGGCGAACCCTCATAGCCAAGATAGTGCGCCTCTTCGCGTTTGAGCTCCAGCACGGTCCGGAGATTCGGCAGAAACTTCGTGAAGTGGTTTTTCTCCTTCGCCTCCACCCACACTTGTTGAGCGAGGGAACATTCTCGACTCAACTTCACTACGAAATCCGAGGGGAGCTTCCGGGCGCGGCGAAAATCTCGCCAGACTTCGCGCAAAAGTGATCGCGACGCCTCATCCCACGCGTCACCGGCCGTATCGGTTGCCTGGCCGGTTTCAGGATCGACCCATTGGGATAAGAGCGACTCGACATCCTGTGAGATCAGCTTTTCATGGGCAATGCCCTGGAGCACGGCGATTTGCTCGGCTCTGGCCGCTCCCCCCCCGGCCGGCATGTAGGTCTCCTGATCCCACGAGAGTACCGAGGCGGCGCTATTGATACGCTGGATTTCCAGTAGTCGAGTCGTGAGCGGTTCCAACGTGGCGACGGTTTTCAAATCGGCCTCCTCTTCACTGTGCTAAGATTCGCGTTCCAGTCTGGTTGTGGTGCAGTGTACGCAAGGGGCGACGTGTTTTCAAACGGCTGAGGGAGATTCCAAATGGAGCAGTTGGTCCCGTCCGAGATCGAAGCCTATGCCGAAGCCCATTCCATGCAGGAGTCTGCCGTCTGCCGGGCTTTGCGCGAAGAAACCCAGCGGACCATGGAGTATCCACAGATGTTGGTCGGTCCCTTGGAAGGCGCGTTTCTTAAGATGATGACGCAGCTGATCGGCGCCAAACGCGTGCTCGAAATCGGCATGTTTACCGGCTACAGCGCCCTCTGTTTTGCGGAAGCCTTGCCGGCAGACGGAACCGTGATCACCTGCGAGATCAACGAGAAGTCGGCCTCGGTCGCACGACGCTATTTCGCGCAGACTGCAGTCGGTAGAAAGATCAGCGTCCGCATGGGCCCGGCATTGGACACGATGCGAACGCTCACC
Source organism: Nitrospira sp. (assembly GCA_050185705.1). GTDB lineage: Bacteria > Nitrospirota > Nitrospiria > Nitrospirales > Nitrospiraceae > Nitrospira_D. The sequence continues at coordinate 31,425 of JBFWZD010000023.1, read as the reverse complement.
GGCCCATTCGATCTCATCTTCATCGATGCGGACAAGATTAACTATCTCAACTATTACCGGCGGGCACTCGATCTGTTGGCTCCAAACGGCGTCATCTTGATCGACAACGTGCTCTGGAGCGGCGACGTGTTGAAGCAACCACCGCCGGATGATTCCACCGCCGCGATTCAGGAGCTGAACCGTACCGTCTCAGCTGACCCACGTGTCAGCGCCGTGCTGGTGACGATTCGTGATGGGATTTTGGTGGTGAAGAGGGCAGGGTAGAGCCAAAACGGCGTTTCGACATGGGTGGTGGGAGACAGGCTCTGATCCATCAAGGACCGGCTCGCGCAGGGTTAGATCAACCCGACCATGGTGGTGCGAAACGCACGCAGATCATCAAGGCGCGTCGAAATGATCTCATAGACTTGCACATAGTCGATCTTCCAGTAGACATGGACCAACAAGTTTCGGAAGCGTGCCATCTGCTGCAGGCGGTTCGAAAGATCCGTGGGAACGAGCCCGGCCTTCTCGAGTGAACTGAAGCAGCCTGCATACTCTTCGGGTACGTGATTCAGTCGCTTCGCCGATACATGAAAGCAGAGCGCCAGTGCAGCCTCAATGGCAATGAGCAATCGATAGCACGCGACATCGAGCATGTCTTGGCTTGAGAGGAACGTCTCGCGGGGTAGGCGACGCAGCTCTTCGAGGCGACTCAACGACGCATCGATTTCAGCACAACGAGCCCGGATGAGGTCCGGATTGAGTGTCATGCGGCGAAGGCATCCTTCGTGCTGATGCGGAGAAGCGGAGCCAGATCGAGATACCGTCGTGCCACATCCTCGAGCAGGTCGGTCAAGAAACCTTCGTCTCGACAGAGTAGGAGTCGTCCTCGTAGGACGTGGTAGAGAAACGAGAGCGGTGCGTTATTGATCACCCGAACATCGACCGGTAGTCTGACCGCCGCCGTAAGTTTCGCAGAAAGAATTTCCACGATCTGCGCCTGTTGGGCAACGACGGTGTCCTCAAGAAAGAGTCCAATGTCCACATCATGGATCCGGTCTGACTCGAGCACGGACCCATAGAGATAGGCGAACCGTATGCCCAATTCTTGACTGAGCTCAATGGGGAGCTGGGTCAACAACGCTTCCCGCTGCTCCTGGCTGATCGTGTACGTCACAGCTTTCATAGGCTTCTCAATGACCGACTCCATCTTACATCGACGGCACGAGGAGGACAAGAAACGCCTGCGTGAACGCCCTATAATCCCCACAAACACAGAAGGCCCAGTTTCCTCACCTCTCTTGCCTATGGTATCTGTACGGATACAGATCGTATCCGGTTCGATACCTCGCTATGGCGACAGCTTCCCATCACCCGTGTCTTCACCTCAGACAGAGCAGCTTCTTTCGCTGCGCGATCATGAGCTTATGAAACTGTTTTCGTAGCACCGTGGCCTCTCTGATCTTGGCATCAGCTTTGCGTTTATGAAAATAGAGAATACAGAACGGATCATCCAAACCTATGGTGCGAGGGGACTATGCTGAAAAAGCCAAAAGATCATGAACAGGTCAGGGCCGAAATGGGGGCGCTCATCGAGGTGCTGGAGTTGCCGGAGTTGAACAAGCAGTTTATCCGAGCACGGTGGCTGGAACAGGTCATCTGGATGGATGAAAAGGCCTGGAATTCCGTGCTTCGACACAACGTGCTTCGCCTCACGACTATTATCGGAGGTGTCATCGTGCCGGCGCTCGTGAGCTTGAACGTCGGCGATGGTGGTGCAGCGGCCATCAAGACACTCACCTATGTCGTCAGTCTCGTGGTGGCGCTGAGTGCCGCCGTGGAAGAGTTCTTTCACTATGGCGAGCGGTGGCGGCATTATCGGCGTACGGTCGAAGCCCTCAAGAGCGAAGGCTGGCAGTTCTTCCAGCTCAGCGGGCCCTATGCCAACCTGACTCATGTCCAGGCCTATCCGGCCTTCGCCGCTCGGGTTGAGGAGTTGAGTCGCGAAGAGGTTGAGACGTACATGACGCAGGTGGCAAAAGACAAGAAGGCCGAGGGCCAGACGGTTCCCACGACGTGATGCGACCTGGTTGACTTGGCTGGCTCAGAAGGAGAAGCTAGTGCTCCATGATTGCGAATGAGCCAGTCAATCAACGCCAGCCGAAGAAAGTCTTTCTCTTCAGCGGCCACATGATCGATGCGCCGACGAGGCCGAAGCCGCGATTTCCTGCCGCCAAAGAACCAGCCGCGGCCCGGAAGATTGCGGAGGTCTTGGAGCAGCTTGGTGCTGGTCCGGAGGATCTTGCTTTCACCCAAGGTGCCTGCGGCGGCGACCTGCTCTTTACTGAGGCTTGTCAGCAGCGGGGAGTGACGGTGCAGTGGCTGCAGCCGTTCGATGAGCCGGACTTCATTCAAAAATCGGTCGTGTGTCACAGTGAGATCTGGCGTGCACGGTACCTCGCGGCCAAAGCGAAGCTCACGACTGAGATTCGTTCCGCTCCGCGAGAGCTAGGTCCCCTGCCTGCTGGTGTTGATCCCTACGAGCGCTGCAACCTCTGGCTCTTCGAGACCGCGCTGTCCTACGGACCCGATATGGTTCAATTTATTTGTCTGTGGGACGGTGGCGGGGGTGATGGACCAGGCGGCACCGCGCATATGTATCAAGAAGTGAAGCGCCGGACCGGCCAGGTGACCTGGATCGATACCAGAACGCTCTAGCAGCTGAATCTATTCGGATACAGTTCGTATCTATTTGGATTCTCTTCCCCTCTTCTTTTTCTCAACCAGCAAACCTGCTACCGGCTAATCAGATCTACCGGAACCCATGCAATTGGTGTAACCTCCCCGCCGCATTATGGCCTAGGGGGTGTTTCGTGCCTCGTCAGGTCAGTCAAAATTCACTGGCAGGCTGTTTGCTCAAGTCATCGCTGGACACGTTCGGAACTAGGATGCGTCGAGACGTACGATGAGGAATTCGCTGCAAAAGATCTGACCAAGGGAGGATGAGATGACACTGGCAGAACGTATTCAGTCACCAGGACCGAAAAAGATTCTGGCCCTTGATGGTGGCGGCATTCGCGGCATGATGACCATTGAAGTACTGGCAGAGATTGAGAATCGTCTGCGGCAGGAGTTGAAGAAGGGAGCGGGGTTTCGATTGGCGCACTTTTTTGACTTCGTCGCCGGGACAAGCACCGGGGCGATCATCGCGGCTTGCGTCTCATCCGGGATGGCCGTACCGGAGATTCGCGAATTCTATGAGAACAGCGGCGAACAAATGTTCGATAAAGTGTTTCGTCTCAATGTCTTTAAGCGGTTTCGGACGAAATATGGAGATCAAAAGCTCGCGGAGAAGTTGCAAACCGTGTTCGGCAATGACACGACCCTTGGGAGCGAGAAGCTGCAGACCGTCCTCATGATGGTCATGCGCAACGCCACAACCGATTCGCCCTGGCCGGTCTCGAACAACCCATTTGCGAAGTACAATCAGCGCGAACGGAAAGACTGCAATCTCCATATTCCATTGTGGCAGCTCATTCGCGCCAGCACGGCCGCACCGGTCTTCTTTCCTCCAGAAGTCGTGACCTTCGCTCCCGGTACACCGAACGAGTATCAGTTCATCTTCGTCGACGGTGGGATCACGATGTACAACAACCCGGCGTTCCAGGCGTTTCTGATGGCGACGGTGGAGCCCTATAAAATGGGATGGGCGACAGGGGAGGATCAGCTCTTGGTGGTATCGGTCGGGACCGGCACGAGTCCGAAGGCAAATGCCGATCTAGCCCCAGACGAGATGAATCTGGTGTACAACGCCACCTCCATACCGTCTGCGTTGATGTTTGCGGCGCTGAACGAGCAAGATTTACTCTGCCGTGTTTTTGGGAAGTGTTTAGCCGGTGATCCTCTCGACCGGGAAATCCATGACTTAAAGATGGCCAAGGGACCAGTCGGGCCACAAAAGCTATTCACGTATGTTCGGTACAACGCCGAGTTGTCGGAAGAGGGGTTGGCAAAGTTGGGGTTATCCGGCATCAAGCCGGAGCATGTGCAGCAACTCGATTCGACAGCTCATATTAAAGAGCTAAAGGAGGTAGGGCAGGCAGTGGCCAAGCAGGTGAAGGCAGAGCACTTCAAAGGATTCGTATAAGAACGGAGTGGGTTGACGGTAGAAAGTATGAACAGGCCATGTATCTTTGTGTCCGCTGTAAGTGAAGAACTGCAGACGGCACGCCAAGCTGTAGCTGGAACACTCCGAACGCTCGGGTTTGATCCAGTCTTTCAGAATGACTTTCCCACAGGCTACGGCGAATTGCGCAAGTGGCTCGACCTCCAGCTCGATCCCTGTGAGGGCCTGATCCAACTTGTCGGCAATGCATATGGTGCCGAACCGCCTGGCACAGATCCGGAACATGGTCGTGTCTCGTACACTCAATTAGAGTTTCTGTCTGCCAGCAGCAAGGGTAAGAAAACGTGGGTCATTGTGATGGGGAAAGACTTTCCACGTGACAAATCGACAGAGCAGCTCGATGTGCCACGTGATTCTAGCCATCCAGACCCCAAAAGTTACCAAGCCGAACGGCGAACGCTGCAAGCGAATTACATAACCCGACTCAAGCAAGCCAATCACCTGCGCTACACCGTTAATAACATTGACCAGCTCGAGTTGACGGTGCGGCGTCTTCACGACGAGCTGGGCGAATTGCGAAAGCAGTGGGAAGCGTGGTTACAGAAGGACGCGGCCTTCAAGGCACAACAGACTGAGGCCTCCCGCCTCACCACCGAAAAGATTCGCGCCCATCTCCTACAGACGGCGCAAGAGACCCATCGGCGCGAGATGGCGGAGGCCGATCAGGAGAAGGATTGGAGGCGTCGGCAGGCCCTACGCGTGGCAGTAGACAACGCACAGGCTCTGCGCCTCTCTCGCATTGAGGAGCTGACCGCCGCGTTTGCAGACATCGAGGGGCGAGGGACAGCCACCAGCGTCTTCCAAGAATTGACCCGCATCTTGGCCGAACAGGGGGTGGACGAGGCTATCGCGTATGTGGAAAGTCAACGTGGGTCTATCTTACAGGTTGCCCGTTCTCGTGCCGCTTCAGTGCGTGAGCAAAATCGGGCCGACCTTCAGCCGCTACTCCAAACTGCCTCGCTGTACCAGGCCAAGGGGCAGGCCGCAGAGGCCCGCACGCTGTACAGTGAGATCCTTAGCATTGAGTCAGATTGGCCGGAAGCTCTCCAGGCCACATTCTGGTTTCTGATCGCTCAAGGGGATCTTGCTCGTGATCGAACGACGCAGGGCGATGCATGGCAAGAGTATGAAGAAGCGCACCGCCTCGCTCAACACCTTACGGCGCGCGATCCGGCGAACACCGAGTGGCAGCGGGACCTGTCCGTCAGTCAGAACAAGATCGGCGACGTGCTGGTGGCGCAGGGCGATGGGCCGGGGGCGCTGACTTCCTTCCGCAAAGGGCTTGCGATTCGTGAGGGGCTGGCGGCCCGCGATCCGGCGAATGCGCAATGGCAGGTCGATGTTGCCGTTTCTTGTGCCAAGCTTGGGACATACACAGGTTTGGCGGGCTCTGAGCGGCGAAGCTATCTGCAGCGTGGTTTGAAGATTCAGCAAGATTTGAGTAATACCAACCGACTCGCACCCAACCAGAACTGGATTGGCTGGTTCGAAGAACGGCTAGCAGAACTGGATGGCACTGATTTGCTCAACACGACGTGAAAGGGTGGAGCAAGAAAGAACGCGATATCAAAAACCGGCTTCGCGGTTATGAATTCTTCGTGCGGGGCGCCAAGCGCCCCGCACCTAGAGAAGTAGATTATTTTGGCGCTGCTGCTTGCGCGACATCCAGGACTTGGACGTCGAAATGGAGCGTCTTGCCGGCGAGTGGATGGTTGAAGTCGAGCACCACGGTGTCGTTCTTCACTTCCGAAATCCTCGGATAGACCGTTCGGCCATCGGCGGTTTTCCCTTGCAGCTCTGCCCCCACCTTGACTGCATCCGGCGGCACCATCTTCTTGTCCACTTCTTGAAAGGCTTTGGCATCGACAGTGCCATAGCCCTCCGCCGGGGCGACGGTGAACTGCTTCTTCTCACCGGCGGCCATGCCTTCGAGCTGTTTTTCAACTCCTGGAATCAGTTGATGACTGCCCTGGGTGACTTTCAACGGTTCGCCGCCGACGTTGGTGTCGACGACCGACTGATCGTCCAATTTTAAAGTGTATTCCAACGTGACTTGTTTTCCGTTTGAGATAGTCATGGGCGATGCTCCTTTCTTGGTATCTCCCGCTGAGGCACAGGCAGCGGAGAGGAAGAGAATTGCGCAGCAACCACTGAGTGTCTGAACGACAATATGCGGACGTCTCATAGAGGCACCTCCTTTGTGAAGGGGTTCGTGTGTAGACTGGAACGGGCCACGGGACGATGCGAGCGGTGGGCGATCGATTCCAGACGGTGTCGGCAAACTATCTTCACGCTAGCACAGGCGGACAGATGGAACTACTGGAGAATTTCCTAGTGTGTCACCACGAGGCGTAGGCAAAACCCTATGGGGATACTCACTGAAGGAGACTAGGTGAGAAACTGGTAACCCTGGCGATGGGTTGATGGCTTCGCTGTTCCGAAGCCATCAACCAGTACGACCTAGCTATTCTTTCCTCGTATAGATGATCTCCAACACCTTCATCTCTTTTTGCCCATGGTGCGCGCCGTACATATCGAAGGTCTGATGATCGGCGTCGATCAGCTTCCAGACGGCGCGATGGCTCATGTGGCCTCCGCCCGGTTCCGAGTGGGAGCCTTTCAGGGTGATGGTCTTGCCGTCCGGGCTGGCCGTTCCCTCCATGATGAAGATGCCGGTTCCCATCGTGTCCATCCAGGCGGTCACGTATTTCTTGCGGATGTTGTCATAGGCATCGATGCCGATACCGTTGAACGGCTGGCCCATCATCTGGCCGTTGTATTCTTGGTAGAGAAAGCGTCCGTCCAACAGCATCTTCATCTCAGCCGTGCCGGTGGACTCTGTCGGCGGCTTGCCCGGCTCCATCCATTCCTTGGTTTGGGTTGTCCAACTGCCGGCTAGTGTGGCAAAGAGCTTGTGCGGTCCGCCAGGCGTGGCAGCCTGTTTCCACAGTTCCATCATCGCTTGTTCGTCCATAGGTTTCTCGTGCTTCTTCTCCTTCGCAAGTACGGGAGAAACTGTCAGTGTGAGGGATAGTGTCGTGATTGCAACAGATACGAGACGCATGGTGGCCTCCTTGTTGGGTTAGAGTTGATTGAGAAACAGTAGAAATCTCTTTCTGGTCAGGACGATCATCCGCCCGCCATCGCTCCGACAATTAGCAGTGGCTCCGCTCCACTTGCCACGGCTGCGGGAAGGGGAGTATCCGTCGCATCATGCGATACATCTCGTTCACAGGCGAAAAAGCGAATGAATGGCCTGCGTCGTTTCGTCATGTGGTCGCGGATTGTGCCTCGCAACATCGGATACTGATTCTCCAAGGTATCGAGTGCTGAGTCCACTGTCACGGTGCCAGCGATATCCAGTGTAACTTCTCCGCTGACCCTTGCGAGTGTCTGCAGATGCTGAGGGAGAACCACACGGATCATGGCAGAGTCTGAACCTCCACTGACAAGACAGCCGGCAGGTCCCGCACGATCGGCATCCAACTGTTCCCGCTGTTAGCCGACCCATAAACTTGTCCGCCGGTCGTGCCGAAATAGATGCCGCAAGGATCGAGTTGATCGACGGCCATGGCATCGCGCAGGATGTTGACGTAACAATGCTTTTGAGGTAGACCCTTCGTCAGTGGCTCCCATTCGTTGCCGCCGACTGTGCTTCGATACACACGCAACTTGCCATCTGGAGGGTAGTGCTCAGAGTCGCTCTTAATCGGGAGAACGTAGATGGTCTCTGGCTTATGCGCATGTACCGCGATGGGAAACCCGAAGTCGCTCGGCAGGTTTCCGCTGATCTCGTGCCACGACAAGCCCGCATCGTCGCTCCGCAACACGTCCCAGTGCTTCTGCATGAAGAGCACGTTCGGACGTGATGGATGTATGGCGATACAGTGCACGCAGTGGCCTACATCAGCATCTGGATCTGGGAGCTCGTATTTGGATTGCAGTCCCTTGTTGGTCGGCCGCCAGGTTTGGCCGGCATCGTCGCTTCGAAACGAGCCGGCTGCCGAGATAGCAACGAACATGCGGTCCGGTTGTCCAGTATTCAACAAGATCGTATGCAGGCACATCCCGCCTGCACCTGGCTGCCAGAGCTGTCCCTTGGCGCTTCGTAGGCCCGCTAACTCCTTCCAGGTCTTGCCTCCGTCCGTGGACTTGAAGATCGCTGCATCCTCCACCCCGGCATAGACGGTATCTGGGTCGGTCAGCGACGGTTCGAGGTGCCAAACTCTCTTGAATTCCCAGGGACGCTGGGAACCGTCGTAATGCTGGTGCGTCGTGAGCGGCCGGCCCGTCTCCACTGAATCATCATAGAGAAACATATTGCTCTCACCCTTCGGCATGCCATCCGGTCCCATGAGGTCTTCTGGTTTCGTGCCTGGCGGATTCCAGGTCTTGCCACCATCGTCGGATCGTTGAATCACCTGGCCAAACCAACTGCTGGTTTGCGAGGCATAGATACGATCAGGATCGACCGGCGAGCCTTTGAGATGATACAGCTCCCAGCCGCCGAAGTGAGGACCGCTCACCGTCCAGTTCTTTCGTTTCCCATCAGACGTTAAGATGAATGCCCCTTTTCTTGTTCCGACCAATAGGCGAATGGTGCTCATGGGTCTCTCCTTCTTCTGTGGAAGGCTCCGCTATTCATTTGGCAATCCAGAGATCTCGACCGCCGGCCGTACTTCGACCGTGCCGATCCGCGCTCCTGGTACCAGTTTGGCAATCTCGATCGCCTCTTCCTGATTTGTAACATCGATTAAAAAGTAGCCCGCAAGTTGCTCCTTTGTTTCCATGAACGAGCCATCAGTCACCATTGGCTTGCCATCTCGTACTCGAACGATGGTTCCTGTCTGTTCAGACTGTAGCGGCGACGCGTGGACGTACTGCCTATTGGCATCGAGCTGATGGCAGAGCTGAATCGACTCAGCGAGCATCTCTTTCCGTCTATCTTCAGGGATCTTGTTGAAGGCGTCTTCATTGTGGTGGACCAGCAACAGATATTTCATGAGGCACCTCCCGTGACATAGGATAGTCGTCGGCAGAGGCCAAAATCGACAGGGACCGATCGATCACAGAGGAGCGAGTAGTCCGCTCGTGTAAGCGGAGGATATTCTTGGAAGAGTCTGGTCTGCACCCGTAGAACAGCCGGGTCAGAGGGCTGTCCGGTGTCCATCGTCCATTGGATGGGATGTGACCCATGATGGGAAACCTGTTATCCGGATCCGCATAAGAACTCATAATAAATCGATCCGAAGCCGCAATTCATTGAACCCGAAGCAGTTATGGGGTATCGTTCGCGAACAAAAGGGGCCTGGTATACAGACAACAACCGGCCAATCCCACTCTTAGGCGGATCGGCCAAAACATTGTTGGGCATCAGCAATTAAGAAATGAATTCATGGGGTATTCCTGACTGGCTGGAAAACGAAATACGCGAACGCGACAAGAATTGCGTTTATTGTGGAATTCAGATGCTCGAAAATTGGAAGCCTGGGGACTCACGGCGACTTGTTGCAACTTGGGAGCACATCATCAATGATGCTCGCATTGTCACCGGAGAAAATATCGCACGGTGTTGCGTATCTTGTAACTCCAGCAAAGGAGCGCGCCTCTTGTCCACCTGGCTTCTGTCGGCATACTGCAAGCGCCGAGGTATCACTGAAACGTCAGTGGCTCCAGTTGTGCGTCAGGCGCTTCTGTTGGCGGCGTCTGCAAATGCCCAACAAACCACTCAAGAACGACACGCACAAGAAAATTGGCACGCGTCTTAGTGGGCCGTTAGCCCTCAACAGGGAGTGAGAGATGGCAATTCAGGAATCGCCAACTCCACAGCACTGGAATTACTTCCTTGCGCTCGAAGACGATATAAATCGCCTCTCAAGATATCTTGAACCCACTGAGGCGAACTTCAGGGCATATTCATTGGAGCTGGCCCGAATCCTCCTTGCTGCGGCTTCAGAGGTCGATATAGTCGCAAAACAACTCTGCAATCACATCGATACTTCAAATACTGCAAACAACATGGATCAATATCGGACCAAACTAATGGGACATCGTCCGGAGATCGCGCAATCGATGGTATTAATTCCGAAGTTTGGATTATCTTTGTCTCCTTGGAAATGCTGGGCGAACAACCAGAATCCCGTCTGGTGGAGGGCGTATAACAAGGTGAAGCACGAGCGCCATGTACACTTCCCTGAGGCGAATTTGAAGAACGCTCTCAACTCCGTCGCCGGACTGTTCTCGCTTCTGCTCTTTCATTACAGGAAAGAGGCTCATGACGGCGCATTGAGTCCAGACCCAATCTTATATAGGGCCGGTGCGCCTTTTCGGGTGGACAAGCTCTCTTATGCCCCTCACACGTACACGTACCGCCTGACTGTTGACTCTGTGGCTTAGTGTTTTGTGCCCATGTATTGGCTAACAACAGCTTGCAGCGCCTGGTGTTCCGCGCCACAGCTGAAGCTGAGCGTTCAAGCCGCGACGTTTCGCATCCTGCACCAGTATCCGTCGCTATAAAAGCCGTGGTCGTACGCAAGTATCGAAAACATGACCTTGAGGCCGTCGTCGCCCTGTTCGGTCGATCAGTGCGACAGATCGCCGGACGAGACTACGACAAACAGCAGATCGCTGTGTGGGCACCGGAGTATCCCGATATGGACGCGTGGGCGGCCCGTCTCGGATCCGGAACCGTTCTCGTCGCCGAAGAAGGTGAGAGGATGGTGGGCTTTGCCAGACTCGATGAAGAACAGCACATTGATTTGCTCTATGTCGATCCCTTGTCTGAACGGCGCGGGGTGGCCAAACGGCTGGTCGAGGAATTAACGGAGATAGTCAAGGAGCGCGGGGTGCGGAAACTTCACGCCGACGTGAGTGTGACGGCCCGCCCGTTCTTCGAAGCGCAGGGATTTGAGGTGATGGAGAGTCAATTGGTTGAACGACGAGGGGTTGTGTTGAAAAATTTCCACATGGTGAGGACAGAGCGAGATGGAGACCTCGGAGTCTGAACGAGACGAGCTGCCTCTCGAAATTCCATTCCACTGCGATCTCTGTACATTTCTATGGTGTGTATGGTTCGTGCGTCGTGCGTTCTGAGATCCACCAGATGTTTCCGTGGGGATCTCGTATACCACCTTGCCGATCACCGTAGGGTATGTTGCCGACTTCCATCTCTAAGACTGCCCCATGTGTGAGCGCCCGTTGCATGGATGCATCAGCGTCTTCGGCGAACAGATAATACGTGGCAGCCATGGGATTGTAACGTTCCGTGGCTTCACTCACCATGACCGTTGAGGTGCCAAGTTTGACTTGAACGTTCTGAATCAGACCGTTCGGTCGCATGGTCCAGCAAGGCTCAATCCCTTCCAGCCCATGCACTAACAGGTTGTTAACAAAGTCCACCAGCGGCGTTCTTGTCTCGCTCAGGGGCTCACCGTACGGCAGAGCGTACGATTCGCCTCTTTGCTCGCTGAACCTTTGCTGGACGATCTTTCTGAACAGCCTGCAGGGCACATGGATGGCATCCGTGACTTCGGGCACGACACCGGTTCCGAGGTCGTCACAGGGTGTGTCAACACACTGCTAAGAAACGTACGAACGATTCGGCATCGGTCACAAAGACATAAGCCGTCCCGGTGCCAAATCTAGATGGGATATACATGTCAGGCCTTTCGCGCGAAGGGTGGTGGTAGGAAGCAGTGGAAACCGTCTGGTGGCGCGAGGTGGTTCTACTACTTGATGGTCAGTGTAGCAAGGCACGAAGCAGTGTAGGAAGATGTGCGAAATCGCATGTGTTGGCTTTCCGGGCAGAGACTCGTGCTGGGCCTGGAGGATTAGCCGTGGTGGTCGTGTTCGATTTCTTTTTGCAGAGTCGTGAGCCCATCAAGGATTCGGAGGAATTTTCTGCCGAATGGTGTGACGACATACTCCACGCGCGGGGGAATTTCAGGATACGTCACACGCTTGAGGATCCCGAAGGCCACATTTCTGCGAAGACATTCGTTGAGGACTTTGGTACTTAATCCTTCGACAGATCGAACCATTTCACCGGGGCGCCTGATGCCATGGGCGAGGAGCTGATAAACCGTCAGCGACCATTTGCATCCGTAGATCGTCTCCACCATTCGAGCGCTCTGTTCCGGGGCAGAGACCTTCGAAAATATTTTTCCCTGTGCTTTCACGAATCTGTACCGATTTGTGCCTACCACACCAAAAAGTGCTTGCTTCCGCCCTGAGCCGTAACCAGCTAGGTTGGAACCACAGGTTGCACTCACCACTCACGCGATGGAGGTAATCCGATGACTTGTGTCAATCCACCCTGTGCCATGATCGTCGGCGGATCGAGCGGAATCGGTCTTGCCACCGCAAAACTCTTATTGGAGCATAACATACGCACGATTGTTGTCGGCAAGAGTTCAAAGAAGTTGGAGGCCGCTGAGCAGGCACTGGCTGCACACGGCCATCTCGAAATTCTGGAAGCTGATTTGTATAAGGCGCATGACGTGCAGCGGGTTCTTGCCTTGGCTAACGATCGCACACGGCCCATCAAGTATTTGGTCAACGCTGCAGGCTATTTCAAACCGACACCATTTCTCGAGCATACGCAAGTCGATTATGATGCCTACATGGAATTAAATCGAGCGCTCTTCTTTATATCCCAGGCGGTGGCCAAGAACATGGCTGCGAACGGCGGCGGGTCGATCGTGAACATTGGATCGATGTGGGCTCAGCAGGCCGTCAAGGCTACGCCGTCTTCAGCCTATTCAATGGCGAAAGCGGGGCTGCACGCTCTCACACAGCACATGGCAATGGAACTGGCGGACAAGCACATTCGTGTGAATGCGGTGTCGCCGGCCGTGGTGAAAACGCCAATTTACGGGGCATTCATCGAGCCAAGCCGCATGGAAGAAACGTTGGCGGGCTTCAACAGCTTTCATCCTATCGGTCGAATCGGGACGGCAGAAGACGTCGCCAAAGCCATCTATTTTCTGCTGAGCGATGATGCAGCATGGGTCACTGGTGCTATATGGGATATCGATGGTGGTGTCATGGCAGGACGCAACTAACACAACCCCTCATTCCATAAACCAAGGAGCAATTGCATGTACGAGAAAAATAATATCAGGAAACTGTCCAAACTCGGTTCTCATGCCAACGCGGCCTGGCAAAGCTTCGTTGCGTTCGACAAGGCAGCCCTTGAGGACGGAGCCATTCCGAAGAAGTACAAGGAGCTGACGGCCATTGCGGTGGCGTTGACCACGCAGTGCCCCTATTGCATCGACATTCATGTGGACGCGGCTCGAAAGGCAGGAGTGAGTGAACAGGAACTTGCCGAGACAGCTTTTGTCGCGGCCGCGCTTCGTGCAGGCGCTGCGGTGACCCATGCCACTCATCTCTTGAAAGAGTAACAGCAACCCTTTTGTTCAGCCCAGTTCCGATAGGCGTTTCTCTAGAAAGCGCCGTTCTGGTTCTTGCCGTGTCAAAGCCAGGGCCTGTTGGTAGGAGAGGCGAGCCTCCGACGATTGCCCTAATCGTCGGAGGAGGTCGGCCCGGGCAGCATGCGCCAGGTGATAGGTCGCCAACTCACCAGTCGTGAGAAGTGTATCGACGATCTCTAGCCCCTGTTTCGGTCCATCACGCATGGCAACCGCGACGGCACGGTTGAGCTCAGTGATCGGCGATGGTTCTATCCGTAAGAGCAGATCATACAACGCCACAATCTGAGCCCAATCCGTTTGTTCGGTATTCGGGGCTTCGGCATGAACGGCGGCAATGGTGGCTTGGAGTGTATAGGGGCCGATGCGCTTTGATGACAGCGCTTGCTCTACCAGTGAGATACCTTCGATGATCTGTGCTCGATTCCAGATGGAACGGTCCTGTTGTTCCAAAAGTATGAGGTCGCCATCAGGCGACGTGCGGGCCTTTCTCCGTGATTCATGCAACAGCATCAACGCGAGCAGACCCATCACTTCGGGGTCCGGTAGGAGTTGCAGTAAGAGACGACCGAGACGGATCGCTTCACCCGAAAGATCAGCCCGCGTGAGCGAGGTACCGGATGAGGCGGAATACCCTTCGTTGAAGACCAAGTACACCACTCGCAGCACGGCATCCACACGCTCTGGTAACTCTGCTGGCGGAGGAACTTCGTAGGGGATACGTGCGTCGCGGATCTTGGCTTTGGCACGGACAATCCGTTGGGCAATGGTCGACGGTTTGGTCAGGAAGGCCCGCGCGATCTCTTCCGTGGTGAGGTTGCAGACCTCGCGGAGGGTCATGGGGATCTGTGCGTCTTGTGACAGCGACGGGTGGCAGCAGGTAAAGATCAGGCGAAGGCGGTCATCATCGATAGGCTCGTCCTCCTGGTCCGATGGATCGCTGGTGGTGGTCTCAATGTGTTTAGCGAGCTCGTTCAACGACGCATCGTAGCGAGCCCTCCGCCTCATGCCGTCGATGGCTTTGAACCGTCCAGTGGAGACAAGCCAGGCACGTGGGTTGGCTGGGATTCCATCGCGTGGCCATTGTTCCATCGCGACGGCAAAGGCGTCCTGTAATGCTTCCTCAGCCCTGTCGAAATCACCAAGTAGACGGATCAAGGTAGCCAGCACCTGCCGCGATTCAGATCGGTAGAGTTCATCAACGTTGATGTGGGCCTCGGTTGTCGGATCGCTACTCATGGTGCTCGTTAGTCTGCGCAGCCCAACTCCTTCATGGGACGGACCTCCACGCTACCGAACCGAGCGGCAGGAAACTGCGCGGCGAGACGAATGGCATCGTTCAGGTCTGGAACATCGATCATCAGAAATCCGCCAAGCTGTTCTTTGGTCTCTGCAAATGGGCCGTCCGTGATCGTGGTCTTCCCTTCTCGGACCCGCACGGTCGTGGCGGTCTCCACTGGATGCAGCGGAGAGGCGGCAAGCAACTGGCCGGCCTTCTGTAGTTTCTCGCAGTACAACATGGCTTCATCCGAGATCGCGCGTCGCTCATGGCTTGGAAACCCGTTGAGGAGCTTTTCTTCGTGGTAGACCAGACAGAGGTATTTCATGTTGTTCTCCTCTCATTGATGTCGTCCGACTGTGCCATCGGTCATGTGCGATGAGCCATCGGCTCTGAGTACCCGATCGTGACAATCGACGCTCTCATAACATAGTCGTTGGGTGGTGCCACAATCGACAGGGGGTGTCGTATTCGACCAGTGATGACCGTGGCCGATCTAGCGGCACAGGGCAAAGATTTATCCTGACATTGACATCAATATGAGTGGTAGATATGCTTTGATGCATGAGGACGACCATTAACCTGCCCGATGACCTTATGGCGCAGATCAAGAAGTTGGCGGCCGCATCCCACTCCACGGTGACGGCTCTCATTGAGGATACTCTGCGTGAGAGCCTGGCAAGACGGCGTCATTCGCGGCGGTCCGAACGGGTGACCTTGCCGACCTATGGGAAGAAGGGACCGCTCCCGGGAGTGGATCTCGACGATACCGCGTCCCTGCTCGATGTGATGGAGTCTTCTGGTGATTCTGCCCGATGTTAATGTTCTCGTCTATGCCCACCGGCACGATTCAGCGCGCCATTCGGATTACAAGAACTGGCTAGAGAAGCTGCTCGACACTGACATGGCATTCGGCCTCTGCGATCTGGTGCTGAGCGGGTTTCTTCGTGTGGTGACTCATCCCCGCATCTTCGGCGATCCCACGCCGTTGCCGCTTGCCATGCAATTCGTCTCATCGCTCAGAACTCACCCCAATGCGGTGACGCTTGCGCCTGGTGAACGGCATTGGGATATCTTCCAACGTTTGTGCCAGGAGGTGAACGCCAGAGGTAATCTCATCCCCGATACCTACCTGGCGGCGCTCGCCATCGAGGCGGGTGCCGAGTGGATCACTACTGATCGAGACTATGCCCGCTTCAAGGGCCTACGTTGGAAACATCCTCTCGACTGATCCTCTTCTCCAGGAAGGAACAGCCTCATCCCTTTACAGACCTTCGCGACTTCTCGCCAGGATAGTGTCTATGACGTGCGTCATGCGTGCCGTCGGCCATGGGCTGTCCATCGGTACGGCATTCCAGGCGGCGGCCATGGTTTGCTTAATGGCTTGCGGTGGTGCATCGATCGTTCTGAGAAACGACTGGTGCGGTCGGTCCGAACGGTAATTCGGTTGTCGCGATGGGTGTTTGAGGTAGCGTGTGACGAGATCAGCACTCATTCTATGCAGAATGGTCCCATGAAAGAGCAACGCGCTCTTGGTGCGTCGTTGCGCGTTGCCTGAAATCTTCATCCCATCGATTGCGAGATCGCTGATTCCTTGGAAGCTTGTACCAGGCTCCCATTCATGAAGAGCCGAAGCCATCCGTTCCAGGATAAATCGATTGGTGCTTCGAATGTCCGCAAGGTCGTCATGCCAATTGAGCGGAAGCACAACGGCATAGGACAGACAGCCAGGACCCTGCAGGACAGTACCTCCGCCGCTGATCCGTCGAAGAATGGGGATGCCGTCTCGTTCGCAGGTTGCACGATCGACCTCATCGGTCAAACGAGAGCTGCGGCCTAACACGACGAATAGGCGATCGCTCTCCCAAAACCGAAGCACAGGATGTCCGCCAAGCTCATCCAATTCTTCCAGCAACGCCTCATCAAGCGCGAGATTTTCGATTGGAAGGGAGAGGGTCAGATCGAGCAAGCGGAGAGGGGGCACGTCATGATCGCTTTGGAATGAAGAGATGTGTCGGGGAGCCACTGAACGATTCAGCGGCTTCCATGACGGTCTCGCTCAGCGTCGGATGTGCATGGATTGAGGTGGCCAGATCTTCGGCGACAGCGCCCATCTCGATCGCCAAGACCCCCTCGGCGATCAATTCACCCGCGCCGACTCCACACAAGCCCATACCAAGGACGCGTCCCGATTCCTGGTCCAGGATGAGTTTCGTGACGCCTTCGGTGCGACCCAAAGTCGTGGCGCGTCCTGACGCTGCCCAGGGAAATCGCGTGACCTTCACGGCTTGTCCCGCTGCCTTAGCCGCTTCTTCGGTCAGTCCGCACCAGGCGATCTCCGGATCGGTGAAGACGACGGCTGGAATGGCCGCTGCATCGAACGTTGTCTGTCTACCGGCAATGACTTCAGCGGCAACCAGCCCTTCATGCGAAGCTTTGTGGGCAAGCATGGGATCGCCCACGACGTCTCCGATCGCGAAGACCGTCGGCTCGGCCGTGCGCATGTGCCGATCGACCTCAATGAAGCCCTTCGCGGTGACTACAATCTTTGTGTGTTCAAGCCCCAGTTGCTCGGTATTGGGTTTCCGCCCCACAGCGATGAGCACGCGGTTGAAGTTGTCGGTGCTGGTGCCTTCTGAGTCCGAGAACGTCGCGACCAGGCCTTCGTTCCGAGCTTCCAGTAATTTAACGGTGGTGTTCAGCTTGATTGCCTTGAACCGGCGCTGCATCCGCTGGTGTAGCGGCCGTACGAGATCCGCATCGACGCCGTTCAACAGGCGTGGGAGTGCTTCCACCACGGTGACCTCAGAGCCGAGCGCCTGATAGACCGTACCCAACTCGAGGCCGATATAACCGCCGCCGACGACCAAGAGTCGTTGGGGGATATCCGGTAACCGTAGCGCACTCGTCGAGTCCATCACGCGCGGATCATCCAGCTTCAAGGAGGAAGGAATCACGGGTTTGGATCCGGTCGCGATAATGGCGTGGCCGAAAGACAGTTCGCTCGGTGCGTCTGGGCCGGAGAGCTGAAGCGTCACGCCATCTTTCAACATGGCGCGCGCTTGGATGACCTCGACCTTCCGGCTGCCGGCCAGAGTTCGCACACCTTTCGTGAGTTTGCCGATGACCGTGTCTACACGGCTGCGAAATGCATCGAGATCGACGCGAGGTTTATCGAATTGAATGCCCCACGCGGACGCTTCTTGAGCCTCCGTGAGCAGGCGAGCAGCGTGCAGCAAGGCTTTCGAAGGAATGCAACCCCGCAACAGGCAGGTCCCACCGAGCTGAGGATCCTCATCGATCAACACCGTGCGCAAGCCAAGATCCGCTGCGCGGAACGCGGCGGCATAGCCACCTGGTCCGCCACCGATCACCGCCACGTCATAACGGTCTATCTGGTTCATATAGTCTCTCTGGTTTGTTTGATTGGGAAAACTCGCCCTCTCTTGTTAGCCGTCTGTATCAACCTCTTCAGCTTCTTTTATCTGTGTCAGTGTTCGTCTTGTCGTCCAATTTCTCTTAACCGGATGACCAAATAACCAAACAAACGAGACAAACCGGACAAACCAAACCAACCAGACCAACCTTGTTAGAGACCAAGGAACATGCCCTGAAAATCTTCCAGCACTTTGACGATTTCATTGGTAAAGCGCGCGCCGACCGCGCCATCCACCAGCCGATGGTCGTAGGCTACGCAGAGTTGCAGTACCCGTCGAGGGACGAACTGGCCGTCTCGATACACCGGTGTCATGCGCGCCTTGCCGACGCCGAGGATGCCGACTTGAGGCGGATTGATAATCGGGAGGAATGGACCGGCGCCGATCCCTCCCATGTTGCTGAGGGTGAACGTCGCTCCGCGTAGCTCTTCCAGTGTGACCGTCCGCTTGCGGGTACGTTCGGCGAGATCAGCCAGCTCCAAGGAAATTTGCAGGAGATCCTTTTGATCCACTTGATGAACGACCGGGACGATCAGCCCGGCCGGTGTGTCGACCGCGACCCCGATATTGTAATAGTCCTTGTAAATCACCTCGCCGTTGGTGAGGTCGAGGGTCGCATTCATCTGTGGATACAGTTTCAACGCATGCACGATCGCTTTCAGGAAGAGGCTACTCAACGTCAGCGTGGCGCCCTTCTTCTTGAAATCCGGGGCATAGCGTTTATGAAGCGCCATGAGGTCGGTGATGTCGGCTTCCTGGAATTGATGAACATGCGGAATCGTCGTCCAGGCTTGAGTCATGTTCGCGGCGATCTTCCGTCTGAGGGAGGGAATGGGCTCGCGCCGTTCGGATCCATAGGGTGTGGAGAAGGTATTGGATCCACTCTGGGCCGTGCCTCGTTTGGTCCGCTCCCGAACGAAGGTTTTCACGTCCTCTGCTGTGATTCGCCCCCCGGCTTCCGATCCTTTGACCTGCGAGAGGTCCACGCCGAGTTCTCGGGCGAGTCGCCGAACTGATGGAGGGGCTGGGACCGCAGCCCCAGTCGATGGAGTCTGTCCGGCATCAGACTTTCCCACGGCAACAGGGGTTTCCTGTTCAGGTACCGGAGCACTCGGTTGAACCGCGTTTGGTCGTTCAGATTGCTTGGTCTTTGACTTGTCTACTTCGGTGGGTGGTGCCTGATCAGGAGTCACGGCAGTTCTCTCCGGCGAGGAAGGCGGTGCCTTCTTTGTGTCCGCTGCGGTGTCTTTTAGCTCAACGAGCGCCTGTCCGACCTTCACGTGATCGCCTTGCTGGACCAGCAGGCGCACGACAGTTCCCGCGGTAGGCGTGGGGACCGGGACGGTCGCCTTATCGGTTTCCAGCTCGATCAACGATTGTCCCTCTGTGACGTGATCCCCCTCGCGCACCAGGAGTTGGACCACATCGCCGCCTTCGATACCTTCCGCAAGAAATGGGAGTTCGACGTTCATGGCATATCCATCATGATGGGCTGGCTTGTCTCCGTCATCGATGCCACGGAGCCTCCGTATCCGTCGAGACGTTGAGATCGCGCGCAGCCCGCGTGACGAGGCTTGCCTCGACGGTTCCACGGCGACACAAGGCGTAGAGTGTTGTTACGACCAGATGTTCGGCGTCGATTTCGAAGAATCGCCGCAACGCTTTGCGCGTATCGCTCCGGCCAAATCCATCTGTTCCCAGAGCTAAGAGGCCACCGGGAATCCAGGGCGCAATCTGCTCGGGAACCAGGCGCACATAGTCGCTCACTGCCACGCAGGGTCCATCGAATTGCTCGACAGTCCGCTGGAGGAAACTCGTGCGAGGCGCTTCTTCCGTGTGTAGCCGATTCCAGCGCTCAGCCTCGAGCGTCGTCATCCGCAGCTGTTTGTAACTCGTGACACTCCAGACATCAGCTGCCACGCCGTAGCGCAACAACAGCTCTTGAGCGCGCAGCGCTTCGTTCACGAGCGGACCGCTCGCCAGGAGATGGGCTCGGTACTTGGCTCGATCCGGTGGGGATTTGAATCGATACAGCCCTTCGCGGATCCCTTCTTCTACACCCGACGGCATGGCCGGCATCGAATACGATTCGTTGTAGAGTGTGATGTAGTAAGACAGGTCTTGCTGATCCTTGTACATCCGCTTGAGTCCGTCTTGGAGAATCACGGCCAACTCAAACATAAACGCCGGGTCGTAAGCCGCGATCGTCGGATAGGCACTGGCGAACAGATGGCTCTGTCCATCCTGGTGCTGGAGGCCCTCTCCCTCCAACGTCGTGCGCCCGGCGGTGGCGCCCAAGATAAATCCTCGCGCCCGCATGTCGCAAGCGGCCCACATCAAATCGCCGATCCGCTGAAATCCGAACATCGAATAGAAGATGTAGAACGGAATCATGTTGAGGCCGTGGGTTGCGTAGGCGGTCCCCGCCGCGATGTAGGAGGACATCGCTCCGGCCTCGGTAATCCCTTCCTCAAGAATTTGCCCGTTCGTGGCTTCGAAATAGTACAGAAGCGAGCTTTTGTCCACCGGTTCATACAACTGGCCGACATGCGAGTAAATGCCATACTGCCGGAAGAGCGCTTCGAGCCCGAATGTGCGCGCTTCGTCGGGAATGATCGGCACGAGATATTTCCCGAATTCCTTCGTGCCGAGCAGCCGGCCCAGCATGCGAGCGAACCCCATTGTGGTGGAGACTGAACGGTCTCCCGATCCTTCAAGAAATTCCTTGAACTGATCGAGCGCCGGGGTTTCGAGGGATTCCACCGTGACGCGCCGTTCGGGGATGGGTCCGCCCATCGCCTTGATACGCTCGGCAAGATAAGCCGCTTCAGGGCTGTCGGCCGGAGGTCGATAGAACGGGGTAGATGTCAGTTGCGCGTCCGGCACCGGAACACTGAATCTCGTGCGGAACTCCCGCAACTCTTGTTCGTTCAGCTTCTTTTGCTGATGGGTGATGTTGCGCCCTTCGCCGGCCTCGCCGAGACCGTATCCCTTGATCGTCTTGGCTAGGATCACAGTCGGTTGTCCCTTGTGCTCCATCGCGGCTTTGTAGGCAACGTACAGTTTCCGGGGATCATGCCCGCCCCGTAACATTTTGTGGATCTGCTCGTCGGAATAACTCTCGACCAGTTTGAGGAGTCGTGGATCCGCCCCGAAGAAATGCTCTCGGGCGAAGGCGCCTCCTTCCACCACGTACTTTTGATACCAACCGTCCACGACCTCGCCCATCCGTTTGGTCAGCAAACCCTCATCATCCTGCGCAAGTAATGGATCCCAATCACTGCCCCAGATCACCTTGATGACGTGCCAGCCGGCGCCCAGAAAAATTGCTTCCAATTCTTGGATGATCTTGCCGTTCCCACGCACGGGACCGTCGAGACGTTGTAAATTGCAATTGATCACCCAGATGAGATTGTCGAGCCGTTCCCGGCTGGCGAGCGAAATGGCGCCGAGACTTTCCGGCTCATCGGTTTCGCCGTCACCGATAAAGGCCCACACTCGCTGTTGGCTCGTGTCCCTCAGACCCCGGTCTTGCAGATAGCGGTTGAAGCGCGCCTGATAGATCGACATGATCGGCCCTAGCCCCATCGAGACCGTGGGAAATTCCCAGTAATCTGGGAGCAGCCAGGGGTGTGGGTAGGACGATAACCCACGTCCACCGGAGTCGAGCTCCCTGCGGAACCGATGAAGAGTCTCCTCCGTAAGACGTCCTTCGACAAAGCCACGTGCATAGATCCCTGGTGTGGCGTGGCCTTGAAAATAGATTTGGTCGCCGCCTTGGGGCCTGTTCTTGCCGC
Source organism: Nitrospira sp. (assembly GCA_050185705.1). GTDB lineage: Bacteria > Nitrospirota > Nitrospiria > Nitrospirales > Nitrospiraceae > Nitrospira_D. The sequence goes on along the minus strand of JBFWZD010000023.1, from coordinate 9,313 downwards.
GCAGAAAATGATGCAGGGCCACTTCATAGAGCGTGGCGGCTGAAGCAAAGGTGGAAATATGTCCGCCGATGCCGGGACGTTGTTGGTTCGCCTTCACGACCATTGCCATGGCATTCCATCGCACCAGGCTGCGGATTCGGCGTTCTAGTTCGAGATTGCCCGGATAGGGAGGCTGTTGAGACGCGGGGATTGTGTTGACATAGGGGCTGTTGACCGATTTGGAGACCTGCCCACCTCGTTCGCCCAACCGGTCGCGAAGTCGCTCGAACAGATAGGTCGCCCGCTCCACACCCTGCTGCTCAAGCACGTACTCGATGGAATCCAACCAGTCCCGGGTTTCTTGTGGATCAGTGTCCTTCATTCCGGGTCTTTGGTGGACGTGTCGGTGTAGTGCGAGGATTCGCTTGGTTCAGTTCCAGCCATGGCAAAGATCTGGAAGTGTTGCCGTTCGAGGAGGTCATAGTCGTTGATCAGTCGATAGCCGGCGGCTTCCATTTCACGACGGACCTCTTCTTTGGAAATTCTATCGCCAAACAGCCCGGAGAGGAACCCTCGAGGATGGAAATCAAGAATCGCGACGCGTCCGCCTGGTCTCAGGGACGATGCGAGCGAACGAAAATAGGCTGCTCGATTGTTCATCAGATGGTAGGTGTTGCTGCTGAACACGAGGTCGACCGGATCAGGAAGCCTAGGATTGTCCAGCTTGGCTTGAATGGGTCGCACGTTCGGAGTGCCGCGTGCGACCATTTCTTTGAAGATCCTGTCCACTGCTTCGGGATTGATATCCACGGCAAAGACCGTTCCTCGTGTGCCGACGGCTTTAGCCAGATGCCAAGTGAAATATCCTTCGCCCGCACCCAAGTCCGCCACACGCGACCCGGGGATGACCGACAGGTGTTCAACGACTCCTTGTGGTTTCTGCCAAGCGTCACGCGAGACATCGTTCAGACGTTCAGCGCCCATCTCGACGCACCCGGTGAAGCTGAGTGTGAGAGCGAACGATGCGACAAGGTGTGTAGACAGAGGCGTGGAGATCATCGGCTTCCTTTTATTCGACGGATTGTGGTTAGTGAATGTATGATTATAGCGAGATGCAGAACACAAATCTCGTGAGAAGATCCGGTGACCGTTGGTTACGTCCTTGCTTCCGTCAATGCCAGTGCTTCGGGTTTCACTGGCTCCGTTGTCGAGTGGGATTCATCCGGTTCATGTTGAGCTGCGATAGCCGCGTAAAACACCGGGACGACAAACAGCGTGAACAACGTTCCTACCGTCATACCTGTTACCAGTACCATCCCGATACTATTGCGCGCAGCTGCTCCGGGTCCTATGGCTAAGACGAGGGGGAGATGGCCGAAGATGGTGGCTGCCGATGTCATCAGGACGGGCCGCAGCCTGGTCAAGGCTGCTTCTCGTACAGCCATTACACGGGAATATCCACGAGCCTGCAACTGATTGGCAAATTCTACGATGAGAATTCCATTCTTTGCGATCAGTCCGACCAGCGTGATCAGCCCAACTTGGGAATAGATGTTGATCGTGGTCAGGTCGAGAAAGCTCACCACCAGGGCACCCGAGATCGCCAGCGGGACAGAGCCGATGAGGACAATCAAGGGGTCTCGAAAACTTTTAAACTGGGCGGCCAGCACCAAATAGATCAGGACCACCGCAAAACCGAGTGTGACGGTGAGCGCCGCTCCCTCTTGCCGGAGTTGCCGTGACTCGCCGGCATAGTCAAGCACGATGCGCGGACCGAGAGATGACGCGGTGCTCTCGAGCACGCGGAGTCCTTCTTCCTTTGTCACGCCAGGCTTCAGTCCTCCAAAAATGCGAACCGCATTGCGCTGCTGGAAGCGGTTCAACGTCCGTGGGGCAGTGCTTGTTTCGATATGTGTGAACGTCGAGACCGGCACCAACTGACCGGCCGGGGTCTTGATTTTCAGATCGAGGAGCGGATCGACGGTGGCCCGGTCCTTGTCGCCCAGTTGGGGGATGACCTTGTAGCTGCGGTCGAAATAGTTGAACCGGTTCACGTATCCACCGCCGAGCATGGTGCCCAACTCACGACCGACGCCGGCCAAGTCGAATCCCAAATCAGCGAGTCGCTCTCGATCCAAGACCACGCGTGCTTGCGGGAGGTCGATCTTCAGATCGGTGTCTACGTACAAGAACTTGCCGCTTTGCCAGCCTGCGGCTAGCACGGCCCCGACGGATTCGAGCATTTGCTCGGCCGGGGCATCACTCTGTAGGATCAGCTCCACGTCATATTGACCTGGAGTGGGCAGGGGAGGGTCCAGCCGTGGGAAGACGCGAAGCCCCGGTACTTGCGACACGGCGCCGTATACGTCGTCATACATCGCTTCGGTCGAACGTGCACGATCATGCCAATCCTTGGCGACGACTCCGCCGAATCCACCCCAGGCCGTCGTGAGGGACCAGGTGTAGTCTGTTCCAGAGATGGCCGTGATGGCCTTGACGATTTGGAAGTGTTGGCGATTTGTGGCGTGGACCGTCGAATCCGGTGAGGCTTCGAAGAAGAGGCTGATGTGGTTCTGGTCCTCTACGGGAGCCAGCTCCTGTCGTGAGAAATGGTACAGCGGCCAGGCTGCAACTGTGATGAGGATCGCGGCCATGACGATTCCCCAGCGCATCGTAAGGGCGCCGTCGAGCAGCTTGGCGTAGAGCGTGCGTGCTTCCTCGAACCGTCGGTTGACGAACGCAGTCAAACGACCTTCCTTTCCTTGCGGATGGACAAATCGCGAACTCATCACCGGCGAGAGAGTGATCGCGACAATTCCGGACAAGACCACGGCGACGGCCAGTGTGATGGCAAACTCCAGGAACAGGGACCCGGTCAGTCCGCCCTGAAAACCGATTGGGGCGTAGACCGTGGCGAGTGTAATCGTCATGGCAATGATCGGGCCAAGCAGCTCACGCGCCGCGGCCAACGCCGCCTCGATTCGCGAGCGCCCCAGTCGCACATGTCGCTCGACGTTCTCAACGACCACGATGGCGTCGTCCACCACCAATCCCACCGACAACACGATGGCGAGCAGCGTGAGGAGATTCAGGCTAAAGCCGAATGCGGCCATGAACAGCGCCGCACCGATCAACGATACCGGCATGGCGACGAGCGGAACGAGAGCCGTGCGAACCGAACCCATGAACAGAAAGACCACCACGGCGACGATCAGAATGGTCTCCGCCAGCGTCTTGGTAATTTCCGTCAGGGCGTTCCGGATGAACATGGTGCTGTCCCAGACGAGTTTCATGTCAAGATCGCTCGGCAGGGTCGGACGGATCCGTTCGATCTCGTCACGAAGCCGGCGTCCCACGTCGATTTCGTTCACACCGGGCACCGCCCAGATTCCCAGGTAGACCCCCTCCGTCTCGTCGTATTTTGCGATCATGTTCGCTTCTTCGGCGTCCCGCTCGATCAGGGCGACATCCTTGAGCCTCACGATGGCGCCTCCCCGGTCGGCCACAATCAGCTCCTCGAACTCACCGGCCGAGCGGAGATCCGTGTTCGCGAGGAGGTTGATCTGGACCTGATTACCTTTGGTTCGTCCGACTGCGGCCAAATAGTTGTTCCGTCGAAGGGCGCCCTGTATATCGCCGGGCGAGAGGTTGTAGGACGCGAGTCGATCGGGATCGATCCAGATGCGCATGGCGATCTGTCGGTCTCCTTCAAAGGTCACCCGCTGGACCCCGGAGAGAGTAGCCAACTGCGGTTGTAGCGTCCGAAGGAGCCAATCAGTCACGTCCGGAACCGTCCGCTGGGAGGAGCTGAAACTCAGATAAAACGAGGCGTAGGGACGATCGGCTCGCTGGATTTCGATCGAGGAGGGTTCGGCCTCCGGCGGCAGCTCCGATTTGATCTGTTGGAGCCGCGCCGTGACCTCCGCGAGGGCCGCTGTGCTGTTGTGATTCAGGTTTAGGTGCACGGTGACGGTGCTGACTCCGGCACGGCTGGTCGATTCCACATAATCGACACCGCTGATCGCGGACACGACTCGTTCGATCGGCGTACTGATGAAGCCGCGTATAGTTTCGGCGCTCCCTCCGTAGTAGAGGGTTGTGATGAGCACCTGCGAATTCTCAAGCTTCGGATACTGCTGTACCGGCAGCGCGGTCATGGCTCGCCACCCGGCAAGCAAGATGATGAGATTCACGACGATGGCCAACACGGGATGCTTGATGAACAGATCGGTGAACGAGGGTCTGGTTGTGTCCTGTGACATCGTGCTGTCCTAGGGGGTCGCTGCTTGGTGGTTCTCGTTCGGCTTGGATTGAGACGCATCCGCGATGGCAACCAGAATCCCATCGCGAAGCTTAAAGGATCCGAGCGCGGCGACTCGTTCTCCTGCGGTCAGTCCGGACAGGATCGCAATTTCATCACCGAACATGGTGCCACTTTCGACCTGGCGGCTCTGGACTCTGGTGCGGCCATCGGTGCCAGGCGCGATGACGAAGACTTGGTCACCTCCCGGCCCTTTGCGTAAGGCACTGATCGGTATTGCGATCACGGTTCGCAGCGGGCCGACCGGAACGCGGACACGTACGGACGCGCCCGGCGCCGGGACATTGGTGCCCTCGATCCTGGCGCGTACCATGGCGTTTCTGGTCGTCGGGTCGACCCGTGCATCGATGGCCACAATCTTGGCTGTGACAGCCGGGGTGTTATCAGCCGCCAAAATCTCGACCGTGTCCCTAACCCGTAAGCCTCCGGCGACCTGTTGCGGAACGGCGAAGTCGACATGCACCCCCTCGCCGACGCCTTGCAACGTCGTCAGAAGCGTCCCCTCGTCCAGATATTGGCCGGGATGGACATCTGCAATTCCCACTCGAACCCGAAAGGGTGCACGAATCATCTTCTTGGCAATGATCGCCTTGGTGCGAGCGATCTGGGCACGGGCGATATCGAGATCGGCGCGCGCACGGTCCACTTCTTCCTGTGTCGTCGCCAGTTCTTGGCTGAGGTTCTGTCTGCGGGCTAGGACCGTTTTGGCGAGGGCGACCTGAGCCTCCTGAGCTCTCAGGTCAGCCTCCTCGACTGAAACGTCGAGTGCAACCAACAAGGTGCCGGCTTCGACGATTTGGCCTGGGACGAGCCGAACCTCGCGGACCGTTCCGGGGAGCTCGTTCTTTAACGTAATGGATCGCAGCGCGAGGACTGTTCCGATCGAAGTCGATGTCGGTCGGTGGTCGATGGTTCGTGCGACGGCCACGGTGACTGACTCCATCGGCTCGGGCTGATTTGCCGAGGCGGCCTGCTCGTTCTGGATGGATTCGTACTTCCACGCGGCTAGGCCGACGCCCAGCAGAAGTACAACGAGCACAAGGATGATTGACCCGATCCAGTTAGGATGATTCATAGCAAGCTCGCCTATGTTATCAAATTTTGGTCTCCCAGGGCTGTAAGGAGTGTCTGGCGTCGGTCAATACTGTTGCGAACTAAGACCACCAACAGCAATTTTGAAAAAATCCTAGGAAATTGATTGCTGGCCTTACGAGGCTACGGCGTCTGCGGTGTGCCACCACATTAAGGAAGGCGACTACCGAATGTTGCTGCAGCGAGCTCGACGCAATGTCGACAAGATTGCAAGGAACACCAAGGGAGAGGAATACCGCTTGACGGCGAAGCTGGAACGACGGTATCCCAATGACCATGAGTCAGCCGTCTACGACCATCGCCTATACGTCTGTCGTGCTTGCGGCGGTGCTCTGGGGTGGTTCGATCGTAGCCCAGAAAATGGCACTCGGATCATTTTCTGCCGTCGAAGCGTCGGTCCTTCGTGATATCGGAGGGTTGGCGATTCTCTTGATCACCTGGTGGTGGAAGGAAGGCGGAGCGATCAGCATCAGTCGTGCCGACATGGGGTTGCTGGGTCTGCTGGGACTCGGCGTGTTAGGCAATCACTTACTCATCCTGATGGGATTGAATTATGTGAGCGGCGCGGTCGGCGGGGTGATTATCGGATCGAGCCCTGTGGTGACCTCATTTCTCTCATCCCTCTTGATTCGAGATGTGCCGCTACACGCCGTCTGGGCGGGAGCGCTACTGTCATTCATGGGTGTCGGTCTGGTGTCGGTCGCAGGGTTTCAAGCAGCCGGCGAACGTCCTCTCTTAGGAGGCACGTTGGTTTTTCTGGGCGTCGTGAGTTGGGCGCTCTATAGCATCGGAAGCCGCAGCATCATGGAGAGGGTTTCGGCGTTGACGGTGAACTGGACTACATTGGCCGTGGCGACCGTCCTCCAAATTCCACTGTTGTGGACTGATCAAAAAATGATGAACGCCGGAATTGGCTCGGTCACGACTCCCGATTGGCTCGCGCTGGGTTATCTGATTGTTTTTGCCACCGCGGTTGCTCAACAAGCCTGGTTATTCGGCGTCAAAGGTGTCGGTCCGTCACGAGCCTCGGTATTAGGGAATCTGACGCCAGTGGCAGCGATCGGGCTGTCTGCCCTGATCTTGGGGGAAGCCGTTGGCTTGATCGAAATTATCGGTATCTGTCTCATTCTCGCTGGTGTCTGGGTCGTCAATCGTCACACGGCACCGTAAGGTCGCCGGCTGTTTCATCTTCATTTCTCTCTTCACTCCCCCTCGATCCTAGCGGGCGGACTGCGGTATCATGCGCTGCCAGGTTTCACGAAGCGCTTAAATGCTTTCTGAGCGACGTTGCCGTCAGCCTGACGGTGTGGTCCTGTCTCTGCATGATCGTGGAGGGCAATGAACAGCACCTATGCCCGAGCACTGATCCCGCTAGTCTTGGCAGGAACGTTTCTGTTCGACGTGTTCATGCCATGGGGGTATGCGGTCTGGGTTGTCGGGCATGTGTTCGCGGTGTTCTTGGCGCTCTGGATCGAATGGCTGCTTGCTCCGTATCTTGTCGCGGCTATTGCGACAGTCCTCATACCAATGGGACATCACCTGTCTCATCCTGGTATCCCTCAGGATTTGGCGATCTTCAATCGAATCGTGGGCCTTGCGCTCCTGTGGTTGACGGCATGGCTCGTGGCGCGAGCGAGAGGTGCGAAACTCGACGATGCCACCAGGCGATTAGGTGCGATCGTAGAAAGCAGCAGCGATGCCATACTCAGTGTGACTCCCGATGGGTTCGTGACGACGTGGAATGCCGGGGCAGAGCGCATTTTTGGCTATTCCGCCACCGAGATGATCGGACGTTCTATCCTGACGTTGATTCCGGACCATCTCCATCGCGACAAGGCCTGGTTACTCGCCACCGTGAGAGGCGCCCATGACATTCATACCTACGATGCCGTGCGGTTGAACAAAAGCGGTAAATCGATTGATGTGTCGGTGACGTTGTCCCCTCTCCGGGATGCAGTCGGTCAGTTTGTGGGAGTGTCGAAAGTTATCCGTGATATCAGCGAGCGGAAGCGAGCCGAGACACTTCTGCACCAGGCACATGAAGCGCTGGAACTCAAAGTCCAAGAGCGAACTGCTGAATTGCGTCGCGCCAATAGCTCCCTGCGCGAGCTTTCCGGTCGGCTGATGCAAGTGCAGGAGGAGGAGCGAAGCCGGCTTGCACGCGATCTGCATGATGAAGTCGGACAACTGCTGACCGCCTTGAAGATCGACCTGCAAGATATTCAGCATGGTGGAGCTGGAGAGGCCCGTATCGATTCTCTCACGGATAGTCTTGAGCTGGTGGATCATTTATTGACTCAAGTGCGGACGCTGGCGCTGGATTTACGACCGTCGCTTCTGGATGATTTGGGCTTGGTGCCCGCGCTACGATGGTATGCGACGCGCCAGGCGACGCGGAATGGATGGATCCTTAGACTTTCCGTCGAGGACATGACCGGCCGAGTCCCGGCCTCCATCGAGGTCGCCTGTTTTCGAGTGGCACAGGAAGCCTTGACCAATATCGCGAAGTACGCGCAGGCCAAGACGATCGATCTGGCGTTGCGCCGGCATGATGAGGAGGTCACACTCGTTCTTCAAGATGACGGGGTAGGATTTGATGTGCAAGCAGCCCGGCAGCGGGCGCAGGGTGGAGAAAGTATCGGGTTGCTTGGGATGGAGGAGCGTGTTCGTTTGGCCGGAGGCGACCTGGTGATTACGTCGACACCTGGTCACGGTACCCGACTCCAGATTTGTTTCTCACTTGCCGAGTATGATCAGCCTCAGGCAACTCGGGCGATTGAGGTGACGGCATCATGAGCCACCTTCGACTCGTCATCGTGGAAGACCACGCCTTGGTCAGAGCCGGCATGCGGGCGCTTGTGCAAAAGATCGAGGGTATTCAGGTTGTCGCGGACATGGGGGATGGGTTAGAGGCCGTCAAGTTCGTGCAAGCAGAGCCTCCGGATCTCGTCTTGATGGATATTGCGATGCCCGGACTGAACGGACTTGATGCGACCGCAAGAATCGTCAAGGAATCCTCAACCACGAGAGTGATTCTGCTCTCGATGCATGCCAATGAAGAATACTTTCAGCAAGCGTTGCAGGTCGGTGCGTCAGGGTATTTATTGAAAGGCGCGGAGCTGGCAGAATTGGAGCTGGCGATCAGAACGGTCAGCCGCGGTGAAACCTATTTGACCCCCGCTGTCGCAAAGTATGCCGTAGAGGCCTACCGAAACAAGTCCGGTGAGCCATCCAGTCCGCTGGCCAGGCTGAGTGGGCGGCAGAGAGAAATCCTGCAGCTCATCGCGGAAGGTCAAACCACGAAAGACATTGCTAGTCGACTGAACCTGAGCGTGAAAACCGTCGAAACACACAGAAGTCAATTGATGGAACGGCTAGAAATTCACGATGTGCCGGGCCTCGTTCGCCTTGCGATCCGTGTTGGATTAGTGCAGCCTTACTCCTAGATTTTCCCTCGCTTGTCTCCGTTCGCCAATACTCAACCCATTTCCCAAATGTCCTCAGGGATTCCCTAGCTCTTTTTCAGGGTTTCCCCGATAGGTCCGCCCGACCGGTTGTGCGATGCTTCACGCCGCTAGATGAGTACCGTGATTATGATCCAACGTTCCTGACAACAGTGGTAGCAACTGGGCATGCGCATCTCACCATTTGCAAAGGAGCGAGGCATCATGGAGACGAAGGACACCGAGACACAGGCGACGGGGGGAGCAGGGGACTGTCCGACCGAGGGGGCGGGCGCCTCGCGGCGAGAGTTTCTGGGGCAGACGGGGCGGGTGGCGGCGGGCGTGGGCGTGGCGGCGCTGTTGGGGAACCTGGGGCAGTACGCGCTCTCGTACGCGGCCGGGGGGCCGCCGATTAAAATCGGCGTGCTGCATTCGTTGAGCGGGACCATGGCCATCAGCGAAGTCTCCCTGCGGGATG
>JBFWZD010000022.1:0-79447 GCA_050185705.1 Nitrospira sp. | reverse complement strand
CCCGATGCGAAATACTGTGGCGTGACAAAGGAGCGATCCGACCACCAAGGGCGTGACCGCGTTCCAAGAGTGTCACCGAGGCCAAATAACGAGCAATTATATACGCCAAATAATTTGCAAAGTGACATTTTAGCTGGTACAGGCTCTGTTCCGTATAAGATGTTGGAATACTTAGTGACAGAATAAATTACAACTTATACACTAACGTTCAGTGGTATATTGACAAGTTCTCACATTCGTTATATATTGCCTCGTGATTCAGGGACGACATGAAAATCCAGTTTCAAGACTCTCGTCTTGCTTTGATACGGACAGACCGGGCCTTCGAGACGAAGCTGCCGTTTGGAGTCATTAAGGCATGTCGAGACAAGCTTATTGTCGTGGAAGCTGCACCCGATGAACGAACACTGAGGAACTGGAAGAGCTTGCGTTATGAAAAACTCAAGGGCGATAGACAGGGCCAGCGGTCAATCCGAATCAACGACCAGTACAGAATGATTTTCACGCTCGATGAATCTCAAGTGCCGCCCATTCTGAACATTATAGAAGTATGCGACTATCATGACTAAGACGGAGGGAAATCAGATGATCGACAATATTACTGATGTACCGCCGCCTGGTTACTTCATTCGGGAAGAGCTAGAGGCACGCGACTGGAGCCAGCGTGATCTTGCGTATGTTCTCGGGGTGCCTGAGCAGGCGGTCAATATGATCATTTCTGGGAAGCGAGGTATTACTGCCGATATGGCGAAGGCTCTTGGCGGCGCATTCGACGTTTCTCCTGAGTTTTTTGCCAATCTTCAGAAGGCATATGATTTGTCTCAAGCACGAGATCCTGATCCTAACGTCGTACGCAAGGCACGCTTGCAATCCCAATATCCCATTCGCGAAATGATTAAACGAGGGTGGCTGACTGATGGCAATGTCGCTCTCCTCGAGGCTCAAGTCGTGAAGTTTTTTGACGTGCCCAGTCTCGACGACGTTCCCTACTTGGCTCACGCAGCAAAAAAGTCCACCTACGATGACGTAACTCCTGCCCAATTAGCATGGCTTCACCGTGCTCGTCAGATAGCGAAGGAGATGCCGCTGAAGCATCACTATTCAGAGAAGGCGCTGCGCGAGGCCCTGAATAAGTTGCGCCAACTCATGTATGACCCTGAAGAGGTACGGCATGTTCCAAGAATTCTCGCTGAAGTTGGCGTTCGCTATGTGATCGTGGAATCTTTGCCAACGGCCAAAATCGATGGCGCTTGCTTTTGGTTAGGAAAAACTCCGGTGATCGGCATGTCCCTTCGTTATGATCGTATTGATAACTATTGGTTCGTGCTTCGACATGAGATCGAGCATGTTCTCCAATCCCACGGGCGAGACAGGGAAATCATTGATGCCGAACTTGAAGGGGAAAAAGCCAGCCCTGATGGAAAGAATCCGCCTGAAGAACGGATAGCGAATGCTGCAGCAAGCGAATTCTGCGTACCCGAACACGAAATGGACTCTTTCATCAAACGGAAAAGCCCGTTTTTTTCGGATCGCGATATCTTAGGACTGGCCAAGCGGCTCCAGGTCCATCCTGGTGTTGTGGCGGGACAACTTAGGAGGCGTCTCGATAAATGGTCGATCTTTTCAAAAATGTTGGTCAGGGTTCGCAATCATGCACTTTCGGGCGCCGTAGTCGATGGGTGGGGCCAAATCGCTCCTGTTTCTCTGTAAGGAGATCGCAATGTCTAAATATCATGACGATCTGCAACATATCTGGCATCGGTATCAGGCCGAGAACGGTGATATTCCAACTTCTGCTCGTGATGCCGTGGCATGGGGAGTGGCACGAGGCTTACTGACCATTCCAGAAATAGACCCACTCGACCGGCTCGCTGAAGATATGTCGACGGCCCTACGAGAAGAGTATCGAAAGGACAAGTACGGGCGGCGCTATCGTGTAAATCATGCGGTACGCGTGACGAAACACGGGGTGCAGTACACCTTTTGGGGCGTAATGGATCATTCTGATCGGCCCTTCATGGAGAAGGCATTTGCGCAGAGGCGGAAGCAAATCGTCGGTGACTGTTTGCAGCTGAAGACAGATGTGGATGTCTATAACGATAAACACTCTGAGCAAGCACCCATCCAGGTCGTCTTGGATTTCACCACTGATGTCGAGGAAGCAGAAGGCCTTGGAGGGAAAGCTGCTTGAGAGAGAGTCATCCCAACATTTTCGGTCGCCTCGTCTCTTATCCATTGCGGTCATTCGGGCTAGTCCTGCGTACCAAACACGAGAATGCGTCACGTTCCGCGTCAGCGGTGCATTCCTTCGCTACGAGTATGGACAATGAAGTAGGGTCGCCGAAAATCGGCGACCCTACTTTCAGCCTCGCTCAACAAGAACGGCTTGAGCGCTCATCACTCATGTAGTCTACTGAGCGATTGGGCCGCATCATTGACATGAGACTGAAGTTGCCAACAGAGACGAAGGAACCGGCGCACTTGCGTAATCGCGGGCCGCATGAAACGAGACTCTATACAGCTCTTGAAAATACAATGACTTGCGAGTGAAGTTGATTCACGTCAAAAAGAGCTTGACGGACTGACTTTACATGGTGTTAAGTTATGGTACGCTGTGATCAGGAAAGCGATGAGGGAAAGAATCCCCCTGCATTGTCCGTCACAGACATCAGCGCCTTAGCACGCGCAGTTCTCGAGGGCAGTTGTTCGCTCATCCCGACGGATCATTTCAAGAAACGCAGTCGTGAACGAGATTTTTCTGTTCAGGACGCTCTTGAAGTCTTCCATACGGGCACCGTAAGCTCAGCGCCGATTTGGAACGATAAGACAAAATCCTGGAATTACGATATCGCCGGGATTGATCTCAACGGAGATGAGTTAACGGTGCGAGTGGCTCCCTCCAAACAGGGTCTTGTGCTGGTGACCGCTTTTTAGAAGGGAACCGTAATGGAGTGTTGTCCAAACTGTGGTGAAACACTGGCGACGCGGGCACAGGCAAAGCCCTATCACTACACGGAATCCGGCCTGAAGAATGTGTTCTTGCTTGGGATGCTGAGCCTCCATTGTTCAGCCTGCGAGCGAGAGTTTCCTGAGATCGAGAATGTGCCAGGTCTTCATGCAAAAATCGCCGAGTTTTTGTTGCGGAAGCCCTACATCCTGAGTGGCCCTGAATTTCGTTTTCTCCGGAAAGAGATGAGGAAGAAAGCCAAAGATATCGCTCTCGTCCTGGGCGTCACTCCAACCACGGTCTCTCGATGGGAGACGGGAGAAGAAAACCTGGGTGTGGCCAATGACCGCCTCATTCGGAGTCTCTATGAAATGTGGCTCATTGAGCAAGGCAAGGTCATTGACCCCGCCACGATTCTCAGTCGAGTCTCTTCACAATTCCCCACTATCAAAGCGAAAAAAAAGTCTATACCCATTCACATCCCCATGCATCCCGAACTCACAGTAGCCGTGGGTTGAGACGATTCTGCATGGGTCCGCTGTGATTCCAGCCTATTCCTTGGGGCCTCTTTACCGCAGCGCTTTCTGCATCACTGCTCCATGAAACAATGATGCGCTTCCGGCTCTGGAAACAGTCCTCCAACTTCACGGCCGGTACCGCCATCTGTTACAGCCGTTCCACGTGTTTCCGATGCAAGCCGGCATTCTGATGTTCCTTGAGCAGCATCCTCAGTGCAAGCTAATCGAGGTCGCCTACGCGCTCTGTTGGCAAGCTCGACGATGATCGAGGCTATCTAACTGCTAAGCGGAAACGGCGGATTCACAAAGCACGGACGAACGAGATTGACGAAACGTGAAGCTACGACTCACGGCGCTGGGACAAACCATGGTTCGGAGAGCGAAAGCGATCCTGTACAAACAGCATCGTCCGCTCAGCTGTAGAACTCAAGACTTGATCTGTCAGACAGTGTCAGATTTCATCGGAAACGTCACCTCAGACTCAATCACTCCAACTCGTGCCATCCTTACAGCGGCCTGCCGTATTCCGGCCCCTGAGTTAAGGGGATTGTCGCATTTGTCACCCCAGAGCTGAGACGGGCAACTCTGAAATTTCAACAGCCGGGCTCACTCAAGAATCAGACACTGTCTGAAAGATGGAACTCTAGTTTTTACAGCTCAGCCTACAGACACTGTCTCACAACACTGCCTGAACACGAATGTCGAGTGATCCCCCACCGACCCTCTCCTGAGTGTCTTTTGATCGCTCTGCTTCAACATGACCGTCTTGGTAGAAGATGAAACGCCTCCTCGACATTTGGGTCACGTTTCTTCTCTGTCTTGCGACACTCGCGCGGGCCAATCTCCTCATCTACAGAATTGACTCCAGGTTCTTCATTCTCGAACAGACGGGAACGCACGCCGACCTGTTCGAATAATGGGCTGGATCCTCGGTGGTCGATCCGCGTGAATGGCCCGCGCCGTTCCTCTTACGCCGCTCCAAGCAGCAGTCCCTTCCGGGTCACTGCCCACCGCTCCTATGAATCCAGGCCTGGTCTTCGACGGCCACACTCACTGATGGCCAGGCCGGTTCGATCGCCTACCAGGTCCCATTCCATCCGTGCGAGTGACGAATGGGATCGTCTTCTACTCCACATATCTCTCCCTCGTGTCCGCGATCCGCTCGCAGCTGCTTACTTGGGACCGGCCTGGGTCGTGACGTGTGGTGCCTGTGCGGGTGCGTCCTCGGCCCTGGCTTTCCCCGGTGGGCTGCGTCGATCACGCCAGTACACTGTCATTCCTCCGCTGGGCGCCCGCCGGTCCGCCAGGTCGCCTCGTCCTCGTTGTCTCCTTTGTCGTCGCTGTGTGACCTCCACGCCTGGTGAGAGGTCAGCACATCAACTCTAACTAAAGGAGACAGTCCATGGCACCTCACGATCAACAACCCAAACCTCAGCCGGTCGAGAAGTTCAAGTGCAGCAGCATTACCGCGAGCATTTGGAAAAACGAGGGGGAGAAGGGCGCGTTCTACAACGTGACCATCACCCGCTCCTATAAGACGGCGGATGGGTGGAAGCACTCCGACTCGTTCAGCCTGAACGATCTGGAAGCGGTCACGGTCGTCCTTGGCCACGCGAAAGTGTGGATCACGGAGCAGGCCAGGAACTAACCGGATATCGGACGCCTTCGGCCCTCGCGCCGGGGGCGTCCCTTCGCCATATGAAAGGAGATCCACGATGAACATGTATCGAGAGTTCGCAGCAGACTTGAATCAGCCTCTTGGCAGTCACATCGCGGTCCGCATCACCGTGGACTCCTCCCTCGTGAGATGTGATCGAATATTCGGAGATCTCGGCATGACTCCAGAGAGAGACACTTACAGAGACGTATCGCCGCGCGCCCGACCATGACCGACGGCGTAGTCATGACGATCGGTCGCGGTTTTCCTTATGGTCTCCAGTTGGTCAATCATAATTTACTAGGACAATTAATTATGAATAATGGTTATCTATACTTTACCCTTTTGAATCTATGGCACGTATGGTAAAGTATGCTTTACCATGGCTCACTTACTGTGGGGACATATCTATTATAAGGATCACTTCGCCGGCACCCTGCGCCAGGAACCGGGGGACCGGACGTCCTTTACCTACCATGACAGCTACCTGTCATCAGGTCAGCCGTCCATAGCCCATACCCTTCCTCTTCAGGCAGCGCCATTCCTCTCTGAGTCCGGCCTGCCGCCATTCTTTGACAATCTGGTCGCCGAAGGCTGGCTGGAAGAAGCACAGACGCGTCTGCTGGCCAAGCGCCGGGCCTCGCGCTTCGAACTGCTGCTGGCCTTCGGTCAGGACTGCGCGGGCGCCGTCTCCGTGATCGATCCGGAACCGCAGGAGCGCGGCATCATCAAACCCGACAATCCTATGGACATGGCGGTCATGGCCGGGCGGGCCTCGCTCTCGGGTATCCAGCCCAAGCTGGCCCTGATCGAGCAGGATGGAACATTCCGTCCGGCGCGCGCGCGCGAATTGAGCACGCATATCGGAAAGTTTCCATCGCCGCGTCATGAGAATCTGACAACGAATGAATTCCTGACGACCATGACGCTCAAGACGCTGCTACCCGACGATAGGATTGTTGATCTGCACATGGGAACAATAGAGGGCTTGACCGATCAGGCGCTCATCATCACGCGTTTTGACCGGACGGCGGACGGGCAACGGATCCATTTCGAGGAGTTTAACCAGCTGCTGGGTTACCCTTCCGACGCCAAATATGGCGGAAGCCACAAACGCATGGCGGATTTTATCCGCGAGACACCAGGTTGCCTACCCGCTGAAATCTATAGGCTCTACCTGCGGATTCTGGCCGGACTCCTGCTCGGCAATACCGACATGCATCTGAAGAACTTTGCCATGGTCCATACGGATGCCGGCATGCGGTTATCACCTGCTTACGACGCCGTATCCGCATCTTTATACGGGTACAAAACCATCGCCCTCTCGATCGGCGGAGCCGACAACATTCCATTGGGGAACCTGAAGCCGCAGACACTGATCAAGCTGGGGCAGGAATTCGGATTGTCGGCGGAGGCCATCGCGATGGCCGCAGACCAGCTCGAGAAGCGTCGGCACGCCGCCCGCGAAGCCTTGATGAAAGGCAGGATCGGGAGCCCGTCATTAAAGGATGAAATTCTCACCCATATGGAAAAGCGATGGAACGGAACCTTCGCCTTGATTGGCAAGACCTTGTCGAAGAAGCGGTAAAGCGTCGCAAGGAACAGAAACTCAGCCAGAAGAAGCTGGCCGTGCTTGCCGGCGTCAGCGGGCCGACCGTCAACGACTTCGAGCAGCAACGGACGACCATCACGTTGGAATCCGCCCTGAAAATCCTCAGATGCCTGGGGATGGCATAACGGAAGCCGTTCCGGGTTGTGCCGGAGCCGCTTCATCGGTGGTCAACGGTCAAGTCTGGCGGACGCGTACCCGGCTGATGTTTTCACGCGTCCCCAGGGCATTCTGGCGGGCAGGCTCCCTCCTTTCGTCCGGATAAGAGTCTACGACACGGTTTGAAACAGGACGCAACGTTCTTTCTCGCTGCGACGCTCCAGTTCAAAACTGACATCCGTTTCATGTCATCCTCCACTGTTTCAGGCTGCGACTGCCGCGGCCTTTCAGGCCGCCCGTCCACGCAGCATTGTCTCGAAAGCCGTCTCTGCCTGCTGGTCCCGTGACGCTCCACCGCCACCCGGCTCCCGCTTCGGCCATACCTCCAAGGAAGATTGTCTCGAATGGGCGGTACCCGCCGCGAAGCAGCGTGCCGAGGATGCATGCTTCATGAAGCTCAGGTGCGTAGATCTTGACGTTGGATGACGCTCGTCCCGTCCGGCAATCGATCATGTTTCCGGTTTTGCACCGGCGGACGTAACCCGCCCCGGCGCGACCGCACTGGTCATGCCTTCTGGTGAAACGCTCAGTCACGCCCACCGCGTCGTGTCCCGCCGGCAACGCCCGCCTTCTCCTCTCCTTTTTCCTCTGGGGTGATGTTGCTCTTGAACTCTCCGCGACAGAGCAACACCACCTTCAAAAAGGAGAGAAAGATGCAACACCGGACAACATATATTCCCCGCTTCAGGATTTCGCTCGTCCGCGAAACGCGCGGAACCTACACAGAGCAAAAGCTTTCATCCTCGGCGGACGCCGACCGGCTCCTGCGGCCCATGCTTCAGGATCTCGACCGGGAGCATTTCATCGTCATCGGGTTGGACGCGAAGAATGCCGTCATCGGCATGAATACCGTCTCGATCGGCTCACTCACCCTGGCCATCGTTCACCCGCGCGAGGTGTACAAGCCTCTCATCCTCATGAATGCCGCCGGCTTCATCTGCGCGCATAACCACCCCTCAGGGGATCATACGCCCAGCAGCGAGGACCGGCAGCTCACGACCCGCCTGAAACAGGCCGCCGACATCCTCGGCATCAGGATGCTGGACCACGTCATCATCGGCGAATCCGGCCATTACAGCTTCGCCGACAACGGGTGCTTGTCATAATCGATGACAGAAATTCATAGAGCGAATGGAGCGAGCCATCGCGTTGCCTCTCAACGAGGAAGGATTTTTCGGATACAAGGCGGCTCGCACCATCCTGTCGTCGTCATCATTCAGGGAGGATGATCGGGAGCGATCATGCCCCTATCTCTTGCTGAGATGATCGACAAACCGAACGGTCGTAAATCGCGCGGTGAGCCACTCGGCCCACTTCGCCGCTTTGCGCATCACACTGGATCGATAGCGGGCATTCCGTGTCGGGGTGCGTGAATGGTAATTGGCGACTCGCGTCCAGAGATCCCCTCTATCATGGAGGATATGGGATCGTAACCGCCAGGCTGCCAATTCATACGGATAGCAGCCAGCTTGCTCAACATCCACAGCCGTAATGCCGTAAGGCTTCAAGTGGTGCAGATAGGATGTGTTGAACTGCATGGGGCCCACATCATAGGTACCGTTGGTATTCTTCACCCATTGCCCCGGCTTGCCCCCTTCCTTCTCCGCGACCGCCAGGACGATATTGGCTGGGACTTCGTATTTCACCGCAGCCGTGATCGAGCAGACGATTCGTTCCTGGTCCTGAGGTGGCAGATCCGCAGCAATCATTGCGGACCTCAGCGCACCAGCGGACAGGCGGCTAAAAATGCGGGGCCGCCGCCAAACATCTGCGCCGCGTGGTACTTGGCTAACGACGAGGCGCACTCGGCGGGAGCCGACCCAATCGCGGACAGACAGAGCATGGCTTCGCAGGCGTCACGAGCTGTCCCTGTGAGGAGCGAAAATGCTCCACTGTTTTGGCTCATCCCAGGGGGCATAGGGGTTGCTGCTGGTGTCGTTGGGACGCTAGCTGTGGTCGGTGGCGGAGCACTTGGACTTTCTGCCAGGACCGTTGAGGTGCTGAGACAGAAGAACGAAAGACTGAGCGTCAATACGAACACGCGTGTGGACTGGATGGTCATGCTTGTCCTCCTTTCGGCCCAGTGAAGGGCTCCTTCCGATCACGAAACGCGGCAATTTCTTCTTTCGGATCAAACGCCGTGTTATCGGTCTTGCCCTTCGACAAGCTCTCGCCGGCGAACGTGGGTTCCGATGACGACGTTGACGTGTCCGAGTTGCTTTTGGTGACACTGGGATAGGAGCGACCGGTGAATTGGGGGCCTGGGCTTACTCCATCCATGGCCGCCGCTAAAGGCATGCTCCCGCTTGGACTTCCTTTTGGAGGAGTACTCGTGGGGCTCCCCCTCGGCCCACTTCCGCTTGGTCCACCACTCGGACCGGTGATCATAGTGGTTGGTGGAGGCTCACTCCCACCGCCGTTCGACACAGCTTGCATCAGCGCGTGAGACCCGGCCGCCCCACCCGCCATGCCTGCCCGCGCCATGTTCGCCACAAGTCCAACTCCCGCTGCCATGGCCGCCGCTGTGCCGACCGCTGAGACTAACGACACGCCCGACCCCAGCGCCCCTACCCCACCACCCATCGCCAGACCCCCAATAAGAGGAGGGATTTTGTTGACCAGGGTTAACAGCATGATCGACGCGACGAGCACGACGGCTTCTTCCTCTAGAGACAAATTAGATCGAATCAAACTGTAGTAATTGGTGATAATCGAATAGCCAATCCCGATCAGCAACACCATTGCGGCTAGTTGCGCTCCGAGTGCTAGTACCGTGCGGTAGTAGTTGATTGCCATGTCGGAGGTCCACCGTGACCCACCGAACCCCAAGAAGAAGATCCCGGCATAGGCTAAAATCCATGCACTCACAAAGAGCACCGTGAGATTAACTCCGATGAGCGCCAGAACCACGAGGACGACACAGCTCATGATGATGCCGACGACACTAGCCACAGGGGTCCACACCGTAGATTGAGTCACCGTTCGATGAAGCAATTCAAAACCAATGTCCACCACTCGTGATGGAGAGGTAGTGGAACCTAACCCACTCGCGTTATTGGCGATCTTTTGCATTGAATCGATGATTTGTAGCGCGAATGTTGGACCATTGGTGAGCAGCCACCAAAAAAACCCCGTCATCAATGTGAATGACAGGAATTCACCAAAAAACTCTCCGATCTCCGCACGGCGCAAGGCCAGTTGCCCCATCGTCCACACCAAGGAGATCGTGGCGAGGGTCCAGAACAGCCAGCTTGCCCGTGCCAGGATGTACAGTCCCCATCCTGCCGCCGCCGTCTGAAATTTGAGGAGTGCGTTGTCGAGTAAATTTCCCGAATCGACGGCCGCATGGGCTTCAAGCGGCCACCACATCATCAGGACCATCAAGAGACAGACGGCAGGTCTGCTACGCAAATGAGGTACTAGGAATAAGCTCATCGCCTTCAATGGGCATCTTGTCATGACCCTAGGAAAAGTCGGCTTGCCGCTTCCTTCGCGTTGACGCAATTGGGTGTCTCTGCCAGTTGACCGGGATTGGCGAAACACTTTTTGAGCATGGCCTCCCGCTCTGCTTCATGGGCTTTGTACCACTCAACGGTGTTGACAGGCTCAAGAGCTTCTTTCGTACATCCGGTTAGTGCGATTATGCCGCTGAGGAACACCGCACAGGTCAACCATGTGCTGACAGTAACTTGAGAACATCTCTGAATCGTCATACGTCTCCGTGAAGATCGTTGGATTGTCCGCCTCTCGTTACCGTGGACCATAGACAGACCATGTACGGGCGGTACTCTGTTTATACGCAGGTTGTCGAAAATTCCGGTCTGCGGCCATCTGCATGGCCTCCCGATCCGCCTGGGCTTGTTGGCGCGTGGCCTCCATATTCTGTTGTGCCAAGAGCGCGGCCCGAATCTGCATCAATTGATTCGCGCCCTCACTCGTCAGCATGTTGTTGTGTTGCATGACCTCGGCTTGCCCATTCGACGTTTGCGCGGCCAGTTGGAGCCGCTTCAAGCGTCGCGAATCGAGATTCAGCGTGTCGTACTGGCGTTCCAATCCCCGGAACAGGGCCTCGATCGATTTCTTTTGCGATTGGGCCCCAATGACTTCGTTCTCCAAGATCAGGCCCCACTGACTCGGGGAGCAGCCCGGTTCTTTGAAGCACTGGGCATTGCGATACCACGCCATATCATGAAAGTTGCCGGTAAAACCGGCCACCGTCCCATACAGCTGTCGGTAGAAGGACACGGTATCGATCATGTAGCGCAGATCGTTCATTGTGTCCTGCGCGTTGTCCCAGATAAACAAGCCGGGGTTCATCGTGTTTTGCAGCATGTTCACATATTGCTGCAGCTGCAGCCGATATTGCTCGATTTGCTTCAGTTGTTGGGCCATGTTCGAGATCGCCCCCGTCACGGACGGGGCCAGCACCGCGCCGTCGAACGTCGGAATGCCGCTGCCATAACTAGATGTCCCGGAAGCCAGCAACACGATCGACAAGACGAGGGCTGCAAAACAAGATCTCATGTTCGTCATGGCGTCTCCTTTCCTGCATAATCGAACTCTTGGTACGGTTTCGGCAACACGAGGTCTTTCACGACCACAACATTGAACCGATACCCGGGACGAATGGTCAGTTCGGGCGCGATGCTCAGATTCTTGGCGATGAGCTGCGCCGTGACCTGTCCCAATTGCTGGCCGAGGGCTTGGCTCATGGCCGTCCCGGCATTGTATTGGGGAATGCCGACTTGACCGGGAATGCCCGCCCCTTGCGCTTGTTGTTGGCTGAACGTGACGCCGGCTGTCACCGCCGACATCAAGAGGGCCGACCCAAACAGACGGACGTAGTGATTATTGACCAGATCGGTGAGGCCGGATGCCCCGGAACCGGTTGCCCCCGGCATGGACCCGAGATCGAGTGTTTTTCCGTCGGGATACCCTAAGCGTTGCCAGGCCACCAGCAAGGCTTTCTGTCCGTATCCGACATCACTAGAATAGGTCCCGATGAGTTTGGTGCCCTGGGGAATCAGGAGGTGTGTCTTCGTAGGCGTATCGTACACATGCTGCGACACTTGCGCGATGATCTGACCCGGCAACGAGGAATCAATTTCCGACATCATGAGCGCCGGGAGCACATCACCGGCTTGAATCACGAACTCCGCACGAGGCGGGAGCTGTTGTCCGTCGTGCTTCCATCGATCTCCTCCCGCCGGGTTTGCTGCTGGACTCGTGGTCCCACTCTTCGCGCTCAGCTTCGCAGCCGGTGACAAGTCAGATCCTCCGTCGAACGGGCCGAGCATACCGGATTGCCGCAATTGCGCGAGTTGCGCCTGATAGGCCGTCGTGGGGTCGTCACTCCGCGCCGCATCAGCCACCTGTCGTTGAGCTTCGGCCAAGCGGTTGCGCTGGTCGCTTGACGACACAGGCTCCGGCTTACTCTCGATGGTCGGCATTGGCCTCTCGCTCCGCGTGAGCGAAAAGCTCACGGTGGAGGGCGCTTTGAGCGCGTCCTGCAGCTGTTGGATCTTCGCGAGTCTGATCGCCTCCTGCTCCTCACTCGATGCGGTCCTCGACAGCGGTTTGCCGGTGACCAGCTGTAGCCCTCCGGCTCGATTCGGCATCGGTGGCGCATCGAGATCGTCAGGCCGTGCGATGAGGATATTCGCGTTCACGTTTCGTTCCGCCTCGAGACTCCCCGCCCCGACCAGCGCGGTCTCTGGCTGAGTGCGTTCATTGCGAATGAGAGGCTTCGAGGGCGCTGGCGGGATCACGCCGCCCAGATGCGATCCCGCGATCCGATCGGCGAGCGCCAGCGTCCCACCCCCTTTGCTTTGTGGAGACGGCCCTGTGGTTGACTTCAACATCTGCGCTTGTTGCTGGGCCCGATCGCTCGCCACCATCGCCACCACGAGGGCGACCACCGCGATCAACCCGATCACCAGATAGAGCGGAATGTTGTTGGCGCGACGGACGCCGGCTTTGGGTGCGATGGACCCCGGCGACCGCTCAGGAGACATCTGAGGATTGGCGGAGGAACTCACGTCCATTACTCCTTCCGCACCCAGGCCCCCGCCTGTGCGATCGTCTGCTCATCCATATGATAGACCCGGCTTAACGACTGCGATCCGATAAAGACGGTGACACGGTACAGGCGAGGCTCGAACGGACCATCGACTACATAGGTAAACGGGAGGCCTTCTTTATGGTTCACGGCCGGCTGCACTGGTTCTGGCATATCGTTCCGCGTGGAAGGGCTCACTCTTGTGTTCACGCGATACTCCATCACTCCATACCCTTTCCGCCGTAACGCCTCGATCAGCGCCAGGCCATAGGCGTCGATGGCGGGATGGGTCAACGCGAGGCGCGTGTGCGCGGGAGGGTACAGGGCTTCCATTCGCGTGACCGTATCCTGTGCCAGCCGCTCCGGCATCTGGGGCGGCACCGGTCCATTGACCAGATAGCCATAGGGCGACGGACTGACGCAGCCGGCGAGCAGGAGTCCGACCCAGAGAACCAGAGAAAGCCGTCGCATCGTCATTTCCTCCGTTGGATCGTCACCCGATCTTGGTTTGACCCGACCCCTGCGACCAACACCGCTTTCTCAAAGACGGTATCGACGATATACCGCCGATCTTGCAGACTGTAGTTCACCATCACCTCCTCGGCATCGGTGAACAGCCCTCCCTCTTTCCGGACGATCAAGAGGATCGGCGCTTCGGTCTGCGCGATCGACGGCGGCATTTCAATGACGGTCCTGGCGCCATCGTTATAGACCCGCACGGGCTTCCATGCGGCGTGACCGGCCACGTCATATTCGAACGACAGCTTGGGCAGATAGTCGCTCGTCTGCGGTATCGTCTTCTCCTTGATCTCCCGTTGCTGGCGAGCTTTCAGCATCTCGAATTTCACCGCCGAGTCCTCGTGATAGCTAAAGGCGACTTGTGGCATGTAGCGCGTCTTATGCGACCGCAGCCGCAGATAATAAGCGCGGCGATTGGTCGCAACGACCAACGAGGTTTCCAGCCCAACTTCACGCGGTTTGATGATCACATGCTGCACTTCTTCGGCTCCGCTCCCGGTCAACGCGGGCTCGATCGACCACCGGACGTTATCGCCGACATTGACCGAGTTGACGTGTTCGCCCGGTTGTAAGGCCACATCGCAGACATGCAGCGGCGCACAGACGATGCTGATCTGGTTCACGCCGTACGGAAACGTGATGAATCCATTGGCCCCCGCGACCGGCGCACTGGCCGATATCGTGCCCTGTTCGCCCTGCGCGAGCCCCGCTTGTTCTTGCGGCGTGAGCGAGGGATTGGACCCGGTCAGGACGTCTTCGACGCTCGGGTCACTCCCGGCCGTCGCAGAGAGAGGCAGCAGCAGCGTGAGCAGCACATACAGGACTGTGTTCCTCATCATGTTTCTCACTCCTCACAGTTGTTTGGACCAGGAGAAATCACGGACATAGACCGAGAGCGGGTTGCGCCGGAGCTCGTCCTCCGTCACCGTCGCGGAGGGTTCGGCCCGATAGACCGTGACGAGCGCTCGCATCGGGACCGGCTGGGTTTTCACTTCCCCCTTGCGGTCCCACACCGACTCCAGCCAGGTGACTTCCCAAGTGTCCGCGGTTTGCGGCAGGACCGTGGAAATGTCCACCGTGACCGTTTCCTTCTCCGCTCGCGTAAACGGGTTCGAGTCCTCGGTGCCGTTCATCCATTGGTTCATCTTGCCGGTCGCCGGATCCTGTTCGCTCAACATCGCATAGACCTGATAGACCGCTTTGCGCTGCAAGGCGGCATCGACCGTCACCAGCCGCGCATTGGCGATAAATTCGCCGATGGTGGCGGCCAGCACGCGCGGATCGGCGGGGCTCGCCATCTCGACCGGCCCAATCGCCGTGGCATGGCCGTGGGGATCGACGTGGTAGAGAAAGGGAATGAATTTGGATTGGCTCCCGACATAGGCGATGCCGCCCACCGAGGCCAGGGCGATGAGCAGACAGAGGATCGCGATTAGTTCCCACGATCGGCGGGTCGCGACTTGCGCCTTCATCAGATCGTTCCAGGTCCGCCGCGCCGAAAGATAGGGATTCGTACCCTCCCCGGTTCGCCGCCCACCCTCGACGACGACGGGTTGGGACTGCCGTTCGTCCTGGGATGCTTTCTCCCCTCCCGTGATGTACTTCACATCCTTCCACGCTTCGACCAGACTGTGGACCAGACTCATGCCATCACCTCTTCATACGCTCCATCGTCACGGAGCGTGAGTCCACGGCTCGCCAGCCATTCGTCGATCCAGGCCGCGCCATACTTGGCTTCCAGAGAACGGATCTCCGCGATGGACTCTTTATCCGATGCGCCGACGAAGGCGAGGGCCAAGGGTCCTAATGCGAGATCGTAGAGCCGATGGCCATATTCGGAACTGTAATAATACTGGCGTTTCGGAACGGCCGTGGCCAAGATCTCAATTTGCCGTGAGTTCAGTCCCATTCGACGATAGAGCGCCGAGGTGTCCTCATCGCGGGCGAAGACGTTGGGCAAAAAGATCTTGGTCGCCGTGGATTCCACGATCACATCCAAAATGCCTGAATTGGCCGCGTCCGTTAAACTTTGCGTCGCCAACACCACGAGGCAGTTGGCCTTGCGCAGGACTTTCAACCATTCCCGAATCTTCTCCCGGATCACCGGATGTCCGAGCATCAGCCAGGCTTCATCCACGATGATGGCGCTGGGCTGACCCCTCAGGCTCCGTTCGATCCGGCGAAAGAGATAGAGAATGGTCGGGAGGGCGTATTTATCTCCCAGCCCCATCAACTCCTCGATTTCAAACACGGTGAAATCCGCCAGCGCGAGCCCATCCCGTTCGGCATCGAGGAGATGGCCCAAGGCCCCGCTCACGGTATATTGCTTCAGGGCTTCGCGGATTGGTTCATCCTGCACCATGTTCACGAAATCGGAGAGCGAGGCCGGCGGTCGGTCCTGTTCCTGTGTGTGGCCATGACTCAACTCATTGGCGTGCAGCGCCATGACCGTTTCCGCGATGGCGTTCCGCTGGAGCGGCGTGGTCTTCACGCCGTTGAGAGCCAGCATGGTGTCGATCCACTCCAACGCCCAGGCCCGATCGCCTTTGGTCTCCAAAAATTGAAGAGGGCAAAAGGCCAGCTCGTTGGCATCGCCCGCCACGGTAAAGTGCAGTCCGCTGGTGCCCTTTGTGGCAGCGCGTATCGCCGCCGCCAGGGGATACATCGAGAGGCCCTTATCGAAGACATAGACGGACATGCCCTCGTACCGGCGTAGTTGCGCGGCGAGTATCCCGAGATGCGTCGATTTGCCTGAGCCGGTCGGGCCCAGCATCAACGTATGGCCGACATCGCGCACATGGAGATTCAGACGAAACGGAGTGGCGCCATGCGTGACGCACTGCATCAACGGAGGGGCGTCAGGCGGATACATGGGACAGGGCGCGGTGGCGCTGCCGGTCCAGATCGTACTGGTCGGCAGGAGATCCGCCAGGTTCATGGTGTTCAAGGGCGGACGCCGGACGTTTTCGACGCCATGTCCCGGCAAGCTGCCCAAAAAGGCGTCCATCGTATTGAGCGTTTCGATCCGGGCGGCAAATCCCAATTGATGCATCACCTTTTCGATGTGACGCGCCGACCGTTCTACTTCACCCCGGTCTTCATCCATGAGGACCACGACACTGGTGTAGTACCCCATCCCGATCAACCCGCTATTCACTTCCCCGATGGCGGCCTCCGCATCGGCCACCATCGCCATCGCATCCTGGTCCAAGGGACCGGTCTGCGAGTTGGTGATTTGATCGAGAAAGCCTCGGACTTTCTGCTTCCACTTCCGTCGATAGCGGGTCAATTCGCGCACGGCCTCATGTTGATCCATGAAGATGAAGCGGGACGACCAGCGGTATTCGATGGGCAGCTCCCCGAGCGATGTCAGGACGCCGGGAGTGCTGTCGAGGGGAAAGCCTTCGATCGCCACCACCTGCATGTACTGCCGGCCGATTTTCGGAATGACGCCCGTCCATAATTCCTGTCCGCCGATCACGGCATCGAGATACATCGGATGCGACGGCAAGAGAACCGGCTGATTCAGGCCGGTGACACACCGTTGCACCCACCGGAGGAATTCGTCATGCGTGACGGTCGATCCATCCTCCAAGATGAGGGATTGTCCGCGCAGGCGTTGCAGGCGAAAGACCGACGACAACCGCGATTCAAACGACGAACAGTCCCTGGTGAATTGCTCCACCAGTCCCTTCGTGCGATCCTGAGCGCTGATTGCCGCCTGATCATCGTCGAACATCAACTCGACGAACTGGCGTTGCGCCACCAACGGCGGCAGATACGTGAGGGTTACGACGAAATAGCCGTCGTACATGGCCCCCAGTCCTTCGAAGAGCCGCCGCCGTTCCTCGTCCAACGCGGCCGTCAGCGCATCGGGAAAATGGGAGAGGCCGGGCGCGGCATAGCCGGCCGCCCGCCGCCGCACCGCATCCACATGCACCATCCAACCGTTCCCGAGCTGACTCAAGGCTTGATTGATCCGAAACGAGACCGCTTCGCGCTGGGGTTCCGTACTGCTGGCCTGATCGTCGCCGCGGTAGATCCAGGCCGCCATGAGCGAACCGTTTTTCCCGACGATCACGCCGTCCTCGACCATCGCCGCGTAGATCAAGAGATCCGACAATCCCGCGTCCTGCGAGCGATGCTTCTTCACCGTCACGTGAGCGTCGGCTTCCCGGACACGGTGGATCAGCAACAAGAGGAAGGCGAGCCCCAACAGTGCGATCAGGACGGTCAGCGTCACCATCATGAATACTGGTTTCCTTGCCTGGACGTGTTGACCCGCCAGGGGGTACTGCGGGCGGGATAGTAGGGTTTGTAGATCAACTGCCGCAGATAGACGTACCGCAACTTTGGGTCGGCTTTAGCCATGAGCCGCAGGAGATACAGAAGAAGAAACCACAATGTCACGCCCACGATGCCGGCCCGCAGTTCTTGGGCGGTGAAGACCAGCGCAAATGCGACCGCGCCACAGAACAGCACCAGTTCACGGTCCCCACCCAGAAACAGATTGTCACGGTGCATGACGCGACGAATCGGGATCTTGCGGAGTGCCATGGTCAGCTCAGCCTCACAAATCCAGGATGAGACGCTGCCATCAGCGCCGTTCCCTCCCCGCTCCACGCGATTTCGGCTCCCGCGGCAAAGAGCGTCGTCAGCACGTTCTGGGCGCCCACGAGGATGGCGATCAACAGCACGAGAAAGACCATC
Source organism: Nitrospira sp. (assembly GCA_050185705.1). GTDB lineage: Bacteria > Nitrospirota > Nitrospiria > Nitrospirales > Nitrospiraceae > Nitrospira_D. Next base: position 61,270 of record JBFWZD010000022.1, on the reverse strand, counting down.
ATGCGCAAGAACCCGGTCAACTCGCCGCCGAAGATCAAGACCCCCGCGGCTCCTACAATCCCGATCAACGACAAAGTAAAGGCGACAGGTCCGGTGATCGACGCACGCAACCGGGTCAACGCGGATTCGTAGGGGAGCCCGCCCCCGGCCGTGCCCGCCGCGTAGGCCTCATGCGGCATGGTGATGACGCACAGCGTCAGGATGACGCCCAAGCCCCAGAGAAATTGTTTCCAGTGCGATGCAATGCTCATTGATGGTGCTCCTTCGGTTCAATCAGTGACCTGGTGATGTACTGGCCGTTCTCATAGCCTTGGACTTCGAGAATGTCTTCAACGCGGCGCCCCTCCGCACAGCGCGTGATGTGCACCACGACCTGCACGGCTTCGGCGATCAGCGGTTCAATGGGTTTGGGATAGTCCTGATTCATGCTGATGTACAGCGCCAGCTTCGAGAGCCCGGCTCGGGCGTTGTTCGCATGCAAGGTCGCAATGCCGCCTTCATGGCCGCTGTTCCAGGCCATGAGCAGATCCAAGGCTTCCGGCCCTCGGACTTCGCCGACTAAGATGGTATCGGGCCGCATGCGCATGGAAATCTTCAAGAGCTTCGCCATCGTGACGTCCACGGTGGTGTGGTATTGCACGCAGTTGTCGGCACGGCATTGGATTTCGGCGGTGTCCTCGAAGATGAACACGCGCAGACGGGGAAAGGTGTCCATCATCGTGTCGATCAGCGCATTTACCAGCGTGGTCTTGCCCGACCCGGTCCCGCCGACCACGAGGATGTTGCGCCGAGTGGCAATGGCGGTGAGGAGCACGTCTCGCTGCCGCGCCGTCATGATCCCCTGCTCCACATACTGCTCGAGTCGGAACACCGCGAGCGCCCGTTTTCGGATCGCAAACGTCGGCGCTGGCACGATCGGTGGGATCTGCGCGGCGAAGCGGGAGCCGTCGAGGGGAAATTCCCCGTCGAGGTAGGGAGACTGGCGCGTGATTTCTTTGCGATGAAACCCCGCCACGGTTTTGATGATGGCTTCCGCGCGGGCGGCGGGAAAGGTCCCGATACACTCCATCCCCTGCCCGAGCCGTTCACACCAGAGCCGACCATCGGCGTTCAGCATGACTTCGACGGTCCGGGGGTCATTGAGAGTTCCAAGTAGCGGTGCGCCCATATCCCGTTCAATCATCCGGCGGGCTCGTTCTCTCGTCGAGGGTCCGTCATCCATGCGATGGCTTGTGCTCACCATTTACGAGATAGGCATGCACAACCGCATACGTATTGTACCTATTAAGTATTGCCTAGTCATATTTCGTTTGCACTACTACGCGGATGCATCTCGCATGTCAAGATACTATTCTGCATAGAGCGATAATTATTTCTGCAGTGTATGGACGTGTAGGGACGGGCCTCTACAGAAAGGCCGTATTTACTGAAAAGTGTAGGCGGTGGAGGACACTGACACGGACGGGTTACTTCTGCAGCGCTTTTGACATGTTCACGATCATGATCGGGGCTTGGGCGATTCCATAGGCGATATGGGCCGCCGCACCCAGATTCACGAATGCACGAGGCTTCGCTTTATTCCGCAGGGTTGAGAGATACCATTCATGCTCTTGGTTCTTAATCCGAAAACTCACCTGATATTTTTTATTCGGAATCGCCCACAGAGTGATTTGTTCGACGCCTGACGCGTGAGCCAGGGCCCGTAACACATCGTATCGTGCACAGACGGTCATCGGTGGAGACTCCGTCTGTTCTTTGAGATGACGGACAGGGCTCGACACGCCATTTCCCTGTCTCGTTCGGGATGAACTCGTCGACTTTTTACGCGTGATTGACTGAGGGTGCGACACAGACATGGCGCGCGATCCTCTGACTCAAAAGAATCAGACTAGTCCATCTGTTGCATTACGCATCCATCAACATAGCCCGCTCGCCTCATGCTCAGATGATACACCCTTCATCCAACCGAGCCTCTTTTCAACGTATATATACTTATTCTTGTTGGATTTCTAGAGCATCCCCACGCTATGATCCATCTTCGCTCTCCCCTTCGTGATACGAGGTCAATGTCCGGCGGTGACGCCTTTCTCATAGTCTGTCAGGATTAAATATGAGAATATAGAAGGCATTTCTCAGATCCGTGAGGACACCTTCAACGGAACGCTCGAACAGGTTGAGCGATCACTGGTGGCCATAGGACAGAAGTGATGGACAACCCAAGGCAAATCAGTCATATGAGAGAAAGTTCCGTTATCCCGGCTTCCCTCCAATAATGTGCGATGGGCACAAGGTCTATGCTATTATTTTGGAATAATGTTAGAGCGTAGATACTCAAACCTGCTGCTCATCGGACTGGTTCTCCTCCTTGGAGTCCAACTTACGGGCCTCCCGTGTCTTGGTGAGTGGCAAGTTGCGATCCATTCAGCCCAAGCTGAAATAGTGGGCGGCTCTCCGGTAACTGAGGAGAACGTATCGAATCATGGATGTCCTTGTCACTTTATATTCCAGTCGGTATTCCTTGCCGTTCTTGAGATCCTGTCTCCTCACACAGATGATGTAAGCTCAAGTCACACGCTATACGTGCCAACCTTCGTCGTGTCTCTTTTCCATCCTCCCCTCAGCATCTAACGCATCACCAGAAACGTTGCACATAGTGCGAGCAAGGCTAGCATTGTCTGCCATGCGGACAATGAAGTTTGCCGCACTATACGATCATGAGCTTATCGGCAGCAGGCACGCTGCCGCGCATGAACGATGGCTCAATACAAGATCGAGAGGTGAACGAAAGGAGCAATCTCATCATGATGGGCATGCGTTGGACTAACTGGCTGGGTTTTGCAATGTTGGCGATCTTTATCGTGATTCATGAGCCGATCTGGCTGTTCCTGGGGTTCGACACGACGGGGTTTAACAGTACCAAGATCCTGTGGGTGATTCCGGTTGCCGCCTACGTCATTGTTGCGGCCGTATTATTGATACGGGGAGGTCCGGACGACGACCAACCCTGATGGTTAACTGGTTTTGCGATGAGGCGAATAGACGCTCTAACTGCGTGAGGGTGAAAGGAGCTAATTTCATGATGGAGATGCGCTGGTGGAACTGGATGGGGGTTGCGATGTTGGTGATCCTCCTTGTTAGTTATCAGCCGGTATCGCAGTTCGTGTCGGCGGACACCGAGAACATCAAGTGGATTGTAGCCTACGTCATCGTTGCCGTTTTGCTGCTAATAAAGGGAGAGGACAGATAGTGACAAAGGCTCTTGCAATAAGCACGTATTCTGCTAATCCGTCAATCTATGCAAGTACTGGCTAACCAGTGGTTGAAATCATTTGGAGTAAGAATGGTGAATCGCGAATCGCAGTGTCACTCAGGTGATGAGCAGGAAGAATTCGGTGAGCTGCTCAAGTATACGGGGGCAGGGTTTGCAGCTCATGACCGGCGCGGTACTCGATTATTTTGGATTCCACCAAAGTGCACTCGGTCAATGGCTCGTTCGCACGCTCGCCAGAGAGGGAAAGCCTGTTTGATGGCATCTGTGCCGTCCGGCAACGCATTCGAGGTTCATCCGGGTCAATGGCTGAGGCGTACGGCTGGGGAAAGTTGTCTGCAATGCTACTTCCGTGGATCATCGATTGGGGCATCCGTATGGTCGGAATCGATGTTTAAGGAGTGGAAGGATTTTATATCCCGTTTTTTACGCATTGAGCGATCAGCTTGGAAATATCGCCGGCATCATCTTCCTTCGAAAAAAGGAGGGGCATGGCCTGCTCTCAACGGCCGTCGAGACGATTGTGGCGAATCTCTGTTGGGTGCCGCCGCTTGTTGGCTGGTTGATGCGTAAGTGACCGGACCTCACACGTAAGGAGGAGTTGTCATGGTACATCTGCTGCTTCGAACTCTGCTTTTGGCCGGAGTCGTCTTGCCGCTTCTCCTCATCGGCACAGTGGTCCTGGCGCAAGACAGTCGTTCCTATCGATTGAACGAAATGATTGAGATGGCTTTGGAGCACAACCCAGCTTTACAAGAAGCGGCCACTCTCATCGATCAAGGGAAGGGGCTTCAAGCGACTGCTGCGGCCTATCCCAATCCATCCATTACCGGAACGGTGGGACCGGGCAGAACTCGAGAGGCTCTCCGGGATATCGCATTCTTCGAGCGCGGAGTGACAGTAAGCCAACCTGTGGAGTGGCCGGGTATGCGTCAAGCCCGTCAGCGGGCGGCAGAGGCCGCGCTCGCCGGGTCCCAGGCGGCTGTTGATGCGAGTCGTTTGAATCTGCTTGCGGAGGTAAAGATCGCCTTCTACCAACTCCTTCTCGCCCAGCGCAATGAAGAACTAATAATGGAAGCTCTCGCCAGCGTGCAGGAGTTCCAGCGCGGCGTCAAAGCAAGGGTGGATGCTGGGCAGGCGAGGCCATTTGAAGCCCTGAAAGCAAACGTGGAAGTTCAAAAGGTAAGCAATGATCTGAATCATGCACGACACGCCTTGGTCGTCGGACGCTCTCGACTCAATGCGCTGACCGGCGGCTTGCTTGGTAAGAATTTCGATGTTCAGGGCAACTTTGTCTCACCCCCCTTAGAACTTAACCCTGATGGCCTGGTTGCAAGCGCTAGCACACAGCACCCAACTGTCCGTCGTGTCCGAAAAGAGATTGAACGAGCGGAGCACAGCGTGGTGCAGGAACGCCAATCGCTGATTCCCTTTGTCACCGTCTCCGGCATCTTTCAACAGGAAGCGGCCGAGACGGCCTACCTGGCTCGATTGAGTGTCCCCATACCGCTCTGGTATCGGCGGCAGGGAGAAATCACAGGGGCCTTGTCGGCGAAGCAACGCGCTGAAGCAGAACATGCGAGGTTACAAAACGAACTAGTGGCAGCAATTACCGAATCTGTGGAGGAAGCCCACGCCGCCCAGGACCGGATCGGGGTGTATGAGAAAGGGTTATTAAAACAGGCGGAAGAAACGTTGAGGATCGCGAGGATAAGTTTTCAGCAGGGCGCGGCGAGCCTGCTCGAATTCATTGACGCCCAACGAGTGCATCGACAAATGTTGCTGGAGTATGCGCAAGCACAGGCGAGTTTCTCCGTCGAGATGGCGCGGTTGGAACGCTGGACAGGGGAGCTTCGATGAGCTGGCGCACTAAACAGTCTCGCATCAGTGCGAATGCCGGCATTCTTTTGGGAAGTCTGCTTGTTTCCCTTGCCTTGGGCTGCAATGACAGTCGCGTGGAACAGCCGACGCGGAAGGCAGCGGCTGAGCAAGAGAGAATCCAGCCTGGTCATGAGACCGGTGAACCACACCAACTTGCAATTCCACCTGAGGCGCAGGAAGGACAAGCGTTCCAGACCGCCCGGATTGAACGCCGCCCCTTTCGTGATGAAATCGCGGCCACGGCCACGATCAAACCCAACGAATACCGTCTGGCGCATCTGAGCCCTCGCATCGAGGGCCGGGTCATCGATGTGAAAGCAGTGCTTGGCCAACACGTCAAGGCAGGACAGGTCCTGGCCCTCATGGATAGCATCGAATTGGGCCAAAAGAAATCCGATTTCCTTCAAGCGAAGACGAACCATGAGGTCGATAAGCGGAATTATGTTCGGGAAGAGGGGCTGTACAAAGAACAGATTACCTCGGAAAAGGAATTCTTAGACGCCAAGGGGCGCTATGAAAAAAGCCTTGCCGCCTTCCGCGCCGCGCATGAAGCGTTACGCCTCATTGGCCTGTCCGAGGAAGACATCAAGCGTATCGATTGGAGTACTAAAGGCCAACCTCTGTCTTATTTCCCCTTGGTCTCCTCCTTGAACGGGACCGTCATCGAGCGGACGATCACGTTGGGAGAATTAATCAGTCCGAAGGATACGGCCTTTACGATCGTCGACTTGTCTACGGTGTGGATCATCCTGGACGTTTATGAGCAGAATCTCGCGGCTGTTCGAGTGGGGGCCGAGGTGGAAATTACGGTGGACGCCTTTCCGGGTGAAACCTTCAAGGGAACAATCGTCTATCTCAGTGAGGTCCTGAATCCCACGACTCGCACGATCGATGCGCGGGTCGAAATCCCCAATCCGCAGCGTCGCCTCCGACCCGGCATGTTTGCCAGAGCAGCGGTCATTTTGCCGGGGCGCGGCTCTGACGCGCTCGTCGCGCCATTGGCCGCTCTGCAACAGGTGAATAACCAGACCGTGGCGTTTGTGGAAAGGAAGCCAGGCACGTATGAGGTGAGGCAGGTGACCGTGGAACGACGATCGCCGCTGTACGGAGAGATCCAATCAGGCCTGCGCGAGGGTGAAACGGTCGTCACAACCGGGTCTTTCTATCTCAAATCTATCCTACTGAAAGAACAGATAGGGGGAGGCTAGCGACTGATGCCCCTCGGAGGTCTCCTACGATGCTGAATCGAGTCCTCGAATTGTCGCTGGCAAACCGGTTTCTGATCGTGGTGTTTGCCGGTCTCATCATGGCCAGTGGCGTCTATTCCATGCGGCAGCTACCGATTGATGCCGTTCCGGACGTGACACCGAATCAAGTCCAGATCCTCACGAATGCGCGGGGCCTCTCTCCGGTCGAGGTTGAGCAATTCATCACCTTCCCCGTCGAAACCGCGATGTCCGGCTTGCCCGGTATCACCTTGATTCGATCTGTCTCCCGGTTCGGACTCTCGGCGGTAACCATCTATTTTGACGAGGGGATGGACATTTATTTCTGTCGGCGCCTGGTGATGGAACGTCTGCCTCGCGCCCGCGAGGCGATTGGGCCACGTTTCGGCAACCCCGAATTGGGACCGATTTCCACAGGATTGGGCGAGATTTACCAATTCGAGGTCAAAGGGAACGGCTACTCCCTCATGGAGCTGCGGACAATCCTGGATTGGGACATCGCCTTCAAGCTCCGCTCCGTTCCTGGGGTGGTGGAAGTCAATACCTATGGCGGAGAGCTGAAGACGTATGAAGTACAACTCGATGCCGCCAAACTGGTCTCCTACAAAATTCCCATCGAGCAAGTCTTCCGGGCGCTCGAACAAAACAATGCTAATTCCGGTGGAGGCTATATCGAACATGCGCAGGAACAGTATTTGATCCGAGGCGAAGGTCTTGTGCAGACACTGGATGACATCGACAACATTATCGTTGCGACCGGACATGACGGGACGCCTATTTATATCCGCAATTTGGGCAAGGCGCAGTTCGCTCCGATGGTCCGGCAAGGCGCGGTTACGCGCGACGGCCGAGGGGAGGCGGTCACTGGCATCGTGATGATGCTCATCGGCGAGAATGGACGGGTCGTCGTGGATCGGGTGAAAACTAAGCTGCAGGAAATCGAGAAGACCATGCCGCCCGGTGTGACCATCGAACCCTATTACGATCGTACCGATTTAGTCAGAAAGACCATCAAAACCGTCGGCACCAATTTAACCGAGGGCGCACTGCTGGTGGTCACCGTGTTGTTTCTTCTTCTAGGGAATCTCCGTGCCGGCCTGATCGTCGCTGCCGCCATTCCACTGTCCATGCTGGTGGCGTTCACTGGAATGCTGGCCGCCGGCATCTCCGGTAACCTGATGAGCCTCGGCGCGATCGACTTCGGACTGATCGTCGATGCATCCGTCGTCATGATTGAAAATACTATCCGGCGTCTGACCGAACGGCGACAGGCCGCCGGGAGTGACAGGCGCATGACGGAAGACCAGATGCGCACGGTAGTCATCAAGGCTGGCCGGGAAGTGCTCCGTCCGATCGTGTTTGCAGTCGGAATCATTATCATCGTCTATCTGCCGATCCTGACTCTGCAGGGCATTGAAGGAAAGATGTTTCGTCCGATGGCCATGACCGTGATCTTTGCGCTCGTCGGGTCTCTCGTGCTGACCTTGACCGTAACGCCGGTGCTGGCAAGTCTCTTTCTTCGCCAAGGCGTGAAGGAAGAGGAGACCTGGATCATTCGCCAAGCCAAACGCGGGTATCGCCGGCTCCTGTCAAAGACGATGCAGCATCCGGCCATTGCTGGGGGCGCCGCCGCTGCGCTGTTTGCATCCAGCCTCGGTGTCGCGGCATTCCTTGGCGCAGAGTTTATTCCGACCCTCGATGAAGGCACTATCGCCCTGCAAGCGTGGCGGTTGCCGAGCGTTTCCCTGGAGGAGTCAATTCGAACCACCACTCGCATTGAACAGGTTCTCAAGCAGTTTCCCGAAGTCGTCACGGTTGTATCGCGAACTGGACGTGCCGAAATCGCGACCGATCCGATGGGCGTGGAGCTCAGCGATATCTATCTCATTTTGAAACCTGATTCGGAATGGACGACCGCCAGAACGAAGGACGATTTGATTGAGGCGATCAACCGGGCGCTGACCAAGGCCGTTCCCGGCAACACGTTCAGTTATTCCCAGCCGATTGAGCTGCGGGTTCAGGAATTGATTGCGGGGGTGCGTTCCGACATCGCCATTACTATTTTTGGTGAAGATATGGAGACCCTCCGCCGCCTTGGTGATCAGGTCGTCCGGGTGGTCTCAGAGGTTCCCGGAGCGGCAGACACCAAGGCTGAGCAGGTGGCCGGAATGCCGTACCATGTGGTGGCCATTGACCGGGAAAAGATCGCTCGCTATGGCATTAATGCGGAGCAGGTTTTGGATACCGTCACAGCGTTGGGAGGACGGATCGTCGGTCAAGTCGTCCAGGGCAACCGCCGGTTCTTCATGCAAGTGCGGTTTAGTCCCGAGGACCGAAAGAATTTCGAGCGCATTTTGGATATTCGCATCAGTGATTCACAGGGTCGCCTCATTCCGCTCAGGCAACTGGCCGATATTCGTATGGAAACCGGCCTGGCGCAAATCAGCCGGGAAAACATTCAACGGCGGCTGGCGGTGGAAACCAATGTGCGTGGTCGAGACCTCGCCGGATTTGTCGGCGCAGCGCAGAAGGCGGTGGATAGCCACGTGACTCTGCCGCCTGGGTACTGGATTAAATGGGGTGGTGAATTTGAAAATCTGCAGCGAGGGTCCGCTCGACTGGCTATCGTCGTGCCGATCGCCCTGTTTCTGATCTTTGTGCTTTTGTACACAACCTTCAATAGCGTCAGGCCCGCGCTGCTCATCTACCTCAACGTACCGCTGGCGGCAACCGGAGGCATTCTGGCCTTGGCGCTTCGAGGGATGCCCTTTTCGATCTCCGCCGGAATCGGGTTCATTGCGCTCTTCGGCGTGGCGGTTCTCAACGGGGTCGTGTTGATGTCCTACATTTTGGATTTGCGCAAGCAAGGGCGTTCGGCGGAAGACGCGGCCTACGAAGGCGCGTTGATTCGCATGCGGCCGGTCTTGATGACCGCGCTGGTGGCCAGCTTGGGATTCGTGCCTATGGCACTCTCGACTTCCGCTGGTGCGGAGGTGCAACGCCCGCTCGCGACCGTGGTAATCGGTGGACTTGTGACATCGACGGCGCTCACGCTTCTCGTCCTTCCCACGCTGTATGTGTGGGAAGAACGTCTTCGCCAAACGTGGGCACGTCGAAGAGACGAATCCAAAGAAGTGCCAGTGCCTCACGGGCCTAAGGTGTAGATTTTGAGGGATCGTGACAAGTAACTCCAACAGCGGAGAACAATCCATGGAGAACGGTGGCAGGTGAGGGAGATGAATTTGTCCACTGATCAACCGGAGACTCCCGGAACAACATCAGGAAAGCGTCATAGCGTCAGGCTGGGCTGGGCGCTCGGCCTGACCGTCACCTTTCTGATCCTGGAAGTGATCGGAGCGATCTGGACGGGAAGTCTGGCGTTGTTTGCCGATGCCGGTCATATGCTGACGGATGTAGCCGGCATCTGCCTGAGCCTCTTCGCCATCTGGTTTGCTTCCAAGCCTCCCACGCCGTCGAATACCTACGGATACGTGCGACTGGAGATTCAGAATGGTTTACCGGGATTGAACCCTGAAGCCATGTAGGCCAGAACAGGAATTCGAACGGCGGCAATGAGGAGTTTCGTCGAAAGCTAAAGGAGACTGCCATGCACGAACCAATGATGGGTTTTTGGGGGTTGGCTGGTTATGTGCTCATGGTTGCATTGTGGGCAGTAGGTATAGTGGCAGTCGTACTATGGGTCAAGTCATGGTTAGAACGAGGGCGGCCTGACTCAGCGTCACGGGAACCAGCATCCGCCTTGGAGATTCTGAAAAAGCGCTACGCCCGTGGGGAGATCAGTAAAGAGGAATTCGAAGAGAAGCGCAACGATCTCCTCTAAGAAACCGAAAGGGTCCGAAGTTGAATGAGAGCTCCATGCACGCCGGACTCACGGTAGCAGGTAAGAACCGATGAATACCGGGACACAGGTGATGGACAAAGACCACGAGGGAGGCTTTGCGGGCTCATGGTGGCAATACCCGGTCCTGCGTAATGCGCTGATAGCCGGCATGGTGGCGGGCGTGGGATTTGCGCTGGCTCATCTGGGTGTGGTCTCTGAGCAGACCGAGGCGTTGTTCTATTTTGTGGCCATTCCTCTCGGTGGCTACCACTGGGGCTGGGAAGCGCTGGAGGCACTATTCCGGGAATGGGTCATCGGGATCGACTTCCTCATGCTGACGGCCACTGTCGGGTCCGGCATCCTGGGGCTGTGGGATGAAGCTGCCTTCCTGGTGTTTCTCTACGGGTCGGCCGAGGGCTTGGAAGAATATACCTACGCGCGCACGCGCTCGGCTATTCGGGCGCTCCTGGACCTGGCGCCCAAAGAGGCGCATGTCCTTCGCAACGGCCAGGAAGTCACAATTCCCGCCGAAGCCCTGCAGGTAGGAGATCGGTTCCTCGCCCGACCTGGCGAGACCATTCCAACCGACGGGGTGATTCGGATCGGAAATTCCAGCCTGGACGAAGCGGCAGTCACCGGTGAATCCATTCCGGTCGATAAGGTCCCCGGCATGAAAGTCTTTGCCGGAACCCTCAACCGACAAGGCCTCCTGGAGATCGAGGCGACCGCGTCGTTTCAGGACAACACCCTGGCCAAGATTATTCATCTCGTGGAAGCGGCGCAGGAGCGCAAGGGGCAAGCTCAGCAATGGATCGAGCGCTTCGGTCGCCGCTACAGCCCCGCCGTGTTGCTGGTGTCGGTCGGGTTTCTCCTTGTGCCCTGGCTTCTCGGTTTGCCACTGGAGGATTGGGCCGAGCGTGCGGTGGTGCTCTTAGTCGCGGCTGCGCCGTGCGCACTGGTGATGTCGACGCCCGTGGCGACCGCTGCCGCGATTGGCTGGGCCGGCAAGCATGGCATTCTCATCAAGGGGGGCGTGCATCTGGAGCATCTCGGGAGGATCCGTGTGGCAGCTTTCGATAAGACGGGCACCCTCACTGCCGGCAAGCCGGTTGTCACGGACCTCATCACTCTCAACGGCTCACCAGGCGAATTGCTCGCGGTCGCGGCCGGCATCGAGCATGGCTCCGAACATCCGCTGGCGCGGGCTGTCCTTGAGAAGGCACGGGCTGAAGGGCTTACGCTGAGGTCAATGCAGGAGTTTGAGGCCCTGACCGGCGTGGGAGCTACCGCGGTGTCTTCTGATGGCGTGAGGTGGTATGTCGGCAGTCCGGCGCTGTTCGAAGAGCTTGGGATCCCCTTGGACACCGTTCGGGAGAAGGTGCAGGCAGAGCAAGCCCAGGGAAAAACTGTCGTCCTCGTTGGGACAAATCACAACCTGTACGGCCTGCTCATCTTGCAGGATCGTGTCCGCGACGGCGTGAAGGACGTCATCCTTGATCTCCGCCGCTTGGGGCTCCGCGCGGTCATGCTGACCGGAGATAACGCGAGCACGGCCCGAACTGTGGCGGAGAGCCTCGGCCTCGATGACAGCCTGGCGGACCTCAAGCCGAAGGACAAGGTTGAAGCGGTCAAGGAGTTGGAACGTTGCCACGGACCGGTACTGATGGTCGGCGATGGCATTAATGATGCGCCGGCTCTGGCAGCTGCAACCTGTGGCGTGGCGATGGGGGCAGCGGGAAGCGATGCGGCGATCGAGGCGGCAGATGTGGCACTGATGGCCGATGACCTGGCGAAAGTGCCCGAGGTGCTGCGGCTTGCGTTGAGGGCGAAGCGGATCAGTACGCAGAATATCGTGTTCTCTCTCCTACTTCTTGCTGTGCTCATCCCCTTGGCCGTGGGCGGCGTCCTAAGTGTGGCCTGGACTGTCGTTGTCCATGAAGTCAGTGAGCTGATCGCCGTCGCCAATGGACTCCGAGTCGCTCGGACGGCCTAAGACCCCCCAACGGAGGTTCTCCAACCGCTTCTACGAGATCGATGCAGAAGCGATCATACAGGCTGCAGGTTTTGTGAGTGCAATCACGGCAGTCCAAAACGGCCCCACCGGGAAGATCGTGCTCGTTCAACGGGGGTCGAACGACTTCGAGGTGCGGACGGTCAAGTTGGGGGAAGAGCAGGGAGAGATTGTGATAATAGTGGAGGGGGTGAATGTCGGCGAGCAGGTCGTGACCAAGGGATCGTTTGTCCTCAAGTCCGAAATGGAACGCCATAAGATCGAACCGACACCATGATTGCGACTCTTGTGGAATTTTCTCTGCGGCAGCGGATCCTGGTCCTTGGGCTGGCCTGTCTATTGTCCGTCGCCGGAGTCTTCGCCTTTCAGTCTATCCCAATCGACGCCTACCCCGATGTGACGAACATCCAGGTGCAGGTGCTGACCGAAGCGCCGGGCCTCTCGCCGGTCGAAGTGGAGCGGTTCATTACCTATCCCCTCGAACTCCAGATGACCGGCCTGCCCGGTTTAGCAGAGATCCGATCCCTTTCCAAATTCGCCCTGTCACAGATTACGGTCGTGTTCAATGACGACGTGGATCTCTACTTCGCCCGCCAGTTGGTTCTCGAACGGATCATCGCTGCGAAGGAGCGCTTGCCGGAGGGGCTCGAACCAGTGATGGCTCCCGTGACGACGGGGTTGGGCGAGGTCTATCAATATTATGTGGAAGGGCCCCATGCGACAGCGACCGATCCACAGGTCGTCGAGACGGAGTTGACGGATCAGCGCACGATGCAGGAATGGGTCCTGCGCCCGCTACTCAAGGGTGTACCGGGCGTGATCGATGTGAACGGCATGGGAGGGTTCGTGAAGCAGTATCAAGTTCTGGTCGATCCGGCCAAGCTCCGCAAGTTCGACCTGACACTCCACGACATCTACGAGGCGGTGGAGAAGAACAATGCCAATGCCGGCGGCAATGTGCTGGAGCGCCATGCCGAACGCTCGATTGTTCGGGGGCTTGGGCTGATCGGGACCCTGGGTGATATCGAATCCATTATTGTGAAAGAGGTCGGCGGCACACCGGTGTTCGTCCGGGATGTCGCGGAAGTCCGCATCGGCCACGCCGTTCGCCATGGCGCGGTAGTCCTCAATGGAGAACGGGAGGTCGTGATCGGAACGGTCCTCATGCTTCGCGGAGGCAATGCCCGTCAGGTGGTTCAGGCGGTCAAGGCTAAGGTGGAGGATCTGCAGCAGAGCAATGTCCTCCCTGCAGGCACGAGACTGATCCCGTTCTATGATCGCATTGAGCTGGTGAATGCCGCCATTGACACGGTACGCGATGCATTGATCGAAGGGATTGTGCTGGTGGTCTTTGTTTTCTTTTTCTTCCTGGGCCACGTCCGCAGCGCCGTCGTGGTGACGGTCTCGCTCATCGTCACTCCCCTGATCACGTTCATCGCGATGCAGCGGCTGGGGCTCTCGGCCAACTTGATGACGCTCGGCGGACTCGCCATCGCCATCGGCGAAATCGCGGACGGATCGCTCGTCGTCGTGGAAAACGTCTATCGGCACCTGGCGCAGAACAATGGTGTGGTGCGGAAGAGCAAGCTCGAGGCGATTCTCCAGGCCACAAAAGAGGTGGGCCGTCCGATCCTCTTTGGCATTCTGATTATCTGTGTCGTCTTCCTGCCGCTGATGACGCTCCACGGCATGGAAGGGAAGATGTTCGCGCCTTTGGCCTACTCGCTGGTGATCGCGCTCCTGGCCTCGGTCGTGGTCACGTTGACCCTCTCGCCGGTGCTCGCATCGCTGATCTTGCGCGGAGACCATCCGAAGGAAACGCGCCTTACGCTCTGGATGAAACAGCGCTATGTGCCTGTGTTGCAATGGATACTCCGGCACCGCGGTCTCGTCTTGGCCGGTTCGACGGTCATCGTGCTCTGTAGCCTCGCTCTCGTTCCATTCGTGGGGCGGGAATTCATTCCAATCCTTGATGAAGGAGCCCTGACTCCCCAAGTCGTGAGGTTGCCGAGTGTGTCGCTGGCCGAGTCCATCGAGATGGAGAAACAAACCCAGAAGGTTATGTTGGAGCTTTCCGAGGTGAAGATGGCTGTGAGCAGAATCGGAAGAGCCGAAATTCCCTACCATCCGGAAGACCTGTATGAGAGCGACCCGATTGTATCATTGCACGACCGCAGTACCTGGAAGACGGCGAAGACCCAACCGGAGTTGACCGATGCGATCCGCCGGAAACTCGCAGAGATCCCCGGCATTTCGGTCCACATGAGCCAGCCGATTCAGGAGCGGGTCGACGAGCTGATCTCCGGCATTAAGACGGAATGTGTCATCAAGCTGTTCGGAGAGGGTCTTGATGTCCTGCACGACAAGGCGAAGGAGATTGCTGCCTTGATGCAGCAGATCGACGGTGTCAAAGATATCAAGGTCGAACAGATCGCCGGCCAGCCCTATCTCACCATCGATATCGACCGGCAGAAGATCGCCCGCTTCGGCATCAACGTGGCCGACGTGCAGGAGATCATCGCTACCGCCATCGGCGGCAAGGCGGCGACCCATGTGTACGAAGGCGAGCGGCGGTTTCAATTGACGCTTCGGTTTCCGGAACCGCAACGCAACAGTATCGGCGCCATTGGAGAGATCAGGGTGAAGTCGGCGTCCGGCGCGCTGATCCCGATGAGCGAACTTGCCACGATCGAGATGCGCGAGGGCCCGGCCCGCATCAGCCGCGAACATGCGAAACGCCGCATTTACATCGGATTCAATGTCGTCGGGCGCGACATCGGCGGCGTCGTGGATGAAGGGCGGAAGAAATTGGAATCATTAGTACACTTGCCGGAAGGGTACAGCATCACATGGGGCGGAGCCTTCGAGAACATGGAACGGGCCAACGCGAGGCTGTTGATCGTGGTGCCGATTACGCTGGGGCTCGTGTTCTTTCTGCTCTTCTGGGCATTTCACTCTCCCCGGTATGCGACGTTGATCATGATCAATCTTCCCTTCGCCTTGATGGGGGGCGCCGTGGCTCTGTGGCTGAGCGGGCAATACCTGAGCGTGCCGGCCTCCATCGGCTTTATTGAACTATTCGGCTTGGCGGTGCAGGACGACATCGTGCTGGTCTCCTATATCAATCAGCTTCGCAGTGAAGGCGAGCTGATGAACCAGGCGATCGTCAAGAGTTGCGTCCTCCGCCTTCGCCCGGTCGTCATGACCATGATGACGACGTTGCTGGGTCTGCTGCCGTTAGCGCTCGCACAGGGGATCGGGGCTGAGGTGCAGCGGCCGCTTGCGACCGTTGTGATCGGTGGCCTCTTAACCTCGACGGCGCTCACGTTGGTGGTCTTGCCGGCCCTCTATGGATGGTTCGCAGAAAAAGAAGCGGGGAAGGAGTATGCGCCGGAGTGGGTGTAAGAGTGGAACAACACTCGTGGTGATCCTGTGCTCCCGGAGCGCGCACGATCGGAATGTGCCCGCTCGACGGCCGCAGTAGGACTACCACGAGTGCCATTCCACAATGGGAATGGCGAGCGAGCTTGGAGGCCGCCTTAAGAACAAGCTGGTCAGCCTCGACTCGACCGTGATCGTCCTGTGCCTGTCGATGTACGATTGGGCGAAGTACCGCCGCACCAAGGGTGCGGTCAAGCTACACCTGGTGCTTGACCACGACGGCTATCTGCCGTGCTTCGGCCTGGTGACTGACGGCGAAGTCGCCGACGTCAAGACCGCCTGGCAAATAGCCTTCGCGCCCGGCACCATCGTGGTTGATGACCGGGGCTACAACGACTACCGGCTGTTCGCTGAATGGACTGATTCCAGCGTGTTCTTCGTCACCCGCATGAAGGACAATGCCCAGTTCGAGGTGGTCGAGGAGCGCGAACCGCCGCAGAACCGGAATATTCTCAAAGATCAGACCATCCGTCTGACGGGCACGGGCGCCCAGGGAAAATGCCCGCATCTACTGCGCCGCGTCGAGGCCGTCCGCGAAGACACGGGGGACAGACTGGTCTTCCTGACCAACCATCACGGCCTCGGTGCCAGCACCATTGCGGCGATCTACAAGGATCGCTGGCAGATCGAGCTGTTCTTCAAGGCGCTCAAGCAGAACCTGAAGATTAAGACCTTCGTCGGCACCTCGGCGAACGCGGTCAAGACCCAGATGTGGACGGCATTGATCGCGATGCTGTTGCTGCGCTATCTGCAACGATCCTCCCGTTTCGGCTGAAGCCTGGCGAATCTCGTGGCGCTGCTGCGCATGAATCTGTTCACCCATCGCGATCTGATGGCCTGGCTCGACAAACTCTTCGCCACACCGCCCGATCCGCAGGACACCCCCCAAGCCCTCTTGGCCTTCGCGTGATCTTGGACAGCACAAGGAGGCACGATCTTGAAAATCCATCAGTGCCTGTCCGAAAGCCGCATCAAATCACATGGGTTTCCACCCGGTCTCGGCTATCCTGGACAGCAGTGGAGTACAATAGGATCTCAGGTGTGTAGCAATAGTTGATCATAAGACCGCGGAGGATTTCATGAGTCTACCGATCTCTCTTGGTTTATTCGTGCTCGCAGGAGTATGTGAGATTGGGGGCGGGTATCTTGTGTGGCTCTGGTTCCGCGAGGGACGGCCACTTGCGTATGGAATTGTGGGAGCGATCATTCTTATTCTCTATGGCATCATTCCTACGATGCAGCCGGCTCACTTTGGGCGCGTCTATGCCGCGTACGGTGGAATGTTCATCGTGTTGTCCCTACTATGGGGCTGGGGTATCGACGGGGATCGACCGGATCGCTATGACACGATAGGAGCCATCCTCTGTTTGGGCGGCATGGTGGTCATCATGTATGCTCCAAGGACATAAGAGAAAAATAGAAATCCGATCCTCTCGTATACGTTTCAACTCTTAGGTTCCAACTCCAAGTGCAACACTTCAAGCCCGGTTGGGCTAGGGTGTTGCCATGCACACACGACGTTATACTCATTTGAGTGCTGAAGACCGTGAAACCCTGAGTCTGGGACTCGTCCAAGGTCGCTCCCTCCGATCCCTCGCCCGCACGTTAGGTCGCGCACCCAGCACCCTCAGTCGGGAATGGGCCCGCAACACGACCCGAGGCCATTCGTATCGGGCCGGCACCGCTCAGGCCCATGCAGCAGCCAGAGCGCGCCAGCCTCGCCGCCTCCGCAAACTTGAGGATCCCTGGCTGTGGGCATATGTTCAGACCCACCTGAAAGCGGGCTGCTCGCCTGAACAGATTGCCGGACGGCTGCGACGCGCGTATCCTAACGACATGCCCAAACGGCTCTCGACCGAAACAATCTATGCCGCCCTGTATGTCCTTCCCCGTGGCACCCTGCGGAGTGAACTCTTGGCGGCGCTGCGTCAGGCGCGCAGGGCGCGTCGGCCGCGGGCCCGTGGGATGGATCGCCGTGGCCAGCTCCCCAACATCACATCGATTGCCGAACGCCCGGAGGAGGTCACCAGCCGCCTGATCCCGGGCCACTGGGAGGGCGACCTTCTCAAAGGCGCTCGCAAGGGCTCGGCGGTGGGCACGCTGGTGGAACGAACCACGCGCCTGGTCCTGCTGGCGCGGATGGATGGGACGGATGCCTGGAGTGCCTATCAAGGGTTCACCAAGAAGTTGCGACAGATTCCGGCGCCATTGCGAAAAACACTGACCTATGACCGGGGCAAAGAAATGGCGGAGCACGAACGCTTGGCTCAGCGGCTCGCGATCCGCGTCTTCTTTGCCGATCCGCATGCGCCGTGGCAACGTGGTACCAACGAGAACACGAATGGCCTGCTGCGCCAGTACCTGCCGAAGGGGACGGACCTAGCCGGGTATACCCAGCGCGAGTTGAACGTCATTGCCCATCGGTTGAACACGCGCCCAAGGAAATGTCTCGACTTTGCCACGCCCCTGGAAGTCTCTGCGCAATTGCGCCATCATTCACCTGTTGCACTTAGAACTTGAAACCGCCACTGTAAAGAATCAGCTTTAAACAGGTCAAGATTTCTGATCAGAACTCTCGCCCAAGTGCATCTGCTTCGCCACTCCCCGTTTTTCAGGTCGCATAGCTTCCCTCGTTGAGTGCTTAGTCCAAGAGCCTGGTTCACATGTCCCCTTGACTCGGTACCATGGTACAAGGTGTAAGGTTCCACATATCACCGGGACAGATGATGTGATGGCAGCAGAACGCACGAAACGCACGATCGGTCGGTTGGCGAAAGCAGTCGGCGTTAACATTCAGACCGTTCGGTACTATGAACGGCTTCATTTGCTCGGCTCGGCCACAAGGGCATCGTCGGGATATCGACTCTATGGTCCAGAAGAAGAACAACGACTGCGACCATGGAAGTCATCGATAACGCTGTGATGTTAATTATTCCAGGTGCCATGGATGCAGGCCTGGGGACGCTCCTCTTTTGGGGTAGCTTGGCTTTTTCCCTGGTGCTGGCATTTGTGGCAGCAGTGCCGGTGAATCGATGGTTACTGAGCAAAGGTCGCGGGCATGCTCTGGTTCATCAATATCATCATGCTCATTCGTGCTAGGAGCGAGCTTAGAGCGAAATTGATCATGCAGGACGAGAAGAAACTTACAAAATTCCGTTCCCAGAAGCCGTGTTATTCCTTCTGCAGAATAGATGAACAGTAGAGAATGCGGTACGTTCGGAACCTAAGGAGAGTTCTACATGTGGATGTAATCCCACAGTGATAATGTCCGGTTTTGCCACAATAGAAATGTCCTCTGCATTGCTAGACTGCCAGTTCTCAGAAGGAGGGCTGGATGGTCGGAGAGGACAGGGTCACGATGAGTGGGAAAGAATTGCGGCGGGTACATGTGATTCGGCAAGTGCTGGACCGGAAGCTGACGCAGGTGAAGGCCGCGACCGTGTTGGGGCTGTCGCCGCGACAGGTCCGGCGGTTGGTGGCACGGGTGCGCCAGGAAGGCGACGGTGGGTTGGTGCATCGGGGGCGCGGCCAGCCCTCGAATCGGCGGATCCCCGAGGGGCACAAGACGAAGATCCTCCGGCTGTATGAGACGCGCTATGGGGACTTTGGGCCGACGTTGGCCGCGGAGAAGTTGGTGGAGCGGCATGGGCTCACGCTCAGTGATGAAACGCTGCGGCGCTGGTTGCGGGGGCGAGGGATTGATCACTTTGCACGCCGGAAGCGACCGCATCGGGTGTGGCGGGTCCGCAAGACCCATGTGGGCGAGTTGGTCCAGCTCGATGGCTCGCACCATGACTGGTTTGAAGGGCGCGGGCCGCAGTGTGTCCTGATGGCGTACATCGACGATGCGAGCAGTCGCGTCTTTGCGCGGTTCTACGAGTACGAGGGCACGATCCCTGCCATGGACAGCTTCTGGCAGTATCTCCAGCAGTATGGGCTGCCGCTGGCCATCTATGCGGACAAGCACACGACCTACCAGTCGTCGGCCGAGCCTACGATCGAGGAGCAACTCGCCGGGGTGGAGCCGGTGAGTCAGTTTGGACGGGCGCTCCACGAGTTGGGGGTGGAGCTGATCGCGGCGCACTCGCCCCAGGCCAAGGGCCGGGTGGAGCGGCTGTTTCGCACCTTGCAGGATCGGCTACTCAAGGAGCTCCGGTTGGGAGGGATTGCGACGATCGAGGGGGCAAACCGATTCTTGGAGGACTATCTGCCGGGCTACAACCGGTGTTTTGCGGTCTCGCCAGCGCAGCCGACCGATCTGCATCGGCCGTGTCCGGCCCGCGGAGCACTGGATCGCATCCTGTGCATCAAGACGACGCGGGTCCTCCGGCGCGATTGGACCGTGGCCCACAATGGGCACCTTTATCAGGTTCACACCAATGTGCGGGCAATGCAGGTGGTCATGGAAGACTGGCTGGATGGGACGCTGCGAATGACGCATCGAGGCCACGTGCTCGCCTATCACCCGATCACCGAACGCCCGGTGCGCCCGGCAGACCCACGATCGGTGTCACGCCGGCACCGACCGGTCAAACCGGCACGGACGCATCCGTGGCAAAAACGGGTGCTGCCTCCACGAGAACTCCTCGCGGCGGTGGACAGCGCCTAAACCGGACATTTCTACGTTGGGAGAACGAGGACATTTCTATTGTGGCTTGACAAGAGTTCTACATGTGGATGGATGAGATTAAGAAATTATGCTAGACTAGATGTATATGCAGAGGCATACCTACTCATTATGTGCTCACACGGTAGTCATTGTTTGGGTCGCCTTATGGATGCTTGCTGCGCCACTGGTGCATATCCATCCCGAGGCCGATCATCGGCATGGAGAAGCCGGTCATGTTCACGGTGGCACGGTCCATGCCGTTTTTTCACCGGACCTGAGCTGTGAGTTCGCGGCCTACGACCATGCCCCAGTTGCAGCTACGGAACACAGATGTCCGCTTCATCTGATTGCGCAACCGTTCCATGGAGCGGAGCACTTTGAAATCGATTTCGTTCTCGCGTCTTCTTCCGAGCCACAAGTCGGCAAAGGCACTGTCTTGGATGTGGCGGCGCATTTTTTCTATGCGAATCAGCATCCGAGGTTTTCTGTCACATGGCAGTCGCGCCCAGGTCCTTCGCCGACGAATCTTTTCCTCACGACCGGTCTGAGATCCCGTGCCCCTCCTTCCGTCTGACCTCGCTTTTTACAGCTCCTGACGGTTCGATTTATTGATCGGCGTTCGATAGCCGTCTCCTATGGAGACGAGTCGCTATGGGCGCCGGTGAGGGAGGACAGCATGAGACCTGCTTTCGTTTTCGGGATGATCGCCGCGTCGTTCGGATGCGCAGTGATATCTCGCTCTTGTCCAATGAGCTATGCCACCGAGCTAAGCCCAAGCGGATACACATTAGGTCACGTCATACAACTTGCGCTTCAGCACAATCCGATGGTGAACGGTGCCGAGGCGGTTCTTGCGCAAAGCCAAGGCCAGCGGATTACGGCCGGCGCCTATCTGAATCCCACGTTCAGCGGTTCTGCCGGTCGCGGGTCGATTCGTGATCCTCGAACCGGTGTTTCCATCACCGAACGGACCATTACAGTAGAGCAGCCGCTGGAGTGGGTGGGGAAACGGATAGCGCGGCAACGTGCGGCCGACGCCGGGGTTGCGGGCGCTCTTGCCGGCATAGAAGAAACTCACGTGACGATTACGTCCGAAGTCAAAGGGGCGTTTTATCAGTTGCTCTTCGCGCAGCAAGACGCACAGCTTGCACAGGACAATCTCAAAACGGTCGAAGATCTCGTCAAATTGATCAGCGCCCGTGTCAGCACGCGCGAAGCGGCGAAATTCGAGTTG
Source organism: Nitrospira sp. (assembly GCA_050185705.1). GTDB lineage: Bacteria > Nitrospirota > Nitrospiria > Nitrospirales > Nitrospiraceae > Nitrospira_D. Next base: position 39,759 of record JBFWZD010000022.1, on the reverse strand, counting down.
GTGAAGGCCAGCGTCGAACTCCAAAAATCAAAAAAGGACTTGGCGCGGGCAGAGAATGCCCTGTTTGTGGCCCGGGCCAAACTCAATACCGTCACAGGCAAAGCCCTCGGAGAATCATTTGTCATTCAGGGGAACTTTGAAGCGCCGAGGTTGGGACTCGAGCTCCGTGTCCTGGAGGATCAAGCCCGTGAGCGGCAGCCTGCCCTTCGCCGGCAGCAACGAGCGGTTGAACAAGCCGAATTTACGATCGAACAGGAACGCGCCTCCCGCATGCCGAACGTGTCCGTGTTCGGTACGTACCATCGCGAAGCCGGCGATCTCGCTTTTACCGGAGGCTTGAGTGTGCCGTTGCCCATCTGGTATCGCCGACAAGGTGAAATCGGCACGGCATTAGGCGCGCATCAGCAAGCGCAAGCGGAGCGAGATCGACTGCAGCAGGAATTGGAGCAGACCATCACGCAGCATTTTCAGGAGATGCGAACTGCGCAAGCCCAGATGCAGGTCTTTGAGCAAGGGCTCCTGCATCAGGCCAAGGAAGCCCTCGACATTGCCCAATTCAGTTTTCGCCATGGAGCGACCAGCCTGCTTGAAGTCATTGACGCGCAACGCGTCAATCGCCAGACCTTGCTCGAATATGCCCAAGCGCGCGCCGATCATTCCATCGCGTTGGCCCGGCTGGAACGGGCGGTGGGAGGATTGCCATGAGCATCTTTGTCATGCGTGTCTCGTTGGTTTCTCTGCGGATCGTACCGTTTCTCTTGATACTGACGGGCATTCTCTCCTGTCAGTCAAAGCAGGAGGATGCTCCGAAGCCGCCGCCTCCGACAGCGACGGCATCTCCCTCTGAGCCCGGTATCCTCGAATTGCTGGAAGGAAGTCCGACCCTTAGCCATCTTCAGACCGAACGAGTCGCTCTCCGCCCGATCCGGACGACCCTCAAAGCCCAGGCGGGGAAGATTTTGGCGAATGAGAATCGATTGGCTCATCTCAGCGCGAGAGTTCCCGGGCGTATCGTGGCTGTGTATGCCAACCTGGGAGACCGAGTCAAAGAAGGCGACCGGCTTCTCCTGCTCGATAGTCCCGCCTTTGGCGAAGCTCAACTGGAATATCGCAAAGCACGGAATGTCTTGAGTGTGACGGAAAAGGCTCTCGACCGGGCGCAAGCGCTGCTGGATCGCGGCGCAATCGGCGCGGGTGAACATCAACGGCGGGAGGCTGACTATGAGAACGCGCGCGCCGATCTCCATGAAGCGGAAGAAAAGCTGCATTTACTCGGCATGACGGAGCGGGAAATCGAGCGCCTGGCAGCCAAGACATTGCCGCATGCCGAAGTTGCGCAAGTTTTCCTCCGAGCTCCCTTTCGCGGGGAAGTGATCGAGCGGAACGCGACGATCGGCGAAGTGGTCGATCCCAATAAGATGCTGTTCACGGTGGCGGATCTCTCGACCGTGTGGGTGCGCGCCGATTTCCCGGAACAACAGGCTGGTCGATTGAAAACCGGGCTGACCATCGTCGTGCGGGTGGCGGCCTATCCGGACACGACGTTTCGAGGGGCCATTACGTATGTCGGCGCCGTGATCGATCCGGCCACCAGGACGGTCATGGCGCGCGCGGACGTGTCGAATCCTAATGCTCGATTGCGGCCGGAGATGTTCGCCGAAGTTCTTTTGGTTACTGACGAGCAATCGGTCTTGAGCGTTCCACGTGCAGCGATTCAACAAGTCGGTAGTCGGACAGTGGCCTTCGCTGTGCGGGGACCGCGTCGATTTGAACCCCGCGAGGTGACCCTCGGCCAGACCTCAACCGAGTACGTTCAGGTCATCACAGGGCTCGTTGAAGGAGACGAAGTGGTGACGCAAGGCAGTTATGCCATCAAGTCAGAGTATCTTCGCGAACAGCTCCCATCGGAGGGCGGCTCATGATTGAACGGCTGATTCGCACCATGCTCGAACAACGGCTCATCGTGTTGCTCGGCGCGTTCGGGCTCATCGTGAGCGGCGTGGCGGCCTTCCGCCATCTGCCGATCGATGCGTTTCCCGATGTGACGCCCGTTCAAGTTCAAGTGATCACCCGCGCGCCGTCCTTGGCTCCGTCGGAAATAGAACGCCTCGTGACCTTCCCCTTGGAGATCGAATTGACCAACTTGCCGGGCAAAACGGAAATGCGATCCATTTCGCGATTCGGACTCTCCGTGATCACGGTGGTCTTTGAGGACCGGATTGATCTCTATTTCGCCAGACAACTCGTGCTGGAACGGATACTTCGGGCGCAATCGGGGCTTCCAGCAAGCGCCGAGCCGGTGCTGGGACCCGTCAGCACCGGATTGAGCGAAGTCTACATGTATCTCGTCGAGGGGTCGACGCAGACGCTCATGGACTTGCGGACCCTTCAAGATTGGGTGATCCGTCCGATGCTGCGGGCGGTCCCAGGCCTCGCGGATGTCGATACGTTGGGCGGCTTGGCCAAGCAATACGAAGTCCTCGTGGATCCCAATCGATTGGCGAGCTTTGGACTCACGTTGCGCCAGGTCCATACGGCCGTCGCAGGCAACAACCAAAATGCCGGAGGCAGCTACATCGAACAGGGCGGAGATAAATTGGTCGTCCACGGCGTAGGACTGGCCCGTTCTGCGGCGGATTTGGAACAGATCGTGGTGGCGGCGCACAAGGGCACGCCCATTTACCTCCGGGATGTCGCCCAGGTTCGCCAAGGCACGGCCATCCGCTTGGGAGGGACGACGCGTGACGGGAAGGGTGAGGTGCTCGAAGGGATTGCCGTGATGCTGCGGGGCGGCAATAGTCGGGAGATTGTTTCCACGGTAAAAGACAAGGTTGAGCTGATCAATCGGGTCTTGCCGACCGGTGTGAAGATGGTGCCCTTCCTGGACCGCATCGAATTAGTGACACGGGCCCTCGATACCGTCGAGCGCGCTTTGCTGGAGGGCGTCGCGGTCGTCATCCTCGTGCTGTATTTGTTTCTTCGGAATCTGCGTGGCGCCCTGGTTGTCGCCCTGACCTTACCACTAGCCGTCCTTGCCACCTTCCTGATCATGCAACAGGTCGGCCTATCTGCGAATTTGATGTCTCTTGGCGGTCTGGCCATCTCCCTGGGCATGATCGTCGATGCGGCCATCGTCCAGGTGGAGAATGTCGAGCGCCATCTGACCGAGCAGACTAAGGGTTTCGCCCTCTCGATCACGGACCGGTTGCCGGTCGTCTTACGCGCCGTCCTGGAAGTGAGGAAGCCAAGTTTGTTCGGGGAGTTGATCATTGCGTTGACCTTTGTCCCGCTCCTGACGCTCCAAGGGATGGAAGGCAAGATGTTTGTACCGCTGGCCCTCACGGTGGTCATCGCGCTCTTAAGTTCGTTACTGCTCTCGATGACAGTCATTCCTGTGCTGGCGGCGGTGCTCATGAAGCCTCGGGCTACGGAGAAGAGCGGGCCTCTGCTGGAACGCTGGCGGCGAGGGTATCGTCGGCTGTTAGAGCGGGCCATCCACCGCACTCGTCTGGTCGTCCTCATCGCGGCCGCAGTGCTCGTCGGGGGGGCGGCACTGATTCCGTTCATCGGCCGGGAGTTTGTCCCCATCATGGATGAAGGCACGATCGTGGTGAATATGATGCGGCTTCCCAGCATCAGCTTGACCGAATCGCTGAAGATCTCCGGGGACGTCGAACGACTCTTGCTCGAGATCGCGGACGTGCGCTCTGTCATTTCCCGTACGGGAGCGAATGAACTGGGTACCGATCCGATGGGGATGGAACTCAGTGACATGTATGTCTTGCTCAAGCCCAAATCCGACTGGCAAGCTGAGTCCAAATCCGCTATTGAGGACCAAGTCCGGCGCCGGCTGGAGGAAGTGCCTGGAATCGCATTCGGGCTGTCTCAGCCGATTGCGATGCGTGTCGATGAATTGGTCTCGGGAGTCCGGTCCCAGGTCGCCGTCAAACTGTTCGGTGAGGATCTTGAAACCTTGCGGGTGAAGGCGGATGAGATGGCCCGGGTGCTGCGGGATGTGCGCGGCATGTCCGATCTGCGGGTCGAACAGGTATCGGGCCTCTACTATCTGAAGCTCGACATCGATCGTGCCAAGATTGCACGTCATGGCATCAACGTGGCCGAGATCACAGAGGTGATCGAGGCTGTCGGTGCCGGGATTGCAGCCGGGGAGATTTTCGAAGGACAGTGGCGGTTTCCGATCATGGTGCGATTTCCTGATGATCGGCGCGCCGATGTCGAATCGATCGCGGCCCTATGGGTGACGGCGCCGGACGGCTCACGCATTCCACTTCGGGACTTGGCCGACATTCGAATTGTGGACGGCCCGGCGCAGATCAGCCGTGAGCATGCCAGCCGCCGGATTGTGATCGAAGCCAATGTGGTGGAACGGGACCTGGTCGGCGCAGTCGAAGAAGCGCAAGCCGCGATAGACCGGCTGGTGAAGCTTCCGCCTGGCTATTATGTCACGTGGGGCGGCCAATTCGAAAACCAACAACAGGCGATGGTCCGCCTGGCGGTGGTCGTGCCGGTGGTCATTGCGCTCATTTTCCTGCTCTTGTTCTTGACATTCGGAAATCTGAGACAGGCGGCGCTCATTCTCCTGGCGATTCCGTTTGCGATGGTCGGGGGTCTGCTGGCGCTGTTGCTAGGTGGGCTCTATCTGTCGGTTCCCGCTTCCGTCGGCTTCATCGCCTTGTTCGGCGTCGCCGTGCTCAATGGGGTGGTGAAGATCGCCTATATCAACCAGCTGCGAGATCAGGGAATGCCATTGGACGAGGCGGTGCTGACCGGCATGGTCCTGCGGTTGCGCCCCGTGCTGATGACTGCGTTGGTCGCGATGATGGCGCTCATTCCATTGTTGCTGGCGACCGGTCCTGGTTCCGAGATCCAACGACCGCTTGCCACGGTCGTGATCGGAGGGTTGTTTTCGTCAACGGCCTTGACACTCGTGGTACTGCCGGTGCTCTACCGGTGGATGGAACACCGAATCGTCGAACGGGCTACATTGGAAGTACCCGTACTCACATCCATTTCTGACAAAAAGGCGGCCACATAAGGCTTTAAGGATGCGGCCTGTCTCATGCGACATCTAACGATGGAAGATCATCATTGGTCACTGAGATTCAGTACAAAAAGATGAGCGTTTGGCTGAGGCTGTGGCGCTTGAGGGGTCATTTTGAAAATAGGAACTCTCGGGAAACTTCGCAGACAATGGCGATTGCGGATAAGGGCGACGATCAGGAGGCCAATGGCAATGTCCGGCCCGGGAGAGCCAGGGCCGCAAACGGCTAAAGCGGCGGTTAGCACTCCCACACTTGCAATGACATCGTTTCGGGAGCATAACCATGCCGAACGTATATTAATGTCGTCGCCACGATGTTGCCAAAGCTTTAACGTCTCGTTTGAAGAAGTCGCCCGTACCTGTGGCGCGTCGCCACTTCGGAGAATGCTGTTCGTCACCCTTCCGTTGCTACGCCCATCCATCGTCGCCGGTGTCGCCCTTGTCATCCTGTACGTCGTTTCCGACTTCGGTGCCGTCGTCTTTCAGCAAATGACCGGACGGTCCGACAACCAGGCCGCAAGTATCCTGAGCATCCTCTTAGTCATCCTAGCGCTCCTCTTCTTGTTGACCGAACGATGGTTTCGTCGAAAGAGCCGGTTTTACCAAACCAGCGGGCGCTTTCGAGCGCCGCAACGCATCCAGTGCGGATGGGTGCACACGGCAGCGCTGACGACATGCTTGAGCACCGTAATCGGCTTGGCCTTCGGAATCCCTGTCTCTCTCCTGGTGACATGGAGCCTGACCCCGGAGGCCCAGGCGATTCTCGACGCCCGCTTCTTCAGCTTCGTTTGGAACAGTGCCGTACTGTCGACCCTGGCCGCCACGGCCGGCGTCTTGATTGGGCTGCCTCTCGCCTACCTCGCCAGCCGAAAACCGACCTGGCTCAATACCGGTTGCCTGCAAGCCGCCTATGCCGGCTATGTCCTGCCAGGACCGGTCGCTGCGCTCGCGGTGTTGATCCTCTTTCTCAAGGTCCTTCCGTTTTTCTATGGGACGGTCATCGTGTTGATTGTCGCCTATGTCCTGCATTATCTCCCAGCCGGCCTCCAGTCGCTCGAACCGTCGATTCAACAAATCACGCCGAATCTTGAAGAAGTCGCCCGCACCTTGGGGCTGACCGTTCGGGAAACCTGGCGTCGCGTGACGCTGCCCCTCATTCGCAACGGGGTTATCGTGGCATGGGTCTTGATCTTTTTGCAGACGATGAAGGAGCTCCCGGCGACATTGTTGTTGAGACCAGTGGGGTTTGACACCCTGGCGATCCGTGTCTGGCTGGAAGCGAGTGAAGAGTATTACCAACTGGCGGCCCCGTCCGCCTTATTGATTGTGCTCGTTGGCCTACCGGCGCTCGTCTTGTTGCTATCCCGTGATTGGCGGGCAGCATGAAACCACTATGAGCGCACCCTCACACATCACACAGGTGGATACCGACCGGCATGAAGGTCACCTCCACCTCTCCACGCCGGCCTCTTCCATCTTAGAACTCCGTTCTGTGTCCTGTGCCTATGATCCCAGCAGACCGGCAATCCGCGATATTTCATTTTCTGCACGAGAAGGCGAAATCCTCTGTTTGCTCGGACCGTCCGGCTGTGGCAAGACCACCGTCCTACGAGCCATCGCCGGGTTTGAACCAGTTCGGTCCGGACAAATCTTTTTATCGGGCCGGTTGGTTTCCTCTTCCTCAGGAACAATTCCAACGGAGGACCGCCGTGTCGGCATGGTCTTTCAGGAATACGCCCTCTTTCCACACCTGCGCGTCGCCGAGAACATCGCCTTCGGGCTTCATCATCTGTCGCGGGCGGAACGGACATGTCGGGTTCAAGAAATGCTGCGGCTGACCGGCCTCGAAGGGCTCGACCGACGCTACCCGCATGAGTTGTCGGGAGGACAGCAGCAGCGAGTGGCGCTTTCCCGAGCGCTGGTGCAGAATCCTGTCTTGCTTCTCCTCGATGAGCCGTTCAGCAACCTTGACCCCGATATGGCGGGCCGTATGCGGCAGGAAGTCCATGCCTTGTTACGCCGGATGAAAACCACGACCATCTTAGTGACGCATGATCATGACGAAGCCTTCGCCATGGCGGACCGCATCGCCGTCCTGAATCAGGGAGTGCTCGAGCAGATGGATTCCCCGGAGCTGATTTACCATCTCCCCGCCACGCGGTTCGTGGCCGATTTTGTGGGCCAAGCCGACTTTGTCACCGGACGGATTCAACAGGGGTTGGTTCACACGGAGCTGGGTGAATTCCCCAATACGCTCAACGGTGCGGAAGGAGCCGCGGTCGTGGTCATGATTCGTCCGGACGACATTCATCTCAGGCCTAACCAATCGGCAGAATCCAGGATCGTCACTCGACAGTTCCGAGGCTCTGAAAATCTCTATGCCGTCCGGCTCCCTTCCGGCCAACTCATTCATAGCAGCGAGAGTTCGACTAGCGTCTACCAGGCTGGCACCGCCGTCGAATTGCGGGTTTCGGCGACGCATACCGTTTTATTTGATGCGACGAGTCTTCCCGATGTTCGCAAGATGCGCGACCTTCTTGAAAACAAGACAGCGAAAGCGAAATGAACTTCCCGGTTGACAGAATCAGCGAATGGATGGTATTGAGAAACATTATCAGAAAGTGAGAGTAGCGATAAGGGAATCATCGTCATGGAAGCGCTAAAAGAAATCGTGGACTATGGAATCATTGGCCTGCTGTTTGTTTTAAGCGTCTGGGCTGTGGCCGTCGCCGTCGAACGATGGCAATTTTATCGACGGATCGACCCTTCCCATTATCCTAGTCAGCAGCTATTCGAGATCGCTCTCACCAAGCGGTTGGTCATTATCGGGACGGTGGCAGCGAATGCTCCCTACATCGGACTGTTGGGAACGGTCCTTGGAATTATGTTGACCTTCCATACTCTAGGGACTTCGAAGACCATTGCCGTCAGTACAATCATGGTCGGGTTGAGCCTTGCACTTAAGGCTACTGCGGTAGGGCTTCTAGTGGCTATCCCCTGCGTCGTGATGAACAACGCCCTCCGAAGGCGAGTGTCCGAGCTGATCTCCCTGTATAAAGCGCAACAGCAACATGGATAAAGAATTGAACCAAATCAACGTCATCCCTCTGGTTGACGTCATGCTGGTCTTATTAGTGATCGTGTTGACGACGGCAACGTTTATTACTACCGGTCAGATTCCAGTCGATTTGGCCAAAGCGACCGAAGCTTCGGATAGAAAAGATGTCCCGGTGGTTATTACGTTAACCTCGCAAGGGAAGATGTATCTGAACGATTCTGCCGTGCCTGAAAATGGATTGCGAATCGTGCTTGAGCGCCAACCAAGGGAATCATTGGTGGTCGTCCGCGCCGACAAGGTCACGATCCTGGAACGGTTTGTCCAGGTGGTGGATGAGTTGAAAAGCCTGGGCTTCGGACAGGTCAGCCTTGAAGTGGTGAAATCATGACGTCGCTCCCCTCAAGCTATTCCATTCATGCCCGCCTGCATCGGCAGGGGTGGGCCTATTCTGTAGTGTTCCATGCGATGATGGCCGCCGGTGCTGTGGGCCTGATGTCGGGATTCACGCTATCGGTTGAACCCAATTCCTATCAGTGGAATGTGGCATTGGTTCAATCACCAGGTCCTCAACCGACAGTGGAGCCTCTCCCGGAAAGCAGACCTGAACAGCCACAGAAAATGCAGACTGTAAGACCTAAGTCGGTACCGTCCCACGTGATGACGAAGCCGGTTCAACAAGAGGTGATCCCTCATCAGACCCCGCAATCCGTCCAGGACGTTATGGAAGCGACCACTGTGAATCAAACCGCTTCGACCACGATCACACAAACTGTCGAGCATCATGAAGTGACTCAGGATAGGGTCGTGAAAGAAGAGCCTCTACCGACGAAAGAAGTCGCTTCACACGAACCCGCCACGCCAGCTGCGGAACCGGTCGCCCAACAACCTCTAGTCCACGCGACGAGCGAGACACCACCGCAACAACTCAGCGCCGAACCGGTCGTAGCTTCGGCAGCCCCTTTCAAGGCAGCACCGGCAGTCAAGGCAGACTACGGATGGCTGATGAGGGCGTTGCTCGGGCGAATCGACGAGCTCAAAAACTACCCGGTCATGGCTCGAATGAATCGCTGGGAAGGCAAGGTGATTCTCCGGGCGGTCATTCGAGATGACGGTCAGGTATTGATGGTAGATGTACAAGAAAGCTCCGGCCGGTCGATTCTGGATAACGATGCGATGGAAACCCTAAAAAAAGCCTCTCCGCTCAAACTGGACTACCCGTTAGGGAAACCACAAGTCGCGATCCTGATGCCGATCAGTTATTCGCTCCGGTAAGTTCACGTATGATGGCTTCATGGAGCATTTCGGCATGAGATCCCTATCGGCATTGCGTACGTGGATGAAGATGATTGATATGAATCAACCCGATCGTCTCCTCTATGTCGAGAGACGTTACCGTTCAATATCCTGAGCTTTTTGCTCTTCTGTAGCAGAAGCCTCATTGTTATTCACCCCTAGAGGCCATTAGAGCCCATCGCGCAAGGAGGAAGCGTGTGAACAGGTTGTCGTTTTTGAAATTGAGAATAGGAACTAACATTATTATCACTGGTCTCGCGCTGATAGTTGCATTCACGAGCAACCTACCCGTGGGTGCTGAAGAGCCGGCACCGCAAGAAACTTCAACTATGGAAGATGTGCCAACCCAGAAGTCTTCCACGGACAAGGGGGCCCAGTCTAAGTCTTCGACGACGGCACAGGAGGCTTCTGCGACTGAATCCACACCGGTCGAGCCAAAGCCGTTGAAAATTCCCTTGACCGAAATCATCGGGACGTCGCCGACGGCGATGGATCACATTCCCGGATCGGGAAAGGTGGTTACCTCTGAATCAATCCAGAATAACCACCGATTCACCATCAACGAAGCTCTGAGGGAAGTTCCAGGTGTTCACATCCGGGACGAAGAGGGATTGGGCATCAGGCCCAATATCGGCATCCGTGGTTTGGATCCGACCCGGAGTCGGAAAGTGCATATCATGGAAGACGGCGTACCGATCATGTTGATGCCTTACGCTGATCCCTCGTCATACTACTTTCCGCCGATCTTCCGATTCGACCGAATCGAAGTGCTGAAAGGTAGCGGCCAGCTGATGTACGGCCCCCAAACTATCGGAGGCGTCATCAACCTGATTACCCGCATGCCGCCGACGACGCCGGAAGGACATTTCCAAGTATGGGGTGGCAACTTGAACTACCTGAACACACACTTCGACTACGGAGGCACCTGGGGCAAGAGCGGTTATTTGGTCGATTACACTCATTCGCAAATGGATACCCCTCGGTTCACCAATATTCGTGCAAAGACCGATGACCTGACGTTCAAATTCGTCCACGAGCTGACCGAACGGACTCAGATCCTCGCGAAGTTCAATTACTATCGCGAAAATTCAGGGATCGGGTACCAAGGCCTGACGGAAGCGGACTGGTCGCTTCGTGGCAGTGATCGGCAGACCCCGTTCAACAACGATCGTTTCGACTTTCTGCGGCTCGGCTATCATGTCGCTGTGAATCACATGTTCACGGCGAATCTGACCTCAACCATCAACCTCTTCGGTCATTATATTCAGCGAGACTGGTCACGTCAGGCGCAGCAGGGTGTTGATGCGGGTGGTGCACCAGTCGGCGGTGTACAGCTCGGTAATTCTCTACCCGCCACCGCTTTTAGCGTCGTCCCGGCGAATCAGCGATTCACCAACGAGCGGGAATATTGGGTGTGGGGAATCGAGCCTCGGTTTCATTATCTCCACTCACTGCTAGGGATAAAAGGCGAAGCGGATTTCGGAGCGCGGTATATGTACGAGCAATCGGACCGTAAACAGCTGCGCAACCTTGTATCCGGCTTAGGAGCATTCTCAAGTTGTGTCGGTGTGATAGGTGGAGGCAACGACAGTTGCCTTGGCGAGAACAATAAGCGCACAACGAACGCCTATGCATTTTTCGCTCAAGAGCGGTTGTTCTTCGGCCCGTTCACGGTGACACCGGGGCTCCGTGTCGAACATATCACCTATGATCAAGATAACCGCTTGGCTAGTGTGAACAACGGCAACGGGTCTTTCGGCAAGACCAACTTTACTGAAGTATTACCCGGAGTGGGTGTAACCTACTCTCCGTTCAAGAACAACACATTCTTCTTCGGCGCCCATCGTGGTATGGCGCCGCCACAGATCTCCGACGCCATCACCGGCACCGGACAAGTCGTGGATCTGGGACCTGAACTGAATTGGACCTACGAGTTAGGTGTGAGAGGGAATCTGGTTCCGTGGTTAGGGTACTCGGTTACCGGTTACCAGATCGATTTCTCCAATCAGATCATCTCTCAGTCAGTGGCAGGCGGCATCGGCGCCACCTTGACAAGCGCTGGCAAAACGCAACATCGCGGGGCCGAGGTTGCCGCGCAACTGGATATCTTGGACGCCGTGACCGGACGGAATGACGATCAAGATGTCACGCTCGATTTCAACTATACGTGGGTTGCTCAAGCAAATTTTCAAGGAGCGCGTAATAGCTCTATTACTGGTGGTGCACTACTACCGGGCGAGCCAGCAAACTTTAATACCAGCGGCAACCGTCTCCCCTACTCTCCGGAACATCTCATCTCAGCAGGGATCGGCTATGCCAACCGGGCCTTCAGCTTCGGGCCGTTTAACGCCAGAGTCGAAACGCAGTGCGTCAGCGATCAGTTCGCCGACGACCGCAACACCGTGATTCCCACGCCGAACGGACAGCGCGGGATCGTGCGAGGCTGGTGCATGCTGAACGCGTCGGTCAACCAACACGTGAAGAAAATCAATACGACCTTTTTCTTCACGGGGAAGAACATGCTCGGACAGGACGTCATTGTGGACCGATCACGGGGCATCTATCCCGGCCTTCCGGCGCTTTGGCAAGCCGGAGCACGGTGGACATTCTAGTGTAACGGACAATCGGGCAGCCACGAGACCGTGGCTGCCCGACCCCGAGTATTCGACGCCATGAACGCTCAACCTCACACAATCACGAACGAGGCTTACACCCCAGAACAGGTTCGCTGTTTCTGCGGGCAACTGGTCGCACGTCTCATCGAGACAGGAATCGAGCTGAAATGTAAACGCTGTCGGATCGCGTGGATACAGGACCACAGGAGTGGCGGCGACCTTCGGATGCGCCGCACCGCGTAGCGGAGTAGCCCATTGAGCTGGGCCAAATCCGTGGGCGCGCTGTTGGCCAAGGCGCGGTCGGCCTGGGCCCAGACATATTCCGCCGGACAGAGTTCCGGAGCGTAAGCCGGGAACTCTTCCACGCGGAGCCTTGGATAGGCGGTGATCCATTGTTTGACAGCTTTTCGACGATGAATGGCTCCCCGATCCACAGCAGGACAACGCAGCCCCGCAGATGCCGGAGCAGGTGGCGCAAGAATGCTCCAACATCCAATCCGTGAGATTGCGGCGGCGCAGCTCTGAGAGAGAGCGCTACTCGCCTGCACTTGGGCGACACAATCAGCGCACTGATCGCGGAGATCCGATCCTGTTTGTAAAAATAGTGCACGACCGGCGTGTGTCTTTTCGGCGCCTAGGTATGGACCACGTTCGGGATGAGGAGGAAGCCCGATTCATCGAGGAAGACCAGATGGGCCCCACGTCGTGCGGCGTTTTTATATGGGGCCAGCGTGTGCGCTTCCACCGGGCGATCGCCGCGTCGTCCCGTAGCGGGGCTCGGCGTTCGGGCTTCTGACAACTCCATCCCAACTGAGTCAGGAGCTTCCAGACATGACAGGGATGGTAGCGCACCCCGAACTGCTGGTAGATTAGCTGCGCCACACGTTGCAAGGTCCATAAATCGGTTCGATAGCCCTGGCCAGGGGCCCCTTCAGGAGCAGGTCGCCAGCCGCTTCTTCTGCGCCACGGAGAGGCTGGAGGGACGACCGGGGGTGGGTCGTGACCGCAATCCAGGGAGCCCCTGTTTTCGATAGGCCTCGGCCCACCGGAATACGAAAGTCACGGAGGCACCCACGGCCCGTGCGATCGCCAACAGGGCGGTGTCCGCCTTAAGCAACCGGATGGCCTGTCGGCGTCGCCGTTCTAGTTGCTGGGCGGTTCCTGGAGGTCTCATGCCCCAGAGTATAGTTCACGCGCATTGCCACTTCATTATTTATACAAAGATCATAATACGGGAGGGCGCTCTTGCCGGATTCGACACACGATAGATCTCGACAACAAAAAAGCCTCTTGACAGTCCTTCTGATGACGGGAATGTTTCTGATCATCGAGGTGGTTGGCGGCCTGCTCACGGGAAGCTTAGCGTTGCTGGCCGATGCCGGTCATATGTTGACGGATGTAGCGGGCATCAGTCTGAGTTTATTCGCCATCTGGTTTGCTTCCAAGCCGCCCACGGTGACCAATACCTATGGATACGTGCGCATGGAAATTCTGGCCGCGCTCGCAAACGGCGTGTTGCTGCTCAGCATGGCGATCTTCATTCTTTTCGAAGCCTATCAACGCCTCTGGTCGCCGCCGGACGTGTTAGCCGGCCCCATGTTGACGATCGCGGTCGTCGGGTTGGGCGTGAATCTCACCAGCATGTGGCTGCTTCATAAGGGCGCCGATGAGAGTTTGAATCTTCGCGGCGCTTATTTCGAAGTGCTCGGTGACGCCATGGCCTCGCTCGGCGTCATCGCCGCTGCTCTCATCATTCAATTCACAGGATGGACACTTGCCGATCCGTTGATCAGTGGAGCGATCGGCCTGTTCATCCTGCCTCGCACCTGGCATCTGATCAAGCAAGCGGCACAGATTTTAATGGAAGGCGTTCCACCGCACCTAGATGTCCGAGCGATCGAAACTGCCATGCGTGTGTCCCATGGTGTCCGCGATGTCCACGATCTTCATGTTTGGACGCTCACTTCAGGGAAGGAGGCCATGAGTGCTCATGTTTTGGTGGAGGATCTGTCTGATGGCCAGCATATCTTGAAAGATCTTCAGGCGCTTCTCCGCGAACGATTCGGCATCGAACACACGACGGTCCAGCTCGAAAGCGACCGCTCGTCGCTTCTCCGAATCAGCCCCGGATCAAACCATAAGAAATAGATTGAGAGACAAGATGGCCAGCTATACGACAATCCCATCGGCGGGATGGGCTCGGCAATGAGCAGTTGGTTGAAAACTAAAGGAGAGCCAGCATGCACGAACCAATGATAGGACTTTGGGGCCTGGTTGGTTATGTGTTGATGATTGCTTTTTTCGCAGTGGGAATAGTCGCAGTCGTACTGTGGGTCAAGTCATGGTTAGAACAAGGACGGCCTGGCACACCGTCACAAGAATTGGAATCAGCGTTAGAGATTCTAAAAAAGCACTACATTCGGGGAGAGATCAGTAAAGAGGAATTCGAAGAGAAGCGCAAGAATCTCCTGTAATAATCCAAAGGGACAGTCGAAGCTCGAATTTAGGAATGGTATGCCGGTTCGATAGGCAACGGCAATGGAGGTCTGACAAGGCGATTGATAAAGTTCGCCATAGTTTTGACCTTGTACAACCGCGCTGGTCCCACAGCTAAAGAGCCACTGTGGCGCTGACAGTCAGTTTGGCTTCTCGTCGGATACTGCGGTAGCTTTGGTACCGTAATCTTTGTCTTATCCGCTCGATGAGCTCCCCACCATACAAAGGAATTGCTGTCGCACTGCTGGTGATTAATTTAATTGAGGTCGGTGTATACGCATCAGCTCGCTCGTTCATGCCACGAGTCGCAACATGTGCATCATTACCAAGCAGTCCGCCTCCCGTTTGGCCAGCGAACCTGTCGTTCATGGCCGGCTATGTCGGCACGCCAAGCCTGACCCGGTAATCTCTTACAAACGGCGCTACTGAGGAAATCGATTTGTGGAGGGCATAGTCTTCAACGATACCACCGCCGAGTCCTACGTCTCTAGAACATAAAATATGCGCCGACACCAAATGATTCGGTCTTCTGCGAATAGAAGAATTGCCCATACGGATTATATCCGTGATAGTAGTTGATGAGAATCCGAAGTCGCCTCAGGAAACCGGCCCGAGACATCTCGAAGCCCATCAAGAGGTTCGTATTGATATGCCAGTCCTGCGCCTCGACGGATTTAAAGTCGGTGGTCAGAATAGGTGTAAAGAGGATCGGATTCGAGAACAGACCAAACACATATGATCGCCCCAACGGCGTCGGCGTCCGCGCTTCGAATCCCCATTGTCCTGTAAAGCGGTCGATCGTGGACGGTTGCCGGTTAACCAGCACCGCTCCTCCCCCATAAAGGCGTAACCATGTCTGGAAATCATACGACACGGTCATGTCCACTTCCTCATACTGGAGGCCGATCGATTTGAATCCAGGGTGCGCCCCCAGGAACTCATCCCCGATGTGACTGCTCTGGTGATAAAAGCGCAGACGCGCCGACCAGTTTCCGTGACGCCAGGTCAGCGGGACGCCGACGTTGAAGTCGACATTGATAAGTTCCGCATTCGACGTATCCAAGTCAAATTGCGCAAAAATGCCGGTCAGCAGGCTGATCTGCCAGCCGTTACATCCCTTGCGCCTAGTATAAAAACCGACATTCTCACCAATACCTATCGATCCGATATTCGCATTGGTCCTTTCAAGGCTTGATTGGGTGGTTTGCCAGAGAGCGAAGAACTGCGGCTGTTTCGGATCGGCTAGGAGGGGGCGAAAGAGATCGTCAGTCGGAAATGTATCACTGATCGTTTCACTATCCGAGAATTTGGAAACCTGCTGGTAGCGACAATCTAATACCTTGTTTGGCGGCGCATCATCCGGCTTCTTGTCATCACCTGCATAGGCCTTTCCTGCCAGCAGATACATGATTATTATGATCGCGACAACGCCCCGTTTATACAGCACTCTTCGACCCATGCCATTCCTCCCCCCCGACGTTTTGTGTGAAGCAAGACAAGCGCGTTTCTAACAGCATATTTCGGATAGGCATGCAAAGAACGATACTCACCGGTCACCTTCGTCCGTGGATAATCCTTTTCATGCCAAGGGATTGGGCCGGATGACCGCTCTGCGATACATCATGAACGAATGAGCCATAACTTTGTGCGAACACTGAACGCGAAACTGGCCTAGTCAGAGGAAGCCAAGCTAAGAAAATCGAATACAGCTTGCCCACGCAAGCTGCAGGTCTATCAGAAGAGGCGAATCGCATAGTTGGACTTTTAGGCCTGTGCAGGCCATCGCGGAAAGACAGATGCAAAGGGTTTTCGTGCCAATACTTACCACATGGAAAACTGATCTAAGACTTTGGCAGACTTACCAGCCTTGATGGCAGTATTGGTCTTAAAATTCGACTAATGACCAATTGGTTAGATGCACCGAGAAGTTGGGTGAAGATCTGCCATTGATTACCACAAAAAAGTAATGCACTATCGATCAAACAGCAACACAAGCAGCCTAAGCAGGCTATGCGTTTTTCGGCCTCTGCGCAACTTCGTGACGAAGAATACGGAAAGGCTAAGCGAAAGAGCAAAGAAGCAGAACCTGCAGCGCCTATTGTCCAGAATATTTACGACACTTACTGCAACGTGCTAAGGACCATCTGGCTAGTTAGTTCCTTCTTGTGGCGCTGCACTCTTCAGCAATTTGGTGCTCGACAAACATCAATATAGTGAGGCGCTTAGCGGCCGCTTCTAATCAATGAAGCTCCGTCATCGATTCGGACACTTTTTCAGTCGCAATTCTTCCCCTTCCTTCGATCACTGTCCCCATTTTCTGTCAAAGAAATGACGTGTGGTACCGTTGTGTGGCAGGTTAATTGACGCCCGTCCTTATTGCAATCGTGTACTATGTTCTGATTATTCCTTGGAATTCATTGAATTAACAAATTATCGTGACTAATTGGTATTTATTTTGCTTATACGGGATTACTATGTCACGAATCAAGTCAGAGAGAATGCTGAAAGGATAAGCTGAGCGAATGTTAAAAAGTGGAAGAAATCGAGGAAATACGATCGACTTAAGGTTAATATCTGATTCGACTGCCACTGGCTGGCAGACGGAGGGTGGGCCATGAAAATTTTTGACGAATCGTTTGAATTGGCGCGGGTTTTGGATTTACGATCGGTCCAGCACCGTGTGAGTATAGCCAATATCGCTAATGAAGAAACACCAGGGTATCGTGCCAAAGAGCTCCACTTTAAAGATGCATTAGCTGCTGCGCGTCAGGATGCCATGGGCGTGATTATGCATACAACGAATGCCCGCCATCTGATGCTACCAATCGTGACCACCGAGGAACGGATTGCGGAGGTTCCCGCCGCCGATCTTCCGTTAGATGCAAATTCGGTCAATCTGGAATTAGAAATGGCGAAGCTTTCCGAAAACGCTATGCAGTACAAAGCGATAGCGGAGATACTCAGGAAAGAATTTGGACACATACTGTCTGCTATCCGCGAGGGACGGTAGCGTGAAGAGGCAACATGTGAATCAGGAGACCGGGGATCAGGCACATAACTGCCGTGCCTGAGTGAGCGCAGCATAGTCAATCATAAGACGGCCTCTTCCGGACCTGTAAATACCGGCCGACGTATCCCGCCTGAATGGTTGCCACCCTGGAGGGGGACCGCACGTGTGCTGGTACAACGACGAGCATCGACACAGTGGCATCCGGTTTTGTTACGCCGAGAGCGCGGATGTTCTCCCATAACCATGGTGCGGAAGCGTGGGTCTGATATTCCATGGCCCCGCATATGGGGACGCCTCGTGACACGCTCCGCAACGGTGCGCATAGACCCGTCCGTCAGGATGATTAAGGTCTGGAATGACTACAAAATCACACAACCTGTTATCCGAGCACGCACAGGAAAGCGGAAATCAGATTAGGCATCCACCCATGAGAGGGCCTTGCTGAAGGTTCTTCCCTAAAATGTACGCGTTTACCGCTATTGCTTAACACACGAAACTCAGTCGTTGAATAGGTTGCGTCGCCCTCGTTTCTCCTCTTCCTCAACGATTTCTATGGATTCAAAATCTGGAATGAACGTGTAATGCCAAAAATATAACTGATGCCCTGGGCGAGATTGTTGTTGGAATCTCGCGCGATCGGGATCTGGGAATAGAAATAGACCGATGTCATTTTCGTCAGCGGTGAATCGATGAATCCATCAAGACTCACTTGAAAGCCGGGCGAGAACGCAAAATAGGTCGACCCGGTATTAGGCGAACGGCGGTCGGCAATGAGAGGATCGAGGATGATTGTTTCGCCGGGAAAGCCTCCATCACTTGGGAAGCGTGAACGTTCCAGCGATGCGCTGATATTGTCATGGACCAGATATCGCCAGCTGAACTGACCGGTCAGTACCAACCATGGTGTGCTTTCAAAGGGGAACCCATTGGCACCTAAACTGAGGTTGTATTCATCACCGAATTGATAACCATCATTATTGCGGAACGTGTGGCGGTAACTTCCGTAGAAAAACTGGTTCAGACGATGAGGGATCAATTCATATGTTTGATAGATTGATCCAATGAGTCCCACCTGACCCCTTCCTAACTGGCTCGGAGACTCCATGAGTGCCCCACCATCGTCCCTGGCACTCGTACTCCCCGTTGGTACCTGAACTCCGAATCCGGCGACAATCATGCTGCGGAGAGTGGGCAGCACGTTGTACTTTGCCGTAATGGTCATATCGCCAATTCCATTGTCTCGGAACGGGACTAGTTCGCCTGCTCCATTGACACCATCTTCTCCCAATCCGTCAATATGTTTATGCGTTCGCCAGAGGTAAGGAATCGTTACCTGGACGCCCAAGCGTTCCGTGATGCCATAATTCAAGTCGAAGTTGACAGTCTGTGTGATCGTTCGGACCTCTCTATGGTGTTCGAGAATGAGACGACGACCCTCCTGATCAGCCGCGGGAATTATGCCGTCGGTACCCTCCGCCGTCCGCATGGGCGTGTAATTGTAAATGGTGTTGAACGTTAAGAGGCCTTTTTGAGGCACCTGTTGTTGGGAGCCGACGACGACAAAACACGTGACCGCTCCGCAGGATGCCTGAGCGGACGGAACCGTCACTCCCGAAGAGGATGCAAACAAGATGCATAGGAGACATCTTGGGAAAAATCGTTTCAGACCCATTAGCATTAATCCTTTTTCTTGAAATTGTGCATGAATGCTACCGCTACCCCGACCTTGGACTGGACGGAGAACGGTGACATCGTGCTGGGTTAATCGATGCGCTAGGGAACTAGAGCGAAAAAGCAGGAGGAGCGCGGCTGGAGGATACCCGGCATAGCTCAATGGAGAAATTCACCACATGGGGAAGCGGAACAAGGAGGACGGTCGAACGCTCTGCCGGAATCAGAATGACCGCGGTACCGATCGCCGTGCCTGCGGCGCACATCCAGGAGCAGAGCGCCGTCCCATGGGTAGCCGCTTTATGCTCGGCATGGTGGTCGGCGTGTTCTGCGGATCGCGACTGGGCTATTCCGCTGCCGACGAGAATACAGAGTACCAGTGAAATTGAAAGGAACTTGCGGAAAGCGTGATTCATTCGAAGGTGCTTTCAGATGAAACAGCCACTAGTTTTCGTCGAATATAGGTGTCCGGTATAACATCTGTCAAATCAGGGTAACGCCGAAATCAGAGGACGGGGTAGCGACAGGTCGAACGATCACATTGGGTAAACCGGTACAAAGCGGTACGTCGCTGGACGCAGCCGGCACCTGGTCGACATCTCGCACCATTGCAGACGCTGGAAAATATTGACGTGAGGCTAGCCATCGTTCATGTACCATCGAGAACCATGAGAACCAAACCAGACTTTCCAACTGTGATGCTGGTGTGGTGTTTGGTGCCAGCCATCCTTCAGCCCTCTAACTGCAATATGATCTCAAGAGAACCGTCGTTTTGTTCCATTGGATATATCCTTTCTTAATACGAATGAGTCGGCAACTCATCGTGAGCATGAGCGCTGACCCGATGGTGGCACTCTCCTGAAGCTCCGAGGGGATCAACATGAATCGTGGCATTGGCAAGATACTGCAGGTGATGCAGCAGCTGATGGCGCACTTCTTTGGCAATGTCATGACCTTGCTCGACAGTGAGCTCTGAAGCAATGGCGATATTGACTTCTGCGAGAAGTCGATGGCCGATCCATCTAACTCGGATCTCGGTGATGCCCTCTGCACCAGGGACATGTTGGGCGGCGTGTCCGATTTCTTCAACGACGTCAGGATCCACGGAATCGAGGAGTCGCGCGAACAGAGATTTGCCGGACTCCCACTCGATTTTGAAGATGAATAGAGTAATCACAAAACCAATGAGCGGATCGGCAAGGGGAAAACCGGACCACACACCCAGGGCCCCTATCAGGACGGCCAAACTGCCAAGCCCGTCTGTCCTGGCGTGATGACCTTCAGCAATGAGAGCCGCACTACCGATCTCTTTCCCGATTTTAATCCGGAACACCGCGACAGCTTCATTGCCACAAAATCCCACCACGGATGCCAGAATTACTGCCCACAGATGCTGAATAGGTTGTGGCGAAGAGAACCGGGAAAGGGATTCGTACCCAACAACCAACCCGCTGATGAAGATTGCCAGGACGACGGTAATTCCTGCCACATCTTCCACTCGTCCGTACCCATACGTGAATCGGTTCGTTGGTATCTTGCGCACAGCGAGAAAGGCAATCCACAGAGGAATGGCGATTGCGGCATCTCCGAAGTTATGGATGGTATTTGCACCGGCTGCGGTTCGGAAGTGGATGTGGTGCTGGAACAAGCCGACGGCTGGGTGGCTGGCGTCGAAGTCAAAACGAGCGCCACCGTGACGGCCTCTGACTTTGCGGCCTTGCAAGCCCTGCGCGATTTCCTGGGGAAACGGTTTCGCGCCGGCATCGTGCTCTATGGGGGTGATCACGCCGTCCCATTCGGCGAGAAACTCTGGCTCGTGCCGATCCATCTGCTATGGGCGCCCTAACCTGCATGAATAGCCCGCCTAGATCTGCGTCACCGCCTCCTCCGCTCCCTCCAGTAGCTTCTGCACTTCCTCGACATAAATCTCCGTGGTGGCATAGTGCTGATGCCGCATCATCTTTTGCACTCGCGTCGGATTCGCATCATTGAGGAGCGCAAAGGTCGGGGTGGAGTGCCGCAAACTATGCACCACAATGCCCGGCTTCTTCACACCGGCGAGCAACAGTCCCTCCGTGATGATCCGATGAATCGCCCGCGTGGACAACCGCTTTCCCGCTGCGGTCACGACATTTCCTCCCCGATCATGACAGGCCGTGGTTGCAAATAGGGGATCACTTCCTTGTAATGGACCCTGTCTCAGTGCGAGATACGCCTGAATCCGTTCATAGACTTCCTTCAACAGCTGCACCGACTCATCCGCGGACTCTCTCCCCTTCCCATGCACCCACAGTTTCCATTTTTCGCCCGGCACGTGTTCCTGCAAATGTTCAATCCGCGCCCGGCTCACTTCAATCGTGCGAAGCCCCGTCTTGAGCATCAGATAGGCCATCGCGACATTGCGCGCACGCTGCTCGCCCGTCTTTCGATGATCCGTCTCCAACGCCATCAACAGCGCCTTCGCATCCTCCACCGGCAGATGCCGCCGCGTGTGCTGCCGACTGCAGGACCAGCCGTGGACAAAGTCCGCCGGGTTCACCAGGCCCGGATGCAGCGGTACGAGCCAGGCCAGGTACTGCCGCACCGCGGTCAGGTAGCCATTCTTCGTGCGGAGATTCGCAAAGCGTCGATCAAGCCACTCGCGATACGCCTCCAGACAGGCGCGATCGAGGCGACGGAGCTGTGGATCTCTCCCCTGCTCCAACCAGGTGATGAAAGAGCGGCCGCGTTTGAAATAGGTGCGGGCGGTCGTGGACCCCGGCTTCTGCTGGGTGAGGTGCCGTGCAAAGGCGTCGAGATAGACACGCAAGCCGATCAACGTCGAGGCGGAGAGCTGGAGACAGACCGACGGCAGTTCCCCGCCGGTCCGTCGGAGCGTCGTCGTCGACAACGGAACCAGCGCCGTGGAGGCGCGCTGATCAGGCGCCTGTTCAGCAGTCAGCGGGACAAGGTCCATCGTCTCCCTCCGTTTGATGTCTTTTCCCACTCCATCCATCTCACCATCGTCTCTCCATAATAAGATATATGGTGAGCCCGCTCAGTCGACGGAGCCTCACGCCCAGACCCCGCCTACCACGCTTCTCTCTAATCCAAAAGGAGAGAGGTGGACCGTGCAGATCGAGCGGTCCCTCCGAAGACTTAGGCCACTCCTGCCCTCCCTCTATATAATGGAGAGCGTACGCTCCGGCTGACCCATTCGACCCACCAGGAGACGATTGCATCCCGACCCGTCTTTCCGGGTTGTTCCCCGACCTCGCCGCACCCTACCCGCTTCCCTCCGAAGAATCAAGGCCTCCGAGAAGGAGATCATCCCGGATCCCTATTTTTGGAGTTGCTGGACAAGACCAAGGATTTGTCCTATTATTGCCACCATACTTATCTACTAGGACAAAGATGCTTATTGGTATAAGTACTTAATATAAATCTCGCTCTCCCTTGTATCTCAGTGAGATAGCACGCTGGCATGATCGACCAGGAATCCCCAACCGCCGTCCAGAGTGAGCCCCTATCCGTTGAGGAGCTGCGCAACGCCTGTGATTCCCCGCTTCACTATATCGCCATTCTCCATCGCTACCTAGATGGTGGACTCACGGCGCTTCCGGTCTCCGCCCAACGCGTATTCCTCCAACTCGTGCGCGAGACTCTTGCTCGAGGGCGGGATCGAGTCCGCATCACTATTCGAGCGCTGACTGAGAAGACCGGTCTCAGTAAGGAGACTGTCAGCCAGGCACTCCGACAGTTGAGCAGTCCGTCCGTAGATCTGGTTAATGTCGTAGATAGAGGTGGGGCTCATACCCCTGGACACTATCAAGTCCGATGGTACACCTACCAGAAACGGAGGTTCCAAAATCCCCCGCAGCGCAGCCGATTGAAAGTCCGGTCGCTCATCGACCATTCAATCGAAAACCGCCTGCTCACTCTGAGCTCCGATGACCGCGCCCTGCTTGAACAATCCTACCTTGCGCTTCAGCCTAAAGAGCGAGCTGACGTGGAGGACACTGTCAAGGACAATTTGCTTACGCTCGGAATGGTGGTCACCAAGGACGCCTTCCATCAATACGTCTTGTACGAGACCATGCGTCGAACAATGTACCATCATATTAGACGCCACTACCCTAATATGTTTTCCTTCGATCCTGTCTTGAAACCCTAACCGTCTCCACCTGGCGCTTCAATCTTCTGACTATAAGTCACACTCTCTATTCATCGCACACAGATGATGAAACGGTCGGCGTTATTTTTCTCATACGTAATCCATCATGTTACGTGAGTAACAAGCAGAAAGACAAAGAGTGACTATTGTAATAAAAGATTGTTATGTTACGCGGGTAACATCGTTCAGGTTTCTCAATTATCATCAGAAGACTCCAGATCGTCTATCTTCCGCACACCGATCTCCTTCTAGATTCACATCCCTACCCCAGTGCTACAGCATCTGCTCACTCCCATGACATTGTTTGATCCATTTTAAAAGTAGGTGGCGTCATAAACGTACAATTAAAATAATCAATATGTACTGTATTTGATGCCAGCCTTTCTCTTACATGAAACAGGTGTGCACTTATTTACCGATAGAACCGCACGAACAACACAAACATGCATCTCTTTTATTCTTTTAGTATGTTACGCGCGTAACAACTAACGAAGACGCCTTTAATGAACCCCATAAATGGGCGTTCTAGATCCGTCACATACAACATAATGCATTGACACGGACTGATCTCTTTGATACAAGCGTGTTACCCTAGGTTATGCATATTCAATTTCTACCCCAGGTTTTTATCCATCATGAAGACGTACAAACGCCAAAAAGAGACCCCAGCTATCTTGGCTGGTCGTATTAAGCAACGTCGAAAGGAAGAACAACAGGCTAGGGCAGATAGTGCCCTCACGATGACGGAGGTCGCTAAGACCCTTGGTATTCATCGCGATACGCTTAAACGTTGGATTAAAGAAGGAAAAATTCCAGATGCCCGACGCAACTCCAGAAACTCCTATCGCATGTTCACTCTGGATGACGTAGACAAAATAAAGATCCTGATGCAACAGCGAAAAGGTATGACCGTCAGTGATGAGAGGGATGGAAGAGGTTAGGCAACGGGATGTTCAACGGACCCACGAGGGAGGCGAGTCATGATCATAGCACCCCATAATCAACGTGGAGGAGTCGGTAAGACTACGACGTCCGTTCACATCGCGCATGCTGCGGCTTTATACGGAAAGCGCGTCCTCCTAGTTGACAGCGATCCTCAAGGGTCGTTGAGAAATATCCTGAAGATCCAGCACGACTCCACGTTGCACGACCTCCTCGATAATGGGTTTAAGCTTGAAGAGGTGATTGTCAAAGGCGTGCGTACCGGGCCAGAAAAAGGAACGTTGGATGTGATCATTAGTGATAAAGCCTTGACTGAAACCGAAACAAAATTGATCCAGTCAGGGAATCGTGCGGAAACTGTCGGTAAACTGCGCGAAGCCCTCGCTCCAGTCAAGGATATGCACTACGATTTGATCCTCATCGACAGCCCACCTGGCCTGTCTCCGATTCTGCAATCCGTGTATCACACGGTCGATAGTCTCCTAGTTCCTATCGCGATGGATTATATGTCTTTTGTCGGATCCCATCAGGTCATCGAGAGTCTCAGCCTCTTGAAGCAGGACTATGACATCCGTGCCACCATTGCCGGCATTTTGCCTGTCGCTGTAGATCATCGTCTGGCCGTAACGGATTCGACGCTCACGAGTATTAAGAATAAGTATGAAAAATACTATCCGATCTTCCCACCTATTCGTATCGACGCGACGATTGCCAAATCGGGCATGCGGGGCCAGACGCTTTATGATCGCCTCGCACTTCCGGTGGAGCGCTTAACACCGGATCATCGTGCCGCTTGGGATTACTACCAAGTGATGAAGCTGTTGATCGAGGGTCAGCATTCACCGGGAATCCTCAAGCAACCGGATGCTTAACGACGAGGAGGAGGGGATAGCAGTATGAAACCTAAGTCACGAGATCGGGAGCCGGTCGACATCGGTGATTCACTTCCTGACGCGCATTATCAGTCCTTATCTCCGGTCGCCAATGATCGCCGCCGTGAGGAAGAAGCCAAGAGTATGCGCACCGTCTTTGGGGCAGGAACACACGAACGAGTCACGGAAGTTTCACTCGATCGAGTTGATGCCAGTCCCTATCAGCCTCGCATTGGGATAGACGAGGAGGCGCTCAATGAATTGAAGGAGTCGATACGTGAGCGCGGCGTCATCAATCCTATTCTGGTTCGTACCACCACGAATGGACGGTACGAACTTATTGCCGGGGCACGTCGGGCTGAAGCCAGCCGGGCACTTGGCCGGGCCACGATTCCGGCAATCGTGCGCAATTATTCAGACCAAGACGCTGAGTATCTTGCGCTTATCGATAACATACATCGGCAGGACCTCGGCGTCCTTGAACAAGCACGATCCTTTGCTCGATTGATCGACCGGCATAGCCTAACCCATGAGGACCTTGCCAAACAGCTGAAATGTTCGCGCGCGCGGATTACACGGATGCTGAAAGTGTTGGATCTCTCTCAGGAGGTTCAAGATCTCCTCTATGCACCTGGGCATGAATTTGGAGCATTACATGGGGAACTGTTGGCTAGTGTGAAATCGTCGGAGAAGTGCCTTCGCCTTGCCCAACGGGTCGTGCAAGAGAAGTGGAGTACACGCCGCCTCGAAGAGGAAATCAATCGTAAGCCCCGCGTGCATAAAGGGTATGAATCTGTTGTCTACGAAGAGCGGCCTGATGGCTTTAACTTGCGCATCAGTTTTCGTGATAACCATGAATATGACATCGCGCGCTCAGAACAGGCGATCCGAAAAGCCCTCGCCCGTCTATCCCAAACAAAAACCGTGGATGGTCATAGAGAAATCGCCCATACAATCGAAACATCCGAGGTTGGATAATCTTAGAGGCGCGTAGCGTGTATTCTTTCCAAAGATTACGCCCTCAACTTGTTTCCACCCTACGCTTCTTTCAACTATCGAAAAGATTACAAGAGACTTTTATTCTTTTTTGCCATTTTCGCAGTGGCTGTGTCTCTACTACTGACCATATTCAGAAGATTCTCGACATATGCTCGGTTATCCACAGGCCTCCGATACTTGACCGAACAATTTTCGATACTTGACCGCAGGTTCGATAGTTGACCGAAGAGGATCAACGATAGTTGACTGAAACTGATCGATAGTTGAGAGAAAGTTCGATCGATGACAGAAAGATATTCAGTCCTAACTATATGAAACTCCAACGATCAGAGATCGCTATAAGCAACTACTACGTTAGAGACTTAACGAAGGATTAATCTACGTTACGATGGAACACGCTGATTTAGTCACACCTTCGGAAGGAAATCCCTCCCATTCTGTGCCTGATCCTCAAAAAAAGGGATTTCTTCTGAATGCTCCAGTCTTATTGCTTGCAGAGCATATTTTGGGGTCGATTCCTCTCTGGGAAGTCAAAAGTAAGAACCGGAAAGAAGGACTTCGCGAAAAGGAAGTTGTGCGTGAGGTGTACTATCGAGGTGAGCTGCGGAAAATCCCTTTGGTGATTTATGCGAGTGGAGATCTAGGACTTCCGAATTCCGTGGATCTTGAACTCTTCCGTGGGTTTGAACGCTGGGCGCTTAGCCAGCTTGAGCGGAAAAAAGTCTTAGACCCTATTGTGAGAATTTCAGGAGCAGAGATTCTGCAGGCGGCGGGGAAGGAGCCGTCGGGTGCTGCGTATGCTGAGGTCGATCGCTTCTTTTTACGGATGGCTGGGACCATGATTTCAGCAGGTCGCACCAAAACTGAGGTAGGGGAGGGGACAAGAGGGATTGGTCCCTTGAATCGTAAACGGTTGCGAAGCAACAAGGGGATTGTTTTTAAGATCTTCGGAACGGTGGTATTACCAGGGCAACCAAATAAGAAGGGTGAGATGGTAGATAAGTATGAGGTGGAGCTTGCTCCGTGGTATCGCGACAGTTTGTTGATGGGCAATTGTTTTGTAATTGATCACTCACTATTTACTGGAATGAAGGGGTCACTCTCAAAGTTACTACATCAGTTACTGCATAATCTCTTCTATCTTGGAAAAGGACATGCGGAACAGCGATATTCCGATCTTGTAGGTTATTGGCAAATCAAGAGATATATGGCGAAGTCGAAAGTGATGGAACAGTTTGCCGAGGCCCATCGTGAACTTCTGAAGCGAGGGTTCCTAGAGCATTGGCAGATTGTGCCGGTAGGGGTACGGGAGCAAAAAGACTTTCTGTTTATTTGGGATGCTGGGTCAGCTTGGTGGAAAACGGAAGCTCAATTGCCAGAGTTACAGGCTAAGTATGAACTCGGAGAACCGCATCATAGCGACTCAGATCCTGTAATCGATCCATTTCTCACGGCACTTCCGGAACCAAGTACAGGAGCGGCCATGACATCAGCCACTGATACTAATTCAGCAGCACGGTTACTAGACGAGATTATAAGTTTGTCGGGTCGTCGGAAAGATCCGGACGTGTGGGAAAAATGGTGGAAGCGAGCGATCGCGGCAGTTCCTCACCCACGGATTTGGCTTCGGATTGGTGAAGTGAAAGAAAGGAAGGCACGTGGAGAACGTATTAATATGGGTAGTTATCTCGCGAAGCTGATTAAGATTGAAGCCAAAGGCCTCGGAGTCCCCTGGGCTGAGGACGAGAACAGGACCACGTAAGAGGAGTGGGAGGAATAGGCGGCAACATCTCTTCAGCGGCACGTATCATGTCCCATGGAACAGATTGGGCGAAGTATACGTCACCGGATTCGTGCAGCCAGTGTGCGTCTCTCACAGGAAGCGACCGGGACAGGATTATCCGTGCCCTCACCTGTCAAAGGAAGGTGACAGAGTGGGCGCCGAGACACGCAGAACAGAGATGCAAGCAGATAAGGATTTCTCACCGATCATTGAGGAGTCGCTCTTCCCTCCGCTCTCACGGTTTTCCTCGCCCTGTCAGATCCCTTTGATACAATAACCGACTGTCATGGGTGTAGTCCTTCTGCTCCTCTGCGCCGGCGTGTTTCTCAGCCTGTTCCAGTCCACGCGCGATGGGTTTCTCTGGCTGATTGCCGGTGCCCTAGTGGTGGCCATCGTGTTTCTGGTTCTTCCTTTCTCTCCGTGACCGCCTTCTCTCACGCCGTGGTGCGCCAGCACATGCCCCCGGACACGGTGTTGCTTCTCGTGGAGTCACACGAAGCGGGGCCTGCCTACGGAGGACGGAGATCACCTCATTGGCGATCCCGCCGATTCACCAGGTCCGGCATGGATCCACTAGGCCTCCGCTGCGATGACGAGTTGACACCGAGTCCACAGAGTCATATGCCCCCCGTGAGCTCGGGTCATTTTTAGGGACTGAGCATGGCAAACTTTTGTGTAGGTTTCATCGGATAGGTCGTTGGTCTCTAGGTGGGACTCGTCGCCAGCAATATCCATTACCTTAGAAGGCGGACGTTCGCGGAAGGTTAGACAGACTGTCTCAGTTCGAGCCAAAGCAGAAGTCCACGGCCGACCGCCATCAGAGTGGGGCGTACACCGATCCGCTTCAGGGCCTGTGATAAATGGTCCCACTGTCGCAACTCATTGAAACGACAACGAGTGTGGCGTATTCTTTGCAAATAGTAGCAGGGTGCTATACAGACAGAACTGGGATGATCCTATTCTTATGGGGATCGGCCTAAAGAAAAATGACCGAGCTTCTCGATCTCTTAAACAAAAACTCCGGCGCGTTGACAGTACTCTTCGCTGCCGTCGTTACCGCCGCTACAGTGGTTTATGCGGCCTTGACTTGGGTTCTCGTTAAAGAGACCCGAATGATGAGGGAGGTTCAAACCGAGCCAAAGTTACAGGTAACAGTCAGCTCATTCGATTTCGCAATCAACATTGTTCGCCTACATATTCAAAACGTCGGTTTTGGTCCTGCCTTGAATGTCATCTTCAAGCCTAAAGTCCTCGCCGGAGGTCAGTCTGCAGAGAAACTTCTTGCTGAATTCACGGATGTAAACTTTTTCAGTATTGGGCTCAAGCATTTCGGCCCCGGCCAAGAACGGGTCTCCGCTTATACACAACTGACAGAAGATCACGACGGGAAAATGGCCTCAATGCTAGCGATAGATGTGACATACAGTAGTGCTACAGGGAAGAGCTACAGCGACTCGCTTGTGGTGGACATGTCAGAGTTGAAAGGTGGCTACCAGCTAGGCAAGCCCCATGCATATGCAATTGCCCAGAGCTTGGAGAAAATGCAGAAAGACATCCACGATCTCACCACTGGATCTCATCGTATTAAGGCAGACATTTTCACGACCGAGGATCGTACAGAAGAAAGTGCGAAAGCTCAGGCTCGGCGAGAACAGCGGCAGAGAGAGCGCCAGGCCCAACAAAGCGCTCAAGCAGACAGTCCCGCCTCGGGCGGGCCCGCCGCTTAGCTTGGGCGTTAATGCAGCAGGACTGAGGACCGCTTTCCGGTGGTGCGATCTCGGCGCCGAACTTCCGCACTTGGCCGATGGCAGTCCTCGACCCTTTGGAGATGTTCCGGAGGTCTGCGATCGGGGATTGCCTTCAAGTCCACTATAAGGCCGGGAGGAGCCTGCGCGCTCTGCTTCTCGCCGACGGATATGCCAATGATCCGGCGCTGCACACTTACAGAAGTCAATGGCCAAGTCTAAGAACACATCGAAGCCGCAGGCCTCTAGCGTCGGCACCGCGAAGCGCGCGCCTGCGACGCTGCGGTCGATGAGCGGTGCCGGATTCGAGTTCGAGGATCTGATAAGCGCCTGGCAGTTGGTTAAGGGCTTGTCGGGCGAGCAGGTACCGGGTGTCGGAGGCGTCATCACGCAGGTCCAAGCCCAAGTCTCGACCTTGGGGTGGCGTATCGACGACCTGCTGCTGACGGCGCTGGCGGCCGGCGCGCCGCGACGGCTTGCAATCTCGGCCAAGGGCAATTTACAGGTGACCGCGGCCGGCCTCCCCGCTGACTTCGTGACGCGCGCCTGGGAACAGTGGCGTGATCCGCAGGGGCCGTTCAACCGCACTGACGACGGGCTGGCCTTGGTCACGCTCGGCACCCACCAGACGTTCGACCCGGCGTGGCGAGAAGTGAAGAATGCGTGCAGCGGCCCGGATACAGTGCTCGCGATGAGCCGCATCCGCAGCAATGCGAGTCAGTCGCGCGTCTTCGAGAGCGTCCAGAAACCCGGTGGCGCGTCCGACGAAGAGACCATCGAGCTCATTCGCCATCTGCACGTACTACCGACCGATCTTCAGCTCGCACACTCCGAGGCAGAAGCTCAGGCTATCACGCAATGCCGTCGTTTAGTCGCGTCTGGCGGTAAGGACGAAGCGCAGGCTCTCTGGAAACGGCTCATCGACGTCGCGAAAGAGGTACGCCTTCGCAGCGGTACCATCACCGTTCCGGACCTGTTGTCCTTGCTCCGGGGCCAGTTCGGCCTCTGCCATCACCCAGACTTTGAGCATGATTGGGAAGCGCTCTTCAACATCACCGCGGACTACAAGGCGCGGATAGAGACGGAGCTGCCCTCAGGCTATGCGGTGCCGCGGAAAGCGGAGAAGGCGTCGCTCCAGGCAGCAGTCGCCGATAACTCAGTCACGGTGGTCTTCGGGGAGTCGGGCTCGGGCAAGTCAGCGCTGGTCAAGTCGGTGTTGGACGGCGCGTATCCGTCCTGGAACCAGGTGTGGTTCGGTCCGGAAAACCTGAAGACGGCGATCAGCGCGGCGCAGCGCAGTGCCCTCCCACTGACACACGAACTTTCGCTGGTGCTAAACGCCACGGTGAAGCCGCAGAATGTGCTGGTCATCGACTCTGCGGAACGCATCGCGGTCAGCGAGTTCGTCGTCATCTGCCAATTGCTTCAGGCCATTCTCCCGCGAGAAGGCGAGGTCGGTGAAGCCACGTGGCGTGTTGTCATCGTCATGCAGACGCAGAGCTGGGTCGAAGAGACGATACTCGACGTGCAGAAAGCGCATCTCGTCGAGGTCGAGGCGCTCAAGAGCGATGCTGTGAAGCTGGCGCTTCTGCAGTCGCCCACCTTGGGCTGGTTGGCTGCGCACGACGACACCATCGCGGCGCTCACGAACCTGCGGACACTGGCGTGGGTCATTAAGGCGGGCACGGCGCTGGGGTCGAACGCCGACGGACTGGCCTCTCACACCGCCATCGCCGACCGTCTTTGGAAGTATTGGACGAAGGACCGCGCCGACGTGCAGGCGCTGATGATGCGCCTCGCCCAGCGAGAAGCATCGTTCGAACGCAGCTTTGCGCTGACCGACTTGGAGCCGACGGACACGGTCACGTTCACGCAGCGGCCCAAGGAGCTTCCGCTGCGCCTGAACGAGCGGACCAACCGCATCGAGTTCGATCACGATCTCGCGGCGGATTGGGCGCGCTTCCAGTTCCTGAAACAGATTTCGACAGACACGCCGCAGTGGGCAGCCCTGGCCGGCAATCCGCTCTGGACGAACGCGCTCCGGATGCTGGGCCAGTTCCTGCTGCGACAACCGGTCGAAACTGGCACGGCCTGGGACGTCGCCTTCGGATCCGCAGAGGCCGTGAAGAACGTGCTGGCGGGCGATATCCTCCTTGATGCGCTCTGCTTGGACCCCGACGCCGAACGCTTCCTGACCGAACGGGTCAACCTCCTGCTCGGCAACAACGCGAAACACTTCTCGCGGTTACTTCTGCGCTTCCACCACATCGCGACGGTGCCGACTGGCGGCGGAATGGGCCTGAGTGCGGTGGTCGGCTTGTACGTGGAGGCGCAGTATCGCTCGGTTGTCTTCGGTCGGTGGCCGCCCGTTCTTCGCTTCCTCATCGCACAGCGGGAGCGACTAGCTGGGCTGGTTTCGTCCGCTCTCGCGAAGGTCATCGAAACTTGGCTGACGAAAACGCCGCGCACGTTGAGCACCGGCAAATTAATGCCTTACCGCCTGCAGATGGCGGAGCTGGCGCTCGCGATGGCTCGGACCGTGCAGGTCGAGAAGGGCCACGGCGTGATGTACCTGATGGATGAGCTGTCGCTGTACACCGCACCACTGGCCGGCACAGCCGACCTCCCGACGGAGATCGGGAACTGGGCGCTTGAACTCGCCGGACGACGAGAGGTCGATGCTGACGTCAAACGACGCATCGCCGAGGTTCAGTTACAGAAGGCGAAGGCGCATGCCGAGCGGATGAAAACTGATGCCGAATACAAGGCACGACTCGAAGAACGTAAGCACATGTTGGGCTCCATCGGGTCGTACCGGGAGCACCTGCCGCCCTGGCCACTCGGGGCCAGGCACAGGGTCGACAGTGATTTTCGGGCGGCCTGCATCAAACATAACGGCATCCAATCTCTGATGCGTGTGCGCCCCGAGTTGGCCGGCGAAGTTCTGCTCGCACTCATCATCGAAGACCAACCGGAACGGGAATATGGGTCCTACCGATTTGAGACGGACCTCGGTCTCAACCACCCAGAGGACGCGTACCCGACGGCCTTCTGGAAGAGTCCGTTCTTCTCCTTTTTCCATCTGGCCCCGGAGACCGCACTCTCCTCGCTCATCGCACTGGTGAACTTCTGCACGGAGCGATGGGCCGCCGAGGTCATGAAGGGGCACACCGTCGCGGCTCCGAGGGTGACACTGCAATTCGTGGACGGGTCAGAGAAGACCTTCCTCGGCTGGTGGCAGGTGTTCGGCTGGCCGCAGTCCAACGAGATGCGCAATGGGAACCTGTTCTGTGCTCTCGATGCGTTGGAGCGCTGGCTTACGCTGCGGCTTGACGCGGGTGAGGACATCACCTCTGAAATCGAGAGGATACTCCGGGAGGGAAACTCCGCGGCGCTCGTCAGTGTGCTTCTCAACGTCGCCAAGTATCGGCCGTCCCTGCTGACAGGGCCCCTCTCGGCCCTGCTGACATTCCCGAATCTGTTCTATTGGGACAGCGTCCGCGTGAAGCAGGTTGGCTACAACTTCATCGGATGGAGCTGGCTCAAGGGCGGCCAGGCGATGTTCGACTTCGCGCGCGACTGGACCCTAGCACCCCATCGTCAGCAGAAGTTCCTCGATGTCGTTGTCGAACTCCTGTTGGCCGACGGCGACGTTGCGCGGCGTCTTCAAGCGCTACTGCCAACCTGGGCGCTGCCTGAAGACCCGAAGGAGGCGTTGGAGTTCAAGCTGCTCTTCGCCGCCCTCGACAGGGCCAACTATCGGACCGTCACCGACCCGGCGACGGGCGCGGAAACCCAAGGCCTCGTGTACCCTGACGAACTGCGCCTCGAGGTGCAGTCTTGGCAGACCGACAACGCGCCAACCCTTAATTACCTGCTTATGCCAAACCAGTGCGAGCAGAGGCTGCGAGGCGGCCAACCACTCGCCGACGACGAGGCCACGTACCTCTTCAATCTGCTCCAAGAGTGTGGCGCCGGAGAGGAAGGCGAAGATGGGGACGCAAAATCGAGATGTCGTTTCGCTGCAGCCGGTGCGCTCGTCGCATTGGGCGGCGCTTGGCTCTCCCAGAACCCTGAAGCGCAGAAGCACGCGCTCGAAGTTGTGCGTGTCGGTGTGGCGATGGTCGCGTCGACAGGGGAAGAGATTCGCAGGCAGCGCATGGGAAGCCTCCGCGACGAATTGAAGTTCGTCGCCTACGCGGTCACGCATCTGTGGCTCGCCAATGGAGATGGTGTTCAGGAATGGGAGACCGCCGTCCTGCGCCTTCTGACGAGCGGCGACACGTCAGCGGCCGCCGTTGTAGTCAACGTTGCCCATGCCAATCGAGGGCAACTTGGCTCCGCATGGTGGCGGCTACTCCGCGCGGGGCTCTTCTGGTCTGGCCTCATTCTGCTTGCTCCGCACCACGGGGATGGCGATGACGCGGAGCGCGTCTGGAGGGTGTGGCTCGCGCGGCTGCGACACTTTCCACTCCGTGGGCTGAACGCGACGGCGGATGACCTCGACTTCAAGCGTGTCGTCGCAGGCCGAGAACGTTTGGATTTCCAGCGACGGATGCGCCTCTACAATGTCGGCTCCCAAACCTGGCGCAGAAAGCCGGAGCGCGAACGGGGAGGTTCACTAGACGGCCACTTCCTCGAAGTCCTGTTCAACTGGCTCATCGAAGGCGATGGCACTGGCGATCGCGACCTCGACGCACGCTTGGCGCTGCGCATCTGGGACTACGATGCCACGCGCGCCAAGGCGTGCAAGAAGAAGGAGTATGGTGAGTACGACTTGCCGAGCCAGAACCTCGGCTACGGCATCCTCCTGAAGCTCGGAGCCCTATCGATTGTGGCGCCCGAAGGAGAAGAGCGAGCAGTTTGGGAACCTGTTCTCTCCCACGGCCCGGCCGCACACTACGCGCTGCAGCACTTCATTCGCGGCTTGTTCCTGCGTCTCGGGAAAGGGGAGGACTCAGTGGCATTCGAGCGAGTTTGGCGGGCGACCGCAGAGTACGGCCTCGCGGCCGATTGGTCTCAACCAGGCCTCTGGTTTTACGGCGAGCGCTTGATTTGCGACCTGCTTGGCTTCAGCAACGAGCACGCGTTGTCCCGGCTGAACCCAGGTGCGGCTCTGCGGATGAAGGGTATCTACGAACGCTGGGCAGCAGCGCACCTGGCTCGCGACGAAGAATGCATCACGCGCTTCTGCCACTTCCTGACGACGGATTTCGGAGCCCCGCTTCGCCTTGATGGGCTTCGCTGGCTAGCCGCCACGCTGAAGGCGCTCGAGCCCTCCGGTCGCTGGCACCGCGATGGCACGGGCGCCGCATTGGTCGAG
This sequence comes from Nitrospira sp., assembly GCA_050185705.1. Taxonomy (GTDB): domain Bacteria; phylum Nitrospirota; class Nitrospiria; order Nitrospirales; family Nitrospiraceae; genus Nitrospira_D. The sequence continues at coordinate 4,737 of JBFWZD010000022.1, read as the reverse complement.
CTTGTAGCGAGCGCGTTGAGTTCCGACGGGCAAGCCTTGTCGCAAGACACGCAGGCGCGCCAGGCGCTTGTCCAGATAGCTGCCGCACTTGCAGCTATGAACATCCCAACCGCCCTAGCTCTCCAAGAGCGCATGAAGCAACTGCAATAGCGGCTGAGAACAGGCTTCACGTAGTCGGAGTAACGAAAGTTTGTTCTGCGCCACAATTTCAATGTCTGCTCTTGGCCGCTAGCGGACGGTGGGTGCTGGTGACGACAATCAACACCCAATATGATCCTTGGTGATCGTTCATGCCCAACACCACGCTGCGCGGCATCAGCGTCGAGGAAACCTTCTGCCGCAGTCCTTTAAGATCGCTTTGGCATTTCGCCTGCGGCGACCGCACGACTCCTGGTTCGCTTCGCTCATCCCGTCAGACGGCTGGACTCACGCCCTGCATATGACTCCAATCACACAGACCGATGGACGGCACCGCGCACGCGCCGTGCCGCACCCGTATTCGAGTGGCACCGTCCATCCGCGCCGCGCAGATGGACCGTGCGAAGACGCCTTCTCAATCCGGTCTCGTCGTTCGCATCGGTGGGAAAGAAAGACCGCTGACAGACAGGAGGGGAGGGGGCGTGCGTGCCTGTGTGTCGTGAGGCTAGCACACCGTTCTCGACGTCAAGGCCTCCGCGCGCGGCTGCGCCACGTGCTCGCAAGCGTGTGTCACACGGCCCTGACTCCTGCGCTTTCGGTGTGCTGGAGACCCTCCACCCAGGCAATTCCGCCTAGGACAACTCGGAGGGAATGACATGAAACAGTTCAACAACGAACAACAAGCGATCGTGGCGACCGTGGTGCCGGAAAAGGACCGGCTCGAGTTTCTGCCGCGCCACTTTGGGATGCACATGCTCACCGTGGAGAATGTTCTTTACGCGCAGTTCGCCAAGCTGTGTCCCACCTACACCGGAGGGTATTGGCACTTCTATGACGTGAGCAACGGCGGGTGTTATCTCGCACCGAGTCATGTGAGTTATCACCTCATTCATGCGGGCAATGACTTTGACGCCACGGTCTCGGGCGATGCCGCTGGAATCATTGTGTCCCTCTTCACGTTCAGCCACGTGTCCTTCCTGTTGGAGGACGATCCACTTGGTCCTCGGATCGCCCAGTCCTTTCATCTGCTGCGTGATTTCGCAGGCGATCATCCCGAGGCCAGCCTGATCTTTCGCGCGATCGACTGATTCGCTCAACAGGGCCGGCGGGCGGTCGTCGCTCGTCGGCCTTGTCTGATCAGGCCAGTTCTCCCTTCCTTCTTCCACGTTGATCTCTCCGATCCTGCCCCACGAGTGTGTTGGACCGTTCCACCAGCACGGTGGCACCGCGCCCGCGCCGTGCCGTCCTTCACGCACCGTCGCGTCGCCTGCGGCGGCTCGACCGTGCTGAGTCTCCTCCCACTTCATCCAACTCCCTCGCCCCCAACGGTGTGGGGCCCGTCCGGGTGCAACCGCGCCAGCCAACGGCCCGGAGGGCTGTCACGCTCGCAGCCGGCCGGGGCCCCAGACTCGGACATTCTGTTGCGCCTCCTGCTGTGCGTGAGAGGCGCAACACATGTTCGTGAAAGAGACCGGTGGGCCGGTCGACGCGATGTGGCCGTTGGTCTCGTGTCTGGCTGTTCTCATAGGGAGACAGTCCAACAGAAAGGAAACGAGGATGAACACAACAACGATGTATCGGGCGAATGTTCGAAAGGTCAAGCGGCATCCGAATGCGATCCGGGCGGATCGAGCGGAGCAGGCGCTGGACTACTATCGCGTAGCCGCCTTACGGGAGCCTGCCGCGGCGGTCGAAACAGTCCTGTCCGATTTCCTCACGGATCTCCGTCATTACTGTGAGCGCATGCGCCAGGATCTGGCGGCGCTCGAACGTATGGCACAGCTGAATTATCTCCAGGAAAAGAATTGACGGTCGACGAAGCGCGGGGAGTCGAAACGGGGAGCACCTGTTCCGGCTCCCTCACCAGGTATCACACGGAAGGGAGAGGCCAGAACATGGCAAAGAAGATCGTACCGGAAAACCAGAACCAGAATTCAACCACGTCAGTCTGTATCCCCCTCTATCGGTTGCAGGTGGTGAAGGAACGTCATTCACCCCTCTATGGCGCACCCAAGATTGCTGATTCATCCGATGTGTCGAGATTACTCCGCGCCCACTTCGAGGGGCGACCACACGAGGAATTCGTCGTGGTGTTCCTCGACGCGAAGAACACACCGGTCGGCTATCAGGTCGTGTCGGTCGGGAGCCTCACGCTCTCGATCGTGCATCCGCGGGAGGCGTTTAAAGCCGCCGTGTGCATGAGCGCGGCGGCCGTGATTTTTTCGCATAACCACCCCTCGGGGGATCCCACACCGAGCCTTGAGGATCGCACGTTGACGAAACGACTCGTCAGCGCGGGCGAGTTACTGGGCATTCGCGTGCTCGATCATATTGTGATGGGAGAGGGGCGGCACGTCTCCTTCGCCGATGAAGGCTGGTTGTGCGGGGAGGGGTAAACGTCCTGTCGAAATAGTGATGACGGATGAAACGAACGGAAAAGATCAGGATAACAGACTTGGACGAAGAAGAAAGGACAACGCAATGACTCTAGACATGATTGATGAATCAGCGAATACGAATGGTGGCGAGGGCTGGCACTGTCCGGACTGCCAGAGCTGGGGACCCTTTACCGTGGACCTGATGACGCGCGCCATGCTCCGCGATGAAGGGAGGCTCTTCCTTGATGACGAGGGCGGCACGGACTACGACCACACAGCCTTTGCGAGGTGTCCAGACTGCGAGCGCCAGGCACCCGTGTCTTCTTTTCGCCAGGCGGGAGCGTGAATCATGACGAAACGAGACCAACGTCGATTCGTGAGCGATCTTCTCAAGAGCATTCAGGCCGACATCATGTGCGCGATCCAGACGGGCCTGATTCCACGGTCATGGAATGGCATTGAGTTGCGTGAATATATTGCGGAGAAGACGGAGCGGTCCCGCGCGACGCATGCCCTGCTTGGACTACCGCCACCACATCACGATCAACGCGGGCTTGTGAGAGGAGAGAGGAGACATCATGGACGAAGCGGAACGACAGGCACGAGCCTACTGGACACAACAAGGCGTCGATCGAGCCGTGCAAGACCGAATCTTGGCCGACCTCACCGCAAAGGCTCAACCAGGCGCGTGGGTTGGCCCGTTTCAGATTCCCTACGATTGCCCGGTTACTGGACAGAGAAAGGACGACATTATGACGAACCAAGCGGAGACGATCTTTGTCACTCCAGACGGTGACGCAGGACCAGAGCATGAGCTGATCCCGAGTCTCAGCATTGCCAATCTGTTGCAGCAACGGGAGGCGGTCCTGACGCTGTTTCGCGAGGCCCTCGACAAACTCGAGCAGGCCCACACTCTTGCGACTGCGGCACGGGTCGGATTTCCTGACCTTTTAATGGCCCGCGGGTGGCGAGGTCACGGTCTCCACATGACGGGTGAGTTCGCGAATACAACAACACTGCTTGAGACATTCCAGGCTTGTGTCGATGCCGGAGGGTGGACCACGCTCTTACAGGATTCTGGCCTGCGGTCCATGATGTCCGCGTCCAAGAGAAAGGAGGTGGATGAGCAAATCGGAGCAGAGAAGGTGCCGGAACTCACGCGCGAGGCGATTCGCGCCACCTTTGCGACGCTCCATGACTCACGGGTGGACATGTTCGAGCAGGGGGTGATTGAGTGCTTTCGTCGTCTCTCCTGGGACTACAAGATGAATCTCCCACAGAAATTTGGGAAGCGCATGGTGATGACGTATTTGACTTCCTACGGAAGCGCCAACATGCGGCAGACCGATCAGCTGGACGATCTCCTCCGCGTCTTTCACCTCTGTGATGGCAAGCCGGAGGCAGATCACCGGAGAGGTGCCTATCGTCTCATTGGGGATGCGATGCAGCTGACCTCATCGTGGCCCAAGGTCGCCGAGCATGACTATCTCTCCATTCGGCTCTTTAAGAATCAGAACGGGCATGTGACCTTCACGCGTCCTGATCTGGTGACGCGACTCAATCGGATCCTCGCCAAGCACTATCCTGATGCGTTGCCCGCGCCGAAAGACTGAGGAGGGATGAAGCTGGTTCGATGGGACAGCAGGGGGGAGGGGAGGGAATCAGGACTCCCTCTGTTTGTTTTATCGCGGTTCCCGCCCCTCATCCACCACGGGGCGGGGACGCCTGATTCTGAGTTCGGCGGATGGGACGCTGCAGGCGTGCCAGCCTCCTGGCCATTGGCTGGCGCGGTTGCTCGCCCCATGAGCCGCCCCACTGTCCCCATGTTTTGGGGGTAACTGTGTGAACAGATCGAGCAGTTGCTCTGAATGTTCGCGAATGAAGACCGATTGAGCACGTTGCCTACTCTTTAGGCATCGGTTCTGTGCGGATGTTGCCACAATCTGTTGGGGTGGTCTCGCGAGTTACGGTCGGAGCGTCCAATAGACCACGACGGCTGAGAGAAAGGTCACGAGTGCGGCGAGGAGATTCACGTACCCCACTGTAGTGGCCCGGCGCATTTGCGCCTCAGTCGTTTCCACTACCTCGGTGAGTTCTTTCCGGATCGCGTTGGCCACGACCGTCGTGTGAGTCGCCATCTGCGTCTTCATGGTCTCTGTGGTGGCCGTGAGCGATGCCGTGACGATCCGTTCTGCTTTGGCTGTCGTCTCCGCACTCCATC
>JBFWZD010000021.1:0-83475 GCA_050185705.1 Nitrospira sp. | reverse complement strand
CCCGATGCGAAATACTGTGGCGTGACAAAGGAGCGATCCGACCACCAAGGGCGTGACCGCGTTCCAAGAGTGTCACCGAGGCCAAATAACGAGCAATTATATACGCCAAATAATTTGCAAAGTGACAAATACTCAAAAGTTTTACTGTCGCTTATTCTGTCCAGTTGGTCTGGAATAGACTCATGAGGTGCTGTGATGCGCTGCCGGGATGATGCAGACAATCGACTCTTAATCTTAGAGGTGGCAGCGAAAGCTGCCGCCGAGATGATCGTGAGTGACGGTCGCGATCTGTTAGTGCAGCATCCCTTCCGAGGCGTTCGCATTCTGACGCCCGGAGCCTAGCTACTTTGACCCTACTTCATTTGGCTTATCCGTTGAAGTACGAGATTAATCATCGAAATCACGGCATCAGTTTCTGCCCAGGATGGTTCTTCATCTCGATGTGCATGACGGTTTCTGAAAACACCATAGAGACCTGCCAGTAGATCGCGCATCGATTGGCGTTCAGACTCGTTTAAGGCTTTAATCACGTTGGAGTTCTTGCCAAAGATGGTATTGGCCAACTCTGATCCGTCAAGATCGCGAGACACCCTGAAACGTTTACAGAGTCGCTCTTTAAGCACGATGAAGGCTTTGCAAATAGCGGAAGCGAGCTCACGGTGGGCAAGGAGATCCGAGATGGCGTGGACCAGTTCTGAATCGTAATGGTCGGGATTCTTGCACCAGGCTTGGAATGCATTTTCTAGTTCCGTAATGTCTCGTTCACAAAGATCTTCAATATCACTGCTACATGCGTCTCGATCACTTTTATCTAACCAATATTCCATGAAATCAATGTGACGGCCAGCATTGCTTTTACCCTGAACTTGTTCTGGAAGCATTTCATTCAGGCGGTCATAATGGGCGCGTAGACTCTTCGCATCAAGAAGAAGATCTTTGGGTCGCGCTTTGCGGTGAAACTTGTCTCGGACATTGGTCGCGTATTCTCGCAATCGTAGAAATTCTTCGCGAATTCGATATTCGTAGATCAACATCTGATTAGCTCACATGAGTGTTGATTGTAGATGGAACAACCAGCAAGGGTGAACATTCCCAGTAATGCGAGCAGCGGGAGTAGAGCCCTTGTCATAAGGGGTGTCCTCCTGACACAACGGTACGATGAGAACATCCCTCAGGCAAAGGAAACGTGCTTTCTCGAACTCGGCGGAACCATGACGAAATACGGCTAGCAAAAAAGACAATCCGACTTTGGTACATATTCTCTGCTCGACAAGAGTTTGAAATCCTCATGTGCGGACGATTCACACAGGTGGCGCCCTCTGAATTGATTGCCGAACAGTTCCAGCTTCAGAACCCTCCCCTCTTTTAGACCCGCTACAATATCGCCCGTCTCAATCCGTCGCGGCGATTTAGATGACTTCTGAATATTCGACACGAGCCGGTGTGTTGCTTCGATGGGCTTGATCCCCTCTTGGGCAAACGATCCGAATATTGGAACACAATGCACCAACGCCAAAGGAGAGACTGTCGCGGAGAAACCCGCGTTTCGTGAGGCGTTCAACAAGCGCCAGTGTCTCGTGATTGCCGATGGCTTCTACGAATGGGGGCCCTGTACAAGGCATGGACGGATCACAATATATCGTTGAGCGCGCCATCGGCGATGATGATCTTGCGCTTCTTGCGGAATGGAGCGACTTTGGGATCGAAGTTGGTCAAAATATCCTGGCAGGCAGACTCCAGGTAGGCCTTGATCGCTTGCTGCTCGCGGCTGATGACCGCATCCAGTTCCGCCCGATCGGCGACGAGGGCACGGCAGTCGCGCATGAAGTGCCGGAAACGCACGGCTTGCAAGGCCGTCTTATCGCTAAAGATGAACGTCATGTGCGGATCGTGCGGACGGCTCTGGTCCTCCATGTAGACGACCTTACGGGCCTGACCGTCAAACTCGGTGCGGAGGGCATCGTAGCGTTCTGACAAGTAGGCCCAGAACCTCCGTTGCAATTCCTCCGCCTGCGCTTCCTTCCCGCCCGCCTCAAGCCGCTGGCTGAAGATCGTCCCCTTCCTCTCGCGTTTGCCATGATCCTTCGCCTTCACGTAGCGGTGCGGAATGAGCGTGGCCACCTTCTCCTGACCACATTCGTCGAGGTGGCTGTAGACATACCCGGCCGCCATGCAGAGCGAGGCGTAGTGAAAGGCGCCATCAATAAACAGGCGGGCCCACGTGTAGTAGAGCGCGCCACGGTAGGGTTTGACGACGTACTCCGGGGTCTGTTCCTTGCGCGCCTGTTCTTGAAAGCAGTGGTCTTCGTAGTCGTACTGGTAGAGCGTGTCAAAATCGAGCAGGGTCTTGCCCTCGCCGAGATATTCATTCAGGAAGAAGGAATCCTCGCCCACCCCAGTAGCGGGTAACCACGCTCGGTTGAACCTCAGATGCTCCTCATCACTGAACTGCTTGCTGATTTCGGCAAGATGTTCCTCCGATTTTGCGTGAATCCCAAACAGCGCCCTGAGCAACGCCTGACGGAGACGGAACGCGTCGTGTTCAGGCATGCTCACGCGGTAGCATTCCTGCGCCTCGATGGGCCAGGCGAAGTACTCGGGGTTCACGCGCATGAGCGCCTGGCGGAGCGCTGGGTCGAGTATAGTGAGCGCCGTGGGTGACGGAGGCTTCTCGTGACTGGTTCTCGCCCGCCGTGGGTCCTTCATACCATTCTTGTGACATCACACAGATTTATCCGGCCATCTCGATTCAGCGTCACAGCCTATACCAATCAGTTTCGTATGGCCAGCGCGCGAACAACCTCGTGAGGTTCCCCTCTCCATGGAACGAATGTGTCACGATGTGACGGCACAGGCTCATCACATCACGACGGGGGAAAATTGGATTTACCAGGGCAGGGATTCATAAAAGGCCTGGACGAACCCGTAGACTTCCTCAAACGCAGGGAGCGGCTCAGCGATTTCATCGGCAAGCCGAGGGTATTCTTTTTTCGACCGTTCCATGATGGCAGGCTTCGCCATTGAATGCCGATCTATCGGGAGCGAGCGTGTGGCCGCCTTCGTTTGTAACGCATGCAAGATGAGACACTGTTGATCGTGGTCTGTCACCGGCGCCGACTTCAACAGTCGAAAGAGATCGTAGGCATCTTGGCGTCGCACCCTGCCCCGCACTTCTTGTTGAAGAATGGCGCGAAGTTTTTCAGCAATCAGATCAACAAAGCTGTACGCATAAATCACGGTGCCATCGTTCAGACGCAATTGGTCGATCTGTTCGGTCTGTTCATTAAAACTATAGTCCACCTCGACAATATCCGGGCATTTCTTCGCGACGAGGTGCGTGTGCTTCTTTGTTCCCTTTTTGGCATACCCCACTGTCATTTGGATGGTTTGAAAATCAGCGTCTTCTCTCCGTGGCTGTACGGAATAGGATTGCACGCGACAATCCACCCCGTAATCCAGCTGCTCAACCGCCAACGCTAATCGACGGTCGAGGTCCGATCGAAATTGCTCTTCGTCCAGATCGGCGAATTTCATGGCCGTTGAGAAATCAATGTCCCGAGTATACCGAGAGCTCTTGTACTTAATGGCTAAGAGAATTCCTCCCTTCATGATCATTTGTGACTGCAGACTCGAGGACCCGCCGATCGCCACAAGGACCGTATGGACCGCTTCTCGCAGTTCTCGTTGAATGGCATCCGGGGCTTCGTGAACCCACGAGACGATATCAGATTCTTCCATGGCTCCCCTTACGTGGTATTCAACGAAAGGTACCAGCGTTCCGAGTAATTCGGACTGTAGTCGGAGGTTGGGTCTAACTTTCTGGAGCCTCCGCGCTGAACCGCTCGTGCCCACTTGTCGATGACGGAATTGTTCTTCAACCCACACTGTTCATCAAGGAGGTACCCTGCTCGCGTTTGGTCGATCAATGTTCCGTGTCGATCAATATCATCGACGATCAATTGTTCGTAGTGGGCCGCATGAGCCTTGTAGACTTCAATCACATGATTAATCCCTCCGCAGAGATGGGGCGCGCGCACCATATCCAGAAAGGTTCGTCCTATTGTGGACACGCGTAGCACTTTCCCTTTTACGGTTTTGAACGCTCCCGTGTGGACACTGGCATACTTATGGACGGGATGTCTCTGAATTTTTGCGAAGCGGATGTGGGTCAGTCGGGGTAGACCCTCGTTCACATACTGGTCCCTCTCGTCTCCGAGATCCGTCGCCATTTTCTTTTTTGCAAAACTCAACCACCTGGGGTGGTGCGGAGTGCTGTAAAAGATTGTCGAGGGGATTCTATTCGTCAGGCCATGGTAGGCCATCGCGCTGAGATGCGAAATATACGCGAACGGATCGACCGAGCAGAGAATGTCCTCTGACGACGATTCCGTCTTCCCGATGATGTTGTAGACATTCCCGCGGAAATCCCGATTCTTACGAAGCACGCCGCGTTGAAGCAGTGTACGAATGAGAGATCGAAGATCTCCGAGGTCTGGAAATGATTTCTTCAGCCGTCCCAGTGTGCCCCCTTCACTGGTTTTGCCTTTGTAGAGACGAACGACGAGCACCCCAATTTCGTAGTCTGTGGTCACAGGCTGCTCCGACTTTCCCAGGTCGATAGTGACTGCTCCCGCCAGATCGATTGAATGTGCCATTGGCAATCGAGTTGATACGTGCGTTGCGAATTATTGGCTATTCATATCTGAGGTATATACGTCCTGAGGACGTATATACCTCAGATATGATGCTTGTCAAGGGATATATCTTAATATAACAAGTCATTATTTTGATAATTGAGTAACAAATCTCTTGACAAGCTAAATTAGTAGTACTAGTATGTCCTCAGGACATACTAGTACTACTAATACGACATCTTAAAAACATATTTCTCTATACCCTCAGCCAAGCTGCGCGAGTCTCACAAATCAATCCCCGTCATTGCTACCCTCAATCACATACCTTCTAGTGAACAAAGGAACACGAAAACCGTATCTTGATCGTCCTCGTGTTCACGACACTCCTCCACCAGGCCTCGTCAAGGGTTGATCATCTGTCGTCTGTCTCTCCCTGGAATCGCACCCTGAACGGGATCCTCTCATGGCTGACCATCACGTTTTCTTACCGATGGTCCGGGACTCCCCGACCGAGGACCATTCATCCATTGGAGACAGTCACCATCCGACTCGTTTCGGTGTTCACTTGCTTGTCCGAGGACGACCGTGACCGCTCACGGTTCAGCTGAACTGATCGCCTGCCACGCGCCATCCTGTCCAAGCGAGTGACGAGTCGGATCATTGCCCCTCCCCTTTCTCCCCTTCGTGTCCGCGATCCGTTCGTCGTGCTGCTGACACATGGAGGCCGGCATCGGTGTGACGCGTGGTGCCAGTGCGGGTCCGTCCTCCGCCCTGGCTTTCCCCCGCCGGGCTGCGTCGATCACGCCAGCCTGCTGTCATTCCTCCGCTGTGCGCCCGTCGGTCCGCCAGGTGGCCTCGTCCTCTCGGTCTCCTTTGCCGTCGCTGTGTGGCCTCCACCTCCTCGTGAGAGGCCAACACATCAACTCTAACCAAAGGAGATCAAACCCATGGCACCTCAAAACAACAAACCCAAGCCGGTCACCACACTGCGCTGCAGCAGCATCCAGGCGAGCATCTGGAAGAACGAGGGGGAGAAAGGTCCGTTCTATAACGTGACCCTGTCCCGCTCATACAAGGGCCCAGATGGCACCTGGAAGAATTCTGAGTCCTTCGGATTCGCCGACCTGGAAGCGCTGCTGGTCGTCGTTCAACAGGCGAAGGTCTGGGTTAGCGAGCATTCAAGCCGCTGACTGTCACTGGATGCCTCCGGCCACTTCGCCGGGGGCGTCCATCACATTATGAAAGGAAAAAGAGGAATGAAGATCTATCAAGAATTTGCAAAGAACCTATCTCAGCTCCTCGGCGAGGTCACGGCGGTGCGCATCACGGTATCTGGTTATATGCCACTGTCCGTTGAGGAGATCGGTACGAGCAAAGAGGGAAAGCGGATGGTGTCGTTGTGTCATTATGGTGAGCAGAACGGTGATCTGATGCGTGATCCCGACATCGTGTTCCTGTTTCATGATCTGCCCGGCGGCGCAGCGGCCGAGCCCATCTCATTCAGGAATGACTATTTGGGAATGGTTCAGGAGGTCTACCGCTATGACGATGCTGGCACACGCACCCACGTGGTGCCTGCTCTTAAAGAAGACTTGAAGGACTTTGCTCAGACCTGGTTTGCCAATCTCACCGAGCAAGGATTTTTCGGAGACCAGGCGATGCGTACGATCCTATCACCGTAACTGTTCATGGGGCATGATTGGACAGATCATGCCCCTATTTCTTGTGAAGGTGCTCGGCAAACCGGACGGTCGTGAATCGTGCAGAGAGCCACTCAGCCCACTTCGCCGCCTTTCGCATGACACTCAATCGATATCGCGCATTGTGTGTTGGGGTGCGCGAGTGGTAATTGGCGACGCGTGTCCAGAGATCCCCTCGATCACGGAGGATATGGTGCCGTAACCGCCACGCCGTCAATGCATAGGGATAGCAGCCAGCCTGTTCAATATCCGCCGCCGTAATGCCGTACGGCTTCAACTCTTTCAGATAGGATGTGTTGAATTGCAGAGGGCCCACATCATAGGTACCGTTGGGATTTCTCACCCATTGCCCCGGCTGGCCCCCTTCCTGCTCCGCTACCGCCAACACGATGTTGGCCGGGACTTCATATTTCACCGCCGCCACGATCGAGCAGACGACCCGTTCCTGATCCTGAGGAGGCAGATCCGCACCCATTATTATCGACTCAGCGCACCAGCGGACAGGCCGCGAGAAAAGCGGGACCGCCGCCAAACATTTGCACCGCATGGTATTTGGCGAGCGATGCGGCACACTCGGCCGGAGCCGATCCGATCGCGCTCAGACAGAGCAGGGCTTCGCAGGCGTCACGCGCCGTCCCTGTGAGCAGTGACAGAGCTCCATTGTTCGAGCTCATCCCAGGAGGCACCGGCGTGACGCTTGGTGATGGTGGTCCGCTTGACAGGGCCGGGACTGGTGGCGGCACACCTGGACTCTCTGCTTCTGCCGACAGCGTGCCAAGACAGACCAGGGCAAGAGCCACAGTCGAGATAATGAACGAATGACGAGTCATGCCTTTCCTCCTTTCGATCCAGTGGACGGCTCGTTCCGATCACGAAATGCGGCGATTTCTTCCTTCGGATGAAAGGTCGTATCGTCGCGCTTGCCCTTCGACAGGCTCTCCTCGCCGAAGGTGGGTTCCGGTGATGGGGTTGATGTGTTCGCATCGTTTGTAGCGACACTCGGATAGGCGCGACCGGTAAATTGTGGGCCTGGGCTCACGCCATCCATGGCCGCCGCTAAGGGCATGCTCCCAGCTGGACCCCCGCGTGGCGGAGGACTATTGGGGCCACTTCCCTCCGGGCCACCACTCGGGCCCGTGATCAGATTTGTTGGGGGAGGCGCACTCCCACTGCCGTTCGAGACGGCTTGCATCAGCGCCTGAGATCCAGCCGCTCCACCCGCCATGCCTGCTCGCGCCATGTTTGCCGCGAGTCCAACCCCCGCGGCCATGGCAGCCGCGGTGCCGATCGCTGAGACCAACGACACGCCCGATCCCAGCGCCCCCACGCCGCCACCCATCGCCAAGCCACCAATGAGGGGCGGGATTTTGTTGACCAGGGTTAGCAGCATGATCGACGCGATGAGCACGACGGCTTCTTCCTCAAGGGACACATTCGATCGCATCAGGGTGTAGTAGTTGGTGATGATCGAATAGCCAATTCCGATGAGCAAAATCATGGCCGCTAATTGTGCCCCCAGTGCTAAGACCGTGCGGTAGTAGCCAATGGCCATGTCGGAGGTCCATCGTGACCCACCAAATCCCAAGAAGAAGATCCCGGCATAGGCCAAGATCCACGTGCTGACATAGAGCACCAGGAGGTTGACCCCGATGAGGGCCAGCACCACGAGGACGACACAGCTCATGATGATGCCAACGGTGCTTGCCACAGGGGTCCACACCGTCGATTGCGTCACCGTTTGATGAAGCAATTCAAAGCCAATATCGACGACTCGTGATGGAGAGGTGGTGGACCCTAATCCACTCGCGTGATTGGCGATTCGTTGCATGGAATCGATGATTTGCAACGCGAAGGTCGGACCATTCGTCAGCAGCCACCAAAAAAACCCCGTCATTAAGGTGAAGGAAAGGAATTCCCCGAGAAACTCTCCAATCTCCGCACGGCGCAGAGCCAGGTGACTCATCGTCCACACCAAGGAGATCGTGGCGAGGGTCCAAAACAACCAGCTTGCCCGTGCCAGGATGTACGGGCCCCATCCTGCTGCCGCCGTCTGAAATTTGAGGAGTGCATTGTCGAGAAGATTGCCTGAATCGATGGCCGCAGAGGCGTCCAGCGGCCACCACATCAGGACCATCAGCAGACCGATGCCGGTGTGTCTAGTACGCACGTGGGATTCGAGGCGTACGCGCATCGCTTTCAACGGACATCCTGTCATGACCCTAAGAACAGTCGGCTTGCTGCTTCTTTCGCATTGACGCAATTCGGTGTCTCTGCCAGTTGGCCTGGGTTGTTCAAACACTTTGTCAACATGGCTTCCCGTTCAACGTCATGGGCTTTGTACCACTCGACGGTGTTGACCGGCTCAAGGGCTTCCTTCGTACAACCAGTGAGGGCGATCGTTCCGCTGATGAGCACGGCACAGGCACACCATGTGCTGATGGTCCGTTGAGAACCTCTCTGACTCTTCATACAGTCTCCGTTCCGGTTGAATTGTCCGGCTCTCATTAGTGCAGGCCATACACAGACCAGGTTCGGGTGGCGCTCGGTTTATACGCCGGTTGTCGAAAATTTCGATCCGCCGCCATCTGCATCGCCTCCCGATCCGCCTGGGCCTGGTGGCGAGTGGCTTCCATGTTTTGTTGCGCCAAGAGCGCGGCCCGAATCTGCAGCAATTGATTCGCTTCCGCACTCGCCAGCATATTGGCGTGCTGAATCCCTTCCAGTTGTCCGTTGGATGTTTGGGCCGCCTGTTGGAGTCGCTTCAACCGTCGAGCATCGCCATTCAACGTCTCGTACTGGCGTTCCAATCCCCGGAACAGCGCTTCGATCGATCGCTTTTGCGATTGGGCTCCGATGACTTCGTTCTCCAAAATCAGGCCCCACTGGCTCGGGGAACAGCCGGGCTCTTTAAAGCACTGGGCATTGCGATACCAGGCCATGTCGTGGAAGTTGCCGGTAAAGCCGGCCACCGTCCCATACAGCTGCCGGTAGAACGACACGGTATCAATCATGTAGCGCAGATCATTCATCGTCTCCTGCGCGTTGTCCCAGATGAACAAGCCGGGGTTCATCGTGTTTTGCAGCATGTTGATATACTGTTGCAGCTGCAACCGGTATTGCTCGACTTGCTTCAGTTGTTGGGCCATGTTCGAGATCGCTCCGGTCACGGATGGGACGAGCACCGCGCCGTCAAACGTCGGAATCCCACTGCCGTAACTTGGGGTGAGTGGAGCCAGCAACACGATCGACAGGACGAAGCCTGCAAGACGAGATGTGATCTTCCTCATGGCGTCTCCTTTCCTGCGTAATCAAACTCTTCGTACGGCTTCGGCAACACGAGGTCTTTGACGACCACGACGTTGAACCGATACCCGGGACGAATGGTCAACTCGGGTGCGATGCTCAAATTCTTCGCGATGAGCTGCGCCGTGACCTGTCCCAATTGCTGCCCGAGGGCTTGGCTCATGGCCGTCCCGGCATTGTATTGCGGAATGGCGACTTGCCCAGGAATCCCGGCCCCTTGGGCCTGTTGCTGACTGAACGTCACCCCGGCCGTGACGGCCGACATTAAGAGGGCCGATCCGAACAGCCGTAGATAATGGTTGTTGACCAGATCGGAGAGACCGGAGGCTCCCGCACCCGTGGCTCCCGGCATGGACCCGAGATCGAGTGTTTTGCCGTCGGGATAGCCGAGCCGTTGCCAGGCCACCAACAAGGCCTTCTGCCCATAGCCGACCTCACTGGAATAAGTCCCGATCAGTTTGGTGCCTTGTGGGATCAGAATCTGGGTCTTCGTGGGCGTGTCATACACATGCTGCGACACTTGCGCGATGATCTGCCCCGGCAACGAGGAATCAATTTCCGACAGCATCAGCGCCGGGAGTACATCCCCGGCTTGAATGACGAACGGCGCACGAGGCGGGAGCTGTTGCCCCTCATGTTTCCATCGATCGCCTCCCACAGAATTTGTTGTGCTCGTCTTCCCACTGTTCGCGCTGCGTGCCGACGATGGTGACGGATCCGATCCGCCATCCAACGGGCTGAGGATCCCGGCCTGCCGCAATTGCGCGAGTTGCGCCTGATAGGCCTTCGTGGGGTCGTCACTCCGCGCCGCATTGGCAACCTGTTGTTTGGTTTCGGCCAAACGATCTCGTGCGTCGCTGGACGACACCGGCTCCGATGGACGCTCGAGCGTCGGTGCGGGTTTTTCGCTCCGCACGAGCGCAAAGGGGACAGTGGAGGGGGCTTTGAGCGCGTCCTGCAGCTGTTGAATCTTGGCCTGTCGCAACGCCTCCGCTTCCTCCCCCGAGGGCGTGCGCGAAAGCGGCTGGCCCGCCACTAGCTGGACACCCCCAGCGCGAGTCGGTCTCGGTGGCGCGTCGAGCTCGTCAGGCCGTGCGATCAAGATCTCCGCATTGATCTTTCCGTCCGTCTCGAGGCTCCCCGCCCCGCCAATCGGCGTCTCTGTCTGATTGAGTTCCGGACGAACCGTGGGCTTCGCGGCTGCCGGCGGGATGATGCCGGCACGGCGCGAGCCGGCGATCCGATCGGCGAGCGCCATCGTCCCACTGCCTTTGCCTGACTGCGGCGGTCCTGTAGTTGATTTCAACAGGCGGGCTTGTTGCTCGGCCCGATCGTTCGCCACCATCGCCACCAGGAGCGCGACGACCGCGAGCAGTCCGATCACGAGATAGAGCGGCCGCTTATTGGCGCGACGAACTCCGGCGCCGGGTGCGAGGGATCCCGGCGACTGCTCCGGAGCCATCTGCGGATTGGGGGAGGCACTCATAGACCGTGACCGTTACTCCTTCCGCACCCAGGCCCCGGCCTGAGCGATGACGGATTGATCCAGGCGATAGACCCGACTCAAGGATTGATTCCCGATGAAGACCGTGAGGCGGTACAAGTGCGGTTCGAACGGGCCATCGACCACATAGCGTAAGGGGACGCCTTCGTCTTGGCTCATGACTGGCTCAATTGGTGTGTGCATATCGGCTCGTGTGGTGAGGGTTGTTCTGGTATTCCCGCGAGGCTCCAGCACGCCATACCCTTTCTGCCGTAACGTCTCGAGCAGCGCCCGGCCATAGGGGTCGGTCGCGGGATGGGTCAGCGCGAGGCGCGTGTGGGCCGGCGGGTACAGCGCCTCCATCCGCGTGACCGTGTCCTGCGCCAGCCGTTCCAGCAGCGGCGGCGGCACGGCCTCCTGCACCAGATAGCCGTAGGGCGCCGGACTGACACAGCCCACGAGCAGGCATCCGACCCAGAGTACGAGATTCTCCCGTCGCATCATTTCCTCCGTTGAATCGTCACCCGATCTTGATTCGATCCAACGCCGGCCACCAACACCGCTTTCTCGAAGATCGTATCGACGATATAGCGATGTCCCTGCAGCGAGTAGTTCACCAGCACTTCCTCCGCCTCGGTGAAGAGCCCTCCCTCCTTGCGCACGAGCAGGAGGATCGGCGCTTCGGTCTGCGTGATCGACGGCGGCATTTCAATGACCGTTCGGGCGCCATCGTTGTAGACCCGCACCGGTTTCCAAGCGGCCTGGCCCGATACGTCATAGTCGAACGAGAGCTTGGGCAAATAATCCGCCGTCTGCGGAATGGTTTTCTCTTTGACCTCCCGTTGCTGCCGCGCTTTGAGCAGGTCGAACTTGACCGCCGCATCTTCGGGATAGCTGAACGCGACTTGCGGCATGTAGCGCGTCTTATGGGACCGCAGTCGCAGATAGTAGGCGCGGCGATTGGTCGCGACGACCAACGAGGTGTCTAAGCCCACTTCCCGCGGTTTGATGATCACATGCTGCACTTCGTCCGCGCCGCTCCCGGTCAGGGCCGGTTCGATCGACCAGCGGACATTGTCGCCGACATTGACCGAGTTGACCTGTTCGCCTGGTTGCAGGGCGACATCGCAGACATGGAGCGGCGCACAGACGATGCTGATCTGGTTCACACCGTAGGGAAAGGTGAGGATGCCGTGGGCGCCCGCGACCGGCGCACTGGCCGAAGTCGTGCCCTGTTCGCCGTACGCCAGGCCCGTTTGTTCCTGTGGGGTGAGGGACGGATCGGCACCGGTCAGCACGTCCTCCACCGTCGGATCACTCCCGGCGAGGGCACGGAGTGGGAACAGCAGCACGATGACGAGCGCACAGCGGACAGGGTTCAGCATTCGGTGCCTCATTTACAACTGTTTGGACCAGGAGAAATCCCGGACATAGACGGAGAGCGGGTTGCGCCGGAGCTCCTCCTCCGTCACCGTGGCGGAGGGGTCGGCCCGATAGACGGTGACGAGCGCTCGCATCGGCACTGGCGGGGTTGTCGCCGCCCCCTTCCGGTCCCACACGGACTCCAGCCAGGTCACTTCCCAGGTATCCGGCGTCTGGGGCAGGACCGTGGAAATGTCCACCGTCACCGTTTCGGTCTCCGCCCGCGTAAAGGGATTCGCGTCCTCGGTCCCGTTCATCCACTGATTCATCTTGCCGGTCGCCGGATCCTGTTCATGCAACATCGCATAGACCTGATAGACCGCCTTGCGCTGGAGGGCGGCATCGACCGTCACCAGCCGCGCGTTGGCGATGAATTCGCCAATGGCGGCGGCCAGCACACGGGGATCGGCTGGGCTCACCTGCTCAACCGGCCCGATCGCCAGGGCATGGCCCTGGGAATCGACGTGGTAGAGAAAGGGGATGAATTTGGATTGGCTCCCGACATAGGCGATGCCGCCGACCGAGGCCAGGGCAATGAGCAGACAGAGGATCGCGATCAGTTCCCACGACCGCCGGGCGGCCACCTGCGCCTGCATCAGCTCGTTCCAGGTCCGTCGAGCGGAGAGATAGGGATTCGCACTCTCCCCGGTGCGCCGTCCACCTTCGACGACGACAGACTGGGACTGCCGGTCGTCCTGGCGTGATTGCTCCCCGCCCGTGAGGTCCTTCACATCCTTCCACGCTTCGACCAGACTGTGGACCAGACTCATGCCAGCACCTCCTCAGAGGGGGCATAGTCACGCAGTGAGAGGCCCCGGCTCGCGAGCCATTCCTCCGTCCAACCCTCCCCGTATTTGGCCTCTAGCGCCCGGATCTCCGCGAGGGACTCCTTCTCCGACGCCCCGACGAAGGCGAGGGCCAAGGGGCCGAGGGCGAGATCATAGAGCCGGTGCCCACATTCGGCACTGTAGTAATACTGGCGTTTCGGCACGGCCGTGGCCACGATCTCGATTTGGCGCGAGTTCAACCCCATCCGGCGATACAGCGCCGATGTATCTTCATCACGGGCGAAGACGTTGGGCAAAAAGATCTTGGTCGCCGTGGATTCGACGATCACGTCCAGGATGCCGGAGTTGGCCGCGTCGGTGAGACTCTGGGTTGCGAGCAGCACCAGGCAGTTGGCCTTGCGCAGGACCCTCAACCATTCCCGAATCTTGTCGCGGAGCACCGGATGCCCGAGCAGCAACCAGGCTTCATCGATGATGATGGCGCTGGGCTGCCCTTGCAGGCTCCGTTCGATCCGGCGGAAGAGATACCAGAGGGTGGGGAGCGCGTACTTGTCCCCGAGCCCCATCAACTCCTCGATCTCAAACACCGTGAAATCCGCGAGGGCGAGGCCGTCCCGTTCAGCATCGAGCAGATGGCCCAAGGCCCCGCTCACCGTATATTGCGTCAGGGCCTCCCGGATGGTTTCGTCCTGTACCAGGTTCACGAAATCGGAGAGCGAGGCCGGCGGTCGGTCCAGCCCGTGGGTGTGGTCCTTCGCCAACGCATTCGCGTGCAGCGCCATGACCGTCTCGGCGATGGCGTTCCGCTGAAGCGGGGTGGTCTGCACGCCATTCAAGGCGAGCATGGTGTCGATCCATTCCAACGCCCAGGCCCGGTCCCCTTTCGTCTCCAAAAATTGGAGCGGACAAAAGGCTAGGTCGTGCGTATCCCCCGCGATCGTGAAGTGCAATCCGCTCTGTCCCTTCGTGTGGGCGCGAATCGCCGCCGCCAGGGGATACATCGACTGGCCCTTATCGAAGACATAGACCGACATGCCGGCATAGCGCCGCAGTTGTGCGGCGAGGATGCCGAGATGCGTCGATTTGCCCGACCCGGTCGGGCCCAGCATCAGGGTATGGCCGACATCGCGGACATGGAGGTTCAGCCGAAACGGGGTGGCCCCATGGGTCACGCACTGCATCAGCGGCGGGGCGTCCGGCGGATACAGGGGACAGGGTGCGGTGGTACTGCCGGTCCAGATCGTACTGGTCGGCAACAAATCTGCGAGGTTCATCGTGTTCAACGGTGGACGCCGGACGTTTTCGACCCCATGGCCCGGCAAACTGCCCAAGAAGGCGTCCATCGTATTGAGGGTTTCAATCCGGGCGGCAAAGCCCAGCTGATGGATCGCCTTTTCGATCCGTCTGGCCGACCGTTCCACTTCCGCTCGATCTTCATCCATGAGGACCACGACACTCGTGTAGTAGCCCATCCCGATTAGGCCACTGTTGACTTCCCCGATGGCCGCCTCCGCATCGGCCACCATCGCCAGCGCATCCTGATCGACTGGACCGGTGTGCGAATTGGTGATTTGATCGAGGAATCCGCGGACTTTCTGCTTCCATTTCCGCCGATAGGTCGTCAAGGCGCGCACGGCTTCGTGGGGCTCCATGAAGATAAAGCGGGACGACCAGCGGTATTCGATGGGGAGCTCCCCCAACGCCGTCAGGAGGCCAGGGGTGCTGTCCATTGGAAAGCCTTCGATCGCCACGACCTGGATGTACTGGCGACCGATCTTCGGAATCACGCCCGTCCATAACTCTTGTCCCCCGATCACCGCATCGAGATACATGGGATTCGCCGGGAGGCAGACCGGCTGATTGAGGCCGGTCACACAGCGTTGGATCCAGCGGAGGAATTCGTCATGGATGACGGTCGAGCCGTCTTCACGAACGAGAGCCTGTCCGCGGACGCGGTGGAGGCGAAAGACCGACGACAGGCGCGATTCAAAGGCGGCGCAGTCCCGAGTGAACTGCTCCACCAGGCTCTTCGTCCGGTCCTGCGCCGTGACGGCCGCCTGGTCATCGTCGAACATCAACTCGACGAACTTGCGCTGCGCGACGAGCGGCGGCAAATACGTGAGCGTCACGACGAAATAGCCATCATACATGGCCCCCAGCCCTTCGAAGAGCCGCCGCCGTTCTTCATCCAAGGCGGCCGTCAGGGCATCGGGAAAGTGGGAGCGCTCTGGCTCCGCGTAGCTGGCCGCCCGCCGCCGCACGGCATCGACATGCACCATCCAGCCGTTGCCGAACGAACTCAAGGCTTGATTGATCCGGAACGAGAGGGCCTCACGTTGCGGTTCCGGACTGCTGGCCTGATCGTCTCCGCGATAGAGCCAGGCCGCCATGAGCGACCCGTTTTTTCCGACCAGCACGCCATCCTCGACCATTGCCGCGTAGATCAGGAGATCCGCCAGGCCCGGGTCGGGCGACCGATGCGTGTGCAGCGTCACCTTCGCCTCGGCGGCTCGGATCCGCTGGAGCAGCAGCAACAGGAAGACGAGACCCAGCCCGGCAATCAGGACCGTCACCGTGACGATCATGAATACTGGGTCCCTTGCCGGGTGCTGTTGATCCGCCAGGGGGTGCTGCGAGCGGGATAGTAGGCGTGGTAGCGCAACTGGCGCAGATAGACCTGCCGCAGCTTGGGATCGGCTTTCGCCATAAGCCGGAGGAGCGCGAGCAGACCACACCACAGACTCACGCCGATGATCCCAGCGCGCAGCTCTTGGGCGGTGAAGACCAGCGCGAACGCGACGGCGCCACAGAACAGCACGAGTTCACGGTCCCCGCCCAAGAACAGATTGTCTCGGTGCATGACGCGCCGAATCGGAATCGTGCGAAGCGCCATGGTTAGCTCCGCCTCACGAGGTCAGGATGAGACGAGGCCACCACTGGCTCGGTCCCCTCCCCGATCCATGAGATCTCGGCGCCCGCGGCAAAGAGCGTGGTCAGCACGTTTTGGGCGCCTACCAGGATGGCGATCAACAGGACGAGAAAGACCATCATGCGGAGAAAGCCGGTCAACTCCCCGCCAAAGATCAATGCCCCAGCCGCCCCCACAATCCCGATCAAGGAGAGGGTAAAGGCCACGGGACCCGTGATCGACGCGCGCAACCGGGTCAAGGCGGATTCATAGGGGAGCCCTCCTCCCGCGGTCCCCGCCGCGTAGACTTCATTCGGCAGCGCGAACGCGCACAACATCAGGAGGAGGCCCATGCCCCAGAGATACTGTGTCCACTGCGATCCATTCTCCATCGAATGTGCTCCTTCACTTCAATGACACGAGTGACCGTGTGATGTACTGACCCTGTTCATAGCCCTGGACCTCGAGGATGTCGTCGACGCGACGGCCCTCGGCGCAACGCGTGATGTGCACCACGACCTGCACCGCTTCGGCGATCAGCGGTTCGATCGGCTTGGGGTAGTCTTGGTTCATACTGATATAGAGCGCGAGCTTCGAGAGCCCGGCTCTGGCGTGATTCGCATGTAAGGTGGCAATGCCGCCTTCATGGCCGCTGTTCCAGGCCATGAGGAGATCCAAGGCTTCCGGCCCGCGGACTTCGCCGACTAAGATCCGGTCGGGCCGCATGCGCATCGAAATCTTCAAGAGCGTCGCCATCGTGACCTCGACGGTCGTGTGATACTGCACGCCGTTCTCGGCCCGGCATTGGATTTCGGCGGTATCCTCGAAGATGAAGACGCGGAGGTGGGGACACAGCTCCATCATGCTGTCGATCAGCGCATTGACCAGCGTGGTCTTGCCCGACCCCGTTCCACCCACCACGAGAATATTGCGACGATTAGCAATAGCGGTGAGCAGCACGTCTCGGTGCCGTGCCGTCATGATCCCCTGCTCCACATACTGCTCCAGCTGATACACCGCGAGGGCCCGTTTACGAATGGCAAAGGTCGGCGCGGGCACGATCGGTGGGATCTGCGCCGCAAAGCGGGAGCCGTCGAGAGGAAATTCCCCATCGAGATACGGCGACTGGCGCGTAATTTCTTTCCGATGAAACCCCGCCACGGTCTTGATGATGGCTTCCGCCCGGGCCGGTGGCACGGTCCCAAGACAGGCCATGCCTTCTCCCAACCGTTCACACCAGAGCCGCCCATCCGCGTTCAGCATCACTTCCACGGTGCGTGGATCACGCAGGGTTTCGAGTAACTGGGTGCCCATATCTCGTTCAATCATCCGGCGGGCCCGTGCTTTCGTTGACAACCCGTCATCCATGCGCTTCCTCGTGCGCACGAGTGCTGAGACACTGCTTGCCCAACCGCATACGTATTATACCTACTATGTAGTGCCTACTCCATTTTCGGTGTGCACTACTACGGGAATGTGTCTCGCCTGTCAAGACGATATTCCTGCATAAGCGATAATTAATTCTGCAGTGTAGAACCGTGTAGGGCTGGGCCTCTCCCGAAAGACCGTGCTTCTTGAAGAGTGTATGTCGGGGAGAACACTGACGGAGACGGGTTACGTCGGCTGCGCGTTGGACATGTTCACGATCATGATCGGCGCGCGGGCGAGGCCATAGGCAATATGGGCGGCCGCCCCCAGATTCACAAAAGCCCGCGGCGTGGATGTATTCCGCAGGGTGGCGAGGTACCATTCTTGTTCTTGATTCTTGATGCGAAAACTCACCTGATAGCGTTTCTTCGGGAGGACCCATAAGGTGATTTGTTCCACGCCGGAGGCCTCTGCGACGGCCCGCAAGACATCGTAGCGAGCACAGACAACCATCGGTGGAGCGGCACGCGTGGTGCGGTCCCGACCAGCAGTCCCGTTCACGCCCCTCCCGCTCCGACGAGGGGCCTGTGCTCGGGTGGTCTTTCTCCGTTGTACAGGTTGGTGACGAGCTCGTTCTGGCACGCTCTTCATCCTTGGTCAGGTGCCCCGTGCGTCTCCCGTCCGACGTCTGTGTGGCATCACAGCGATGGGAATAGGCCCAACACACATCATTCGCAGAGGCTCCGCCATGCGGGAACGGGAACGCCTAAAAACGTATATATACTTATGTGTGCTGGATTGCTAGCGCAATTCTCCGCTCGGCGATGAACCTCCGACCTCTCCTCCGCGAAACAGGCCCTCGTTCAGAGGGTGACCTCGTTCGAGGATCCTGACAGGTGTCAGGCCTTCCCAATAAGAGGACGTTCACGATCCTCTGGAGAAACCTTCAGCCGAACGCGCGGATAGACTGAGCGATTGCTGGTGGCCATCGTCTCCTCCCTGCTTTATGCAGCAGGGAGGAAACGGATCCTGCGGGTGAGCGTCTCGGCAAGACAGCGGTCATGGATGAACCACGGCAATTCAGTCATCTGATCGAACATTCCGTGATCCCGGCTCCCCCCTCTAGGGTTTTCCGGTGCACTGTGCTCCAGCGGAGGAAGCTGGTGCCTGCATGAATTCCAGCAACAATTTCTTCCTTGTAACCTAGCTTACAGATTCCTTTGGACCGGCTGACCTATGCTGCGCGTATGCGGCGAGTTGACTTTTATTTCCATGACGGGTGCCTGTCACAGCCCTCGCTTCTCTCACTCGCAAAGGACATTGAGGCGGCGTATCCCACGTGGACCGTGACGATTCATCCGCTCTCAGCGGATGAAGTGAACGCGATGGGCTTTACGATTCTGCCGACGATCACTATCAACAATGTGCCGACTGCCTTCGGCACACCATGCAGAGAATGGCTGTTAGAGGCCATTCGGATGTGTGAGTAATGAACCCGATGGCAGGAGCCAAGAGGGCAGAGCACGTCCACTCCTCATGTTTGCAGATAACAGCCGCACATTCGCAATGGTCGCAACGCGATCCTGAACATTCACGCCATTTGGCCGCGCAGACGGTCTTTCTGGACATTACCGAGACCCTGGGCACGACGTTCGTGCCCGACTTGTTTGCCGCACTGGAGAGAACACCGGCCTATCTCGAGACAGCATGGGAACTCTTCAAGGATGCGGTCGATCTTGAGGTCCTTGATGCTCAAACCAAACATATCGTGGCACTGGCCATCACCACGAATAGGAGTGGCACGTACCAGATTGCCGCATTCCCACATGCCTTTCGGCTGAGTCCTGTGGGTTCAAGGAGATGCGAGACCATTCTGTCTCTGATTGAGATGTTTCAGGCGTTCAGCCGATACCTCTCAGACGCGGTGCTGGTTCGCCATGAGACGAACGAACTGGGTCCGGGATTCGCTTGACAGAGAGGTTCGCCGATGATCTTCGCTTCGCCCATGCACAGGACCTGGTGGCGCCGTCTCACCTCCCCGCAATGGCGCTGGGCCTTGCTTCTCACCGGGGGCGCTGTGTTGATCCTCGCCGCTTGGCTGGGATTCAGAAAGATTCCAACCACCACCTTTGATCTGTCACGCCACAGCGTTCCACTGGACCAGCTCGTTGACGGGGGGCCTGGGAAGGACGGCGTCCCGGCCATCCTGACTCCGACATTCATTTCCGCTCCAGACGCCACATTTCTCCGTGACGACGATCGAGTGCTCGGACTCACAGCAGGCTCGGAGGCCAAGGCCTATCCGATAAAAATCCTCAATTGGCATGAAATCGTCAACGACACGATCGGCGAGAAGGCCGTCGTCGTCACGTATTGCCCCCTGTGTGGTACCGGCATGGCCTTTGAGTCTGAGGTGCAGGGGCGGAAACATACCTTCGGCGTCTCCGGCCTGCTCTACCAAAGCGACCTGCTCATGTACGACCATCAGACAGAGAGCCTCTGGTCACAAGTCGGTATGCATGCCGTTTCCGGTCCATTGACAGGAGAACGGCTTACACCGATGTTCCTGGAACATACACTCTGGAGGGATTGGCGCACCGCCCATCCCTCTACGGTCGTCCTCTCGACTAGAACCGGCTCATTCCGCAATTACGAACGCGATCCCTACGCGGGATATGACGAAAGCTCCGAGCTGTTTTTCGACATCACCCATGTCGACTCCCGCTACCACCCCAAGGAATGGGTGGTCGGTCTCGAGATCGATGGTGTGACTAAAGCCTATCCCTTTCTGGAACTAAAAAAAGTGTCGTCACCCGTGGCCGACCAGTTGAATGGACACCGAGTGACCGTACGTTACAACGCAGCGTCTCGCAGCGCCTCGGTGGTCGACGAACAGGGGAAGCCAATCCCTTCCATCACGGCCTTCTGGTTCGCCTGGTACGCGTTTCATCCGGACACGCTTGTGTTCACCGCTCCCTAAGACGTGAGGAGACAGATGAAATGACGATCGAGACTGATGCCAGATTGCGCACGTGTGTCGAATCGAAAGGAGGCAATCGATGCCACCTCTCCGCATCATCATCTTTTTTGTAATGTGCTCATCGCTCTCCAGCTGCGCCGATACGAGTGCTTCCTCCCGGCACCCATCGCCAGTGGCCCAGGCTGAACGGTATATCGAATCAGAGGGGGTGGGCCAACTGCCCAATCGAAGGCTCGCCATCACCTCGTTCGGCATTGAGTTCGACACGAAACTGCTCGTTCCCGTACCCGCAGTTCAACGCCATCAGATCCCCGGGGAGATCCACACCGTCTCTCACGGGCACACAGCAGTGATATTGGATCTCCCTGAAGATCGGATGCAAGCTCTGGCCGATCACGCCTATACACAACTCGTGGAAGACCTACAGGCCGCCGGCTATGAGATCATTCCCTACGAGACCTACGAACATCTCCCACCCTATCGATCGCTGATTGACCTTGGCGGCAGTGAGTCACCGACCACCATGACCTTCAGATTGGGCGACCCGGAGAATGTGATCCACGGCGAAGCGTTGGTGTTTGCTCCAACCGGGTTGAGGTGGTATTCCCCACCTTTGGGAGAAAGTGGATCGCGCCTTGGCAATACGCTCGCGAATCTCAGCTCAGACATCCATCTCGTGAGGCGCGGACTCCTGGGGGAAGAAACCATCGGCCAAGTCGAGGTCGACCTGGCCAACCTGTTGAATGCCACGTTGGTGAAAGCGTACTTCGTGGTGAGTCCTGTGCAGAGCCTCGTGGACGCTGAGGGGCTCAGCGGGACTTTTCCGATCGAAGGCAGCACGATTGTCGGTGGGGGAGAGACTCGCCTGGCCTTTCGAACCCCAGCCCCCCCAACGAGTCATCATCTTCTCGGAAGAAATGCACCGCCTCGTGACGGGAATGCCTTCGTGCGTCTTCGTAGAGATATGCGAATACGGAACGGTCCCACTTCCAGCCAGGATCTTGAAACCTATCTGGAGATCATTGGCAAACTGTTCATCTTGGCCCTGCTGGTTGAGCGATAGGTCTTGAATGGCTTGTCTGCTTACGAGAGTTGAAGGAGGAAAGCGGGAATCGGCAAAGTTGATCCTTATAAACTCCGGTTGAGTGCGGCTGCTGGAATACTACGCGGTTCTCATGTTTACGCCAACAGGGTGCTGAGTCTGTGGTTGTGTAACAACGTTGCCCCGTTGTCCAGCTCTGCCACAATTTGGGACGAGAGCTACTCGACGCCGTATCGTCTCTTCCGTCGCTGTTGCTCCGACGTAATTCTCCTATGTAAGGCAGCTTACAGACTGATCCTCGTCCATTGGCTATGCTCTTGTACCGTCACGCCTCACCAGTTTCATTTCTTCACAAGGAGGCACGCACGTCATGCCTCAATCCGTCTCGCCCTCTAAACCGCACGCTGTGGATTGGCTGGCTGCTGACCCTCATCGTGGTGTTGGGAGGATGCCTGAGTGTCAACGACTTCAAGGGAGGACACGGGGAGGCCGAAGCGCTGAAACATCACCTACGGGAAATGGAGCTCTTGACCAAGGGCCTCGGAACCGGATCACGGCCTCCCTCCCAGAATTTTGGGGAATCGTATCGACAGCCGTAATCAGGTGCATCAGCTGTCTTCAAGGGTTCACACGTCGTGAATGCATGGCGTCATCATGTGAAGAAACCCGAAGATGGTGCAGCTCTCTCCTCGTCGTCCGACACCGGGCTTGTCGACGCGTTGTATCGACCAAACTTTTGGTCTGATGTCCAGAAGGAGTCACGAGCATGAAACACAAAAACTGCTCGATCACCGGGGTGATGCTCACAGGATTGTCAGTCGTAATGTGCGGTTACTTCTCCCCTGCTTCTGCGGAAACATATGTGGCCGGGACCGCCGGTGTGAATTTTGCGGATCGTATCAACAGTATTGGAGGGACGGGATCTCAAGCTGGAGTGCCAGGTCCTTTTGCCGACTTCGATCTCCAGAACTCAATCACCTACGGTGCCAAGATCGGATATTTCCCCGGCCACAGTTGGTATGGAATTGAGGGAGAAGTGTTGCATACGACTCCTCATATCAAGGGCTTGGATGATGATCCCACCACGCTAGGTTTTGATCCCGACCCCGGCATCCATATGAGAGTGACCACAGCAGGCGCCAACTTCATCGCTCGGTACCCAGGCCGCACGTTTCAACCGTACGTTGGCGCTGGGGTGGGCGCCGCCATTGCCCACATCGGCGATACGCCGACGGTACGAAGCGACACGGATGTGGCCGTGGCATGGAATGTCCTCGCCGGATTGCGCACATTCGTCACACCCCAGATCGCCATATTCGGAGAATATAAGTACACGGGTGCAACCTTCACGTTCGACCAGGCATTCGGTGATCTCGGTGGGTTCAGAGGTAACTACCGAGCACAGCATATCCTTGGCGGGTTGTCGTATCACTTCTAGAAAGGGGAATGACCATGTCTCGCATGACGATGCTCGCTTCCCTAGTCGGTGTGGCGCTTCTCTGCTCAGCCTGTGCCGAATCGATCCATCAAGTCCAACGTGATACGGAGCTCCTCGGTGTTCCTCTCTGGTTGGAGAAGGAAATCGATCCGAGCGTCCGGTTCGCAGACGTGAAGCGTGCTCCCACCGAATATATCGGGCGAACGGTCATGGTCGGCGGCACCGTCATTCGGGCCAAACGGACGAGAGCGGGGACCGAACTGGAGGTCTTACAACTGCCGAGTGCGAAGGATGGGCCCTTGACGGAAGAACGTCTTCAATCCGAGGGACGATTCCTGGCCCTTCGCGAAACATTTCTCGACCCGGCCAGCCTGCCGGAAGGGACGCCCATTACGGTCATCGGCACGGTGACCGGTGAAACTACACGACAACTGGACGAAAGCGACTACACCTACCCCATTCTCGACATGAAACATATCATCGATTGGAACAGCATCGCCGCACAGAGACGACGAGATCGAAGTCCATACTACGGGTACTACTACCCGCCCCATGGCTACGGAGGGTTCTATCCGTATGGCGCGTACGGTGGCTACTGGGGACCGTATGGTGGGTATGGGGGAGGGCGTGGATTCCACGGCCCCTCTCGCTTTTTTTCTCCACGGTCACCATCTTTTTCGTCTCCACCATCACCTCCTTCGAGTGTCCACCCACGACTCAGGAGAAGATAGTGCTTGCTCCATGCATGCGTTTTCTTTCGCGCCGTGACGTGCTGGTTGTGCTGAGCGCCGGCTGCACACTGGTCCATGCCGAGACAATTCAAGCCCATCATCACCACAGCGAAGGGACGTCGTCTCCTCAACGCGTATTTTGCTCCTGGGTCTGTCAAGCGACGTCTGATCTCGTCACGGTCGCGCAGCCGCCTGTTGCGGTTGCCTGGATCGTGGTCGAACCGCAAGTCCTAGTTCCTGATTCATATTGCCTGTCATCTGCCTCTCCCGTACGCCAACCGCGTGCACCTCCGAGCCGCAAGTTTCTCCGGCACGGATACGACTCAGTACGGCACGTTCTCTCATTTTGGGAATGCTATCTGTGCTGAGTCTTATTCCTGCTTCATTTTAGCCGTACCACAGAGGTAATGGGTCTGAGTCAAGCAGCCGTTGGCTCAGACGAGGGAGAAAGGTGATTCTTCCTCGGCCTTCTCCCCACGATCAGGAGCCGAGAAGCGCACCACGAGGTTGGTCAGCTTGTTCTCGAGCGCCGGGTAGAAACGGCCTGTTCAGAATATGGAGGAATTGATTATGGATGCGATCGGAACTTTACAGCAGAAGAAACTGCTTCGTGTCGACAAAGCCGCGCAGATGCTCAACGTGAGCCGCTGGACGGTGTATCGCTGGGTGGAAACCGGACGACGTGGTGGTGCACGACTTGGTGTGGGAAGCTTGAGAACCATCAGCGAGACAGTGGCAGCGTTGATCGATCTCCATTGCGTGGGTATGTCTCGACCACACCAATCTCGTCAAAGCCGGGCACATACAAATATCGGTATGCGGATAGTGAACGGGTTCGAGACAGGCATCCTGTCGGGGTCAAGATGAACACGCAAGGGCAAGTGTTCGGAACATGGCGATACGTGTGTCTGGTCCTGCTGAGTGCGTGGGCCGCACCTGCATCAGTCGAGGCATCCTGTGGGTCGGTCAGCTGCTTTGTCGTGATCAGCTCGCAGCAAGCGGTCTCGCCGGCCGGCGTGCTGACGGTCAATCTGAGCTTTACCCACACCCCGAACGAAATTCCTCCGGAAGGCGCGAACACCATTCCGTTTTCGAATCAACAGACCAAACAGTTGATTCTCGCAAACAGTCAGGTCAATCAACTCAGCACGTTGGTGCAAACGGCGACGTTAGATCTCAACTATGGATTGACCGATCGGATTGGACTCCAACTGCAGGTGCCCTATCGAATGATCGACGCGATCGGACAGATCGGTGCCGGTGCGGTCTCCAATACCTTTGATCGAGGCATCGGAGATGTGTTGGGGAAGGTGAAATACAATCTGTTGCCGAGCCTGCGCAGTATGATCGTGTTGGAAATGGGCGTGTGGTTCCCTATCGGTGACTATGGGCATATGCCTGTTGAAAACCAACTCGCCGAATCGACGTTGCAAGTCGGGCGTGGCGCGTTCGGGTTGCAACCGGGGTTCTATCAAACCTACGAAATCTTGCCACATCGGCTGAATCAGTTTCTGTCCGGTACGTATCGGTACACCATGCGGAATTCCGATGGGTATAGATTCGGGGATGAATTCGCGTTGAATGCAGGCCTGAACTTAGTCACCTTTCCGTGGCTGACCCTGACGAACCAAATCAACTTTCGGTATAAGAGCAAGGACAACCTCGAAGCGTCGCTGTTTGAGTTTAGAGGAGCGCCTTTCAATCGCGCAGTCCTGCTGGACGGTAATGTGATCGACCGTGACATTCCAACGACCGATAGTACGCTGGTCGCCTTCTCCACCGGCATCGTGATGAACGTCTTTGATTTTGGTCAAGTTTATTTCATCGCGCAGATTCCGATTTATCGCGAATTCAACGGGAATCTTCAGCAAGAGATCGGATTCGTCGGAGGAGTGACCAAATCGTTTACGACACCGTCACTCGCCAGTCTTTTTGGGAGCTCCCCGAAGTGACTCCGCACAGCAGGTGTTCCTAAGAAGAGAGGATTATGGAACAGCACATCCGGCAGAAGGCATTTGCCAGATCGTTCCTTTCCATCGGTCATTCGTTAGCAGTTTGCTGAAAATCCTTCGGGAATCGGCGCGCAGAATGATTCTCTGCTTTCAGGCAGAACGGAGGGGCCATCATGCGCGGAGCATTTCAATATGAGGGATGTGCTCTTTTCGAAGGATCTGGTGCACTTCCGAACGACTCGCCCCGCATCATCACTATCCGCGGCAACAGAATTGAGGGACATGACCTAACTCTGCCAGAACTCGCTCTATCGGAAGGTCATTATGGAGTTCCGATCAATGTGCAATAGCGTGCTCTCCAATAAGTTGCACTACGGTTTGACAGTTACGGAATCAATTAAACCACGGTCACCATCTTTTTCGTCTCTACCGCCAGCTCCTTCACGTGTTCACCAACACTCAGGAGAAGACAGTGCTTGCTCCATTCATGAGTTTTCTTTCGCGTCGTGACGCACTGGTCTTGCTGAAACCAGGAGTCGTGCCTACCTCATCGGTGGAACACCAGGAGCCGTGCGATTGTCGGGCGTGGAGAAACCCGCCTGGCCTTTCGAACCCCAGTCGCTCCGGCAACCCACCGTCCTCTTGAGAGGAACAGACCGCCACAGGACGGGAATGCCTTCGTGCGTCTCACCAGAGGTGTCCAGATGAATACAGGTGGCCAAGATCTGGGAACTCATCTGGGTGTCATCAGCAAGCTGTTCATTGTGGCCATGATGGCCGACAGGTACGCGCTGATGACTTGTCTTCTACCATGGTCCGAGGAAGGTGCCCGGAGTCGCATGAACATTGCGGAACTTGTCGTCAGACGGGAGGGGCAACTCGCGAAACAAGCGGGGTCAGCACAGCCAGTTTTCATGCCACTCTCCATGAAAACCCTTGTGCATGTTCTCGGACCTCGTGGAGAGGTATTTCTTCGTCGAAGCCGTGGCATCCTGCCACGGTGCGGACGATGATTTCCGAGCATCCATCTTGCGACGGTATGGTGAAGTCGGGCCCGTCGAACTGTCTTTGGCCATCGCCGTCTACCGCATGTTTTCCACCGGCAAACACGTCATGGGCTATGCCGGTCCTCGTAAGCCGAAAACAACGTCGTTCAGTACTCTGAGGCGATCGGTGTTCTACCTGGCCTCGTCTCTTCAGTTGACGCTTCTCCGACATCACTCTCCTGTGTAAGGCAGCTTACAGATCGATCTTGGGCGATTGGGTATGCTCTGTCACCATCGCGCCTCACTAACATCATCGCTTCACAAGGAGGCTCCCGTGGCTTGGCTGAATCTCTCTCGCCCTCTGAACCGCACGCTCTGCGGTAGTTTGCTGCTCAACCTCATCCTGGTGTTGGGTGGGTGCGTGAGTGTCAACGACTTCAAGGGAGTCCAACGGGAGGCCGAAGCGCTCGGCTTGGAACTCCAGATGGAACAGCACCGCGCCCAGGAACTGGACGGCCAAGTGCAACAGTTACGCGCAAAAGTTCGTGAACTTGAACGGACGGCGAGCGCGACTATATGTACGTATCCATGATGAGTTGCTCCGTTTCAACATCCCTTTGGAGCCGCGGGTAGTTTCCCAGGGAAGCCGTGCTCATGAGGAGGCCGTCAGGCCTGGACCAGAGCCCGGATCATCCCGGAGAGGGGCTGACCTGCTCTCTTTAGGCTCAATATGTCCAAAGTGGTAAATGTGATCGGCACAGCGTGGAAGCATTGAAACAAATCTTAGGAAACAACGTGCGATTGACCGGCGGCTACCTACTTATCAAGGCACTTCTTGGCACGTGCTCTACGTGATTCGGATGAGGTGAGCCACTTTTAGCCTACTGATTGGTGAGCGACTCGAACAAACCTGAGCTACTTCAGGCAGGCGACCGTCAGGAGATCTATATTATGATGAAACTTTACATTGTTGCATCGGCGTTTGCGGGACTGTCTCTTGCCAGTGTCGGCTGTGCATCCCGCTCGGACATTTCAAGTACCGACCAACTCGTGATTCAGCGTGGAAAGACAACCATCACCTACGGCATACACGAAGTAGCCAACTTGCATAACAAACTGGGGGCGCTGCTGTTTTTGATGGGAGATCTCACCCGAGCCTCCGAGGAGCTTCGCACGGCGATTCAACTCGATCCGGAAAGCCCCGCCCCACATAATAATTTGGGGATGGTCCTGCAAGCTCAAGGGAATTCGGCTGATGCAATCGGAGAGTTCTCCGTGACCATCCGGTTGAGCCCGAATAATGCCGTAGCCAAGAGCAATCTCGGCTTTGCCTTGTTCGAACGCGGGGAATTGGAGTCTGCCCTCGAACAATGGCAGACCGCAGTAAGCCAAGATGCCTCCATCGCCGGTGCCTGGGCTGGCCTTGGGCTTGGATGCTTCTCCTCTGGCTCTATCGACAAGGGGCTCGAGAACTATCGTCAAGCGATTCGTCTGGATTCTAGCTATGGGGATGTGAATTATCTTCGGCTCGTTCGCCGTTGGAACGCAGCGTCACTGAGGGGTGCTGCTTCCATTTTGCATCTCCTGGAGACGCGACAGACGATCTCTGCCGAAACAGCGGTCTATGAATGAAACCAGCCTGAGGAATTCTTATTCTGATCTTCATCGCGCAGAGGCTGATCTCTTCAGAATGATGGTTACGATAACCTGTCAGCGATTCCTCACGGAAACAGGGATCGAAGTTGCCGCAGTGACGGCTTCGCAGATGCGCGAAGTGGGCCGCATTGCCAGTGAAGCGACCGGACCCAACCTTTTCCAATGATGAAACACGCCGGTCGAATTCATCTTGGAGACGGGTCCAGGGGTACACTATTTTGTGACGGACCGGATCATCTGGACGATGGGCGTGCGGTTGCACCACATTTCCAACGCCAATCTCAGCGACCGAAATACCGGGATCAACGGAATACTGCCCTATGTTGGGATTTCATTCTTCACGCCCGGGGTCTTTTGATAGAACGGAAGACGGCATGGCGGTCACGAGAACCAGTTGGCTGAAAATCATCGCACTTCTCGGCATCCTTGTCGGCGCTTACACGGTGGCATCCTGGCTTGATCTCGGGGAGTTGCTGAAGCCCGAGAGAATAGCCGATCAGATCCGGGCAGCCGGGCCTTTCGGACCATTTTTGCTCATGCTGTTAATGGCGATGGCGGTGGTAATCAGTCCGATTCCCAGTTTGCCTTTGGATCTTGCCGCAGGAGCGACCTTCGGCGCGACTCTGGGAACGATGTATGCGGTCATTGGAGCGGAGATCGGCGCCATTGTCAGTTTTCTCATCAGTCGGTTCTTGGGACGAGAGGCATTGACCAAACTTCTCCGAATCGACATCACGTTTTGCGAGCGTTGCTCGGACCGCCACCTGGCCCTCGTTGTATTTCTATCCCGATTGCTTCCCATGTTTTCATTCGACTTGGTCAGTTATGGAGCAGGACTGACCAACATGTCTCTGCGGGCGTTCGCTGCGGCGACATTGCTGGGAATGATCGGTCCAACGTTTCTGCTGACCTCTGCGGGCGAGCACGTGGTCTCGGGAGAATGGGTGCTGATCGTCTTAGGCCTCGCCATGGTCGCCCTGTTGCTGCTCATCCCGAAATTGATGATCCGATATCGGACCGCACGCTGGGTTCGTCTCTTACGCGGCGACATGCCGATCCCCACCCACATCCATGTCCCTCCTGCTCAGCCGGCAACTTCTGATCCAGACAGTGCTTCACGATGCGACTCCTGCGGCGGACCATTACGCTAATGGTTGTCGGCGATTCCCTGTTCCGCACACCCCACCTCTAATAGCCATTGATTCGGGAAGTCATTCTGCTATCCGGCGACTCGGCCACGGAACTCTTCCGTGAGTGAAATCTCTTGTTGGTTGTAAGCTGCCTTACATCCGTAGCTGAGAAACGCTGGTAAAAGGTTGGGTAATCGGGAACATCCTAGCCGCCAGACACACCAAGGGAGGGGGTTATGGGGAAAGAGACACAAGCAGTCAAGACAGAGAACCAGGCCGTGACAGACACTGGGATTGTTCAAGAAGAAATCCGCGCGCTCGCCTATCAGCTCTTCTGTGAGGGTGGGTGCGGGCATGGGCACGACATCGAGCATTGGCTGGAGGCCGAACGACGGGTGCTTGCACGACCTTAATAGTTGGATAAGACCAACCGCTGGCATCGAGGCATACAGAAAAACTCCGTGGTGACGAGCCAGTTACCTCTGGTGAAAGCATAAATCCCAGCACACCATAAATCTCTCTGTTCCTTTGAGGAACACAGTTCGGAAAGAACGCGGTTATGGGCTCACTCAAGCAAGCAGCTTTGAAAGCTCCTTCTCTTTCAGGATAGTGATCGTTCGTCCATCCATGTGGATGAGTCCTTGATCTCTAAACTGCCCCATAATGGTGCTCACCGTTTCGCGACTGCAGCCGATCAGGTTGGCCATTTCTTGGTGGGTTAACTTGGCCTTGAGGCGAATCCCCTGCTGGTCCGCTACGCCATCAGTCCGGCCCAGCTCCAAGAGGAGATGCGCTAAGCGCGCCGGAACATCGCGAAAGACAAGATCTTCAACGCGACTCTGAATTTTCTTGAGTCTCAAGCCGATGAGCTTCGTGAGTTTCACTGTCACGTTCGGATGCATCGCGAGGTACTG
This sequence comes from Nitrospira sp., assembly GCA_050185705.1. Classification (GTDB taxonomy): domain Bacteria; phylum Nitrospirota; class Nitrospiria; order Nitrospirales; family Nitrospiraceae; genus Nitrospira_D. The sequence goes on along the minus strand of JBFWZD010000021.1, from coordinate 53,040 downwards.
GTCGAAGTCTTTCCGCGGGATCACGCAAATGAGCGTGTCATCGAGCGTCTCCGCTGAAGTCGAACGAGGGGCATCTTCCAGCGCCTCTAACTCACCAAAGACTTCACCCGGCTCCAGGATTTCAAACGTGACCTCTTTCCCACTGGGGGCGGTGTTGGCAATTTTGACACGCCCTTTTTTCAGCAAATACACACTGCTGCTTGGATCACCGGGAAGGTATAGCGGCTGCCGTTTCTTGACTTCCTCCATACGGGTGATCTTCTCCATCTCTTGCATATCAGACGGAGAAATACCGTCGAACAAGCGGATGTGCTTCAGGTACCACAGCTTATTTGGGGAGGGAGAAGGTGGTTCCATGGAACGACTCCCGGTTTAGGGTGGCAGTCTAATGATTTCTTCCCACTGAGGCAATACATCGTTTCATGCCAAAGCCATTCGCTCGCATTGTCTTTTCGAAAACGGGCTGTCAGTCACCTGACACATTGGGGTGCAATCACTGCAGAATCATCTGATATCCCACGCATATTTCCTAGTCGTACTCTACCCATCACACTGTGAACTGGCTTACAGAATCTCACCGGCACGTGGGATATCGTATGATCATGTTGAAGGAAGATGTTTCGAGAGCACCTGCAGCGCGGCCCAACCTCCGCCTGGTTTCACGTCGCCACACGAAGAGAGTCCAGTCCATGGAAACGCAGTGCACAGATGGCCATCAGGATTGCACAACCCCTCCTTTGCAACAGGACGCGCCATCTACTACGTCCACGAAGGCGCATCCCTCGGGCAAGGTAATCCTCGCGCTGGTGATCGGACTGGCGATCGGAGCCTTTTTCTATTTCGATCTTGGGCGGTTCTTATCGTTGGACGCCCTGAAAGACAATCGCGATCATCTCCTGGCGTTTACGGACGCCAACTATGTCGCGGCAATTGGTGTCTTCATTGCCGCTTATGCGATCGTCACCGGTTTGTCCCTGCCGGGTGCGGTCATTCTCACGCTCGCCGGAGGCTTCACGTTCGGTGCCGTCCTGGGAACCGTATTCGTGAACCTCGGAGCAACGACCGGCGCCACCCTCGCGTTTCTCACCGCACGGTATGTGTTGCGGGACACCGTGGAGCAGAAGTTCGGGACATCGCTGAGACCGCTCCAAGACGGCTTCGCCAAGAATGCCTTCAGCTACCTGCTGACCCTGCGACTGATTCCGCTCTTTCCGTTCTTCGTGGTCAACCTGGTCTCTGGCCTGACCCGCGTGCGCGCGGGAACGTACATCGGAGCCACGGCCCTCGGCATCATTCCTGGTTCGTTCGTGTACGCCTATGCGGGACGCCAACTTGGCACCATCAACTCTCTGAAGGAAATTGCGTCGCCGAATGTGATCGGAGCCTTTGTCCTCTTAGGACTGCTCACGCTCGTCCCGGTTCTCTATAAGAAGTTTGCGGACAAAGCAGTGTCATGAAGAGATCATCAATCAACCGATAACTCATAACGAATGGTGTTACGTATGATGAAGCCTCTTGCAGGAACCGTTGCAATGAGTGAACACGAGCCGTCGTTGGTCCTTCCGAACGACGAGTACAATCAGCAACTCATCGCCAATGTGCATCCTCCCAATTGGGTCAACCCGGAGCCGACCGATCGCTACAACATCGTAGTCATCGGAGCCGGCACGGCGGGACTGATTACGGCGGTCGTGGCCGCAAGCCTGGGCGCCAAAGTCGCCTTGATAGAGAAACATCTGATGGGTGGAGACTGCCTGAATGTGGGCTGTGTGCCGTCGAAAGGCGTGATCCGGGCGGCGAGAGCCTGGGCCGATCTCCGGCGCGCCAAGGAGTTCGGGCTCGAGATTCCCGCCGGCGTGACGTACGATTTTGGCGCCGTGATGGCGCGCATGAGGAAGTTACGTGCACGGATTAGTCATAACGATTCCGCGCATCGATATGCCAAACTGGGCGTCGACATCTACATCGGCAGCGGGCGCTTTCTCGGTCCCGATACAATTCATGTCGAGGGACCGGCGGGTGATCGGACCTTGACGTTTGCGAAGGCGGCGATCTGCACCGGCGCCCGAGCCTCGGCTCCTCCGACGCCCGGACTTCAGGAAGCCGGGTACCTCACGAACGAAACGGTCTTTTCATTGACGGAGTTGCCACAGCGCATCGGAGTGATCGGAGCCGGTCCCATCGGATGCGAGTTGGCCCAATCGTTCGCCCGGTTTGGAAGTCAGGTCTACCTCGTCGAGGCTGCCCATGGCATCATGCCGAACGAGGACCGCGACGCAGCGGAGATCGTCGAGCAACAGATGGTACGTGATGGGGTGAAGCTGCGGTGCTGTGGGAAACACCTGCATGTCGAGAAGACCGAAGGAGGCAAACGCCTGACGGTCGGGTCGCATGGCCAGCAATATGACGTGACCGTGGATGAGATCGTGGTCGGGGTCGGACGCACACCGAACGTCGAACGGATCGGGTTGGAAGCGGCAGGAGTCGACTTCGACAAGAACGGGATCACGGTGAATGCTCGACTGCAGACAACCAATCCAAGGATCTTTGCGGCGGGCGACGTGTGTTCACGCTACAAGTTTACCCACGCCGCCGATGCCATGGCACAGATCGTCATTCAGAATGCGTTGTTTCCGCATCCCTTTGGCTTCGGCTATGCGAAGGTCGATGCATTGATCATGCCCTGGTGCACATTCACGGAGCCAGAAGTCGCTCATGTCGGGATGTACGAGCGGGATGCCAAAGAAAAAGGGATCGACGTCGAGACCTATACCTATAAACTGGATGAGGTCGATCGGGCGATCCTGGATGGAGAAGACGAAGGCTTTGCGCGGGTTCACATCCAAAAGGGGACTGATACAATCCTCGGTGCCACGATCGTGGCAAGTCATGCCGGCGAGATGATCAGCGAATTTGCCGTTGCCATGAAGGCGGGAGCCGGAGCGAAGACGATCGCGGCCACCATCCATCCCTATCCTACGCAAGCTGAAGTGAACAAGAAGGTGGTGAATCTCTGGCGCAAGGCGCATTTCACACCACGAACCAAGGATCGGTTGATCAAATTGTTTGCCTGGATGCGGCGATAGCGCGGCGCATCATGAAGAACGATGTTTCACTTGAGAACTTGAAAAGGATGCAGCATATGGCACCATCTATATCTTCCGTCATCGTCGGTCTGGCATCTGTCGTGTTGGTCGGAATCATCCTCGGCAATCCGGCCCGGCTCCAAGCTGGATCCCCTGCCGCCATCGAAGTCGGTGCCTTTTCGACCGCTGCGCCGGGGGAACCCTGGCCGGACGGCTGGAAGCCGCTCACGTTCCCCAAAATTTCTCAGCATACGACGTACCAGCTCGTGAGAGATGGTGATCGTGTCGCCGTCAAGGCCGCTAGTCAAGCCTCCTCGTCGGGCTATACGAAAGAAACCCTGATCGATCCGAAGGAATACCCCATCATCCAATGGCAGTGGAAGGTCTCGAATATCTTGAAGGCGGGCAACGTGGCGAAGAAAGACGGCGATGATTACCCGGCCCGCATCTACGTCACCTTCCAATACGACAGTGCGAAGGTCGGCCTCTTCGGCAAGGCGAAGTACGAAGCGGCCAAACTGATCTATGGGCAGTACCCACCGCTCGGCGCGCTCAATTACATCTGGGAGAGCCGGGCGCCGGTGGGAACGGCGGTGCCCAACCCCTACACGGAACAGGTGCATATGATTGTGGTGGAAAGCGGACCAGCCAAGCTAAACACCTGGATGACTGAAGAGCGTAACGTCTATGAGGACTACAAGCGCGCGTTTGGTGAGGAGCCGCCCATGATTTCCGGGATCGCCATCATGACGGATACCGACAACACTGGGGAATCGGCAGAGGCCTACTATGGAGATATCGTGCTCAAACGCAGGAACGACTGAAGTCCGAAAGCAGGACGCGATCATTCCCGTTTATCATTGGAACCAGGACTGTTATGATTCCATCGATGTGCGTGGGATTGTGGCGATGTATTCTGTCATCTACGAGGGAGGATGGATCATGAACAACACCAAGAGACGAATTCACGATGGCATTGTCGGCGTAGTGATCACCCTTGGGGTCGCGTTGGGCTATACCTTGCATCCTGCTTGGTTGGTCGTACCAGGTGTGATCGGCTTCACCTTGATTCAGAGCGCCTTCACAGGATTCTGCCCGGTCTATTTCCTGTTGGATAAGACCTGTGCACCGGAGGCGGAGGCTGGCCTCCGAAGGGCATAGAGCCGAGACGCCCTAGATCGGCACGGAAGTCAACTCAGAGCGCTTCGTGAACACCGTGACCCTGGTGGGGTCAGGACTCTTCTCTTCTTGGCTGGAAGCAAGGCGGGAGTGAGTAATCCGGCCGCAGCTGTGGCCCCCACCAAAGAAACGGCACCCGCCAGCCAGATCCGCCGATCAATCCGTGGCTCCTGCTGCCTATCCTCCATTTGTGATGTGCGCACACCTTCAACAAAAAGACTCATGTTCTTCCTGCCTCACATTCATTCGTGGCACAGCACAGTATGACCGCTTCCGCTCTATCGACACAAGCACGTGGACGGACAATTCGAACAGCGGGAGCAAGACTCCCAACAGACGATTGGTTTTGGGGCTGGTCGAATCGGCACGAGCGAGCCCGTATGTCAACAAACCAGCGTGCTGTGTCATACGCGCGTCTCCACGGACACTCCGGCGAGCGCATTCATCTCGATAAGCGACGCGACGAATCGTGCAAAATCGAACTGCGGGTCCACCTCGATGGCCATTCGTTCGACCTCATCAACCTGGCTTCCGTCCTCCATGGCGGTGAGCAACCGGTAATCGAGCGCCGCGAGTGTCACCACGCGGATCTTCCCATCGGCTCTCGTGACAAGGATGTATGTGTCCTCTTCGGGCAACGATTGACCGTTTTCAGCGGTTGTGACGCCATCAAGCTGCGGTGTCTGCCACACAAGATGGACACGAGATGAGAACCGCAACAATCGGACAGTCGGTTGGAGATGGACCCGCACACATGCCGGATCGACCGAGGTGAGCACATCAAACTGACCCAGGGCGTGCAGTGGCGTATCGGCCACCTGAGAGACCTCGTGACAGGCCCACTCCAAACGAGCCAGTTCGATGAGCAGACGAGGGCTTTCAAGTTGAAGGAGGAAGAGCGGGAAATGCCGCCCATATCCAAAGAGGTCGCCGCTCGTTGAGGGATACCGCTTCAGATACCCACGTGCCAAGATGCTGAAATGGCGACCGCCGATCAGCCGCCGAAGCATCGGATAGGTGATCGTCAAGGCCTGCACATAGTTGTTTCGAATCAATCGGCGGTAGAGAGCCAGGCTTCGCCACGCTGGGCCGGGTTGCATCGATGTCATGGCCGGCAGGCCTTTCCCTTCACTCATGGCTGCGGCGAATGCGCGCTGGAGCTCATGCAGGGGTGGCATGATAGGCTCCGAGTATGGCATCGGCTTGCGAGGCTTGCTCGACCAGCTCAGCCAACGGCGGCAAATTCGTATCCCATTCAATCAACGTCGGTCGTGGGCCGAAATGATACAGAGTCGATTGATAGAGACTCCACACTTCCGGATACACCGCCTGGCCATGCGTATCGACCAACCATCTACCGACGTGATCAAAACCGGCCAGATGGATCTCCTGCACGGCATCGGGCGGAATGGCTTCAAGAAACGTCATGGGATCCAGGTGGAAGTTGACGGCGTTGACATAGAGATTGTTGAGGTCCAACAGAATCCCGCAGCCGGTTCGCCTAACAACCTCGGCCATGAATTCCCCTTCCGGAATCGTCGAGTCAGGCCACATCAGGTACTGCGTCACGTTTTCGAGGAGCATGGGCCTGCGCAAGACTGTTTGGATCGCATCGATTTTGTCGCACACCAGCTCCAAGCTTTCGTCTGTATAAGGAAGCGGCAACAGATCGTTGAGAAAACGGCCATCAACGGAACTCCAGGAGAGATGTTCGGATACGAACGTCGGCTGGAATCGGTCGCATAACGCCTTTAGTTTATGGAGATGTGTGGAGTCGATCGGGTCGATAGAGCCGAGCGAGAGTCCAACTCCGTGGAAACTTAAGGGATAGCTGTTCCTGATCCGCTCGAGGATCCGAAGCGCGGTGCCCCCTTCACCGAAATAGTTCTCTGGATGGACTTCCATCCAGGCTACCGGAGGGGGCGCGTCCACGATCTCGCGGACATGAGACGATCGAAGCCCGATCCCGGCGCGCGCCGGGATCGGAGTGGGACAATGAAGCGCCATTCCTCACCTACATCTTTTTCTGCATCTCCATCATGTTCTTCACGTCCTCTTTCGACAGCACCGTGCCCTGGGCGATCCTCTCGCACAATCCTTTCGGCATGTACACATAGGAATCGGCCTCATTGTCGACCTTGGACAGGCCCGCGCATGCATGGAGTTTGCTGGCGCAATCATTCATCCCAGCCTTGGCCACCCCGGCGCAGGGCTCCCACCCGGCTGGAATGTCCGGCGCCTTTGAACCCGCCGCATGCACGGCCTGCGCCCCTGCCAAGCTCAATGCGACCAGCAATGCGGAATGGACCAGGGCGTTCTTCGTTGTCGTTGCGTTCATGTGATTCTCCTGTTAAGGGCATTTCGTTAACACGGCTTTCGCTTCACGAACTCGTTGTCCGTTCACCCCTACGTCACCCCCGCCTCACCAATGCAACCTCCTTTCGAATATGCGAGAACTTCCTGTTCCAACTCGAGTGTGGTTTCAGGGTGTCACGGTACACCCACATCCTACCGATGGAGCGAAGACCTCGCTGTGAGGCAGCTTACAGTTTGGAAAGAATGTTGAATAATAAAGGAGGGTTGACTCAAGCCTGAATCCATTCACCGTTTCATGTCTCTGACGCTCTAAAACAGGAGTCTGATCGCCGGAAAACTGGGTGGAGTTGACGGCAAGGAAGGTAGCGTGATGGAATCTGCAGATCTCATTCGGATTGGATCGTACGTCTTCATCCTTGGTGTGATGGCGACATGGGAACTGCTGGCGCCGCGGCGTAAACTGACGGCCTCGAAGCTCTGCCGTTGGGGCGGCAATCTGACGATCGTGGCCTTGAACACGGTCCTCGCTCGGCTGCTGTTCATGGGCGGCGTCGTAGCGACGGCGGCAATGGCGCAAGACCATAGCTGGGGACTCTTGAACGTCCTCGAAGGACCGGCCTGGCTCGAACTCGCCCTGGCGATCGTCGCGCTCGATTTCATCATCTATTGGCAGCATCAAATCTTCCATGACGTGCCGATCTTGTGGCGCTTTCATATGATGCACCACTCCGATCTGGATCTGGACGTGACCAGCGGGGTGCGTTTTCACCCGGTGGAGATCGTCATTTCAACGGGAGTGAAGGCCCTGTCGGTCCTCGTGCTGGGCGTAGCTCCGCTGGCGGTCGTGATCTTCGAGATTGTCCTCAACAGTACGGCCCTCTTCAACCACAGCAACGTTCAAATGCCGTTAGCCCTCGATCGTGTGCTCCGGTGGGTCATCGTCACGCCGGACATGCATCGGATTCACCATTCGACGGATGTGCGAGAGACCAATAGCAACTACGGATTCAACGTGCCTTGGTGGGATCGCCTGTTCGGCACCTATTGCCCCGAACCAGCCTTGGGACAGACCGGCATGAAGATCGGCTTGGAACACCTCGGGCCCCCGGTCTGCCTGAATCTCTTCATGATGCTCCGCTTCCCTTTCGTGACGCAGCTGGGACGGTACACAAGCCGTGCACAATCGTAAAGACTGTTCCGGCCGACAGCACCGCTAGCTGAAAAGTAACAGTGCGCTTTCCAGTCTGAATAAAAGACTTCATTCTTACCGCTGATTTAGTTGCGCCCCGCCATCACGCCGCCGTCGACATCCCAAATGGCACCAGTCACCCAGGCTGCCTCGTCGCTGAGCAGAAATGTAATGACTCGCGCCACGTCGTCAGGCGTCCCGATGCGGCCGATTGGATGAAATCCGTTGAAAGAGGCTAACGTCTTATCAACTTGACTGGGCTCGATGAACGCCTGGTAAATCGGAGTCTTCACCACGGCCGGTGACACGGCATTGACGCGAATCTTGTGGTCAGCCAATTCCATCGCCATGTGTTGCGTGAGCGCATGCAGTCCAGCCTTGGCCATCGAATAGGCCGAGGACGGCGTCGCTTTAATGGCTTGTCGCGCCCACATCGACCCGATATGCACGATCGAACCACCGCCGTTTGCTGCCATGTTCTTGGCGACGGCCTGCGAAATGAAGAAGAGGGCTCGATTCAAATTCAGATACCTGTTGTAGTCCTCGGGAGTGTGATCGAGAAACGAGGTTGGCTTGAAATACCCCGCCGCATTCACCAAGTATTTAATAGGGCGGCTGTGGTCGCCGGCGAATGCCCTAACACGCTGGACATCGTTCGATGCGTACAAGTCAGCGGGAAACGCTTCGACGGTTCCAAGCCCTGTCAGCTCGCGCATTGCCGCCTCCAGTTTGTCTTGAGACTTGCCGACGATCGTGACCGGGATGTGCCGTTCCAACAAGCGCTTTGCGGTGGCAAGCCCGATGCCGCTGGAGCCTCCGACGATGAGAGCGATGGGGCGATTCGACTGTTCCATGTGACAACCTCCCATAGACAGGCCTCAGTCAAGAGGCGACTCGATACCCTGATAAATGATGAACGATGGACCCTACACCGCGTTGAGGACCGGGTCCTTATGCCTCTGCGCCTGTCCGTCATGGCAGACACCGCGATGGGCGTCGAGAAAGCGCTCGACCAGGCTCGCCAGATACACCGGCGTCTCCTCCATCGGAAAGTGGCCGCTATCCGTGATGAACGTGAACTCCGCATTCTCGAACCAGGCCCCCAATGTTTTTCTCAGATGCTCCTCTTGGAAACCAGGAAGATCCTGACGCCCGCCGATCACCAACACCGGTGTGCCGACCTTGGCGCTGCAGACTTCCTCAGAAAAGTCGGTGTCCACCCACATGCGGTAATAGCCCTGGACGGCTTCTTTCGTCGAGGTCTGGAGATGCTTGGTCGCTCGCGAGCTCGCCCACATAGATGACAGTCGTTGCCCGGTCAGCATCACGAGACCCTGTTCCGTCAGTTCAGGCTGGTGAATCAAGTCCCAGAGGAATTTCTTGGTTCCCTCGTCGGCGGGGTACCCATCCGCCGAGACCGGCGTAATCGCGATCGCGCTCGTGAGCCGCTTCGTGCCGGAGATCCAATCATCAACCAGCATGCGTTGCACTACCATGCCCGACATCGAATGACCGATGACATGGAAGTCGGTCCACCCAAAACTGTCAGCGAGACGAAAGGCATCCGCCGCCACCTCGTCCACGGTATAGGCGCCGGTGAGGTGTCGAGACGTGCCGTAGCCGCGCAGATCCGCGAAGACATAGGTGTAGCGGTCCTGGTTGAGGTACGGAATCAGCGGGTCGTAACTCGCTGCATCACCCATCCAGTGATGCAGCAGCAGCACCTTCTCGCTGCCTTGCCCAGACATCTTGTGGCCCAGGAGACCTGTTGAAGAAGATTTCATGACCATCACGCTCCTTTCTCTTATGAGGCGATCGGCAGCAACTTAGTGCTGCGCCCGTTTGGCTGACAGATAGATCCACACATCACGGATATCGAAGAGCAACGAGACGCCGATGGCGAGAGACAGCACGAGAAGATAGCCAGCAAACAGACCTTCGGCCTGTGGAAGCTGAATGATCAGGTACCACAACAAGGGGATCCAGAACACATGCCCCAACCCGAGGATCCGTTCGAAACCGAATACCGCATAGAGCCCCATCATCACCATGGCCGACAGCATAAAAGCGGCCAGGACAAGTTTGGCCAGCGGTTCGCTCCAGAATGCGAGGCTGGCCATATTGATCACCATCAAGGCAAAGACCCAGCCCGCGACCCAGGCCGGCTGGTCCAACAACTCGCTGAAGAACCGCAGGGGATTTCGCAGTTGATCCTGTCGTGGTGGAAACGTGGTCATGTTCGATCCTCCTTTGCGATACCGACACATAGTCATTGCCAGAACTCACGAAAGTCGACATGGAGACTGATCAGGTGGGCTTGCCACCGCATCGCCCGGGACCGTGGCTAATAGTTGGTAGTGACCCAGCCCCAGCTCCTTGCCATAAGCTTTTCCCACCAGCACATCCTGCACATGCTGGTGGTCCGACGCACGGAAGTAGGAGTGCCCTTCCTTCAACCCGTCGAAGGCATGTCCTTCGAGCGCCTGGATCACAGCGCCTGTTTCAGTCGTCCCGGCCCGTTGCACCGCCTCCAAGATCTGCGTCATGGCTGCATAGCCGTGGTAACAGCGGGAGGTCGGCGTGTGGCTGTACTTATTGATGACGCCTTGAATGAACTGCTTGGAGCTCTCCGTGTTGATTTTCGGATCCCAGATCAACCCCCAGATCCCCGCATGGTCGGCGTAGCCAAGCGGGCGCCCAATCTGTTCGCCGCTGACCATCCCGCCGACACCGATCTGTTCTTTGGCCAGCTCAAGTCTGCTGTAGGCCTTCAGGGCATGAACGAGATCCCAACCGTAGAGATTCAGAATCACGGCACTCGGTTTCGCCGTCTTGGCCTGGGCCATCGCGCTTATGAAGTCAGTGGTCCCGAAGGGCGTACTGAGCGAGCCAATCACTTCACCGCCTTCGATCAGGAGGGCCCCGGCCATCGCCTGTTCCGCTGCCTGACCGTCCATCGTCTCGGCCGTGATCATAAACCACTGCTTGCCATAGGCCTTCACGAGATGGGGCGTGACGGCTTTGGACAACATCCTGACACTCGGCATGAAGACGAAGGTGGGTGCGTTGCACCCGGCCCCCGTCAACTCCGGGACATGCGCCCCAGTCACCATGAACAGCGTGTTCTCCTTCTTGGCAAGGTCAGAAACGGCGAGCGCGACCTCCCCATTGAAGGTCCCCATCAAGAAGTCCACGCGGTCTTCTTTGATGAGTTTGATAGCCGACTTGAGCCCGGTCTGGACATTCGAGGCATCGTCGGCCTCCACCAGGGTCACCGGCCGGCCCAACACCCCGCCGCGCTTGTTGAAGAGATCCACGGCCACCGTCGCGCCGTGGACGTCGTGAATGGAGGACGTATTGTATGGCCCGGAAAGCGGATCGATGATCCCAACCGTGATCGGTTCTGAGGCATGGGCGATAGCTCCTGACTGCGGACGCTGGAGGAAGTCGGGCCACTCTCCGAACGCGAGCGCACCACCCGTTGCGGCGGTGAGCTTCAACAACCTTCGACGTGAAATACTCTGCATGAATCCTGTCTCCTCTACGGTGACAGCGGCGGAAGCTCCATCGCATCCACCGCTTCGCTACGCTCGCACGGATCCGAGCTGCGCTTCCAACTCGGCGATGCGAGATTTCAACGGCGCCATGGCCTCCTCCACCTCGGCAAGGGAATAGCGCGGAGTGATGTACTTCGGACAGTTCCAGTCGTAGGACACCACCTCGATGGTGATGACCCGCTCTACCTTGTTCCGGCTGTCTTCTTGCACTAGCCGGTCGGCAAGAGCGGCATTGTTTCGAATATCTTCCACCCGCGCATAACCGAGAATCTTCAACCGTGCCCGGTTTTTGTAGTCCATGAGAAACAAGGCCACCCGGTCGTTCGCGTGGAAATTCCCTGTACTCAGCAATTGCCGGTTCCCCCGGTAATCAGCGAACGCGAGCGTGATGGGATCAAGCACCTTCAAAAAACCTTTTGGCCCGCCTCGGTGCTGGACATAGGGCCACCCCTGTTCACTCACTGAGGCCAGATAGAAACTATCGCGATCGGCAATAAAGCGAACCTCCGCGTCGCCGAGCGGATCGCGATCAGGAACATCGGTAATCGTCAACGCACGCCCAAAGTACTGTTGCTGGGCCGAACGAACCGATTCGGTCATCGTCATCTGCAGATATTTTCCCGCCATCGTCTTGCCCTCCGCCGGGTGGAAGGAAGGCGCCCTGAAGCTGTCTTCCCTCCACCCCTGTTCAATCGATCAAAACACCACCACGCTCCATCCGTCGGCCAGGTAGCGCCTGAGGCTCAAGAGGCCTGACGTTCCCGACAACGCGTTGTCGTTCACGCTCGCCACTCCACAGGACTTCACGCTGTCGGTCGCACCGAACACCTCAGCGCAGGCGCACGAGGCGCCCTGGACCACATCACGCACAGATTGGTAGAGCGCGTGAGCCGGGTGCGTCAGCTTGGTCAACTCTGCCGGCCAGCGAGTTCCAGACCCATTGAAGACCACGGCGACGTCGTCGCCTCTCTGCTTGGATTCGGCGGCGAGCGCCAGTGCGTTGAACACGCGGCCCAGTGCTTCCTCCGCGCCGCTTTTGGGATCGGACAGTATGACGATTGCTGTTTTCATCGCTCCTCCTATGTGATCTGCTCATGAGTGAATTCGAGGGTACTCCGCGAAATTTCTTGATCCTCCCCTCCCTAGCCGCACGCGCAAGACGAGGTGGCGCACCCGCTGGTGAGAGAGACCTCCGGAAAGTCAATGACGGTCCCGGCGAGGTGGTTGATGTAATTGCTGAAAATATTCAGCGCCACATTCGCCACAGTTTCGACGATTTCGCCGTCGGTCAGTCCGGCCCGGCGCGCGGCTGTTACCCCTTCGTCCCCAAGCTCTCCCCGCTGCACCACGACGCGCTGCGCCAGTTTCAAGATGGCATCGGTGCGTGGGTCCACGGCCGCAGCCATCCGGGCATCGGCGAGGTCCTGTTGGGTCAGACCAAGCTTGCCGCCGATGAAGGAGTGGGCGCTGAGGCAATAGGTGCAGTGATTGGTCTCGGCGACGGTGAGCGCAATCTGTTCGCGGAGTTTCGGGGAAAAGCTTCCGTCCGCAAGGGTGGCGCTGAAGCCGAGGTAGCCTTGGAGCGCAGCCGGCGCGTTGCCCAGGACGCGAATTAGATTGGGGACCACGCCTAACTTCTTCTGGACTCCCTCGAAGAGCGTCTTAGCGGGTCCGGTAGTTGTCAGCGGATCGAGTTGTGCGATGCGAGTCATGATGCCTCCTTCAACGGTGTGAGTTACCCGCGCTTCATGTACGCGATTGATCATCCTATGGAGCAGTAACTGTGCCTTTGTGCATAAATCGATAACTCATTGATAATGCATTCGTTTGTGGATTCATCTCTCAGATTAATTGGTACGATAATTCGTAATCTACGATTCCTCGTTGTATTTCATATCGAAATCTCGTAGACGGCATCGCTCAATGTCCGAATACCGCCCTCACACGCATCTGGCTGGCCGAACCGGACGCGACCTGCGACATATGCCGACGCCGAGAGGATCTTCCTGATGGCGAACGGTCTCTGCATCTCGTTGCCGGTGCTGGCATTCCCCGTGATCCCCAGGCCGACTACAGTCGACTCGGCGGCTCTTTTCACCGGTTTCCGCTGGGCGAGCGCAAAATCGGCCGCGTGGCCGCAACCGGTGAGCCGCTCTGGCTGGCCGGACTGCAAGGCGACGAAGCATGGATGGCGCATCCGGCTTGGTTTATACGAGAGGAAATCAGGACCTTCGCGGCGCAGCCGTTGATCTACCGAGGCGAGATTCTCGGAGTTCTCGGACTCTTCGACCGTGGCTTGCTCAACGAGGAAGCCTTTGAGTGGTTGCGGATCTTTGCTGATTACGCGGCGGTGAGCATCGCAAACGCCAAGGCGTATGAAGAGATCCATCACCTTCGTGCCCGTTTGGAGGAAGAGAACCTCTATCTGCGCGAAGAAGTCACGGCGGCCCTGGGGATGGGAGAATTCGTCGGCGAAAGTCAGGCGCTGCAGCACGTCCTGCGCCAAGTAGAGTTGGTCGCTCCGACTGATGCGGCAGTCTTGATTACCGGCGAGAGCGGAACCGGCAAGGAACTCGTCGCGCGTGCGATTCACGACCGGAGCCCGCGTAAAGATCGAGCCTTGATCAAAGTGAACTGTAGTGCCGTGCCGGATACCCTGTTCGAGAGCGAATTTTTCGGACATGTGAAGGGCGCGTTTACCGGCGCCCTGGCCGATCGCCCCGGCCGTTTCGAAATGGCCGATCACGGCACCCTCTTTCTCGACGAGATCGGTGAAGTGCCGCTGCCGATGCAAGCCAAATTGCTGCGTGTGCTCCAGGAAGGAGAGTTCGAGCGCGTGGGAGAGACCCGCACCCGCCAGGTGGATGTGCGGATTCTCGCCGCGACCAATCGAGACCTGAAACAGGACGTCGAGGCCGGTCGCTTTCGCCAAGATCTCTACTATCGTCTCAGCGTCTTCCCACTTCATATTCCTCCACTGCGTGAACGCCGGGACGATATTCCAAAGCTGGCGGCCCATTTTCTCGCACAGAGCGCCAAACGAATGAACCGCCGATCCCCTCGCTTGACCCAGGCGGCCGTGAGCCAACTCACCGGCCACAGCTGGCCAGGGAATGTGCGCGAGCTCCAAAACGTCGTGGAGCGCGCCGTCATTCTCTCCCAAGGCCGGAACCTAGACATTCAGCTCCGATCCGCTCCCTCCCCTGCCCCCACAGTGCTCTCGGTACCAGGTCCCTCAGCCTCGCAGGTCGCGACCCGACAAGAGTTGAAACGTCAGGAGCAGGAGAACATCACGCAGGCCTTGCGGCACACCAAGGGAAAGATTTTTGGACCGGACGGGGCCGCGGCGCTGTTGGGCATGAAACCGACGACGCTGGCCTCGCGCATCAAAGCGCTCGGGATCAAGAAGACCAAACCAGATCGCTGATCGCGTCATTTCGCCTCCGGCATGACAGCAATCGCCCCGAACTGATCCTTTGTTCACTGCTTTTGGTCGCTACGGATCAGCTCACCCCTGATAGCCGACGGTCTCACCTGTGCCTTCCACGCGTGCGCAGCAACCTGTGGATCTTGAACACGCCCTATTTCCCTGATGGACTCCGATTCAGTCCCCTGATCATCGGATCGCCCTCCGTCCGCCGTCCCCACCAGGGGTCAGGGCGATGGGAGGGGCTATGCACACTGTTGGATGGATGATCGCGAACGTCGCTGAATGATGGCGGGGTGTTACCAGAGTGATCTGACTCGTGAGACCGCTCACGGCCGGTGTCAGTTGTCGCTCTGCTCTGCTGGGTTTCGCTTGAGCTTCGAACACGTTCCTCCATGCGAAATCGGTCATCAGGACCCAGCCGGTGGTCGTTCACGGTCTGAATCACGGAGTCCTGTTCGAACCAGAGTTGGCTGACCCTGTCACGATCACTCCAGCTCGCTCCGAACCCGGTCCACGTATTGGCTGAGGCCAGCACAGGGACCGTGACCCACACAATCGACAGCAGCCACACATAGATGTTTCGCATCGCACACCTCCCTCTGGGACCTGCCTTGCTCAGGTGATCAATCGCCTAGACTCCCGTGGCGGCCTTCGCCTTCCATGCTTGTGCGACAAACTGTGGATCAAGCGGCGTATGCGCGATATGGTTCGTGTAATTGCTCAAGGTCTTGAGCGCCACGATTGTCAGCACATCCAACAAGTGCCGCTGTCCATATCCTGCCGCCATGAAGAACTCCAAGTCCTCTTCCGGTACCCAGCCCCGATGATGCAGAATGGACAGCACCACGGTACGGAGCGCGTTGAGTTTCCGGTCGGAAAGCGGGCGCTGCGCGCGCAGCGCGTCAAGCACGTCCTCAGGCACGCGGACCATCTGCGCCACCGTGGAGTGGGCTCCCACGCAGTAGGTACAGTCGTTCGTGGTACTGACCACGAGTGTTACCACCTGCTGCTCGACCGGCGTGAGGGCGCTCTGCTCCAGAGCCTTGTTGATTCCTGCATAGGCTTGCACTGCGGCTGGCGACTCTGCGAGCACCCCGTATAAATTGGGAAGAAACCCGTATGTCTTTTCCGTGGTTTCAAGCGTGGCGCGAGACGCGTCGGGCGCCGTCTCCTTCGTATGAATGGGAAACTGCATGTTCCTCCTCCTTCTTGTGTTGTGCTGTGACGACCCCTTCCTATTCCTGCAAAGCCCTGTTGTGTACCTTCTTTGCTGTACACCCTTGCACTGAATCGATGGATTCACCCGATGCCTCGCCTCACCCAGACGGACACCGTACGACGATCAAAATGGCATTGAGCCGCACACGCGGCGAGGTCCGTCCTCGCCCTACCTTCATTCATCGTTGAAGAGGGTGTGATCGAATCGATTTCCCTTCAGGACCCTTATGCTGCCACCAGCCTCGACGGTCGAGGCGTGACGCGTCGAAGCGGTTTGATCGCCCCCGTGGACCGTCCCCGATGCTCCAGGATCGTCGCGTCGACGACATCGCCGCACAGGAGGCAGCGATACCCGTCTACACAGAGATCGTGGCTCATCCCGAGATCGTATATCCGCTCGGTAGCCATCAGCCCATTGCACCGCTGGCAGGTCATGGCCCACCTCCTTGATCCGTGACAGACCTATGTGTTCCTGGCGCGATTTTACTGGGTCACCTGCTCTCTATCTGTAAGGTAGCTCACGAATTTCGAAAGGTATGAGGTCGGTGGGTTTGTAAGCTAGACCACAGAAGGATTCACGGGAAGTTCGCTACCATATCCAATCGTTCGCCCGCTCACATGAGACGGAAGCCGTCTCGTTATTCACCGATCTTCGTTTGAAAGGAGTCCATCATGTCCAAAGTTGCAATCGTCGTGCTCGCTGATACCGAAACCCATGAAGCGCTGGGACGCGTCGTGAACGCCTTGGAAGCCGTGAAGGAGTTCAAGGACGGCCAGGACGACGTCCAGCTGATTTTTGATGGCGCGGGAGCGAAATGGATTCCCACCCTGGAGAAACCTGATCATAGACTCCACGGGCTGTATGCTGCCGTGAAAGATCGAATTGGCGGAGTCTGTGAGTACTGTGCCGGAGCCTTCGAAGTAAAAGATGCAGTGGTTGCTTGCGGGGTCAAGCTAGCGGGAGATTTCGAAGGCCACCCGAGCTTTCGAAAGCTGGTGGCACAGGGCTATCAGGTCATCACGTTTTAGCCTCCTCTGTGACGGGAGGCGTGCCCCAATCGTGTCAGGCAGGTGCCAGTCTCACGTTCGAACACGACCCCGCAGTTGTGGGTGAGTGGAAAGGGAGGCAGCGATGGTTCTCGCGTCTAGATACCATGTCCTGGCCACGATGGGGTTGATCCTGTCGCTGACGGGGTGTAGCGATACGGACTTTATCATGCGCCCACCCGCGCCGGAGAAATTTCCACCGGCAGACGCACCGACCCCTGAGATCACGGAGTCCGTTATTAATGTACCGATTCAGCTGGGCCTATCAGACTTTCTCCAGGCCGCCAACGATCCGACCGTAATCGCCAAGCAGTTTGATCATTGGGGACGCTTGACCAAGCACCCGAACGGCGGGGAGTTTAAATATTATGCAGAGCGTGGTGAGTTTACGATCGAGCAGTCTGGTTCGCAGCAGGCCGGTATCGCAGCGCCGGGTAAGCCGAGTCAAACTGGGTCGCTCGGAGATTGGTGGAAAGGGATCGATCTCTCTGGGTCGTCTCTTTATGTGAGCGCTCCCCTTCGCTATAAAATCGGCCTGCGTCCGCACGCGGTCGGTGCCGCACCCGGGCAATGTGGCGACGGTCCTGATGGGCCAAGACACGCCGCACTCACTGGCAACATTGCCCTGGCGATGACTCCACGTTATGGTGTGGCAGCCTCGGTGCGGGAGGTCACCGTCACTCCACTTGATCCCTGTCGGTTGTCCGCCACAAATCTGGACCCACAAGGAGCGGTCAACGCCAAACTTTCGGACCACGTCAAAGGCGGATTTCATCAGGCGGTCTCGTTTCTCAACGCCCTGACCGTCAAACCTCGCGCAGAGGAGGTCTGGAGCGCACTGCGCAATCCGATCCCATTGGAAGAAGACGCCTGGCTTCTGCTCAATATCGAGAAAATGGGACATCGTGGATTCTCAAAGGCTGGCCACACGCTTCATAACACCCTTGAGATCACCGCGCGTCCGGTGATCGTCCGCGGCGCCGAACCATTTGCCACGCCCGCCGTCCTTCCCCGGCTCGAGACGGAGCCCTCGTCGGCAGATTTTCGAGGCGTGGCTGATGTTCCAAGAGACTCCTCGCAGCATCAACCGAGTGCCAAGCAGTTTCACGTCCTGGCCGATGTCCCGATCGACTATGGCACGTTCTCCAAGAGAGTAGCGGATCGGCTCCGAGGGAAGCGCATCGTCCACGAACGGTACGTTATTCGAGTGACCGGTGCTGCGGTGTCTGGACTCGGCGCCAATCAAGTGCTGCTGCGGGTTGATTTTGCGGGAGATGCGCACGGCCACCTGTATTTGATCGGCAAGCCGGAAATCAACATGATGACCCAGACGGTCTATATCAGTGGCCTCCGCTATGATCTCAAGACGGCACAGCTATTCCAGGCTGGGGCTCCCGATTGGCTCCATCACGCGCCGCTCCGCGAGGTGCTGACTCCAGAAATTATGCTCGGGGTGAAGCCGATGGTCGATCAATGGCGCGACCTTCTGCAGACCGGGCTCAATCGAACGTTGAGTCCGATGGTCTCGATGGAGGGGACCGTGACGTCGATGTCAGGCATCGCCGTGTTCGCTGATACGGATGCACTCCATGTTCACGCAGTAAGTGATGGGACGCTCAATGTGATGGTAGGCAACGAGCCCTAACTCGCTTGTCCGGAGAGCTCGTGGCTGCTTTTTCATCGAAGGTTTGTTGTCCCAATATGATTGCGCATCCGACACTGGTCCTGTAGGTTGATGCACGTTCATCAGATCCTCATCGGATGTCCGGTCTTAACCGTTGCCCACGCCACAGAGCATAAAGCACCGGAATCACGAGCAACGTCAACACCGTCGAACTCACCATGCCGCCGATCATCGGTGCGGCGATGCGTTTCATCACATCGGCGCCGGTCCCGGTGGTCCACATGATGGGGAGCAGGCCGCCCATGATCGCTGCCACCGTCATGATCTTCGGCCGCACTCGTTGAACCGCTCCCTCCATAACGGCTTCTCGCAAATCTTGAACTGAAGTCATGCGCCCTTCCCGGACGCGCTTTTCATAGGCGTCGTCGAGATAGACGAGCATGATCACACCCGTCTCCGCCGCCACACCGGCCAGCGCGATGACCCCCACCCAGACCGCCACGCTGAGATGGTAGCCCAGGTAATAGAGAGACCAGATCGCTCCGATTGCGGCGAAGGGGACAGACAGAAGCACGATGAATGATTTCGCAAGCGATCGGAAATTAAGGTACAGGAGCAACAGAATCACCGCGAGGGTCACGGGGACTACCAACTTCAACCGTTCTTCAGCCCGCACGAGATGTTCGTACTGCCCGGTCCACATGAGCCGGTACCCAGATGGCAGAGTAACCAGCTCCCGAACGGCCCGTTGGGCGTCCTGGACATAGCCGCGCAGATCTCGCCCGCCGACGGACACCGAGACCAAACCGGCCAACGCTCCTGCCTCATCCGCGATCGATGGAGGCCCCTGCGTGATCGTAATCTCGGCAACCTGTCCGAGCGGAACCTGGGCGCCGTTCGGCGTGGGAATCAGCACCCGTTTGAGTCGATCCGGATCATCGCGTAGCTCACGTTTGTAACGGACGTTCACCGGATACCGTTCGCGCCCTTCAACCGTCGTCGTCACCGTCTCTCCCCCAATGGCCGAGGTAATTACCGCTTGTACATCGCCCACCGTCAGACCGTAGCGAGCGGCTTCACGCCGATTCACGACGATGTCCAAGTAATACCCTTCGTTAAGCCGTTCGGCGAAGGCGCTCTTTGTCCCAGGGATCGGCGCCAAGACCTGCTCAATCTGCACACCGATTCGTTCGATCGTCTGTAAATCCGGCCCCAACACCTTGATGCCGACCGGACTCCTGACGCCCGTCGTAATCATCTCCGTACGGGTTTGGATGGGCATCCACCAGATATTTGGAAAACCCGGGATGCGCAGTTTGGCATCCATCTCGTCCAGTAGCCGATCCCAGGTCATTCCCGGTCGCCATTGATCTTCCGGTTTGAGGGTGACCGTGATCTCCGCCATCCCCACGAACGCCGGATCAGTTGCCGTCTGAGCCTTTCCCATCTTGCCGAATACCCGCTCCACTTCAGGGAAGGTCGTGAGCAATTGATCCTGGACCTGCAAGACCTTCGTCGCTTCAGGGATCGAGAGGCCTGGGACTGTAGTCGGCATGTAGAGGATGGTGCCCTCGTTAAGCGGCGGCATGAATTCCGCGCCGAGCCGCATGAAGACCGGCACGGTGACGACGACCGCCGCAACCGCCAGTCCCACGGTCAGCCAACGAACTCGCAGTGCCCCTGACAGGATGGGCCGATACAGGGCGATAAGCCACCGGTTCAGTGGATTCTGAGCCTCAGGTCGAACCTTTCCCCGAATCAACAGCACCATCAGCACAGGTGCCAACGTCACCGAAAGCGCGGTAGCAAAGAGCATCGCAAAGGTCTTGGTATAGGCCAGCGGCGTAAATAGCCGTCCTTCCTGTGCTTCCAGTGCAAAGATCGGCAAGAAGGAGACGGCAATCACCAGCAAGGAAAAAAACAGAGGTCGTCCGACTTGCTTGGCCGAACGGATGATGATCTCGGTTCGCGGAGCGGATGGGTGTTGTTCAAGCTGTTTATGGGCGTTCTCGACCATGACGATGGCCGCATCCACCATCGCTCCGATGGCGATGGCAATCCCGCCGAGCGACATGATGTTGGACGTAACCTTCAAGTAGGCCATCGGGATAAAGGCGAGCAACACCGCGACCGGCAGGACAAGGATCGCCACGAGGGCGCTTCGGGCGTGCAACAAAAAGATGATCGCGACCAGGCTGACAATCACGCTCTCTTCGACCAGCTTCTCTCGGAGCACCGCGATGGCCCTCTGGATCAGATCAGACCGATCATAGGTCGCAACGATGTGTATGCCCTCGGGCAAGGTGGTGTTGATCTCAGCCAGCCGCGCTTTCACTCGTTCGATCACCGCCAGGGCATGTTCCCCAGCCCGCATGATCACAATGCCGCCGACCGTTTGCCCCTGGCCGTCCAATTCGGCAATGCCTCGCCGCTGATCCGGCCCGAGTTGGACATGTGCGATGTCTCGCACCAGGATCGGCGTGCCTCGCCCATCGGTCCCGATCGGGATCACCTCGATCTCATCGACCGACTGGAGGTAGCCTCGGCCTCGAATCACGTACTCGGTGCCGGCCATCTCCAACACGCGACCGCTGACCTCCGCATTGCTGTTGCGGACCGCCTCGATGACGCGTTGAATCGGGAGCCCATATGCCGCCAAGGTGTTGGGGTCTACTTCAATTTGGTATTGTTTGACGAATCCACCGATCGAGGACACTTCCGCCACGCCTGATACACTCTCAAGCTGGTACCTCAAGTTCCAGTCTTGAAGGCTTCGAAGCTGGGCCAGATTATGCCTACCGGCCTCATCCACCAACGCGTACTGATACACCCAACCCACACCGGTCGCATCAGGCCCCAGCGTTGGCGTGACTCCCGTGGGTAATTTACCGGTCAGCTTCTGCAGATATTCGAGAACGCGACTCCTTGCCCAGTAGAGATCGGTTCGATCTTCAAAAATCACGTAGACATAGGAGACCCCATATTCCGACACTCCACGCACCCGTGTGACGTTCGGTCCCGCAAGCAGCGAGGTGACAACTGGATAAGTGATCTGATCCTCGATCAGGGTGGGGCTTCGGCCCGGCCATTCGGTATAGACGATCACTTGTACATCGGAAAGGTCTGGCATGGCATCCAATGGAACTTGAAACAACGCCCATAGCCCCCAACCGGTCAGGAGTAACACGCAGAGGATGACGAGGATCGAGTTTCTGGCGCTGGATTCGATGAGTCGGTCGATCACTTCATGCCCTCCATGCCGTTCATTCCTTCCATCCCCTTCATCCCTGGCATCCCTTCCATCTCACCCATCTTCCCCTCATAGGCGCCGCGCATCTGCCAATCGCCCATCCCGATGCGGCCCATCATGGCTTGCATGCTGGAGGTGGAAGTTAGTTTGCTCTCCGCGTCCAGCAAAAAATTGGCCGAGGTCACGATGCGATCTCCCTCGGTGAGTCCTTCCATCACCTGCACGACATTTTGGCTCCGGCGGCCCAATTTGACTGGCACGGGTTCATACCGGCCTTGTCCTCGATCCATAAACACCAGTTGACGAAGTCCCGTGTCCAAGACCGCTTCTTTCGGGACCACCAAGGTCGTGATTGCATCCGTCTGCACGATCACGTTCCCATACATCCCCGGTTTCAACTTCTGTTCAGGATTGGGCAATTCCAGCCGGACTCGCACCGTGCGTGCTTCAGCATTCAGCATCGGGGATACATAGGCCACTGTGCCGCTGAACCTCTCTCCCGGATACGCGGCAATGGTCACCACTGCCGGCTGGCCGACTCGTGTGGTCGCCACTTCCGATTCATAGATATCGGCATAGATCCAGACCGTGGACAGATCCGCAATTTCATACAGGGTCATGCCCGGCTCCACATACTTCCCCGGCAAGGCTTCCCGTTTCAGCACGATCCCGGATGAAGGCGCGTAGACGGTGAGCACCGGGTCCGCCTTGCCACGGCGCTCGAGATCCGCAATCTGCGCATCGGTCACGTCCCAGAGTCGAAGCCGCTCGCGCGCGCTTGTCACCAACGCAGCCGCATTGGCCTTTGCGTCTTCGAGAGGACTGGCCGCCACCTGAGCCTGCATCTTGACCGCCAACAGGTATTCATCCTGACTCGTCAGCAGATCAGGCGAGTAAAGTGTGAACAGTCGTTCGCCCTTACGCACTGATCGGCCGATCGAATTCACAAAGACCTCTCTCACCCATCCGGGGATTTTCAGCGTGACGTGGCTGAATCCACGCTCATCATAGTCAACCCTCCCGACCGTACGAATTTCTTGCTCCAGCACTGCACGAGTCACAGGAGCACTACGGATGTCGATCAACTGCCTGGTCACAGCCGAAACCGTAACGGCCTCTGACGGGGTAGCGGACATGCCCGGCATTGATCCCACGTCGTTCATAGACATCGTGCCCTCCATCGACATCCCTTTCATATCCTTCATCGAATCCGTCTGCGCTGCCGATCCGGGCGCGGCAATCTTTCCCACGCCCATCCCCGACATCTCACCCATCATCCGATGGGCGAGAACGTACCCGGCAATGATCCCTCCCAACAGGCTCAGCACGGCAACACCCACGATGTGTTTCAACTTGTGATCCATGGCCATGACTCCTTGTTCACGGGTTCCGGCCCATTCCATTCAAATCAGTACCGACTACTTGCTCGAGTTCCGCCAAGCGATGCTCTCGCTCCACGAGTGCTCGGTGGTATTCCAGCTGAAATCCTCGCCAGGACCGGGCGGCCTCAATGAGATCCAAAAATCCTGTTCTCCCCGCGCGATACCCGGCCCGTGCTGCTGCCATGGCCTGTTCGGCCTGCGGTAACACGGTGGTCTTGTACAGTAGGGCCCCCTCCCAATTCGCTCGAACCTTGGCCAGCAGATCTTGAATCTGGAAGCGGGTCAGGTTCTCGAGCGCGTGGCGATCGGCTCGCGCCGCCGCGATCCCGGCTGCAGCCTCCTGAACAGCGGCGTCGTATTTCGGCTTTGCCCAGAACGCGAAAGGCAGGTTCATGGCGAAGTACGCGCCGAATCCGTCATTCGTTTGAACATTTTGAAATCGCTGAACCGTGACGTCGAAGTCCGGATAATACTGACGCTTGGCGAACGCCTGAGACCGTTCATTCCGTTGGATCTCCAAAGAGGCGGCTTTGAGCTCCGGCCTGGCTGTGGTTGCCACCCCATAGAGATCTTCAAGATCTTGTTCGAACCGCTTTTCGCGCGGTGATTGTGGTGGCGGCAATGGAAGCTGTAGATCCCGATCTAGCAGCTGGTTCAGTTTGGCTTGGGACGTGTCACGGCGTTGCTCCAGAACCGGGAGTTCCTGGTGAAGGGTGGACAACTCGACTTGGGCCTTCAGCACATCAACCTGGCTCGCTGTCCCTGCCCGGAACTTTGTGGTCGCGATCGTAACGAACTGTGTGAGCAGGTCGATCTGCTCGTGGTGGATCTGGATGGCCTTGTGGTCCAGGAACAAATCGTAATATGCCCCCTTGACGCGGGCGATCAGGTCTCGCTCTTTGACTCGTAACGCCTGTTCAGTGATCCCAGCCGAACGGCTGGCAACCTCCTCTCTCAGAGCGAGTTTCCCAGGAAAGGGGAACTTTTGAGACAGACCGATGATGGTGTTGTCCGCACGACCCACGTTGAAGGATTGGGGGAAATTCCACCAATGAACTGAGAGCGTCGGATCGTCCAGCGACCGTACCTGCGCAATGCGCTGCGAAGAGGCTTCCCATTGCTGCCGCGCCGCCACCAGTTCAGGATTTCTGGCCAAGGCCTCTTTAATCAAGTCCGGTAACACCAAAGACGGCATGGTTGTTTGGTCTCCGGCATGGGTGCCATCGTGCGCACCAGTCCATAGGATCAGGCTCAAGCCGGTGATGGTGAGCAACGACAGGCGAATGAAATGAGTTGAATAAGTCATGGAGCATCCTCCCCTAGTATCGTATTGCCCATGTCTTTTGAGGATCTCCGACTCCCACCCTGCCGTTAAACGAACGGTGGGATGAGACGAGTCCTACAGTTGGGCAAACAATGCGATGACAGAACGGTAGAAGGATGAACTGATAAGATCAGATGCGCAGCACGGTGCTTGCGAGAGACTGATGCGGAGGAGAACTCGATTCAAAAGGCTGGTCCGAGCAGTAAATACGTTCGACCTGATGATTCAGGACCAGGAGCACGGCCAGGGCATGGTCTACCGGCCAATGATGGTCCATGAGCATCGATGACGAGTGAGAGAAGGACTCGACCCCCAATGTCGTGAAGGCGTCACACAATTGCCGAGCCGGTTGTTCGAGGGGAGTCGAACAGCCGTTGGCCATCGAGGCATCGGGTGTTCCGGACAATGGTAGGACACAGGCATAGGCGTTGAAACTGAACGCCAGCATAAACACCACGATAGTCATGGCAACAAAAGACGAGTATTGATGGGAACGCGATCGCATGGTATCAGTCTATCCCTCATCCAGCTCACGCGTCAACGGCATTGCTAATACACAATGACTTGGTCAGCGGACGTGAACATCTCCACCATATTAGTTAGCGGAACGGGAGTCACTGAATCGCCAACTCGCACAGGATCGATTGTGTAGAGGAGCATCATGGTCTGATTTCCGTAGATTTCAACGCCCAGTTTGTTCTTCAGAAAATCAAAGTACTCGCCATAGTTGTGCGGGATCTGCTCCAGCGGCACCCCCATCTGCTCGGAGAGGCTCTTCCGCTCTCGCTCAGGCAACCCGGCCCGATCCAGTGCGGTGCTGTCTGAACCGATCAAGCTTCGGAACCAGCCGAAGCCTTTCGTTACCGAAGTCACCGCACTGGCGTCCACCAGGATCGTCACCTTGTGTCCCGCTTTCACCGCCGCCCACGCGACGTTCGGCACCGCGCAAATCTGCGCATCGTCTTCTGCCAGCGAGGTCTTCATATGGACCAGAATGCTGGCTGCGGTGGCCGGTATCACGCCAGGTCCAACGTTCACCGTAAATGCCATGATCATTCCAATGATTAAGAACAGCTTTCGTGAATTCATGACGAACTCTCCTCTCTCATTTGGCCCATAGCTTGGTGATCACAACAACCTAACGCGGCCGATGCCGGCCTACCATCGAGGCATTCCTTGTAGACAGCAAAGGCTTTCAGCGACCACTCCTCTCCCGGACAGCCTTGCATGGTCATGGCGACTTCGAGAAACTCGATGAATTCCTCTTGTGTGACACCTCTGTCACAGGCCATCCGAACATAGGCTCGGATACAGGGCTCACAACGAATTGCGATGGAGATCGCCATGGCGGTGAGCAGTTTGTACTTCGCCGGGACCGCCGCGTCTCGGTAGGCTTCCTGGCGCATGCGAACCAATCCGCCTGTCACTTTCGGACTCAACTTTCTCAGCTCAGCAAATAAACCGGTCTCAACATCGGTGGCTTGATTCATGATGCGGTCTTCCTCCTTGCATTATTCTCTCTGCGTTTTCCTCTCACCTCGCTTGGAGCACTCGCGCCTTGTATGCGGACAATGGATTGCTTGCCGCTTCCACGGCCTTAACCAACATCTCGACTCCCGCTTTCTCCGGATCGTAGGTGACCAATGCACGGGCGTCTGCGTAATTGGAGAGGAAGCCCCATTTCTTTCCCACCATGATCTCGACTGAGCTGACTCCTGCCACCTTGGCCAGAGCGGCCTTCACATCCTTCACACAAGCCCCACAGGTCATGCCGTCTATGTGCAAGGTCACCGTCTGCGACCTTTGACTAGCCGCGATAACTTCATGCGCGGTGGCCAGACCAAGCAGGAACATCACTGCCAGTATCACAGCTGACCGTTCAATCCATGTTCCCATGATCGATCGCCTCCTCGCTTGCAATCACTTCGTTCGCGCTATCTCGTTAGGATCTCCAGCCAGTACGGTGCCAAGAGCAGCACAAGCGTGAGGACTGCCAGTGCCCACAGCACTCTCCGATTTGCCTTGCTCATCGCTCCCTGAGCACACACTTCCCCCTGCGAGCACGCAGCGGATTTAGGTTTCCTGTAGGCCAGATAAAAGCTGACGCCTAGTAAAAGCACAGCCAGGCCGATGAAAACCGGCCGATACGGCACGATGCCCTTGAGAGTACCAGCGGTGCCGGCCCCAAAGCCGGTGGCCCCGACGCCGACGCTTAACGCTGCAAGCACGAATGGCCCGATGCAGCAGAGCGAGGCCAAGAACGCCGCCACGAGCCCGCCGATCATTGTCGTTGCTTTACCTTTTGTCATGACGATCTTGAGTCCGCTCGCACCATGCCGTCATTCTTCAATCGTGGCCTTCACTTCATTTCCTCTGCGCTTCCTCGACGCTGTTCTTGACACCCTGCCTTCATGTTCCAACCTCGCCAGAATCGGACATTGCTCAGTCGGCTGTCCGACCCGGCAGTCCCGAATTACACTCCGCAGGGCGCGAGCCAGTGCGCGCAGGTCTCGCATCTTCTCGGTCACCTGCTCCAATTTCGCTTGCGCCTTGCGTTGCACATCGCCGCAACGAGCCGTGGAACTGACGCGGAGGTTCAGCAGGCTTTGGATCTCACGCAGAGTAAACCCCAGGGCTTGCGCGTTCTTGATGAATCGCAGCCTCCGTTCTTCATCCGGCCCGTAGAGTCTGTACCCCGACGGCTTTCGCCCTGCGGGACCGAGCAGGTGTCGCCGCTCATAGTACCG
This sequence comes from Nitrospira sp., assembly GCA_050185705.1. Lineage (GTDB taxonomy): Bacteria > Nitrospirota > Nitrospiria > Nitrospirales > Nitrospiraceae > Nitrospira_D. Next base: position 25,691 of record JBFWZD010000021.1, on the reverse strand, counting down.
CACCGTCTGAACATTGACCCCGACGGTTTTCGCCAACCGACCGATCGTGCGTCCCGTTGCCATGGCATCTCCTGTTCGTATGTGACACCTTACACCCTGTACTACGGTACCGAGTCAAGGGAAGCTGAAGTCCGATACCTACTTGGGGTCGTGTCAACGCCTCCTCTTACTATGGACGATGCTTCACTGGTATCGCGAAAGCCGAGCCTGATCCACTGTAAGCCAGCTTACAGAATCGACCAGGTTCGTCGTGTACTGTGGACTATGTTCTCCCGATCCACGAGAACTCGATTGAGGTAAATTCAAATGATTGATACATAGACCCATCTCTCTATGTAGACATCTCAAACCATGAGGACCTATGCCCACCGATGACATCACGCAACAGGTCAGCGCCCGTTATGCCAGAGCCGCCAGTACCGGCGAACAGATGTGCTGCCCCACCAGTTACGACATGGGGCATCTCAAGACCTTTATCCCCGAAGAAGTGCTCAAGATCTCCTACGGCTGCGGCACACCAGCCGGCCTTCAGACCGTGAAGGCCGGGGAGACCGTCTTGGACATCGGGTCCGGCGGCGGCATCGATTGTTTTGAGGCTTCGCGCCTGGTCGGTCCCTCAGGACAGGTGATCGGCCTCGACATGACCGATACCATGCTGGAGATCTCACGGAAGAACGCGGCAGTCGTGGCCACAAACCTCGGCTATTCCCGTTCAAATGTGCAGTTCCGGAAAGGCCTCGCCGATGCAATGCCCGTAGAAGACAGCACGATCGACCTGATCATCTCAAATTGCGTGATCAACCTTGCACCGGACAAACGGAAGGTCTTTCGGGAAATGTATCGGGTCGCCAAACCCGGTGGCCGGTTTACTATCTCTGATATCGTCGCGGATCAGACCGTTCCACAATACCTCGTCCATGATACCCAGAAGTGGGGAGATTGCCTCTCCGGTGCCTTGACGTTGACCGACTACATGAACAGCATGACGGCAGCCGGGTTTCTCGGAATTCATCTCGTGAAATTCTCCCCTTGGCAAGTGATCGACGGCATCCATTTCTTCTCCGTGACTTTGACCGGCTATAAGCTATCTCCAGCGGCGGCAACCTTATCGGTCCGGTACGCTACTCTTCGCGGTCCCTTCAGCCGAGTGGCGGATGAACGAGGCACGGTCTATGAGCGTGGCATTCCAACGCCGATCAAGCCGGAGGAGGCGCTGTTGCTGAGCGCTCCTCCGTTCACTGAACACTTTCTGCTGAGCCACGAACCGATTCAACTTGCTGACAGTGATCCACGTTGGACCGCCGTGCTTCCGGCCCAGGCTCCCTGTACATGGCAGGGACACTATGCCTTGCTGGCCGGCCCGTTCATCGAAGCGGCGGATGATGATCAGCATGTTTACCGCCGAGGAGAGCCACTGGAAATTTGTTCGAAAACGGTGGCCGTGCTTGAAGCCGATGGGTATAAGTCTCACTTCGCCATTCTAAATCGGGCCAGTGAACGAGTGAGCGGCGAAGCCGTCACCTGCGCTCCAGCTGGAGGCTGCTGTTGATACGGCTCGCTCCCAAGAGGCATGTGCTGAACCCTCGCGAATGCGCAACGGTGCTGAAGGCCCTGGCGGATGAAACCAGGCTGCGCCTCTTGGAATCGCTGTTGGTCAAAGAACAATGTGTGACGGAACTGGTGCGGGAATTGTGCTGCGCTCAGCCACACATTTCACATCATCTTCGCATTCTTCGCGATGCCGGGCTCGTCGAGGGACTCCGCGACGGGAAGCAGGTCTGTTATCGCATCACGCCGATCGTGCAGCGGGCACTCGCCCATCGCCAAGGGAAGGCCCTCAATTTTGGTTGCTGCGAACTGCGATTTCCCGAATCGGTCTTGGCCACGGTCAAGTCCCGGGCGTTGCATATGGTTCACTCCTAAACGGTTCATCTGATGTTGGTGCAAGCCGAGCCATGCCGCTGACCCTTCTCAAGCAACACCATCCTCTCGCCTCCCCATCCGAACAGCTCAAGGTGCTGGCAAATGTGGGCCCTTGTCTGCTCCCCTTTGAGGCGCATATGGATCGGGCCGGTCTCTCTCCTCTCCATGCCACAGGCATCACCGTCTTTCAGATCAACGTCGGGAAGCTCTGTAACCAAACCTGTCGCCACTGCCATGTCGATGCAGGGCCCGACCGCACCGAGATCATGTCGCGAGACACCGCAGAGCTGTGCGTGGCCGCGCTTGCCCGAACGGATATTCCCACAGTCGATCTCACCGGTGGCGCGCCGGAACTCAATCCGAATTTCCGGTGGCTGGTCGAACAGGCTCATCAGCTAGGGCGGCATGTGATGGATCGCTGTAATTTATCTGTGCTCTTGCTCCCCTCACAGGCCGACTTGGCCGACTTTTTGGCGACTCATCGAGTCGAGGTCATCGCCTCGCTCCCATCCTACCGAGCAAGCCAGACCGATACCCAGCGCGGGGATGGCATCTTTGAGAAATCGATACACGCACTCCGTCTCTTGAATCGACTCGGCTACGGACAACCGGGCAGCGGCCTTTTGTTAAATCTTGTTTACAATCCGGTGGGAGCATTCTTGCCTCCGAAGCAGGAGGCCATTGAAGCCCAGTTTAAGAAAGAGTTGCGCACCCGGCATGGTATCGAGTTCAACCGACTCTACACAATCACCAATATGCCGGTCAGCCGGTTCTTGGAGTTTCTCGTCGAGAGTGGGAACTACGACCACTACATGACGCGGCTGGTCAACGCGTTCAACCCCGCTGCGGCCGCCGGTGTGATGTGTCGCTCAACCCTCTCGGTTGGCTGGGATGGCCAACTGTACGATTGCGACTTCAACCAAATGCTCGACCTTCCGGTCGACCATGGTGCGCCGTCCCATATCCGAGACTTCGACCCGACTCAGCTCCAGCATCGCCGCATCGTCACCCACAACCATTGCTACGGATGCACAGCCGGCTCCGGTTCATCCTGCGGTGGAACTGTCACATGAGGAATGACCGTGCTCGAAAATATGGAGATCTCACCATGTCTAGATGTCTGGTTGTTTGTCGGTGGACGATCGCCCCTTTGCTCTCCGTACTCTTGCTGCTTCCCCTCTTCGGGATAGCGGGACCAGCGACAGCCCAGAGCACGACAAGCGATCACCCATCCGGCAAGCTCGTGGTGACAGGCTCCAGCACCGTGGCTCCCTTGATCGCCGAGATCGGCAAACGATTCGAACGTCTCTACCCCAAAGTGCGGGTCGATGTGCAAACAGGTGGCTCCTCGCGTGGGGTGGCCGACATCCGCCAGGGTCTCACCGATATCGGGATGGTCTCACGCGCCATGAAGGATGAGGAAAAGGACTTGCATGCGTTTCCGGTGGCACGCGACGGCGTAGGGATCATCCTTCACAAAGAGAATCCGGTCCAGGCCCTCACCGATGAGCACGTGATCGCGATCTATACGGGCAAGATGACCAATTGGAAGGATGTGGGTGGGAAAGACGCTCCCATCACCGTCGTCAACAAAGCCGAGGGGCGATCAACGCTGGAAGTATTCTTGCACTACTTTAAGTTGAAGAATACGGACGTCAAAGCGCAGGTGGTGATCGGCGATAACGAGCAAGGCGTCAAGACTGTCGCGGGTAATCGCAACGCGATCGGATATGTCTCCATCGGAACCGCGGAATATGATGCATCGCAAGGGGTGCCCATCAAGCTCCTCCCCGTGGGAGGCACTCCAGCCTCCACTGAGACCGTGCGGAACGGAACGTTTCCGATCTCCCGTCCGTTGCACATCGTCACTCGGACTGCACCGGCCGGATTGGCCAAAACCTTTATCGACTACGCGTTATCCAAGGCTGTCCATGACCTTATCACACAGCAATACTTCGTCCCATTGGCCAATTGACGAGCTTCTGTGCTGGCTGTTGCGCGGCATCGCGGCCATCGCCGGCACGATCGTCCTGCTCATCGTCGTCTTTCTGATTGTGGAAGCGCTTCCCGTCCTCCGTCACGTCGGGCTGCTCCGATTCTTGACCGACCCGTCCTGGCACCCCGCTGAAGGCTTGTACAACCTCACGCCGATGTTGTGGGGAACGTTGTTTGCCATGGCTGGTTCCGTGTTGATCGCGACACCGTTGGGCATTCTCTCAGCCGTGTTCTGCCACTATTACGCACCCGTCTCCCTTGCCAGACTCTATCGACGCCTCATTGAGCTGCTCGCCGGTATTCCATCCGTGGTCTACGGATTCTGGGGACTTGTCGTATTGGTTCCGTTGATCGGAGAACTCCACCCGCCCGGCCCCAGTTTGCTGGCCGGCATTCTGATCCTCGCCATCATGATTCTCCCCACGATCGCCTTGATGGCTGATGCGAGTCTCGCCAACGTGCCTCAACACTATGTGCGTGGGGCTGCCGCATTGGGGCTCCCGCGATGGGCGACGATCCGAGGTGTGGTATTTCCGGCCGCTAAATCAGGATTGTTCACCGGCGTGATTCTGGAAACCGGCCGTGCCATCGGTGAGACCATGGCGATCTTGATGGTCTGTGGGAATGTGGTCCAGACGCCTTCCAGCCTCTTCGATCCCATCCGAACATTGACCGCCAATATTGCCCTCGAAATGGCCTATGCACTCGGCGACCATCGCGCCGCGCTCTTCGTCAGCGGATTGGTCTTGATGGCCATGATCGTGGTGCTGATCGCCTCGGCAGAATGGATCAGCCGTGGGAGAATGTATGGCTGAGGCAGCAAGACAACAGCAACGTCTGCGTGAGTGGTTCGCCTTTGCATCTGTCTGGGGAGCTGCAGTTCTTGTGACCGTCACGTTCTGCTGGCTCCTGGGAGATATCATCTGGCACGGAGTGAGCCATATTTCCTGGACGTTTCTCACAGCCCCTCCGGAGAACGCCGGTCGTCGAGGCGGAATCGGCCCGATCCTCGCTTCGACATCCTTGATCCTCGGAGTCTGTCTTGCCGTCTCCTTGCCCATCGGCCTCGGCACCGCCATCCTCCTCGCTGAATTCACATCGGACTCCAGTCTGTTCGGACGACTGACCCGTCGCAGTCTTGATGTCCTCGCCGGTGTCCCCTCGATCGTCTTCGGCCTCTTCGGCAATGCCTTCTTTTGCAAAACGCTGGGCTTGGGCTTTTCCATCCTCTCCGGCGGATTGACCCTGGCCTGCATGGTGTTGCCGATTCTGATTCGATCAACCGAGGAAGGGTTTCGCGCCGTCCCAGCCACCTACCGCCTTTCTGCCGCAGCCTTAGGGCTGTCGCGCACGACGACCCTCGTTCACCTCTTGGTACCGGCGGCGGTACCCGGTCTTTTGGTCGGTCTGGTCCTCGGAGTCGGCCGGGCGATGGCGGAGACGGCTGCGCTCATTTTCACCAGCGGCTATGTCGATCGGATGCCGGAGTCGCTGCTCGATTCGGGCCGAGCGCTCTCCATCCATATCTTCGACCTTTCGATGAATGTCTCCGGTGGAGACGCGAATGCCTATGCCTCCGCGCTGGTCCTGGTCGCTTCGCTGCTGATGATCAATGGAACGGCGTCATGGCTGGCTGAATATTGGCTCCATCGAAGGATTGTCACACGATGAAACTCTCGCTGTTCACGCAGAGTACACAACCATGGGCTCCTCTGGAGGAGCGGCCAGTCTGTTGCGTTCCCAAGCCGTTTATCGAGGTCGAGCGGCTCAGCTTGCACTATGGTCCAACGCCTGCGTTCCAGGATGTGACGCTCGTGATCAATCAAGGATGCATCACGACGCTCGTGGGTCCGTCAGGATGCGGCAAGACCAGTTTCCTCTCCTCGCTGAATCGTCTGACCGATCTCATCCCTGGCTGCCGACTGTCGGGGCGGATTCGCCTCGACGGCCTCGATGTGCTGACTCCGGACACCGATGTGATCCACTTGCGCCGCCGTGTCGGTATGATTTTCCAAAAGCCGAATCCGTTTCCGCTGTCGATTCGGAAGAACCTGGAGTTCCCCTTGCGCGAGCATGGGCTTCGGGATCGAGCACGGCTCGCCCGCACGATCGAAACCGGATTACGGGATGTGGGCCTCTGGGACGAGGTCAAGGATCGTTTGGAGTCGCCGGCCCTGGCGCTCTCGGGTGGCCAACAACAACGATTGTGCATGGCGAGAGCGTTGGTACTCTCGCCCGACGTCCTCCTGATGGATGAACCCTGCAGCGCGCTCGATCCGATTTCCAGCGGCCTTGTCGAGGATCTCATCGTCGGCCTGCGGGGCCGGTACACCATTCTGATCGTCACCCACAACCTAGCCCAAGCCCGGCGCATTGCGGACTACACCGCCTTCTTTTGGGTTCAAAACGGAGCAGGACGGTTAATTGAGACCGGAACCGCCAAGCAAATCTTTGAGGAACCCCGTGACCCACTGACGGCGGCCTACGTCGGCGGAATGCGAGGATAACGGTGGGCTTTCAACAAGGATGTCACCAATGAAAAAAGGAGAGGTCGGAACAGCGGATGCCAGGGCCTGGCCGGTGGAGACAACGGCTCCCTCGACGGTCACGCGCAAGTTGAACTGCTTCAATGATGTGACCATCGTCCCATTATCCGTCGATCCTGAGTGTGGCCGGTATCTCCAGGAAGTCCTGCTGCCGTCTGTATTGGATCAATTACGACCGGTAATCGATCGTCCGCCTCATGTCTCTGTCGAGTCTTCAATCGTTCTGCTGCCGGTGCTGCTCGCCGTGTCAGGGCTGAACTCAGCGCACGACACCTTGCCCACGCCGATTCTCCAGACGAACACCTGTGTAACAGAGTCACCGTATGTCTACGGCCCACTGGTATTGGATCCCTTTCGTCATGAAGTCCGTCTGAACAACCAGGACATTGCGCTGACTCCGAAAGAGTTTGGCGTACTGGAATACCTGCTCAGTCATCCTGGACGGGTCCGTACTCGAGAGATGGTGCTGAACGCCGTGTGGGGCGTCGACTATTATGGAACGACTCGAACCGTCGATGTGCATATACGTCGGATCAAACAGAAAATCCCGTTTCTGGAATCTGCAATTATCTGCATTCCCTCGCTTGGCTATAAACTATGCGAGAGCGACCGTTCCTTTTCCTGAGTCTTCACACACACGGTCACGTCCGCAGTGATGTCAGGCTCTGCCTGTAAGCGTCGCCATCGGGCGATCCGAACAGCCGAGCGCCGGAAGCCCCTCGCCCCCCTCGCATAGACATCCTGGAGGTCTCCTTCGTCATTATCACCGGGTTCACCGGCCTTATTACGAACCCCTATTGAACAACTGAAACGATCTGGTGATCCCGAAGATATAGCTGATGCCTTGGGCAAGATTGTTGTTGGAATCTCGCATGATCGGAATCTGCGAATAGAAATAGACTGAGGTCCACTTGGTCAACGACGAGTCGATCAGCCCATCGAGACTCACCTGAAATCCCGGCGCAAACGCGAAATAGGTGGAGCCAGTCGTAGGCACACGCCGGTTGGCAATCGTGGGGTCGAGCACCATTGTTTCACCAGGGAACCCTCCGTCGCTCGGCAGCCTCGATCGTTCCAGCGATGCGCTGATATTGTCATGCACCAAATACCGCCAACTAAATTGGCCTGTCAGCACCAGCCACGGCGCTGTTTCGAATGGGATGCCGTTTGCACCGAGACTGAGATTATACTCATCACCAAATTGGTACCCGTCGTTATTACGAAACGTATGGCGGTAACTGCCAAAGAAGAACTGGTTGAGTCGATGCGGGATGAGTTCGTAGGTTTGATAGACCGAGCCAATGAGACCGACGTTGCCTCTCCCTAACTGTGTCGGAGACTCCATCAATGCACCGGCATCGTCGAGGGCGCTCGTGCTACCGGTTGGTACTTGCACGCCGAATCCCGCTACGACCATACTGCGGAGTGTGGGAAGCAGGTTATACTTGGTGGTAATGGTCATGTCCCCGATCCCATTGTCTCGAAAGGGGACCAGTTCCCCCCGACCATTGGGTCCTTCTTCTCCCAATCCATCGATGTGCTTGTGCGTCCGCCAGAGGTAAGGAATTGTCACCTGCACACCCAGTCGCTCGGTGATGCCGTAATTCACGTCAAAGGTGACCGTCTGGGTGATGTTTCGAATCTCTTGATGGTGGTCAAGAATCAGACGACGATTGGCTTGGTCGACAGCGGGAATCACCCCGTTGGTTCCATCCAGTAAGCGCATCGGCGTGTAATTGTAAATGGTGTTGAATGTCAGAAGACCGGCTTGCGGCACCTGTTGCTGCGAGCCGATGACCACAAAACAACTCACGGACCCGCAGGCGGCCTCAGCAGTCTGGACAGTGCTCCATGCCAGCGAAAGTATCATAAGGCCAATGAACAATCCTCGTATCGACGCTTTTCTTGTCATAGTGGGTGATCCTCCTTCTCCTACGGAATCTTCGTGAACCACCGTCGTTCGAGACCCTCATGGGCTCGGTACGATGATTCAGGTTGTCATAAACGCGGAAGGGTTACAGGGAGAAGGAGGGAGGAGCACGACCCGAAGAGGTCCAGTTCAAAAGGGGAAAACAATCGGGTGGCTGAGAGGATGAAACGCTGGTTTCAGCGCCGCGCTCGATATGAATCAGAACGACTGCCGTCTCGAGCCCGACACCAGCGGCGCACATCCAAGAGCACAGGAGCGTCCCGTGGGTAGCCGTTTGGTGCTGCGCGTGGTGGCCAGCATGTTCTGCAGATTGCGCATGCGCGAATCCCCCAACCGCAAGAATACAGAGCACAAGCGAAATGGAAAGAAATCTGCTGAAAGCGTAGTTCATCGAAGTCTTGTCTCAGAAAGACCGAGGCGTATTGAGCGCAAATACTAGGTGGCTAGGATCATGCCTGTCAAGCAGCTATATGGGGCAAGGAAGTGGTGACGCTCTCGTTATCACTGCTCCAGAACTACCTCATGCTGATTAATACGATCCTCGTGGAACGCACCATCGAGCGGCAGGATCTATGGCGACGGCGCACCAGTGAGGATTTCTGTGGCATCACGCCCTGTTCTATAGTCATATCAATCCCTATGGAACCTTCGATCTTGATCTGAACCGCCCCTCATTTTTCGAAGCGGCATAAGGTACGTCACTCGGGCCATGACTTTATGGTGATCTGGTGAAAGGGTTCTGTAGGGGAACGCCGTCATCGTGGTGAGAGAGAAGAAGCGATCATGCTTCTGCGCCGACATAACGATCAAGTATCTGGATGCGTGAGGAGAGTGAGTCCTTCTCAGTTATTCTACCGGATATTTCCGAAGGGCCTTGTGGCGGTCCGTAGCACCGTCCGTTCCATTGCCCCAACAGTCATGCGGAGTCATCGGACAAAGTTTCGCGGTCAGGCATTATGCTTTAAGCCCTAGCTGCTTCCGAATCTCCTTACAGAGGGTATTCCCCAATTCGCTATGACGCGGAACGGTCGTGACCGCGCCAGTCGCTGGGTTGCGATACAAGTCATGCTTGCCGCCTGATCTGGCTAACTCACACCCTTCGTGTTCAAGGCGGCGGATGAATTCACGGCGCTTCACGGTCGGAGGCGCTTAGGCTGGAACACTCAATGGAATGGAGATCGCGCGAGCTTGTGCTCTACGGCTCCGCTTATCACGCTTCTTGACCACCAAGTGATACGCATCCTGGATGTTTGCTTTGAGTTCTTCAAGGGTTTTCCCTTGGCTCAAGACATTCGGCAATTCACGCAGCTGCCCGACGTACCACTGATCGTCCCTCCAGTACTCCAGTGTCAGATGTACCTGTTCCATGTGACCCACTCCTCTCGTCCGTTACGACGCACGATATAGCATAGCAAAAGCCATTGAGGATGCTCCTTCTTACTACGTTTTGGTGCGATTGTGCCAGCCTTCTTCAGGCGTTGATTGGGCCCATGCCGTCGATCGACGCCCATGCGGGAGACTAGGACCATTGATCAGCTTGCTGACTCTGGTTACTCTCCCGGCTTTTCCTCTACAGATGTGTCATTGATTTCCTGACGCCTTCTGGAGCGCTTCGGCCCCATTGACTTCGAGTTGGTGACAGCGAGACTCGATGGGCCAGTGGGTCGAGGGTGTGGCGCATCCTCTCCACATCCTGTGGCTCAAATCTGCGTCACCGCATCTTCTGCCCCCTCCAACAACCGCTGCACTTCCTCCACATAAATTTCGGTGGTGGCATAGTGCTGATGCCGCATCATCTTCTGCACCCGCGTCGGATTCGCATCATTGAGCAAGGCAAACGTGGGCGTCGAATGCCGCAAACTATGCACGACAATCCCCGGCTTCTTCACCCCGGCTAAGAGCAGCCCTTCCGTGATAATCCGGTGAATCGCCCTTGTCGAAGGCTTCAGCCCGGCTGGCGTCACCACATTGCCCCCGCGATCGACACAGGCCGTCGTGGCAAACAGTGGATCACATCCCTGCAGCGGCCCCGGCCTCAAGGAGAGATACGCCTGGATCTTGTCATACACCTCTCGCAACACCTGCACCGACTCATCCGCTGCCGTGCGCCCCTTCCCATGCACCCACAATTTCCATCGTTCTCCCGGCACCACTTCGTGGAGATGCTCAATTCGGGCCCGACTCACCTCGATCGTGCGCAGTCCCGTCTTGAGCATCAGATAGGCCATCGCGCCATTGCGCGCGCGCTGTTCAGCGGTCTTTCGAGGATCTGTATCCAGTGCGACGAGCAACGCCTTCGCATCCTCCACCGGCAAATGCCGTCGGGTGTGCTGCCGGCTGCAGGACCAGCCCTGCACGAACTCCGCCGGATTCACGAGGCCAGGATGGAGCGGCACCAGCCACGTCAGAAACTGCCGCACCGCCGTGAGGTACCCATTCTTCGTCCGCAGGTTTTGAAACCGGTGATCGAGAAACGCCCGATAGGCTTCGAGACAGGCCCGATCGAGCCGCCGCACGCGTGGAGTATCCTCGTTCCATGTTCCCTGCTCCAACCAAGCCACAAAATAGCGGCCCCGTTTCCAATAGGTTCGTGCCGTGGTCGACGCTGGCTTCTGCTGCGTGAGTTGGTTGGCAAATGCGTCGAGATAGACGCGCAAGCCGATGAGGGTGGAGGACGACAGCTGGAGGCAGACCGGCGGCAACTCCCCCCCCGCGCGGCGGATCGCCGTCGTGGCCAAGGGGAGCAAGGCCGTGGACGTATCGCGATCCGGCGCGGTTCGCTCAGGCGTCAGAGGCATCAGATCCATGGTCGATTCATGCTCTCTGGTTCCCTCGTGGTGGTCTCCCACTCCATAATATATGGTGCCTGCGCGGCCCTGGCCAGGTCGTGAAGCTGGGCACCGAGGGAGTCTCCTCAGCCGGGTCCGTGCCGAGTGCCGCTCCCTCGCCATCCATCTCTCTATAATGGTGGAGGGTCCTGGTTCCGACCGGGACCTCGGCGGTATCAGACCCGACTGTCCTTTATACATAGGTGGACCGTGGTCCGCTGGTTGTCCATCCCAGCAGCCGGGTTCGCCACGCCCACCATGAGATGATTTCCTTCCGGCCCGATTTCCCCGGTCTCACCCTCTCTTGCCCCCACCCTACCCTCTTTGATCGAAAGGGTCAAGGCCTCCGAGAAGGAGATCATCCCGGATCCCTATTTCAATTTTCACTGGACAGACCCTCCCATTTGTCCTAGAATCCCTCCCATCACTGTTTGTTAGGACAAATATAGTGATCAGTAGTATTCCCTAGCACGATTCTGATTTCTCTTGATGCTTCAAGGAGATCGCCGATCGGCATGCTCGATCCCGACGGACCAGCTGACGTCCAGAGTGAGCCCCTTTCGCTCGAGGACCTACGCACCGCCTGCGACTCTCCCCTGCAGTACCTCACCATTCTCCATCGGTACTTGGACGGCGGACTCACGGCGCTGCCGGTCTCGGCGCAGCGGGTGTTCCTCCAACTGGTACGAGAGACCCTCGCGCGTGGACGGGATCGGGTCCGGATTACCATTCGGGCACTGACGGAAAAGACCGGGCTCAGTAAGGAGACCGTCAGCCACGCCCTTCGACACTTGAGCAGTCCGTTGGTCGACCTGGTCAACGTCGTGGATGCGGGCGGCGCCCACCGAGCCGGCCAGTATCAAGTCCGCTGGTACACCTATCAGAAACGGACGATCGGAACGACACCGCAGCGCAGCCGCATGAAGGTCCGTTCGCTCATCGACCATTCTTCGATCGAGAACCGCCTCCTCATCCTGAGCGCCGAGGACCGGGCCTTGCTCGAACAATCCTATCTCGCACTGCAACCGACCGAACGTCGTGAGGTGGAGGATACGGTCAGAGACAATCTCCTCACACTGGGGATGATAGTGACCAAACCCGCCTTTCATCAATATGTCTTGTACGAGACGATGCGTCGCACGATGTACCATCATATTCGCCGTCACTACCCCAATATGTTTGCCTTCAATCCCGTGTCAAACTCCTAGCCATATCGCCAAACACTTTCATCGTATGTGTTCCGTATACGTTGAACCCATGATCAATTGATCGATGATTTATATGCATTCCATTGAGATTATGTACTGTATTAAGCACCACTCCTCCACATTTCGCTTTTATCTCATCAAGTTCAACTTTGCTTCTGGCTTCGATTCATTCACTTCCTCAATAGTCGATCATGATCTTTTATTATTCTTATCTATTATCACTTATTTGACATTGTTAAACATTTCTTAGTTGCGCGCGCGCAACTTGTTCTTCCGCTCATCGCGATCACGGCACTCATACCTTGACCATGTTCAATCTGAATTACCGTAGTTCGTAACAGATTAAATTATATATCAACTGTAGAATATTGTTTTAAGATACATATAACCTATTAAATTTATATTATAGTAGTTTTTATGATTTACGGTTAGTTATTCAATTAAGAAAATCACTTGTCTTTTTGATTTTCAAATGGTAAATGTTCCTGAGTTGCGCGCGCGCAACCATAAATCATTTTCTAGAATAATTACTATTGTCGAGCCAGCGTCATAACGAGCCAATCTATGCGCCGATATCGTAGACAAAAGTGGGTGGCATGTTCGACTAACTCGTTACAATTAATCTGTTCCGGATATGCCATTATCAGACTAATTGTATGTTCTCAACCTTGAGGTACTACATATGAAGATCATTTCGATCATCAATCAGAAGGGTGGTGTTGGTAAGACCACCACGGTTGTGAATTTATCCTCGGCATTGAGCCGTCTAGGACATTCGGTTTTGGTTGTAGACCTTGACCCACAAGCCAATGCCTCAACAACGCTCGGTAGGATGGACCCTTACGAGGTAAAATTCACAACTGCGAATCTCTTATTAGACAAAGAGAGTACTGTGGCTTCTCCATGGCACGAGACGATCGAAGAAGATGTGCGTCTTATTTATGGTCATGTCGCTCTGACGCGTGTTGATCGCGAACTGCCCAAGATTCATATGCTGTCTCCAGGGAGTGCTCTCAAGCGCAGACTCGGACAACTTGCCATTGCATCGGACGAGATCGTTATGATCGATTGCGCCCCCAGCCTCTCACTTCTCACGATCAACGCATTGGTAGCCTCAGATTATTACATTGTCCCCATGGAAAGCGGGTCGAAATACAGCCTCGACGGCTTCTCTGATTTGGAAGAGGTTATCAAGGATGTCAAACAAGAAGGAGTGAATCCAAAGCTTACGTGTTTAGGTATTCAGATCACCAAACACGATGGGCGGAAGAATGTCTGTAAGGCAATGAAATCAGCCATTGAAAAACGCTTCGGTGACCTGGTGTTCGAGACCGCAATAGCAGCCTCTGCCAGAATTCAAGACGCTGAAATAAACAAGAAGACCATTTTCCAACTTGATCGCCAGAGCACCGGAGCAAGGGACTTCATGCAATTTGGCCGCGAAGTCTTGTCACGTCTTCATCTTCAACCGCTGAAAGAAGTCCCTGATAGTGATGGGCTTGTCGCGCAAGAGGCATAATCATGGCGAAAAAACGCTCGGATCACCTCTCTAACCTTGAAAAGCAATTCGAATCTCAAACGAGACGATTTTCAACCTTTGATATGTTAGGGATCCCCAACAATGGGGATACCATCGAGTCTCAAACAACAAGTCAAGCAAATGTAGAACTCTCCGCTATTTCTGCTATGGATCATGCTCCGTCCCCTGTATCAGATCATTCTCAATCACTTCCACTTCCAGGGAAAATATCGGAACAGGTCTACGAAATTCCCTTAGATCAATTGGTCACAAGTCCTGACCAGCCTCGAACCATTAGTGATGCAGATGCGGATCAAGAACTCCTCGAGTCCATTCGACAACAAGGAGTGCTCAATCCCATCCAAGTTCGTAAAGTAGAGAACAAATTTGAAGTCATCGCAGGAGAACGTCGCTGGCGTGCGTGCCAACTGCTTGGCAAATCCACCATTCCGGCTCTGATTCGTGATACCTCTAATGATCAAGCCGCTGCCCAAGCGTTAATTGATAACTTGGTGCGAAAAGACCTCTCTCCTTTGGACGAGGCTCGCGCCTTTCAATCTCTACTTCAAAAACATGGTTATCAACAAAATCAGTTGGCCGATAGAGTTGGATGTCATAAAAGCCGAATATCTCGGGCTCTGAGCATGTTACGTCTTCCAGCCCAGGTTCTCGATATTCTCTTCGCTCACGGCAATGAAATGACATCGCGACATGCCGAAGCGTTATTGCCATTAATGAATCAGCCAGCAAAGATGGAGCGGATTGCACGTCTCGCGGCCGAACAGCGCTGGACTAGTGAGCGCATTCGCACAGAAGTTGAGCGGAAGCCTCGGTTTAATCAAGGTTCACAATGCATACGAGTGACTCTTCGCGGTGAAAATGGAAGTAGAGGGGTAGTGGCTGCTATTCGCTGGTCGCCCAATCAACAGGATAAGGTCGAAAGCGTCAGAGAAGGTATTCAACAGATTCTGAAGGTACTCGATACTTACGGGAATAGGTAGGAGATGTTGGTAACAGAATCTTTAGAGTTTTCTCTCCAATTTAAAAAGTTTCAATGGTTTCCCGACACTCCCCAAAGTTTCAATCAATTCCCGATTGCAGTCACACCTCCGGTATTTCGGTAATGCGACACAATCACTACTATTCTCCTCCTTTCTTTCATGAAATCAGGCTATCCATCATACCCTGGTCTCAGAATGTGTGGTGCTGTTATCCACAGCCCTCACGGGAACTCATTGAAGGTTTATCGGGTATCTATTGAAGATGTCGGGAAATCATTGAAAATGCTCATTATGTGCTCGGGAAATCATTGAAGCTTTGCACGTGTTTTCATTGAAGAAACGGGAGTTCATTTAACATGAAGAGTGCCTTATATCTCTTTGATCTTATTAATCTATCGACTCTTCCCATAACTTTACCTTTTGACGTCCTACGTTAACTACAACGTATAAAAGAAATTAACGTAACGGCATATGAACGCTGATTCAAAAAATTCCCTCACAACCCATTCCGAACCGACTAATCTGGTCACCCCGTCCTCATTTAGCCATTCTGCTTCACATTACCTCCTCCGTGAAAGAATCCTAGGGTCCATGCACTTTTGGTCTGCCAACATATCATCTCGTCGTCAAAAGAAACCCGTTCGTGAAAAGGAAATGGTTCGTTACATCTGGCGCGATGGCACCATCCGCAAAATGACATTAGTGGCCTATGCGTCAGGGGATTTAGGATTTCCAACAGCTGTAGATTTTGAGCTGTTTTTAGGCTTAGAAAACCTACTCCTCGACCGAATTAAACAAAATCATTATTTGGACCCACTCGTTCGTTTTCAAGGCTATGAAGTATTGCAACGAGCAGGAAAAGACAAGGGAGGAAGAGAATACAACGAACTGAATCGATGCCTGATGCGGTTGAAGGGTCTCATGATCGGCGTTGGCTCTGCTAAAACCAATGCGGCTGGACATGTGCAGACCAAGTCTCGTCGCCCTACCTTTCTCAATATCTTAAGGAATGTGACGTTCCCTGGTTCAGTCAATAAGGAGGGTATACTCACAGATACTTATGAGATTGTTTTAGAAGATTGGTACTGCGAAAGTCTTCTCGCTGGGAATTGTTTTGTAGTTGATCACAAACTTTTTCATGATGTGAAAGGTCATATCAGCAAGCTTCTTCATCAACTCTTATCCCATCTTTTCTATCTAGGCAGTGGGTCAGCAATGCAGAGCTATTCAGAGTTGGTCGAAGGTTTTGAATTGGCACGCTACACAGCCATCTCTCAAATTCGGCAACAATTGGGACCAGCCCATGAAGAACTCATCGCGCATCGTTTTTTGAGTTCTTGGGAGCTTGCTGTAGTGAAAGGGAGTAAGCCCCGTGATTATATGTTGATGTGGGAAGCGGGGCCTGCTTGGCGTGAGGCGGAACAGCAATTGATGCAACGGCGAGCGTATTATGAAATAGGTGCTGAGGGAGCACTACAAAAACATCAGGAAGATGTTACCGATCCAATATTGCTTATTGCTGATTCCCAGGTTGAGACCCGAAGTCCCGAGGAAACGGCAGCATCAGCTGCAAAGTTATTACATATGGTCTTAGACCTATCGGGACGGCGGAAAGATCCTCACGTGTGGGTCAAAATGTGGCAGCGCGCGATCAACACCGTACCGCATGTCATGATTTGGCGGCGTATCCACGAGGTCAAGGAACGACAGGCTCGTGGAGAACGCCTGAATCCAGGAAGTTATCTGTATGATCTTGTCAAACGTGATGCGGCTAATCTCAAAGTATCGTGGGCAATGAGCAGGACAAGTCGTAACAAGTCCGACGTGTGAGAGAACACCATTTTGATCCACTCAGCTCTGGTCAAGAGTGATGGACAACGCTCACGCGGCCGACACCACGACATTGACATTCACGCTTCGTCCCCCTCGGTTGCATTGTAGGAGGAGGTCAGGAAGCCTTGATGGGCTTGACGTGGGCGATGGTATGACGTATGGTCATACCTAGAGGTGACACATGCCACGGTCCAAAATTGCGATCTCTCTTGATACATCTACGCTCGCACGCCTCGATACGCTCGTGGCGAGAGCGACCTTTCCTAACCGCAGTCAGGCGATTCAAACCGCAGTCGAGGAAAAACTCGCGCGGCTGGATCGAGGCCGTTTGGCGAGGGAATGTGCGAAACTCGATCCCCGGTATGAACAGACACTGGCTGAAGAGGGCCTCGCTGAGGATGTCGCGTCATGGCCAGAATATTAAGAGGGGAGATCCGATGGGCGGAGCTGAACCCGGTCCGCGGCAAGGAGCAAGCCGGGCGACGCCCCGTGCTCGTCCTCAGCCAGGAAGTGTTCAACGAGCGGTCTGGTACGGTGATCGCGATGGCGCTCACGAGCCAACCGCAACGAGCCGGTTTTCCGCTCACGCTGGAGCTGCAGTCCACAGGCCTTCCGAAACAATCCTGGGTCAAGATCAGCCAGATTCGCACACTGGCAGTGGAACGAATGGGCCCGCGCCTCGGCCACGTGAGTCCGGAAGAACTAGCGCAGGTCATCGAAGGACTCCACGAGATCATTGGGGACTAATGCCTCCGCGCACCGATTGCGACCTGCTACGCTGTCTGGCGTACGGGAGACACCTCAACACGGAGGGATACACGCACCATCCCGCTGATTTCTGAGTGTGATGCGTCTGCACTCTCGCTCTTCAGCCGGTTGTCCTCGCCTTGTCACAGTCCCGTGCCAGACTTCTAGATTGCGGATTATGAGTGTCATGCTGTTGCTCCTCTTTGCCGGCGTCTTTCTCAGCCTGTTCCAGTCCACGCGAGACGGGTTGCTCTGGCTGCTCGCGGGTGCCCTGGGGCTCGGCATCATGTTGCTGATCTTTCCTGTCGCTACGTGATCACCTCCTCGTAGCTGGACATGCCGCGAAGCTTCCTCGCTGGAGCGTCATTCCCGCTGGCTGAGTACCGCCTCTCCACCTCGTCGAGATTCTGATCGCTCACCTGATCACGTCTCGCATGTTTCAATTCATCGATGTTCGAATGGCGCCAGCTCGGCGTGCTCATGATGATGCGCGCGGCCTTATGTCCCCTCAGGGAATCACTCAGCACGACGACCTGCGCAGGGAGGGTTCACGAGGGCAGGCTCTGTCTCGACAACGAGGGATGTTCACGGGTGTGTCTCAGGTCAGCATCGTCTTGCCTCGTTCGAAGACGGTGACGGTCGACCCGCTAATGCCTCGTTCCTTTGGACGGCACCGCGCACGCGCCGTGCCCATCCGTTCGCACCGTCGTTCCGCGCGACGCTCCTCGACCGTGCTGTTCTGATCTCTCGGCTTTCGCCGTTCGATTGACCCCGCAAGGTGTGTGGCTCTTCCGACCGCAATCGCGCCAGCCAACGGCCCAGAGGGCTGTCACGCTCGCACGCGTCCGTGGCCACAGACCCGGACATTCTGTTGCGCCTCCTGCTGTGCGTGAGAGGCGCAACACATGTTCGTGAAAGAGACCGGTGGGCCGGTCGACGCAATGTGGCCGTTGGTCTCGGGGGTGGCTGTTCTCATAGGGAGACAGTCCAACAGAAAGGAAATGATGATGAACACAGGAACGATGTATCGAGCGAATGTACGAAAAGTTAAGGGACATCCGAATGCAATCTGGGCCGATCGAGCCGCGCAGACACTGGCCTACTATCGCGTGGCCGCTCTCCGAGAGCCAGGCGCCTCAATCGAAACGGTCCTGTCAGATTTCCTCACGGATCTCCGCCATTACTGCGCGCGTATGCGCCACGATCTGGCGACGCTCGAACGTATGGCACAGCTGAATTATCTTCAGGAAAAGAATGAACGGTTGGTAGACAAGCGGGAGTCGAAACGGCGGTCACCGTTCCGGCTCCCTCACCAGCACAACACCCAGGAGAGCTTGAACATGGCTCGGAAGAACGTATCACACACTCCACTCAACCAGGCAACCTCGTTACACTGTGTGCCGCTCTTTCGGTTGCAGGTGGTGAAGGAGCCCCACTCCCCCCTCTATGGCGTCCCCAAACTGATGGCCTCCCGGGATGTTCGTAATCTGGTGAAGGCGCACTTTGATGGGAGGCCGCATGAGGAATTTCTCGTAGTGTTTCTGGATGCGAAACACCGTCCGACAGGGTATCAGGTGATCTCAGTCGGAAGCCTTACTCTGTCGATCGTCGAACCACGTGAAGTGTTCAAAGCCGCCGTGTGCATGAATGCCGCCGCCGTGTTGTGCGTTCACAATTTATGTGTCGCACTACATAAGTTATGTTATGTGACGTCGCAAGTTATGTGGAGTCTTCTGGATAGGAGGGAGAAACACATGGATATGCGGGAGAGCAGAACGTTCGCAGCTCTCCCGCACTGCACATAACTACAGCTGTGAGAGCCAGGCCACGATACCAGGATCCTTCTGCCATGAGGGACGAGATGTCGTCGATTGTGGGAGCCACTGGTCCGTCGCCTGCAGGACTTTACGCTTCATGTCGAGATCCAACTCGACATACCCATGCGTGGTCTCGATGGACGCATGGCCCAGCCAGGAGCGGATCATGTTCAGATCCACGCCCGACTGGAGGAGATGCATCGCCGTGGTATGTCGAAACGTGTGTGGGCCGATGGTGCGCGTCAGCAACGTGGGTGCCGTCTTCGCCGCCTGGGCCACCCGATGGGCGACGAGATAGCGAAGCCCAAAACGTGAGAGCCGCTGCCCCCGCGCGTTCACAACGAGCGGCACAGGGTCTGAGAGCCGCACCCCTCGTCCCTCGAGGTACGTCTTCAGCGCGCGGATGGTCTCCGGCCACAGCGGACAGGTCCGCTCTTTCTGGCCCTTGCCATGGATACGAACGAGGGAGGGACGGCTGAACCGGACATGAGGCACATCCAAGTCCACCAGTTCTTGCGCCCGTGCTCCCGTGTTATAGAGCAGACGCAACACCGCGTCATCGCGTGCACCTGACGGAGTGCGTCCGTCGATGTGGCGGAAGATCTGCACGACCTCCTCTCGTTCCAAGTACTCCTGGACCGGACAGGCCTGACGTTTGAAACGGATCGCCAACACGTCCTGGCAGCGACTGAGCCATCTCGGATCCAGCGACGCCAGGTAGTGGACGAAACTATGGATGGCCGCCAGCCGGGCATTCCGGGTCCGCACCGTCGCGTGGCGATCGCGCTCGAGGTGCGTGAGAAACTGCCGGACCGTCTCAGCGGTCAGATCCTCGATCGTCAGCTCTGTGCAAGAAGTGCGATCGCGGTCAGCGACAAACTGCAGCAACAATTTCCACGTGTCGCGGTAGGCCAGCACGGTATGGGGGCTGGCCCC
Organism: Nitrospira sp.; assembly: GCA_050185705.1. Taxonomy (GTDB): domain Bacteria; phylum Nitrospirota; class Nitrospiria; order Nitrospirales; family Nitrospiraceae; genus Nitrospira_D. Next base: position 5,408 of record JBFWZD010000021.1, on the reverse strand, counting down.
CCGTTCCTCGACGAGATACTGCTCAAAGAACTTACGGATGGGCAACGCGATGTTGGTGCGCATGGGGGGCCTCCCTTCGTAACAGGGGAAGAGCGCAGTGCCGATGGAACCGCTGGCCGGCCTCTTCCAAGAGTTCAGCCGTGGCCTGCAGATAGACTTCGGTGCCAATCAGCGTGGTATGGCCCAGATACGTGGACAGCAAGGGAAGTTTGGTGGCCAACGGCGCTCCTTGCCGGTACCAGGTCACGAGACGCTGCACGGCAAACGTGTGACGAAAGTCATGGAGCCGAGGGCCTCGTGCACCCACGGGGCCACGCAACCCACTCGTACGGAGAGTCTCCAGAAACAGGCTACAGATCCGCGCCGGGCTGTACGCCTGCCCCTTAGGATTCACAAACACCGGTGCCGTCGGAACCGTGGGGAATCCGGCGGCCTGCCGCTGGTCGAGGAACACCGACAGGGCGCGAGCCGTGGAGGCTGCGATGGGCACGTGGCGGGATTTGTTGAACTTCGTCTGGCGGATCAGCAGCACCCGACGCGTGAGGTTTACATCAGCGAGCGTCAGTTTCAGCGCTTCGCCAATGCGCAGACCGGTGGTCGCGAGCACGCCGATGAGCGTGGAGAGGAGCATCGGACGCAGGGCGCCCGGCGAGCCAATCCGTCTGGCTCTCGCCATGATAGTCCGTACTTGTGCGCGTGTGAAGATGTAGGGCGCATGTCGTGTTCGGTGCGGAAGATTCTGACGGGAAATGAGACAGGTGCGCGGATCAAAGTGACTGAGGTAGCGACAGAACTGCCGGAGTACTGCGAGGCGATTCACCCGAGTTCCGACGCTCAAATGCGCCATGCTGGTGATCCAGCCCTCCACCATCTCATGCGTGAGGGGCTGGCCCGGTCGCAGGACCTCCAGCAAGTAGCCATCCAGATAGCGGAGGATCTTGTAATCCGAGTAGGCCTGTCTCCCGAGGGCACGTCGCATCGCACCAAACGCCTCAAGGCGAGGTGCAAGGGGACTTCGAAAAAGCGTGGTGCTCATGGCGTCACCTCCTCTGGTCACGGGGAGGCCACCTGCCGCAGCGTGTGGAGATCGGCTTTGGCATAGATAAAGCTGGTATTCAGATCCCGATGGCCCAGCACATCGGCGATGGCCTTCATGGGAATGTCATGGGCGAGGGCTCGAATGGCCCACGAATGGCGCAACGTCCTGCTCCCTCCTCGGGGCATCGTCACCCCGGCGGCCTGAAAATACTGGCGGACTTGTCGACTGAGGGAAAGGCCGGTGACAGGCCTGAACGGAGCATGCGTGGCGAGAAAGATCTGTCGACAGGGACACGCTGGACGATGGCGGAGATAACCGAGAATGGCCTCGCCAACGGAGGCCAACAGCGGCAGCACGACCTCTTTGCCCCCTTTGCTGGCGCGGATTCGGATGGTGGAACGAGGCCAGCAAATATCCTCAAGCATGATGGCGGCCACCTGGGACCCCCGGATGCCGTACGCCATGAGCAACAACATCATGGCGTAATCGCGGCACCCCACCGGAGACGTTCGATCGATCTGCGCGAGGATGCGCTGCAGATCAGACTCCTCCAATCCTCGTGGCAAGGCCGCCAGGCGATAGGTCGGGACCCGAGGAATCATCGAGGAGAAATCCATGGTCGTGTAGCGGCGCTGCGCACAGAACTGGAGAAAGCCGCGGAGGGTGCTTGCGAGGCGGCGCAAATTATCAGGGCTGGTGTCGAGGTACTGTTTCACCATCGCCTCAAACGTCTCAGCCTTCAGATCCTTCACGTACTGAGGAGTCACCGGCACGCCAAGTCCGTCCAGGAATTGGCTGAGCTGCCCGCGAATCCGCTGAAGAGTTTGCTCTGTCCGCTCGCCCTCCTCGCGCAGAGAGGTCAGGTAGGGTTCAAGGACCCAGCTGTAGGAGGTGACGACCGGTTTGGGGCGATCGGGTTTGAGCACCCCAACGGCCACCAAGTAGGCAAGGAAATGCTTCACTGCTCGTTGGGTATCCATCCAGATCACGTAGTGGCTCCTCCGCTGAGCACCAGGCTGGTACAGGTTCAGAAACGGCTCGATCAGCGAGTGAGTCACACGGTGACAGCTGGTGATCTCCTGATCGATGAGGTAGGTGTTAAAGAGACAACAGCGCCCGAGGATCGTCTTGATGCGGTGGTGTGCATACCCGCGTGTCTTCAGATACGCGGCAAATCCATCAAAATACGGGCCCAGCGGACCTCGGCGGAAATCGACCAAAGACCGTCGTTCTTTATAATAATGTTCCAGCATGGTCGCGCCTCCTTGTCTCCCTCGTTAGTGAGGGCACCAGCAGTCTACCAGGCGCGTGGTTATGTGCAGGAAGACACGGTGGACTCACACGTCTCAGGCAGGCGCAGCCGCGTCAGGGTGCAGGAACTCCACATAATTCGAAACGTCACATAACACAACCATCCAAGTGGGGACCCGACCCCGAGCCAGGAAGACCGCGCCCTCACCAAGCGGCTCGTGGAGTCCGGAAACCTCCTCGGCATTCGGGTGTTGGATCACGTCGTCATGGGCGATGACCGGCATGTGTCCTTTGCCGATGAAGGATGGTTGTAGCCAGTACGGGGTGTATCTTGTGATCAAGCTTCTTTCAGACCGATGACAACGATGTGCCGCATATTGTTGACGAAATGAAGAGACCGTGAGCGAATCGGTCATCGCGAATCCTGTTGGCGGCGCCGAAAGACTGAGCATGAATAAAGAGGATCGGATGGCACAGCAGGTGGGAGGGGAGGGCATCACGGCTCCCTCTTACTTTCCATTGCGTGTCCCCCCTCATCCACGACGGGGTGGGGACGCCCGATTCTGAGTTCGGCGGGTGGGATGTTGCAGGCGTGCCGGTGTCTGCGTAGGCACGGGTGCTCGCCCCATGAGCCGCCCCGTCGATCGCTGCTTCCCAGATTCTGACCTCGTCATGATCGGAGGGGAATCGGGGTGTGTCTCTGAGAGAGGGCGGACCAGTTTGCGGACATAAGCTCGAAACGTCTCATAGCTGAACTGAATGGTGTCTTCCTCCTGCAGCGTGTTCCAAATCATGGCGAGCGAACAGCCATCGTTCAGCGCGTGCTCGATCTCACCCCGAAGGGCGACAACCTGCGCTCGATTGCGTGCGGCAGGCGAGAACCGTTGCGCCCGTTCTTGCACCCTGGCCGACAAACTTTTCTTCGCTCCCATGTTTCGTCCTCAGTCGTTCCTGGGAATTCGTTAGAGACGGATGATCCAGTAGATCACGAGCGCTGCAGAAAATGTGACCACTGCCGCGAGGAGATTCACGTACCCAAGGGTTTGGGCCCGGCGCATCCGCGTTTCGGTCTGTTCCAGCATAGCCGTGACTTCGTTCCGGATGGCGCGGGCCATCTCCGTCGTGTGGGTTGCCATCTGTGTCTTCATGGTCTCTGTGCTCGCGGTCAGCGTCGCCGTCACGATCCGCTCCGCTTTGGCTGTGGTCTCCGCACTCCATCGGTCCAACAGTGCTTCGAGCGTCGTGCGATAGTCCTCAAGGAGCGCCTGTTGCGTGCGCCGACTCTCCGCCAACAACCGCCTGTGCAAGGTTTGCACAATCAGAATCGGGTCCTGTCGGTCCAAGGCGACACCATGCTTCACCGCAATCTCTTGGAGCAGATCGTCGGGAGACTCGTCGTTCATCACAGCACCGGGATACCGGAGAATTGTTCAAAGAGTTGCTTCTTGATGATCGATAATCGTTGCCGCTCCATAATCATGATCGCTGGCGAGGCCATGGCTTCATCGAACGTCAAATGATTCTGCAGCATGGTGCTGAGGTCTCGCCCGAACGTTTCTTTTTTGAGATCCGGGAGCCGAATAATGGCTGACACCCGATCTTTGTGCTCCAGATAGGCTTTCATGTCTTCGAACGTTTTGCCCTTGAGTTCAATCGGACCCCAGTAGGGATTCAGCCACACGATGAATTGGACGTCAGCCGGAAATTGCTTCACGAGTTGGGCGAACCCATTGATGGTATCGGACGCCGCTTGTCCGCCTGTGACCACGGTATGCACGACGAGCTGATGGCCCATGTCGCGCAGCAAGTTTGGAATGTGGTTCGTCAGCAGATACGCCGAGAGCGGGATAAACGTACTGGCCCCATTATCGATGACCACCTCGACGTTGGTCTTCGCCACGAGTTCAATCAGGTGATCAAAACTGCGTGGGTCGATCTCATCCCCCTGCATGATCGTGAGCCGCTGCACCTTCAAACTCTTGTACGCCTCAAACGAGGCGTTCACGGGATCGGTATCGAGACACAGCGGGAGTTTGCCTTTGGAGAGTTTGTACTGGGCGATGAACGAGGCAATCATGGATTTGCCGACGCCGCCTTTTCCCTGTAAGACCAGGTGAATGTGAGCCATTAAATTAACTCCTCCAAATTCGGAATGGGGTTAAAGGTGAAGCCGCTCGATGGGGCGGACGGTGCGGCTGGAGGGCCGCCTGATTTCGGCGACCGCGCTGCCCGTGAGCCAGCGGATGCGTTCATCACTCGCTTCACGTGTGCCCGGAAGGTGTCATAGCCACAGGTGAGCGTGCCTTCCGTGTGCAGGGTCTTCCAGATCATCCTCATCGACCACCCATCCTGGATGGCTCGGAGAATGTCCGGGCCTAAGGCCACAATCCGGACGCGATTGGTCGAGCTCGGGGCGGCTTTCTCAGCGAAGTCGAGGACCCGTGCCGAGAGAGATCGCGCTTGGTTCACGGGAGTCTCAGGACGTTCTACAGCCTTCTTACTCATTACTACATGACAGTATACTAATATATTCAGACAATATACAGCTATTTCTTAACATATATTAAGAGTATATCAGAATGAATACCTCTCGACTTCCAATTAAGATAAGATATAGTATGCGGGGCAGGATAGGTGAAGGGGGCCCACCAGTGTGACTGGTCGGCTCCCATTCACCATTCCCTTCTTCGCGCCTACGCGCTCAACGGGGGTTCTCTCGTTCGAGGCAGCAGACGGGTGAAGAACATCATCATGGATACAGCGCACATGAAGCCACGACAGAAGACCAATCGCAAAGACTCCCCACCGATCAAAGTCTATTGTTTCCCGGAGGAGCGGGAGACCATCGAACAGCAATCCCGCTCGACCGGCTTGAGCAAGTCGTCCTATCTCTTGCGCGTCGGCATGGGCTATCCCATTCGCAGCATCGTGGACCACCATCAAGTAGAGGAGTTGGTCAAGATCAATGGGGATCTTGGGCGACTCGGCGGACTCTTAAAATTGTGGCTCTCGAACGGGAAGCCCGCCCCGGGGATCGATGCCCGCACCATCCGTGAGACGTTGACGAAGATCGACCGCACGCAGGATCAGATGGTGGCGCTGATGCACCGAGTCCTTC
>JBFWZD010000020.1:0-83920 GCA_050185705.1 Nitrospira sp. | reverse complement strand
AATTGAACGCGATCGCACATCGCCTGAATACGCGTCCGAGAAAATGTCTCGATTTTGCGACGCCCCTGGAAGTTTATGCGCACCTGCGCCATCATTCACCCGTTGCACTTGGAACTTGAAACCGCCAAGGTAAATGCAGCGCGGTTGACGGTGCGAAGGGAACTTGTGTCTGCAAGAATGACTCCGACTGCGGTCCAGGGAAGTGGTGCGATGGCGGGATTGATACCAAAGTGAATGCCTGCCGTCCCAAACTGGATAAGGGCGAATCGTGCGCAGGTGTTGCAGGGAATGACCATAAGTGCAAGTCAGGCAAGTGCTCTGGGTTTCCAAAATACGAGTGCAAATAGTCCGAGCAAACGTGTGCCCTAAGGGAGCGAGCGGCTATTGCCCGTCACGTCGCGCCCGGGAAGATGCGTCTCGCGCGGCTTGTTGAAGGGTCTGCTTACAACGATGTACGAGACTCACTGGGAGCAGCCCCGGGAGTCGGGAGGGGATGTGATGAAATCAATATGGTTGTTGATGTCGCTCGGCCTGGTGTTGCTCACAGCACCAGCCAATGCCAACCTGTGCGACAGTGTGAAAGACAAGACCACAACGAGCGAGACGAAGAACGACGTGGATTTCTATGAAGAACTCTTCCCTGATACAGGAGACCGCGGCCATCGGATGTGGAATGAGATTATCCTGCAGTGCAACCGCCAACGCGACTCTAAGGGAAATGATGTCGCCAAGATAACGGGCAACACCGGAAACAGTGCCGACAAGCAGATGCTCAAAGCGCGCGAACTTGAACCGAAAGTCATCCGCGGACACTACAATTTCTTCGGGACGGTTTTTACTCAGCTCAAATATGTCTATGTCCTCAGCAAGCAAGGAGGAGTATGGACGATGATCATTCCCTATCGCCCGATCATCAACGATGTGGTGCCTAATCGGGTTGATTTCAACAACGAGCACGCCGGCCAATTATACGATGCCTCACAGGTGGAATCTCCGGCCGGTGGAGCAAAGGCGCAGAGCTTTATCCTGAAGCCTGGGGCGGTGTCGATCGCAACGACCTTGTGCTCGACCACAACATACTTCCCAGGCGACGCGGGCAAGTATGACAAGAAAGAAATCCATCAGCGGGATCCCGAGAACAAGTTCATCAGCCTGGGTAGAATTGACTATCAGTACGGGAAGGACGGCTCTGCCTTCTCAGGCTGCCGTGTGGACAAGAACCGCGATCTTTATTGGCGGCCTGACCTGGTAGGAAATCAAGCCGTGAAAGTGAAGCCTGCGAACTGGATCCTTGATAATTTTGTGCGGACTGCCGAAAGCTACTGGTCGATCAAGGATCTCTTTCAGCTCAAGCTGCTTATGAAGGGGCAAAACGAGCATCTATTCCCCAAGTCGACTTTGAATTTGTTGGAAGATGACGATCATCTGACAGTACGGTTTGCTACCAAATTCCTCCCGTACGACTTCAATCAGATGTATAAGTCCAACCTCATTCAGTTCAACAACTTCTCCACGATGACGACCGATGGCACCTATTGGCACGAAGTCGGTCATGCATTCGGCTTAGACGACGAATACGGGAAGGAGAAGGACAAGAAAGGCGGCACTGAATACAAGGACAATGGCTGCGATAACGAGCAGTATGCGAACTGGTCGCCAAAAACATACCAGATGTGTGATACCGGAACTTCAGAAAAGCGGACGATTTACCACTATTTGGCTGTTTCTCGATATATTACGAAGCAGAAGGAGTGTAACACCGACAATGATTGTGGCAGCGGCGAATATTGCAACGCGGGTGTAGATCTCAAAAAGAACCAGTGCATGGCAAAGAAGCCCGATAACGAGACTTGCGACATTGCCGGCGGTGATCATCAGTGCAAAAGCGGCTACTGCAAACTCTCTCGCTGTTACACTCCCAATTCAGTGCCCATGGGTGAAACCTGCTATCTCAATGATGCCTGCAAGGATGGTAAGTGTAGTAGCCTTGATGGAACAAAGGGTACCTGTGTCTGCCAGGCGGATGCCGATTGTGGGACTGGGAAGTACTGCAACGCCGGGGTTGATACGACGAAAAATAGTTGTCTGACCCTGAAAAGCGACAACGAGACGTGTGACATCGCCGAGGGTGATCATCAGTGCAAAAGCGGTTATTGCAAATTGTCTCGGTGCTACACCCCCAATTCGGTCCCCATGGGTGAAACCTGCTATCTCAATGATGCCTGCAAGGAAGGTAAGTGTAGCAGCCTTGATGGAACCAAGGGCACTTGTGTGTGTAAATCAGATGCGGACTGCGGACAGGGGAAGTGGTGTGATGCAGGAATGGATACTAAAGTGAATGCGTGTCGACCGAAGCTCAATAAGGGTGAAAAATGCGGAAAGGCCGGCTCACTCGGTAACGATCACAAATGCAAATCAGGGGAATGTTCAGGGTTTCCAAAATACGAGTGTAAATAGCTGAAGTTGGGTGAAAGCTGATTCCACGATACCCAGCATAAGGGAACAAAAGGTCGCAGGACGGATGAGGGCAGGAGGCAAGAACCCTACTCTCATCCGGCTTGGAACCAGTGCCGCACCAATTCTATGATTGCAGGAGGGGTAACGATTATTCCGAAAGCGATGGAATCAACTTACGTAGCGCAACCCGCTCCTGGTCAGATTTGGCATTATTCCTTCGTAGCGAGTCGCTGGGGGATGTGCTTGCCGCCGATTCGATTTCTCAACCAACTCTAGGGACGGCTGAGAAACCCAAGGAATAATCCACCCAGTTCTGCTGTTCATTCAGCTGTTGTCAGACTCGGTAAAATGAACAGGGGCGAGAACTCTCACCTTCACCCCCGCGGATACTCGTTTCCCACCATACAGGGAAGACACAGGTACGGCGATGGTTAATGCCCAGATGAATGCTTCAACCGCTTATCCAGCTGATTGAGAATTTCTACTGCCCAATTTCGCTCAGCTGATTCAAAGGGACCAGGCGAAGTGACCTTCTTGGAGATTACCTCGACGTGCGTGTTCCTCGTTTCTTCCTGAGTTTCTACAAACACGATAACCAACTCCCCTTGCCAACGATCGCCAGGCCACTTTCTGCCAAGAGATACCTCGCCTGTTGGTTTTCCTCTATGCATTTTAACTTGAGATCTGAAAGCACGGTGAGCACCGCATGCCACACGGTAGTGTGAGGAGCTGCATACACCCGATCCAATTCGGTGCCTTTGGCAGTGCGAAGTGAATGAGATGTGACTGGAGCAACTGGTGCACAGCCGACCGTCACAACAGTACCGCTCTTGTGAAAGAACGTTGCTGAATCCTCAAGATGTGTGACTGCTCACTGTGCAAAGCATTGTTGACTCCGAATGGGAGTCCTATTTCTCATGACTCCTCATCGTTTCGCTCTGGGGATCGCCCAGTCTGGGAAGGCGGCCGTGATGCCGGGCAACTCATGCAACGAGTTCGCCAAAGTGATCGCCTCGAGCCCAGAACCCGATTGGATTACATAGTTGTTTGGGCCTGATGGTAGCCGGCGCAAGATCTGAAGCTTCTGAGTGACGGCCCACTGTTGTACGGCAGACTCCGACCACTCTGGATTAAAATGGACAATGATATTCCCGAGCGCGAGACGAACCGGCGCCGAGCCAGAGGGTACATCGTGCATCACCTGGTGGTACCGTGGCGCGGCATTACTCGACTGCGCCCGGCCGATGACCTTGTCCATTTGGGGCTCCTGATCGACCGCCCATAACCGGATTCCGCGATACCGACTGGGCACCTCACGCATATCGGACGGTGCGTCTCTGAGCACATCCTCACCGGCTGGAGTCGAATTGATCTCCGCCACCAGGGTGGGATTCAGCCACACACGATGTTCTTGCTGTTTTTCGTCGTACCACGCATACGACGTATGAAGCTGTTCCGCGCGCTTACCAACAGTTTGCTCACTGGCTCCAGCTGGATTGAGCGTCGCGCAACCAAGAAGTAGAAATATGCTCATGAGTGCTTGGATCACGATGATCATAGAATTCTCCCAGATGTTCAGAACTGTACTCTGCTACCGTCCGTAGAATGTCAGTTGCCAAGAGTGGAACGTGCCGACATCACCTGGCGCCGTATCAGAAACACGTAAGGTCCAGGTTCCGTCAGCCGCTTCACCGAGGTGCCGCGCGCTGCCGAAGACCCACGCAGGATTGTTGTACGTCCCACAAAAATCCTCACGGGTAAAATCTCCATCACAGAGATGCTGCTCAGCAAGCTTGCTCTGCACACTAGTGTCCGCATGAGTGAGTGTGACGTTGAGGTCTCCGCTATAGCCGTGACCGGCCTTGAAGGTAATTTCGATAAACTCAATCGACGAAATGCCGCTGCCGGACACCGTGAGCGTATCGGTGACTCCCGCCGCATTGTCCTCCGGAATAGCAACCTCGACACCCTTCACCGTCGTGGAGAAGAGTCTTTGCGCACCAACGTTTGTCCAGTTGGTGGCTCGCTGAACCGCTGCATCGGCATTGACCACGCCGAACCCGTATTTGTGGTTATGATGATACTTGCCTCCAGTCGTACTGACCCCGATGTCAGCCCAACCTGGATCTGCTGGATCATTCTTCCGTGCCGTCTCTGCCAAGATAAGGCGCACATCTCGCCACCCCAGACTGGGATTCGCTTGAAGGACCAGGGCTGTCACGCCAGCAGCCAATGGAGTGGCAGACGACGTGCCTCTGAAGCCATTGGTATAGTTAGGATTCTGATAGTCGCCGGGACGAGTATTTCCATCGTTGTAGCCGGGTGCCCCGGTACGATCGGTTGTCGTAATAGCAGGAAGATCGATCGCATCGTCTCTGTCTGCATTCGAGGGAGCGCAAACCCAGAGGTTAGCACCTTTTTCGGAATAGGCAGATTTTTCCCCCTTCGCGTCGACCGCGCAGATCGCCATCACATGGCGATTGTTGGCCCAACCGCTGGAGTTAGAATCATCGGATGAAAGGGGTTGCGGATTTTCTCCATTCCCGGCGGCAAACAGATAGATCGTTCCTCGTCCTCCTCGCCCAGTCCTCACACCCTGTTCAACCGCAGATTTCCACTCGGGACCTGCATCCAGAATGAGTCCCCCGTCTTCGTGACCCCAACTATTTGTATTAATGTGAGCCAATTCCGCATGATGGCTCATGGCCGTCGCATAATCCGAATCCTTATCAATTCCGGCAAGTAGATTGTAGCCAACCAAACTGGAAGCTGGCGCTGCCCCACGCCCCCCAACGGTATTTGCGCTTGCTGCCGCCACGCCTGCTACGGACGTGCCATGGTTGTCGCTCGGGGAGGCTGGGCTTGGATCTGTCGGCCCTAAACCATTCGGAGTGCATGCCGGCGCGACACAACCATGGTCGACATGCCAAAAATTGTACCCTTGCCCTGGAAGCACATTGGCAGCGAGATCTTCGTGCCCTTGCTCGAGTCCGTCGTCCACCACATGAATCCGTATGCCCTGCCCAAGGAACCCACGATTCCATGCTGGCTCGATATTGACATCCTCTCCGGGTGTGCCCGTGCCTTTCCCGTTGGGAGACTTTTGCCCCGTATTTTTCAAGTGCCATTGATCGACGAACAATGGATCGTTGATGGTCGCGACGCCGCCTCCTGGTGGTGGTGAGCTGGTCTGTGATGGAGGCGGGCCATCCTCGCCTCCACCACATCCAGGCAGCACTATCCACACAAGCATCACGACCAGAAATGATGCAACACACTGCACTCCTCTACCCATACCCTGTCTCCTTCTTACTAAGAATGTGGCTTCAGGTTAGCGTTTCACGCTCTCCGAGCCATTGCACAATCAGTCATGGTAGCCTATGGAACCGATGTGATATACGTACAACTGGCGAGTATACCGAGGAGCTTGCACGAGATGCCATATAGCTCTGCTAACTATATCTTAGGCTATTCTCCCTTCAATACAAACCTTATCATTCCTAACAGATTGCAAGCCAACCGTGCGCTCATCTGACTAGATGGCCTCACCGTAGGCTTCGAAAGTCTCAGGACGAACGGAGTGGCTATGGAATAGTCTGATGTTTCCGTTTACAGACCGAGTCTGTCAAGTCACAGCCACCATATTTTTCGTCGACCTGCTGAGCCACTACGTCGCATTCGTCAGTTTCGTGGCATAGTCATTTTCTCTCGCTTCACGTATCGTACATGACGATGTTTCGTTTACACCGATACGATCTTCGTTTTCCACCGGTCGATCACGCTTCCCCCGAAGGCCTGCTGGCAGTCGGTGGAGATCTCCGGCCTGAGCGATTGCTTGAAGCGTACCGACATGGCATCTTCCCCTGGTACAACGACGACCAACCGATTCTCTGGTGGTCGCCCGATCCAAGAGCAGTCCTGTTCCCAGAGAAACTTCACGTGCCGCGTAGTCTTCAGAAACGCCTTCGCCAGAACCGGTTCACCGTCACTCTCGATTCCACCTTTCGCGATGTCATGGAACAGTGCGCGGGACCACGTCCACAATATCCCGAGGGAGGAACTTGGATTACGGGAGAGATGTTGGACGCCTACACACGACTCCACGAACTCGGTTATGCCCACTCCGTTGAGACGTGGCAGGATCGTCATCTGGTTGGCGGACTCTATGGCGTGGCGATCGGTGGAGCGTTCTTCGCCGAGTCGATGTTCACGAAGGTCGATGACGCAGGTAAAGTGGCGCTTGTCAGACTTGTCCAACAGCTCCATGCCTGGAACTTTCGCATCATCGATTGCCAGCAGTCCTCTCCCCATGTCATTCGGTTTGGCGCGGAAGAGATTCCACGATCAGACTTCATCAGACAGATTGCGGCTTCACTAAAACTACCCGACCGGCTGGGACGATGGGCATTCGACGCGGAGGTGGGGCGGAAAAAAATAAAACGGACAGGCTGCGACAAGGCGGGCGGACTGCATTGACAGCCCTTTCTGCGGTCGCTTATGATTCCCTCCATCTACGAGGAGGACTCCACATGAGCTTTGTCATTACACCGAAAGAGCTGAAAGCTCGAATTGATAAAGGGGATCAATTGGTTCTCTTGGACGTGCGCGAACCCTGGGAGAATCAACTCGCCAAACTCGACAACTCCGTGCTGATCCCCCTCGGCACCTTGCCTCAATCTCTTTCAAAGTTGGACCCGAACACCGAGATCATCGCCTATTGCCACCATGGCATGCGCAGCGGCGATGCGACGGGATTTCTCCTTCAGCAAGGATTTTCCAACGTAAAGAACTTGATCGGTGGGATCGACGCCTGGTCTATCCAAATCGACGGGAGCGTCCCTCGATACTGATCGGCTCGCGCTGTAGTGGTGTCACCCTGACACCACCACGGGGAAGACATTCCAACAGTCGCCGATTCAACGGCACGCTCTATTGCTTCTACTTGCCTTTCCCCTGGAAGAATTCAACGGTCTGTTTGAGTCCCTCGGCAAGATCGACCTTCACCTCCCACCCCAATTCCTGTTTCATCTTGGAGGGATCGATCACACTTCTCTGCTGCTCGCCGAGTTTCGCCGGCCCATGGACCTCCTTTGCCGGAGAACCGGTCAGATCGGCGATCAGTCTGAACAGCTCATTGACCGACGTCTCGACCCCTGTGCCGACATTATAGACTCCTTGCGCATCTTGCCCCATGGCGACAAGGTTGGCCTGGGCCACATCATCGACAAAGACAAAGTCGCGCGTTTGTCGGCCGTTGCCGTTGATGATGGGCTGTTCGTTGTTCAGCATTTTCTGGATGAATATAGCCACAACCCCAGCTTCTCCATCAGGATCTTGTCGCGGTCCATACACGTTGGCGTAGCGTAAGCTGACGACGGGAATCCCGCTGACGCGTTGGAAATAAGACAAGTAGTGTTCGCCGCATAATTTGCTGATGCCGTAGGGGGACAGGGGATGATTGCCGTGGGATTCCGTGGCCGGGAACGTCTCTTGTTCGCCGTAGATCGCGCCTCCGGACGAGGAAAACACAACCTTTCGGCATCCGTACCGAACCGCCTGCTGGAGGACATTCATCGTTCCCAAGACGTTGACTTGCGCGTCGAACACCGGATCCTCTACCGAACGACGCACACTGATCTGAGCCGCGAGATGCAGGACCACATTGGGCCGTTCGTTGCGAAACACCCGTTCAAGCCGCCCGCTGGCAATGTCGGTTTTGTAAAGACTGGCCGCACGGTTGACGCTCTTCCGTTTCCCGGTCGCCAGATTGTCGACAACGACCACCTGATGGCCTTCTTCCACGAGTCGGTCCACGACATGAGACCCGATAAATCCAGCACCGCCCGTCACCAATACTTTCATGGACCCTCCTGAGTAAGCTGTCGTCTGTGACCTTTTCTACATACCATGAAAGGGGGCCCTGTACTCAAGAATTGCCAAGATTTCCTCATTGCCTTTTTTCTTGCCTTTGATGGGAGACGTGATAACCCGATTCGACTGCAGTCCCAGGTCGGCCGCACACTGTAAGACTTGCTGCACCGCTTGCGCTCGCTGGCCCTCGTCACGCACGACGCCTCCTCGGCCCACTTGTCCCTTGCCGACTTCGAACTGAGGTTTAATCAAGGCAATGAGATGGGCATGAGACTGCAGAAACTGAAGAACGGGCTGAAGCACCTTCGTCAGTGAGATAAACGAGACATCGATGACGACGAGATCTATCGGCTCCGGGATGGCGGAACGTGCCATATATCGAATGTTGGTCCGTTCGATCAAGACCACGCGTGGGTCTTGTCGAAGCCGCCAGTCAAATTGGCCATACCCCACATCGACCGCGTAGACCTTAGCCGCCCCCCGTTGCAACAAGCAGTCAGTGAATCCGCCCGTTGAACACCCGACATCAAGACAGACTTGCCCCTCAAGGGCGAGTGCAGATACATCGAGCGCCGCAGCCAGCTTTTCCCCGCCTCGGCTGACGAAGGCCGGTCGGTCCTCATCCATCTCAATGCGCGCATCGACAGGAATCACTCGGGAAGGTTTATCGACAACGACGCCATCTCGTCTGACTTTCCCTGCCAGAATCATGCGGACTGCCGCATCCCGCGTTTGCACCAGCCCACGCGCAACCAGGACCTGATCGCATCGATCTTTCTCACGGCGTTTTTTGGTATCCATGCGGAATACACAGGGGAGTCAGTGAGCAGCAGCGTGCACACACACCACGACCGTCGCAGGGCTCTTAGCTGGAGCTTGTCAGATCGATGTCGTCCGACGTGAAGGCACGCAGCTGTTTCTTGCCGTTCTTGTCCTGAACAAGAACTTCGACTTTTCGTTCGGCCTCTTCCAATACTTTCAAACAATTCTTCGAGAGCCGAATGCCTTCCTCGAAAATCCTGAGGGATTCATCGAGCGGCAAATCACCTTTTTCCAATTCACCGACGATAGCCTCCAGCCTGGCCATCGCTTGCTCAAATTTCACTCCAGCCACGACATGCTCCTTCTCGTGATAGCGAGGGGCATTATATCGAAGTCTCGATGTGGATTTATACTGACGAATCAGGCGACACCTGTTCCACAACACAGATGAGCTGCCCGTCGGCAAGTCGAGCCTGGATTCTGTCACCGATGGAGACCTGCGCGGCCTGTCGAAGAATCGTGTGGTGGGGCAATGTCTCGAGGATCCCATAGCCCCGGTGAAGGGTGGCAAGCGGACTTAGGCTATTCAATCGTCCGACATACGCTTGAATCCGCTGCTCGCATCGCTTGAGCTCCTGGATGAAGGCTCCTATTAACCGTAACTGTAACTGCGGGACCACGGCCATCCCATGACCCACTCGCCCTTGAGGGCCGGCCGACTCCAGCGCTTGCCTCCATCCTTGCGTCTGTGCCGTCACCTGTTTTAGCTTGTCTCGTATCGTCTCACGCATCAGCGTCACCGTATTGTCCACACGCTGTGCGTCTTGAAGAATGCGAAACCGGATATTCGCCATACGGGCCGATATGAGATCTAGTCGTTGTTGGTGATCACGGCACTGTGATATCAGCGCCTGTCGAGCGCGTGACGCGAGCAGATCGAGGCGCTCCATAATCTCCACTAACACCGGAGCCACGAGTTCGGCCGCGGCCGACGGCGTGGGAGCCCGCAGGTCGGCCGCAAAGTCCGCGAGGGTTAAGTCCGTCTCATGGCCGACAGCCGAAACAATAGGGATGCGTGATGCGGCAATGGCTCGCACGACCGATTCTTCGTTGAAACTCCACAGGTCCTCCATCGACCCTCCACCCCGCCCGACGATCATCACATCGATCGACCGCACCTTGTTGAACGTGTGGATGGCTGATGCGATCTGCTCTGCGGCGTCAGGTCCTTGGACTTGGACGGGCGCGATGATGATTCTTACGATTGGGCACCGACGGTGTAAGACGGTAATCAGGTCCCGAACCGCCGCGCCGGTCGGTGAGGTCACGATGCCGATTGTCAGAGGAAGCGCCGGCAACGATCGTTTGCGTTGCGCATCGAAGAGCCCTTCTTCTTCAAGCCGACGCTTGAGCTGTTCAAACGCCAATTGGAGCGCCCCTCGGCCTTTTGGCTCGAGATGGTCCAGAATAAGCTGATATTCTCCCCGAGGTTCATAGACGGACAGACGTCCTCGTACAATGACATGGAGTCCATCCTCTAATCCGAACCGCAGCCGCACAGCCGTCGAGCGAAAGATGACCGTTCGAATCTGACTTGTCCCATCCTTCAACGTACAATAGAGATGCCCTGATCCTGGGGCGCGGAGATTGGAAATTTCTCCTTCGAGCCAGACGTCAGGAAAGTCGGCTTCAAGGGAAGCCCGAACCATGGTGGTGAATTCCGTGACGGTCAGCACCGCCCTGGAGGATCGATCAGGGACAGGAGGGAAACGGGTCGAGGGAGAGTACGTGCTCGTAGGACCTCTCCTTCCTCATCATTCGCAAAGGTCCGTGCGCAACCGTTCACGATCGGGCAACGTGGACAGACCGAGCTAATCGACCAGACGAATTCGTTCGAACGCGATGGCCTTACCCAGACGCGGGTCAAGCTCAAGCAAAACCGCACAGAAGACCGACGGTCCAGAGGCGACTTCAAAGCGCCGCGGCATTCCGGTCAAAAACTTTTCAATCGCCAGTTCTTTCTTGACTCCGATGACCGAATGAAGCGGCCCCGTCATTCCGATATCCGTGATGTAGGCAGTCCCCTTGGGAAGGATCTGTTCATCGGCGGTCTGCACATGGGTGTGGGTTCCGACGACCGCCACCACTTCCCCATCTAAAAAATGTCCCATGGCCATTTTTTCAGAGGTGGCCTCTGCGTGCATGTCGACGATGATGGCCGAGGTCTCACGCTTCAAGCGGGAGACCTCCCGCTTCGCCGTCTGAAACGGGCAATCGATCGTCGGCATGTACACTCGCCCCATCACTTGCAAGACAGCCAGCCGTTCCCCGGCGGCCGTCTCAATGACGACACTGCCGTTTCCCGGCACCCCGGGCGGATAGTTCGCCGGCCTGAGTAAGCGAGGCTCGCGAGAAAAATACTCGACGGCTTCTTTCTTGTCCCACGCATGGTTGCCGGTCGTGATCACCGAGACACCTGTATCAAACAGCTCTTCCGCCAACTCCCTCGTCACCCCAAAGCCTCCGGCCAGATTCTCTCCGTTGGCGATCACCGCATCGATCTGACGCTGTGCGGTGAGTCGAGGCACCATCCGAGCGACAGCTCGTCGACCAGGCTCTCCCATGATGTCACCGATACAGAGAACCTTCATTTCGCGTACTCCACGTAGCGACTCTCTCTGATCACAGTCACCTTGATCTGCCCGGGGTAGGTCAATTCCTGTTCGATCTTCTTTGCCAATTCACGAGAAAGCTGAAACGACTCCGCATCAGTAATATCTTCTTGTCTGACAATCACCCGAATCTCACGCCCAGCCTGGATGGCGTAGGCCTTCTGCACACCCTTGTGTCCGGTCGCCAACGACTCGAGTTTTTCCAGTCGCTTCACGTACGACTCCAGCGCTTCCCGCCGTGCACCAGGACGAGCCGCCGATAAGGCTTCTGCCGCTGCGACCAAGACACTCTCTGGACAAATCGGCTCCACCTGCTCGTGGTGAGCCGCGATCGCATTGACGATCTTCGCAGATTCCCCATACTTCTTGGCGATCTCAGCCCCCAGCATGGCGTGCGGTCCCTCTTCTTCATGGCTGACCGCCTTGCCGATATCATGCAATAGGGCTCCACGGCGGGCCAACCTGACATCCAAGCCAAGTTCCGAGGCCATGATGCCGCAAATGTAGGAGGCCTCGCGGGCATGGTAGAGGTTATTCTGCCCATAGCTCGTTCGATATTTCAGGCGGCCCAACACTTTGATCATCTCCGGATGAAAATCCGACAGCCCCAGTTCAAAGATGATCTTTTCCGCCTCTTCGTACATGAGCTTGTCGATATCGACTTTGACTTTCTCTACAATTTCTTCTATGCGCGTGGGATGGATTCGTCCATCGTGCATCAGACGTTCCAATGAGACCTTCGCGATCTCGCGTCGCAATGGATCAAATCCGGAGATGATCACCGCCTCCGGAGTTTCATCGATGATGAGGTCGATGCCCGTCGCCGCCTCAAGGGCGCGGATATTTCTTCCTTCCCGACCGATGATTCGACCCTTCATGGCATCATTGGGAATCGGAACCACTGAAATCGTCGACTCCGAGACATAGTCACGAACGACACGCTGAATCGACGAGGTAATAATTTCTCGAGCTTCCCGCTCCGCATTTTCCCTGGCTTCTTCGATCGTTCGCTTGGCGATCCCCACGGCATCCAGCCGAGCTTGCGACTCCATCTCCACTATCAACTGTTTCTTGGCTTCGTCTGCCGTCATACCCGCCACGCGTTCCAACGCGTCACGGTGCTCACGTTCGGCTTTCGCACATGCCGATTCCTTCGCCAAAAGTCCCTCTTCGCGTTTTGCGAAGTCGACGTCTCGCTTGCGTGCTTCACTCTCTCGTTTTTCCAACGTGTTGACCTTTTGGTCGATCCCTTCCTCTCGCTGGATCAACCGTTTTTCAAGCGTCAACAACTCGCCCAGTTTGGCTTTTTGTTCTTGTTCGAACTCGGATTTGGCCTTGAACGCCAGATCCTTCGCCTCTAATTTTGCTTCTTTCAGGACATTTTCTGCCTCACGTTGTGCATTCTGCACAACCTGCTTCGCCAGTTCTTCCGCTTCCGCTTGTTTCGCGCCGGTCATCCTACGACGGAGAAGATCAAAGATCCCCGCTCCGGCCACAGCGCCGATGACCCCGGACAGCAAGATGTACACGACCATTGAGGTTGAAATGGGAATCACCCCCTTCTTAGAAAGCCCATCAGGTAGCTGTGCGCGCCCTGACAGAACGCCCACTCACCGATTCAAGCACAGCGGGCAGCAACGCGATATGAGGATGAAGACAAAGGGAGGATGAGGAGATCGCGAGTCACTCAGTCTGGAAACGCAAGAGAGCTTGGGGGACCACCTCCACATCAAACACATTCCAGGATCTGCCTCTCCACAGGCGCTGATCGCGAGTTATCAGTCGCCTGAAAGAGTCAGTTATTGAAACAGGCGTGGATGGTCGATACAGGTTGCCTCCGGTGGGCACCTTCCTGATGACTTGGTAGCGGGCAATCGGTCGTTTCACGGCACAGGAGACCCGTTGACCAATCAACCCCTTTATCATCAGTACCCACCGCATCACTTCTTTGTATCCCCTCAGCGTAGATTCTCTCTTCTTTTTTGATTACACTCGTTTCCAATACCGAAATGGTTACGGAATATTACCCTTCCCTCTGACTTTCACCACAAGAACCTATCTGCACGATAACAAAGGGACTCTTTGAAAGCAAGGCGAATCCCTCTAGCGAAAGAGCGACGTCGGCATCTGCTCATCGATCGATTCCATCAAGGTCGTCATTCGCCGCTCAACATCGGCCTCTCCTTGAGCACGTTTCTTCTCGGACTCAAATAGTTTATGGGCAAGGTTAATGGCCGTGAGCACCGCGAGCTTCGACGGCGTCGTCGTTTTCATCCCCTCTGCCAAATTCCTCATCTGATCGTCCACGAAATGAGCGAGTCGACGGACATAGGCATCATCCCCATCTCCCGCAACCGCGTACCGTTGACCATAAATTTCAACATCGATGATCTTAGTCAATGGCCACCTCCTTGGGATCTTCGACACATTCGAGGAGTTCGATCTCAGTGAGGACCTTTTCGATTCGAGACCTGATATCGGTCCGCTCCTTTTCCCATCGAGTATTCGCATCATCCTGTGCCGCCAAGCGTTGGCGAGCCGTTTTGACTTCGTCTTCTAAGATCACATTTTTCCGCTTGAGCTCCTGAACGAGCTTCACCAAGTCACGGATTCGATTCTCCAGCGCATCAAGTCGGTCTAACGACATGGCAGCTCCTCGTTGGTTGCATCCCAGGGATGGGATGCACTATAAAAACTTCGCAACACCTTGTCAAGAAACGGCTTTTTGCTTCCCATCCAACCGAAGATATTCCTTGTAGCTTCGCAGTACCCGTTTGACGTATTGCCTCGTTTCCCGATAATGGATGAGCTCAACAAACTCATCTTCGCTCCGGCCACGGTAGGCGTCCGCCCAATTCCTGACCACGATCGGACCCGCATTGTAGGCGGCAATCGTCTGGACCAGGTTGCCGGAAAACTGCTCAAGCAGTTGCTCGACATACCGGACCCCGATTCGGATATTCACGTCTTGATCAAACAGATCTTCCCGGGAAACCGAGGGCAGCTGATGTTGTTGAGCCACCACATTGGCAGTGGCCGGCATCACCTGCATGAGACCAATCGCCCCAACCCGGGACACCGCTTTCCGATCATACTGACTCTCTTCCCGGATAATGGCCGCCACGAGAAAGGGATCTACACCTTTTACAGCTGACATTTGAATCGTGGGAATCAACCCGGTTGGATAGGCCACGCGCCAGAGACTGTCGGCGATCTCTCCACCGGTCCGCTCCAACTGATCCCGGAATTTGGATCGAACGAGACGCAAGGCCTGATGGTACGCCCCGACTTCGTTCAACAGGACTGATAACGCCGCCAACGCCTCAGGATTGCGACCGTACCGATCCGTCAACGCGGCGAGTTCTCTGACTGCATCCTGTTCGAGGCCGATCGCTCGCAACTCCACCGCTCGGCGATAGGCCGACTGCTGTTCGATATCGGCCCGATTTCGCGCGTGACTCTCCTGAGCCGAGACGGCGATCGACTCGACTATCGGCTGAACCTGGGGGATGGAAACGGGGGTACTCTCTGGTTCCGCCCGTTCTGGGGTCGGTCCGTCTCCCTGATTCCCCACAAGTTGGCAGTAGTATGTGCGGGGGAACTGCTGACACAGCCGCGCAAACATCTCTTGCGACTTCGCAGCGTCTATGTGCGTGTAGGAACGGGCGATCCAGTAGAGCGCTTGCGGTTCCAGGTCGCTCCCCTTCTGGTCGACGATGTGCTGCCACGCGCGAATCGCCTCTCGAAAGCGAGCCGTTCGGTAAAAGACCCATCCCTCACGCCATCGCGCTTCGGCTCGTTGCGAAGCAGGTTCTCCTGACGTCGCGGCGCGTCGATACTGCACGATCGCTTCGTCGAACCGCGCTTGGTCCTCAAGCCACACCCCGCCAAAGACGTTGATTTGACTTTTTTGCTCAGGACTCAACTTTCGTTTCTTGAGTGTCCGGCAGAGCTCCAACAACTTGTCTCCGAGCCCTTGCCGGAGATAGACCCGTGACAACCACACCGTGGCTTCGTCCGCTCGTGCCCCCTGCTCTGCGGCCAGCTCCTGGAAGGTTTGGCGGGCCTGTTCGTATTGCTTGAGTCGGACTTGAGCGACCCCCAGGTTCAGCCTGGCATCCCGTCGATGTGGAGAAGAGGGACCTTGCGCAAGAAACCTGTTCAACTCCTCAATCGCTTGTACGTGAATCGACTGGCCGAGAAACGCCTGGGCCCTGGCATAATGATCCTCCGGCGACGCCACCCAGGGCTCGCCTCCGATATTCCCGGAAAGCAGTTCCTCGGCCTCCTTGGCCTCTTTCGCGTAAGGGAACTTCGCCCAGAGCTGCTTGAGCGTGTCCCGAGCCTCGCTCAGTTGGTTTTCCCGAAGGTAACAAGAGGCCAACCTGAACCGCGCTTGCGCGATGTGCGACCCCTTCCCATTCATATCCACGGCCTTGACCAGCCACGTCATCGCTTCAGGGCACCTGGACGCCTGATACCAGGCTTCGCCGATACGGAGCGTCACCTGATCGATTAAGTTGGAATCAGGAACGGCTTGGAGCACGCTTTCAAACATGGCGGCCGCTTCCTTCGGATCACCCAAATGCAGCAAGGCTTCTCCGATCCAGAATCGAATATAGTCGTCGAGTACGGGAAGGTCTCGTTGAGCGGTCCGAAGGTACGAAATCGCTGCCGCAGGGTTCTGATCGATCAGGAGGATCCCGGAGAGTAACACAGCACGCTTCCCCCACTGTGAAACCGGATATTCTTTTATGATCTTTCGCAAACGTTCCAGTTTCAGCGCCGTCGCTTGGTCCTTTGTAAAAGATGGACCGAGCCGCTCTTTGGCGAAGACCGCATCCGCGAAACACTCTTCCGCAGAAGAGCAGCTCTTCACCGCTGAATCGTGAGGTTTCGCAACCGGCACAGTATAGGCATCACGAGAGAACACACCGGCGGATGCGGGCGTGAGACCCGACACAAGCACCAATGCGCACCCGATGATCAGATGATATTTGGTGGAGAATTTCACAGGAACGTACCCACGTTCATTCATCAGCATTCATTATATACAGGGTTGCGCACAATGGAAGAAGTTTCGGCCCCCAAATCAGGGACATGCGATAGGCGGGCAGGTCCCCGCTATGATAGGCTCGTCGGAAGCGTAACAACGGAACGTCGGTTTCTCTTATGCCTAATCGATCTACACAAATGCCCCTGTTGGCTTTCACCGAATCTCAGATGCTGAAATTTGTTCGCGCCCAGGGCTGGCCGGATTATCGAGCCAGGCAAATCCTCCGTTGGCTGTACCAACGACGTGCTCGGATGCTGAGCGACATGACGGATCTTCCCTTGCCTATTCGTTCAATGTTGTCTCAAGCGACTACCGTCGGTCGCTCTTCTCCTGCGACGGTTCTCTCGTCTCAGGACGGAACCCGTAAAGTGCTGTTCACGCTCGATGACGGCATGACGATAGAGTCCGTCTTGATCCCGGATGACGAACGGCTGACGCTGTGCGTGTCGACACAGGTCGGGTGTCAGTTGGATTGCGGATTTTGCCTGACCGGGAGAATGGGACTGAAGCGCAACCTCAAACTTCACGAAATCATCGATCAAGTCTTGACTGCACAGGACCTTCTGAGCTCCGGAGAGCGCCTGACCAACCTTGTCTTTATGGGAATGGGAGAGCCTCTAGCCAATCTCGACACCTTGAAAGCCGCAGTGAGCGGCCTGACGAACAAACCCTGGGGGCTTGGATGGTCGCGCCGACGCATCACGGTGTCGACAGCGGGGCTTGCGTCCCGTCTTCGCGAAGTCGCCGGCTTGGGTGTGAATTTGGCCGTGTCTCTCAATGCCACGACCGAAGAGCAACGCCGCACGTTGATGCCGGCAGCAAGCCAACTGGCCTCGCTTAAAACGCTCCTCGCGGCCTGCCGCCGTTACCCACTCGACTCCCACCAACGACTGACCTTCGAATATGTCCTGCTGGCCGATGTGAATGATCAGCCGCATGATGCCCGTCGACTGATTCAGTTGTTGAGGGGCATGCGATGCAAAGCGAATCTGATTCCATTCAACGAATTCCCCGGTAGCCGGTTTCGCCGCCCGTCCGAACAGAGGATTCTTCACTTTCAGTCCATCCTTCGTGACGGCGGTCTCGATGCGTTCGTGAGAAAGAGCCGTGGTCGGGACGTGTTGGGCGCCTGCGGCCAACTGGGAAGTCTCCCCGCCACAACGGTGCCAACCTTGACACCTATTAGAGGCCGTTGTTAGCATGACCAATTCTCCCATCATGAATAAGCCGACTCCACAACCGCATTGGTCCACCAGGCTTGCGGCTACCTGTTGCCTTGTGGGTCTCCCTCTGCTTTCCTTTGCGGCCGACCCGAGCGAATACATCCTCACGAACGGCATGAAGGTATTGCTGGTGGAAGTCCCTAAAGCACCGGTTGCCACCGTGCAGGTGTGGTACAAAGTGGGATCCCGAAACGAAGTGATGGGCCGAGCTGGTCTCTCGCACATGCTGGAACACATGATGTTCAAAGGCACGACGAGATACCCGAAGGGCTCATTTTCACGAATCATCAGGAAGAACGGCGGAATCGATAACGCGTTTACCAGCCAGGACTTCACCGCTTATTTCGAAAATTTGTCAGCTGATCGTGTTCCGCTGGCGTTGGAGCTGGAAGCCGACCGTATGCAGGGTCTGACGCTGAATAACGCCGAATTCAAGACCGAACGCGAAGTCGTGAAAGAAGAACGTCGGCTACGGTCTGAAGATGACCCGCAAGGGGCACTGGTCGAAGCGCTCTTTGCGCAAGTCTACATGAGCCATCCTTACCATTGGCCCGTCATCGGTTGGTTCGCCGATCTCGATGCGATGACCCTCGAGGACTTACAGCGACACTACGACACCTTTTATTCGCCGAATAACGCGACGCTGATCGTAGTAGGCGATATCAACGCCGACCAGTTGCTTCCGACGATCAAACGGCTGTTTGAACCAATCCCGAGAGGGCCCTCGCCCAAGCAATCGTTACAACTGGAGCCAGACCAACGGGGTGAGCGCCGATTTTTGCTGAAGCGCGAAGCTCAGGTGCCGTTTGTCATGATGGGATTTCGCGTGCCCAACTATTCGAGTGAAGATTCGTACGCGCTCGACGTGTTGGAGTCGATTCTTTCTCGTGGGAAAAGCTCCCGCCTTTACCAAAGCCTGGTATACGAGCAGAAAAACTCGCTGTCCGTCGGCGCTGAGTACAGCTTGATCCAAACCGATCCCGGTCTCTTTTATTTCTACTCGCTGGTCAACCCTACTGCCAAGGTGGAAGCGGTTGAAGACGCGCTCCACCGGGAAATTCAGCGGCTTCAGAATGAACCACCGTCCGAACAGGAGCTTCAACGGGCCAAAAATCAGGTAGAAGCTTCCCGCATCTTTGAGCAGGATTCGAACTTTCGCCACGCGATGTTGCTGGGGCAATTAGAAACGGTCGGTGCCGGGTGGCGACGGCTCGATCAATACGTGGAACGAATCCACGCCGTCACCGCGAAGGATATCCAACGCGTCGCCAGACTATATCTGACGCAAGACAATCGGACGGTCGGCATTCTTGTTCCGTTGCCTCCCAAACCGCCAGAACCAATCCCTGCAACCGGTCAAGAAGGAAAGTCGTAGGTACCATGGGCAGGGAACCCAGAACAAAACACAGCCGGCAACTTGCTCCCGCATTCTTTCGACAAAGATCCGTGACTTCCTTGCTGGGATTGATCCACTGTGCCCTGTTAGCGATAAGCATCACAACGGACGGATTCGCAGCTGATATCTCACCCACGAGGTTCATGGCCCCGAACGGGATGACCGTGCTCGTTCTGGAACAACATTTCCTCCCTATTGTGGAAATCCATGCTCTCATCAAGGCAGGCTCTGCGCAGGACCCTCCCGAAAAGGCCGGTGTGGCGAATTTGACGGCCAGCCTGCTGGATGAAGGGACGACCACTCGATCTTCACGGCAACTGGCCGAGCAGATCGACTTTGTCGGCGGCTCGCTGGCAGTCCACGTGGATGAAGATTACACGACCGCATCGACACGGATTTTAAAGAAGGACATCGACCTTGGATTTACCCTGCTGGCCGACATTCTTCAACGCCCAGCGTTTCCGAAGCAGGAGTTCGAACGGGTTCGTTCACAAATTCTTGGTGAAATTTCTAGCGACAACGATGACCCTGGACAGGTCGCCATCAAAGCCTTTAACCAATTAGTCTTCCAAAACCATCCCTATCGCTGGCCCGTGAACGGCACGGAAGAAACCGTGAGCAAGGTCACCGTGGCGGATGTCCAGAGCTTCTACGCGAGGGAGTACCTGCCCAATCAAATCATTCTCGCCATTGTCGGGGACGTGACCGTGGAACAGGCGACGGCGTTGGTTCAAGCTCATTTCGGATCCTGGAAGAAAGGCACCGTGCCGCCCAGAACGGTCAGGAAGCCCTCCGCCATCGACAAGAAGACCGTTCAGCTTATCGAAAAGGATCTCACACAATCGACCATCATGATCGGGCACTCTGGAATCAGTCGGGCAAATCCTGATTATTACGCCGTCACCGTCATGAATCATGTACTCGGCGCCGGAGGATTTTCCTCGCGTCTCATGGACTCCATTCGAGACAAGCAGGGACTCGCATACGGGATCATGAGTCATTACGATGCTCGAGCGATGCCGGGCTCCTTCTGGATCAATCTTCAGACTCGAACGGAAACCACGAACCAGGCCATCACCGGTGTCTTAACCGAAATGAAATCCATTCGTGAAGCCCCGGTGACCGATCAGGAATTGGCCGAAGCCAAAGCATTTTTGATGGGTAGCTTTCCTTTACGACTGGATTCCACGGCGAAGCTGGCACAAGTCTTGGCGCAAGTCGAGTTCTTCGGGTTGGGGTTCGACTACTTCACCCAATACCCCAAATGGATTGAACGAGTGACGAAGGATGATGTCCGACGAGTGGCAAAACAGTATCTCGACCCTCAACGTTACGCACTGGTGGTCGTCGGTAATGTCGGAAAGGCTAAAGTTCGCCAGTAAGCGCGAACGCAGAACCCATGGAACAGTCCCCGCTCCAACACAAGCTCGACCGGCTCCGAACGATCCTGGATGGAATGGGCTCGGTGGTGGTGGCCTATTCTGGTGGGATCGACAGCACTGTTGTGCTGAAAGTCGCCCACGACCAACTCCACGAGAGGGCGATCGGCATCACAGCCGTCTCCCCGACATTCCCCTCGCTTGAATTAGACGCAGCTGGAAAGGTAGCGCGGGAGATCGGCGCCCGCCATGAAATTGCCCAGACGGATCAGCTTATTATTGACGACTTCGTCAGAAATGACGCCAACCGCTGTTTCCACTGTAAAACCGACCTATACCAACTCCTTGGTGACCTGCGTGAGTCTCACGCGTCGGCCTATGTGGTCGACGGAACCAACCTCGATGACCTCAGCGACGACCGTCCCGGAATCAAAGCCGCGCGTGAATGGGGAGTTCGTAGCCCCCTCGTGGAGGCTGAACTCACGAAGGCTGATATCCGATCCCTTGCCAAGGAGCTTGGACTTTCGAACTGGGACAAGCCGGCTGCGGCCTGTCTGTCGTCACGAATCCCGCGTGGGAACGTGATTACGCTTGAAAAGTTGCACCGGGTTGAAGAGGCAGAGGCCATGTTGCAGCGCGAGGGATTTCGTCATCTCCGGGTCAGAAGCCACGGTGACCTAGCAAGAATCGAGGTCGCCAAAGAGGAATTGCCGTGGCTCATGGAATCGGATCGATGCGCCAGAATTAGCGAGAGTCTGAAAGAACTGGGGTTTAAATTCGTGACGGTCGATTTAGAAGGGTATCGTGCGGGTGGAGTCACCTTGCGCTGACTCCACCCGCACGTATGGCACACTACCGTTGATAGGACTTAGCTAGCGCTTCCAACGCTTCGTCGGCGAACTTCCGCTGGTCCGCTTCGGTCAAACTCCGCTGCACAACCTTCTCCGCCACCATGAGCGCCAGTTCCGTTGTCTGAGTCCGGATATCTTGGACCGCCTTCCGACGTTCTTGCTCGATCTCACGGGTCGCGTCGCCCTTGATTCGCTCAGCCTCAGCGGTCAATCGCTGTTCGTTCTCATCGAGAAGTCGTTGAGCGCGTTCTTTTGCAGCCGCGAGAATGGCTTCCGCTTCTTTACCCGCCGCATTAAGCTTGGCCTCATATTCCTTTAATCGGCGTTCCGCCTCCGATCGATGCTGTTCAGCCTGCTCCAAACTGTCCTTGATTTTCTTTTCTCGTTCTTCGAGGACGCTTAGGATACCAGGGAACGCATACTTGTAGAGGATAAACAACAGAATCCCGAATGACACGATCTCCCAAAAAATGAGAGAAGAGAAAAAGTGTGATTCAAACTGCGGCATGTCAACTCCCTAGGAGATAGAAGGGTAACAACCAGCTAGCTGGGACACGTGGCGCCAGCTGCGAGACCCCTTACCCCTTCCGAAAGCCCATGATGATGAACGCAATGACCAAGCCGTAGAGCGCGATGGCTTCCACCAACGCGAACCCGATCCACATGTATTTTGTGACTCGAGCTTCAGCCTCTGGCTGACGCGCGACGACTTCGATCATCTTTCCGAAGATGAACCCGATCCCGACGCCGGCTCCGGCAAACCCTGCCGCTGCACAACCCATTCCGATCAACCCTGCTGCTGCTGAATCCATTATGCCTTACTCCTTCCCTTGTCTAAACTCGCATACGCTAATGCGCGTGCTCGTCATGGCCGTGCAAGTGAAATGCGTCCCCCAGGTAGACACACGTCAAAATGCTGAAAATATAGGCTTGAATGAACGCGATACCGAATTCTAATCCGTAGATCGCGACCGTGAACGCAAACGGCAACCATCCGATCAACAATCCGCCACCGATTGTGAGGCTGAACAGAACCGCGAGCATCACATGGCCCGCCGTCATATTGGCAAACAACCGGACCGCCAGCGAAACAGGCCGCGCCACTTGACTGATGATCTCGATCGGAATCATCAACGGCACGAGCCATCCCGGCGTACCAGGCGGAACTAGAATGCCCAGGAACTTCGCCCCGTGCAACATGAACCCCAGGACCAAGCTGATCCCGTAGACCACAAACGAAAACACAGCCGTCACGATAATTTGGCTCGTCACGGTGTAACTACCAGGGATCAAGCCGATGAGATTACTGAACAGAATGAAGAGGAACAGGGTGGCGATGAGAGGAAAGAAGCGCATCCCCTCCTTTCCCATCGTATCCAGGATCATACTACGGATGAAATCCACCATCATCTCGGCCAGACTCTGGAGCTTGCCGGGCACCAGCTTGCGCGATGACCCTGCCATGATCATTAAGATTGCCGCGACGGCGATGACAATCCACATAAAGACCACGGCCTTATTGATGGAAATATCCAATCCGCCGAGCGAAATCGGAATCCAATTTTCTAGTTCAAATTGATGAAGTGGGCTCTCTTCCACGATGCTCCTGCCTTGGTTCTACTCAAAGTCGTTATGTATTCGTCCACCGTTGGACCGACCGATACGCATTCCTCATACCTGCGATGAGGCCTAGCACCAGGCCACCGATCATGCCCCAGGGGGTCGAATCGAACAGGTATGTATCGCAGACCCACCCCAACCCGCCTCCGACAATCAGCGCGGCAAGCAGGTCGGTCGCTATCCGAACTGCTTGACCGAGCCCCGCGTATAAGGGATCTTGTGAGGGGGCCATCTGAGACCCATGGGTGGCGAGTGCACGTACACACAACTCTGCCGTTGATGGGCTCGCAATTTAAGCAAAACCCCACTTGGAATGTCAAGCTGTTAGGGCCTACCCCACCGGAACTCCCTGCGGTATAGTGGATTCACGCTTTTCAAGGGGGACGTGACTACCCATGCGGCGAACCGCTTCCTCGTCGTTTTCATTCTTGCACGGGCCACCTTCGCCTCTCATTGCGACAAGACCCTGCCCGGCTGCAACTCCCTTCGAGTTGTATTCGAGAATCGCCTCTGCTCGATTCCCTTCGTTTCTCTTTGAAAGCGGCACCGGTGACGGAGCCATGGGACGATATTCATATTTCGGCAGCGATCCCTATCAAATCTTGACGGGAAACGCCGATCAGTTCGTCCAACGATCAACGCTGGGCCTCCTAGAATCCGGACTCAGTCCCTATCATCACTTGGCACATCTTGTCGGCAGCCAGCGGATCGATCGTGTTCCTGAAAGTCCACCGTTTTTCGGCGGGGCGGTCGGGTATTTTAGCTATGATCTCGCCCGACAATTTGAACGGCTCCCCTCGTTAGCTCCTCATGGCGTGACATGTCCGGACTTGGAATTCGCATTTTTTGATCTTGTGGGCGCCATCGATCACGAACTGGGCAAGCTTGTGCTGATGTTCTGTCCTCCACTCGACCGATTCTTGGGCGAGCCTCGGGACAAACTGTTTCGCGAGGGAATAGACCGCCTTGCGGCGTTCGAAGCGCAGCTCTGTCGGTCTACCGCTGGTGAACTCCATGACGATGGGCTTGAGCGCGTCACCTTCACACCGGGACAATCTCGATCGTCCTATATCCGGAGCGTCCAACGTTGCCAAGAGTACATCGCGTCCGGTGACATTTACCAAGCTAACCTCTCCCACCGCTTCGCGGTGAACTGCGATGCGCTGAGGCGAGAGGAACTTCAAACCGATTTATCAGCCTATCGCCGCCTGCGGACAATGAATCCTTCCCCTTTTTCAGGATTACTCCGCCTCGATACAGTTCGCCTCATCAGTTCATCGCCCGAACGGCTTGTTCGCCTCGATGGTCGTCGAGCTGACACCAGACCGATCGCCGGAACCAGACCACGCGGAAAAACCGGGATGGCCGATCAAACGCTGGTTGCGGAACTGCATGCGAACCCAAAGGAGCGAGCCGAACACATCATGTTGGTGGACCTCGAGCGCAATGACCTGGGCCGTGTCTGCCGATATGGCAGCGTCCGCGTGGACGAGCTCATGGCGTTGGAACAATATTCCCATGTCAGCCATTTGGTGTCACAGGTATCAGGCACTCTACAAACCCATATCACCGGCTTCGACCTCCTGAAAGCCATGTTCCCAGGCGGAACGATCACCGGCGTCCCCAAAATCCGCTGCATGGAAATCATCGAAGAGTTAGAACCGGTCCGACGGGGTCCCTACACCGGATCGATGGGGTATATGAGTTGGAGTGGCGACCTCGATTTCAATATCCTGATCCGGACACTCGTGATGATGAACGACATGGCCTCCCTTCAAGTTGGGGCCGGCATCGTCGCCGATTCTGATCCAACGCGCGAGTACGAAGAAACCATCCATAAAGCCCAGGCTTTTTTCAGCGCATTTACTTAGCACGATGTGGATTTATCTGAACCATCGGTTTGTGCACGAGCAGGATGCCGTGATCTCCGTGTTCGATCATGGATTCCTATACGGAGATGGCGTCTATGAAACGCTCCGCTCCTACGGCCCCCGCCTCTTCATGCGGGATGAGCACCTGTCACGGTTGTTTCGTTCCGCGGAAGCTATTGGATTGAAGATCCCGATTCCTCTGAGAGAATGGCCGAACATTCTCCAGGAGGCCATGGCTCGCAACGGGGTCGGGACCGACCAGCAAGATGCCTACCTCCGCATCACAGTTTCGCGAGGCCCCGGAGACATCGGTTTGGACCCCGCGTTGTGTCCCTCGCCCACCGTGGTCGTCATAGCCAAACCGCTGCTCTCTCCGACACCAGACCGCTATGAGCGTGGCGTCACGATCATTGTTGCCTCCACTCGACGAAACCTCCCAAGCGCACTATCGCCACAGATCAAGGCCCTGAACTTCTTGAACAACATTTTGGCAAAACAAGAGGCTATTGCCGCAGGTGCATTCGACAGCATTCTGCTCAATTGGGAACAGCATCTGACCGAATGTACGATCAGTAACCTGTTCTTCGTCACGAACGGGGCACTACGGACCCCCTCCCTCGACTGTGGTTTGCTCGACGGCATTACGAGAGCTGTTGTGATTCGGTTAGCCCAAAAACTCCACATCCCAGTCGAGGAGGGACACTTTACCGTTGATCAGCTGTATCAGGCAGACGAATGTTTTCTCACCAACACAAGTATGGAAATCCTGCCCGTAACCACGATCGATACCAGGACAATCGCAGGAGGGAAGCCAGGTTCGGTAACGTTGAAGCTCCGATCGCAATTTATCGAGGCACGCGGGTGGTTTGGGCAAGCTACCGGGTCATTCTAAGTCATTGATTTCAATTTTTTATTCCGCGCGCACCCATCCTGGCGACCCTGGATCGGCATTCCCTTGACAGTTTGTTACAGACTGCTATCGTTTAGACCATGCTAAACAACAAATCTCAGTTCGCCTCTCCTCGTCGGTGGACCACTCTCGTAACCCCGCTCATGATCTGCGGCATCCTTGTGATCGCAGCATCTGATATCAAAGCAGAGGTCTACCAATATATCGATGCCAAGGGGACGATATCTCTCACGAATGTTCCGTCCGACGCTCGATACCGCCGGGTTGACCTTCATCCGAACCGTCTACACCCGGTCATGTCAGTAAAAGAGCTGGAACCGATGATCAGCCGGTTTTCACGAGAACACCGCATCCACCCCGCCCTGATACGGGCCGTCATCAAAGCCGAATCGGACTTTGACCCGCATGCGGTCTCTCGGGCCGGAGCCGTCGGATTGATGCAATTGATGCCACAGACCGCCGTGAGGATGGATGTGCGAGACCTCTATAACCCGGAAGACAATATCGGAGGAGGCACCAAGTATTTGCGACAACTCCTTGATCGATTCCGAGGGGATCTCCCCCTCGCTCTCGCCGCCTATAACGCTGGAGAGCGTGTCGTGGATCGCTACCAAACCCTTCCACCGATTAAGGAAACTCGCCGATATGTCCGCAAGGTCTTGGGATACTATCGCACCTTCCTTGCGGACGACCTCGCGTCGTCCGGTTACGTTATCCTGTCTTCCGAGGCCGTCGCGAGACAACCTTCGCAGGCTTCTTCCGTCCAGCCTGATCGCTAACCTGCCTGGATAGGCCAAGGCGACTGTGTAATTTCCAACCAGGACGGTCAGCCGTGGGGTAGTCCGAGCGATAGTGCGCACCGACACTATTCTCCCGCCAGAGCGCAGCTTCCGCGATACAGTGGGCCACTTGAACCATATTCTTCACTTCGAGATCCGTCCTCGTCGCAAACGAGTGCGAGACCATCTGCTCCCATCGGACAAGTTGAGCGGTTGCTCGAATCAGTGACTCTCGCGAACGGACAAGTCCCACTTGCCCCCACATCGTTCGGCGCAACGAACTTCGCAACTTTTCAGCGTCCTCTAATCGGCGCGCTTCACCACGCTGTAGCCGCTCACGATGGAGTACCAGGTCCGGCGCTGAACAACGCGCAGCCCAGGCCTTCGCAGCAACACCGGCCCGCATGCCAAATACCAACCCTTCCAGCAACGAATTACTGGCCAGGCGATTGGCGCCATGGACCCCACTGCAGGCAACCTCTCCTGCCGCAAAAAGACCAGGCAGCGTCGTGGCACCGTGGATGTCGGTGGCCACTCCGCCCATCATGTAATGGGCGCTCGGCGAGACCGGAATCCACTCTTCGGTAATGTCGATATCGTGACGCAAACAGGTCGCATAGATCGTCGGAAACCGACGCTTCACGAAATTGGCCTCGAGATGCGTCACATCAAGATACACATGTCGCGCTCGCGTCGCCGCCATCTCGGCCCAAATAGCCCGCGCCACAATATCTCTCGGAGCCAAGACCCCAAGCGGATGATAGCGTGGCATGAAGGCCTCGCCCTTATTGTTCCGCAATTGCCCGCCCTCCCCACGCATCGCTTCCGATAATAAGAACGGAGGGCTCGACGGCAGATACAACGCCGTGGGGTGAAACTGGACAAATTCCATATCTCGGAGCTCTGCGCCGGCTCGATAGGCCATCGCCATTCCATCGCCTGTCGCATTGGGCGGATTCGTCGTACGGGCAAACACCTGGCCAGCCCCACCGGTCGAAAGAAGCACGGCCTTGGCGGGAAGGATGAAGAGTTCCCCCGAGCTTTCATCCAACACCACCGCCCCGCAACAGCGACCGTCCTCCACCACAAGATCGACGGTAAAATGGTAATCCAACCGGACAATCTGCTTTTGCCGGACCACCTGAGACAGCAAGGCACGCACCATTTCGTTTCCCGTCGCGTCGCCTCGAGCCCGGAGTATTCGACTGCGGCTATGTGCGGCTTCCCTCGCAAAGGCGAATTTCCCGCCGCTCTTGTCGAACCTCGCGCCCCACCGGATGAGCTCCTGAATCCGATTCGGCCCCTCCTCAACCAACACGCGGACCGCGTCACGTCGGCACAGCCCATGCCCGGCTTTCAGTGTGTCGGTCATATGGATGGCCACATCATCCTCTTCGCTCAACGCCACGGCGACTCCACCCTGGGCAAAAATGGAGTTGCTCTGCAGCGGATGGCCTTTCGTGAGCACAATCACTCGCCCGGCATGACACAATTCTAAGGCGGCACGGAGCCCGGCGACCCCACTTCCGATCACAAGATAATCAGCTACCGGCACGGTTGGCAACATTGCTATCGTAGGGGAGATTGTGGTGAAGGAGTCTCGGAAAGTACCTGCTTGGTCTTCATCCCAAACGGCAAATCCCCCTCGACGCCACCCAAGAGGGTCGAAGGGGTTGCCGTCCATCGCAATCGTGCGTGACCGCGCTGACGCATACCCGTATCATTGGCGTCTTTCATCCAGGTCCCTTGCCAATTGACGAACACGTCCATGTCATCTTTTTCCAGCATGATTCGCTCGATCTTGAACTCAAGCGTAATGGCATGAAACGCCTCAAAATCCAGCTCCACCTGCCGTTGCAATTCGGCCATCTGATCCACTGGTACCAACAGGGAACGGAACGCAGACCGATCTTTTCGTTGATACGCGTCCCGCAGGGAATCCACTGCCTGATCAAGGCGAAGCAGACGTTCGTGTTCTTCAGGATACTGGATGGTCTTAGAAGGGCATCCGGCAATCACCAGCATGAGCAACACCAACCACCCGACGAGCGAAACCGATGAAAGTCCGTGTTTATGAAGATCCATGGGGCGGCAGTATACCATAACGGATGCAATGCGCTGTGAGCTTGCATTTTCGCAGAAAAGCTTTTAGACTCTGGCGCCTTAGGAGATACGAAGCATGTCAAGCGTTCTGAAGAAGCGTCGAAAGAAAATGCGCAAGCACAAGTACAAGAAGCTGCGCCAGCGACAGAAGTTTCTTCGCCGAAAAAGCTAAACTCAGCCTGCGTGGCGGGGGGAGGGGATTGTGGCCGAGGGCAAGAAAGTCCGCATTCGCGTACGGACGGTCAATTGCACCTATGTCGGAGACTTCCTGGTCCCCCCGATGCGGAATCGTGTCTCCGACGCGATCAACGAAGAAGCACGCCTCTTCATCAGCCTGACCGACGTCCTCATTAACGACAAGGATCGGTCTGATTTTGTCGCGATCAATAAGAACCTCATCGAGTCGATCGCTCAACTCTAGCCCGTTCGCCCCGACTTTCCTCGATCGAGCATCTCCCAATATACGGTGAACCGACGCCATTTCACAGGCGATGATACCATCTGAGCCCGAATGCTGACCTTCAAGAGATTCCTTCCGTTTGTTCGACCCTATTTCGGTCGCCTCATGCTCGCCGGCCTACTGGTGGCCACCGTTGCTATCGTCAATCTCGCGTTGGTTCGACTGGCCGGCACCCTGTGGGATATTGTGACCGTCCAGCGCGATGCCGACAAAATGACCCAGTCGATCGGAATATTTTTGGGACTGGTCCTTCTCCAAGGGCTTTGTTCCATGGGCCATAGTTATCTGACCGCCTGGGTTTCGCAGAACGTGGTAGCCGATTTCCGCAAACATCTGTTCGCCCACCTCCAAACACTGACGGTCAGTTTCTTTTCTCGCCGACGAACGGGCGAATTGCTCTCTCGGTTGATGTCCGACGTAACCGTCATCCAATCCCTTGTCACGGAAACCCCAATTGACGGGGTTAAACAAGTGGTGACGTTCATCGGTGGCATTACATTCTTACTGATTATGAATTGGCAGCTCTGCCTCCTGATCCTGATTCTGCTGCCCTTGCTCGTTGTGGTCTCCAAGTTGTTTGGGCGCAGATTGAAATCTCTTTCTACTTCAATCCAGGACCACACCGCCTCGCTCAGTACCCTGGCCGAAGAAGTGATTTCCGGTATCCGCATCGTCAAATCATTCGTTCACACACAACGAGAAACAGATCGTTTCGCCGATCAAGTCAACCAGACACTCCGGCTCACGCTCAGTCGAGCAGGAATCATGGCTGTTTTCATTCCGGTGATCAGCCTCATGACATTTTCATCGGCGACTGCCGTACTGTGGTACGGAGGACAGCAAGTCATCGACGGCATCGTCACGCCGGGAGACCTGTTCGCCTTCGTCTTGTTCGCCGGTATCCTAATCGGGCCCTTCAGCGCAGCGGCTCGTGTCTTTACGCAGATCAAGGAGGCTCAAGGAGCCACGCAACGCATCTTTGAAATTCTGGATGCCAAGCCGGATATTGCCGATGGATCAGACGCACAGACACTGGTCACGATCGAAGGCCATGTGCGGATGGAACAGGTCACGTTTGGCTACGATGCTCGCCATGCTGTCTTGTCCAACCTCTCCTTTGAAGCTCAGCCCGGCGAGCTCGTGGCATTGGTCGGTCCAACCGGCGCCGGGAAAACCACGGTGATCAACCTCCTGCACCGTTTCTACGACCCGTTGGAAGGCCGCCTCACGATCGATGGCCGAGACCTTCGAGACGTGACACTTGAGAGTTGGTATCAACAGATCGCGTTGGTTCCACAGGAAACGATCCTCTTTGGAGGAACGATTCTCGACAATATTCGTTATGGAAGGATGGGGGCAGACGAAGCCGCTGTGCAGGAGGCCAGTCAAGCCGCTCACGCGCACGATTTCATCATGAGCTTGCCGGACGGATATCACACCCCGGTCGGCGAGAAGGGAGTCAACCTCTCAGGAGGACAACGGCAACGGATTGCGATCGCTCGTGCGATTCTCAAAAATCCACGGATTCTACTATTGGACGAAGCGACATCATCACTCGATACCGATTCGGAACGCCTTGTCCAAGAGGCCCTCCAACGCCTCATGGTAGGGCGCACCACCTTCGTCGTTGCCCATCGACTATCGACTATTCAGCGTGCCAACCGTATTCTGGTACTCGACAAAGGAAAGCTCGTCGAAGAAGGCACTCACGCCCAATTGCTGGAACGCAAGGGGCTCTACCACTATCTCTATACCATCCGCCTGAATGAACCAAGCAGCTGAACATATTGTGGATTTCCAGCATCTCTTGTGGAGATCACTCCCCTCCTCCCTAGTCGCACATCGGCCCTCTTCGGACAAGGATGAACGTGCTTCTTCGCCGCAGGGGTCGAGTACACGATCACCAACATTCATCCCAGGCCTATGGTCTTCTTCACAGGGATCGGACGTCGTTTCGTGAACATCAGTGTCTAGCCCCGCGCACCTCCAACCAGAAAGCCTTCTCTTGCGGTTCACCAACGATCGCAAAGGTGAGATGCGGCGAGTGCAACCCTTCGAACAGGATGTAGTCCGACATCGTTCCGATCAAATCTTCCAGATCATCAGCCCGGTCAAACTGAAGGGCATACCCATCGTCGATGCGGCGTACCTCCTTCAGGTATTCGAACAACTGGCGGACAAGAATCTGCCGACGCCCGGCCGGTAGGTAGTCAACCAGTCTGGCTGGCGACGCGTGCTGCCCTGATTCATTTGCTTCGCACTGCGGTACTGTCATAGGTCCTAAAGACTGCATCTCGTCCTCCTTGTACAGGGGGTCCTCAGACCTTCTATTCCAGACCCTTTCTCGTCGGTATCACTCTCTCATTCGCTCATTACCGGTTGATGAAAGCTTGGTAACAAAATCGTTAACTCTCGTGAGAATTCACAGCCAGGAAGTCCGGCAGCTGATCAGGTTGCGAGACGCTATAGAAAGCGCAAAGAATTTACGGCAGGATATTGGACTGACGCGGTCGCCTGTGCATGGAGGTCTGTGGATGGATTATCATCTTGAGGGTACGTTCCGTTATCACACCCTTGCCTTCACCGGTCTCATGCTCATCACGATGCTATCACCGTTGATCGCGATGGCCAACCCTCCGCCTGAGGTCTCAATATGGTTCGAGGGCAATCTAGCCGTCGCCTCCAGCCAACTGAGTGGTCGCAGAGAAACTCCTCTTGGCGCGCAGGAAGTGGTAATAAGTTCGGGGGTGAGCGGGATTAACGGGATTGTCGTGACCTCACGCCGATTGCTCGGTTTTTCAAGCCGTTCCCTGACATGGACTAAGACGGAACTGGATCTCCATGAAAAGGTGTTGGAACGAAAGATCCTGCCGACCTTTTCATTCATCCGAACCGATCGGCATCTGTACGGCTTTCGCGGCGCCAACGGCCTATGGCTGAAAGAGGTCTTGGGTGTACGTGAGAACGTTCGACGCCTATACAGCAACGACTATGGAGTGGCTGTCATCACAACCGAGCGACTGGTCGGATTTACTCCACTGCTTGGGGCATTTGCATCGAAACCATTGGACGTGCATGAACAGATCCTAGGAGTGGATAACGACAACGGCCTTATTGTGGTTTCGACCAATCGACGCACGTTGGTCCTTGGGAGCCTCTTGAGCGGATGGGAAGAATTCGAGTAGTGGGATCCCATCTTTTCACACCGAATTGGCACAATCGTAACAGAGCAGCAACAGTGCTTCGATAGAATTCAGGCATGTCAATAAAGAGGAGGCGGCCAATCCCAATCCGAACAATATGAAAGG
The DNA here is from genome assembly GCA_050185705.1 of Nitrospira sp. Lineage (GTDB taxonomy): Bacteria > Nitrospirota > Nitrospiria > Nitrospirales > Nitrospiraceae > Nitrospira_D. Next base: position 51,202 of record JBFWZD010000020.1, on the reverse strand, counting down.
AGGTGAAGAACAATGACGACAGGGCTCATAGAAATGATGTTGCTGAGCGCCATTCTGACAGTGACCTACACGATGGTCGCTGCCTGGAGAGAGTAGGTGTGATGTTCCTACCTGTACAAAAAAGGAGGGGTATTCGACGGTGCCGAGCAAAAGACAGGCGGGAGCTGGAGCAAGGGCATAGATGCCCACCGGCTCTCGCTCGGAGGTTGGAATCCATCATCCGCAACTCAAGCTGATATGCCTCAGCAGGCTAGCCAACTCTTTAACGCACAGATCCGCTCTAATCTGATAACCCGATAGATACGCCTCGCTCATCAGATGCTGCACTGGCAGCATCCACGTAGGCACTATAGTCACACGGTATCAGATCGTAATCAGAGACTGACTCTGTGCCACTATCGCGTACCGGAGAAAGAACTACGTTTCAGAGAGCCGGCCTGAGTCTGATGAATAGGCCACAGATACATATCACGATAAGGGCCATGCGAACCATGAGAGGCTTCACGTGGGTATGCTCGACGTGCAATTCAGTAGCTACCATCATTTCCCTCCCTTGCGCTTCACGACAGGACCACGCTGATTCGTCCTCATCAAGCGTCAACGCTGAGGTCGACCGTGAAAAGATCGCCCGATTTCATTGAACAGAAGGGTAGTTGATAGAGATGACTGCTTCATTGCCGAATCGTTAACACTGTGTGACATGTCGCTCCGTCAAAAAGTTTACCGTCCTGTAATAGGTGCCTAACATCGGCGCAATGAGCAATTGGTAGATTACTGCCACTATAACAATTATATGGAGGATTCCATGGTGACAGTCGGTAACTTGATGCAAAAAGAGATGGTGACGGTTGACGTCGGGACTTCAGTCGTCGAGGCGGCGAAGCTCATGCGGGCCTGCAATGTGGGGAGCGTGTTCGTAGCGTATCAGGCCCAAGTTATCGGGATCGTGACCGAATCGGATATCGTGAAGAAGTTCGTCGGCGCAGAGAAAACCCCGTACTTCGTGCCGGTGGAAGACATTATGAGCAGCCCGGTCCCAGGCATCGAAGAGCGGCGGCCCTTGACGGAAGCCGCAGACCTGATGGACAAGCATCGCACACTCCACCTCGGCGTGACCAACGATGGGGCGCTGGTCGGCATGGTGTCGGTCCGCGACTTTCTCCGCCCCGTGTCCATCGACGAATTCTAGGCTCGCTTCGTTCTTCGTACCTACCCCTTCCCTCTTAAGATCCCTTATGCCTCCTTCCCCCTCGCCGCTCTCGAGGACGAGCACCGCTCGCCTTCCTGTCGACTCGGCGAAGGTTGCAATTCCCCCCTCAGGCGTTTAGAAAAAGAAGCACTCCCCCCGTCCTATAGGTCCTACAATGGCTCGATCCCGCAAGATATCCTCTCAGCGCCCTTCCGTGCTCTCGGCTCACACCGAACGGGAGCTCAAGCTGAGCATTGGTGATGATTTCCACCTGCCTCGGCTGCCCGGCACGCGTTCAAGAAACTGCGCAAGGCACTCAGACGCCTGCGACCGTCCCCTCGGATGCTGCCTGCACGCTATCCGGATCAAGACCAAGCGCGCGCTATGCCGCCGAATTGGCGAAACGCTCGGTGGGCCAAACCCGCGACGCGTTTCATCACAGCGGCTCGGGCCCTCCAAGAGCTATTAGGTACCCATCAGGACGCCATTCAAGCGGAACGGCAGCTTCGACAGTTCCTCCAGGACTCACCCAGCCCTCGCGCCGGGTTTCTGTCCGGACGCATGGTTGAACGGCAACACCACCGACGCCAGATTGTGTGAGAGACTATGACACCACTCGTGAAGACCCTGCTGAAACGGGGGAAGCAGGCCTGGGGGTGAACGAGGTCAAGGCACCGACACACTTATTGATGAACAGCCCATGATAAGTCCACCCTCGGCTCTCAACCGGCAGCCTCCGACAAACCTTCACGCCTCTTGGCATGGGCTTGCTTACCGAAGGCCCGCAACTGCATCGGCTGAAGCCACCAGACGAGCCGCCCCTGGCTCACATTGACACGACCTTCCGATTCGACGCGCGCAGCGCCGGCCTTCTTCAGTGGAAAGTTCGAAAGGGGTTTGCCACAGAGCAACAGACTCACGACTTCGCCGAGCTGAGGCTCATGTCCCACACAGACCACGACCGCATCGGACGGGAGCGTGCGCAGAAACGTCACGACTTGCTCTGGCTTCGATCCAACCGCCAACTCCTCTCGCGTCTCAATCTTGAGCGTCGGACCGATGACCGCCCGTAGAAGTCTGGCCGTATCGTACGCCCGCACGAACGGGCTCGTAAACAGATGGGTCGGCTGACAGACAAGTGCCGCCAATCCTTTGGCCATCTGTCGAACACGTCTTTTCCCTTTCTCTGTCAGGGGGCGATTCTCCTCTTCACCTTCCCATTCATCTGGCTCGACAGCAATCCCATGGCGAACGAACATGCAGTCCATAACCCCTCCTCCACATCCTGTGGCATGAGCCTACCATAGAGAAGCCATAGAGTTAACACAGGTTTTACCTGGCCGTGACCGAGCCAGAACGATAATCGGATAGTCTCATGTGTAACTAGAATAGGAGGAAAGGACCCCATGCCGGCACTCGAAGCGGTTCATCTGTTTGACAGTGAAGTCCTAAGAAAACGTCTGCCTCATCTCGATCTCTTAGAAGTCTGGAATCGAGGCATCAAAGGGGTGCTCAGTCTGGTAATTCTGACACTGTTGACTGCTCTCGCCGGCGGCACAGTGATGACGTTTTGGGAGATTCGACTCCTCATGGATCATTCAGCCGAGGTTGTCTTGCGCCAGGTCATCGTCAACACCCTCATGCTGCTGGCCCTCGTCGAGGTCTTCAAAACTACCGTCACCTACTTCCGCGAGGGCCGTGTCAAAGTGACATTCATCGTGGATACGATCCTGGTCGTCATGCTGACCGAGGTGATCTCTCAATGGTTCAAAGGAGGGGACTGGCAACCACTCGCGGTTCTCTGTGGGGTTCTGCTGATTCTTGGAATTATTCGCGTCATGGCCGTTCGGTGGAGTCCGACGCTGAGGACAGGGGCTCACGATGCTGGGCGCGTCGATCTCTAATACGAGGGGACACAATGAACCAACAACCTGCGAATAAACTACTGGCCATCGTTCACGAGCGGAAACGCATTCCACTTGAAGAACTTTTGGCCTATTTTCCTGAGCTCACCTGGAATCAGGTGTTTTCACTCGTGGATGATCTCAGTCGTCGGGCATTGATTTGTTTGCGACGACGTGGATTTGAGTATGAATTGCAAGCGCTTTCGTGATTTTCAAAACGGCATCTGGTTCCCTTGGTCGTGCTGGAGGTCACGCCCGTTTTGACACGATTGCCTGCGGCATCGTAGGTATAAGTCAAGGTCCTCAGCGTCGTGAATTCACTCGCCGCGTTGTGGGCGTATTCCACATTGTTGGCATTGGGATCAGTCACACTGGTTCCGCAGTCGGCAATGTCATTGCCGATCGTCACCGTACTGATGCCTTGCTGAACGTTGGTCACGCATCGAGCTTCTCTTCAGTTTCAGCCACCTCCTCCTTCAAAATACTCGACACGACTCGAACCTAGCGTTTTTCCACCCACCCTTGAATGAGGTCTGTTGAATCGGACGCCATTGCTTTCTCCTCGGCCCACTCGAGGATCCGGGCTTAGCAGAGGTCTCAATTGCAAGGAGGTGGGATTCACCTTTGCACGCATCTGACTTATCAGCGAGTAGCTGTGGCCGATACGCCAAGGATAATTACGAGAAGTTTCTGGCCAGAGAGAAGGCTCTGGAGTAGGGTGGAATACCATGCCCTTACTGAGATGTCATGCTGGATGGGATGGGAACAATAGCAGTGGAGACAGTTAATGGGTTCTCCTGCACAGGACGCTCCTAATCCATGCCCTAGAAGATCGACAGTTAATCCCATTCCCTTCTCCCGTACCTACGTCACATGACTCGAGGGCAATACATAACCAGTGAGTCCAGAATGCTTTCATTGGCTTAGCTATGTGCGGAATAGCCGGATTCGTGGCACAGAATAACGTGCCCTGTGACCAACAGATCATCCAGCGGATGATTGCTCTCGTGAATCATCGTGGGCCTGATTACTCGGAAACGTATGTGGATGGTTCGGTTGGGCTTGCCCATGCGCGACTCAGCATCCTCGACCTTGGCGGGGGCAACCAGCCGATGTGTAACGAGGATAAGACCGTTTGGATCACTTTCAATGGGGAAATTTTTAACTACATTGAATTGCGTGAAGCTCTCATCAAGAAAGGGCATCGGTTTCATACTCAGTCAGATACGGAAGTGATCGTCCACCTGTATGAAGAAAAGGGGGAGTCCTGTGTCCAGGATTTGAATGGGCAGTGGGCCTTTGCGATCTGGGATGCCAGACATCAGAGGCTGTTCCTGTCACGTGACCGGCTGGGAGTCCGCCCGCTCTTCTATACCAAGACCAGCGATGGGTTTCTTTTCGGATCTGAAATCAAGTCGCTATTCACGGTTCCCTCTGTGCAGCGGGCTGTTGATGTGGAGGCGCTGGACGAGCTGTTCACATTCTGGGTGACGCTCCCTCCCCGAACCTTTTTTTCTGGAATCTCGGAGCTGCCTCCTGGCCACTCGCTGGTACTTGAGCGGGGCGAGATGCATGTTCGACCCTACTGGGGATTGGATTTCCATTCTTCGATAGGAGCGGAACGTGCGAAAGAGGCTTGCGAGATGTTGCTTGATCTCTTGCTCGATGCCACCCGCATTCGGTTACGGTCCGATGTGCCTGTTGGAGCCTACCTCAGTGGTGGGCTTGATTCGACCCTGGTCGCAGCTCTCGTGAAGAAGCTTGGAACGACTCATCTGAGAACTTTTTCTGTGGCGTTTGAAGACAAAGCATTCGACGAGAGTGGTTTTCAGAAAGAGGCCAGCGAGTTTCTCCAGACGGAGCACCGCTACATCTCTTGTTCATCGCAAGACATCGGCCGGGTCTTTCCTGAGGTCCTCTGGCATACGGAGAAACCCGTGCTGAGGACGGCACCGGCGCCGCTGTTCCTTCTGTCCAAGCTTGTGCGAGAACAGGGATATAAGGTTGTCCTGACTGGCGAGGGGTCGGACGAGATCTTTGGAGGGTACGACATTTTCAAAGAGGCCAAGATCCGCCGCTTCTGGTCCAAGCACCCAGAGTCGAAATTCCGTCCAATTCTATTGAGGCGGCTGTATCCCTACATGAAGAACCTGCAATCACAGCCCGATGCCTACTTGCGTGCCTTCTTCCATGTCAAGAAAGACGACGAAGCCAGCCCGTTGTTTTCGCATTTGCCTCGCTGGGAGATGACGTCCAAGCTCAAGAACTTCTTTTCGACAGAAACAAGGGATAAGCTCAACCATCGCAACGCGTTGAGCCATCTCGAAACGGAACTCCCCTCTCGCTTTTGGCAATGGGATAGCTTCTCGCAATCGCAGTATCTCGAGGCTACCTATCTGTTGCCTGGTTATATTTTGTCGTCGCAGGGTGACCGAATGGCAATGGCTCATTCCATCGAGGGCCGATTCCCGTTTCTCGATTACCGGGTCGTCGACTTTGCGTCACGCTTGTCTCCACAGCTCAAGATGAAAGTCTTGGACGAAAAATATCTGCTGAAACTCGCGGCCGGAGATTTGATTCCTCGCACCATCAGGCGCAGACCCAAACAACCATATCGGGCACCTGACAGCCAAAGCTTCCAGGTTAAACCCCAGGCAAACAAGCTTTTCGACTATGTGGAAGAGTTGCTGGCTCCCAAAGCCATACAAGAGTCAGGGTTGTTTGATGCGGGAGCCGTCGAGAAGTTGTTGAATAAGGCCCGACATGGGCAAGTGGTAAGCGTGAAAGACAATATGTCGCTGGTGGGGATCCTCTCAACGCAGATCGTAGTAAATCAGCATATCGAGAATTTTCCAAGGAGTCTGTGACATGGCCTCGATCGAAGCAGAGGTGCGGCGGTACGTGATGGATAATCTTCTGTTTGGACGAACAGAGATTGGGCTCGGCGGCGACACCTCGTTTCTTGAGTCAGGCATCATTGATTCAACGGGCGTGCTGGAATTGGTCCAGTTTCTGGAAGAGACGTTCCACGTCAAAGTAGAGGACGAGGACCTCATTCCCGCCAATTTGGATTCGGTGAATGCGCTCACTCGGTTTGTGGAAACCAAATACGAAGCCTCTGCAAGAATCCGGAGGTAACTTCCCATGCGGCTCGAACCCTCCGCTAGGCAACGGGGGCTGTCGCTCAGTTCAGAACGGTGACTGTCGCGACCGATACACCGCACATAATTCATTCAACGGAGATATAGACAACAGATGCGCGTTGAGCAGGCAATTGATGGAACGATTCGGACTTGCGGTCAGAAGGCAGCCATTGTCTATAAAGCCACCCGTTGGAGCTATGCCGATCTACGTGCTCTCGTCGACGCCAGGAAGAGCCAGCTCGTGCGGGCGGGACTGGCTGAGCGAGATCGGGCGATCGTCTGGATGGAGAATTCGCCGGAATATGTGGCTGCCTATCTGGCGATATTGGAACTTGGCGGAATCGTCGTCGCGCTCCATCCACAGACCACCGTGGAGGAGGTGGAGCGGATCATCCGGCACGTCGGTGCGGCGGGGTTGATCGTGTCTCCGGCTGTCAAGCATTGGACGATGAGTCAATTTGAATTCGCCGGTCTCCGGTTCCTTCTTGTCGAAGAAAACTCCTACCGCATGGAATATCGAAATGTGGGACAGGTGGTTCGAGAGGATGTGGCGCAAATCATCTACACCTCCGGGTCGACCGGGCGACCCAAAGGAGTGGTCCTCACGCATCGGAATTTGATTGCGAATACCCGCTCGATTCTCTCTTACCTGCGACTGACCACCGATGATTCTGTCATGGCTGTGCTGCCGTTCGTGTACGCCTACGGCAATTCAGTCATGCTGACGCATTTGTGTGCCGGAGGGACCCTCGTCATCGAGAATAACATGCTGTACCCGCATGTCGTGTTGGACAGCATGATCAAGACGGAGGTCACCGGGTTGTCAGGGGTGTCTGCTACTTATGCACTGCTGCTGAATCACTCGAATCTAAAATCGTATACCTTTCCTGCCCTACGCTATCTGACGCACGCCGGTGGGCCGATGCCCTCAGAATTGTTGCATCGGATACGGGCGTCGTTTTCCGAGCAACGCATCTTTCTCATGTATGGCCAAACAGAGGCTACGGCGCGTCTGACGTATCTTCCGCCCAACTTGCTTGACGTGAAAAATGGATCTGTGGGACGGGCAATTCCAGGCGTGTCGCTGAAAGTCGTCAAAGAAGGAGGCGAGTCGGCAGAGCCGGGGGAGATGGGAGAGGTCTGGGCTTGTGGCGACAATATCATGCAGGGGTATTGGCAGGATCAGGAATTGACCGCTGGAGTACTTCAGGATGGATGGCTCCGTACCGGAGATGTGGGAAGGCTGGATGCCGAAGGCTATTTAACCATCGACGGGCGCAATAACGAAATGATCAAGTCCGGCGCCTATCGAATCAGTCCGCAAGAGATTGAAGAGGTCTTGTTGCAACATCAGGACGTGCAGGAAGCCGGCGTGGTCGGCATCGATGACTCCCTACTGGGACAGAAGGTCTGCGCGGTCGTCGTGCTCAAAGCGACCGGGGTGCTGACCAATCAGGATCTGATGGCCTACTGCGCACAGCGGCTTGCGCAGTATAAGCGGCCCAAAGTGATCGTGATCGTGTCAGCGTTGCCCAAATCTCCGTCTGGAAAAATTATGCGGCCACGTCTTCGTGAGATCGGCTCGCTTGCCGTTCAGGAGCCTGCGCAGGTAATGCCATAGCACGCTGTTGCTCGAAAGTGTGCCGCGTCGAGCACCATCAGGTCATGTGATTCTGAGGAGGAATGACATGAGTGAAGTAGGAAACACATCGTCAGCTGATCGGCTGAAACTGGATGCGGGTGCCGAAGTAGAACGAATCGACGCCTTCATCCGTGACGGGGTGTTTACACGGCTCCGAAGAAAGGGGCTGGTTATCGGTCTTTCCGGAGGCATCGACAGTAGTACGGTTGCCGCCTTGGCCGTCAGCGCGCTGGGGCCAGATCGGGTGATTGGGCTATTCATGCCTGAATCCGACTCATCCGACGACAGCTTGCGGTTGGGGCAATTGCTGGCGAAGCAACTAGGCATCAGGACATTCACGGAGGATATCTCGGGCATTCTTAGCGGCGCCGAGTGTTACCGACGCCGCGATGCGGCGATTAGGGAGGTGGTACCCGAGTATCACGCCGGATACAAATCCAAGCTGGTGCTCTCGTCACTCGACAGCTCAGAATTCCGCATCTCCTACGTTGTGGTTCAGTCGCCGAACGGGGAGCAACGCAAGGTACGTCTGACAGGCGACGCTTTCCTGGCACTGGTGGCCGCGACAAATTTCAAGCAGCGCACAAGGAAGATGATGGAGTACTACTATGCTGATCGCTTTCTGTATGCCGTCGGCGGAACACCGAATCGCTTGGAGTATGACCAAGGATTCTTCGTGAAGAACGGCGATGGCTCCGCCGACATCAAGCCGATCGCACATCTCTACAAATCACAGGTGTATCAGCTGGCCGCATTCCTCGGCGTCCCGGATGAAATCCTCACACGGCTTCCCACCACGGACACCTACTCCCTCTCGCAATCTCAGGAGGAGTTCTATTTCTCTTTACCCTACGACAATATGGATCTCTGTCTCTACGGCAAGAATCACAACCTCCCAGCCAAAGAGGTCGCGAAGGATTTGGGGCTCACTGAGGCCCAAGTTGAGCGGGTGTACCGTGATATCGATGCGAAGCGCGCGGTTGCCCGGTATCTTCTAATGGAGCCGTTGCTAGCGCAAAGCATCGGCGACACATCTGTCTGAACGAGGGGATAGGATGCCATGGCACGAAGAACGTTCACTCTACTGACAGGCGTTTTGTTTTTCGTGATGGTCAGCAGCAGTCTGGGAGGAGACATGCGAGAGAGCAGGAATCCATCTTCACATTCCGATGAGACCGTGACGCTCGCGGTGTTGCAAAAGGTGGCCGAGAAGAGAATCTATTTTGGTCACCAATCAGTTGGTCTCAACATCATAGATGGTATACAGGACATTCTAACGGACCATCAGGGTGTCGAGTTGAAGATAGTAAGAACGACAGACCCGGCTGCATTGAATAGTCCTGTGTTTGCCCATTCAATGGTCGGTGAGAATGAGGATCCGGTATCGAAAATCAATGACTTTGTTCGCTCTATGGACTCTGGTCTTGGCGGGAAGGCGGAGATTGCATTTTTTAAGTTTTGCTACGTCGATATTACGAGAAGCACTGATGTTGAGAAGATCTTTTCTGCGTATAAGAGTGCCCTGCAACGTCTCAAGGAGAAGTATCCTCACACCAAGTTTGTCCATCTTACGGCTCCTCTGTCGCTATCGCTTCCCTCTCTGAAAGGTTGGATTAAAGGTGTGCTTGGCCGGGAAGACAACAACATTAAGAAGAATGCCTTTAACGCCCTGCTCAGACGTGAGTACGGAAGAAGCGGCCTGTTATTTGATGTGGCGGCAATCGAGTCCACATATCCTGACGGCAGAAAGGCTAGCTTCACAAGCAGCGGAATCACCTACGATTCACTCGTACCTAGCTATACCAACGACGACGGACACCTCAATGAAACTGGAAGAAAAATTATGGCTGCCCAACTGCTCAAGTTCTTGTCCACGTTGTAGTCGGCGACTTACGGACGAGCCACCGATGCTCACAGGCTGTCGTACACTCCCCGATCCTGCTTGAAGAATTCATTGATCCGTGTGACGGGAGAACAGCCGAGAGTGCGATGGCCAAGAAGCAAGAAGACAGGTCGTGATATGGGCACCTTTCAATCAATCGCGCAGACCCTGTTCGGAACCATTAAAAAGATCGCCGCAGATCCCCGATCTGCCGTCTGCGTCCTTCGGGCATTAGTGAGAGGCTGTGCTTATTCGCTCTATTTTAGGGTGTTTCGACGGAATGTTCGGATTCGTCTTCCTTTTCGTGCGTTTGCGAAGGTAACGATAGTCGGCCCTGGGACGGTCATTCTTGACAAGCATTGCACCGTTGCTCATAGCGCGTTCAAGGGCCTTACGATTGTCACATTGTCGGAACATGCCACCGTCCATATTGGGGACAATTGTCAACTCGCAGGTCTCACCATCTATTGTGGCAACCACATCGAGTTGGGCCCGAAATCCATGACGGCAGTATCTCTGATCCAAGATCGTTTGTTTGTAAACCAGAGTTTCATAAAAACGAGGGGGGAGCACTCGGTCAATGAATGTGGGCCGATAGTCATTGGCTCCAATGCATGGCTGAGTAGTGATGCGATTATCTTGTCCGGCAGTAAGATCGGAGCGGATTGCGTCGTCGGCGTGGGGTCTGTTTGTAGAGATGTGGAAATTAGGCCCTATTCACTTGCCGTAGGAAATCCCATCACGAGAGGACTGCCCATCGCCAATGTGATGAAAATGGCAGGAGCTCCATGAGAAATACCCTCGCATGGGTCCGAGGATACATGTATAGAGTGACTTGCCGACTATTTCGTCGAAATATTGAAATAGGGGCAGGTCTTCGGATTTACAAGAGGTTAAGCATCGTAGGGAACGGAAAGGTAATTCTCGGGAAGAATTGCTTAATCGGGGAGGCATTGGGAGATTGTAGTCAGTTTGTCACCCTCTATACCCATGACGAGAGTGCGATTATTCGGATAGGCGACGATGCCGCCTTGTATGCTGCAAGGGTTTCATCAAGATATGAGATCATTATAGGGAATGATGTATTGATCGAGCAGTCTGGCTTGCTCGATACCGATTTCCATTCCATCGATAAGAGTCGAAGGCCGCCGGAGCATGAAACGCGAGAACGATGTCGGATTGTCGTCGGGAATCGCGTGTGCATTGGCGTAAGGAGTTTTGTCACGAAAGGGGTCACGATTGAGGATGATGTGATAGTCTTTCCTGGATCCGTTGTGACCTCGTCAATCAAGGCAGGATCGTGTGTTGGAGGCAACCCTGCAAAACCAATTGCACATAACTCCGGATTTTATCTGACAGGCAGCAAGGCTTCCTTGGGTTAGATCAAAATATATCTGCTGATCTTCCAGTGTGCGATTGATTTTCTTCCAAGACGATGCCTGAAGATTTCATCGAGCATCGCCCTGTGAAACGGTTCACAGATCCCGATGAGGCATTTCCACACCAACGGGGTAAGCGCGTGATTGATGTGCTCGATAAGTGGCACAAGAAGAGATGGAGTGAACTGAGCTTACTTCACCTTCGACAATTCGGCGGGAATTCGGATCTCTTGTCCGTCTTGTAGATTGACGACGAATACTGACGTAGCGCTAGGGTCGAACTGTTCGTAGGCGAAGACGGAGGTGAATCGCGATCGGTAGGCCGGCCCATCGCCTTCGTTCTTTCGTCCCCGTTCGGCCTTGCCGACGTCGATCGGCTTGACTCGTTTTGAACCCTGGTGCAGTTCGATCAGGGCCCCTTCGGCAAAATACTCGTCATCGCCGCACAGCTGCACTTCCATCTCCATATTCGGCATGTCCATCACCTTTTGAATAAACTCTTCGGGCATGCGCACGTCCATCTTCCGTTTCTTCGATTCGGCTGCCTCTTGCCGCCCGAACGCTTCCAATCGGTAGTGCTTGGTGCGCAGAATGGCGCTCGCTCCGCAGGGTTCTTTCTCCGGATCAGCACCGACACGACTTGCTAGCGAAGCTTGCTGGAGGACTCTCCTCACATCTTCCGGAGAATTGGCCTTTTCCATCGGCACTCGACCGGTTTCGAGGGCCTTACGTGCGTCCTCTAATGACAGGTTCACTTCGATCGCCAAGGCAGGATGGATCCCAATCGACAAGCCCACCATTAGTCCGAGTATTAGCCCAATTTGCGTACGACCCGTCATACGTTTCCTCTCTTGCGCGGCGATGTGGACATTTTTACTGAGACAACCAGACGAGATAGCTCTGGGCATTGTAGGGAAACCGACCAGCCTTTGCAATCACAGTGCGAAGTGGCTCCAGTTTGCATAGGGTCTGCGCTCGTACACATCTTCGACGAGTGCGGGAACCGCATAGCCTATGGATCGAAGCAGACGTACGACGAGTTTCAGCGGAAGTCCCACCACGGTCGTGTAGTCGCCCTCGACGCGATTCACAAGATCTCCGCCAAGCCCTTGGATCGCATAGGCGCCCGCCTTCCCCAACGATTCTTCCGTTGCAAGATACTGCTCATACAGGTCGTCGACATCTGGCTTCATGTAGACTTGCGCGGTATCGACTTCCACCACATCCATTCTCCGTTCGCAGTGGCATACCGCAACAGCCGTGTGGACCAGATGGGGCCGGCCGGCCAAACGTCTGAGCATGACACGGGCGTCCGTCAAATCGGCTGGCTTTCCTAGAAGCTTTCCGTCAAACTCAATGACAGTGTCACTTCCCAGCACCCATGCATCTGGCTGCTGATCGACTACGGCTCGCGCTTTCTCGAGGGCGAATCGTCTGACCTGTTCAATGGGTGACAACCCAGGCGCCGGTTGTTCGAGGACATGTGGTGGAACGATCCGAAAGCACAAACCCAACAATGCCAACAGCTCCTGGCGACGCGGCGAGCTCGAGGCCAGAACTAGCTGCATCGGGACGCCAAGAGTCCTCGGTCATGAATCGCTTCAGCGGGGGGAACGTCTTTCCGATCCTGCTCCGTGACTCGCTGCTGGAAGTCCTTGAGCACTTGCTTCAACTCATCGACCGAGGAGACGCGTACCATCTGTGCACGAAGGGAGGCGGCATGAGGAAGACCCTTGCAGTACCAACCCAAATGCTTCCGCATCCGATGGAATTGTTTCTGACCGAAAAGCTGCTGAAACTGTTGCGCATGGTCCATCAGAATGGCGAAGCGCTCTTCGAGTGGCATCACGGAAGGAGGATCGGTGATGTCTCCCATCCCGGGCGATCCAGCCACCAGCCTCCGGACCTGTTCATTGGAGCGAAAGAACCATGGTGCACCCAGAGCGCCGCGTCCCACTAACACTCCGTCTACTCCGGTCTCACGAACCCGCGCCACGATGTCCCCTTGGCTTTGAATATCGCCGTTGCCCAACAGTAACGTCCCGGACTCCTTCACGAGCGCGGCCGCCCGCGTGATGGCCGACCAGTCCGCTGATCCTCGATACATCTGCTTGAGCGTTCGTCCATGAAGAGAAATCGTCGTCGGGTGCTCTTGCAAGAGCGTTTCAAGCCATGCCTCGACCGTTACTTCGTCATAGCCGATTCTGGTTTTTACGGAGAGGGGTAGTTTCCGTCGCGATGTTGAGCCGACAGCCCCTCGTCTCTGATTCAGCCGATAGAATGCATTGATACGCAACGGCTTAAATCCCACTTGTTCAAGCGTTTGTCCATTGGCCCAATCATCGATGCCTTGTCTGGTGGCCTGGAGGATGGAGCGAGCCAGTTCTGGAGTGCGGATCAGCCCGGCCCCTGACCCTGAGGCAGCGACACTCTTTGACGGACACCCCATGTTGATATCCAGCCCATCAAATCCCAACTCACACACAGCATGGGCGGCTTGATAGAACAGATCCGGGTCCTTCCCATAGAGCTGCGCGATGATTGGGCGTTCGATCTCGCTATAGATAAGCGTCTCCAGGGTGATCTCTGGGCCACGACAGACATCGTGGACATGAGTAAACTCCGTAAAGGTGACATCCGGTCTACCTCGGCGAGCGATGACTGACCGAAAGCAAGCATCGGTAACGCCATCCATCGGCGACAGCCCGATGATCGGGCGTGGAAGCTGAGCCCAAAAATTCATTTCAGCCCTACCTCTGCCTGAACAGCAGGCTCGTTGACCAATCGGTACGCGAGTCGAAGCTCACCGGCTTCTTGTTTCGCAATGCAGTCCAGGTCAGGCGCGACCTCTCGCACGAATTCCACAAAGCGCTCGATCTTGAGCAAAAAGAAATCATACGATCCTGATGAAGGTCGGGGCTCACGAAACCAGTAGCGGACAAATCCCTCGAGCGACAGACCACGTTCTTTGAGTCCACGACAGGATTCAATGAACATGTCCTCCAGGTCTCCCCCCCAGTGGAGCACCTCATGCGGAAGGTACTCGATCCGATAGCGGTCCAACTCGTCTCCATAAGCCGAAGCCAGTTCCCATTCTGGCCCCACCGGTTCGGCCCTGCTGGTTAGAACCGAGACATAGCGCTCGTAGGCCTCCTTTAAGCCCCGCTTGGTCGTCGATGAGCTCTGTACCCCAAGCAACCAAGAGGCTTCAGTACTGCATGAAACTGTCTGGGTGATCGGTATCCGAGACAAAGCCGACCTGTAACGTCGCGAGAACTCGCTGAATTCATCGATGATTAACTCAACAGGCTTCGTATCCACTTCCAACGCAAGACCTTTCAGGTTGGTAAGCCGTGGATGGCCCACAATCTGATCGAGCATCTGGAATAAGACCGACGGAATCGGAGCTGCATGCGCGTCGATCCATGCTGGAAACATCCTGTCGTTGTTATGACCTGACGGAATTGCGCAGCCTGTTTGGTGTGAATTATGAAGGGCTAGGCCGGCGACATGAATCTCCACCACACGTTCAATCGGAAACTCGTCGAGAAAGCTGCTTACGAATCGTTCGAGCGATTGAGTCCGGCAGGCCCGCGAGTAGCGAAATACCGTCCAGAGGTGGCCCACATCCAAGACCAGCCCGCATGGCGACTGTTCACAAACCAGGCGAAAAAAGGATGGGATTGCCAAAGTTCCCGCAACAAAGTAAGTGAGCGGTGGCATTTCCAGCATCACCAGAGGCGTACTGCCATTCGCTAGTTCACAATCCTGACCGAGACGACGTTGGATCTCGCAAATATTTTCGCTCACAATCTCTGCGCTTGAACGGGTATAAAGCGGAGGAAGATAGGTCCCGAAATAATGGTCGGCGAGGACCTTGGCCGCACATTCAAGATTCAACCATGCACTTTGCAAGACGAGCAGATGATCGACCGTTTGGCTGAACGTATGGTGAAACGCCTTGGTTTCCGCCATTTCTGGTTGGGTGACCCACAACCCTTCGCCGTGATACGCTAGTCGCCCATCGCCAATGTCTTGCTTGACGTTCTTCAAGGCCATGGCGGTCGCATGGAACACCTCGAGATAGCTGAGCGGAACGTGATGTTGGTCTAAACTTCGCCGTAAGCTTGTGAGGTCGGGAGCGTGAATGTCAACGGAGAGGCCAAGTCCGTGCACAGGAATCGCCTCGAGCCGTCGTAGGAATTCATGATGAACTTTTGCTTGAACCGGCATCTGTGTGCCCTTTTAGACGGCCGAAATTTATCTCTAGTGTATGATGTCAAACCATTGAATGACAAGGCTTTCACCCCTTCATGGCCGTGCAAGACCTTCTGCTATACTTGGCATACGCCGCGGCGGCCAGGGGACCACATGGTTGGAGAAAGAGGACCTGGCTAAAGCATGTCGGACACGGACCATCAACGGTGGAATGAGACGGATCAACAGACTACTCTGGTTGCACACATGATGACACCCGGCGTCGTTCAGATTCCTGGAGACGTATCTGTCTCCGAAGCGGCGTTACTCCTCGAACGAGAACGAATGCCTTGTCTCCTCGTGAAAGATTCTGAGTCTCAATTTGGACTCATGACCCCAACCGACATCGTCAAGAAAGTAGTCGCTCAGGGTCTTGCGCCTGATGCGATCGAAGTCCGTGCCATCATGACGCGACCAGTCCAATTCATCGAATACGATCAGGCTGTCGAGGAGGCGTCCACCCTCATGATGACCACGGGAATGCCGATCTTGATTGTCACCAAGCAACAGCAGCCGGTCGGAGTCCTGACAGCGCGAGATCTCGTGCTGTCGCCGAAGCGGTGTGCCACAAACATCGGAGCCACCTTAAGTGTCATGGAAGCGGAATCGGTGTCCACTGAGCATGGTGTGACGATCATCCGACTGAGCCATGCCGGTGCATCCGTGAAATCCGCAGCTCTTATCCTTTCGGGAACCAAAGTCCTCCTGAGCTTTTCCCTTTCCGAAACAATGAGTCCCTTCACGATTCGAGGGACGGTTCTGACTAATGCGCATGTCGAGCAAATCTCCGGCGCGACTCATTCCCCGCAGCTCGCATCTCCCGGCATCGAAGTCCAATTTACCGAGCTTTCTCCTGCCGATCAATCCAGAATCAAAGCATGGGTTTCGGGCAATCTCCCCAAGTCCTTCGATGCATCCTAGACCGGTCTAGATCTGATCAATCTTTGACCAACCTCTATTCCGCTGATACAATTTCTCCACTCAACGTAAAGGATGACCATGAATACAGCCGGAAAATCATCACAGACTCGAACTCGTCCGGTCTTGTCTCGGGATGAGATGCTCCATCAAATCAGCGCTCTCTTGGACAGCCCGGAAGATGATCTGCATGCAGCCCTGATGCGGGAACTGCTGACCGGACTGTTGAAACTCAACGATGCCCATCTGGACCTGCTGGACATCAAAATAGTCAATCGAGCTGTCAAAGAGTTGCGCCACGCATTCGGCGTCTTTCATGGCTACCGCCATCGCCAGAAAGTCAGTATCTTCGGTTCCGCACGGACGCCTTCTGATGACCCGAATTACCGACTGGCTCACCAGTTTGCCCATGCCATTGTGCAAGAGGGATTCATGGTCATCACCGGTGGCGCAGACGGGATCATGCGCGCCTCCCAAGAAGGAGCTGGACGCGAGAACAGCTTCGGCGTCAACATCATGCTGCCGTTCGAACAAGGCCCGAATGCGACTATCGCCGATGACCAGAAACTGATCACCTTCAAGTATTTTTTTACGCGAAAGCTGATGTTCCAAAAGGAAGCCAACGCCATCGCGCTTTTCCCCGGCGGCTTCGGCACACACGACGAGGGTTTTGAGATTCTCACGCTGGCCCAAACCGGAAAGAGTGACCCTCAGCCCATTATTTGCCTACAGGCGCCTGGTTGTGACTACTGGGATGATTGGTCCGCATTCGTGGTGAGACAATTATTACGACGAAAACTGATCAACGAAGAGGACATGAGTCTTTTTGTCATCGTAGATTCAGCAGACGCGGCGGTGAAGCACATCCTCCGATTCTATCGTCGATACCATTCAATACGATTTGTCGGGCCTCAGCTCGCCATGCGCCTTAAACAAACCATTTCGCCGGACCAACTTGAACAGATCCAAGCACGATTCGCGGACCTACTTTCCAACGGTATATTTGAACTGCGTGGCCCCCTCGATGAAGAACTCGACGAACCAACCTTGCGAGATCTCCCAAGGCTTGTATTCAATTTCAACAGACGCAGTGCTGGAAGACTTCGCCAACTGATCGCCCACCTGAACGAGCTTTGATCAGCACCGCTTCCTGGTGGAGACTCGACCGGCACCTTTTCGTCCAGACCTAAGCATGGTATTCTCCCCCACCATGATGAATGCCTTGTCATCCGTTCATCCATTTCAAGGATCTCCTGATATCGTCCTTTACCATGCGGACTGTTCAGATGGGTTTGGCGCTGCTTGGGCTCTGTGGAAGAAATTTCCAAACGCTCGGTTTGTTCCCGTCAAACACGGCCAGCCTCCTCCGCCCCACCTGAAAGACCAACGAGTTGTCATCGTCGACTTCAGCTACAGTCGCCCCACACTCGAAGCTATGGCCTCGGAGGCCAAAGACCTCTTGATTCTAGACCATCACATTACAGCGGAGAGAACGCTGAAAGACTTTCCCTACGCCTACTTCGATCAGACCAAATCCGGGGCCGTGTTGAGTTGGGAGTGGGCGCATAGGACCGCTGCACCCTGGTTGCTTCAATATATTCAAGACAAGGATCTTTGGACATGGGGTCTCCCTGGAAGTCGTGAAATCAATGCAGCGCTTGCCTCCTATCCATTTGATTTCGTTGTGTGGGATCGTTTTACCCAGTCCGCGCTCGAGCAAGAGGGTCGAGCCATCTTACGCTACGAACAAGAGTTGGTCGGCAAACTTGCGGCTCAGGCGACCATGGTAGAGTTTCAAGGAGTTGTCGTTCCTTCCGTACAGAGCGCGATCCTGACGAGCCAGATCGGGGAACGACTCTCTCCAGACCACCCGTTCTGCATGATCTGGCATGACCGCGATGGTCGGCGCTATTTCAGCATGCGGTCCCGTGACGATGGAACCGATGTCGGCACCATCGCTGCCTCATTCGGCGGAGGAGGCCATACCCATGCCGCAGGATTTTCAGTTCCACTGCAGGGCGATGGGACGCCCCCGGCCGATCCGAGATTACCTCGGGCTATCATCCTTCGCCGACCGACTCCATAGCGTGAGGCATCATGATTCCCCTCCACGACGACAATCCTACCCGGCTGACCCCCGTCGTCACGATGGCATTTATAGCTCTCTGTGTCGTCGTGTTTCTCCATCAAGCGGGTCTCTCTCAAGAATTGGCTGAGATCTTTGCCCATCAATTCGGTGCGGTTCCAGCCCTCATTTTCGGCCATGCTGCACTTCCGGATGAGGTGCGAGTCGCATTTCCCGCCAGTCTGACGCTGATCACGAGCATGTTCCTTCATGGAGGGTGGATGCATCTATTGGGGAATATGCTCTACCTCTGGATTTTTGGGAACAATATTGAAGACGCCATGGGCCACGCAAAATTTGTCGTTTTTTATATCGTGTCCGGTATTCTGGCTGCCCTAAGCCATGCGCTCACCGATCCTTCCTCTCCTATTCCCATGGTCGGTGCAAGCGGAGCGATTTCCGCCGTGCTGGGTGCCTATCTTCTGCTATACCCACGCGCGCATGTACTGGTCTTATTGCCGGCGATCGGGATGACCCGAGTCCCTGCGGGGGTCGTGCTGGGGATGTGGTTTGTCATGCAACTCATTAGCGGTGGAATGAGTATCGGAGCTTCCGGAGGCGGAGTTGCCTTTTTCGCTCATATTGGAGGATTTATCGCCGGCATGGCGCTGATCGGCTTCTTCAAGAGGAGCGATGTGGAATTTTTCGCACCGGCCCGATCAACTCGGCGTGATGATCGCTACAGATAGCTCTCTCACCGATGTCTACGCGGCATCCAAGACTTCTCGCACACGTTCAAGAAGGTCAGTCTGGCGGTAGGGAGCCTGCAAAACACATCGCTGATTGATCCGGTGGTGTTGAATCGTTTCATCGTCATAGCTCGACACAAATAACGCCTTCATCTTGGGGTGTCGTTTCATGAGACGGCGCGCCAGCTCTCGCCCACCAATTTCCGGCATGACCAATGGACTCACCGTAAGGTGAAGGATCCCTTCGTACCGTTGGGTCAGCATCAGGGCCTCCACGGACGAGGCCGCTTCCAGGACTTGATAGCGAGACCGTTGCAAGGCAGATAGGGCCAGCTTGCGCCCAATTTCATTTTCTTCTACCAAGAGGATCGTTTCATTCCCTCCGGTGGCCATCACGTTAGAACGATGCCCCTCTTGGTCCTGTATGGGCTGAACAGCAGGAAAGAAGAGGCGGACCGTTGTTCCTTTACCAGGGCAGCTGTTGACTTCAAGGGTCCCCCCGTTTTGTTTGACGATTCCAAAAACGGCCGTGAGCCCGAGCCCAATGTTGGTTTCTTTTGTTGAAAAAAACGGCTCGAACATATGACTCTGGGTATCTAAATTCATTCCGGTTCCCGTATCAGTGAGTTGAATGAGAACCTGTGGGAATTTCAACCCCATCGGCAACGGTTGATTCGATTGAGCACTGTCCTCGAGTCGCTGAATCTCGACCAACAAGCGGCCCCCGTTAGGCATAGCATCCCGTGCATTCACCATGAGCTGTATGAGAACGGTTTCCAATCCTTCTCGATCGACCTCGACATAAGCCGCCCGCTGGTCAGCGCGAACGATCAGTTCAATATTCCTCGGGAGAAGACCCTGTACCGTTGCTCGCAGAGCCGTCAGCACCACTGGCACTGAAACGGTGTGGCGCACAGGGTTCCCTTCGAGGTTTAGTGCGATCAACTGAGCGGTCAAAGTGGCAGCTTTTTCTCCGACCTTGAAAATCTCATCGGCCGATGATCTGAGAGGATGGTTCTGTTCAAAATACGATAACATGATGCCTGTCTGTTTTCCGATGACCGTAAACAACGATCCAAATTCACCTGCAATTCTTGCTGCGACTTGACCGACCGCCTCAATTTTCTTTGCTTCGTGAAGCCGTCGTTCCAACCCTAGGCGAGCAACCTGGCCTTCCCGGAGATCGGCATTCGCCTTCGCTAGATCATCTCTCAGGGCTTTGATCCGAACTTCTAGTTTGGCTTTTTCGCTCGACAGCTCTTCCTCCGTCTTTTTCAAACCCTCAATATCTTCTAGAAGTGAGGAATTTTCCTTTTGCACGAGTTCCGTACGTTCCAAAGCGAGGCCGTAAAACACCGCCATCACAAGAAGGACGGGAATCCCCAATAGTTGCCCCGTGACCAAGGTACCCGTCTGGAGAGTTCCTTCGTACAGGACGATCGCATATCCGGCACTCAATAGGAGAGAAAGACCCAATACATGGCTTAAACGCCTGACCGATGCCGCCACAAGAACCAGGACGAAATACGCAATGTAGAGATCCGATCGCGCATTCCCCGACAAGTAGATCACGGCGGTTACAAGAATGGTATCGACGGCCACTAGCCCCGCTGTGAATGACGTCGCCGTGAGAACAGCCTCAGGGAGCATGGCGAGGGCAGCCATGCTCAACCATAATCCCACCACCAGGGTGTGGCTCAGAACCCGACTGATGACAGACTCTCCACCGAAGAGCAATTCATAGGAGAGAATGATGCTGACCAGTCCTTGTAAAAGAAGGTATCGGGATGTTGTGTTGGCGAGTAACCGGTAGAGTTTATTAGGGACGTGACATGGGCTGGATTCCTTCAAGATGTCTGGCATGATGCACGATCATCCTCATGGAACAGACCATATAGAATAAGCAAATGCCATACCCATCGATATATACCGATTTGCCCTATTTCGAGCGTACTCTACTATGGACGAGGGCATGGTGAGCACAAGGTTGGGACAAATTCGAACGGCTACGTGGGTGGAGGAAACGAGCCAGGCTTATCCGGTATTGTGGGATGAGCGGTTACGTGCAGTCTAAAAAGTCCTTCCGAGGCCGGCAATAAACTTCTGAGCCTCCGCTTTTACCAACTCCATTTGCTGGCCGGTAAACGTCACATGACCCATTTTTCGACCTGAGCGGATCACCCGTTTGCCGTACAGATGCAGCACAGCTCCAGGCGTTGAGCAGAGCGAGGCGCACCCTTCAGCCGACATCACCAATCTCACGTCATCGCCAACCATATTCACCATGACCGCAGGACTGAGCAATCTGGCCTCGCCTAGAGGAAGTCCGCAAACCACTCGTACTTGTTGTTCGAATTGAGAGACCGTGCAGACATCTAGCGTATAGTGCCCTGAATTATGTGGGCGTGGAGCGATCTCATTAATGAGTAGGCTTCCATCTTCGGTGTGAAAGAGTTCCACACAGAACACCCCCACTCCTTCTAATGCAGTGATCGCCTGGGAGGAGAGTTCCCTTGCCTGTTCAGCAATATCAGGATCAACGGACGCGGGTACACAGGTCTCCCGTAAAATTCCTTGTTCATGCCGGTTCTCGACTACTGGATAGATTTTGAATTCCCCACTGTTATTTCTGACCACCAGGGCAGAGAGCTCCCTGACGAATGTAATGAACTGTTCTGCGATCCAACGCTGCCCCGACCCGGCGCTCGCTAACAGAGTGTCCATCCGTTTCACATCGCCAGAAGTCCGTAGGATCCATTGTCCCTTTCCATCGTAGCCACTCATGGCCGTTTTACACACAACGGGAAGCCCAAGACGGCTGATAGCAGCGCTCAGGTCGTCGGCAGATTCAACGACA
The DNA here is from genome assembly GCA_050185705.1 of Nitrospira sp. GTDB lineage: Bacteria > Nitrospirota > Nitrospiria > Nitrospirales > Nitrospiraceae > Nitrospira_D. The sequence goes on along the minus strand of JBFWZD010000020.1, from coordinate 29,217 downwards.
GCGAAGGCTGGGACAGGGAGTTGTCGAGATGACAAGAATTGCTTCTGTGCAATCCGATCCTGGATGGTACGGAGAACCCTGCTGGATGGGTTTACCGAGCGGCTCTCTTCAAGCCGTGCACACAGGTCTGCTGGAATGTTTTCCCACTCCAACGTAATCGCCTGGACGATGCTAGCAAACTGCTCTCGACTGGTAGGATCTGAAAAGGGAGCCGTGAAAGAATGGGTTGCTGCCTGATGCGCCGGAGCGTCTGAATCTGGATCCCAGACAGCCACACCATAGCCCATTCGGCGGGCAGCAGCGGCGAACATCGCCCCCAACTGTCCTCCGCCCAGCATGCCAAGAATAGCCCCTGGCTCAAGGATTCGTTGTGTCACAACAGGCGGCTCGTCTTCGTAATTCCTTTCGCCTCTGGAGAATTCAGGACGCTCTCTGTTTGTGTCCTGCGAAACGCCTGTACCTTTTTGGCTATATCTGAATCACTCAGGGCAAGAATCTGTGCCGCCAGGAGTCCTGCATTCTCGGCACCACCGATCGCGACTGTGGCAACAGGAATGCCTTTTGGCATCTGGACAATCGAGAGTAAGGAATCAAGCCCGCGTAGGTTTTCCGTTGGAATTGGAACTCCGATCACCGGCAGGTGCGTCTTGGCTGCCAACATGCCAGGAAGATGGGCCGCTCCGCCTGCCCCTGCGATAATGATCTTGATTCCACGGGTTGAGGCGCCTGTCGCATATTCAAAAAGTCGGTCTGGTGTTCGATGAGCAGAGACGACTAGAAGTTCATAGGGAATGCCTAGCTGATCCAGCATCGTCCCCGCTTTCTCCAGGATAGGAAAATCTGATTTACTGCCCCCCAGCACCCCAACAACGGCTTGAGGAACCTTGCGCACAGCTCGCCTCATCGTTCGTCGCACTGTGAGCATCTTGAACTTCCTTTCCCGCTGGAAATTGCCACCGTATCGAAAGCTTTGTTGCGGCACCTTATCGAGTCTGTCCACGCTGGTCAAGAAGGACGCTCATGGTATGGCTTTAAGCAGATACCGAGGTAGAACCGATTTTTGATAATTTGTTCTGAGAATCAGGGGAACTATCTGGAAGGTGCTCGGAATAACGTCTGTACCTTCAAAATGCAAAGATGACTCAGGAGTCGCCCCCTGAGTCATCTTTACAAGACTAATTTTATGCGCCGCGGTGATACCACGGCGCACAGTTGTTACTTAATCCCCTGGCCGGCTGACCTTGGAGCTAACATCTCAAAGATGCTTGGCTCACGCTCCGAGTAGTCCGGTGGGAAGAAGTTAAACCTTCTCCACAGTTCGTACCAGAGAGGAACACGATTCATAATGACCCAACCCAGGACATTGGTTCCCTGTCTGACCTGAGACTGATCTGGCCAGGGTTGGGGATCATCCGGATCGGGGACCACCCAGAATCTGAAATTGCCTTTCCCGTCGTCGATCTGGTCAACCACTTTGATGACGCCAGAACGAGTCCCAGCCATCAGCCCTGGCCAAGCCGGCAATGGAATGGCCGGCACCCCGAAAAAGAGAATCTTAACCTTTCGACCTGGTTTCAATAGAGGCGCATCCAGTCCTTCAGCAAACATTTCGATGGCTGGATCACTCGCAAGCGGTGAAATGGTCACCAAATTATCACCCTGCTTGACTGTTTCGTTAATTCCGACACGCGCCATCCTCACGACAGTCCCATCCATCGGCGCATAGAGCTTTGCGGCTTCAATACGTTGCTGAACGCCCTGTTGCTTATAGGACATATCCGCCAATTGCTCAGTCGCTTTAGCAGCTTCAGCGACCGCTGCATCACGTGAGGCGATGGCGTCCATAAGTTTCTGATTCACGTCAGCGGTAATCTGATCCCGTCCGAAGTTCAGAGCTGACCGCCCCTGTTCGGCAGCCAACAGGTTAGCTTGGGCCGCTTGGAGGCCGGCCTTGGCACCGATTTCTGTCTGGATCGTCAATTCGAGTTCTCGTTGGGAAACGAGTCCATCCCTCACCAGTTGCCGATGACGATCGACGTTAAGCTGCGCCGTTTCAACATCGATCTTGAGTTGTTCAACCTTCTGTTGAGCCTCGCGCACTCTGTTATCGGCTTCGACAACACGAGCTTCGGCCGATGGCACAGCGGCCTGAACAAGCTTCCGCATTTCCCCGATTCGCTTGTTCAATTGATCAGCTCTGCCTAGAGCAGCTTGGCGTGTCTTTTCCAATGCGTCTCTACGCTGTTCGAACAGAGGAAGGATTTCAGGCGCCATATAGGTCGGGTCATAGTCTTCGAGCTCGCCGACCAAATCACCCTTTTTAACCTGGACCCCTTCATAAATATGCCAGGCCTTGACCCGTCCCGTAATTCGCGATTCTATTTTTTGGGGTCGGTCATAGGGGGTATAGGCTGATACCTTGCCCGACGCCTGGATGGTTTGGGTCCAGGGCACGAATTCAAGGATGATCAAAAACACAAGAAGGATCGTGAGAATGGCTCGCGATGCGGTAAACATACCGCTCGAAAGCTTGACGTTCTCCCAGCATGGCAATTTTGACAGGGCTGAGCCCTGCTCAATCGCGATCGCCTCCAACCCCACTCCCCGCCTTACGAGCGCACGTTCTCCGCTTCCCTCGAGACCACCACCTAGGCTAGCCATGGAGCCTCCATAAATTTAGCTGTGTTGATGGGCCAATTGAACCATTGCTCATTACGCATGGGCATGGTGCAGCATAATACGACGGTCAGCATGATCCGTCAGGTTTGGATCCGTTGACACAAAGATCACCGACCATGCTTCATCCTTAGAGCACAGGCGACGTAACACCCGTTCTCGCAACGATGGTTCAAGCGCGTGAATCAAACCATCAAATATGAGCACTTGTGGACGGCCTAGGATCGCGCGAGCCAGCAGGATCTGCACGATGTGCGTTGGTGAAATTGATTCGCCAAGCATGCTGACATCTGATTTCACTCCGCGTGGCAACCCTTCGATATCTTCTTCCAGTTCGACAAAGCGGAGGGCCCAGTTGAGATCGTCGTAGGTCACATAGGAACGTCCCATGACGATATTTTCTTCGATGGTCCCATCGACTAAGGTCAATTGAGAATCAAGCATCACGCTTCGGCATTGATTGAGACCATTGGGATCCATATACCGGAGATCTATACCGTTATACTGGACGACTCCGTTGGTCGGAGTTTCAAGGCCCCCCAGCACCCGAGCCAACGCGGTTTTAGCCGCGGTGGTCTTGGCGTAAATGCCGAGCTTCTCTCCTGGCGCCACATCCAGGTTGAAGCCGTCAAACACTGAGGCTCCTCCATGGATAAGACTGACGCCCTTACAGGTGACACGAACACCCTGGGTCAAATGCTTCGGCATTCCCACTGGTGATTCGACTGAGACGTAATCTTGCTCCTGTTTAAAGACCTCATCGAGGTGAGTCAGGGCCGTGAAGAAGTAGTACACGAATCCCATGTTCTTGATGAGGGTATCAAAATTGATGACCAGGGCACCGACGACCGCCTGAACCGCGACGAGCTGACCGAGAGTCAGCTGGCCAATGGCCATAAGGTAGCCCGATATGCCAAGAGCCGCTGCCTGTGCAATGGCTTGTCCACCCACGGACCCAATGTACTGACGCACGAGGACTCGAAACCGTGCCTTTCGACAGTCAATATAGTGGTTGACCAGATCGTTCGTCCGCTGAAGGACAAAAGGTCGACTATCGGTCGCTTTGATTTGCAACGAATTCTGCGCAACCTCTTGGACCCAACGGAAGACATCGTACTTTGCGTGGGACATGTCGAGGGTCGTTTTCAGTGCCCCTCGGGAGAGGATGAAAAACGTGAACGCAAACCCCGCCATGAGAAGCAAATTGTACATGAGGTAATAGGGATGGTACACCATCAGCAAGAGCATACCGACCGTACCACCCACGACCACATTGATCAGATCGAACAGCAGCGTCGACAACGCCCGCTGCATGAAGACCGTCTCAATGAAAAAGTTTGACAGATACTGGGCCTGTTTGGTCTTAAATCGATTACGAGGAAGCTGCTCCACCATCGCAACCGTAATTCTGGCGAAGACTCTTCGCTGAATAACGTCGATTGCGTAGAAGTGGAAGGTCTTGAACAGACCGACGAACAACAACACCGTCAACATAATTCCGGTTAATGTCCAGATCATGACCGGCTGAACCGCATAGGAGAAGGTGCTGACCATTTCCTGTACGGTAAGGGGGACGATCAAGGAAAAGAACGCAACGGCCAAGGCATAGGAAACGATCAGGTACATGATCCTTTTCTCAGCTTTCATGGCCACTGAAAGCTGTTTCATCAATGCTTGAAACAGACCCGGATAACGATCGCCCTGAGGTTCTTTCATGAGCACCCCCAGTTAAAAGTCAGATTGTGAATCATCGGTCCCTTGCTGAGTTAAATCACGCCGCCACTTAACCACACTACGAATTTCTAGGCCAAGCCCCCCAAACGAACTATTTATCCATCCGACTGAATGCTAGTCACGTCCCCTACCCACACGCCCAGATGCACCAGCTGCATGCAAAGCATCTCCATACTTTACGAGTATGTTCTCCGCAAGCGGCTTTGACAACGCTCCTTTGGCCCACAACATTCCTCCGCGGGCCACGGCATAGTCGGCTTGGGCGCGATAGAGCTCATAGGCCGCTTCGACAACGGCGCGCTCACGCAGGTTGACGAAGAGCACGCTCGTCGCTCCCATGTTGAATCGAGCTCGTTCGCCTTCTTCCAACGTTTTGGCCAAACGTAGCGCTTCGGTTGCGGCTTTCACCCGGTCTCTGGCTCGTACAATCGCCGAAAGCCAGTTATCGACATCGATCTCGACCTGACGCTCGGTGTAGGCTTGCTTATAGGCCAACCGTGCCTGCTCAGCCTCGGCATGCAGGACCTTCCCGCGGGCACCTCGATTGAACAATGGCATACTGAAGCGTAGCTGCATATTGTAGCCGAACCCTCCGACCCAATAGAGGGAGCCCACCGCAGGCCCACCTGAGAACGTCAGTTTTGGGAGGAGGCTATTCTTCGCAAGTTTTAACTCGATATTGTTCAACCTTGCTTCGATATAAAGGTCACGTACTTCCGGACGATCCTCTGCGGCTTCCAGTTTAAAGGCAGCGACATCCTCTTCGCTCGGCAACGGCGTTTCCCCTTGAAATTCAGGAGCCCATTCAGGGCGAGGTGTTACAGGTTCACCGTCTTCCCAGAGAAAGAGGGCAAGCTTATACTGCTCATATTCAACTTTCCGTTGCGCCGCAATCGCGGCCTCTTGGCGACGCTGCACTTCTTCTTGGGCCTCGACCACATCGATCGGAGCCACCGCGCCGGCCTTGGATCTCCCCTCAACCATGCGATAGCGTTCTTCCGCGACGGCCAGCGTACGCTTCACCACTTCGGCTTGCTTAACGGCAACTTGCCAATCCCAGTATTGAACAGCCCCGGCGAGATAGAGATCTTGCCGTTTCTGCGCCACCTTCACCTCGGCTTGTGGCCCGGCGAGTTCCGCCTGTTGAAACTCGGCATACTCTTCGTTGACCATGAATCCACGCAGGAGATTAATCGCTCCACCGACGACCAGCATTTGCTGCGGCCAGAATAGTTGGAGGTCTTGAGGGAAGGCTACCAAACTCCCGCGGGTTCCTGAAGTAATCGTGTGGCGATCCCCGAAACCATTGCGAAGCCCCCCGAAGAGCTCAATACCCCAGGGATGCGCAACCTTGAGCATCGTATCGCTGTAGCCGCTCGTAAAGACATTCGGTATGCCGGCGACGTTTGTCAGGTTGTACGTGACATACCGATCGATCTCGACCTCATTCCGAACCCTCGGCTCCCATACACCCAACGCTTTGAGTACTTTTGCGCGAGCCTGCGACCGTTCTAGCCCTGTGGCCCGGAGCAACGGATGGGTCAATTCAATCCTGGCCAGCACTTCTTCAATCGTCAGAGGAGCAGTCCGCACAGACTGTCCGCTTGATGCGCTCGCCGTGGCGTGGGTTTCTGCCATTGCGATCCCCGGTACAATCATCACTAAGAACAGCAATAGAAGGATCAATGGAGAATGCTCCTTTGTTGCTGAATTAATCACGTCCAGCCACCGGCAGCAGACCCGAAAGCCCAGCCGCCGTCTGCGGATCCCCATACTTCGCCAAGGACTCGGTCGGCCAGGGCTTCGCCAACACGCCCCTCGCCCACAGCATGCCTCCGCGCGCCACCGCATAGTCGGCCTGCGCCCGATACAGCTGGTACGCCGATTCCACCACGTTGCGTTCCCGGATGTTCACAAAGAGCACGGTGCTGGCGCCCATATTGAAGCGGGTCCGTTCACCCTCTTCCAATGTCTTGGCCAAGCGTAGCGCTTCCGTCGCCGCCTTCACCCGGTCCCGGGCCCGCACGATCGCTGAAAGCCAGTTATCCACATCGACGCTGACTTGTTGCTCGGCATACAACTGACTCATGACCAATTGTTGCTGCTCCGCCTCCGCGTACAGAACTTTCCCACGTCCTGTCCGCTGCAACAGCGGCATCTCAAACTGTGCAGCCATCCGATAGCCCACGCCCACCGCCCAGTCGCCAGGTGTAGTCATCCGGCCCCCCTCTAAGTTCAACTTAGGGAGGAGGTAGTTTTTGGCCAGCTTGAGATCGACATTGTTCATCTTGGCTTCGATGTAGTAGTTGCGCACTTCCGGCCGGTCTTCTTTCGCCTCCACTTTATAGGCCGCGATTTCCTCCTTGGTCGGCAGCGGCGTCTCCCCCTGGAATTCCGGGGCCCATTCCGGCCGTGGGATTACCGGCTCCCCGTGCTCCCACAGAAAGAGGGACAGGTTGTATTGCTCATACTCCACCTTCCGTTGCGCCGCAATCGCCGCCTCTCGTCTGGCCTGCACCTCTTGGTTGGCCTCGATCACATCCAGCGGCGCGACCTTCCCTCCCTTGGCGAGTCCCTGGACCTGCGCAAGCCGATCTTCCGCGACGGCCAAGGTGCGCTTCTGCACTTCTGCCTGCTTGACGGCTACCTGCCAATCCCAGTACTGCACGGCCCCGGCGAGATAGAGATCCTGCCGTTTCTTCGCCACCGTGATCTCCGCCATCGGACCCGCAAGCTCAGCCTTCTGGTACTCCGCATATTCGTCGTTGATCATGAAGCCGCGCAGCAGCTTGAACTTTCCACCGAAGATCATTTGCTGCTGTTCATAGAAGAGGTTGACATCAGGGATGACGCCAGAAAAATTATGAAAGAGACGATCTCCGAAGCCGTTACGGATCCCGCCATGGACCTCGAAGCCCCAGGGATGCCCGACATTGAGCTTACTGTCGTTAAACCCCACCGTGTGCTCATGATTAACAGACAGAAAATTCCAATCCTGATACCGATCGACTTCGGTAAAGTTATTGAACTTCGGTTCCCAAGCCCCGAGCGCCTTCAAGATTTTCGCCCGGGCCTGCATCCGCTCGACCCCTGTGGCCCGCAGCAGGGGATGGGTCAACTCAATACGCGCCAGCACTTCATCAATGGTCAAGGGTTCGGTACGGGCCGACTGTGAGGTCACGACACTGTGATCAATCACAGGGGCCGCACCAGGCACGGGGCCCGCACTAAGCACCGGGGCCGTACCAGGCTCCGCTATGGTCGTCATGGGAAATACGATCAGAAGGACGAATAATAGAGCTGCCATCAATGGGCTCCTTGTACCGAATTAATCGCGGCCCGGCTTTTGAAACCCGTACGTACCAGCCGCCGTTATCGGATTCCCGTATTTCGCCAAAGATTCCGTCGGCCAGGGCTTTGCCAACACGCCCCTCGCCCACAACATGCCTCCTCGCGCCACCGCATAGTCGGCCTGCGCCCGATAGAGCTGGTACGCCGATTCCACCACGTTCCGCTCGCGGAGGTTCACAAAGAGGACGGTGGTCGCCCCCATGTTGAATCGCTTACGCTCACCTTCCTCTAGTGTCTTAGCCAACCGCAATGCCTCTGACGCAGCTTTCACCCGGTCTCTAGACCGCACGATCGCCGAGAGCCAGTTATCCACGTCGAGGTTGACCTGTTGTTCCGCATACTGCTGTTTCAATGCCAATTGTTGCTGCATCACTTCCGCGCCCATGATCTTCCCACGCGCTCCCCGCTGAAACAGCGGCACCTCGAAGTGAATCCCCCACGTATAGCCGACTCCCACAATCCAGTCCGTGGCGGCGTCCGCCGGATGCCCATCAAAATCCAACTTTGGGAGCAGTTTGTTCTTAGCGAGCTTAATATCAATATTGTTCATCTTGGCTTCGATGTAGAGGTCCCGCACTTCCGGCCGATCTTCCTTCGCCTCCGCCTTATAGGTCGCGATTTCGCCTGCAGTCGGAAGCGGCGTTTCCCCCTGAAATTCCGGCGCCCATTCTTGCCGTGGTGTCACCGGCTCGTTCTGCTCCCAGAGAAAGAGGGACAGTTTGTACTGCTCATATTCCACTTTTCGTTGCGCGGCAATCGCGGCCTCTCGGCGCTTCTGCACCTCTTGGTTTGCCTCGACGACATCGAGCGGCGCCACCTTCCCGCCTTTCGCCAACCCTTCAACCTGGACCAAGCGCTCTTCGGCCACGGCCAGGGCGCGCTTCACAATCTCCGCCTGCTTGACGGCGACCTGCCAATCCCAGTACTGCACGGCGCCGGCCAGATAGAGATCCTGCCGTTTTTGCGCCACCTTGATCTCCGCCTGCGGCGCAGAGAGTTCGGCCTGTTGATACTCGGCATACTCTTCGTTGATCATCAGGCCGCGCAGCAGTTTGAACGACCCGCCGAGAATGAATTGCTGCATCCTGTCGAGTCCTTGCATGTCAGGGATCGAAGAAAACACTAACGTACCGCGATCCCCGAAGCCTTGGCGGAGCCCGCCGTTAATCTTGAAACCCCAGGGATGCCCAACCTCGAGCTTGCTGTCGTTAAATCCCGCCATCAGCCTCTGCGGCTGGAGCGGTGGGCATGGAGCGGTGCAAGTAAGACCGGAAACGGGAGCTGTCGTGAGATTCCACGTTTCATACCGTTCGGCCTCTAAATTGTTATGGAACTTCGGTTCCCATGCTCCAAGCGCCTGGAGGATTTTTGCCCGGGCCTTGGTTCGCTCAGCTCCGGCCGCCTGAAGCAGCGGATGGGTCAGTTCGATGCGAGCGAGTACTTCATCGATGGTTAAGGGTTCGGTGCGGGTCGCCTGCGCCTGCACGGCGCGCGAGTCCATCACCGGTTCCGCCAGTGCGGTCATTGGCAGGAGAGTTACAATGGCCAATACCAGAGCGATCATTGAAGGATGCTCCTTTCACAGTGGGTGGCGGACGGCGCCCACAGTAGCAATCTCCCGCTGATTTTTCAAAATAGATAAAACGGATTGGAGTTATCGGCTAATCCGATGTATAGTGACTCCCCTAACCGGACTCGTTAGGGCCATATGGATTGGCTGAACTATCATCACCTATTGTATTTCTGGTCGGTCGCCAAGCACGGGACCATGACCAAAGCCTGCGAAGAGCTGCGCCTCGCGCAACCGACGATCAGCGGACAGATCCGTCTCTTAGAAAGCACGCTGGGGGAGCGGTTATTCCTTCGCACCGGCCGCCGCCTCGCGTTGACGGAGATGGGGCACCTGGTCTTCAAGTACGCAGAAGACATCTTCGCCACCGGCCAGGAGCTGATGAACACGGTCAAGAGCCAGGGGAATGGGCATCCCACCCGGCTCGTCGTCGGCGTCGCAGACGCGATCCCCAAACCGCTTTCAACTCTACTCCTCAAGTCGGCCTTGAAGCTCTATCGGCCGACTCGCTTAATCTGCCAGGAGGACAAGCTACGCCAACTGCTGATCGATCTGACGGCCCATCGGTCGGATCTGGTGATTGCCGACACCCCAGCCCCTCCCGGAACCAAGGAGCACATCTATAACCATCCGCTGGGTGAATCGGGCGTGACGCTCTTCGCGACGGCGAAGCTGGCAGCCAAATTCCGTCGAGACTTTCCCCACTCCTTACGGAACGCCCCGATGCTGCTCCCGACCGCCAATGCCATGCTCCGACGACTGCTGGATCAATGGATGGTCAACCATGGTCTGCATCCTGTCATCGTCGGCGAGTTTGACGATAGCGCGACCTTGAAAGCCTTCGGCCAGGACGGATATGGCATCTTCCCAGGTGCGTCGGTGATCGAGAAGGAGATCTGCCGCCAATACCGCGTCCAGGTGGTCGGCCAGCTCGAGTCGCTCAAGCAACATTTCTACGCCATTACGGTGGAACGGCGCGTCAGACACCAGGCGGTCCTGGCTCTCGTCCGCACGGCTCGACAATCGCTGTTGAGCTAATACCACCTCGACCTTGCCTACATCTCCCTGTACCTCTTCCTCTGTTGTGGCTTCTTGCAGGAGCAATCTGGTCCTTGGTCTGGAGTCATCCCTTATTTCTTTGTATAGTGCGGCACCATGGAATGGCTGAATTATCACCATCTCCTCTATTTCTGGTCGGTTGCGAAACACGGCACTGTGGCCAAGGCTTGCAAGGAGCTTGACCTCGCTCAACCCACGATCAGCGCACAGATTCGGGTCTTGGAGGCCAGTTTAGGGGAAAAGCTGTTCGTCCGAACCGGGCGTCAGCTCAAATTGACTGAAATGGGTCGTGTCGCCTTCAGATACGCCGAAGACATCTTCTCCATCGGGCGAGACTTGATGAATACGATGAAAGGTCGGGGAAGCGGCCGTCCTATTCGCTTGACCGTTGGTATTGTCGACATGGTCCCCAAGCTGTTGGCCGCCCGGCTCTTGGAATCGGTCTCGAAACAGTCTCCGTCCACACGCCTGATCTGTTGGGAAGATAAGTTGGACCAGTTGTTGGCGGACCTGGCTATCCATGGGCTTGATTTGGTCATCGCTGATACACCGGCCCCGCCAACCATCAAGGTGCAAACCTATAACCATCTCATGGGGGAATCCGGTGTAACTTTCTTCGCGACGCCCAAACTGGCGGCACGGTACCGCCGCAACTTTCCACAATCTCTAAATGGCGCTCCCCTTTTATTGCCCACCTCTAACGCGATACTGCGCCGACTATTGGACGACTGGGCGAGGCGCCACCACTTGTCCCCGACTATCGTGGGGGAATTCGAAGATAGCGCGACGTTAAAGGCCTTCGGTCAGGAAGGCCATGGACTGTTCCCTGGATCGACGGTGATGGAGAAAGAAATCTGTCGACAGTACCAAGTGCAAGTGGCAGGACGGCTCAATTCCGTTAGGCAAAAATTTTACGCGATTACCGTCGAACGGCGGCTCAACCATCCGGCAGTGGTGGCCCTCCTAGACGCGGCTCGCCGTGATGTCCTGGCATGATCCGGCTGTACAGCCTGTCGTCACAATCAGTTCGAACCCATTTTAGACCGAACGTTTGTCGAAACCCTGGTGGACTTAGTATGATGGCCAGGATGCCTAACGAAGGGCCATGAATGTCCTGAGATCCAAAAGGAAGGCGACTCGTGGATAGCCTGAAGCTTGGCCTGACAAAGCGCATCGGTTTGCCCGATCAGGAAGAACCTGGCTCCTATGAGATCACCGTTGACGAGCTTGCTGCTTCTTCTTCACTCCAGTCTTGGAGGAGCGCACAGCTTCCGGAAGGATGGAGATTTTCTTCTCGTCTCCCGATCCTCCTGTTCGCACTCTTCTTGCTCACCATCATCTTCGTCCCCTGGACGCAGACCGTGACCGTGACCGGCCAGATGTCCGCCTACACTCCCAACGAACGGCCTCAAGACATCGAAGCTCAGATTACCGGCCGCATCAAGACATGGCACGCATTAGAAGGTGACCTGGTTCAGGAAGGCGATCTCATTCTCGAATTGGACGATACCGATCCTAACTTCCTGTCACCCGACTTACTTGCCTTTCTCGATCAACGGAAGGAGGCGCTCGAAAAGACCAAGCGCGCGGCATTGGCCAGAGTCGACCAGCTCGACAAGCGTATCGCGGAAATGCGGAATCTGGTAAAAGCGGCCGTTCCCTCGGCGGAGGCTCGAGTCGTCGAGGCCGGCAACAAGGTGCGCCAAGCACACCAGCAAGTCGAGGCAGCCAAGATCGCCGCCATCACAGCCGCGCTTAACCTCGAACGGCACAAGCAACTCCTCAAGAGAGGCTTGGTGTCTCAGCGAGAGCTCGAGCTGGCGGTCCAAACAGATACCGCAAGCCAGGCCGATCTCGAGGGTGCGCAGGCATCACTTCAGGCCGCCGAACAGTCCATGAAGTCACTGGGTTTCGGACGCGACCAAGTGAGCGCGGAGATGTTACAACGCCTGCTTGATGCGGAAGCGGCTCGTGATGCATCGGTCGCCGAAGCCGCCAAAGTCGCCGACCAGCTCGCAGATGTCTCGCTACGACGGTCAAACGCCGACCAACGCCGGCAGGCCGGGAAGATCCTAGCCCCGATCGACGGCACGGTCGTTAAGATGGCGAAAGTGGGGGCCGGTGAAACCGTTCGGCAGGGCGACACCTTGGTGCGCCTTTCCCCCACCAGCACGGACAAGGCGATTGAGATGACGGCAGACGGACTGGATGCGCCTCTCTTGAACGTCGGTCGGAAAGTCAAACTCCTCTTCTATGGCATCCCAGCCATTCCTCTTCCCGCCTGGCCCGAATTGATGGCCGGGACCTATTCGGGCGTGATCAAGGTGATCGACCAAGTCGATGACGGAAAGGGCAACTATCGATTCTGGGTCGTTCCCGACCTCGACGATCGCTCCTGGCCGGAACAGTCTCATGTCCGCCAAGGCACAAAGGCGATGGGGTGGGTCATTCTGAATCGAGTACCACTCTGGTACGAACTCTGGCGTCGATTCAACCTGTTCCCGCCTGACTATGAGGAACGATCACACACGATCATCGATACGCTTCTGCCGAAGGCTGGGCGGGGATCGAAATAATCGTCGGCCCCTGGTCAGGAAGGCAACAACGGGACCGACGTGCCCGAGTCATCAAGAACAATGCGACGATCGACATAGGGTGTTACGTTCGGGTCGTTCGAGACGAACAGGACGGTCCATGATTCCTTTTTCGAGCAGATACTCCGAAGGATGGCGTCGCGCAAGTCCGGCGGCATGTCATGAATCATCCCATCGAAGATAAGGAGTTGCGGCCGCCCCACAATAGCACGGGCGAGTAAGATGCGCAGGATGTGGGTGGGGGCAGGGGTCTCCCCGAGCACACTGATGTCGGAATCAATCCCTTGTGGAAGGGTCGCGATCTCTTCTTGGAGCTGGGTCAGCCGGAGCGCCCATCGAACATCATCATAAGAGACGGCGGAACGCCGCCATACGATATTGTCCGCGATCGTTCCATCCATCAATGACAATTGCGAATCGATCATGAAGCCCCGGTGCTGATTGATACGGTTCAGGTCAAGGTGTCGGAGATCGACATCGTTATAGGTAACGCACCCGCTGCTCGGTGATTCGAGACCAGCCAACACCCTGGCCAGCGCCATTCTGGCCGCAATGGTCTTTGCATAGATGGCCACCCTCTCTCCAGAGGTAACCTCCAGGTCAAGATTGGCGAAAACGGGGGTTCCATCGCGAACCATACCCAACCCGACACCGGTCACCCGGATGCCATGATTCTTTGGATCACCAAGAGTCACGGTGGCCGTCGGAGGAGGACGACGTTCCTCTTGTGGGAGTGCGAAGAAGGCTTCGAGTTCCTCCAATGACGTGAAGAAGAAATATACGTGCCCGATACTCTTGACGACCGCATCAAAGTTGAGGAGAAGGCTGCCCACTACGACCTCAACCGCGACCAGTTGCCCGAGAGTCAATTGGTCGATGGACAGCAGCCAGCCTGCCAGCGCCAGGGTGCCGCTGTGTGCGAGCGCTTGTCCTCCGACAGACGCGATAAATTGGCGCAGGAGCACCGCGAACCGCTTCCGGCGATACTCGATATACTGTGCCGTCAATTGGTCGGTTTTCTGAATGAGCAACTCTCGGCTATCCGTCGCCTTGATGTGCAGCAGATTGCGTGCAATTTCCTGCATCCAGTGCAGCACATCGTATTTGGCGTGAGACATGGCGAGGGTCGTGCGCAGTCCTCCTCGGGACAGGACGAAGATGATGAACGTGAATCCCAGGAGCAGCATCAAATCAATCAGAATGAAGTAGGGATGATAGAAGACCAAGATTGTCATCCCGACCGAGCCGCCGACAATCACATGGACCAAATCGACGAGGAGGACCGATAAGGCACGCTGCATGAACGACGTTTCCATGAAGAAATTCGAGACCTGGGGCTTGAATCCCTGGAGTCGGATTTGAGGCAGCTTCTGAGCCATGGCAAAGGCCGTCCTCACGAAGAGACGACGCTGCAGCACCTCGACCGCATAATGTTGCAACGCTTTGAATAGCCCTACAAATGCCAACACGACGACCATGATCATGGCCAACGTCGCAATCATGACCGGTTGGATCGCGAAGGAGAACGTGTTGACCAATTCCTGGACGGTCAATGGGACGATCAGAGAGAAGAGTCCGATCGCGAGAGAATACGACACGACGAGAAGGAGGATTCGGCGCTCAGTTTGGAAGAAGCGCCCAAGATGCCTCAAGACATGAAACAAATTGAGATGAGATGGGCTAGGCGATTGGCTCATGTGTCAGCGTTTCCCAATCCTCATGGTCATCTGGGAATTTCAAGCCTTATCAGCCTACGCCCGACATACCAGGCGCTACCATCCGAACTCCCGGAGCTGTTATCACGATCAGGTTCGTGCGTCATGTCAGCGATAACTTACCCGCATGAGGTCGCTCGGGGTCTTAGCCCAGGCTCCGACAGCCCACTGGTACAGTGCCAAGGCCTTGTGGTACTCGGCCTTCGCCCGAACAACCTGAATTTCGGAATCCACGGTGTTGCGTTCGCGAAGGTTGACGAACAGGACGCTACTGGACCCGACACTATAGCGGTAACCTTCCCCCTCTTCGACGAGCTTGGCCAGGCGGAACGCCTGTGAGGCTTCGTCCATCCGTTCGCGAGCCCGCTCGATGGCGGACAGGGCATTATCGACGTCGACGACGATTTGGTTTTCCCGGTACCGTTGAGCCATAACGAGCCGCTCCGCCTGGCCTTGCGCCTGAAGGACTTCGCCTCGGCTTCGGCGTTGCAGAAGAGGAACCCTCAGTTCGACGCCGAATCGATATCCCAATCCGAGAACGAATTTCTCCGGAGAACGTGCCGGTGCTGCCTCTAGGTTTAGGCTCGGGAGTAGGTTGTTCTTGGCGAGCGCAAGGTCGATGTTGTTGATCGACGCCTCTACTTCAAGCTCCTTGACTTCCGGTCGTTCTGAGAGGGCTTTCATCTTCTGAGTCATGACATCAACCCCGGTCGGCATCGGCCTCTCCACCGGGAAGTCCGGGACACGATCGAGCGGCGGGGCTGACGGGGAGCCATTGACCCACAGAAACATAGAGAGTTTAAACGCTTCTTGCTCGAGCCCTCGCCGCGCAGCGATCGCGACTTCGCGGCGTCGGTGCACTTCCTGGCCGGCTTCGGTCACGTCGATGGCGGCGACTGACCCCGCGTTCGCGAGCTCTTGCACCAGCGTATGGCGGTCCTCCGCCACAACAACGGCTCGCTTTTGGACATCAAGCAACTTGGCAGCCGCAACCCAATCCCAGTATTGATGGGCAGCCGCCAAGAAGAGATCTTGCCTGGTTTTGGCGATCTTGATGTCTGCGCGAGGAGAGGCCAACTCGGACCGCTGTTGCTCAGCGCGTTCTGGATTGATCATCAAGCCCCTCAGCAACGGCAAGAATCCTCCCAAGACGACCTGTTGCCCCCCATCGCCGAATGACAGGTCTGGAATTCTCGCATCGCCAATCGCTTGACGAAACCCGGCACTGCCTCGAAAACCTGACGGGTGAAGCACTTCGACCAGGGTGTCGTTGTACCCGACCGTCTGTGTTCCATTACCCGGATCGCTGCGGGAAATGAACCGTTCGAGCTCCGTGTCATTCACAAGCGTCGGCTCAAACGCTCCAAGCGCCTTCAGTATCTGGCCGCGAGCAATAGTTTTTTCAGCTCCAGCCCCCCTAAGAAGCGGATGGGTCCGGTCAATCCTCGAATGAAGTTCTTCCAGACTAAACTGAATAGGAGGGAGTAATTTGTCTTCCGGTTCGTCTCGGGTCTGTCCAGTATAGCCGACCACCGGCAGCAGGAGCAGCCAGCCGAGAACGAACGACAGGACTTTCATGGGAAAACTCCTTTCTGTTCAACCTAAAACCAGTTTAACTGGAGTGTCGTGAATCAGGGTCCCGTAACAGCCTGATCCAGCAGGTTACATCGAAGGACTTAGATGCCGGCGATGAGGGTGATGACGAAACCATCGTTTGTAATCTCGCCCTTACTTCTCATGTTAGTTTGTTGAATGCGTCCAATGCGGCAACCTTATAACATTCAGCCAAGGTTGGATAGTTGAAGGCGGTCGACAGAAAATAATCAAGTCCGCCCCCCAACCCCAACACAGCCTGGCCGATATGGATCAACTCGGTCGCACCAGTGCCGACTGCGTGAACGCCTAAGAGACGATGGTCCTCGCGGTGAAACAGCATCTTGAGGAATCCGCTATCATCGCCCTGAATGTGACCACGCGCAATCTCTCGATAGCGGGCAACCCCGCTCTCATAGGGAACCCTCCGCGCGGTCAACACGTGCTCCGGCTCTCCGACGGCCGACATTTCAGGGATCGTGTAGATCCCGATGGGGAAATGGGATGCCATCGGCTCTGTGTCGATGCCGAACGCCGCACAAGCTGCCAGTCGCCCCTGCTCGGCCGAGGTGGTCGCTAAACTCGGAAAGCCGATGACATCTCCTGCGGCGAAAATATGCCGAACGCTTGTGCGATAGGTCTGATCAACGGTTAACCGCCCTCGATCATCCGCCTTCAGTCCCGCTGCGGACAGATTCAGTCGATCGGTCGCCCCCTGCCGACCGGCGCTGAATAGCGTCAAGTCAGACACAAGCCGCTTCCCTGAGTCCAGAAGGATCACGACGTGTCGGGATGGTCCCTCAACAACCTCAAGCCGCTCTACCGCTTCGCCGAGTCGAAACGTCACACCGGCGTTGCGCATCTGATGAAGCAATTCGTCGACCAGCTCTGCGTCGAGAAACTCCAGCGGTCGCGGCCGCTTGTCGACGACGGTCACGTCGATGCCGAGAGCCGCGTATATCGACGCATATTCGATCCCGATGACGCCGGCCCCTACCACGGCGAATCGTCTCGGCAGAGATGTGAATTCGAGCAGCTCATCGCTCGTAACGACCAGATTCGACTCCGGGAACAAACCAGGTGGCGGCGCCGGTACCATCCCGACCGCGATGAGGATATTGGCCGCCGTGACCGCTGTCGATCGGCCATCCCTAAACACCACAACCGTATGCGCGTCCTGAAAGCTTGCTTCTCCTGTCAGAATTGCGACATCGTTACGTAGCAGTTGCTCCCGGATAATTTCGGCTTGCCTGAGTTCCACCTCTGCGACACGGGCCATCAGAGCTTGTGCACTGGGTCGACGGCTCGAGCCAGGAAATACGAACTCGTCATTGAGCCCAGCTCTTCCGGCGACCGTGAGCACCGCTTCCCGAAATGTCTTGCTCGGAATAGTTCCCGTATCGACACAGACCCCGCCGATTAGACGACCTCGCTCAACCACAGCGCTGCGCTTGCCGAGTTTCGCAGCTTGCACTGCAGCTCGTTGCCCGGCCGGGCCGCTGCCGATACAGAGCAAGTCGTAGTCGAAAGTCGACTGTTCTTTCATGGAAAAGTCTCGACGTCTCGCCAAGAGCTGACCGTCTGGTCGTTCTTATAGACTTCGCCGATCAGGAGTCATAGGTTTAGACCAAACTGACCTTCCCTGTCGCAAGATCATACGCTGCAGATTCAACTCTTAATTTTCCGGCCTTCGTTGTCTCTCGAATCACGGTTGAGGAGGCACGCAGCAATTCAGCCTGAATCCTCGCATTGGCTTGGATGGCCTTATCAAGATTGCCGCCGGACTTTTCTATCGCCGGATAAATGCGTTGATACAACACGCTGATCTGGCCTGGGACGGTATCCGTCGTCATCGCAGCCTTCACGGCCCCACAATTACTATGACCGATCACAAGCAGGGTCTTGATCCCAAGGACCGCCACACCGAATTCCAGGCTGGCCACAATCTCCGGTGTCACCACGTTGCCGGCCACTCGTGTGACAAAGAGGTGGCCGATCGTTTGGTCAAAGACCAGTTCCACTGGTATGCGAGAATCAGCACAGGTCAGCACCGCCGCAAACGGCTCTTGTTTATTGACCGTCCGCTCTTTCATGATGTTCAGATCGTGAGTAATGGATGTCATCCGATCAGCAGCAAAGCGTTGATTGCCCGCGAGCAGTTCATGCAGAGCTTCATCAGGGCTCAAGCTAGTTTGGGCATAGAGCTGCCGAGGGGAAGCGAGCTCGATTCCTGCTTGTGTTGCCGCTCCCAAGACCGCCCCTGAAATAACCGTTTGAAGCAGTTGTCTCCTGCCGATTCTCGATCCGCCGGTTGCATGATGCATCATGACCTGTGTCTCCTCTCGGCTTGGAACGATAAGGCTCTTGACGGATAGCTTCTTGCCTACTCACCTTGTGCGATACTGGTTCAGGGTTAGTTCGTCAGAAAATCCTTCCGGGCTTCTCTGCAATGTCGGCATACTTGCAAAAGGCCAACTAAACATCAGTGCGATCCCGTCCGGGGCAATAAAGCTTCGGGAAGGCACGGGATGATACCCTTCGCTGACTAACAGATGGTGTATATCGGTATGGATCAGGCTGAACGGAGTCCTGGACGGCTGGTCCGTACGTTGCAACAAGCCCTTGTCCATTAAGACCGGTCCGATAAATTCCCCGAGTGCGGCAGGCATGAGCGTCCCTTTAACTTCTGGTGGCGCAGGTGCGTGACTATGCGCCCATGACAGATCCGGGACAGCATAGCCGGTGATGATGACCAAGCTCAGAATGGCGACAACCTTATTCATGATCATGCCTCCTCGGCTGTCATGCGGCATATAACATCTATCTCGTTCGTCTTGCTCCTGACAGCCTGTAAGAATCATTCACGACTTTTGGAGTACGGCGGCCGACCTGATCGCTATTCAGGTAAGCCGCCGCTCCTGCCATTCAGTGGCACTCTTCCTTGAGAATCTCTCGCTCCGCCTGCAGCCAATCTTCAACTTCGTGTCCGTTCAATCCGCCTCGTTCCAGGTAGAGCTCGTACGCGCGCCTGGCGATCCTGTTCGGGACCGACGATTCAGGACCTTCTGGTGCGACTCTATTCCCTCTCTTTCGATCACCCTTTTGGCTCTCCATTTTCATCCTCCTTTGGATGAAGATCGTCCTAATACCTTGAGCATTTATCCCATCATCCGCTACCAGGAGAAGGGAGAGGTCTCATCCCTTCTCCCGGCTCACCGCTTAATTCCCAAGTCTTCCAGCATAGGGATGCACATACTCCACGATAATTTTTCCATCCTCAGCCACGATCGGCTTGTTCCCTGCCGTCGTCCTGAGTGGGATGAGGAGATAGGCGTTGCCGTTCGAATCGATTACCTCCAAATGTGAGACCTCCTCGTCCAAGTCCTTCACATTTAGATTCTTCTGCATAACAGACTTGGCTTTTAGTTCCATGCCGCCACTGCCCTTTGATGGCTGATCGGCTGCAAACCCATTCGGCACGATGAGCAGCGCCGCCGCCACGATGACAAATAGGACTCCTGCTTTGGATAGACTATTAACCTTCATGACGCCCTCCTTATGGTTATGTGAGCAATGCATTTCCATAATTACGTTGTACTGGACCAATTGACGCATAGACAAATAGATAATATATTGGTGAACCATCTAAAAACTAAATTGCTTGTTTTCGTAAAGCTAGTGCGTTGCACTAGTCAAGAATGGTACGAGCTTATCCCGAGTAGTCGACGGTGTGATTGAACAATTAAAGGAAAGTGAGGTCGGAGCGCATGGCAACCTCTTGCCCGAAAGCCTCAGTCACTGTCCATGCCGCCCCACTGCCCTGAGCAGCTGCTCCCGTTCTTCGGTCGTGAGTTCTTTCCATTCACCCACTTTTAACCCTTCGACGGTGAGGTGCATGATTCTCGTGCGGTGGAGCGTGATCACCCGATAGCCGAGCGCCTGACACATGCGCCGGATCTGCCGGTTTCGCCCCTCGGTGAGCACGATGCGGAATCGATTGGTTCCTACGCGCGTCATCCGGCATGGCTTGGTCTTGCTCCCAAGGATGACTACGCCGCACGACATCTGATCTAAAAAGGATTGGTCGAACGGCCGATCAACCTGCACGAGATACTCTCGTTCATGGCCGAATTCGGTCCGGAGGATGTCGTTGACGATGTCGCCGTTGTTCGTCAATAGGATCAGGCCGGATGAATCTTTATCCAGCCTGCCGATCGGGAAAATTCGCTCAGGATGCCCGATCTCCGCAATAATGTTGCGTGGAATATGGGCCTCACTCGTGGTCGTCACGCCGATCGGCTTATGGTACTTAATGTAGAGACTTGCCTTACCCCAAGGAACCATCTGTCCCGCTCGAGCAATGACGTCCGTGCGCGCTACATGATCGCCGAGTTTAGCCACCCGACCATTAATCGTGACGACGCCTGACTCGATGAGCCGATCCGCTTCGCGGCGGGAACAGATCCCCTGCTCGGTAAAAAATTTATTGATTCGAATGGTGTGAGCCACAGGATGACTGGGTTACCGATGTATGAGGCTGGTCCTAGTAGACACGCTTGCCGGCCCTAATACGACCAAGCATGCGATAGATCAACCGCGCGACGGTAAACTGTGGTGCGACAAAGCCTTCAATAGGCGCAATCTCGCTGACATCCATCCCCACAATCCCTGGTCCATCGGCGAGCGCCGTAATCAGATTGAGCGTGTCATACCAGCCGAGTCCACCAGGCTCAGGGGTCCCCAACGCGGGAACCAGTGAGGCATCCAGTCCGTCGCAGTCGAACGTGAGATAGACCGGCGTTCGGCAGGCCGCAACCACGTCGGGGATCCATTTCGATGCCCTGCCCTCATAGGGACCAGACGGATCGAGAATCGTGGCTGCAAAAAACGTGGTGATCCGGTCTGTGGAATCGATGCGGGCTATCTCTTCAGGGCTGATTGAGCGGATTCCCACCTGTACAAGAGACAGCCCGTCTGCCACGACTCGTGCCATGACGCTGGCATGACTGAATGGATTCCCTTGGTAGGCCTCACGAAGGTCACCGTGGGCGTCGATCTGGACCACCGTCATTTTGTCGTACCGCTTCGCATGGGCCCGAATCGCTCCTAAGGCGCCGGTATGTTCACCGGTCAGTGTGACCACAAACCGACCGGTTCCGACATGGGGGGAGACAAACGCCTCGATGGCGTCGACTGCGGCGCGATCAACGTTCCCCTTGAGGTCTAACGGTGAAGCCGTCGCGATGCCACCCCATTCGCGATAGGGCTCAACGCGGAGTTGTTCATCGTAGAACTCAACTTGGCTGGACGCTTCCAGGATGGCCGACGGACCATGGTCTGATCCACGGATGTAGCTGGAGGTATGTTCATAGGGAGCCGGCAACACGTACACACCGGCTTGGTCAGGATGACACCAGGGTTCGTCGATGCCGAGAAAATTGCCATCAGCGCCCTCCCACCCAACGGGAAGCGTCATGGGTGTGTTCCCTTTACGTGAGGCGGACAGCTGAGCATGACGCAATCAACACGATCGGCCCTTACTTGCGAGAACGGCTGGGAATATTCTCTGGTGGAATGAAGACCGCCAGCGCAATGACCGTCGTCCACTTCCCCTTTTTCCCAACAGCGGATTGGGTGATATTCAACGTCTTGACGATCTTTCCACCCATCTTAAACACTTGTTCACGCTCTTTCCACGCGACGTTCGGATCGAACTCGACGCCGAGCGTCGTCGCGAGCATCTGCGCGGCCAAGTCTTCGGTGTACTCTCCTGTTTCCTCGTCCGTTTCGCCGTGCGCATGGTGCTCTGAGAGATACCCATAGGTGCCGACATTCGTGGGTTTCGCCAGCCCCACCGACGCCGAAACCAGTTGGTTTCGCTCATTGGTTTCTGAACGGGCCATCACGCAAAATGTAATTTCTCCGGGCTTCAACAGTTGTTCACCGCGTTTTCGGGGGATGATCTTACAATGAGGTGGGAGGATGGACGACACACTGACGAGATTGCAATACGCGACCCCGGCGCTGCGCAACGCTTCTTCGAAGGAGGCCAGCTTCTCCCTATGAACTCCCACACCTCTCGTGAGAAACATCTGCGTAGGTACCATCATCTTCCCTTTCGTCTGGTGGACCTGGCTGAGCGGCTTATTTAGTGTATCCGGCTTGTTTAGTTGTGTCCGACGACGAGACGAACCAGACAAACGACATAGACCAGATCAACGGCAGTATCGGGCGTGTGTTGTAGCAAGAATGGACCGGCTTCGCAATACTTCTAGACACTTTTTTCGCTTGGGCCGGATGGCTCCTTCAGGTTCATGATCAGCATGCGTGGCTCGGTCATGTCTTCGATCGCCGCTCGGACTCCTTCACGTCCTAAGCCGGAATCTTTAACGCCACCGTAGGGCATGTGATCCGCACGAAACGTCGGAATTTCATTCGCCAGGACGGCGCCGACTTCCGCATGACGAAACGCGTAAAATATCTTATCGATGTCTTGCGTGAAAATTCCGGCCTGTAGCCCAAAATCCGATTGATTGAGCAACGCGACGGCTTCGCTGAGCCGGCGATAGGGCGTCACCGTCACGACCGGTCCAAACACCTCTCGACAGGAGACGTTCATCTCAGGCTTCACATTCGACAGTACCGTGGCTTCAATCAGTGATCCTGTACGCTTCCCCCCCAACAACAGGCGCGCTCCGTCCGCCACGGCCTCGCCGATCCACCCCTCCACCCGTTGAGCGGCTGCCTCGTCGATGAGGGGTCCGATGGTCGTGGTTTCGTCGGTTGGATCGCCCACTTTCAGTCGAGCAACCTGCATGAGCAGCTTGGTCGTAAAGAGGTCGGCAATCGAATGATGGACAAAGATTCGCTGTACGGAAATGCATGTCTGACCGGCATACCCAAATCCCCCGGCGGCGCAACGCCGAGCGGCAAGCTCGATGTCGGCGTCCGGCTCGATCACCACCGCCGCATTGCCTCCGAGCTCAAGGGTGACCTTTTTCTTCCCGCACTTGGCTTTCAACATCCATCCCACCGACGCGCTTCCGGTGAAACTCATCAACTTGAATCGCGGATCGACCACCATGCGTTCGGCAAGCCGATTGTCGCACGGCACGACATTCAGCCCACCTGGAGGCACTCCCGCCTCAAGGGCAATCTCTCCGAGTAAGAGGGCCGTCAGCGGCGTTTGAGGGGCTGGCTTGATGAGAATGGGATTACCGGCAGCGAGGGCCGGTGCAACTTTGTGCGCCACAAGATTGAGCGGAAAATTGAAGGGCGTAATGCCGAGAATCGGACCGATGGGAAAACGGCGAAGCATGCCGACATGCGTGTCTGATCCTGGAGTCCAATCGAGGGGGATCACCTCCCCCGGAATCCGTCGTGCTTCTTCAGCGGCAATCGTGAACGTTTGGATGGCCCTGGTGACTTCCCGCCTTGCATCGGTGATCGGCTTGCCCGCTTCCGTCGAAATCGTACCGGCCACGTCGTCTTGCCGTCGATGGAGCAGAGTCGCAATTTGTTGGAGCATGTCGTATCGGGCATGGGAGGGAAGCTGCCCCATAGGGCCAGCGGCGCTTGATGTGGATGCCACGGCTTGATCGACGTCGGACTCGGTCGCTTGGGCAACCTGCGCCACGAGTTTCCCGGTGAACGGATCAACGACCGGGGCGATCGCGCCGCTCTGTTTCCACTGACCATGAACGAGGAAGGGTCGTGATTCCTGCACTAGAAGACTCGCTGGAGTCCGACGTGAAGATTAGATGATGCCGTTCGCTGTCAATCCGCCGCCTCGACCTGCGCAGCAGACTCGGGGGCAGATTCAGCCGACTGTTGAGGAGACGGCGCAGCCTCTCGCGCAGCGACGGCCTTTGCAATCAGGTCTTCCGTTCCCCAGTCTTGGATTGCCTCCAACGTAAACCCTTCGTACGTTGACACGCTATGACAGGACGGACAGTCCGGCATGGGAACTTTTCGGTAGAAGACTTCGGTCAGACACGACATGCACACCCAAAAGTCATCGTCACGATGCGAAACGGGCCAGAACGATTGCATCGACACCATAAGTCCCCCTAGCTCAGGATTACGAAACTAGACGCATGAACGAGCACGCCCACAGCCTCCCGACTCCGGCTCAATTGGATGACGGTCGAGCACTTGCCAGAAGTCGATCGATTTCTTCCGCGAACATCTCGAATGGAAATGCGCCAGGTATCGCGACGGCCGGTTCATTTTCAGTCGGTTCCGTGGCTGTTCGCATGAGAATGAACCCGGGCGTTCCATGAAATCCCCATCGGTTGGCCTCCTGGCGATCTTCAAAGATCGACTTGTTGTACCGGCCATCACTCAAGCACCGTTCAAATGCCGGTTGATCGAGACCAATCGCCGACGTATGCCGAAGGAAAACTTGCTTGTCGAGTCTTCCCCCTTCAGCAAAGAGGCGATCGTGCATCGCCCAATACTTACCCTGTGCTCCGGCACAACGCGCCGCCGTCGCCGCATCGACACCCGGACCCTGATCGGCGCGCGGATAATCTCGATAGAGAAACCGGACCTTCCCGGTATCGACATAGCGGGCCTGAATGCGCGGCCAGGTGTCTTTGAAAAATTTCAGACAGTACCCACAGGTGAAATCAGAGTATTCGATCAGGGTCAGGGGGGCATTGATCTGTCCCCTTATCCGGACATCAGTATCCGGTGAATCTCCGGCAATGGCGACGGAAGACCATAAGAGGATACTCCCAAGGCACAACTGACCCACCCGTCTTCTAATGACCCCGCTCACGACCGGCGCACCACGCCGGCCTTTTTTCTCTCGAGAAGGCCCATCATCAGCAGCGGCCAGACGACCGTGGCATCGCTCAAGACTTCGGCAAATCGTCCACCGTCCTTCGGCGTCACAAATTTTCCCCAGGACAGTCCCTCTTGATAGGTGCACCCACTGAGTCCACCCCAATAGTCAGGCTCGGGACAAATTCTTACTCCATACTGGAACCGGGGCGGCTTCACGGAGAGCCCTAATCGCAGGTTGCCGATTTCGATATACGGACCGACCTGTTGCGCCCAGTTTCGCGGGACGCCTCCTCCGATCGTGAAAATTCCGAGACGTTTGGCGGAAAGAACGGTATCGGCATAACTATTCAGATCCAGATAGGGGTTAAATGATGGATAGGAGTTCAGAATGGCTTGCAAGATTCCCAGATCGCCGTTGGGGCCGGCCTTCGATCGTGCCTGATCGACCTCTCGGCCCATCGACCATATCCCCATATCGAGCCCGACCTCTGAATCGGTGAAGGCCGGAATGTATACGGGAACCTTCTTCAAATAGGCGCTCTTCAGAATCCCCTCGCCGTCAAATTCTTCGGCCAAGGTCTTTCCCAACTCCCTTGTGATGATCTGCGATGAAAGCGGGGTATCCTGACTGAGGCGTTTCACTGTTCGAGTGACAACGTGCTCGACATAATTCAAGTTTGCTTCCATCTCAAGGGTATCGTAGACACGATTGTACCCCTTTCGAAAAAGCTCTTCGTCGCTCATCGACGGATCATGCCGATAATGCGTTTTTCCAACGGACTCGCTCAGTCCATGGGCCATCAACGCTCCGGTCGAGATGATGCACTGCACCATGTCTTCATCGATCATCTTCGTGATGAGCTTGCCCATCTTGGCAATCGTCATCGCACCGGACAATGTCATGACGACTTTGCAGTCCGGATCCTCGATCATCGCCCACAGCACATCGAAGGCTTTGCCGAGATGCCGTCCGCCAAACGCGGTCTTCCCCATCGCCTCGAGCAATTCGCCGAACGAGCTAATCTTGTCAGGATCAAGCGGCTCAAGCGCTTCTAACCCATCTTTTGCGCCGTCGCGAAATTCACGTGCGTACATGCAGTCCTCGAAGAAAGTTCGTGGTTGTGTAGTCGGTTATACACAACCACGAATAGAGGCGTCAATGAAAGGTTCGTGCGTGCGAACGCACAAACACCGATCGGTTACTTACTCAATCCGGTGTGGCTAGGCAGGTACCGTTCCCGCAGAAGACTCCATGAGAATTCGGTCGATGTCGATCCCATCCAACGATTCCTTGACCAACAGTGCTTCGGCCAGCGCCGTCAAGACGGCCATATGTTCGGTCAACACCCGCTTGGCGCGTTCGTAGTTTTCGGTGACAAACTGTTTGATCTCGGAATCGATTTCCTTCGCAATGCGTTCACTGAGGTCCCGTTTAGCGGTCCAATCTCGGCCGAGAAATACCGAGTCGTTTTTCTGCCCGAATGTCAACGGCCCCAGCTTCTCACTCATCCCCCACTCACAGACCATCTTGCGAGCCAGATCGGTCGCTTGATTCAGATCGTTTCCTGCACCTGTCGTCACATGTTTGAATACGAGTTCTTCCGCCACTCGGCCACCCATCAGAACAGCCAACCTGTCACACAAGAATTCCTTGGTATAGCTATGACGATCTTCGGTCGGTAGCTGCATCGTAACACCCAGCGCACGCCCTCGAGGGATGATGGTGACTTTGTGCACAGGATCCGTTCCCGGCAGGAGTTTCGCCATCAGCGCGTGTCCCGCCTCATGATAGGCCGTGACCCGCTTCTCTTCTTCTGTCAGAATCATGCTCTTTCGTTCAGCCCCCATCAAAATCTTGTCTTTGGCCATCTCAAAATCGACCGTGCCCACTTCGGTTTTGTTTTGACGCGCGGCCCACAGGGCGGCTTCGTTGACCAGATTTTCGAGATCGGCGCCTGAAAAGCCCGGCGTCCCACGGGCAATCTTGTCCAATTCCACATTGGCCGCCACCGGCACCTTTTTCGTATGGACTTTCAGAATCTCCGCCCGGCCACGAAGGTCCGGCCGATCGACGACGACTTGTCGGTCGAAGCGTCCCGGACGCAGCAATGCGGGATCCAAGACATCCGGCCTGTTGGTCGCCGCGACCAAGATCACACCCTCCGTCGTATCAAAGCCGTCCATCTCAACGAGCAGCTGATTGAGCGTTTGCTCCCGCTCATCATGGCCGCCACCCAGCCCTGCTCCACGCAAGCGACCAACCGCATCGATCTCGTCGATGAAAATAATGCAGGGTGCATGTTTCTTTCCCTGCTCAAACAGATCGCGCACTCGCGACGCCCCGACTCCGACAAACATCTCCACAAAATCCGACCCGCTGATGCTAAAGAATGGCACACCAGCCTCGCCCGCAACTGCTTTTGCCAACAGGGTTTTCCCCGTTCCTGGAGGGCCGACCACCAGCACTCCCTTCGGAATGCGACCACCGAGGGTTTGGAACTTTCGAGGATCTTTCAAAAACTCAACGATCTCTTGCACGTCGTGTTTCGCTTCATCGACACCCGCGACGTCGGCAAAGGTGACCTTCTTGTGCTCCTCCGTCAGCATCTTGGCGCGGCTTTTCCCGAACGATAAGGCCCCGTTCCCGCCGGATTGCATCCGCCGCATGAAGAAGATAAACAGTCCTAGGAAGAGAATGAAGGGACCCCACGTGTAGAGAAACGTGACGTACCATGGACTCTCACCGGACGGTTTGACTTCGATCTGAACTCCTTTGTCTCGCAGCATCGTGATCAGATCAGGATCTTCCGCCGCATAGGTGTGAACGCGCGTGCTGTCTTTCAGCACCGCACTAATGTGACGGCCACGCATAATGACCTTGACCACCGCGCCCTGTTCCACCTTGGCGATGAAATCGCTGAAATAGACCTCTTCTTCCGGTGCATGGGTCGGAACGGAAAACATATTGAACAGCAACACTATGAACAAGGCGATCATGCCCCACAACAGTAAGTTTTTCATCCTGGTATTCATGGTTCCCCCTCGTTCCATCGACCGGTACGGCGGATTACCCATTCACCGTCCGACGCCGTATCGCTGGCTTATCCTCTGGATCTGCTGATCTGCGGTTCTACGGTCTTAGCTTACCAGTAGTCACCGCCTTACGCCAAGCGAGTTTCGCATCATGTTCGAAGGACTCTGTGACCACCGGTTCTTTACTTTTTCGTCTGCAACTCCACATTGACCAGTTTTATTTCTGAGAGATCCGCGAGCCGCGGACACCACCGTGTGCCGGCACGCCACAGGGCGGACTCCAATTGGTCATAGATCGTCCCTGGGTGCTCGTAGTGAATACCGTAGGCATGGGTGGCTGCACGACGGCATGGAAACACGAACGACTTTGCCACGTCGTCGGACTCCACCTCCAATCGTGTCACAGTCAGGTCTAATGTGAGTCGAATCTTGAACCAACAATGTGCATGATGGTCGTCAACCTGCATCGATTGCTGATAGCACTCC
Source organism: Nitrospira sp. (assembly GCA_050185705.1). Taxonomy (GTDB): domain Bacteria; phylum Nitrospirota; class Nitrospiria; order Nitrospirales; family Nitrospiraceae; genus Nitrospira_D. The sequence goes on along the minus strand of JBFWZD010000020.1, from coordinate 616 downwards.
AGCACATCACGGACGAGCACCATGGTCAAGGACGTATTTCTCCACAAGACCTCGGCTCGTTTGTCGAGCACCAGGGCCTTGGCAAGGGACAAGGCATGTCCGACGTGAATCGGGTTAAGGAGATCGAACACCGACTCATAAATGGTGATGTTGGGATGGACCTTGAATTCGCGGAGGGATCCCCGCTTGGCCAACTCGAGGTTCCAATAGAAGTCTACGGCTGAGGACTGGCGGAAGCGAAAGGTCAGCAGGTTCATACTTCCCTCCCCGTCACTAGATTAAGCTATATTGATTAACCTCCGGGCGAGGGATGATAGTCCCCACGGGATTCGAACCCGTGTTTCAATCCGACTGCGACTTCGCCGTTTATTTTTGCGAATTTAGACGATTTCTGTCAAGTCGGAAACGGCTACTACTAAAACCTGCAGCAAAATAGGGGACCTGGGACGAATATTGGCAAACGACCGGCGACGTGACACCACAATCGTTGCTTCGTTCCCTAGGAGACTGGTCTCGCTGGGTGGCGTGTGAGGTCGAGCCGATGGGCCCGATCCGCAGCCGATTCTGGAGCCTCCGTCAATAGGGACGCTACTTGCCCTTCATGTATACAGCGATA